>NZ_JAXLPA010000017.1:0-1431 GCF_034322225.1 Aquimarina callyspongiae | reverse complement strand
GTTACACTGATTCCGGTCAGATCTACATTTCCGGTATTGGTCACTGTAAAGACATAGTTGATTGTATCTCCGGCATCAATGATACTGTTACCATTGGTATCTACATAGGTATCGGTCTTAGTGATATCTAATAGTGGTTGACGTAAGTCGGTTACTGTTGGATCGTCTGGACTTCCGTCATTGTCTGGATCTACATCGGTAGTATCATCTGGATCATCAGAATCATCTTCTACAGGTGGACCCGTTGGATCTAAAGGATTTGGTGCACTTACAACTGCCTGGTTACTGAAACTACCAGCGGTAATGTCTGCTGCGGTGATTACATAGCTTGCGGTATAGGTACTGTTGTCACTCGCTCCTACTACTAAATTAATTGTTGTAGCTGGCGTTACTGTTGCCAGAGCGTCTGTTACCTGTATATTGAATAAGTCAATGTTTCCGGTATTAGTCACTGTAAACACATAATTGATCGTATCCCCAGCATCAATGATACTATTACCATTGGTATCTACATAGGTATCGGTCTTGGTGATATCCAGTAATGGTTGACTCAGGTTGGTTACTGTTGGATCATCAGGACTACCGTCATTGTCCGGATCTACATCGGTAGTGTTATCTGGATCATCAGAATCATCGGTGATATCTGCTCCACCCAGTGGGTTCGGTGCTGTGGCAACGGCGGTGTTGCTAAAGCTACCGGCGGTAATATCTGCGGCAGTAATGGTATAACTTGCGGTATAGGTACTGTTATCACTCGCACCTACTACTAAATCAATCGTCGTAGCTGGTGTGACTGTAACTAAAGCATCTGTTACACTGATTCCGGTCAGGTCTACATTTCCGGTATTGGTCACTGTAAACACATAGTTGATCGTATCTCCGGCATCAATGATACTGTTACCATTGGTATCTACATAGGTATCGGTCTTAGTGATATCCAATAGTGGTTGACGTAAGTCGGTTACTGTTGGATCGTCTGGACTTCCATCATTGTCCGGATCTACATCGGTAGTATCATCTGGATCATCAGAATCATCTTCTACTGGTGGACCTAATGGGTTTAATGGGTTCAAGGCACTGGCTACGGCGGTATTGCTAAAGCTACCAGCGGTAATGTCTGCTGCGGTGATTACATAACTCGCGGTATAGGTACTGTTGTCACTTGCTCCTACTACTAAATCAATCGTCGTAGCTGGTGTTACGGTAACTAAGCCGTCCGTAACACTGATTCCTGTAAGGTCTACATTTCCGGTATTGGTCACTGTAAAGACATAGTTGATCGTATCCCCGGCATCAATGATACTATTACCATTGGTATCTACATAGGTATCGGTCTTAGTGATATCCAGTAATGGTTGACTCAGGTCGGTTACTGTTGGATCATCAGGACTACCATCATTGTCCGGATCTACATCGGTAGTGTTATCTGGA
>NZ_JAXLPA010000016.1:0-1525 GCF_034322225.1 Aquimarina callyspongiae | reverse complement strand
TGGTCGTGTTGCGTATACAGGAGTAGATAAAAACAACACCAAAGAAAGAAGTGTTGTACAAGCAGAAGCTGATGCATCAGTTTCTCAATATGTCAATAAAACAACCACAGCAAATCTATATGCAGGTACGACTATTTATTATAATAAAGGAAGTGTATACCCTAATAGTTTTGATGAAATATACACCATCAATTACTATGACAATTACACGTTTGATAGCAGTGTTAGTAATCCAGGAACGGTATACAATCAAACCATTGCTACCAATGCTAAAGGATTGGCTACCGCATCTAAAGTACGAGTACTAGGTACCAGCTTCTGGATTACAACCGTAACCTACTATGATCAAAAAGGAAGACCTGTATATGTACATAGTACCAATGAATATTTAAACACGACAGATATTGTAGAAACTCAACTGGATTTTGCAGGCAAGGTGTTAACATCCAAAACTACGCATACCAAAGATAGTAATGCTCCTATTGTAACGGTGGATACCTTTACTTATGACCATATGAGCAGATTATTAGATCAATCCCAACAGATAGGTACCCAGGCAACAGAACATATTGTAAGCAATACTTACGATGAAATAGGACAACTAACTACAAAAAATGTAGGAGGAACTACCCCAGGAACAGGTTTACAAACCGTAGATTATACCTATAATGTACGCGGTTGGCTGACAGGCATCAATGATATCAATAATATTGGTGATGACCTCTTTACTTTTAAGATCAATTATAACAATCAAGATTTTGATGCAACGAGTGCTTATGTACCTTTATATAACGGAAACATTGTTGAAACCCAATGGCGTACAGCCAATGATCATATAAAACGCGGGTATGAATATGCTTATGATAACCTGAACAGATTGTTTACAGGGCAATATGGAGAAGGTAATTCGTTGACCATTAATAATAGTTATACGATGGTTGCTTATTATGACAAAAACGGAAATATAGACAATCTGCATAGATTTGGATCTAATAGTGTTTACGTCGATAACCTTAATTATGAATATGACAATGGAAATAAGTTGTTATCTGTAACAGATAGCAGGCCTAGTGCTGATGGTTTTAATGACGCTAATAAGACTGGTGATGATTACGTATATGATGCTAATGGTAATATGACGATTGATAAAAACAAAGGCATTACAGCCATTACTTACAATCATTTAAATTTACCAGAACAAGTAACCATTACAAATGGCACAACAAACGGAAATATTACCTATATTTATGACGCCACAGGAGTAAAAATAAGCAAAAAGGTAACAGAGTATCCTAATCAAACCACTACTCAATATGCAGGTAATTATATCTATAAGAGTAATTTGAGTTTAGGATTACCTCCAGGGCCTAATAACAGTGATGAAAAAGTGTTACAATTCTTGAACCATCCAGAAGGATATATAGAACCAGATGGTAACAACTATAAATATATTTATCAATACAAAGATCATTTAGGAAACATCAGACTCTCCTATGCAGATAACGACAATGATGGAAAGATCGAC
>NZ_JAXLPA010000015.1:0-4436 GCF_034322225.1 Aquimarina callyspongiae | reverse complement strand
GATTACTATCCGTTTGGGATGCTACTCCCGAACAGACACGGAAACACTAGCGACTATCGTTACGGCTTCCAGGGACAAGAGATGGATAATGAAGTAAAAGGTGAAGGGAATTCTGTAAACTATAAGTTTAGAATGCACGATCCAAGAGTGGGTAGGTTCTTTGCAGTGGATCCTCTAGAAAAAGATTATCCTTATTACTCTCCATATCAGTTTAGTGGTAATAGACCTATAGATAAAGTTGAGTTAGAAGGTCTTGAACCTGCTGAACCAGGAACTAAAGAAGGTGAACAGGGTGGACGACATTATGATAGAGAATTAATTGATAGTGGCGACTTTGGGATCAACGTTCTATGGGATGGAAGTTTAAAACCAAATTGGGTTTGGCATGAAGGAGGTGTAAATGGGTCTGATGCAGGTTGGTATACAGAAGAAGCTTATTCAGAAATTATAAAACCTGTAGCGGTAAACTATGCTAAGATAACTGGAAAATGGAATACCTCTTGGAACGGTCAATCTCAAGCTTCAGGGGATTTTGATGAATATTCTAAATTTGTAACGTCTAGAGAAAAGGTTGATGGTTATGGAACTTTCCTTAGTCAATATGCTAATAGTCTTGCAAAACGAAATAATAATCATTTAGCTTATATGGCTAGTGGTCACTTAGAAACAGATAATATATCTACCCTAACTCTTTTCTTGCCTGCTGTTAGATTATTAGGCAAGTCATCTCCAAAAATATTTTATACTGTTCAAGGTGCTGATGATGCCACTCGTTTACTCAATGGAGGTGCTCCATGGCCAAATAGTGCAAGTCGCGCACATCTTGGAGAAGGTATCTATGCTTGGGGAGATAAAACACAGGCATTTGCATATAAAGCATTAAAAGAGTCAAGAGGAATTACTAATCTTGAAGTAGTTTCCTTCAGGGTATCTAGATATCACAGGTTAAAAACTTTTGATATGACGAAAGCTGGAACAAATTTTTCAGATGATTTTATGAATACACACAGTAAGTTATTTGGGGAGGGGCTTAAACACGATTTTCAGCACGTTATAAGACCAACTGGTAATGGAGGAACAGAATTTTTCTTTTCAAAAGACATATTTTCAAGAATTAAATTTTAGTTATGATTGAATCGGAATATAAATATAGATTACGTGATAAGACCGCTACTTGGGGTATTGCCATAGACTTGATTATTGCTTATGAAAAAAACTTAGATTTAGATAAAGAAAAAGGTGTAATACTCAATTATGATGATACCGTATTTCTTAATAGTGAAGAAAAGGAAATAATAAAAAAAGCTTTATTTTTTGTAAATAAACAAAACTCAGCAAATGATTCTTTTCATTTTTTTGTTAAAAGTGTAATCTTCAATGATTGTGATTTTCAAAAGGAAGGATTGTTTTTTGCTACTGTTTTATGGGCTACTAGTCATTTTTCTTTTGAAAAACCTTCTAGCAGTTATACCTTTAATAAAAAGGACAATTTGTACGTGTTTGATTTCTTAAAAGAGTAGTATACTGTGTTGCTTTTATAGAGTTTTAAACTTTATGCTTTTGATAAATGTATTCAATTTATTAGAGAGTAATTAAACAAAAAATGGTTATTCTGAGAGTATCTATGTCTTTATAATTTTAATTTTTTATGGAAGTAAAAAATTAAAATTATAAAGACAGGGTAACATCACTAATATTAAGAACATTAATATTAACATACTCTCTTTTCTTTTGCTATTTTATTTAAAACCTTTTTAACAAAAGGAATCTTAATAGAGAGTAATTACCACAATTATTATTGGCTGAAAAATATATTATAGCATGAAAAAAACCACCCTTTTAGTACCGTTATTCAAACAATTTATTCGTGATTCTGAAACTGGTAAACGATTAAAAAAGAATGGTGAGCGTATTACAAAAGGGACTATAAATAATTATCGTTATGTATTACATAATTTAATTGAGTTTTCTGTAGATACTGATTTTGAACTACGTATTTGCGATGCTTCAAAATTGACCAAACGAGAAATAACTTCTGAGAAAAATTATTGGAAAAAATTTTATAATAAGTTTTCTCAGTTTATGTTTAAAAAAGGGTGTTATGATAATTATGTTGGTCAGAATATGAAACAGATTCGTACATTTTTTAACTATCTAAAAAATGATAAAGATTTTCAAACAGGCGACTTTCATCGTCTTTTATATGTTAGGAAAGAGGAAGTCGATATTCTAGTTCTATCACCAGAACAACTTAAATTTTTAATTCACGATAAAATATTTGAAACTTCCCTAACAAAAACTGAACAACGTATTAAAGATATTTTTGTGTTTGGCTGTACTACAGGTTTACGTTTCTCAGATATATTTTTACTAACCAATCAGAACTTTGAAAAGATTCAAGACGATGTGTATGTAAAGGTTAAGAGTAAAAAAACCAAGACCTATACCTCAGTAAAGTTACCTAATTATGCTATTGATATTTATAAAAAATATCAACCACGCAGTAATAGAATAATTGTATTTACACCAATAACTCTGTTTAACTTTA
Source organism: Aquimarina callyspongiae (assembly GCF_034322225.1). Classification (NCBI taxonomy): domain Bacteria; kingdom Pseudomonadati; phylum Bacteroidota; class Flavobacteriia; order Flavobacteriales; family Flavobacteriaceae; genus Aquimarina; species Aquimarina callyspongiae. Next base: position 1,888 of record NZ_JAXLPA010000015.1, on the reverse strand, counting down.
ATAAAACCCTTAAAAGCATAGGAGAGAAAGCTAGTTTTACGGCTTCTATTGAAGTTTCTAGAGAGCGTTTAGGCAAAGTGCCTAAATCACAAAAATCTACTCAAAAAACAAATGTACGCTTTTGTGATAAGATGAGTAGTCATATGATGCGCCGTACCGCTATTACAACAATGCTTATTTTGGGAATGCCGGAGCATTTAGTTCGTAATATTAGTGGTCATACCGGAAACAGTAGTTCTTTTTATCGATATGTACACTTTGCACAATCATACATTGATAAAGAAATTGAAAAAGTACACGATAAATTAGCGGTTTATTAAAAGATTAATTGATGTTATTTGGTATATGATTAAATAAAAAACAAAAGCTACCTATTTTAATAAGTAGCTTTTGCTTATATTGTTATAATTCATTTTTCATTTTGTTTACTGAATGGATTACGAATCATTGCTATTTTAACTTCAGCAACCTTTTATTCAAACACTTATTTTGGCACCAAGGAAAATTAATGCAATTTAGAAACCATTAAAAATAAAACAATCGGTAAATAAATTAAATTTAGAATACTAAAAAATAAAACATAAAAATTAATCTTCTTTATTGATATAGAATATATGAATAAAATAAACCCCAAAAACCCTAAGGCAAAAGAAATATAAGAATAATATATTACAAACAAATAGTTTAGATATTTTTGGTAGGAAAGAAAAAATATTATTAAACCTACAATTAATACTATAAGTTGTGCCTTAAAAACTTTATTCTTCATAAAATGTGATTACTAATAAAATTATCCTTTTTTCTTCTTTTCAACAGTTGTAAAATGTATTGTTATTGTTTTACCATCTGTCGACTTCACTTTCTTATTTGAAGTTGAGTATTCAACACCTAACAATTTAAACATTCCTCTAAGTTTGTTAGCAGATTTTTCATCAACATGTCCCCATTTATTAGATTCTCCTGTCATATACTCTGTATAAGATTTTAAAAGAAAAATATTTGTATCTCTATTACCTCCTTGCTTTTGTATATATGAAAACATTTCAAAGTTAGTACTATTGGTTACTTGAGAATTAAATGTAAACTTTGGGTCATTGTATATCTTATCTAAAGACCCAATATAACCTGCATATGCTAATGGTCTATCCGCTATATTATCGGTTGTATCAGGGCCATTTCGTCGATTACCGTTTTCATCTACAAAAGCATGTTGAAAAGTAATTCTACCTAATAAAGGAACTGTTATTTTTTCTGAGCCAAACATCATTCTTTCACCACTACCTGAATCAACATAACTATGAGCCCAGGCATCGCCTATTGTATGAAGTTGCATAAAAGTATTATCTAAAAGAATTAAATCAACTGCTTTATTCAATACTTCAGATTGAGGGCCTCCAGTTAAACCATGAAAATCTTCTTGAAAAGCCTCCCAAGCCCAAGTTCCAGCTCCACCATCTTTTCCCCAAACAAGAAGATCCATTCCTGGAGCCGGAGTCATAGTCATGGAATAATCATTATGAACTTCATGGTCGTAAAATTCAGCTTGCCATGCTAAGTAGCGAGCTGTACTTTTATCTAATCCCGACATTAGACCAAATGCATAAACTGTCCAAAAATGACCATCTTCTTCCCACTTACCATCAGGATCTTGATATCTAAGGGGATTATTAAAACCAAATCTATAAGGTGTAATTCCTGGAGCTCTTTTTCTTAAAGGATCAACACTTAACCATCTACCAACTCTTGGATCATACATTCTTGCTCCAAAATCATAACTATTTCCTTCCCCTTTAACTTCATTATCTAACTCCTTACCATTAAACCCATAGCGATAGTCAGATGTGTTTCCGTGTCTGTTCGGGAGTAGCATCCCAAACGGATAGTAATC
>NZ_JAXLPA010000014.1:3645-5355 GCF_034322225.1 Aquimarina callyspongiae | reverse complement strand
ACTTTAGTTATAGAAAAAGTTCATAGACATATTGATTGACAGCGCGTATTTGATTATTTATAATTAGATGCAAATTAAGAATTAAAAGACTAGAATCATTTTAGAGATACGATTAAAAATTCCGTTGTATTGTTTTACAATATTTAAGAACAAACGATGAAGAGTTTGATCCTGGCTCAGGATGAACGCTAGCGGCAGGCTTAACACATGCAAGTCGAGGGGTAACAGGAGATTGCTTGCAATCTTGCTGACGACCGGCGCACGGGTGCGTAACGCGTATAGAACCTACCTTATATTGGGAGATAGCCCAGAGAAATTTGGATTAATACCCCATAGTATTAATTAGTGGCATCACTGATTAATTAAAGATTTATTGATATAAGATGGCTATGCGTTCTATTAGCTAGTTGGTATGGTAACGGCATACCAAGGCTACGATAGATAGGGGTCCTGAGAGGGAGATCCCCCACACTGGTACTGAGACACGGACCAGACTCCTACGGGAGGCAGCAGTGAGGAATATTGGACAATGGAGGCAACTCTGATCCAGCCATGCCGCGTGTAGGAAGACTGCCCTATGGGTTGTAAACTACTTTTATAGAGGAAGAAACCGCTCTACGTGTAGAGCTCTGACGGTACTCTACGAATAAGGATCGGCTAACTCCGTGCCAGCAGCCGCGGTAATACGGAGGATCCAAGCGTTATCCGGAATCATTGGGTTTAAAGGGTCCGTAGGCGGGTCAGTAAGTCAGTGGTGAAAGTTTGCGGCTCAACCGTAAAATTGCCATTGATACTGCTGGTCTTGAATCATTGTGAAGTGGTTAGAATGTGTAGTGTAGCGGTGAAATGCATAGATATTACACAGAATACCGATTGCGAAGGCAGATCACTAACAATTGATTGACGCTAAGGGACGAAAGCGTGGGTAGCGAACAGGATTAGATACCCTGGTAGTCCACGCCGTAAACGATGGTTACTAGCTGTTCGGATTTCGATCTGAGTGGCTAAGCGAAAGTGATAAGTAACCCACCTGGGGAGTACGTTCGCAAGAATGAAACTCAAAGGAATTGACGGGGGCCCGCACAAGCGGTGGAGCATGTGGTTTAATTCGATGATACGCGAGGAACCTTACCAGGGCTTAAATGTAGTCTGACAGGACCAGAGATGGTTTTTTCTTCGGACAGATTACAAGGTGCTGCATGGTTGTCGTCAGCTCGTGCCGTGAGGTGTCAGGTTAAGTCCTATAACGAGCGCAACCCCTGTTGTTAGTTGCCATCGAGTAATGTCGGGAACTCTAGCAAGACTGCCGGTGCAAACCGCGAGGAAGGTGGGGATGACGTCAAATCATCACGGCCCTTACGTCCTGGGCCACACACGTGCTACAATGGCCGGTACAGAGAGCAGCCACTTGGTGACAAGGAGCGAATCTATAAAGCCGGTCACAGTTCGGATCGGAGTCTGCAACTCGACTCCGTGAAGCTGGAATCGCTAGTAATCGGATATCAGCCATGATCCGGTGAATACGTTCCCGGGCCTTGTACACACCGCCCGTCAAGCCATGGAAGCTGGGGGTACCTGAAGTCCGTCACCGTAAGGAGCGGCCTAGGGTAAAACTGGTAACTGGGGCTAAGTCGTAACAAGGTAGCCGTACCGGAAGGTGCGGCTGGAACACCTCCTTTCTAGAGATTTACCTTTAAGGTAGACAAGAAT
>NZ_JAXLPA010000014.1:0-3545 GCF_034322225.1 Aquimarina callyspongiae | reverse complement strand
GTACGACGGAGTAGTATTTTTATATGTTTTTAGTCTTTTAGCTGTCGATTAATAAAGTAAGTTTCAGGTTTGATGATTATAATTTCAGGTTTGTATAAACATGGGGTTGTTGTCTGAAGATTTAAGACTACTAAGACAGTCTCATAGCTCAGCTGGTTAGAGCGCTACACTGATAATGTAGAGGTCGGCAGTTCGAGTCTGCCTGAGACTACAAATTACGTTCATTGATTATATATTGAATAGGAAATTTTAGAAGTTGTGCTACGTCCACTATATTCTGGCAGTTTGCCAACTTTATTGACGGGGAATTAGCTCAGCTGGCTAGAGCGCCTGCCTTGCACGCAGGAGGTCACCGGTTCGACTCCGGTATTCTCCACGATTCTTTAGATATAAGGGTTGATAGTTTATAAAACACAGGATTCACATTGTGAAATAGGTTTTATGCTCATCGTTTTTATATTTATGATAAGAAAAACGTTCATTGACATATTGATTTAAAAATACGAGCATTGCTTGTTCTCTTGCGAGACAAGTAATGATAAAAGAGTGATGATATAATTATTTATATCATCAAAAAACTAAAAGAGCAAGTTATAAGCAAGACGCATAAGCTAATTAAGGGCGTATGGGGAATGCCTAGGCTCTCAGAGGCGAAGAAGGACGTGATAAGCTGCGAAAAGCTGCGGGGACTGGCACATACAGATTGATCCGCAGATATCCGAATGGGGCAACCCACTATATTGAAGATATAGTATCCGCAAGGAGGCGAACCCGGAGAACTGAAACATCTAAGTACCCGGAGGAGAAGAAAACAATAGTGATTCCGTTAGTAGTGGCGAGCGAACGCGGATTAGCCCAAACCTGTAATGTTACGGCATTGCGGGGGTTGTAGGACTACGATATGATTTTTGTAATGAATTAGAATCCTTTGGAAAGAGGAGCCAAAGACAGTGATAGCCTGGTATAAGTAAAGATCAAAAATCTAGTAGTATCCTGAGTAGTGCGGGGCACGTGTAACCCTGTATGAATCTGTGGGGACCATCCCATAAGGCTAAATACTCCTGAGAGACCGATAGTGAACCAGTACCGTGAGGGAAAGGTGAAAAGAACCCTGAATAAGGGAGTGAAATAGATCCTGAAACCATACGCTTACAAGCGGTCGGAGCCATTTATGGTGACGGCGTGCCTTTTGCATAATGAGCCTACGAGTTACTTTTACTAGCAAGGTTAAGATTTTGAGGATCGGAGCCGTAGCGAAAGCGAGTCTGAATAGGGCGTACAGTTAGTAGTAGTAGACGCGAAACCGTGTGATCTACCCTTGGGCAGGTTGAAGCTTTGTTAACCCAAAGTGGAGGACCGAACCCGTTGACGTTGAAAAGTCTTGGGATGACCTGAGGGTAGGGGTGAAAGGCCAATCAAACTCGGAAATAGCTCGTACTCCCCGAAATGCATTTAGGTGCAGCGTTGTGTTAGTTTTATAGAGGTAGAGCTACTGATTGGATGCGGGGGCTTCACCGCCTACCAATTCCTGACAAACTCCGAATGCTATAAAATGATGCACAGCAGTGAGGGCATGGGTGCTAAGGTCCATGTCCGAGAGGGAAAGAACCCAGACCATCAGCTAAGGTCCCTAAATATATGCTAAGTTGAATAAACGCGGTTGAACTGCTTAGACAGCTAGGATGTTGGCTTGGAAGCAGCCATTCATTTAAAGAGTGCGTAACAGCTCACTAGTCGAGCGGTTCGGCATGGATAATAATCGGGCATAAGCATATTACCGAAGCTATGGACTTCTTAAGAAGTGGTAGGGGAGCATTGTAGTGGCGTTGAAGGTGAGAGGCGATTCTTGCTGGAGCAGCTACAAAAGAAAATGTAGGCATAAGTAACGATAATGCGGGCGAGAAACCCGCACACCGAAAGACTAAGGTTTCCTCAGCTATGCTAATCAGCTGAGGGTTAGTCGGGACCTAACGCGAACCCGAAAGGGGTAGTGGATGGACAACAGGTTAATATTCCTGTACCTGCTCACGCTAAAAGTGACGGAGGCGAATAGTTAGTGCGCACTGACGGAAATGTGCGTTGAAGCCAGTGGTAACACGGCGATAGTACACTAAGGCTACGGCCGAGGTGATAATCTAGCGAATCGACTTCCAAGAAAAACGAGTGAAGCAGCCCGTACCGTAAACCGACACAGGTAGTTGGGATGAGAATTCTAAGGTGCTCGAGAGATTCATGGCTAAGGAACTAGGCAAAATAGACCTGTAACTTCGGGAGAAAGGTCGCCCTCAGTAATGAGGGCCGCAGTGAAAAGGTCCAGGCGACTGTTTATCAAAAACACAGGGCTATGCTAAATCGAAAGATGATGTATATGGCCTGACACCTGCCCGGTGCCGGAAGGTTAAGAGGAGGGTTTAGCTTCGGCGAAGATCTGAATTGAAGCCCCGGTAAACGGCGGCCGTAACTATAACGGTCCTAAGGTAGCGAAATTCCTTGTCGGGTAAGTTCCGACCTGCACGAATGGTGCAACGATCTGGACACTGTCTCAGCCATGAGCTCGGTGAAATTGTAGTATCGGTGAAGATGCCGGTTACCCGCTGTGGGACGAAAAGACCCTGTGAACCTTTACTATAGCTTAGTATTGACTTTGGATAAGTAATGTGTAGGATAGGTGGGAGACTTTGATCTAGCGTCGCCAGGCGTTGGTGAGTCATTGTTGAAATACCACCCTTTGCTTATTCGGAGCCTAACTTCCAATGGAAGGACAGTGCTTGGTGGGTAGTTTGACTGGGGTGGTCGCCTCCAAAAGAGTAACGGAGGCTTCTAAAGGTTCCCTCAGTACGGTTGGTAATCGTGCGTAGAGTGCAATGGCATAAGGGAGCTTGACTGAGAGGCATACAGGCCGATCAGGTACGAAAGTAGAGCATAGTGATCCGGTGGTTCCGCATGGAAGGGCCATCGCTCAAAGGATAAAAGGTACTCCGGGGATAACAGGCTGATCTCCCCCAAGAGCTCACATCGACGGGGGGGTTTGGCACCTCGATGTCGGCTCGTCACATCCTGGGGCTGGAGAAGGTCCCAAGGGTTGGGCTGTTCGCCCATTAAAGTGGCACGCGAGCTGGGTTCAGAACGTCGTGAGACAGTTCGGTCTCTATCTACAGTGGGCGTTAGAAATTTGAGTGGATCTGACTTTAGTACGAGAGGACCGAGTTGGACGAACCGCTGGTGTATCTGTTGTTCCGCCAGGAGCATTGCAGAGTAGCTACGTTCGGAAGGGATAAGCGCTGAAAGCATATAAGCGCGAAACCCACCACAAGATGAGATTTCTTTAAAGGGTCGTGGGAGACTACCACGTTGATAGGCTATAGGTGTAAAGGCAGTAATGTCATAGCCGAGTAGTACTAATAACCCATAGGCTTATGCGCACGTCCTGCTAAGCAATTAGCAGGACGGAGAATTGCTTAGAACAATGCTTTTAGTTACTCAAACTCGTATATTAAATCAATATGTCAACAATATTAGTATTCCCGTATAGACGGGAATCTCCT
>NZ_JAXLPA010000013.1:1482-7355 GCF_034322225.1 Aquimarina callyspongiae | reverse complement strand
CTATATGGAGCAACACCTCCTACAATATCCACGGTAATATCTGGTAAATCTTCTGCATTACTTCCATTACAGCTATAAGTACCCAGTGTCGGGGTTGCTCCTAATGGATCCGCCGGATCGATTATAATATTTAATTCATCATCAAAACAACTTAGTGATGAAGTAACTCTAATGCTATATGCTCCCGGAGCTAACCCTGTAAAGAGTCCATTGTCTACCTGAGTTGTAATAGGTACTCCTGCAATTACAGCTCCTGCATATAATTCATAAGTATATGGTGGGTTGTCATCTGCTAATGGGAAGGCAGGATCTAATCCAACCTGGATAGAACCATCCCCAGCAGCAACACAACTCTCATTATCAGTATCTATTACAATCAGTACTGGATCTAATGGGACTTCTCTGGTTACGGTAGTGGTCGCATCACAACCTGGTACCGGACCAATCCCTGCATCAGTAACGGTAATCGAATAGCTTCCTGCTGAAATAGTTGAGAAGATATTTCCTCCTGCACCTACTTGAGTAATAGGACCTACAGCAGCACCGCCACTATCAGTACCGGTTAGTACAAAGGTAAAGTTCCCTGGATTGGTTGTAAAGTCAGATCCACCGGTTACGGTAACAGTAATCTCTCCATCAAAGTTCCTACACGTAGGCTCAGTAGTAAAGTCTGCACTTACAATAGGCTCTGGATATACAATAATAGATTCTACATTCGAAGGACATCCATTCTCATCATATACCGTAACGGTATATGTTCCCGGAGCTGTAACGGTAAACTGGTGTTCAGTATTACTTACATTTCCTGATACCGGAGTATCTGCATTCAATTGGAAAGTTAATGTTCCCGTTCCTGGAGGAACCGTTACATTACTTGTCGCTGTTGCTGTGAAAGTGTAACTATTATCAAATGTACAGGCATCATCTACAAAGGCAGGTAACGGATCTAAGACCGGATTATCTGCAGTGATGACTGTGACAGTTAAGGATGCTGGATTAGATGCACAACTATTGGCATCGGTTACAGTTATCGTATAAACGATACCTGCTCCTGTTGCTCCTGGCAGGGTAAAGTTTCCATCATTGTTTGTAAATACAGTACCTCCATCGGTGGCTGTAAATACATAAGGAGCTGTTCCTCCTGAAGCGGTTACTTCTACACGTCCATCATCATTACAATTTGCCTCTATCTGAGAAACCAGACTCAACATTAATTCTGTTGGCTGCATTAAGGTAACAATATTAGATACATCGTCACAAGTAGTAACAGGGTCTGTTACGGTTACCTGGATGTTTCCTGCACCAAGACCACCAATGATTATCGGATCTAATACGGTATTATCACCACCTCCACTAACGACAACTCCTGTTGTAAGGTTGGTAGCGTCATAGGTATATGGTCCTGTATGTCCGGTTACTGATAGGCTTACTTCTCCATTATCTCCAAAACATTGGATGGTATTGGCTGTAAGGGCTATCGTGGCTTCTATTGTATCAAACGGTAGTACTTCATATGGAGCTGTATCTATAGAACATCCTGTATCTAAGTCTGTAATTCTAAAGATATAGGTTCCTACTGCTGGCAGACTAAAGTTTCCACTGGTAGTGGTTCCCGAAGGATCTTCTGCTACGGTCTGTACATCGGCTCCTCCAACTGGTAATAAATCAAACTGGAAGCCATTGGTGTTTCCGGTGATTCTATCTACTGATACCGTTACCAGTTCTGCATTTGGTGCAGCACAAGTAATTCTATCCACCAAGGTAACCACAGGGTTACTCATAATCGGGAATGGACCTACATTCTGAGTAGGAATGGTAAAGGTACAGTTGTTATCATCGGTTATAGTGATATCATAACTTCCTGCTGGGGTATCCAGAATAATAAACTGTGTTCCGGTTACTGGAAGGTTGGTTCCAGAGATAGGACCTGTATAGGTAATACTATATGGAGCAACTCCTCCTACAATATCCACGGTAATATCTGGTAAATCTTCTGCATTACTTCCATTACAGCTATAAGTACCCAGTGTCGGGGTTGCTCCTAATGGATCCGCCGGATCGATTATAATATTTAATTCATCATCAAAACAACTTAGTGATGAAGTAACTCTAATGCTATATGCTCCCGGAGCTAACCCTGTAAAGAGTCCATTGTCTACCTGAGTTGTAATAGGTACTCCTGCAATTACAGCTCCTGCATATAATTCATAAGTATATGGTGGGTTGTCATCTGCTAATGGGAAGGCAGGATCTAATCCAACCTGGATAGAACCATCCCCAGCAGCAACACAACTCTCATTATCAGTATCTATTACAATCAGTACCGGATCTAATGGGACTTCTCTGGTTACGGTGGTGGTTGCATCACAACCTGGTGCCGGACCAATCGCTGCATCAGTAACGGTAATCGAATAGCTTCCTGCTGAAATAGTTGAGAAGATATTTCCTCCTGCACCTACTTGAGTAATAGGACCTACAGCAGCACCGCCACTATCAGTACCGGTTAGTACAAAGGTAAAGTTCCCTGGATTGGTTGTAAAGTCAGATCCACCGGTTACGGTAACAGTAATCTCTCCGTCAAAATTTCTACACGTAGGCTCAGTAGTAAAGTCTGCACTTACTAGTAACTCTGGGAATACAATCATCTGATCTGTATCGGTACAGCCGTTAACATCTCTTACTGTAAGTGTATATTGATCTACACTTGGACCTGTAACGGTATAGGTGTATGTATATTCATTTGGAGTTCCTGTTGGAGTTCCTGCTACAAATATCGGAGTATCTGCAGTACCGGTATCTCCATCATCAATACCAAACTCTAACTGGCTATCTCCTGTGGCTAATACTGTAAATGTATAATTGTTATCAAAGGTACAAGGGTCATCCACAAATGCAGGAACACTGGTAAATACAGGGTCTGCTGTTGCAGTGATAGTAACGTCTAATGGCCCAAACGGACAATCATTCGCATCTAACATATATACATCCCATAATAATCCTAAAGCTTGGTCCAGTAATAAAACATTACTCGCATTATACGCTCCAGGTAATGGAGCTGGAGCTCCATCTAATACCGCCGCATAACGGTATGGAGGAGTCCCTCCCTGACCATTCACTACTACTTCGGCGAAGGTATTACAATTCCCCGGTGTATTACTGGTCTCTATAAGGTTAACTGGTGTGGGTTCCTCTATAGTGAATTGAATTGCAGAGTTACAAGGGTTCGCAACGGCGCCACCTGTCTCTGTTACTCTTAATAGATAGTCTCCAGGACCAAAACCACTAATGTTATCAATTGCACTACCTCCTACAGGAACGGTTTCTGGGTTCCCGTTTCCAAAGGTTAATGTTCCACTGATATCTACACTTAAATCTGTGATTCTGAAAACCTCATAAGTCAATTCATCTCCCTGATATGTGGTAATGGTGTAATCTATAGAACCATCTCCTGCAGCATTACACGAAACATCATTCTCTGTCAAGGCTATGTTGATCGTTGATGGGTTCGCTGGTGGAGTCAATGTTCGAATATCGGTACAATTTGTTCCATCATCAATTATTTCATAAGTGAAAGGAGTATCAAATGGTAAATTTGGAAATTGATGATTTCGCTCAAAAGGAGTTCCTGAACTTGCTGGTAGAGCATTCAGGTTTACAAAAGCGCCTGAAGGATATTCACGAATCCTAAAGGGCCCGGTACCTCCTGTAACTGTAATATTTGCTGTTACTCCAGCAGCACAAGAAGCGGTTGAGCTCTCGGTGATTGTAAAGATTGCAGGAGTAGCGATACTATAATCAAATTCGTATAAACAGCCATTGGCATCTACTATCCTAACGGTATAGTTCCCAAAATCAACATCATTAAATACAATGAAATCATTAGGTGTCGGTCCAACCGGGTTTGGAGAGGTTGTGGTCGCCAATGAATTATCTGGATTCAGTAAGCTATAGGTATATGGAGGGGTACCTCCGGTGATATTAGATAAATCTATTGTTCCAAGAACATTTCCGGTTCCTGGACTACAGGTGATATCAACATTGCTTTCTGTACCTATAACAACATCTGCTGGCTCTCCAACTGCTATGCTAAAGGTATCTGTACATCCTTTGGCGTCTCTTACTACATAATTATAGGTTGCTGCCGCTAAACTACCATAGGTCGTTTGGTTGCTAAACCCACCTCCGTTAAAGTCAATCTGATAGGGTGCTGTTCCTACTGTCGTATCTACGGTAATGACTACAGAACCGTCTGCCTGACCAAAACAAGTCGCATCCGTAGCTACTGCATTTGCTACTGGATCTGGTGCTGGGGTTACTGTAATAACTCCTGTTTCTGCCTGGCAACCTTCGGAGTCGGTTACTCTAAACTGATAGGTTCCAGCGGTAGTGGTTGTAAAAGGGAATACTCCTGCATAAGGACCATACCCTCCTGCATTAATATTAATCTCAAAGGTGTTACCTCCGTTTCCTCCTGTAGTCGTCACAGCAATAACTGCATCTGGACTGGCACTACAATCTAAATCCTTGGTTAAAGATGCCGCAAGGGTTAATTCTGGCTGAATGTCAAAGGTAACGGCGCCTGAAGAACAGTTATTTGTATCGGTTACCACCACACTATATCCAATAGCTGGTGTTAATCCTGGTATCTCAAAAGTGTTGGCCGGATTTGGCGGAGAAGCTAAGAAGGTAACTGCAACTGGTGCACCTCCATCTAAGCTATAGGTATATGGCCCAACGCCTCCGGTAATGGTAATCCACTGACTCGCCTGGTTGGTGGTATCATAACACGCATCTCCTCCTGCAGCAAGGGCGATAGAAGGGGGAAGGGTTTCTCCAACAACCGTTGGGGTTGCCTGATTGTCTACTGAACAAGCAGCAGCTGAATTGCCATCTCTAACGGCTATAATATAAGTCCCGGCAGCTAAACCGGTAAATACGTTACTGGATTGATAAGTGATAATCGGAGTGTTTCCGGCATCTCTTAATTCATACTCGTAACCTCCTCTACCTCCGGTAGCTGTTACAGTGATAATACCGGTGTTGGCACCACAATCTGCATCATCCACAACTACGGTAAATCCTAATACTGTCGGCTCTGTAATAATGACAGTATCGGTGGCTGTACAATTGGTGGTATCGTCGGTAACAGTGATCGTATAAGTACCTGCTCCAAGACCTGTAATCGGTGTAGGAGTGGTGTTGATAGGACCGCCTGTTATGGAGCCTACAATAGTACCACCTGTTACTACATAACTATAGGTAGTGGCTGTTAAATCTATATCGGTAACAGTAAAGGATAAGGATCCATCAGTATCGCCATTACAAGTTGGTTCTGCAGTAACACTTCCTGAAACTGCTATAAAATCAATTGTATCAATAGTGAAGTCTTCAGCATATACACAACCATCGGTGGTTGTTCTGGCTTCAAAAGTATAGGTGCCTGCGGGTAATGTAAACGTATTGGCAGCACTAAAAGCAGTAGCACTTCCTGCCGGAGCAGAAATCCTGTATTCAAAACTACTCGCTCCATTATTACCTGTAGCAGTAACAGTAACTGCAGAAGTCAATGCAGGACATTGTATCGCAGGAGAAGCAAAACTTAAATCGGTTACTTCCTGCAATGGATCGATAGTCAACTGTCCTAAATTGACAGGACAAGCTGCTGTATCGGTATCTCGAATATATAAAGTATAGGTTCCGTCTGTTAAACCGGTGAAAATTCCGGTGGTATTGGTGAAATCAACGCCATCAATACTATATTCATAACTCCCGTTACCATTCAGAGGGTTAGAAATTGTAATCTCTCCCAATTGTGGAGTCGCACTGGAACCACTCGCATCACAACGGTATTCTTGTGTAATAGCGATATCTGC
>NZ_JAXLPA010000013.1:0-1382 GCF_034322225.1 Aquimarina callyspongiae | reverse complement strand
GTGATTGGGGTTGGAGCTGTGATAGTCGCATTTAATGCAGGAGTAATCACACATCCTAAAGAATCTGTAATGGTAATCACATGAGCGCCTACGGGTACGTTATTAAAGGTAGTCGTAGTAGCACCGGTAGTTACAACTTGCGTGCCTGCATCTAAATTATAGGTGTATGGACCAACGCCACCGGTAACGGTAACGGTAATAGAACCTTCGTCACCAGCACAATCCGGATCTACAACACTAGTACTCCCGCCTAATGGCACAAGAGCATTGACATCGATCGGAGTGGAGGTCGCTTGACATCCTTCTGCATCGGTTACTCTAATTTCATAGGTTCCTGCTACACTGGTTGTATAAGGAGAACCGCCTGTGTAGTTGTTGTCGATCACAACACTGTCTCTAATGATTTCTATAACATTAGAACCATTTCCTCCTGTAATAGTAAACGCAATGGTAGCATCAGGACTGGCACTACAATCTAAATCCTTGGTTAAAGAGGCGGTAATGGTTAACTGTGGCTCGATATCAAAAGTAACCGCTCCTGATGGACAGTTATTACTGTCTGAAACAGTAACACTATAACTCCCTGGGGTTAATCCTGGAATCTCAAATGTGTTGGCTGGATTAGGTGGAGAGGCTAAAAAGGTGATTGCAACCGGAGCCCCGCCATTTAAACTATAGGTATACGGACCAACGCCACCAGTAATGGTAATCCATTGACTCGCCTGATCAGTAGTATCATAACACGCATCACCACCAGTAGCTAATGCAATGGTAGGGGATAGTGTTTGGGTAACTGTCACCGTATCACTAAACTCACAAGCAGCAGCGCTATTACCGTCTCGAACAAAAACAGTATAGGTGTCTGGACCAAGATTCGTAAATACATTAGAACTTTGGTAGGCCACTACTTCAGTCCCGCCGCTATTTACTAATCGGTATTCATAACCACCTCGGCCGCCTGTAGCAGTAACAGTAATGGTTCCGGTATTGGCACCACAATCTGCCTCATCAACTACAGCAGTAAATCCTAATACTGCAGGTTCGGTAATGACTACAGTATCAGTAGCAGTACAACTCGTAGTGTTGTCAGTAACGGTGATCGTATAAGTTCCTGCTCCAAGACCCGTAATCGGTGTAGGAGTGGTGTTGATTGGACCACCGGTGATAGATCCGGTAATACTACCTCCAGTAATTGTATAACTATAAGTGGTCGCCGTTAAATCAATATCTGTAATAGTAAAGGATAAGGATCCATCGGTATCACCATTACACGTAGGCTCTGATGTAGCTGATCCTGTAACGGCTATAAAATCAATATTGTTAATCGTGAAATCTTCAGAATAAATACATCCATCAGTAGTCGTTCTGGCCTCAAAGGTATA
>NZ_JAXLPA010000012.1:0-38733 GCF_034322225.1 Aquimarina callyspongiae | reverse complement strand
ACAGACTGTGGCAGAAGATCCTTCGGGAACCACTACCAGTGGAAACTTTAATCTGCCAGCAGTAGGAACTTATATCTTTAGAATCACTGACTTAGATACAGGATGTTCTATCGATACAGCTCCGTATGAAGTACTACCGTTTGATACAATAGAAGCAACAATTGCATTAACAGCTAACGATATCCAATGTTTTGGAGATACAACAGGTGAAGTAAGCCTATCAGTAACCGGACATACAGGACCATATACCTATGACGCTACCAACCTTACAACAGGAGTTACCGTTAGTGGAGGTGGTGATAATACCGTATTAGATCCGATAATCATTGGTAGTCTTGGTGCAGGAAACATCCAGGTAACCGTGACAGATCCTGTTACTACTTGTACTGATGTATCTAATATTTATACTATTGTTTCTCCTCCAATTGTGGAGTTATCTATAAGTGTCATTAATTCCGGATATTGTAGTTCAAATGATTCTGCTATTATTGAAGCTGATGCTAACGGTGGAACAGGAACACTCCTATTCCGTTTAGAAGATATGAATGGTGTTCCATTACCACCATATGATAATTATAGTAGTAATTCACTTTTCGAAAATTTAATTCATGATCCTGCAGGAATTATCTACCAGGTAAGAGTTATAGACGGAAATGGTTGTGAAACTACCGAAACAGTTACAATTACCTCTCCTATGGATATTACAATACCTTCTGCTATAGGTAGTACCTTAGATTGTATTGATAGTGTTGATGGAACAATTACCATTACAGCTTCAGGAGGTCAGGGACCTAGTACATATCTATTTGTTCTTACGTACCCTGATGGATCTCAGGATACCGCTGTAACAAGTAGTACTGACACATATACCTATACAGATTTATCTGCTGGGAATTATATAGTAACTGTTTCAGATAATTTGAATTGTACGGCTACGGCTAATGTTACCATTGATGCTCCTACCGAAGTTACTATTACAGTAGATACCGTAAGAGATCCTTCTTGTGCTAATCCTACAGCTGATATTGAAGTAACGGCTGCAGGAGGAACACCGCCATATGAGTATAGCTCAGATGGTGTGAACTATGTTCCGGGAGCGAATCCATTTACATTTACAAACCTTGCCGCAGGAGATTATATCTTCTTTGTAAGAGATAGTAATGGTTGTGTATCTTCTCCTTCTAATACAGTACCAGTTAGAGAACCAGAACCATTAGCTGTAACATTAGATCTAAACAATACCTTCATTATCTGTTTTAGTGAAGCGACTGGTTCAATAGATGCAACAGTAACAGGAGGATTAGGAAACTATATGTACACCTTAACAGGTACAGATTATTTAGGTGCAGCAGTAAATATAGGACCACAAACCACTAGTTTCTTTGGAGATCTTTTAGCTGGGGATTATGTATATAGTGTAACCAGTGAAGATTGTGGACCAGAAGATGTTCCGTTTACCATTACACAACCTACAGAGTTTATAGCCACAGCAGTAGCTGAAGATATTACCTGTAATGGTGAGGTAGATGGTAGAATTATCGTAACTGCAACCGGAGGTACACCTAATTATGTATTCTCATTATTTGATAGTGCAGGAAATGCATTGTTTACTTTCATTGAAGATGATAGTGATAGCGTATTAGGAGAGCATATATTTGATGGTCTACCAGCAGATACTTATAGAGTAGAGTTGGCTGATGATAATGGATGTCCATTTATTATTTTGGATATTATCATTAATGAGCCACCTGCAATCAATGCTACGATTTCATCAATCACACCAGAGTCTTGTGCTGGATTTGCAGATGGTACTGCTACCGTTGCAATTACAGGAGGAGTTCCTGGGTATTTCTGGAGTATCACTGGAGTGGATGGAAGTTTCCAACCAGTTGTGGATCCAACAAATCTTGTGATCACAGATCTTCCAGGAGGTGTTACTACCTTATTTATTAGAGATTCTAATAACAGTAGTAATTGTGAGCACTCTTTAAATCTTGATATAGCACCTGGTATAACATTGAATGCTGTATTAAACAACAGAATGGATTGTCCTGTAGTAGATTCGACTACTGGAACAGTGACACAAGCACCGGTATATTATATCGACTTTATTTTAGGAGATAATTCTGTAACAACAGATATCATTTATACCTTAACAGGTATTAATGGTACAGCTAACCCTGTTCCGAGTGATAGTATGACCGGTACTTTTGTGATTAATCCAGGAGAGTATGAAGGATCAATGCTTCACGCTAACGGATGTTCTGTTACTGTAGGAACTATTATCATAGAAGAATATACACCGATGTCACTTCCTGTAGCACAAATGACAGGTAATCCACAAGATGTAAATGAATATGAAATCATAGTAACTGGTGGACAAGCAGAATACACATATTTTGTGACTTTCCTTGATGGTGATAATGTAGAAAGAGAACTAGAATCCAATCTGTTCTCAATACGGAATAGCGGAAATTACAGAATCAGAGTTGTTGATAGTTCAGGATGTGAGATCGAATCTACACAAGAATTAACTTATATAAACCTTATTATTCCAAATTATTTTGATCCTAATAATGATACAGGATGGTACCCTGATCAGACCTCATCAAATGATAATATTCCTTTCCTTTTTGAAAATATCGAAGTAAGAGTATTTGACAGATATGGTAGATTACTCGCAGATTTTAAAGGAGATCATAGAGATAGTGGCTGGAACGGAATTCACCAAGGTAAAGAACTTCCTTCAGGAGACTACTGGTTTCATATCATTGTCAATGATAAAGAGAAAAGAGAATTTGTTGGACACTTTACTTTACACAGATAAGCGATGAATATAAAAGAACAGAATATATATAGAGTAATATCCATAATTATTTTTGGTTTAATCATAAATAATTATGGATACGGTCAAGAGTTTTTCGCTCCTATTCAAAATCAGTATATCGCTGACAATCCATATTTGATATCTTCAGCCTATGCAGGGATTGGAGATTGCTGGCAGCTACGTGCTTCTGGTTTTGAACAATGGGTAAGTATCGAAGATTCTCCAGGAACACAATCACTATCCATTGACGGAAGGATTTCGGATCGTTCAGGAGTTGGAGCCATACTGTTTAATGACCAAAACGGGTTTACAACGCAAAAAGGGGTACAACTATCCTTTGCGCATCACTTAACCCTTAATGAATATAACAACCAATATTTATCTTTTGGTATTAGTTATAAATTCACGCAGTTTGGTATTGATACTTCTGATTTTAATAATGGAGATCCTGATAACCCGATAAGTCCTGGATTAGCTGATGTAACGGTAAACAATTCTAATTTTGATATTGGGTTTTTATATCGTTTAGGAAGGTTTTTCTTAAGTGCAAATGCGGTGAATCTTTTACAAAAGGAGATCGATGATTTTAATCCAACAGAACCTGCCACGATACAGAACTATTACTTGTATACAGGATACACTTTTTATCATAGGTTTAGTGATATAGAGATAGAGCCATCAGTATTGTATCAGAACTTTGCTGGAGATGGTCGTTCTACGGCAGATTTAAACCTTAAGGTTCGTAAAATGAATCGTGGGGATTACTATTGGGCTGGTGTAAGTGTTCGTTCTTTAGTAGATCAGGATTTTAAGCCATTATCAGTATCACCTATGCTAGGGATTAAGATGGCTAATTTTTATGTAGCCTACGGGTATCAGATTAATGTAAATGAAGTCTTTGAACCAGTTGGTGGAGCAGGATCACATTTGATCACATTAGGATTTGATTTTGGATGTAGACAAAGTAAATGTGGATGTACTTATTAAACTAACATCTAAATAAGAGTAATTGTTTTTACTTTTCTTTCAAATACTCCACTATAAACAGAAAATTTAAGTCACAAAAAAACCGGAAGAATGTATTTTCTTCCGGTTTTTTCTATCTCTTAAAAGAAGTTTTTTAGCTACCTCCTTCTAATGCTTTAAGCTTACTTTTCATCACGTCAGCTTTAGGGTCATCTAATTGATAGAAAATCTGCATTAATGTACGCACAGCTTCTACATTATCAGGTGCAGATTTTAAAGCTGCCTCAAGAAAAGGAACTGCTTCTTTATATAAATCTTCTTTTTGCTTCTTTAATACATCAAACTTCTTATAATCAGCTGATGAACCACCTAAGCTATTCATTTTATCATTAAGTTCTGTTTCTCCACTTAAAATGATTGCAGCAATATTAATCTGAGCCGAAGTATAATCAGGCTTTAACTCAATGGCTTTTTTATAGTAACCTATAGCTTGATCATTATCACCTAATCTAGAAGCACTAACTCCTAAGTTATATAATAAATCAGGATTTTCAGGATCGTTAGCTACGATTTTTTCCATTATTTCTTTATACTTAGCGATGTTTCCAAGTTTATAGAACATATCAGCTTCTGCCTGTAATAAAGAAGGATCATTTGGGTTTTCTCTCTTAGCGTCTTCCATTGCTTTCATTGCTTCTTCATCTTTACCTTGGCTGATATAGATTAAAGCAATATTCTTAGCAATTTCTCCTTTTCTAGATTCTGTAACTTTTACTTCAGGTTTAATATGTGTACCTGCTTTTACAGAAATATCTCTTACTTGTTTTGAATCAAAAGGATCTACTTCTCCGGTTTCTTTATTTGTAGCAACAAATTGCTCTTGAACACCATTAAAGCCAAGATCTTTTAATTCTCCATAGTAGGCTAAAGCAGTATCAAAATCTTTACCATTTACAGCATTACCTGCTGCATAGTATAGGTAAATAGTATCTGCTTTATTAGTTTTATAACCTAAATACAGTTTTTCTGAAGCCCCTTTATAATTCTTAGCATTTTGATCAGCAATTGCATCTTCTACAAGCTTTTGACGTATTAGCTGTATTTTTTGATCAGCTTCTCCTGTAAACTTTGAACTACCAGATGCTTTTTCAATTTCAATTGCTTTTAAATAAGCATCTGCAGCACCTTCAATTTTATCTAAAGATTTATCTGCAGTAGCTGATAAAAGTTGTCCTTTAAGAAAGTAGTACTGGGCTTTCAATTTGTCATCTGAAGCATCTAATTGTCCTTCTGCAGCTTTCAATGCATCACCAGCTACCAACAAATCACCAGATTTTAAAGCTTTTGAAGCAGATTTAACCGCTTTTTTTGCGTCTTGAGAAAATCCAATAGCACTCGCCATTACGAACAATGCTACAATAAATTTAGTTTTCATTACTTGAGTTTTTTTTGTGGGATTTAATTTATTCATTCGTATTCTTATCAATAGTCGTGCCATCTTCAGCATTGTCAGGTTTATCTACATTTTCAATAGATGTAGAATCATCATCAGTCAATTCATCCTGATCTTCTACATCATCTTCATCATGCATTACCTTTGCCACGGCAGCAATAGAATCTTTTCCTTTAAGATTAATCAAACGTACTCCTTGCGTAGCACGTCCCATAACTCTAAGGTCTTCTACTGCTAATCTAATTGCAACTCCTGATTTGTTAATAATCATAAGATCATCAGCATCGGTTACATTTTTAATAGCGACTAAATTACCTGTTTTATCTGTAACAGAAATGGTTTTCACACCTTTACCACCTCTATTAGTTATTCTATAATCTTCTAACTTAGAACGTTTACCAAAGCCATTTTCTGATACAACAAGAATATTACTTTCCATATCATTAACGGCTACCATTCCTATTACTTCATCTTCATCATTAGCCAGGCGAATTCCTCTAACTCCAGAAGCTCCACGACCCATTGGTCTTGTTTTTTCTTCTTCAAAGCGAATAGCTTTTCCTGACTTAACAGCAAGCATTACCTGGCTTTTTCCATCGGTAAGTTTTGCTTCTAATAATTCATCATTATCCTTAATAGTAATAGCATTAATACCATTAGTTCTAGGACGAGAATATTGCTCTAAAGATGTCTTTTTGACCTGACCTTTTTTCGTTGCCATTATGACATAATGAGAATTAATATATTCTTCATCTTTCAGATCTTGGGTACATATAAATGCTTTTACCTTATCATCACTTTCAATGTTTATAAGGTTTTGTATTGCTCTACCCTTTGATGTTTTACTTCCTTCAGGTATTTCATAAACACGCATCCAGAAACATTTTCCTTTTTGAGTGAAGAACAACATATATTGATGGTTTGTTCCTACAAATAAATGTTCTAGAAAATCTTCGTTACGAGTAGTACTTCCTTTTTGCCCAACTCCTCCTCTATTTTGTTTCTTATATTCATTAAGAGGTGTTCTTTTAATATACCCCGCGTGGGAAATAGTAATTACTACTTTTTCGTTAGGTATCATATCCTCAATACTCAAATCTCCTCCAGCATATTCTATCTGAGAACGTCTTTCATCACCATATTTCTCTTTTACTTCAATAAGCTCTTCTTTGATGATATTCATTCTACGCTCTTTCTTAGCCAAAATATCTTTAAGATCCTCAATGGTACTCATCAAATCATCGTATTCTGCTCGTAGTTTATCCTGTTCCAGTCCTGTTAACTGACGCAAGCGCATTTCTACGATAGCTTTGGCTTGTATCTCAGAAAGTTTAAAGCGTTCAACAAGCTTTTCTCTTGCTTCTTCTGCATTAGAAGAAGATCTTATTAAAGCTATAACTTCATCAATATTATCAGAAGCAATAATTAACCCTTCTAGAATATGTGCTCTTTCTTCTGCTTTTCTAAGTTCATATTTGGTACGACGTACAACTACTTCATGTCTATGTTCCACAAAATGGTGGATCATCTCTTTTACATTTAATAATTGAGGACGTCCATTTACTAACGCAATGTTATTAACACTAAAAGAAGATTGTAGTGCAGTATATTTATATAAAAGATTAAGTACAATATTAGGAATTGCATCACGCTTTAGCATATATACGATACGCATTCCTTTTCTATCAGATTCATCTCTAATAGAAGAAATACCATCTATCTTTTTATCATTAACAAGATCCGCGGTCTTTTTAATCATATCCGCCTTGTTAACTTGATAAGGTATTTCTGTAATTATTATACATTCTCTACCATTAACTTCTTCAAAACTAGCTTTTCCTCGTATTACAATTCGACCTCTACCAGTTTTAAAAGCTTCTCGTACACCATCATATCCATAAATAGTACCTCCTGTTGGAAAATCTGGTGCTTTGATATGTTGTATTAATTCATCAATCTCTATATCATTATTGTCAATATAAGAGATCGTTCCATCTACAACTTCACTTAAATTATGCGGAGGCATATTAGTAGCCATACCAACAGCAATACCTGAAGCACCATTAATTAATAAACCAGGAACTCTGGTAGGCAATACAGTTGGCTCTTGTAAAGTATCATCAAAATTCAAAGTATGATCTACAGTATCTTTTTCAATATCTGCAAGCATATCTTCGGATATTTTCCGCATTCTTGCCTCTGTATAACGCATAGCCGCTGGGCTATCACCATCTACAGATCCAAAGTTACCTTGACCATCCACGAGCATGTAACGTAAACTCCATTCCTGGGCCATACGCACCATGGTATCATATACTGATGTATCACCGTGTGGGTGATATTTACCAAGAACCTCCCCTACGATTCTTGCAGATTTTTTATGAGCACTGCTAGCTCGGACTCCTAACTCATACATACCAAACAGAACACGTCTGTGCACAGGCTTTAAACCATCTCTTACGTCTGGTAACGCACGTGACACAATGACCGACATCGAATAATCGATGTAAGCAGACTTCATTTCATCCTCTATATTGATAGGTATTAGCTTTTCTCCTTCAGCCATAAACAATTATTTAATTCTAAAATTGATTTATTTAACGCGCTAATTTAAGTAAATTAAGACGTTTTTAACAACCAATAGCTACTGTAATATACGTAATTTATTAACAAAATAAGCGACGTATATAGTTAATAAGTCAATTAGGATACATTTTGATTATTAAAGCTTTTTTTGTCTATTTACTCAAAAAAGTTGGAAATCCTTTTAATTTCACCAAAACTAGAAGTATCTTATGATACAATTTTAATGTGATTGATGTTATGTGACAAAATATACTCTGCCACATCAATTTATTACTTAAAAAGATTAAAAGGAATAGTTTTTGCGAATGTAATTTTAAAAATTACTATATTTATTTATAAAGAAAGAAAGTTAATTTTATGGATGATAATTTTTCACCTAGAGTTAAAGATGTAATCGCGTACAGTAAAGAAGAAGCACTACGATTAGGGCACGATTTTATTGGTACCGAACATCTAATGTTGGGATTATTACGTGATGGAAGTGGAAAAGCAATCAGTATCCTTGATGCGTTAGATATAGATTTGACAAATTTAAGAAGAAAGGTTGAAATTCTTAGTCCAGCAAACCCCGATATTGCAATTGCCTCAAACGAAAAAAAGAACTTGCACCTTACAAGGCAGGCAGAACGTGCGTTGAAGACAACATTTCTAGAAGCTAAGCTTTTTCAAAGTTCTTCAATAAACACTGCGCACCTTTTATTGTGTATTTTAAGAAACGAAAATGACCCTACTACCAAACTTTTAAATAGATTAAAAGTTGATTATGATAATGTTAAGGACCAATTTAAATTTATGATAACTAACGAAGAAGAATATATAGAAAACCCTAAGTCAGAATCCTTTTCAGAAGATGATGATGATATGGGAGGAGATGCTTCTAAAGAAAATCCTTTCAATTCTCCTGGAGGAGGAAGCAAATCCAATAAAAAGTCTAAAACTCCTGTACTTGATAACTTTGGGCGTGACCTTACAGCTATGGCTGAAGAAGGTAAACTAGATCCTGTTGTAGGAAGATCAAAAGAAATAGAACGCGTTTCTCAAATATTAAGTAGAAGAAAAAAGAACAACCCATTACTTATTGGTGAACCCGGAGTAGGTAAATCAGCTATTGCTGAAGGTCTTGCACTTCGAATCATCAAAAGAAAAGTATCCAGGATATTGTTTGATAAACGTGTTGTTACTTTAGATTTAGCCAGTCTTGTTGCAGGAACTAAATATAGAGGACAATTCGAAGAGCGAATGAAGGCAGTAATGAATGAGCTTGAAAAGAATGATGACATCATTCTTTTTATAGACGAGATTCACACCATTGTTGGTGCTGGTGGAGCAACAGGAAGCTTAGACGCTTCTAATATGTTTAAACCAGCTTTAGCCAGAGGCGAAATACAATGTATTGGTGCCACTACTCTTGATGAATACAGACAATATATCGAAAAAGACGGTGCTTTAGAAAGACGTTTCCAAAAGGTAATAGTAGAGCCTACTAATATTGAAGAAACCATAGAGATTCTTAATAACATTAAAGAGAAATATGAAGAGCATCATAATGTTAGTTATACAAACGAAGCTATTGAAGCCTGTGTTAAGTTAACTAATAGGTATATGACAGATCGTTTTCTTCCAGATAAGGCTATTGACGCTTTAGATGAAGCAGGATCTCGAGTACATATCACAAATATTGATGTTCCTAAAAAAGTTCTAGATCTTGAAAAGAAACTAGAAGAAGTAAGAGAACTCAAAAACAGTGTAGTTAAGAAACAAAAATATGAAGAAGCTGCCAAGCTTAGAGATGACGAAAAAAATCTTGAGAAAGAACTAGCTGTAGCGCAAGAACAATGGGAAAAAGAATCCAAACTTCACAAAGAAACAGTTGATGAAGAAAATGTTGCTGATGTAGTTTCTATGATGACCGGGATTCCTGTAAATCGTATTGCTCAAACCGAAAGCAATAAATTAGCAGAATTGCCTAATCTAATTAAAGGTAAAGTAATCGGACAGGATGAGGCTGTTACCAAAGTTGTAAAAGCAATTCAACGTAATAGAGCTGGACTTAAAGATCCTAACAAACCGATTGGTTCTTTTATCTTTTTAGGTCAAACTGGAGTTGGAAAAACTCAACTCGCCAAGGTATTAGCCAAAGAACTTTTTGATAGTGAAGACACACTTATACGAATAGATATGAGTGAATACATGGAGAAGTTTGCGGTTTCAAGACTTATAGGAGCGCCTCCAGGTTATGTTGGATATGAAGAAGGAGGACAACTTACAGAAAAAGTAAGAAGAAAACCTTATTCTGTAATTCTATTAGATGAAATTGAAAAAGCGCATCCAGATGTCTTCAACATGATGCTTCAAGTATTGGATGATGGATATCTTACTGATAGTTTAGGTCGAAAAATCGATTTTAGAAACACCATAATCATTATGACTTCAAACATTGGAGCTCGTAAATTAAAAGACTTTGGTCAAGGTGTAGGTTTTGGCACTTCTGCCAAAAAAGCACAATCTGATGAGCACGCTAAGGGTGTCATAGAAAATGCTTTAAAAAAGGCTTTTGCTCCAGAATTTCTTAACAGAGTAGATGATGTTATGGTGTTTAATGCTCTTGACAGAGGAGACATTCATAAGATTATTGATATCGAATTAGATAAACTATTTAAAAGAATCAAAAATCTTGGCTATGAACTTTCTTTAAGCGAAAAAGCAAAAGATTATATTACCGAAAAAGGTTTTGATCAGCAATATGGTGCAAGACCTCTTAAAAGAGCTATACAAAAATACATAGAAGACGCTCTTGCAGAAGAGATTATCAATTCTCAACTTCAAGAAGGTGATAGTATATTTATGGACATGGACGAAAGTTCTGATGAGTTGATTATCAATATCAAAAAAGCAGAAAAATCTACTGAATCCT
This sequence comes from Aquimarina callyspongiae, assembly GCF_034322225.1. Lineage (NCBI taxonomy): Bacteria > Pseudomonadati > Bacteroidota > Flavobacteriia > Flavobacteriales > Flavobacteriaceae > Aquimarina > Aquimarina callyspongiae. The sequence continues at coordinate 27,987 of NZ_JAXLPA010000012.1, read as the reverse complement.
AATTAAAAATATATTTAAAATTAAAAAAGCCACTGTTTTACACAGTGGCTTTTTTAATCAATAACAATTCATTACACGCAAAGAGGTTATACTGTTTCAAAATCTAATTAACTAATCACACCCTTACCTTCAGTTATTAAACAAAAGCACTTTTATTAAAAACGTAAACAAACCATTGTTTTAAGTAAAAGAATTAAGTTTTAATATTCTAACTTTTAATTAATAGAACAGAAAATTGTATTTTAGAGAGTATAAGAGAAATTTCAACTTTTATAATTAACAATTTCTGAGTGTTTATCAATGTTTATATTGATTGTAATTCTCAAAAAAATTAATATATTATCCGCCGTAAACCACCATCTAAATGATTACATCATACATACTGGATTTTTGTACGGTAGAGATTTATGAAGATTATCTCAAAGTTGTAATGAACGAAGGAGTAACTGTATCCCCAGAACATAACAATATTTTACTTGAAATGGTAGAAAGACATTTCAAGCACAAGGCTTTTCTATACATTACCCATCGTATTAATTCTTACTCTGTCAATCCTACTATTTACCTAGAAACTGCCAAAATCCCTAATTTGGTTGGGTTTGCCGTAGTATCAGATGACCCTCAACAAAAAATTCAAGCTAAAATAGAAAAAACCTTTTTCAGCAAAGAATTTAAAGAATTCAACACACTCACAGAAGCTCTTGAATGGAAAGATCAAATATTAAAAAACGACATTGACTAACACTTAATCTTTCTCCTTAACCTCCTTCTTTTTACAGATAATTATTTTTATAAGTAAGAGTTTTATCGTAACTTATTGCAAAAATTAACCGCACTTAAATAATAGTTTTTGAAATTTTCTAAAATGGTCCATACCATCATTTAAGGTTTCGATAAAGTTGAAATCCAAAAAGATTATCTTAAAAACACAATAGTAAAAAATATTATTAAGAATTTGAAATACAAAAGTTCACACGATTCTTCTTATTAATCATTTATCTATTATCTAAATGTATCAATCTATATTCGATTGATCTCACCTACTCATCTTAAGACCTCAAAATCATATACGCTTTCCTAAATTGTAAGTGTATACAGCAATTAAAGGCTTTTTATAAATTCAATTATAACAATGCATGGTTAAATTATACAATTTGGATTTTTGTAAATTAGAAATACATCATAACCATATGATTGCGGTTATGAATGAAGGGATTATTGTAGATTCTACAAATAATTCAATTCTAATAAAGATTGCAGAAAAACACTATAAAGACACTCCTTTTGTATACATTACCCATCGCATCAATTCGTATGCGGTTGACCCTATCATTTATATAAAAACCGCCCAAGTAACTAATCTGGTAGGATTTGCAGTAGTATCAAAAAACCCTATGCAAAAAATCCAGACAAAACTAGAGAAATCTCTCTTCAATAAAGAATTTAGATATTTTGATGATATGAATTCTGCTTTAAAATGGAAAGACGAGATTATCGGTAACTACAAAAAAAATATAATTTCGCGGGGCTCAAAAAAAAAGAGAATCAATTAAAACTGATTCTCTTTTTTACTTATAATTTCAATGCTTTTTATTTAGCAATATTAACAGCTCTGGTTTCTCGAATCACGGTTATTTTTACCTGTCCAGGATATGTCATATCTGTTTGAATCTTTTGCGAAATTTCAAAAGATAAACTTGCCGCTCTTTCATCATTCACTTTTTCACTTTCGACAATGACCCTTAATTCTCTTCCTGCTTGGATTGCATACGCCTTTTTCACACCATTAAAGCCAAAAGCAATATCCTCCAAATCCTTCAACCTTTGGATATACGAATCCAACACTTGACGACGTGCTCCTGGTCTTGCTCCACTAATTGCATCACACACTTGCACTATAGGCGATATTAACGAAGTCATCTCTACCTCATCATGATGGGCTCCAATTGCATTACATACTTCAGATTTTTCTCCATACTTCTCTGCCCATTGCATTCCTAAAATAGCATGTGGTACCTCTGTTTCTGTATCTGGCACTTTACCAATATCATGAAGTAATCCAGCTCTTTTAGCTAGTTTTGGATTCAACCCAAGTTCTGCAGCCATAATACCACATAATTTTGCAACTTCTCTTGAATGCTGTAAAAGGTTTTGACCATATGAAGATCGGTATTTCATTCTACCTACAGTTTTGATAAGTTCTGGGTGTAATCCATGAATCCCAAGATCAATTACCGTACGTTTACCAACCTCAATTATTTCTTCATCTATTTGTTTTCTAGTCTTCTTTACTATCTCTTCAATACGAGCAGGATGAATTCTACCATCAGTAACAAGTTTATGCAAGGATAAACGTGCAACTTCTCTTCTCACTGAATCAAAACAAGAAAGAATAATTGCCTCCGGAGTATCATCTACAATAATCTCAACACCTGTAGCCGCTTCGATTGCTCTAATATTTCTTCCTTCCCGACCAATTATACGTCCTTTTACATCATCACTTTCAATATTAAAAACAGAAACACAATTTTCTACCGCTTCTTCTGTTCCAACCCTTTGAATCGTATTGATAATAATTTTCTTTGCTTCTTGTTGTGCGGTGAGTTTAGCCTCTTCAATCGTATCCTGGATCAATGACATAGAATCTGTCTTTGCTTGTTCCTTTAGAGACTCTACTAATTGTTCTTTTGCTTCTTCTGCAGACAATCCAGAAATCACTTCTAATTGTTGTACCTGGCTTTTATGTAGTTTTTTAAGCTCGCTTTGCTTCTTTTCCAGATACTCTTTTCTATGATCTATTTCTTGTATTTTTTCTTCTAATCCTGCGTTTAATTTTTTATTTTTAGATAATTCGTTTGACACCTGAGATTCTTTATCTCTTGTTCTTTTCTCTGCATCCGCCATCTTCTTATCACGAGATAAAATTACTTTTTCGTGCTCAGATTTCAATTCAATAAACTTCTCTTTTGCTTGTAATATTTTATCTTTTTTAATAGTCTCTCCTTCATTTTTTGCATCTCTAATGATACTATTTGAAGTTTTCTTGGCATTCTTAATCATTTCTGAAGCTTTATTTCGCTCCAGAATTTTAGCGATAATAAACCCTATCACTACACCTGCAACAGCCGCAATAATTAAAAATATAATGTTATCCTCCATAATCCTAGTTAGTGTTTATATATAAAAAAAGCCTGCACTAGTATCTAGGTTTTGTATAAACTCTGTAAAAACAGGTTTAGGGCTAACAAATTGCTCAAGAATCCGCTCAATGGCGGCGCGCTTTTACAATTTAAACTCACCCTTTTTAATTAATTCTTGTTGAGTTTATCAAAATAACAACTAGTGCAGGCAGTAACCTTATTTATTTTTAAAGAACGTTTAAGAGAGATGATCGTGTAACAAATTGCTTAACGCACTAAGCCTATTCTCTACGCTGACCATATCATCTTCTTTATCTATAGTTTTTTGTTCCACTTGTGTTGCAAATTGCAATGCACACATGGCTAATACATCTTGTTTATCTCTAACTGCATAACTTTGCTCAAACTGCTTAATCATTGCGTCTATCTTTTTTGCTGCTTTACGTAATCCTTCTTCTTGATCAGGATTAATCGTTAAAGGATATACTCGATCTGCAATCGATAGTTTAATTTTAAGCTTGTCTGCCATATTTTATTTACTCTGATAGCTGTGCAATACACATATCTATCTCTCTAATTAAGGCGTTTATTTTGAGCTTGGTTTCCCGTTTGTATTCGTCACTGCCCAGCATTGCATTAGCATTTTTGAGTGCACTGAATTTTTCTTCCCACTGCTTTAATTGATCTGATTGAAGCTCAGAATTAGAAGTTAACTCTATAATCTTATCTCTAAGATCCGCATTTTGTTGTTTCATCAATTCATATTTATGAAGCAACTTGCTTATCCTATTCTCTAGAGAATCAACAATTTCAATTAAATTACTCATTATAATTTTACACAATACTTCGTTACACAAAGTTAACATACCAATTGAAAAAACCCAATAGTTTTTAAACTAATTTTAAACACCAAAAAACCTACTTATCAAGTCTTTAATTTATAGCCTTTTAGTTTTTAAACATACTACACTTTATTTTTAACTACTAAATTTTTACATTTACTCTCTATGCGAGCACTTACACTATTTTTATTTTTCACTTTAAGCTTAGGATACGGTCAAAAAAATACGCCAAAAGATTATTTCACTCACCCATTGGATATTCCTTTGGCAGTTTCTGGCACTTTTGGAGAACTAAGGTCCAATCATTTTCATTCTGGTTTGGATTTAAAAACCGAAGGTCGAGAAGGTCTTAATGTTTACGCATCAGCAGCTGGGACAGTTACTAGAATAAAAATCTCACATCACGGTTATGGAAAAGCAATTTATATTGCACATCCAAATGGTTACACAACTGTATATGCTCATTTGCAAAAATTTTCACCTACGATTGAAGCTTATATCAAAAAGAGACAATATGCAAAAGAATCGTATGAGATAGAACTTTTCCCAAAATCTGGATCTTTAACTCTTAAACAAGGTGATATTATCGGTCTGAGTGGTAATACTGGAGGAAGTGGTGGCCCTCATCTTCATTTTGAAATACGAGATTCAAAAGCCAGACCAATGAATCCTTTGAGCTTTGGGGTTAAAGTTGCCGACACAAAAAAACCAACCATTAACGGACTTTGGGTATACAGCCTTGATGAAAAAGCTCATGTAAATCAAAGTCAAACACCTTCAAAACTTAGACTAACCCCTCAAGAAGATGGAAGTTTTAAAGCTGAAAAAATAACAGCTTTTGGAAAAATTGGAGTTGGTGTTTCTACCATAGATCAACAAAACTTGGCCAACAATAAAAATGGAATTTATTCTATTGTCACAGAAGTGAATGGGAATCAAAATTTTTCGCTAGAAATGAATAAATTTTCATTTTCTGAAACACGATATATCAATAGATTGATTGATTATTCTCATTATAAAAAGAATCGTAATAGAATCACTAAGCTCTTTATTGAAAATAACAACCCTTTATCTATATATAAAAATAAAGTTGATAAGGGAGTCATTACCATAGAAGATAGTCTTTCTTATGCTTTAAAAGTAATGGTTAAGGATTTTAAGAACAATACCACTATTATTGATATTCCTGTACAAGGAAAATCTGTTAAAGAAATTTCTAAACCTGAAATCCCCAAGACAGAAGATCTTGTAAAATCCAATGAGAATTGGACGTATCATTCAGGAATTTTTGATCTTTTTATTCCAAAAGGAAGTCTTTATGAAGATGCATATTTAGACATCAAAGTAAAAGGAGATACTATAAAAATACACGAAGATGAAATCCCCTTACACAAAAACATGACAGTAGTTTTTGATGTATCTAATTATAGTGAATCAGACAGGAAAAAATTATTCATAGGAAGAATAAATTATAAAAAAGAACCATACTACTTTAGAACATATCGAAAAGGTAATCGTTTTTCTGCCAGAACCAGAACTTTTGGAACTTATTCTTTATTCGAAGATCGTGAAAACCCTACAATAGTTCCAGTAAATGTTTCAGATAAAAAATGGATGTCTAAAGCCACTCATCTAAAAATAAAAATCCATGACGCCAAGTCAGGAGTTGATAGTTACCGAGCAACGATAAATGGAAAGTTTGTATTGATGGAATATGATTACAAGACAGGAATGCTCGTTTATGACTTTAATGACAAAATTATTACCGATACAGAAAATAAATTTAAACTTATTGTGTTAGATAACGTAGGAAATAGCACTACATTTGAAACAATATTCTTTAGAAAACCGTAAAACAGTATATTTTTGAAAAACAACTTATCCTTCCTGTTTTTATGCCTGACTTTAATTAGTTTTTCTTCTATAGCACAAACCGCTTTAGTCAGAGGTATAGTTTTAGACGAATCAAATATTCCAGTTCCCGGAGCCAACGTGTCTTATGAAGGCTTGGGCACAGAGACCGATAAAAATGGAGTTTACGAACTCTCAATACCTGCCAATCAAGAGGTCCGTATAAAGATTACTCATGTAGGTCTTAAAGACATCGTTTTCACTATAAAACTTGAAGAAAACCAAGAATATGAACTCAACCCTGTTCTTAAAGAAGATGTTCAACAAATCGGAGAAGTTGTAATTACCGGACGAGAACGCAAAGTAGTTGAAGGTATTACCACCTTGGATCCCGAAACCATAAGAACCACTCCATCCGCTAACGCAGGTGTGGAAGGGTTATTAAAGAGTTTACCAGGAGTAAGTTCTAATAATGAATTAAGTACGCAATACTCTGTTCGTGGTGGTAATTTTGATGAAAACTTAGTATATGTAAACGAAATCGAGGTATATCGACCGTTTTTAATAAGATCAGGACAACAAGAAGGATTGAGTTTTGTAAACTCAGATTTAGTACGAAATGTAGATTTTTCTGCTGGAGGATTTCAAGCCAAATATGGAGACAAATTATCTTCTGTACTTGATATTACATACAGACGACCTACCCGACTTGGAGCAACGGCAGATTTAAGCTTACTTGGAGGAAGTATTTCTGCAGGAGGAATATCAAAAGATAAAAAACTGGCAGCTATAGTAGGAGTTCGTTATAGAGATAATAGCTTGTTAGTAGACGCTCGGCAAACAGAAACTAATTTTAGACCAAGATTTGCAGACGTACAAACTTATATATCCTATAACATTACTAAAAAATTTGAATTAGGTTTTTTAGGTAATATTGCATTGAATTCTTATGATTATGAGCCTTTAACAAGGCAAACAAATTTTGGTACGCTTCAGAATCCTATTGCGCTAACTGTTTTTTATGAAGGACAGGAAAAGGATCGTTATGAAACTTATTTTGGAGCATTCAAAGGTACCTATCAACCTAATGAAAATCTAACCTTAAAATTTATTGCCTCAGGATATCACACGCAAGAACAAGAACATTATGATATTCTTGCTGCTTATTTTCTTGGAACAGTAAATACTGATATCGGAAGTGAAGACCTGGGAGAAGTAGAGTTTAATGAAGGTATCGGATCACAGCTTACTCACGCAAGAAACGATCTTGATGCATTAATTTTTAACGCAGAGCACAAAGGTACCTACGTATCAGACAAACATCAATTTGATTGGGGTATAAAATATACATCAGAAGATATACGTGATCGTATTCAGGAATTTGAGATTATCGATTCTGCTGGATTTTCACTAAGACCTCCTTTGCCAGATTTTGTAAATGAACAACCTTATATCCCATTTGCGAGTCCAATTGTTCCTTTTACAAGCGTTAGAGCTACTAATGAAGTAAAAATAGATCGTATATCGGGCTACGCTCAATATGGTTTAAGATCAGAAATTAATGAGAACGAAATATGGGCAAACATAGGAGTACGAGCACATAGCTGGAATGTTTCAGGAGATGGGATCAGCAGTACTTCTCAAACTGTATTTAGCCCTAGAGCTCAATTTGCTTTAAAACCAGACTGGGAGGCAGATATGATTTTCAGACTTTCAGGAGGGTTTTACCATCAACCCCCTTTTTATAGAGAGTTACGAAGTCAGGATGGATCTGTAGTTCCTGGAGTTAAAGCTCAACAATCTATTCATGTTGTTTTAGGAAATGATTTTAGTTTTAAAATGTGGGACAGACCTTTTAAACTTACCTCAGAATTATATTATAAAAAACTTACGGATGTCAATCCTTATACTATCGAAAATGTAAGGATACGCTATAGAGCAAATAATAATGCCGAAGCTTATGCTCAAGGATTAGATGTTCGACTTAATGGAGAATTTGTTCCTGGTACAGAAAGCTGGGTAAGTCTTGGATATTTAAAAACTGAAGAAAACATAGATGATAGAGGATATATTTCCAGGCCTACCGACCAACGACTGAAAGTAGGTGTACTATTTCAGGATTATGTACCTACCATGCCCAATTTAAAAATGTACCTCAATCTGGTATATCAAACTGGAGTACCTGGAGGATCACCTAGCTTTGCAGATCCTTATGATTTTCAAACCAGATTAAGAGATTATAGAAGAGCTGACTTAGGAATATCGTATGTTATTGTGGATAAAAACAAACGATTACGAGAAGGTCATTTTCTTAACAACTTCAGAGAACTCAATCTAGGCTTTGAAATCTTCAATATCTTTGATAATCAAAACTCAATCACCAATACTTTTGTGAGAGATGCAGCTAGCCAGTTACAGTTTGCCATCCCTAATTTTTTAACTCCAAGGGTTTTTAATGTTAGATTAGGAATGAAGTTTTAAGACTAAAGCTTTATATATTTTCTCGAATAATCGTGTTACTAATTTCATAAAATAATTAGACCTGCTCTTCTATAAGAAAAACAGGTCTAAATAAATATATTTAATGTTTTTAGATAACCTTATTAATCGTTCATAAATTTCTTTAACACGTCTACTACATAATCTACTTCTTCTTTGGTATTAAATTTAGAGAAAGAAAACCTAACTGATGGTTTTAACATATCTTCTTCAGAAAGTAATTCTGTCAATACATGGGATCCTTTACTACTTCCACTTTGACAAGCGCTTCCTTTAGAACAAGCCACCCCATTAATATCTAATTGAAATAGTAATATCCCTGCTTTTTCATCAGAGATAGGTAAACATACATTAATTAACGTATAAGTACTATGATCGGCATCACAACAATTAGCATTAAATTTTACTCCTTCAATATGAGTTTTCAATTCTTCAACAAAATAATGCTTCAATTCAGAAATGTATTTCTTTTCTTCATCCATATGCTCATATGCTAAGCGTAATGCTTCATCCATACCTGCAATGTTATGAACACTTTCGGTACCTCCTCGATACCCTCTCTCTTGCGAGCCTCCAAATATCAAAGGTTTTAATCCCGAGTTTTTACGTATATATGCAAACCCTACACCTTTAGGGCCATGAAATTTATGTGCACTAACAGCAGTGAAATCTACATTTAGCTCGTTTAAATTAACATCAAAATGTCCTACAGACTGTACCATATCGCTATGAAACAATGCTTCATTTTGCTTGCATAAATCTCCTACTCTATTTATATCTAGTATTGTACCTACTTCATTGTTAACATGCATCAAACTTACCAACGTTTTTTCTGAAGAAGTAGTAAGTAACGTTTCTAGATGATCATAATCAATAGAACCGTCTTTAAGAATAGACACATAACTTACTTTTATAGAGCTATATTTCTCTATCTCCTGAACCGTATGTAATACAGCGTGATGTTCTATTTTGGAAGTAATAATATGTTTAACTCCCAAATCCCTTACAGCACTGTGTAGTGCAAGATTATCTGCTTCTGTACCTCCTGAAGTAAAAATAATTTCTGAAGCTTTTACACCTAGATATTTAGCAATGTTCTTACGAGCTTGTTCAATATGATTTTTGGCAGAACGGCCAAAACCATGGGTTGAAGAAGGGTTTCCGAAATCTTCTTTCAGAACTGAAATCATTTTTTCGATAACTTCAGGTCTTAATTCTGTGGTTGCAGCACTATCAAAATAAACCTTTTGCATGAAATCAAAATAATTGGTTAGACGATTAGGTAAAATGAAAAAAATACAAATAAAACGTTGTCTATTTTATCATATCTTCATTTTTTGCTTTCGCAAATCTAGTTCAAATAAAATTATTTTCCTTATTGATCGTTAGAATCTTTCAATTGCTTTACTTTTGCCGTTACAAAATGTCAAAAAAGAACATATACTTGGAACTTTTATACATTTTGATCGTCTTTTACGAAAGACTTGATTACAACTCTATGTTGTATATAGAAAATATAAATCTTGAATTTGTGAAAAAACTTTTATTTATATCGCTATTTACCTTGTTTTTAACTTCTTGCGATGATGGAGATATTATTGTAACCAGTTTTGAATTTGATGATGCCAGTCTCGAACTTTGTGAAGGATCACAGACCAATGAATTTGTATTTTTCAAAATCAATACAACTGTAAACGAAGCTATTTCTTATAATTTTATTGATGATACTTTTTCTGATATTCAGGAAACTTCAGATCCTATAAATATAACCTTAGACGGGACAACAAATGCCTTAGTTTATAGACAATTTAATAATTCAATTACCGCTGATTACTATTGTAGTAATATCCCACCAAGTTCAATTATTGTGACTCAAGAACTTATTAGTTCTGAAGGTATTGCAACGATTACCGTAGAAATTACAGAAGAAGATGATAATGATGGGGTTATTTCCTTAAACCAAGATACCACAATAACGCTGGAAGATGAAGATCTTAATGATGACGGGAATTTGGAAAACGATGATACTGATGCTGATGGTATTCCTAACTACAAAGATCAGGATGATGACAATGACAATATATTAACGAGTGTAGAGCTTCCTAATAGTGATCCTAATGATTCTTCATTTCTGGATACCGATGGAGATGGAATCCCTAATTATCGTGATGCAGATGATGATAATGATGGAATACTAACGATAAATGAGGATTTAGACAATAATGGCAACCCAAGAGATGATGATTATGATGGTGATGGAATTCCAAATTATCTAGATCCAGATGATGATGATGATGGTATCAATACAATTGATGAGGACACCAATGGTGATGATAACCCTCAAAATGATGATGATGATAATGATGGTATCTTTAATTATCTGGATACAGATTCCGCAAGTGATCAAATTATTGGAGTTTTAGATATAACTCCTAGCTTAGACAATACAGTTCAAACCACTTTTAGGACTTCAGTTAGAATTGACAATATTATGTTTCCTGATAACGGAGATAATTTTATGGAGGATAATTTTTCATTTGGCTTTAAGGACAGAACAATCTCAATCACTAATTAAACAATTAAATATTTAGCAATATTTAGATACGTATTATTATGAACAAAATTTGGAGCTATATACTAATCTCTTTTTTCATTATTAGCTGTAGCGAAGGGGATTTAATTGAAGACAACACTAATTTTACCGCTGATCTGGAAAACTGTTTTAACGGAAATGATTTTGTTTTTTATATAGTTGATACTGATATTCATCAAGCTTTTTCTTTAAACTTTACTAGTACTTCTTTTTCTCTAGATACTGCTGATCCCGAAACTCCTGTAACAATTACTTTAAACAGTACTTCTAACCTTTTAATTTATCGCCAGTTTAATAGCGCAATTGATGGAGCTTCTTATTTTTGTTCTAGCATTCCTCCTAGTGATATTATGGTTACTCAGGAATTAATCAGTGAAAGTGGAACTGCAGAAATAAGTTATACTCTTAAAGAAACCCTTCCTACTGAAACGGTTTACACTCGTACTATTGTATTAAACAATATTACATTAGAAGGAAATGGGATTGCACTTAGAAAAGAATTTTTCTTACTTGGATCTGATGAAGTAACAGTTCCTAATTAAGTTATTTAGGGTTTTGTATAACATAAACCTCCATTGCTCCTAATCCATATTTTTTATAATCTCCATCTGAGATTCTTACATTATCATACCGTCCAAAAAGATACTTTAATTCTTCTTTTAATACGCCTTGTCCTACACCGTGAATAAATACTATTTTAGGAATACGCTTATGAATAGCAAAATCTAATTGTCTTTGTGCTGTATCTAATTGCAAAGTAACTATATCATGATTAGACATTCCTTTAGTAGATTTTACTAACTTATTAATATGCAGATCTACCTCCATTGGTGGTAAATGACGTTCTTTTGGTTTAGGAGTTGATCTTTTAGGCTTCTTCTTGAAAATCTCTTTTTCTTGTAAATTTTTATTTACTTCTTCATAAGAAGGGATAATCATTTCATCAGAGCTAATTTTGACTACTTCTCGAAGAAAAAATGTCATATCAAATCCATCTTCTGTCTCGATTGTTATTTCTTCACCCGTGAGAGCAATCACTTTTCCCGTTATCGGTTCATCTAATACTGAAACTATATCACCTATCTTTATCATAACTACTCTTCTTCTTCCTTGATATGAGAATTATTAACATTTGTAGTGTCATGTCTGGATGACAACCCTGAATTAATCATAAACAAGCCTATCATTAAACAAACCACTCCGACACTTTGCATGTAATAATTCTTTTTTGCTGTAGCAATTTCTGTAATAAGCGCAACTGCTCCTGCAATAATTAGTATTATACTAATGGCCTTTTTTACTTTTTTGTAATTCATGCTGCAAAAGTATTAAATATTAGTTTTTTCAGTTGATGATACATAACATAATTATGTATATTGCATGCGCTAATTATAAAAAAAACCTTTGGAAAATTATATGCTTCCTTGTCTAAACAAAAAACTCTTTGGAGTTGACTGCTTAGGATGTGGCATGCAAAGGTCTATTGTTTTATTGCTAAAAGGAGATTTTATAGGTGCTTTTCATATGTATCCTGCTATATATCCGTTAATATTTCTTCTTTTATTCTTAGGATTCAATTTTTTTGTTAAATTTAAAAACGATTGGCTCATTAAGTTGAGCCTTATTATTATAAGCGCACTTACAATAATTGTAAGTTATTTAATTAAAATGAAAATTATTTTTTAACTAATTGTAAATTTTATGGAAACTAATCAACCGAGACCCAAGAACTACCTAGTAGAATCTATTTTAGCAACTCTTTTTTGTTGTTTACCTTTAGGGATAGTAGCAATTATACATGCTTCTAAAGTAAACTCTGCATATGATTCTGGAAATCATGAAGAAGCTCAAAGAGCTTCTGATGATGCAAAAAAATGGATGAAATATGCTGTAATTTCAGGAATAGTTGTTACGGTCTTATACTTAATATTAGTGTTCGGATTAGGAATTGGTGGAGCGATGTTAAATGGTGGATACTAAATGAAAATTAAATATTTTCTTATAGGGGCAGGAGTATTAATACTTTTGTCCCTATATTATTTTTATAACCCTAATGGTGTTAATTTCTTTCCTAAGTGCCCTTTTCATAGTCTTACTGGATTACATTGCCCTGGATGTGGTAGTCAACGAGCACTACACCAATTATTGCATTTTAACTTCATAAAAACTCTAGATTATAATGCCCTTTATATATTAGGTATAGCAACGATAATCTACAATCTATCAATAAAAACCGCTAATAAATATTTTAAAAAAGAGTATTACAATTATTTATATCATCCCAAAACGCCTCTCTTTATTGGAATCATTATAATCGTTTTTTGGATTTTAAGGAACATTGATATATATCCCTTTAATATATTAGCACCTTAAAAATAGATTATATCTTAAATCAAACTATATGATTCAAAAATGATATTCTTATGGGCGAGATAATTTCTTTTCTTGAGACTCATTTATTGCAATGTCCCACAAAAAAACTAATAGGTATTGATTGTTTAGGTTGTGGAATGCAAAGGAGTTTTGTTTTACTGCTTAAAGGCCAAGTATCAGCTTCTTTTATTATGTATCCTGCATTGATCCCAATGCTATTTATGCTACTGTTTTTATTAGCTCATATTATTTTTGAGTTTAAAAAAGGAGCTACCATACTCAAATACTTTTATATTTTGAACATTATACTTATTATTACAAATTATATTATTAAAATCTAATAAATCTATATGGAAACTAAACAACAATTACCTAATTCTACTTTAGTACTAATATTTGGTATTGCCTCTATAATTACATGTTTTTGTTATGGAATACTGGGGTTAATCTTTGGTATTATAGCGTTAGTGATTGCAAAAAAATCAAAAGAATTATATGAAGCAAATCCAGAATTATATACTGGATATGAAAACTTAAAAGCTGGAAGAATTTGCGCTTTAATTGGTACTATTTTAAGTTCAATATACCTTCTTTTAATTGCAGCTTATTTGATTTTTATGGGTTCTATGCTACCTTGGGGAGAACTTCTTAATCAATAAAACACAATAATTTTTAACATAAAAAAAAGGTTGTCTAAATTTAGACAACCTTTTTTTATTGAGATATTAAAATGAATTCTTATTTCTCGAACTCTTTTAATGTTTTTGTTATGATATCCACACAATCCAATAGTTGTTCTCTATTCATTACTAATGGTGGTGCAAAACGAATAATATTACCGTGAGTCGGTTTTGCTAATAATCCATTTTCTTTAAGAGCTACACAAATATTCCAGGCAGTTTCACTTTCTTCATCATCATTAATAACAATAGCATTCAATAAGCCTTTTCCTCTTACTAGATTAGCAATATTTGAATCCTTTATATATTTATCTAATTCTGATCTAAAAAGTTGTCCAAGCTCATCAGCATTCTCTGCGAGCTTTTCTTCACTAACCACTTCTAATGCAGCTATTGCAACGGCTGCAGCTACTGGATTTCCTCCAAAAGTACTTCCGTGATTACCTGGTTTTATAACTTCCATTATTGGATCGTTAGCCAAAACTCCAGAAACAGGATATGCTCCTCCACTTAATGCTTTTCCAAGAATTAAAATATCCGGAGTTACATTTTCATGATTTACTGCAAGTAATTTTCCTGTTCGAGCAATCCCTGTTTGTACTTCATCAGCGATAAATAATACATTGTGTTTTTCACAAAGCGCTTTGGCTTTTGCCAAATATCCTTCTGAAGGAACATAAACTCCTGCTTCACCCTGAATAGGCTCTACCAAGAATCCTGCTACGTTTTTATTATTTTCTATTGCTTCTTCTAATGCTGCAAGATTATCATATTCGATTTTTATAAACCCTGCTGTATAAGGTCCAAAATTCTTTCTAGCTACAGGATCATTAGAAAAAGAAATGATCGTTGTAGTTCTTCCATGAAAATTATTTTCACAAACGATAATTTGTGCTTCATTTTCAGGGATTCCTTTTTTCTCATATGACCATTTTCTACAAAGTTTTAAAGCAGTCTCTACTGCCTCAGCACCTGTATTCATAGGTAATAACTTATCAAAACCAAAATACTCTGTAGCAAACTTCTCATATTCACCTAACCTGTCATTATAAAATGCTCTTGAAGTAAGGGTTAATGTTTGTGCTTGATCTACCATTGCTCCAACAATTTTGGGATGACAATGCCCTTGGTTAACTGCTGAGTAAGCACTTAAAAAATCATAGTACTTTTTCCCTTCTACATCCCACACATATACACCTTCTCCTTTACTAAGAACAACCGGTAACGGATGGTAATTATGGGCTCCATACTTATTCTCTAAATCAATTGAATGTTGCGATGACTTTTTTTCTAAAATTGCCATTGTAAACGTATTAAAATAAAACTTTTCGATTCCTACTTTGTCATAAAGTACAGGAGAGAAATCATCCTATATGAAGTTGGGTGCAAAATACTAAATCTTTATCGAATTATTAATTATAAACGTTACAATAGCATAAAATTTTTAGTTTTTATAAAAAGAAAGCATCAATATTACTATAACACTATTAGGAAGGAAGTTTACCTGCAATAGACGAAATTTGTAATTCTAATCTTTTAATCTCTCTTAACAAAGCATTTTTATCCATCTGCATCCAGGCAAATATTTTAAGCATTGTTACAAATAACATACACGTAAATCCAGCCGCAGCCCATTTGATAAGATCATTGGTAGTATCTGCTTTCAAAAACTCAATAAGACAAAACACAAATAAAACTGCCGCTATAAGAGTAACAATATTCATAATTACAATAAGCCACCTGTGTCTGGTATTAAACATCCCTCCTATCATCTCAAAGATGTTTTGCTCACCAAGTTCATCATAAAACTTAGCCTCTTCTCTGGTTAGTGTTTCTTTAATTAATTCATCAATATCTTTCATCTCATTTTTCATAATTTCTATCTTTAATAATTAACTTTAATTTTTCTCTAGCATTAAACAATCTGGATTTTACTGTTCCAACAGATATGTTTAGAATATCACTCATTTGTTTAATACTGTATTCTTCAACATAAAAAAGGTGTAGCACCATTTGTTGATTTTTCGGCAACTCTTTAATAGAGTTTTTTAACATAATCATTAATTCGTTCTGGTCTTCATCATCCTTATCAACAGATTCTGATTTATATGTTTTTTGATATGAATCCAGGTTATGTAATTCTCTTTTGTGTTTACGTATCCAATCAATAGCACTACGATTCACGATGCTAAGTGCCCAACTCCCAAAGCTGTTCGGATCCTTTAGACTATTAATTTTTAACAATATTTTACTCCAGCTATCTTGTGCAATGTCCTTTGATACCTCTACATCATTTACATACCAATATGCTTGCCTACATAATTTTGTATGCCATCTCTTAACAAGAAGTGCTACAGCTCTCTTATTCCCAGATTGGCATTGCAAAATCAATAATGAATCAAATATCTTATGCGTTTTGGACATATGTTTCTTTATACTATAGACGTATAACTATTAAATAGGTTCACTTTTTTTATTTCTTTTTATAAGATATATTGAATATTTCATAAGTATATGCTATCTATTCTTATTTTTGCGCTATGGCGAGAAAAAAAAGAAGACAAGTCTTTGATGATATCGAAGTTATCGATGCAGGTGCAAAAGGAAAAAGTATTGCCAAAGCTCCTGATGGAAAAGTAATATTTATAAATAATGCTGTTCCAGGAGATGTTGCAACAATACAAACCACCAAGAAACGAAAAGCTTATTATGAAGGATCTGCTATTGCTTTTAGTAAGAAGTCAGATAAACGTGTAGAACCAGTTTGTAAACATTTTGGTACTTGTGGAGGTTGTAAATGGCAGTTTATGGGTTATGAACACCAATTGCATTATAAGCAACAAGAAGTGGTAAATAATCTGGAACGTTTAGGCAAAATAGAGCTACCACAAGTAACTCCAATTCTTGGATCCAAAGAACAATTCTTTTATAGAAATAAAATGGAATTTTCTTTTAGTGATAGTCGATGGCTAACCTTAGAAGAAATCCAAAGTGATACCGAAATTGAGAATAGAAATGCATTAGGATTTCATATTCCGGGAATGTGGGATAAAATTTTGGACATTGACACCTGTCATCTGCAAGAAGATCCTAGTAATGCAATAAGAAATAAGGTAAAATCTTTTGCTACCAAAAACAATTTACCTTTCTATAATGCTCGTAAACAAGAAGGATTACTACGTACGTTAATGATTAGAATTTCTTCTACAGGAGAAATAATGGTACTGGTACAATTCTTTTATGAAGATACTGAGAAAATAACTTTATTATTAGATTATATAGCATCAGAATTTCCAGAAGTTACTTCTCTGCAATATGTAGTTAATTCTAAAGGAAACGATACCATTTATGATCAAAAAGTGATTTGTTATCACGGAAAAGATTACATAGAAGAAGAAATGGAAGGGCTTCGTTTTAAGATCAATGCCAAATCTTTTTATCAAACCAACTCAAAACAAGCTTACGAATTATATAAGGTAACTCGTGATTTTGCTGGTTTAACAGGTAATGAGTTAGTATATGATCTATACACAGGTACAGGGACCATTGCTCAGTTTGTTGCCAAAAAAGCTCGTAAAGTAATTGGTGTAGAAGCAGTTCCTGAAGCTATTGAAGATGCCAAGGAAAATGCAAATCGTAATCAAATTGATAACACAGAGTTTTATGCTGGTGATATGAAAAAGGTATTTACAAAAGATTTCATTTCGCAACATGGGCAACCTGATATAGTTATTACCGACCCACCTAGAGATGGAATGCACGCTGATGTTGTAGCACAACTACTACGTATTTCTCCAGAAAAAATTGTTTATGTAAGTTGTAATAGTGCAACACAAGCAAGGGATCTGGCGTTATTAGATGAGAGATATAAAGTTACCAAAGTACAACCAGTAGATATGTTCCCGCAGACATATCACGTTGAAAACGTGGTTTTATTAGAAAAAAGATAATATATGAGATTACACAAAATATTATTTCTTCTTGCTTGCTTGATAATATCAGTTTTTATGATATCTAGTTGCGAACGAGACGATATTTGTGCAGAAGATACTTCTACAACACCTTTATTAATTATTAAATTCTTAGATGATCAAACTGTATCTGATATTAAAAGACCCGTTGATTTAAGAGTAAGATCTACAGATACGTCTCTTGCTTTTTTGGATGGTGTATCTCAGGATTCTATTATGATTCCTCTTAAAACAGATGCACTGATCACAGAGTTTGAATTTACTATAAATGCCAATAACGAAGATCAAACCTTGGTAAATAATGATATCTTAAGTTTTCAATATACCACAGTAGAAGACTTTGTTAGTAGTGCCTGTGGCTTTAAAGTAATTTATGAAGGTTTATCCAGAACCTTGGTCCCAGAATCAGATAACGGAAACTGGATTAAAAGAATAACGATAGAACAAGAAGACGTAATCAATGAAACAGCTGCACACGTATTTATTTTTCATTAGTATCATTTTTTCAAGCGTCATTACCGCTCAGGAAACTCAAAAAGTTAACCCTACAGATACCTTACCTCCTGCAGAGAAATATGGTTTACGTGTGGGTATCGATCTATCTCGTATTATAAGAACTGCTGTTGATGATAAATATAGTGGTTTCGAAATAGTTGGAGATTATCGATTTAACAAAAGGTTTTACATTGCCGCAGAGGTTGGTAATGAATCTTTGATTAGAGACGAAGAAAACATTAATGTTGAAGGTTCTGGAAGCTATATAAGAGCTGGTGTTGATTATAACACTTATGATAACTGGTATGGTATGCAAAATAGTATTTATGCAGGTCTTCGATATGGTTTTTCAACATTTGACCAGACACTAAACAGTTATGATGTTTTTACCAGCACTAATTATTTTCCTTCTACCTCCAGAGGACCTATAACATCAAGTGGTTTGACTGCAAGTTGGGCAGAGCTAGTACTTGGTCTTGAGGTTGAGCTTTTTAACAACCTATATTTGGGAGCAAGTGTTTCCTTAAGAAGCGTAATCAGTGAAAAGAAACCGGATCGATTTGATAATCTATACATTCCTGGTTTTGGAAGAACCAATGATTTTAGCAGTATTGGGGTTGGTTATAGTTATTCTATAAGCTACCTGATCCCTTTTTATAAGCGAAAAAAGTAATTTTAACTTTGGTATTTAGCTTTTTTACTACCTGCATAAATTTCGTATTTTACTAAGCGAGATTCTAGCTTACCATTAAATACTTTTATCTTACGAGATGGTCGCAGACCAACATATTTTAACCCTTCTAAATTAGAAGTAATAAACCAAGCATTAGTATCTGGATAGCTTTGTTTCAAAGTATCTCCAATCTGTGAATAAAAAGCTTCTACATCTAATTGAAGTCGTTCTCCATAAGGAGGATTAAAAACCATATGCAATGGTTTATCTATTTCTTTTATGCTTTCAAAAAAGTTGCCTTCCTGTATTTTTACAAAATCATTAAGATTGGCATTCTCAACGTTCTGTTTAGCTTTTTTCACTGCTGATGGCGCTTTATCCTGACCTATAATACTATACTGAAAATCTTTGGTTTTATTCAGACAAGCTTCTTCTATCTTTTCAAAAAGATCCATATCCCAATCTAACCACTTTTCAAATGCAAATTCTTTGCGATTAAGATTAGCAGGAATATTGCAAGCAATCATAGTAGCTTCTATAGCAATAGTGCCGCTTCCACACATTGGATCTAGAAAATCACACTGTCCTCTCCAGCCAGAAAGTAAAAGCAATCCTGCTGCCAAAACCTCATTGATGGGTGCTATATTGGTTATTTTACGATATCCTCTTTGGTGTAAAGATCCTCCAGAACTATCCAAAGAAACTGTACATAATGTTTCTTGTATATGAATATTAATAGTAAGGTCTGGATAATCAGTATCCACATTAGGCCGTGTTCCTGTTTCCTTTCTAAACTTATCTACAATAGCATCTTTTGCTTTTAGAGAAACAAATCGAGAATGATTAAATACAGTGGAGTTAACAGTTGCATAAATAGCAAAGGTATCATTAGGGTCTAAATAATCTTCCCATCTAATCGATTGAATAAAATCATAAAGATCCTTTTCATTATGGATTTTCTTTGAAGTAATAGGTTTCAATATCTTTAAAGCAGTTCTAAGACATAAATTTGCTTTATACATAAAACCGATATCTCCATAAAAACTAACCATTCTGTTTCCAACCTGCACCTTTTGAGCTCCCAAGTTTTTAAGCTCTGTTGCTAAAATTTCTTCAAAACCAAAAAAGGTTTTAGCTACCATTTTAAACGAATTATCCACTTCTTTATATTCTCTTATTAATAAACCGCAAAAATACATTAATTTTGCGCCCTATGCTAAAAGATTCAACAATGTGGTATGCATCCTGGTTTGATACACCATATTATCATACATTATACAAAGATAGAGATCAAGCCGAAGCTCTAGACTTTATGTCCAACCTCACTAATTATCTTGGACTCGAAACTGAAGAGAAAATATTAGATCTTGCTTGCGGTAAAGGTAGACACAGTATACATTTAAACAAATTGGGGTACAATGTAACAGGAGTAGATTTATCAAAAAACAGTATAGAATATGCCTCTCAATTCGAAAACGATACATTAAAATTTAAGGTTCATGATATGTGCCTACCATATCCAGAAAAGTTTTCGGCCGTTTTTAATTTATTTACAAGTTTTGGGTATTTTGAAAAAGAAGAAGACAATTTAAACACTATAAAATCTATTAAATCTAATCTTAGTGAACGAGGTTTAGGAGTGATCGATTTTATGAATACAGATCAGGTAATATCAAACCTGGTACCAGAAGAAACTAAAGTAGTCAATGGGATATCTTTTGATATTAAAAAATATGTCGAGAACGGTTATATTTTTAAAGAAATTAGATTTACCGATAATGATGAAAATTTCTTCTTTACTGAACGTGTAAAAGCAATTACACTGGAAGATTTTAAAGATTATTTTGAACAGGCTAACATCCATTTACTAGATGTTTTTGGCAATTATCAATTGCAAAAGTTTAATAAAAATTCTTCTCCACGATTGATTTTAATTTTTAAATAGTGTATAATTATTTACTATCCATAGCAGCGGTTTTTATAGGTACCTTAATTGTCATTCTTTTTAAACCTTCTAATCAAAAAAACCTAAAATTACTTTTAGCATTTAGTGGTGCGTTCTTATTAGCCATTACTATTTTTGATTTACTCCCTGAGATTTTTGAAGACAATCCTTTCGCTAAACGCACAGGAGCTTGGATAATGATCGGAATATTATTACAAAAAATATTAGAATATTTCTCTAAAGGAGCAGAACATGGACATATTCATTTAGATAAAGAAACGATATCTGTACCAAAATTATTATTTATCAGTTTAGGAATACATGCAATTCTTGAAGGATTTCCTATTCATCATACAGATGGTATTTTACTTGGTATTATTATACATAAAATTCCTATTGCTATGATCTTAGCGACGTTTTTAATGAATACTAAAATCTCAAAACCAATAATTGCATTGTTATTAATTGTCTTTGCTTTAATGACTCCACTAGGGACTTTTATTTCCGAAAACTTCTCTTCTATTCATAAATACTATAAGGAAATAAATGCATTGGTTATTGGTATATTTCTTCACGTATCTACAACAATACTATTTGAGAGCAATGAAGGTCATAAGTTTAATATAACTAAATTGCTTGTGATCTTGGCTGCAACAGTCATAGCATATCTATTATAATATGTTTAGTAAAGAAGAGTCAAAAAAAATACGACAAGAATTCTGGACTTCCTTCGGAAAAGAATATCCTAAAAAATGGTTGTTGTACAACACCAAAATAAAAGATGTAACCCTCAAGTTTACTTTTACAACTAAAAAAGCTCAGGTATCTATTGATGTAGAACCTGTAGATGAACTAATTAGGGCTTATTACTATGAAAAGCTAACTAGTCTAAAAAATATTCTAAAATCGGAATATTTAAATGATATTATTTTTGATGAATTCTATGAGTTAGATAATGGTAAAATTATATCCCGAGTCTTTGTAGAAATTGGTGATGTAAGTATTCATAACAGAAATACCTGGGAGAGTACCATGCTTTTTCTATCAAAAAACATGACTCAGTTAGAAGATTTTTTTATTGAATACAAAGATTTCATTGATAATTAGACCTATAAGTTTAATTAGTAGAGCTAAGCACATCACTATAAACTCTCCTTAAAACTTTTACTACACTTTTCTCCTACTTCTTTAATCCTGTGTAGTATTTGAACAAATACATTATTCTATCATTATATAGAATATCAGGCAAGTCCAAAGTAGTTTCAAAAAATACCAATTATAGGTTTACCATATTTTATTCATTAATACCAATATACATTTCATTAAGAAATATTACCTAACAAATGTAATACAAGTAATAATACACCTACATTTTTTAGCATAAAAATAGATAAAATAGTCACTTTATCATACTTTATTGTCGTTTTATCGAATATTTACTATTTTTTTAATATATTTGACCACCCCAAAACCTACATTGAATGATGAAGAATATCAAAATTCAAAAGTATTATCTATGCTTTATGTGTTTGAGTCTATTCTATTCTATTGTTAATGCCCAACAATATGAAGAAATGTCATTTTCAGAATTAGAAAATGTAATAACACATACCGAAAATCACTTAAGCTCAATAGGAAGAGCCAATGGTATAATGACAGTAGAAACAATAATAGATGTTTCTGAAAAATTTAATCTTAAACAAGAATATTATCTAAAAGGTAGCTCGTACAACTTACTAGGAAAAATTTATTTTTCGGCAAAAGATTATAAAGAAGCGCTCAAAAACTACAAAATTGCAGAGTTGTTTGTAAAAGAAATAGAAGGCTTCTCTGAATTATCAATCGATATAAATAATAATATTGCTTTAGTATACATAAATGGTTTTAACAAACCCAAAAGAGCTCTTAAAAGAATTAAACACATTTATGAGAATTCTGAAAATCTAAATGAAAACTCCAGACATATTCTGGCTTTAAATCTTGCCAACATCTATATAAATACAAAAGATTATAATAAGGCATCTAAGCTATTAGGAAAGTGTAAAGAATATTTCAGCATTAACCAGCAGTATCCTTCAAAATTAGCCACTACATACACTAGCTATGGAGAATATTATTATCATAACAGAAGATATAGCAGGGCAATAAAATATTATGAATTAGCTGCTGCCATAGCTGAAGAAAATCAACTTTTCAGACAGGCTATGACCATCTATAAAAAATATGAAGATTTATTGGTTAAAATAGGAAAAAAAGATAACGCATATACTATTCTAAAAAAATACACTAAACACCATCAAACTGCATTAGAGATAGAAAAACTAGAAGCAGATCAATATAAAAAACAGCTTATTGTAAGTGAGAAAAAAACAACGATAGAAACCCAAAAAGCTAAGCAATCTAAAACGATATCTATATTTACGATTTCCTTACTTATATTGTGCTTAATACTCTTTTGTTTCTTTATTTACAACCACAGGAAAACAAAAATTTTAGGAAAATCTCTTGCTATAAGAAACAAAGAACTTAAAATTTCTAAAGAAAAATCGGATCATCTGGCGGCAGTAAAAACAAAATTTATATCTACCGTTAGTCATGAGCTCAGAACTCCATTATATGGAGTAGTTGGTTTATCTTCTATTTTAATGGAACGTATTAAAGATGAAGAAAACCATAAATTCATTAAACTCATGAAGTTTTCTGCCGATCATCTACTCAACCTTATTAATGATGTTCTTCAGGTTTCTAAAATGGAGTCTTATGAAATTCGTTTGGACAAATCTACTTATGATATCAAAAACTTAGCTGACGATATCAAAAACTCATTTGAGTATCAGGTTGAAAAAAACGGAAATACATTACACCTTAATTTTGATCCAAACATACCTCATATGCTAATTGGGGATTCAGTAAGGTTATCTCAAATTTTCATTAATCTCATTAGTAACGCAAATAAATTTACTAAGAATGGAAATATTTGGTTGAATTTCATAAATCCTGTTATTAATGATAACTCAGTTGAAATAACTTTTGAAATAAAAGATGATGGTAGAGGAATTCCTTTGGATAAACAAGAAATAATATTTGATAAATTTTCTCAAGCTAACTCCAAGGATCATACTACCGGTACTGGTTTAGGATTACATATCGTTAAAAACTTAATTAATCTTCACGGAGGCGATATCAAAATAAAAAGTTCTCCTGGTCAAGGAGCCACATTCTATTTCACCATTTCCTTAGAGATTGATACAACCTATAAAACAAATAGTAAAGCAAAGAATGTAGAAAATAAAATCCCATTGTTAAATGCAAAAGATTATAATATTTTAATTGTTGAGGATAATAAAATAAATCAAATAGTAACACAAAACGTCCTTAAAACTAAAGGGTATTATTCTGAGATTGCAGATGATGGGCTTATTGCAACAAAAATGGCTAAAGAAAAAAGTTATGACCTTATATTAATGGATTTGAATATGCCAAATATGGGAGGTATGGAATCTACCAAAATAATTAGAGAATTTGACCCAGATGTACCTATCATTGCATTGACAGCTTCAGATACTCAAGATACCATAAAAGCAATATTAAATCCTGAATCAGGTTTTAGTGACTTTATGAGAAAGCCATATAAGAATGAAGAGTTTTTTGAAAAAATTGAGACTAATATTACTAAAACAATTTCTAAAGCTTCATAAATAACATTAATGAAGTAAAAAAGGTTTTACAACAAACAGATCATCTACTTACCAGGTTTTAAAAAACCTGTTTCAAAATAGGTTAGGCTAAAACAATTACTACCTCGATTGTGTTAATAACAAATCAAGGTTCTGGTAATCTTATAAAAAACAAACTCATAAAATTTAGCCTTAAAAAAATACAATATTAACCAATAACTAAGCCTATTATCAACTAAAAAGGTATTTTAATTTACCTTAAAATTTATTCATATATTTAATTAATCCACAACTTGGGTTGAATAGCGATAATGTTGAAACTAAGAAGATATTACATATTAACCGCATTTTTAGTTACATTATATTCGGTTACATATTCTCAACATAATTATGGAGAAATGTCGTTCCTCGAGCTGGTAAAAACTATCACCTATACCTCAGACCATTTTAACTCTATTGGAAGAGCTAGTTGTATTAAAAATCTTGAAGAGATTATTCTTGTTTCAGAAAACTTTGACATTAAGAATAAAAATCATCTAAAAGCTCACGCATATAACTCCATAGGAAAAATTCATTATGCTTTAAAAGATTATAAAAAGGCAATCAAAAGCTATACAATTGCAGAATCTTATGCTAAAAAACTGGACGGAGTTCCAAAAATATTGCTTAAAATAAATAATAATATAGCATTAGTAAATTTAAATGGATTTAACAGACCTGAAATTGCACTTGAAAAAATAAAACACATTTATGAAAACTCTGATGGTTTAAATGAAACATCGCTTCATATTTTAGGATTAAACCTTGCATCAATACATATTAAAATTGGTGAATACGACAAAGCGTTCCCTTTATTAGAAAGTGGGAAAGAATATTTTGTGAATTGTCAACCAATTCCTATAAGATTAATTTCTACGTATACTACATATGGTCAATATCATCATCACAAAAAAGAATATCAAAAAGCTATTGAATATTATGAATTAGCAGCAACTATTGCAGAAAGAAATCAATTATTCAGAAAAGCTATGGATGTTTATGAGCTGTACGAACACCTATTAGTAGAAACAAAAAATAGTGACAAAGCTTATAGTATTGTCAAGAGATATTCAAAACTTCATCGCGCGGTGCTTAAAAAAGAGCAATTGGAAACCGATCAATTTAAGGAACAACTAATTATTACCGAACATAAAAAGACGATAGAAACTCAAAAAGCTAAACAGTCTAAAACCATATCATTATTCACGCTCGGTTTACTATCGCTATCATTATTATTATTTTGCTTTTTCATCTATCATCATAAAAAAACCAAAACCTTAGGAAAATCTCTTGCAGTAAAAAATAAAGAATTAAAAATCGCCAAAGAAAAATCTGATCACCTGGCTGCAGTAAAAACAAAATTTATATCAACCGTCAGTCATGAGCTTAGAACTCCATTATATGGAGTAGTAGGTCTATCTTCTATTTTAATGGAGCGTATTAAAGATGAAGAAAATCATAAGTTTATAAAGCTTATGAAATTTTCTGCTAACCATTTATTAAACCTCATTAACGACGTATTGCAAGTTACCAAAATGGAGTCCTATGAAATCAGCCTGGATAAATCTAGTTATAATATTAAAAACTTATCCGATGATATCAAAAATTCTTTTGAATACCAAGCAGATAAAAACGGTAATACGTTACACCTTTATTTTGATAGCAATATTCCCACTAGGCTTATTGGAGATTCTGTAAGGTTATCACAAATACTTATAAATCTTATTAGTAATGCAAATAAATTTACCAAAAACGGAAACATATATCTGAACTTTATTAACCCTATTATTAATGATAGTACAGTAGAACTAACTTTTGAAGTTAAAGATGACGGAAGAGGTATCCCTCTTGATAAGCAAGAGACTATTTTTGATAAGTTTTCTCAGGCAAATTCTAAAGATTATGCTACAGGTACAGGACTAGGTCTTCATATTGTTAAAAGCCTAGTGAATCTTCATGGAGGAGATATTATATTAAAAAGTATTCCTGGGCAAGGTTCTACATTTTCTTTTACAATTACACTTGACATTGATACAAAATACACCGAGGATAATAAAACTAATAATGCTAAGGAATATTCTTCTCTTATTA
This sequence comes from Aquimarina callyspongiae, assembly GCF_034322225.1. Lineage (NCBI taxonomy): Bacteria > Pseudomonadati > Bacteroidota > Flavobacteriia > Flavobacteriales > Flavobacteriaceae > Aquimarina > Aquimarina callyspongiae. The sequence continues at coordinate 1,118 of NZ_JAXLPA010000012.1, read as the reverse complement.
ATGCCAAAGATTATAATATTCTAGTTGTAGAGGATAATAAAATAAATCAAATCGTTACACAAAATGTTCTTAGATCAAGAGGTTATAATTCTGAAATTGCCAATGATGGGCTTATAGCTATCAAAATGATTAAAGAAAAAGATTACGACCTTATACTGATGGATCTTCATATGCCTAATATGGGAGGAATAGAATCTACCAAAATAATTAGAGAATTTAATTTGTATACTCCTATTATTGCCTTAACTGCATCAGATACTCAAAACACCGTAAATACAATACTTAACTCAGATTCTGGATTCAACGATTTCTTGAGAAAACCTTATAAAAACGAAGAGTTCTTTCAAAAAATAAAATCAAACATTAATAACGCCATTTCAAAAAACATCTAAATACCATATTACATCTTTAAATGATATATCTCAAAATAAAAACATAATGAAAAATACTTCCTGCTAAAACAAAAAGATGCCATATAACATGATGAAACTTCATCTTTCTTAATGCATAAAAAATGATTCCTAAAGTATATGCAGCTCCTCCTAGCATTAATAAAAGCATTCCTTTATCACCAACTTTGTCTGATAGAGAATTAATATCCAACACAATCAACCATCCCATAATCAAATAAAGCAATACCGAAAATATTTCAAATCTTCCAGTAAAAAACAATTTCAGTATTGTTCCTAAGCCTGCGATTGACCAAACTAAAAAAAATAATAGCCAACCATTACTGTTTATTAATGTAATTAATGTCACCGGACTATATGTACCAGCTATCAACAAGTAAATGCTAATATGGTCAAAAGCCCTAAACTTTCTTTTCAGTATAGGATTAGAAGAATAATGATATGCTGTTGAGGCAAAATACAATGCAAATAATGAAACACTATATAAAATAATAGTGTGGGTACTATAGACCGTTAATTTTGTGTCATTTGCAATTAATACAAAAAACCCTATTAAGGATAGCACAATTCCTAAACCGTGAGTAAGCCAGTTCCATTTTTCTTCTATTGGAGATTGTATTGCCATATATTACAAAAATAGAAAAGGTTATAATCAATAAGAAGCATATTGATTATGGTTTTCTTTAATTTTTGGGTATAAAAAAACCC
>NZ_JAXLPA010000011.1:0-54952 GCF_034322225.1 Aquimarina callyspongiae | reverse complement strand
ATTACATACTCCTCAATGAACTATCGCAAAAACCAATCCTCATATAAAACCTCATCCGTTTTGCGGGTGCAAACATATAACCATTTATTAAACTAACAATAACTTTTTTAAAGTATTTTTTAAGATAATAACAAAGCCTCTGATTTTAAAAAAGATAGAAAACGAAGATAAGAAAATTAATCAAAATAAAATCAAAAAGTTTTTAACAGTTTAAAAGCTCTTTTTAAACAAAGAATCCACCTAACACATTGACAATAAAATAATTGATTGTTTTTACCGCAAAGTTTAAATTAGATCGACATTAATACATAACTATATTCACAAGAATGAAATTACTTTTTCAAAGAAGATGTTTTAGTTGTATCAGACCACTTATTTCTTAAATCATAAAAACTAAAATCCAATGCTGTCTTTTGTTCATCTAGAATATTAGACTGAAAACTACGTTGCAAAATATCCTCGATCCAATAATCTTCTTCTACATTAATTGGATCATATTTTTCTTTTAAGGAGATACTAAACAGTTTTGCTGTATTATTATACCAGAAAGCTCTCCATCCACTCCTATATTCTTTTACAAGTTCAAACATCGTTTTTGCTGTTTGACGATGTATTAACTTTACTAGTATCTGTCCTTCTGTTCTTGTGAGTTTTTTTAATTCTACAGTAAACTCTTCTTCCATATACTTTTGAAGTATCTTAACGTACTTTTTACGTGCTCTCTTAGATTGGATTTTTTCTAATCTGTCATTTAAAGAAGTTAATCGATCCGCTGCCAATTTTGCATAAGGATAGACTTTTCTGGTTTTACGTCTTAGTATCAAATACTTTCTTCTGGCTAATTTATCTTTAAACTTTAATTTACCTAAAATCACTACTTCATCCAGATCAATGGCGTCATGCGGAATTGTATCTCCTTCGATAATATAATATTGTACATAACCACTAGTATCTACCTTAACAGTATCTATTGGTTTTTCACTTTCATTCTGAGCAAACAGTAAATGACCTAATATAAAGAATGATATGTATATTACTTTTTTAAACATAATAGATTATGAGACCTTCTAAAATTATTCCAAAATTAACAATTAACCTTTTGCAAACTGTAAAATGAATGTGAATATTATTATTTTAGCAATAAACCAAATATTTTATAATGGCAAAAAAAAGTATTCTTAATAAAAAATCTCTAGCTTTTCTTTCTACATATTTAAACAATCCTTCTCCTACTGGATACGAATGGGAGGGGCAAAAAATATGGATGGATTACCTAAAGCCTTATGTTGATGAATTTATAACTGACACCTATGGTACAGCTGTTGGGGTAATTAATCCAAAGGCTAAATATAAAGTTGTAATTGAAGGACACGCTGATGAAATTTCCTGGTACGTTAATTATATTACTGACAATGGTCTTATATATGTTATTAGAAATGGAGGAAGTGATCATCAGATCGCAACTTCAAAAAGAGTAAATATCCATACTAAAAAAGGAATTGTTCAAGGTGTTTTTGGATGGCCTGCAATTCATACCAGAAACAAAGCTAAAGAAGAAGCACCTAAGTTAGATAATATTTGTATTGATGTTGGTTGTTCTACTAAAGAGGAAGTTCTTAAACTTGGAGTACATGTAGGATGCGTTATAACTTATCCAGATGAATTTTTTACTCTCAATAAAAACAAATTTGTTTGTCGTGCATTAGACAATAGAATGGGAGGCTTTATGATTGCTGAAGTTGCACGATTACTTAAAGAAAATAAAAAGACATTGCCTTTTGGTTTATATATCACCAACTCTGTTCAAGAAGAAATTGGATTAAGAGGGGCAGAAATGATTACGCAAACTATTAAACCAAACGTAGCCATTGTTACTGATGTTTGTCACGATACCACAACTCCTATGATCGAAAAGAAAACGCAAGGAGAAACCAAAATTGGTGATGGCCCTGTGATTTCTTACGCTCCAGCAGTTCAAAACAGATTGCGAGAATTACTAATTCAATCAGCAGAGGATAAAAAAATACCATTCCAGCGTATGGCTTCTAGCAGAATGACTGGTACAGACACTGATGCTTTTGCATATAGTAATGGTGGTGTTGCATCTGCTTTGATTTCTTTACCTCTACGCTATATGCACACTACTGTGGAAATGGTACACAGAGATGATGTAGAAAATGTAATAAAATTAATCTACGAAAGTCTCCTCAATATAAAATCCGGAGAAACCTTTAGTTACTTCGCGAAGTAAAATAAAAAAACCACAAAACACATATTCGTTTTGTGGTTTTTTTATTCATTAAGAATCCTATATTTGTAACTGCCGAAATCCCCCCTAAACAAAATTCTTTTAAGATGATTCAAAAACTTAATCTATTAGTTTTTATACTAATCGGTACGCTCTCTTTTTCTCAAAAAAAAGTAGACCCTACTCCAGAAGATATTCAACTATCTAAAGAATTAAAGGAAAAATATTCTGAAGCTGATATTGCAATACTTTCTAGTACCGAAGAAATTACTTTTAGTTATGATAAAAAGACAAAAAAAGTAACTGTAAATCATACTCATTTACAAGAGTTAATCAATCTTGATTCAAGAAGTACTATCCCTCTTTTTATATTTTATGATGATCAATCCAGTATAAACAAGTTAAAAGTAAGTTACAGAAATAATAAAGGGGCAGGAATATATTTTAAAGACGAATATTACAATGATGATGATCTTTTTCATACAGATGCTCGAGTAAAATGGACTTCTTTAAGTTTTCCACTGAGAGGTTATAAATACAATTTTGAATATGCAAAAAAATACAATGATATAAAGTATTTTATAAATAGCTATTTTGATGATGTACATCCAACTATAAAAAAAACGATCAAAGTACAAGTCCCCGATTGGTTAGATCTCGAGATACAGGAAATTAATTTTAATGGTACCTCTATTACAAAAAACGAAACAAGAGATGATGAGAATCAAATAACTACTTTTACTTATACAATTGAAAAAATAGATGCTATATCTAAAGATAAAAACAAACCTGGACCTACCTATTATAGACCGCACTTATTGTTTTTGGCAAAATCCCATAGTAGTAATGGAAAAAAAACTACTCTCCTTAATAATACAGCGGATTTATACAAATGGTATCATTCATTAGTATTACAACTTGACAACAATACTGAAAGCATAAAAGAAAAAACATTATCTCTCATCAAAGATTGTAAAACAGATGAAGAAAAAATGAAAGCTATTTATTACTGGGTTCAAGACAATATAAGATATATAGCTTTTGAAGATGGAATTGCAGGATTCAAACCCGACGAAGCTCAAAATGTCTACAAAAAAAAATATGGCGATTGTAAAGGGATGGCCAATTTGACAAAGCAAATGTTGAAAATTGCTGGATTTGATGCAAGGTTAACCTGGATAGGAACAAAACGAATAGCTTATGATTATTCGTTACCAACTATTGCAGTAGACAATCATATGATCTGTACTGTTCTATTAAATGATCAAAAATACTATCTGGATTCTACAGAAAAATATAATCCTCTTGAATATAATGCTGAGCGTATCCAAAATCAACAAGTACTAATTGAAGATGGAGAAAATTATATTCTTGATCAAATTCCTGAAATGAAATCTGATCTAAACCTGGAAACCTTATCGGCTAATTTTGAAATTAGTGATGAAGAGTTAATTGGTGACATTTCCAGAAATTATAATGGAGAAAGTAAATCTTACTTTCTATATAACATCAATAATCTAAGAACTGATAGAAGAGAGGAAACGTTAGATTGGTACATTAGAAGAGATGATAAAAATGTTACTGCCCAAGATATAAGCGTAACTGATATCACAGATCGTGATGGTGATTTAAATTTATCATATAAAATCAATCAAAAAAATGCGGTTAGTGCTTTTGATAATGAATTATATATCGATATAGATTATTACAAAGAGTACAAAAACTTGGATTTAAAAAAGAGGGAAATTGATTATATTTTTCCTTATAAAATTTTAGAAAAGACAAATATTAATCTAAAAATCCCTGATAACTATAAAATTAAAGAACTTCCAGAAGATTTGGTTATTAAGAATAGTGATTTTGAAATATCCTTTACTTACAAAACCGAAGGTGATATCATCAAATATCAAAAAATTATTCATTTTAAAAATGCAAAAATAAGTTCCTCAGAAATAGATCTCTGGAGAGACTTTCACAACAACCTAAAAGAACAATACCAAAAACAAATTATTTTAAGTAAAGATTAAATCTCTTAACTGCATACCCATGAAAAAACATTACACCAAACCGCTAATCCACTTTTTTCTTTTTAGTTTCTTATTTATTTCATTCATAGGATACGCTCAACCAAAAAGAGCTGATAAGATTAAAGAATTTATTATTAATGAAAGCGTTAATTTTTCAGAAATCCCCTCTATCCCAGAAAAATGGAATAATGAATCCGCAGTTGTTATTATCGATCATCAAAATCATTATTACAATAAGACTAAAAAATCTTTAGATAATTTCTTTCTTACTAGAAGAGTTATCAAACTAAATGACAAAGCGGCTGTCGAAAGATTCTCTGAATTTAATTACCCAACTTTCCTTATTGAAGGCTCTAAGGATATAAAAACCTGGATGGGTATTAAAATTATAAAACCTAATGGTGATGTAAAAGAAATAGATGTTGAGAAAGAAAAAATAAAAACTTCTAATGATAGAAAAGCATATGTTTATGGTTTTATAGGAGTTAAGATGAAATCTGATGAGATTTACAAATTAGCTGTACCAGAGCTTGAAATTGGCGATATTATAGATTATTACATCTATACTTATGAAGAATACAGAACATACGGAGCTCATGTAATGGATCCAATAGAGACCACAGTTAGTGGAGAATATCCTACAATGGATTTTAGATTAAAACTAAAAGTTGAAAATGATTTCTTCATCAACTTTAATTCTTACAATGGTGCTCCAGAATTAGAAGATATTACTGCTCCTAAACAACGAGACAAAGAATATCAATTAGTTGCAAAAAACATTGAAAAAGGAGAACCTCTTCAATGGTTATATCCTCTTGTAGAGTATCCTAGTTTTAAATACCAGATATCTTTTGCTCAGAATGGCCGATACGAAAATATGACGTATGCTTTTTTATCAGAGAAAGAAGATATCATAAAAAAAGAAGTAAGCTCAGAAGATGTTCTGGAAGAACATAAGAATAGCTACAACCTAAAGTATATTGCCAAAGACATAAAGAAGTATTTTAAGGAAAAAGAACTCAGTAAAAAAGAATTAGTAGAAGAAGCGTATTATTATATGCGTCATGTATATCTTAACCAATATATAGAGGGAGTAGTTGCTACCGAAGAAAAATTAACTGATTATTACTATCCTCTTTCCTTATATAAAAACCCTATAGTTGTAAGTAAGCAAGGACAATTCTTATTACGTTTTGGTTCATTCTTAAAAAGAAACGACATTCCTTTTGAGATCATAAAAGCAAAGTATAGATATGATGGAAGCATTGATGATCTCTTAATTAGAGAAAATCTTGTTTCTATTATAAAAGTAAACCTTGAAGAACCAATTTATGTATACCCATTTAACAACAACACTTTTTTTAATTGGCTCCCTTCTACAATAGAAGGCACAGAAGCGTATAGTTTATCTTTTACAGATTCATATGATAAGATCGAAAATGTCGAAAAGATAAAATTACCTATTTCTAACTATAAGGATAATAATACGAGAGAGGTATCAAACATTAATTTTAATGATGATTTTTCTGAAATAACAATAGATCGAAACTCCTTTTTAAAAGGACACAACAAAGTAAATCAGATTAACAGAAGGTTATTCTTCTTTGATTACGTCTCAAAAGAATATGAAAAGTACGGAACTACCCAATTTTCAGATATTTTAAATAAAAAGAATAGAAAAAAATATGATCAATCCTATGCCGCTTATAAAGAAAAGATATCTCAAAAAAGAATAGAACGACTTGAAGAAAGTACAGAAGATGAATTTGATTTTACAATCGATGATTATCAGTACGAAGTTTTATCTACCGGAAGAGAAACAATAGATGACCTTTTAAGCTTTAAGGAACAATACATTATTAAAGATGATTTAATCAAAAAAGCTGGGCCAAACTACATTTTTGAAGTAGGAAAATTAATTGGAAGTCAAGTAGCTATTGAAGAAAAAGAAAAAAGCCGTATAGAAAACATTTATATGCCTTATCCAAGATCATACAACAACGAAATCAAAGTTGCAATTCCTGATGGATATACTGTATCGGGTTATGACAAGCTAAACTTAAAGGTTGAAAATGAAACTGGAGGATTTGTAAGTGAAGCAAACTTAGAAGGAAATATCTTGAATATTAAAACGTATAAATATTATAAGAACAATTATGAACCCAATAGTAATTGGAATAAAATGTTAGAGTTCTTAGAAGCTGGATTTCAATTTTCACAAGAGAAAATACTTCTAAAAAAGAGCTAATTATCAAGCATAAAAAATAAAAAATCCCGCTCAATAGCGGGATTTTTTATTTTTTATACTCTTAATGATCCTCTACTCCTTTCCCCGCATTATTAGGTATTCTTATATCTTCAACAATATCTTGCACCTCTTTTGGTGGTGGAGATGTTAAATGACAAACCACCAAAGAAACTATAAAGTTTATTATCATAGCAACGGCGCCAAAGCCTTCTGGAGAGATCCCAAACCACCACTCATCTGATGGTGGGAGTGTATCGTCAAACCAGCCTAATTTGTATTTAATCATGTATAACAACATAGATACAATACCTATTATCATTCCTGCTACAGCACCTTCTTTATTCATCCTTTTATAAAATATCCCCAACACAATTGCAGGAAAAAATGATGCTGCCGCTAATCCAAATGCCAAGGCGACCACCGCCGCCACAAAGCCTGGAGGATTAATCCCGAAATAACCTGCTACACATACTGCCGCAACAGCAGAAATACGAGCTGCAACCAATTCTCCTTTTTCAGAAATACTGGGTTTAATCATTTTTTTGATTAAGTCGTGAGACACAGAAGATGATATTACCAATAATAACCCAGCTGCCGTTGATAATGCTGCGGCCAATCCTCCTGCAGCTACTAAGGCAATCACCCAATTAGGTAAATTAGCAATTTCCGGATTTGCCAATACCATAATATCACGATCTACGAACAATTCATTCGTTGTAGCATTATTTATATTAGTAATTACCCGCTCTCCTTGTTCTCCCCTATTCTCACCATCAAAAACAGGTTTGTTTTTATTTCCTTCTACTGCGTGCCCATTTGCATACTGTACTTTACCATCTTTGTTTTTATCTATCCACCCAATCAATTCTGTATCCTCCCAGTTCTTAAACCATGCAGGAAGTTCTTCATAGTTTTTATTATGTACAGACTCTATAAGGTTTGTTTTTGCAAAAACTGCTACAGCAGGAGCTGTAGTATATAAAATAGCAATTAAAAGCAAAGCGTATCCTGCTGATTTACGTGCATCTTTCACCTTTTTTACTGTAAAAAATCGAACTATCACATGTGGTAAACCTGCCGTTCCTACCATTAAGGCCAACGTAATTGCAAAGACATCTAATATTGATTTGGAACCATCAGTATAAGCTGCAAAACCCAATTCTGTACTTAATCCATCTAGTTTATCCAATAAGTATGTTCCTGACCCATCTACAACTGTATCTCCAAACCCTAATTGAGGGATTGGATTACCTGTCATCTGAATGGATATAAAAATTGCGGGTACCATAAAAGCAAATATCAAAACGCAATATTGAGCCACCTGGGTATATGTAATACCTTTCATACCACCCAATACAGCATAAAATAAAACGATAATCATTCCGATCATTACTCCGGTATTGATATCCACTTCCAAAAACCTTGAAAAAACAATCCCTACACCTCTCATTTGCCCTGCTACATATGTAAAAGACACTAGGAGTGCGCAAAAGACTGCTACAGATCTTGCTGTTTTTGAATAGTAACGATCTCCTATAAAATCTGGCACGGTAAACTTTCCAAATTTTCGAAGATAAGGTGCTAATAACAATGCCAGTAAAACATATCCTCCTGTCCATCCCATTAAATACACTGCTCCATCATAACCAGCAAAGGCAATGATTCCTGCCATCGAAATAAAAGATGCCGCACTCATCCAATCAGCGGCTGTCGCCATTCCATTAGCTAAAGGAGAAACTCCTCCTCCTGCCACATAAAAATCTTTTGTTGATGATGCTTTAGACCAAATTGCAATTCCTATATATAATGCAAAAGTGAGTCCTACCAGAATATAAGTCCAAACTTGAACGCTCATAAATATCTTATTTAGTGGTTACATTTTCTTGATCTACATCGTATCCGTATTTTTTATCCAGCTTGTTCATCAGCCTTACGTATACAAAAATCAAAACAACAAAAACATAGATAGAACCTTGTTGTGCAAACCAAAACCCTAATCTAAAACCACCAAGACGTATTTCGTTAAGAAAATCTTTAAATAAAATCCCAGCTCCATAAGAAACTAAAAACCAAATGGTAAGTAAAACGAGGAGATATTTAAGATTTTCTTTCCAGTAAGCTTTGGCTCTATTCTGTTTTTCGGACATAATATTAAATTAAAATAAGTTGTATTTGAGTCATTGAATTTAGTCAATATTTATAAGTAAGTATTCCTGAATTTGGTTTTATTAATTCTAGTGTCTTAATTTAGGTAATTATATAGTAGATTTAACTCTAATTGAAACGCACACTATACAAATAAAATGGCTGATGAACTCATTGATATTTTAGATAAATCAGGAAATCCTACAGGAAATGTGCAACTAAAATCCAAAGCGCATCAATTAGGTTTATACCATGCCAGTGCACATATTTGGTTTTATACAAAAGATGGACAGTTATTGTTTCAGAAAAGAGTTGATAACAAAGATACTTTTCCAGGATTATGGGATGTATCAGTTGCTGGTCATATAGGTACTGGTGAAAAGCCAATAGATGCAGCTGTTAGAGAAATACAAGAAGAAATAGGATTGACCGTTTGTAATGAGGATTTAGACTTTATTGGAATATATCTGGCAGAAAAAAAACCAAAACCTTATCTTTTTGATAATGAATTTCATCATATTTATCTTGCTAAACTATCTGTTTCTACAGATCATCTCATTCTTCAAAAAGAAGAGGTTTCCGATATCAAATTAATACCAATAAGTGACTTTAAAAATATACTTAAGCATTCTGCTTTGATAAAAGAATTTGTGCCTCACGATGATGTATATTATAACCTTATACTTACATCTATTTTAGATAGATTAAGATAATACTCCTATTGCAACTAACTATAAGAACTGAATATTTTCGATTTCTTATTATAGTATTTTTGTATTGAAATTAAAAAATCAATAAACAAAAACTATGAGTACTATAAACAAAGAAACAATAGCAGCACTTAATACACTTCTATCTGATTATCATTTACACTACCAAAAACTACGTAATTTTCATTGGAATGTTACCGGACCACATTTTTTTGAGCTTCATGAAAAATTTGAAGAACTTTATGAAGATGCAAAGCTAAAAATTGACGAAATTGCAGAAAGAATATTAACCTTAAGAGCAAAACCCATAAGTAATTTTAGCACTTATCTAAGTACATCTAATATTAAGGAGTCTGAAACAGATCTTAAAGATCATCAAATGGTTTCTGCCATTCTTGAAGATCATGATGTTTTATTAAAACAACTTAGAGATGTAACAAAGAAGGCAGAAAAAGCAGATGATGATGGAACCTTAGATATAACTGGTACCTATATTGGTGAGCTCGAAAAAACAAGTTGGATGCTCAATGCGTGGAATCATAGAAATTAAATTAATAAAAGTCATTTGTCTTATCCTTTTGACAACTATAACAGCAAGTTGTCAAAAGGTTGGCAATACTGATTTAATCAAAATCAACTCGTTATCTAACGATATACGAGAAATCTCTGGTATTGCTACTTTTTCAAATAGTAAGATTTATGCTATTAATGATTCTGGTAATTCTAATACACTATTCTGTCTTGATTTTAAAGGCAAAATCATAAAAGAAATAAAAGTTCCGGATTCTAAAAATGTAGATTGGGAAGATTTGGCATATGATCAGAAAGACAATATCTATATTGGTGATTTTGGAAATAATGCAAACAATAGAAAAGATTTAGTTATATATAAAGTATCAGGAGTTACTTCTAATAACATTTCTGTATCCAACATCGAATTTATATTTGAGGATCAAAAGAAGTTTCCTCCCAAGAAGAAAAACTTAAATTTTGATGTAGAAGCATTCATTCATTTAAATGGTTATTTATATCTCTTTACTAAAAACAGAGAAAAAAAATCTACCGCTACTACCAAATTGTATAAAGTACCTGCCAGTCCAGGAAAGTATATGGCCAAATTGATCGGCAAATATGATACTTGTAATGATAAAACTGATTGTCTTATTACAGCTGCAGCCATTAATCAAAAGAAAGATAAAATCGCATTATTAACTCACAACAAAATATTCTTACTTAGTAATTTTAAAGGAGATAGTTTATTTGCTGGAGATATTGAAAAAATAAAACTTAATCACAAATCTCAAAAGGAAGGTATTAGTTTTAAAAATGATTCTACACTTTTTATAACTGATGAAAAGACAAAACACAGTAAGGCTTCTTTATACGAGTATCATCTAAAATAATTAATTATTTCTTAAACCAGTCTTCTTCTAAAATAGCATACTCATAATTGTCTGCCCAGCCAGTTATGAGAGGTAGTACTTTACGTTTACTCCCTTCTCTGAGCATTCCTATTTTCTCTAGGACTTTAATTGATCCTACATTATCTACAGCACATCCTGCCTCGATTCTATGCAAATTCAACTCTTCAAAACCTAATCTGACAACTTCTCTTGCCGCTTCTGTTGCATATCCTAATGACCAAAACTCGGGTGATAATTTATACCATAATGATCCTATTTTATATTTTGGATTTCCAATTTTCAAAGATATTAAACCGACAAAGCTGTTATCAACTTTTAACCTAATTGTAAAAACAAATTCCTTTCGCATTTTAAAGTTTTCAACCCATTCTTCGAGATAAACACCTGTTACTTCCTTATTAGTTGGTATTCCTAAAGTATTATATTGATCAACTTCAGGAGTAGAATGTAATTTATGAACTTCAGACAACTCTGATAATTGAACAATTTTAAGTTCTAGTCGATTTGTATTGAGCAGTAAAGATTTCAATATTATGTAGCGTTATATTTTAAATTAAAATTATTCTCAAAAGTTATTAACACAACAACACTTAAACTAAAGGTTTAACCTTTTATCGATAAAAGCACATCAAATCGAATAATAACGGTTTTTAAACGTAGTATAAAACCTACTTATTAACAATATGCTTAAGATATAAACATTTACTTGTTCGACGAATTGCATTTCAAATCCCTATAAATCACTAAATTAGCTATGGTTTTACCGTAAACACGTAAGCTCAATTATCAACAAACCCCAAATAATAATTTTATATGAAGACTGCCCCAAAATGTCTAATATTTATTGCTTTGTTATCCTCATCAGTTCTTTTATCTCAAGAAAACATTTCTATAAAAAACAATAAAGATGTTTCTACAAACACGACCAATACATCAGAAAATTATGATGTAGATACAAGAAACAAAACTGTTGTTGTGTCTAAGTCAAAAATGACCAAAGTTCAAAAGATTGTTAACAACAAAAAAAGCGATAAAAAATCTGGTTTAGATAAAAATGCTACTGGTAAAGCTAAGTTAGAAATGTCCGAAATATCTTCGGTATCAGTGCCAAGAACTACAATAGACTTTTTCTAGTAATAAATTATCTTAAGGTTTATTTTACTTAAAAACTTAGGCCTAAACCAAAAGTAAATCGCAGTCCATCATCACTATTAAATGCACCAAGCTGTCCTGCAATTGCATCAACACCATTTATCCATAAACCACCTCCTACAGAATCGTGCCAGGTAGAAGAATCTTCACCATCTAACCATACACGACCAATATCATATCCACCAAATAATCCAAGTTGCAATGGTAATAATCCTGTTTTAAATTGATTAAAGCTATATCTTAAATCACTGCTAAATGCTAATGCACTTTCTCCGGTAAAACGTTCTTCTCTATACCCTCTTAGCCCTTTAGTTCCTCCAAGATTAGCACCTTGATAAAATTCAAAACTATCACCTATATTAATCTCAGCCATAACATCTGTTTTTAATACCAGCTTTTGATTTCTTGTAATAGCATTATAAAAACCGATTTTAGGATTTATATATCCATATGTTCTATCTGTATCTTCAACATTCATACGCGCACCAGTTTGAACACTAAACAACATACCTCTGGCAGGGTTTACTGGATTATCATAGCTTTCAAACTTATATTGCACATCTAGATTAGTAAAAAACTTTCTCTCAAAGAAATCTGGATCTGCATTTACAATACCTAATCCCGAAGTAATAAATCTATCTCCAGTATTCTGTACTTCTATTCCTTCATAAGAAGCACTAATACTTACTTCTGAACCATAGTATCCTTTTTTAGAAATCCCTAACCCTACAGACCATATACCGGTTTTAACTCGATTATAATCTAAACCTAACTCATCATCGGGATTAACAGTATTATTACCAAATCCAAAGAAATTTTGAGCAAAATTCTCACTCGTATAAACCCCATTGAGCAGAATATTCCAGTTACCTATAGCATCTGCAAATTCTCCAGAATAAGATAAAGCATATCCTTCAGTCGCAAAGTAGTAAGCTCCAGTAAATTTATGCTTACTATGATATGGATCATTCTTAAATCCTCTTACAGTATAGGTATCTGTTACATTAATATTAAGCCCGTCATCGGGATTAAAACCTATAAAAGGAGTAAAGACATTAGTTCTGTCAATATATTTATTATAGTCGTATATATTGTAACTATAGATATTACTAAATATAAATTTTGCTCCTCCTTTTTTCTTAACTGTATTAGGTTTAGATTTATGGTCATAAATCTTTATTTTTCTGCCATTTTCTATAGTATATTCATCATTATTTTGACCTCCGACGATTCTTATTTTTATAGGATTACTCCCTTTTCCTTTTACCAAAAACTTATCATCATCATCTAATCCATAAATCCATATTTCTTTGGTTTCTCCAGAATTAAAAACTCTTTCATAATGAGGCTTCTCGGCTTCTCCTCCCTTAATTCTTGAGATTCGAACAATGGTCTTTTTATCTTCTCTAACGATCTCAAAATAATCATCTTTATCAGTTCCTTTTATGATCACATGTTTTGAGAGATATGTATAATAACGATTGGCAATATCAATAATCTGATCTCTTCTGGCTCTAAGATCTCTTTTTATTTTTTCTGCGGTTTCATCCTGCGTTTCTTCAGGTAAGTTATTAAATGCTTCTTCAATAATCTTATCAGAAAGGTTTTCTTTAATATAATTAGCTTGCTTTAGCCAAGTTTCTCTTCCTGAGTTCTGAGCTAATGTTCTATCCAATCGTATCCCAGATTCATTAATCCATCGTATTTTTTTTAGTTCATCATCATAAACTTGAAATTTTCGAGTAATCGGAACTACAAATTTCAAAATATCAAGAATTACTCCATCATAATTAGAAAACACCTGATCCCTATCTCTTGGAATCGGTCTATATACTTTTTCTCCCTCTTTATCAAATCTTGCCCATCTCCATTGATCTGGATGTCGATCCCAATCCCCGAGTATCATATCAAAAAGCCTAGCCTTTATATAATTCTCTTCGTCCATTTGATATTTCTCATCTCTTCGCATTTTGCGCAAGAGGTCATCTGTACTTTCAATATCATCTGGTTTCCCAAAGGAAGCCAGATCCCCATATTCTTTACTGGGGCGTTCTTCTAAAAAGTAAATTTCATCTCCAAAATTTTCATTGAATTCGCCTAATGCAGGGTGTTTAGGAACATAATATAATTTTGGATTTGCATGATATACTCCTATTGCATCTGCTAATGGTCCTACTGTCAAAAAAGCATAGGGATAACTAGATGTATAAAAATCTGATAATAAATCTTCTGTTAAGGTGTCATCAAAACCATCTCCCACATATGTGTTTTTAAAAGCTCCTTTTTGTAAAAACTGCGCTACACTCTTTCTCATAGCTCTTAGACTATATTGCTTACCATCTTTATCTATAAGTCGTAAAGATCTGGTAACCTGTCCTCCTCCTTGTCTATCTATTGTAAGTCCACCTAACAGAGTATCCAGTGTTGCTACAGGAACTGTAATATCTGTACCATATAAGTATCTATAGTGGTCTCCCCACATAGATTTAAAGAGCTTTGATTTTTCTACTTCCTCTTTTGCGTAAATAGAAGCAGTAGCTTCTTTATCAAAAGTATTTGATACTCCAGTAAAATTATAAACCTCTTTCTTCTTATGTATCTCTGTTTGATATACAAGTTTAGGCTCACCTTTTTCATTACCATAAAATCTTACATTGGATGAACCATCAGTATATACATCTAAAATGGCAAAACCCTGACCCGGATAAGAAAACAATCCATCTTTTCCTAAGGAAGCTGCAGATACCTTTGCTCCAGAGCCAGATACAATTTGTTTCACTCCTCCATCCTCTATGTATTGCAAAGAATGTTCATGACCCGATACATACACAACTTTATCCAAACCTTTTGTCATTGTAGTCAATCTGCGTTTCAAACCATTGTACATGACATTTGAAAGATCTTGAGCCGTAACTCCTCCTTGTGAACGAATTAATGTAGCTAGTGATCCCAAAAAAGGTAATGGAATTTTCTTTTTTGATGGAAAAATATGTTTATCAAAACTATATTTACCTCCGTGAGGTCCATTAGTATACATTGGGTGATGCATTGCGATCACTATGGTTTTCTTACTATGTTTTTTAAGCTCTCCTTCTATTTCAGAAAAAAACTTTTCCCGAGTTTTGATTTCACAATTATCATTAATAGTAGGGTTTTTATCCCAATTAGCAAGATACCATTGTGTATCCAGAATTAATAAATGTACTTTATCGCTTATTTTTACACTTTCAATAGGGCATCCTTTTTCTGGTAAGAAAGCATTTTTAGTATTAAGTTTTTTAGCTACATATTTTTCCTGCCTTTTTAAACCTTTTAACCCTTCATTATACCAATCATGATTTCCTGGTATAAAAATCATTTCTCCTTCAAAGTTTTTGGCCGCATCAACTTGTGCATTAATCCTATGTTCAGACAGCTCTCTTTCAGGTGATTCTTTTTCAGGCATACCTTTTTGATATATGTTATCTCCTAAAAAAATTAAATAATCATTCTTTGTCTCTGACGTGTCCAGTACTTTTTTTAAAGCTATAAGACCATTTGTACTTTTGTTAATTTTGGCATATCCTGCATCACCTACCAAATAAAATGTTTTTTCAATCTCTTTGACTGGTAATGTTTTATCAAAATTTTCGACTTTATATTTAGGTGAATAAGAAGCACAAGAACTAAGTACTAGTGCAACGGTAATCCCGATAATCTTTATATTTTTATTCATTGTTTAGAGTACAATCTCTTTTTTTTAATTAATTTGGTTATTGAAAAATCATAAACATGTCTTCATTACTTGAAAAAACAGACAGCTATGTTTTGGAACTTTTTGAAAAAGAGCTCCCTAAAACATGCATCTATCATAATTACGATCACACCAAAAGGGTATTTAAAAGTACAAAAGAAATTATTGATAATATTAATATATCTGATGAAGATCAGCAAATTTTATTATTAACAGCTTTATTGCACGATACCGGGTATTCTAAAAGTTCTGATAATCACGAAGAACGAAGTGCAGAAATTGCAAAAGAGTTTTTATCATCACAAAATGTTTCTCAACAAATCATTGATAAAGTTTCTGAACTGATCATGGCTACAAAGATGGAACATCAACCTATTAATCTATTAGAAGAAATTATACGAGATGCGGATGCTTCGCATTTTGCAAAAGATTATTATGGAGAAACCAGTGAATTATTAAGACGTGAATTTAAACTTCATGAAGTAAACAACCTTAATAGTTCTCAATGGCTCAAAGCAAACATTGATCTATTCAAAAACAAACACCAATACTATACTGATTATGCCATAACGCATTGGAAACCAAAAAAGGAAGAAAACCTTGTTAAAATGCTAGAAGAACAAACCACAATTAAAAAAAATAAAAAGAAGGAAAAAGAGAGATTGAAAAAAATACTCAAAGAAGAAAGTCCTGAAAAAGGAATACAAACACTGTTTAGAGTTTCGCTTAGAAACCATCTAAAACTTAGTGACATTGCTGATACAAAAGCCAATATTCTTCTTTCGGTAAATGCAATTATTATTTCATTAGCTTTATCTAACTTGATTCCTAAACTTGACAACCCTTCTAACCAATATTTAATATTTCCTACTTTGGTATTTCTGGTTTCAAGTATTGCATCTATGTTGTTGTCTGTTTTGGCGACAAGACCTAATGTTACTGGTGGTGAATTTACACGCAAAGAAATTGAAGAAAAAAAGGTGAACTTATTATTCTTTGGTAATTTTCATAAAATGCCACTTAATGAATATAAATGGGCTATGCATGAGCTCATGGAAGATAAAGAGTATATCTACGATACTATGATAAAAGATTTGTACTTTCTAGGTAGGGTTTTACATAGAAAATATAAATTACTTCGAATAACCTATACTGTATTTATGGTAGGAACAATAACCTCTGTAATCTGTTTTATAATTGCATTTAATACTTTACAATAAAGGTTATAATTTTATACAAACAACCCCATAAAACATCTTGTTTTATGGGGTTGTTTATTTTCAATAAATTAAATAGTAATGTTTTCCTTATATCTTAATTTTTATCAAGGTCTTAATTAATCTCTTTCATAAGATCTTCATATGTATAGTACTCTTTATCTTCTTTACTCTTATTATAAAGGATATTCACTCTTAGAGCTTTTAAACCTGTTACTCCTTGCAAGTCATCTAACTCAACCACTTCGATTTCTTCTTCCAGGTAATTTTTAGATTGTAAGAAGTTTATATACTTAACATACTCTCTTTCATCAGAGCTTTGAGAGTATACAATTACCAGTTTTCCTTTTTCAGTAATTCTTTTATTAGTTCCTTTTATATGAGCTTTATCTACACGTTTTTTAACCACCTCATAGCGCGCATTATAAGTACCATCTACATCGAATCGTTTTTCATCCATTCTAAAACGCACTGACAATGATGCATTAAATACTAAAACCATAGAAGCTACATCTAATGCTACAGGAAGATCTTTTTTAAGTTGATAGTATTCATTTTCCATCTCACACATCACCTGTAACTGCCACAACCTAAGGTTATAAAGGTAAATTTTATTAAAACTATCCTTCTTAGTAATAGATTCTCCTATATATAAGTTATGCTCAACCCCATCTGATTTGAATCGCTCAAAATAGTGAGGATACATAGCTTGTGCTTCTTCTTGTTTTTTATCCAGTAATGCTGCCATTTTTTTGTTGATCAGCATAACCGAATCGTCATAATCTTTACGATGCTTATATACGGTCTTTAAATTTTTATCAAGTTTTTGATTATACTCACTTATCAAACTATCCAAATCATTATTTTTTTGTTTTAGATGTTTAAACAAAGGGGTAATTTCTTTCTTAATAAAACTCAAGATTGTTTGTTCACTATCAACTTGCAATCGCCCAGTAATGGAAGTAAGATATTGATCTGTCCTAAATTTTAATTGCTCATATATAGGTAGAGAATCTGATTCTATAACCTTATTAATTATTTTAGAAATCCCTCTAAGCTGTAACGCCAAATCTTTTTGAACAGCTGTATTACGAGCATCTGAGGATCCTTTAATATCAATTTGGCCAAATAACGGGTATACATCTTCAAACACCACTTCTTTAAAAGAAATAGGGTTTTCATCAATCTTCGCCCTCATAAATTTTTTAG
This sequence comes from Aquimarina callyspongiae, assembly GCF_034322225.1. Classification (NCBI taxonomy): domain Bacteria; kingdom Pseudomonadati; phylum Bacteroidota; class Flavobacteriia; order Flavobacteriales; family Flavobacteriaceae; genus Aquimarina; species Aquimarina callyspongiae. Next base: position 36,839 of record NZ_JAXLPA010000011.1, on the reverse strand, counting down.
CCTCTTGTCTAAACTTCCAATATACACTAGGATGAATAGAAGTACACTCTTGTTGTATTATTAACTCCAATTCGTTTTCTGCTTTTGCTTTAGAACGAAGCACAGAATCCACAAGATATGGCATTACATCTTGTAATTTGTTAGCGTTAATACTATTAAGCTCATGGATATTGGGAGATACAATTTCTAAAACTCCCAAAATAGCCCCTCCGCTCTCTATAGGAGCTATAATTGCACTATTGATTCCTTGAGCGATGAGATTTTTATACATTTTCTCACCTGGTGCAGACTTTTGATAATTCTTTACATTAGAAATAGCAAAGTATGTAGATTCTTCAAATAAGTAATGATAGGTTCCTTTACAAAGCGCAGCATCACAAGAATCAGAATATTGATCATACAAAATATAACTATCTATATTCTTAAAAGGTACTCTTTCAAAGGTTTTATCCTCTTCGTTATAATTAGAAAAACCAACTTTAATTTCGGGAAGGTTGAATATTGCTCTAAAAATCTCTTGAAAACTTCCTACAAAGTCACCTCTGGTTTTATCATATTTAAGAAGACTTGTTTTAAAATCAGATAAAGAAACATCTGTAGTAACATCAAACATATTTGCAATGACTACACCTTTAAAAATATAACTGTTAGGAGGAAATTTTTCTTTCCAAACTTCTATATTATTAAAGTTATCTAATAACTCTGCAACATCTTTTTCTGTAATATCTTTTACATTTTCCTTTTTTGCAATTTCAATAAAATCGCCATTATACAGCAATCTGTAATGTCTCATAATTCCAGAAACATCTGGAATACTATAAAAGAATGGTCGCCTAAAATCTATATTATACCCATAACAAGACCCTAATATAATACTACAGCCCATAATGTATAAATGATCCTCATCCAGGTTTTTGATTGCTGGCTCAAAATCCTTACCAGCTGCATCAATAATGCTTTGATATCGTTTAGATGATTTTAATACATTATTAGTAAAAGGTATTGTTGCAATTTTAATTTCATTTTGTTGCAAAATCTGAGAAAAAGAATCTTCTAGTATAAGATCTATTTGTGGTAAAAACTCTTCAACTCTATCTTCTGTAATACCTTCTTCCAGTTCTGGATGGTCCTGAGCTATCTTTAAAATACGAGTTGCACGGTCTTTCACTAATTCATTAGTGCCGTTTAGAAAACCCTTATATTGCTCAAAAAATTTGGAGAAACTAATTCTAATATCTAGTGGAAAATCCTGCCCAATTACCTTCATAACTTATCCTTTACCATAGGTTAACAAAAATACAACAAAACCGTTTGTTTATAATGTTTTCAACAATAATTAATCAATTTTTAGTACATTTTAATGGGGTCTTTAAAGATATGACGAACAGGATGAGAATTATTGGACAAATGGTCTGAAAAAATACCTATCCTGCATTCTTTTTATAAATATACCTGATTTTTTTTAATACCCCAAAATTAAATCGTTTACGTATTAGACTAATGAATCTCCTATTTTGTTACATCAAAGTGTTGTTTTTTTCTTTATTTTTTTAAGCATTAATTATATTAAAAAAGTTAATTTTTGGAGTATCTATATTTGATTCATTATTTTTACTGCTTTATAATCCTAAAACGCTATGAAAAAAATTGCCTTACTTGCTGTAATTATCCTGCTTGCTGCTTGTGAAAAAGAAGAAAAGGGATATGTCATATCTGCTAATGCTCAAAACTTTGAAGAGGGTACTGTTGTTTATGTAAATGCTATTAGTGTTTCAAACAGACCGGTTATTATAGATTCTACAACAATCCAAAAAGGAAAATTTAAAATAGCTTTACCACCACCAGAAAGTAATGACTTTAATTATCTAACTTTCAAAAACGTACCAGGAAATGTGTTGTTTTTAGGAGAAAACAATCCTATAGAGATGACTGTTTACAAAGATAGTTTACGATCTTCTATTGTAAAAGGTGGTGTAGAGAATCAATTATTCTTTGACTACATTAACAAAATAAATACCTATGGTGAGGAAAAGGTAAAAATGAATAATCAGTATCACGTTGCTACCAAATTAAATGAAACTGATAAAGCCTTGAAAATTGCTGCTAAAAAAGAGGAGTTAGAAGAAAAAGAAAAATTGGCTCGTACAGAATTTGCTAAAAACAATCAAAGCAATCTAGTATCCGTCATGGCGCTGACAGATTTGGTTAATCTTAAACTTATTCCAGTCAAAGAAGCTCAAGAAATCTATACTAGTATTGATGATACCTTAAAAACTTCAAGACTAGGAAAAAGACTGAATTCAATAATCAACAATGCTATTGCGCTTTCGCAACAAAAAAGAATTGATATTGGTTCTGAAGCAGAAGACTTTTCTGCTCCTACTCCTGATGGTAAATTATTGTCTTTAAAAGAGTCCTTAGGAAAAGTTACAATTGTTGACTTTTGGGCATCGTGGTGTAAACCTTGTAGATTAGAAAACCCAAATGTTGTACGTGTATATAACAAGTACCATGATAAAGGGCTTAATATTATAGGAGTTTCTCTTGACAAAAGAGAAAAATCCTGGACACAAGCTATCGCTGATGATAACTTAGAGTGGAATCACGTATCTAATTTAAAATATTGGCAAGATCCTATCGCCAAAGCTTATGGAGTGAGATCTATACCTGCTACTTTTATATTAGATGAAAACGGAAATGTAATTGCTAAGAATTTAAGAGGTCCCTCACTAGAAAAGAAAATCTCAGAACTATTAGATGAAAAGTCTTTATAAAAAGATAAAAATAATCATAAAAAAAACGGCCTTCTGAGCCGTTTTTTTTATAAGTTATATTACAGTTTACCTAGCCGCTGCATTATAAAAAGTATAATAATGGGTATTGCTAGTAAACCAACCATAAGTGTGTTTTGCTCGATTAACGAAGGCATAAATAGTAATGTAATTACATATCCTCCTACAGCACCTCCAAAATGAGCATCGTGACCAATATTGCCAGTCCTTGTCTTCATACCAAAAATTGAATATAGTAAGTATCCAATACCAAAAATATATGCCGGAATAGGTATAGGTATAAACATAAGATATAAACTCATATCTGGTCTAAACAAGATCCCTGCATAAATAATTCCAGAAACTGCTCCACTTGCACCTACAGCACTATAATGATATTCATCTTTATGAAAGAATAACGAAAATAAGTTACCCACTAATAAACTACCAAAATAAATAATCAAGAACTTAACTCCACCTAAGCTCTTGATAACCTCTGGAGCAAAAAAATACAAAGTGAACATATTAAAAAACAAATGCATTGTATCTACATGCAAAAATCCAGAAGTGAGCATTCGTATTTGTTCACCTCTCCGAATACCTCCAATATTGAATTTGTATTTTTCAAAAAAAGAAAAATCGTTAAACCCTTTTAAGGAAACGATTACATTTAATGCTATAACGACTATTATAACAGGATCAAGGTTCATCATGTAAAGTAATTTTGTTCAAATATACCATATTTTTTATCGTCTAACTCTAGATAAAAGTAGTCTCAATATTATATTAAGTTTATAAAAATTTCAGCAAATAGAGTTATATTTGCAGGCCTTAAAGCTATTTTTAATGCAATTATTAATATATCGTTTGGTATATCCTATATTGTGGGGAATTTCTAAATTACCTTGGCGTATATTTTACCTGTTTTCTTCAGGTATTTATCTCTTTGTCTATCATATTGTAGGTTATAGAAAACGTATTGTTACAGAGAACTTAATCCTTGTCTTTCCAGAAAAATCAAAATCAGAAATTAGTAGAATCCGAAAAGTTTTTTACCAGCATATGTGCGACATGTTTTTAGAAATGATTAAAACCATGTCTATTTCTGAAAAAGAACTAAGTAAACGATTTAAGATTTTAAATCCTGAAATACTCAAATCTCTTGAAGTTAAAAAGAAAAGTGTTATCGTATTAATTGCTCATTATGCCAGTTATGAGTGGTCAATTGCGGTTCAATTCCTTGGTAGTTATCCAATCGTAGGAGTTTATAAAAAAATTGCAAATAAGCATTTTGATCAACTCATACATCGTATACGTAGACGTTTTGATGCACGATTGATCTCTAAACATAATACCATTAGAGAAATTACTCGTGATAAAATTCAAGGTAAACTTTGTGCATATGGCCTAGTTACCGATCAATCACCTCGTTTAAAAGGCGCATCCTATTGGACAGATTTTATGGGAATAAAAGTTCCCGCATATCCAGGCGGAGAAAAAATTGCAAAACGATTAGACATGCCTGTAGTATACTTAAAAGTAGAAAAGGTAAAACGTGGACATTATGAAGCAGAATTCATCCCGATAACAGAAACTCCTAAAGACTGTGACGATTATTATATCACAAAAAAATACTTACGCTTATTAGAAAAACAAATTTATAATAAGCCAGAATATTATTTATGGACACATAAACGATGGAAACTGAGAGATGCTAAAATCCCAAAAACTGCAATCGTTGATTAACATATCTAAATCTAACCATTTGTCATACTTACTGTTGCTGTATTAAGTAATATTCAGACTTTTTTAACGATTGTAAGTCAAATTTGACAAAATACCTGTACTTTCGCGAAAAAAGTCCACCTACTTATGCAATTAATTATTTATAGATTGGTCTACCCCATTTTATGGCTAATTTCAAAGCTTCCGTGGAAGTTATTTTATGCATTCTCATCCATTATTTTTTTTCTTGTTTATTATGTAGTTAGGTATCGAAGAAAAACAGTAACAGAAAACCTCAAATTAGTATTCCCAAATAAAAAACCTAAGGAGATCAATAGAATACGTAAAGAGTTTTACTGTCATATGTGTGATATGTTCCTGGAAATGATCAAATCTATTTCTATTTCTAATAAAGAAATGATGGAACGTTTTAAAGTTACTAATCTCGAAGACATACTTGAATTAGAAGCCAAAGGAGAAAACATCATGGTTTTTATGGCACATTATGCCAGCTATGAGTGGGCAAATGTTATTGATATGCAAACCGGATTTCAGGCGGTTGGTATATACAAACCTGTTGGAAATATTTATTTTGATAAACTAGTACGTAGAATTCGAGCTCGTTTTGGATCTAGGTTAGTTCCTAATAGAGATGCTATGAAAGAAATTACTAAAGATCAAACAAAAGAAGGACTATCAATATATGCATTAATTTCTGATCAATCGCCAAAACTACATAAAGCCTTGTATTGGACAGATTTTTTAGGAATTAAAGTGCCTGTATTTTTGGGCGCAGAAGTACTGGCAAAACGTTTTGATCTAAATGCTTATTATCTACAGGTAGAAAAAATAAAAAGAGGATATTATGAAGCAACTTTTGTTCCTGTAAGTGAAGATTCCAAAAATTGTGAAGATTATTCAATCATCAAAAAGTATCTACAGCTTTTGGAAGCACAAATAAGAAATAAACCTGAATACTATCTTTGGACACATAAAAGATGGAAACATCGTAATGCTGAAATTCCTGAAGGAGCCACTGTAGATTAACCAACGGATAGTTGCTACTATAATAAACAAAACTTATTCATTGACAATAATATGAATAGTTTCTTTTGATACTAATTAATAAGTATATCTTTACTCACTTACCTAAATCAATAATCTATGCAATTACTAATTTACTGTTTAGTATATCCTATATTATGGGGAATCTCAAAATTACCCTGGCGTTTGTTCTATATGTTTTCTACAGGAATCTATATACTTATGTACTATATTGTAAGATATCGTAGAAAAACTGTAACAGAAAACTTAACCCTGGTTTTTCCTGAAAAATCCCAAAAAGAGATTAAAAGCATAAGTAAAAAAACATATAAACACATGAGTGATATGTTTTTAGAAATGATCAAATCAATATCTATAAGTAGTGAAGAAATGAAAGATCGTTTCAAAATCACTAATCTAGATATGCTCAAAAGATTAGAAGACGAAAACAAAAGTATTATTGTTATGATGGGGCATTATGCCAGTTATGAATGGACTAATGTTGTTGATTTAATTTCAAAATTTGGTTGTGTTGGTATTTACAAACCAATAGAAAACAAATACTTTGATAGGTTGGCACATCGTATTAGAGCTAGGTTTGGTTCTCGTGTAATCGCAAATAGAATTGCTTATAAAGAAATGATTAAGGACCTTAATGATAACAGACTTAGTCTATATGGTTTGTTTTCTGACCAATCGCCAAAAGCTACTACATCAAAATACTGGACAAATTTTATGGGAGTTAGAGTTCCTGCTTTTACTGGAGGCGAAGTCTTATCAAAACGATTAGGTCTAAGTATATTTTACCTAAACGTAGAAAAAGTAAATAGAGGATATTATGAAGCATCATTAATCCCTATTTCTGAAGACCCAAAAAACACTGAAGATCATGTTATTACAAGACGTTTTTTGGATTTACTAGAAAAACAAATACACAATAAACCTGAAAACTATCTTTGGACACATAAACGATGGAAACATCGTAATGCTGATATTCCTAAAGGAGCAATTATAGGATGATAAAAAACACTTGGCTAGACGTTAAAAATCTAGCCAAGTGCTTTTTTATTAAATTCCTGCTATCTCTTTTAATACTGAAATTGTCTCTTCTGCTAACTGATCTGCTTTTTCTTGACTAAGCGCCTCAGTATAAATACGAATAATTGGTTCTGTATTACTTTTACGCAGATGCACCCAACTATCAGAAAAATCAACTTTTACTCCATCAACTGTTGACACTTCTTCTGAGTCATTTTTTTTATGAAACCCTTTTAAGATTGCATCTACATCCAGATCAGGTGTTAACTGAATTTTATTCTTACTCATAAAATAAGAAGGATAGCTATTTCTCAATTCACTAACCGTACATTTTTTTTCTGCAAGATGGGTAAGAAATAGTGCCACTCCTACTAATGAATCTCTTCCATAATGTGATTCTGGATAAATGATTCCACCATTACCTTCTCCTCCAATAATAGCCTTATTGGCTTTCATTGTAGAAACTACATTCACCTCTCCTACTGCACTCGCTTCATAAGTGCCATTATGTTTTTGAGTTACGTCACGCAATGCTCTACTCGAAGATAAATTAGAAACGGTATTACCTGGTGTCTTTCCTAAAACAAAATCTGCACAAGCTACTAATGTGTATTCCTCTCCAAACATTTCTCCATCTTCACTCATAAAAGCTAGACGATCTACATCTGGATCTACTGTAATTCCTAAATCCGCTTTTTCTTCTACAACTAATTCTGACAGATCGGTAAGATGTTCTTTAAGAGGTTCTGGGTTATGAGGAAAGTGACCATTTGGTTCGCAATATAACTCTACTACCTCAACTCCCATTTTTTTAAGTAGCCTAGGAATTGCAATTCCTCCTGTAGAGTTTACAGCATCTACTACTACCTTAAAACCTGCTTCTTTAACTGTATCAGCATCTACCAAAGAAAGTTTTAAAACTTCTTCAATATGCTTATCTATATATGTGTCGTTAACAGTAATACTACCTAGATCATCTACTTCTGCAAAAATGTATTCATCATTTTCTGCAATGTCAAGTATTTTTTTACCATTTTCAGCATTTAAAAATTCTCCTTTATTATTTAATAATTTAAGAGCATTCCATTGTTTAGGATTATGACTAGCTGTCAAGATAATTCCACCATCAGCATTTTCTAATGGCACTGCTATTTCTACCGTAGGAGTCGTTGAAAGTCCAAGATCTACTACTTTAATCCCTAACCCCACTAAACTATTCATTACCAATTGCTGAATCATTGAGCCAGAAATACGAGCATCTCGACCAACAACAACCGTTGGATGAACTTTATTCGTTTCTTTCTTAAGCCAACTTCCATACGCGGAAGCAAATTTTACTGTATCTACAGGTGTAAGGTTATCTCCTACAACCCCTCCAATTGTACCTCGAATCCCTGATATTGATTTGATTAGTGTCATATATCTTGCTTAATTTATTTCAATTTTGAACAAATGTACAAGATACAGTGAACTGCTACAATTTAATGTAGAACAAAGTTTTGAAAAGAAGAGGTTTCTTTATTTTATGTTATAACGTATTCTTTACTTTTTCGATATTACCTCTATCAGCAACAGTTATATAAAACTCTTTAAAATCATTACTAAAAGTAATATTTGTTGGTTTCTTTCCTTTCAATATAAACTCTTTTAACAGTTTCCCTTCTGGTGACAACACTACAACGGTACCTTTGTCATAACGACATATATAAAGATTTCCTTTATGATCACATCTCATTCCGTCTAAGCCATGATCATTGAATGAGAAGAACAGTTTTTTATTTTTTAAAGTACCATTCTCTGCAATATCATATACCCACACTTTTCTTTGAACCGATTCATTAACATACAATCTTTTTTTATCGGTACTTACCTCAATTCCGTTAGTGGTTCCCATTCCGCTTTCTAATAACTCAAAACCTTTTTCTTTGGTTACTTTCCAAATATTTCCAGTATTATCAGACCAATTAGGGTCACTGGCATATATAGTTTCATTCTCTCCTATTGCCAAATCGTTTGGCTGATTTGCCAAGGGTTGATGCGCAAAGATCTCTAGTGCTTTAGTTTTCAAATCAACCTTGAGTATATTATGATTTTTATAATCAGCTATATACATTTCATTTGTACTTCCAAATCGTATTCCATTTCCTATACTTCCCGACGGAAGTTCTAAAAATAAAGTAGCTACTCCATCAGGGGTTATTTTTCCTATGGTTCCTTGTTTCTGATAATTTACTGCATAAACATTTCCCTGATAATCTGTAGCTGGTCCTTCTACTCCATCTGTAAATGTTCCTTCACTTGTAAAATCAATACTTTTTCCTTCTTTGTCGCATGAACTCATAAGCAGAATAAAGGTTAACATTGAGCACTTAAAAACATTCTTTATCAATATATCTGAGTATACTTGATAAAATTCAGTTTTTATACTCTTGAAATCATAGAAAAATATATGCATATTAAGTATCATTTATACCTACAAAAGTAATTTTCTGAAGTATAAAACACATTTTTTTTGTACCAACAACACAGATTTAATTACAAACAACGATTTAACGTAAACTATTATTAAAAAACAACTACTATAAGTGCAAAAAACGTGAGAAATTTATGTTAGGTAATAATTTTATAAAATCTATAAATATACACGAACCAGGAAGCTTGTATTTCTAAATTTTAAAATTTATCTAAAATAGCCTTTGTGAAATATAAAAAATTGTAAATTCCCCTAATGAATTTTTTAGCTCATATTTATCTTTCCGGGGATGATCCGGAGCTTAAAATCGGTAATTTCATAGCCGATTCTGTCAAAGGAAAAAAATACCTGCAATTTCCTGATCGAATACAACAAGGAATTACCTTGCATCGTAAAATTGATTCTTATACAGATAGTCATCCAATTGTTAAGAAAAGCACTTCTCGTTTACATTCAAAATATGGTCATTATAGTGGTGTTATTGTTGATATCCTTTATGATCATTTTCTAGCCGCCAACTGGTCTGATTATTCAGCATTTCCACTAAAAGAATATGTAGATGATTTTTATTCTTTACTTCAGGAGTATTATGAAGTATTACCACAACGTATACAACATTTTTTACCCTATATGATACAAGATAACTGGTTATTTAGTTATGCTACAGTATCTGGTATTGGAAATATCTTATATAGGATGAATCAAAGAACAAAAAACAAATCTAAGATGAATTTTGCCGTCATCGAACTTGAGCAATATTATTCGGATTTTGAAAAAGAATTTCGTTCTTTTTTTGAAGAACTTGAACTATATACTAAAAATGAAATGAGAACACTATGAGCGTAAAATTCTTAAAACACTTATCTTTTCTAGCCCTTCTTATAATAAGTTTTTCTTGCAAAACTACACCTGATCAAAAATCAAAACGCGAACCCATAAGAGGTATTATAACACAACGTGCTATGGTGGTTTCTGCTCGTGAGGAAGCTTCAAAAATTGGCGCTGCCATTATGGAAAAAGGCGGTAATGTTTTTGACGCAATGGTTGCTACAGAAATGGCATTGGCTGTAGCGTATCCATATGCAGGAAACCTTGGCGGTGGTGGTTTTATGGTATATCGAAAAGCTAATGGAGAAACAGGAGCTCTAGATTATAGAGAAAAAGCACCACTAGCGGCCACAAAAGATATGTACATAGACGAAAATGATGAAGTTGTTCCCGAAAAAAGTCAACTAGGAGCATTAGCAGTAGGTGTTCCTGGAACAGTAGCTGGTATTTTTGAAGTACACAAGAGGTTTGGGACTTTGCCCATTGAAGATATACTAAACCCTGTAGTTGAACTAGCTAAAAAAGGATATGTAGTAACTGATAAACAACAAAAACGTTTTGAAAAATTTAAAGAGTTATTTATACAAGTAAATAAAGACACTATCTTTTTTGCCAAAGACCACAAATCAAAAGACACTATAAAGAACCCTCAATTAGCCAGAACTCTGGAAAGAATTATCAAAAACGGAAAAGACGAGTTTTACAAAGGTGAAACCGGACAAAAACTTGTAGATTTCATACAATCTCATGGAGGAATTATCACCATAGATGACCTTTCAAAATATGAGGCCAAATGGCGCACACCCGTAGAGTTCAATTACAAAAATCTTACTATTACTTCTATGTCTCCTCCTTCTAGCGGTGGAGTATGTCTGGCACAAATTATGAAAATGATAGAACCTTATGATCTTGCAAAGTATGGTCATAACAGTTTAAAAACTGTACAGGTAATTACTGAAGCCGAAAGAAGAGCCTATGCGGATCGTAGTTTTTATCTTGGAGATCCTGATTTTGTTAATATCCCGTTAGATACTTTGATTAATAAAGAATACCTTAATGACCGTATGAAGGATTTTAGTTTTGACAAAGCTACGTTATCCTCTGATATTAGTTACGGAAGTATTCCTGGATACGAAAGTGATGAAACTACACACTACTCTATCGTTGATCAATTTGGCAATGCTATCTCTGTTACAACTACATTAAATGGTGCATATGGTTCTAAACTTTATGCTTCTGACTTAGGGTTTTTCTTAAATAATGAAATGGATGATTTTAGCGCTAAGCCTGGAGTGCCCAATATGTTTGGACTTATAGGAGCAGAAGCTAATGCCATAGCTCCTGAGAAAAGAATGTTAAGCTCGATGACACCAACTATCGTGGAGAAAAATGGAGAATTCTGGATGTCTGTAGGAACTCCCGGAGGTTCTACTATTATAACATCAGTATTACAAACCGTTTTAAACGTAGAAGAATTTGGTATGACAATGCAAGATGCCGTAAATGCACCTCGTTTTCATCATCAATGGTTGCCTGATGTTGTTGTATTTGAACCAGATCTTTTTGACACCGATATGCTGGACAGTTTACAACAAAAAGGATATAAAATCAATCAAGAAAACTCAAGGATTATTGGTAAAGTTGATGGGATTCTTGTTCTTGAGGATGGCACATTAGAAGGTGGAGCTGATAAAAGAGGCGATGACACAGCTGTTGGGTTTTAGTATTCTATTTATTATCGTATATATAAAGTATAAAAAATAGCTTGTAATTATGGATTTTGTTTCCTCACTAATTTTAAAATTTGAAGAACACGCTAATCCTAAAAATGCTATAGCTATGGAAACGTATATGAGGAATTTATTTCCTTATTATGGAATAAAAGTACCGCTACGCAGAAAACTATATAAAGGTACTTTTGAAGAATTTAAAACTGGATTCACGAGAGATCGAGTTATCAAAATAACCGAAACTTTGTATCAAAAACCTCAGCGAGAACTGCATCACTGTGGTATAGAACTGGTAGAGCGACTTTTTAAGAATAAATATGAGATTTCGGATATTGATCTTATACGTATGTTTATCACAACGAATTCTTGGTGGGATTCAGTAGATATGATTGCAAAAAATATTTTGGGTAATTATCTTTTACAGTTTGAAAATAAAACTGAGTTGGTAATAAAGGAATTTTCAGCTTCAGAAAATATTTGGCTTAATCGCAGTGCCATAATATTTCAATTAGGATATAAAGACAAAACAAATGCAGACTTGTTATTTGCTCAATGCGAAAAACATAAACATTCTGATGAGTTTTTTATTAAAAAAGCAATAGGATGGGCCTTGCGCGAATATTCAAAAACAAATCCTGAAGCTGTTCTTTCATATGCTTCTACTGCAAAATTAAAACCATTATCAAAAATAGAAGCATTAAGAAAAATTAAATCTAATCTTTGAAGATAAGATGTTAAAACACCTAAGATTCTTATGTATGAAAAGTATTTCTAACTTCTTTTCTTTTACCTGAAGATAATAGAGGGATTTCATCAACATACTCAATTTTGATTTGTGCATCTTGGCCAAAATATCCTTTAAACTCTTCTATCATTTTATGCTCATCTACCTTCTTATCCGTGTTCAATTTAATTAGGTACGCCTTCTCGCAATATTGTATCAATTGAAATTGTTTATAATCACCATATTTACATAACTGAGAAGAAATATGAGAAGGAACCATATTACCTTTTGTATCGTATATTAAATCTAATTTCCTTCCTTCTACAGATTTTAAGAAAAGTACTCCATGCTCATCTTCATCCATAATACCTATATCTCCCGTATCATAACGTAAGAGTGGCATTGCATAATTATGAAGATCTGTCACTACAATCCTACCTTGTTTGCCTTTAGCAATAGGGATATCTTTTTCCATATCCAAAACCTCTATATAGTAACTAGCAGAATTAATTGTAAAGTTTCTGAATTTACTACGTTCTTCCTGAGCAAGAATTCCATTCTCATTATTAGAATACCTGGATACTGCACTAACTCCAAAATATTTCTCCATACTATGCCTGGTATATTCGTTTAGACTTTCAGACATGGTAATTACTGATTGCACATTACATGATATTGGTTCTGAATTGATCTTATCAAGATATCTGCATATACGTTCAAAGGCAGACGTATATCCTAAAAAGCTTTTTTGTGACGAATCATTTTTTAATGTTTTTATTAATTCATCGATGTCCTGATCTTTAAGCTTAAAAACGCTATGAGGAGATATATTTTGAATCCAACTTCTAGAAAACATTCTTCGATTAACAGATTTTGGCCATATTTTTACATACACTAGTTTTTGACCAATGTTATATCCTGATCTTTTAGAAAAATAAAGGTTATCTGCTGTATTCCTACAGCGTTTACTCATATTTTGTAAAACGGAGAAAGGTGCTCCAGTAGAACCACTTGTAGATACTAAAACACAGTTCTTAACCTTATATTTTGAAGATTTATAATCTTCAAAATTATCCCTTATCATATTTTTATTAATAATAGGGAAATCTGAAATCGAATTATAATTTGTATAAGGTTGATAAAAGTTAGTTGTAGCTACTGCGTGGTCAAGAATACCTTTAAGATATTTCTCTTTCTTACTTTGTGAGGGTGCCGAATGAGGATTCTCAATTATTTTTTTGATATCCTCATAATGATTTTTAATATCATCACCTCTTAGAAAGTCATAAAACCAAAAGATGTTTTTACGAAAAACTTGCGATAGATTCATTAATATATTCCCATTACAAAAAACAAACCCGCAGGACTATAAATCCTTATAAAATTAAGTACTAGATCGTGTGAAAATCAGCATTACAAAAGGGGGTATAAAACAAGGATTAATAAAAACCCGTTCCTTCTTTTATATTAAAACAAAGGTATAAAAAAAATGCGCAGCTTTTAGCTACGCATTTTTATAAAAGTTTTATTATTTACTTTACTTCTTCGAAGTCAACATCTTCTACATCGCTTCCTTCTGATCCTCCTTCAGAAGATTGGTCTGCCGCTTCTGGACCAGGTTGTCCATTTTGTTGAGCTTCTGCTTGAGCTTTATACATCTCTTCACTAGCAACTTTCCAAGCTTCATTGATTTTATCAAGTGCTGGTTGGATTACTGCTAAATCTTTAGATTCATATGCTTTCTTAAGTTCTTCTAAAGCATCTTCAATTGGTTTTTTCTTATCATCTGACAATTTATCACCAAATTCTTTAAGTTGCTTTTCTGTCTGGAAAATCATCCCGTCAGCTTCATTCAACTTATCTGCAGTTTCTTTTGCTGCTTTATCTGCCTCAGCATTTGCTTCTGCTTCTCTCTTCATTTTCTCTATTTCTTCTTCTGTTAATCCTGAAGAAGCTTCGATACGAATATCCTGAGATTTATTTGTTGCTTTATCTGTCGCAGAAACCTTAATGATACCATTTGCATCAATATCAAAAGTTACTTCAATCTGAGGTACTCCTCTTTGCGCTGGTGGAATTCCATCTAAATGGAAACGACCGATTGTTTTATTATGCGCTGCCATAGGACGTTCTCCTTGCAACACATGAATTTCTACAGATGGTTGATTATCTGCTGCCGTAGAGAATACTTGCGACTTTTTTGTAGGTATTGTTGTATTAGCTTCGATAAGCTTTGTCATTACATTACCCATAGTCTCAATACCAAGAGAAAGTGGAGTAACATCTAATAATAATACATCTTTTACATCTCCTGTCAATACTCCTCCTTGAATTGCAGCTCCTACCGCTACTACCTCATCAGGATTCACTCCTTTACTTGGCGCTTTACCAAAGAATTTTTCTACTGATTCCTGTACCGCAGGAATACGTGTAGATCCTCCTACTAAAATAATCTCATCGATATCACTTGTAGATAATCCAGCACTTTCAAGTGCAGTACGACAAGGTTCGATAGTACGTTTTACCAAATCATCAATTAACTGATCAAACTTAGATCTAGTTAATGATCTTACTAAGTGTTTAGGACCACTTGCAGTTGCAGTAACATATGGTAAATTGATTTCTGTTTGAGAAGAAGAAGATAATTCTATTTTAGCTTTCTCAGCTGCTTCTTTAAGACGCTGTAATGCCATTGGATCTTTACGAAGATCCATATTTTCTTCAGATTTGAATTCTTCAGCTAACCAGTCAATGATTTTTTGATCTACATCATCTCCTCCTAAGTGTGTATCTCCATCAGTAGATAATACTTCAAATACACCATCTCCTAATTCAAGAATAGATACATCATGAGTACCTCCACCAAAGTCAAATACTACAATCTTCTGGTCAGTTCCTTTTTTATCAAGACCATAAGCCAAAGCTGCTGCAGTTGGCTCATTAATAATTCTTTCTACTTTAAGACCTGCAATTTCTCCAGCTTCTTTAGTTGCCTGACGCTGTGCATCATTAAAATATGCTGGTACTGTAATTACAGCTCTTGCAACATCTTGTCCAAGATAATCTTCTGCAGTTTTCTTCATTTTTTGAAGTGTCATTGCAGATAATTCTTGTGGTGTATATAAACGCCCATCGATATCAACTCTTGGGGTGTCATTATCTCCTTTTACTACTTTATAAGCAGCTCTTTCTGCTTCTTTTGAAGATTCAGAGAATTTATTTCCCATAAATCTTTTAATAGAAGAAATCGTTTTAGTTGGATTTGTAACTGCCTGACGTTTTGCAGGATCTCCTACTTTAATTTCTCCACCTTCTACAAAAGCAATTACAGAAGGAGTTGTTCTTTTTCCTTCAGCATTAGGGATCACTACAGGCTCATTACCTTCCATTACAGAAACACAAGAGTTGGTCGTCCCTAAGTCTATACCTATTATCTTACTCATAATTTATATTAAATTGTTATAGTGTTGTTCATAATCATTCATCGGTGTTAAGTCAATGATTATGCCATGTCTATCTGTCTGACAGGATGTCATTATATCACGTACAAATCTTACTTTCTGGCCGTTAATCATTCTAGTAAAAATACCTTGCTAACTATTTAGCAAAAAAAGAGTTTGTTTATTGCCAAAATCATATATTTACCCCCTAAAATTTATTCAATAGTTATCAATTATGGAATGCATCAGTATTTTTGATATGCTGAAAATCGGAGTCGGTCCTTCTAGTTCTCATACCTTAGGTCCCTGGAGAGCAGGACGACGATGGATTTCCGAATTAAAGAAAGATGAACATTTTGAATCTGTAAACTCTATTACGATAGATTTATTTGGTTCTTTATCACTTACCGGAAAAGGACATGCTACCGACATCGCTGTAATTCTGGGATTATGTGGATATGATCCGCAGACCATCGATGTTTCAACTATACCCACAATTATCGAATCTATTAAGAGTTCTAAACAATTCTTATTTAACCAGGAGAAACAAATAACTTTTGATCCTTCTGTGCAGATTATCTTTAATAAAGAATTTAAAGAATTTCACCCCAATGCTATTACTTTTCATGCAGAATTGCAAAATGGCTCAAAAGTGTCATCTTCTTTTTATTCAATAGGTGGAGGTTTTGTCATAAAGGAAGAACGAAAACGACAGGAAAAGAAACTGGAAGAGTTTCAATGCTTTCCACTCCCTATACAGAAAGGATCAGATCTTTTAGAATATTGCAAAACTAGAGGTAAAAAGGTTTCAGAAATTGTTTTGGAAAACGAACGCTCCTTACGAAGTGATCAGGATATAGATGAAAGAATTGCTCAGGTATGGAAAGTAATGTTAGAATCTATTTATACAGGTTGTCATACTGAAGGTTCTTTACCAGGAGGTTTAAATGTAAGAAGAAGAGCTTTTGACACTCACAAAAGACTTATTGGTGATACTCCATACACCAATCCTACAGAATGGGTTGAGGCTATAAGAGATACCAAAGTAAAATTTAGACAAATACTCAAATGGGTTTCATGTTTTGCTCTTGCAGTTAATGAAGTAAATGCCTCTTTAGGAAGAGTAGTAACTGCTCCTACTAATGGTAGTGCTGGAGTTATTCCAGCTGTGATGATGTATTATATGGTCATTGAAAATCATGATGCTAATTTTGACGATGTTAAGCAATTCATGTTAGTTGCTGGCGAAATAGGAAGTTTATTCAAAAAAGGAGCTACTATTTCTGCAGCTATGGGTGGCTGTCAGGCTGAGATAGGTGTATCATCAGCAATGGCTGCTGGGGCTCTAACAGAATTAATGGGCGGAACACCAGAACAAGTATTAATGGCTAGTGAAATTGCTATGGAACACCATTTAGGCCTTACTTGCGATCCCATTGGAGGTTTGGTACAGATTCCTTGCATAGAAAGAAATGCTATGGGAGCTATCAAAGCTATAAATGCTTGCGAAATGGCTTTAGATAACGATGCTGCAAATGCCAAAGTTCCTCTTGATAAAGTAATAGAAACTATGTGGGAAACTGCCAAGGATATGAATACCAAATATAAAGAAACCAGTGAAGGTGGTTTAGCTATAAAAGTGAGTTTGAGTGATTGTTAAATAAAGATGAGTAAAAACAATACTTCAAAACTCAAGAAGCTTTTTCTTTATTTTGCGATTATAGTAATTTTTATTATCGTATGGGTTGGAGTTCAAAAACTAATCAGTAATTATTTTCCTACTATTGATTTCTCACTTTATGAGGATCGACAAAATAGCAATGCTTTTAAAAAGAATATTTTAGAGAGTTTTCTTTCCTTAGTCATAATAATGCCTATTCTGGAAGAATTAGTTTTTAGATCATTAATAAAGCCTCAAAAAGATGATATCCCTCTTTTTATTAGCGGTTTATCTTCTTTTGTAATGCTTTTTGTTTTAAAACCATATCTAGATTGGTATTATATATACCCAATCATAATTATTCTCTTTGCAATTATATTCTTTATCCTAAAAAATTATGGTTATAAATCGTTAACTCTTTACAGGTTAAAAGAAAGTTTAGAAAAGAAAAATACTACTACGCTCGTATTAGTAATCACATCTCTCTTATTTGGATTATCACACGCTCTTAATTATGGAAACATTTCCGCAATTAACATTACTATAATACTCTTGACAGTTCCAAGAATTTTTTCGGGTTTTATTTATGGTATTTTCAAGAAAAAACATGGAATACATTGGTCTATAGGCTTACATTCTTTTCGAAATTTTTTACCATTTCTAATCAGTCTAATCTAATTACACCCTTCTCGTTTACGAGTATCGGCTATAGAAATAATTTTCCATGATGTACCATCATTAAATAATTGAAAGGTATTTACTCCACAATGACTAAAATTATCATTGACATAAAACTCATAAGGCGTCCATACTTGTGCAATACGGTCATTAGCATTAATCGTATACCCTAAAATTTTCTCATACCATTTTTGTTCTGCAGGTCTATTATGTATTGCCATCACAAATTTAGCAACTTCAGTTTTAAATGTTTTTACTTCTCCTTCTTTCGTTTTGGCAATAGTTCTTAAAACCATATCATTATCCATCGTTTTTTTCATCATTATGGTATCTCCTTTATGAAAACCTTCAAAAAAATCTATCACCGTCTGTTTCGCTCCTTCTTGATGACGATCCATATCTTTTGCAGAAGTTTCTTTCTGAGAAAAAACATTAACTGTTATAAGTAGAACCACTAACACTTTTAATTTATACATATTCTTCATTTTTTGATTTATGTAAAAATAAGTTTTTAATTAGTTTTTCATAATTACCTGATACAAAAGAAAAATCAAAAACCTTATACACTTGTTACGATATAGGTAAATCATTACTTTTACATTTCTAAAAACAATTTATAATGTCTACAGCAAAAAAAGATTACAAAAGAGTCACAGTAAAATCTCTGGTTGAGATGAAATCCAACGGAGAAAAAATATCAATGCTTACTGCATATGATTATACGATGGCTAAAATTGTAGACGGCGCTGGAATAGATGTTATACTTGTAGGTGATTCTGCTTCTAATGTTATGGCAGGTCATGAAACTACACTTCCGATTACATTAGATCAAATGATCTATCATGCATCTTCTGTTATAAGAGCTATTCATCGCGCTTTAATTGTTGTAGATATTCCTTTTGGAAGTTATCAAAGTGATCCTAAAGAAGCTTTACGATCTGCAATTCGCATTATGAAAGAATCAGGAGGTCATGCAGTAAAAGTTGAAGGTGGTAAAGAAGTAAAAGATTCTATTAAAAGAATTCTAAACGCGGGGATTCCTGTTATGGGGCATTTAGGGCTTACACCACAATCTATATACAAATTCGGGACGTATACTGTTAGAGCTAAAGAAGAAGAAGAAGCTCGAAAATTAAAGGAAGATGCTTTAATGCTGGAGAAAGTAGGATGTTTTGCTATTGTTTTAGAAAAAGTTCCGGCCAAATTAGCTAAAGAGGTTGCAGAAAGTTTAACTATACCTATTATAGGGATTGGAGCTGGAAACGGAGTTGATGGACAGGTACTAGTTACTCATGATATGCTTGGGATGACTCACGAATTCAATCCTCGTTTTTTAAGAAGGTATCTTGACCTTTATACAGAAATGACAAATGCTTTTAAAAAATATGTCTCAGATGTGAAATCTGTTGATTTCCCTAGTGATAGTGAACAATATTAGTTGTTAGATAAACATAAGATCCAAAGTGTCTAAAATCATCTCTAATAAAAATAATCTGCAGGTTCTTTACGAAGACAATCATATTATTGTTATTAATAAACGTCCTGGAGATATCGTTCAAGGCGATAAAACTGGCGACAAACCACTAAGTGAAATCGTCAAAGAATATATAGCTGATAAATACAATAAGCCCGGAGCTGTTTATCTGGGAGTGGTACATCGATTAGACAGACCCACCAGTGGTATTGTTGTGTTTGCCAGAACTAGTAAGGCTTTACCTCGACTCAATAAGTTATTTGCCAATAAAGAGGCTCAAAAAACGTATTGGGCAGTAGTCAAAAATAAACCTCCAAAAGATAGCGACTTACTAACGCATTGGCTCAAACGTAATCCCAAACAAAATAAGTCTTATGCACACAAAAATGAAGTTCCTGACAGTAAAAAAGCAATTTTGGAATACACTACTATTAAAAAACTTGATAGCTATTATGCTTTGGAGGTAGACCTTCATACCGGTCGTCATCATCAGATACGATCTCAATTATCAAGTATTGGATGTTCTATAAAAGGAGATCTGAAATATGGTGCTAATCGTAGTAATAAAGACGGAAGTATTCATCTACATGCCAGAAAACTGACTTTTATTCATCCTGTTAAAAAAGAACCGTTAACAATCCTCGCTCCTCCTCCTACAGATCCAATCTGGGATGATTGTATTTGATTAGTTTTTAATCTGATTAAGGTGATGCTTCATATGTATTACATAATCTTCTATCAACCATTTTAAAGTCTTACTATTATTGTGATCAACATCAATCTTTAGATCTAACATATCACGATCAAGGTTACTAATTACAAAAAGAATTTGTTGATTTAATGAAATCCACAACTGTAGTAAAGATGATATTTCTTTATCTTGATATTTATTTGCTACCACTAGATCACTTTGAGCATATTTTCTAATCACATATGGTTTAGGCATAAATTGAACTTCTGTAAACCTTTGTAAATTGTTTATTGCCGAATCTATTAAATGCCCTAAAATTTCTTTTTTTGACCATTTGTTACTAGAAACTTTATATTCGATGCTCTCTTTATCCATTTCTAAAACTAACTTTTCAGTTTCTATCAATAAACCTCCTAATTGCTTTGTTATCTTTTCCATAATATAGATTCACTATCGATATGTTCTAATACTCTCTATAACGACAGAAGTTAAAATTAAAACTCCTCCAATAATTGTTGAAAGTACAGGAATTTCTCCTAAAAAAATAATTCCTATGATAATTCCATAAACCGGTTGCACACTACTCATAATACTGGCGGCTGTAGCAGAAAAACGCTTAAGACTAAACAAAAACAAAGTATGCCCGATAGCTGTGGTTAACAGAGCTAAAACCAACAACCAAGGCCATTGATCTTTTATTCCTGAACTATCCATTATAAATAGAAACGGTAAAAGCATAACACTAATTACTACTAGCTGATACCACATCAACATCGATCCATGATAATTGGTTACTTTAGTTTTCATAATCAAATTTCTCAAAGCATAGCATAATGCTGATATAACGCCAAACCCAACCGCTTTTGCATATGTATTTTCAAAACTAAAATCTGGAACCAAAAAATAAATTCCTAATAAAACCATGATCCCTAATACAAGGTGCATTTTTTGAAATTTAGTTTTTAGAATCAAGGGCTCTAAAAGAGATGTAATTACAGGATATGTAAAGAGAGAAATCATCCCGATCGCAACATTTGATAGTCGTAAAGCATAAAAATAAGTGATCCAATGCAATCCCATTAAGATCCCTCCAACCATAATGGTCACTCTATCTTTACTTTCTATATGTAATGAGATTTTCCTCCATTTACAAAAAAGAAACAATAAAACTCCTGCTAAAATCGCCCTAGACCCTATGGTCACTGGAACTGGCATATCTATATATCTTCCTAGAGCTCCTGAAGTACTGATCAATAACATTGCCAGATTCAGTTCCAGTACATTGCGCAAGTGTCTATTTTGAGACATTAAAATTTATCGTATTAAGGAAAAACTAGCTTTAAATTCTTTCATTATATTTTCTTCAGTATAAGAGACTACAAACCAATAGTCATTAGACGGTAATACTCGACCGTTATAAGTACCATCCCATCTTCCTGAAGTCCCCAAATCTTTAAGTAATTTACCATATCTATCAAAAATCTGAATTGATCCTATTGATACGTTATTACTTCCTGTAATTGTCCAATCATCATGAAAACCGTCTCCGTTAGGTGTAAAATATCTTGGATAATCTACAATGGGTTCTAATTCAAACTCTAACTCTCCGCACAATCTTAAATCCCTAACAAATACTGTATGCTCACCTCTGAAAACATTTGCAAAAATATTAGATTCCTGCCAACTTCCGTTATCTAATCTAAATTCATATTCCCCATTTCCAACTACAGTTACCTCAATAGTTGCATTATTAGAGAAAGCACCAGATAACAATTCTGCGGTTATACTTTCTGGAGGATATGATTCTATAACCGTTGTATTTCTAGATAACGTACAACCGGTTGTTATTCCGGTAACCAATACAGAGTATTCTCCTGGAATACTTGGTGAAAATGTAGCTCCTGTTTCTCCAGGAATCTCATTTCCTGCTGTAGTAGTTGGACCTACAAACCATTGAAAACTATATGTTGACGGATCTAATTGTGTATCTATAATATCAACTGGTAATAAGTTAATAGCAGTACCATCACCTCGTAAACAAATTATGTATTCATCTTCAAATTGAATTGGTTCAAATGGATTTACCTGTAATGTTATATGATTTCCTAATCCCAGACAAGCATTATTACTACCGTCTTCTACTCTCACATATAATTCTTGTAAAAAAGGAGAAGAAGTATTTCTATAATTAGCTATATCTGTAATTTCGTTTTGTTCTGCCAGCGCATCAGCTTCATTTTGATAATACCTAATCGTTAAATTCTGACCACCTGGGTATAATTGAGATATTTGATTCGTTGCATCACTAAAATTAAATGTAGCAATACCATCAGTTGGATCATCATCAATATTCTCTGATTCACATATGGTATAAGTAAGATTAAAATTACTAGGAATTTGAGTAGTAGACACCTGTAAATTAATTTGTGACGTTCTAAAGCATCCTTTATCAGATTCTATTCTAGAATATACTATACTATTAAGTGATGTAGGGTTAGGATACGTAGTGAAATTTGTTATTTGATCTGCCACATTACCATTTATCGCTTGTTGTGCTGTCAAATAATAAGTAAAAGTTTCATTTGCAGCGTTTGTAGAAATTAAAGTATTTGCTTCAGACAAATTAAATAATGAAAAACCATCAATATCATCATCACACTGTAATAAAGCAACTGTACTTGCTACCGTAGGAAGCGGATTGACTATAAGTTGAAAAGAAGTTGTTTCATAACATTGTCTATTAGTAACGTTTTCGATTCTTGCAAAGATTTGT
This sequence comes from Aquimarina callyspongiae, assembly GCF_034322225.1. NCBI lineage: Bacteria > Pseudomonadati > Bacteroidota > Flavobacteriia > Flavobacteriales > Flavobacteriaceae > Aquimarina > Aquimarina callyspongiae. The sequence goes on along the minus strand of NZ_JAXLPA010000011.1, from coordinate 13,790 downwards.
TGAGGAGTACTGGTATTTGTATATAACGCGGGTAATTCTGTACCTGCCACTCCTGCATCGGCAATAGCTTGACTCTCATAAAATAAAACAGAAAAATCCGAAGCATTTTGAGTTCCCAATACTTCTGTCACTTTTGTAGATAAATCAAATTCTACAAATCCATTGGTATCATTACCATCATCATCATTATCACAAAGTTCAAAATCTGTTGGTGTATTTGCTACTGGATTTCCTATCACCTCTAGTGTAAAAGAAGCAACCTCAAAACACTTTTGATTAGTTTCTGCAATTCTTAACCATACTACTTGATTTGCAGAAGTATTCGTATAATTATCTGGTGTATCAATTCTATTATCCGTAGTTGCTCCTGTATAATCTTCTGCATCTTGTTGTGTTAAATGATACGTGACCTGAAATAATGTTGCATCCTGGGTTCCAAGAGCCAAACTAGTATTTGCTGTTAGATCAAAAGGACTAAATCCATCTCCATCAACATCGCAAGACACCAGGTTATTAGGAGAGTTGGCAATAACCGGAGCTATAATAAACTCAATATCTATAGAATCTGAAGCTGTACAACCACTTGAAATTGCTATTTCTACACTGTAAGTACCATCCTGAGTAACCTGTAATTGAGCTCCACCAGCTAGTACTGTTGTGCCATCCCCAGGTGATAAAGGTGCTCCATCTTTCATCCAGGTATATGTAGAGTTATTACCTAAGGTTGCATTTAAAATTATAGGATCTCCTGTACAACCAGGATTACCGGAGACTAAGGTTCTATCTTCTCCAAGATCTCCTCCAAGATTAAAACTACCTGCTGCCAAAAATACTGCAGAATCATAAGCTCCGTCTCCATTATCAGCAATTACCAGTTTTATGGTATATGTTTCTCCAGAGGTAACGGATCCAGATGCTGTAAGTACTTGAGTATACCCATTAAAATCTATAGGAGCAGCTGTTCCTGGTGGTATTGTTCTATTATAAAAAGCTTCGTTTTGTGGTGGACATTCGTTAGCATCATTAAAATCCCCATCCCCATTTGAATCAACACCAGCATTGATAGTTGTTACTCTAATCGGTACAGGAGGGTTTGTTCCTGGAACAACAGCTAGATTGGTTGAATTCCCCGCCGAATCCGTAAGAATAAAAGCAAATACATCTGAAAAAGTACAAGGAAATGTACCTACATATTCTTCTGAAGCAAAAAGAAAATCAAAACTTATAAAATCTACTGAAGGAACAAAATCAAATTGAATATAACTTGCATTAAATAGATTGGGAGTATTAGTAATACTCGATAGATCTGCATCTCCTATCCATCCAGAACCATCTCCTTCACTTAAAGGTGCCTGCCCATTAGGTCCAGCGGCACTTGTTGCATTACCAGAACTTAAAACTACTCCTCGATCTACTTCAAATCCCGATCCGTTCCCTTCAAAATATCCAATTCCGTTAAATCCTTGTGCTGTTCCTGTAAAAGATGAAATGTTACTTACCTGAGCACAGGGACTATCAATTAATACATTTTCTACCAGTTGATCAACTGTAAATGAAGAATCGTCTACAGTTATTTGTGCAAAACATGGTAATCCTAATACAATAAAAAAAAGCCTTAATAAAGTAGTTTTGTTCATTCTAATTATTTCCATTACTAATTATATCCCATATAATAAACAAGGTCTATCAGAAAAACCCTACTCAAAACTATAAAAAGAAATTACTATTACCACAATCATTTATTAAATATTCTGTGCATTTATCATAAAAAACAGTAATTGATAATTTTTAACAACCTATCTAATCAGTTTTTTTGACTTTTCTTTAATGATATCCGCTACCGGTCTTCCTTCTATATTACTTTCTAACCAAGAAAGGATGTCCAAGTATAAAAAAGCACGTTTCTCATAAGGATGATCTTCATACTCCTTTAATCTTTTATGAAGCTTTCTAAACTCATCCTTAATTTGATGAGGAAATATATCTCCCAGGTTTTTAAGAAACTTGATCATTTCTTTTTGCACTTCATGCAGATCATCCATTTTAATTAAAAATCGGTATGTTTCCTTTAATTGGCTTTCTAAATGATAATCCATCCCTGCTTCATAATGAGCCACCAAGCTTAACACTCTAGAAAAACACATCAAATCTTCTCTCATTTTTAAAGACTTGTTATTGATAATCTTTGCGAGATACTCAATACATTTTCTGTGATTTGCCATTCCAAAATATAAACAACCTATTTTGTAGTATAAAACCATTATATGATGATCATCAAGTCGGTTTTTAAATTCCGAAATACCTTTTAATATTTCTGTAACGAGATACTCTCCTTCCTCAAACGAGCCTTCTAAAAAATGTATGTTTAGTTTATTATTATAAATAAATTGAAATGAAAGTACATCTATATTATCATCCTTAGGAAAAGTATCAGACGATATCGTTTCCTCAAATCTATTTAATGTGGATTTTAACTGTGTTTTATCTTTTATCAAATAAAGAGATTCTAACAAATAATGATTTCCTCTTAAGAAAAAAACAGGGTTAAGAACCATCATTTTTGAATGTTCATAGAATAGATCCACCCACTTTTTTGAATACTTATAGCAGGATAAAAAATCCTGTACAATAAAACTATACCACAAATGTGCTTTATACAACCATAGTTTTTCTCTAAAACCCAACATATTCCATTCATATTTGGGTAATTTGCTATTAAAATAATTTGTAATTACGTTATGTTCTTTATCATTTCTAACATATCCGCTTTTTAGCATTAAACCATATAATTGTAGAGAAAGGTTAGATAATTTACTAGTAAGTACATTCTTTACGCTTAACATTTTTGCCTCAACCGTCAATTCATCTGCTCTATTATTGATACTTCGTGTAATGTATTGTGTTTCAATAATTTTTTCAAGCTCTACAATTTCATAAGCAATATTATGTTCTTCATTTTCTTTTGCTTGTGACTTTGCTTTGTCTAGAATTTTAAGACTTTGTTTATATAATCCTTTATGATATAATATTGAAGCAAAATCTAATTGCTCTCTTATCTGCGATCTAATGTTTTGATGCAACGGACTTAGTCTAAGACTAATAAGAATTTGCTTATATAAATGTGCTTTTAGGTTCGAAATCTGTTGCTTAGTAACAAAGCCTTTTTTAACAATAAGATCTTCATCTAAGGTATCACTCTTATCCAGGTGGTTAAAAAGTGCCAGAAATTTAGAATCTGAATTCACTCCTAACCGACCAACATACACCTTAAATTGTCGTTTTTCGGATTTAGAAAGCGACTTTACTAAAACAAACAAAGGATCTTTTTGATCATTAGTCATTGTAAGAAAATATATTGTAATTAATTGATTAAAAGAAGATTAAGTTTTTATTAAAACTTTTTAGCATTGTAAAACCAGTTGCTAAATACTTCTCTTTTGAATTCCCAAAATATAAATTCGTAAGAGATTTAAGAAACATCTTATAAGAATATTTTAAAAAGAGTTTTTTCAATAAGCACTAAATTCATAATTCACTGAATTCCTATGAGTAATAATAAGGTCCAAATATTTGACACTACATTAAGAGACGGAGAACAAGTCCCTGGATGTAAATTAAACACACAACAAAAATTAGTCATTGCGAAGCAATTAGATTTTCTTGGAGTAGATGTTATAGAAGCAGGGTTTCCTGTCTCTAGTCCGGGAGATTTTACTTCTGTAAATGAAATTGCTAAAATCGTTAAAAACGCTACAGTATGCGGTTTATCGAGAGCAGTAGAGAATGATATCAAGATCGCGGCAGAAGCGCTTAAACATGCAAAAAGGCCAAGAATCCATACCGGTATCGGTACTTCGGATTCTCATATAAAACATAAATTTAATTCTACTCGGGATAAAGTAATCGAACGCGGTATTGCAGCAGTGAAATATGCTAAGTCTTTTGTCGAAGATGTAGAATTTTATGCTGAAGATGCCGGTCGCACCGATAATGAATTTTTAGCGCGAGTTTGTGAAGCTATGATCAAAGCCGGGGCGACCGTTCTTAATATACCTGATACTACAGGATATTGCCTTCCAGAAGAGTATGGCGCAAAAATCAAATACCTTAAAGAAAATGTAAAAGGAATTGATAATGTGACCATTTCGTGTCATTGTCACAATGACCTGGGATTAGCAACTGCTAATTCTATTGCTGGAGCAATCAATGGTGCGAGACAAATAGAATGTACTATTAATGGAATCGGAGAACGTGCTGGTAATACTTCTCTAGAAGAAGTAGTTATGATCATGAAACAACATCCTTATCTAAATCTTAATACAGAGATTAATTCTAAGTTGCTGTATGAAACCAGTCAAATGGTATCAGATCACATGGGAATGATGGTACAGCCTAATAAAGCAATTGTAGGAGCTAATGCTTTTGCTCATAGTTCAGGAATTCATCAGGATGGGGTTATCAAAAACCGAGAAACTTATGAGATTATAGATCCAGCAGAAGTAGGTGTTACCGAATCTGCAATTGTACTAACCGCTAGAAGTGGTCGAGCTGCCCTTGCGTATAGAGCAAAAAAAGTTGGTTATGAATTAACTAAGCTTCAACTTGACGATGTGTATAAAGAATTTTTAAGTTATGCAGATCGTAAAAAAGAAGTGATCGATGAAGATATACATCAGATCATGAAAAGCACAAATGTAGTTGGTGCTGCAGTAGTTTAAACAAAATGATAATTATCCTGCAAGTTTTACCACGAAAGCGTTTTTCGGTTTCTTAATCCTTGCAGGTATTTTTAATAAAATATGAAGACATTATTTGACAAAGTTTGGGATGCACATGTCGTCAAAGAAATAGAAAACGGGCCTCAAATCTTATATATAGACAAACATTTAATCCACGAAGTTACTAGTCCACAAGCATTTGGTGAATTAGAGCAACGTGAAATCCCTGTTTTTAGACCTGATCAGATCGTGGCAACTGCTGATCATAACACCCCTACTATTGATCAGCATCTACCCGTAAAAGATGTTTTATCTCGTAACCAGCTAGCACAGCTAACAGAAAACTGTAATAAAAATAACATTACGTTATATGGTCTTGGCCATAAATACAACGGTATTGTACATGTAATGGCTCCTGAACTAGGAATTACGCAACCAGGTATGACCATGGTTTGCGGTGATAGCCATACCTCTACTCACGGAGCGTTTGGTAGTATTGCTTTTGGTATTGGAACCAGTCAGGTTGCTCAGGTATTTGCTAGTCAGTGTTTGCTACTTCAAAAACCTAAAAGCCTTCGTGTAAATGTAAACGGACAATTAAAACCTGGGGTACTTCCAAAAGATGTAATATTATATGTTATTGCCAAATTAGGCACCAATGCTGGTACAGGATATTTCTGTGAATATGCGGGTAATGTATTTGAAGAAATGTCGATGGAAGGACGTATGACCGTTTGTAATATGAGTATTGAAATGGGAGCTCGTGGAGGAATGATTGCTCCAGACGAGACAACATTTGAATATGTAAAAGAACGCGAATTTGCTCCTAAAGGAGATGAATTTGACAAAAAAGTAGCGTATTGGAAAACATTACCTACAGATGAAGGTGCTGTTTTTGATAAAGAATACCACTTTGATGCTCAAGATATAGAGCCAATGATCACTTATGGTACTAACCCAGGAATGGGAATCAAAATAACCGAAAACATACCATCAGAAGATAATGCCTCATTCGAAAAATCATTAGCTTATATGAATTTCGAAAAAGGACAATCATTGGTTAATCAAAAAATCAACTATGTCTTTATCGGAAGCTGTACCAACAGTAGGATTGAAGATTTTAGAGTTGCCGCAACTTATGTTAAAGGAAAGAAAAAAGCTGAGAATGTAACAGCTTGGTTTGTACCTGGATCACAGCAAGTAGCACAGCAAATTGTTGCAGAAGGACTTAAAGATGTTTTTGAAGAAGCTGGATTCATGCTTCGACAACCAGGATGTTCTGCTTGTTTGGCTATGAACGATGATAAAATCCCTGAAGGAGAATATTGTGTCTCTACCTCCAATCGTAATTTTGAAGGACGTCAGGGACAAGGATCGAGAACTATATTAGCAAGTCCTCTTGTAGCTGCAGCAACAGCGATAGAAGGAAAAATTATTGACATTACTAAACAATTAAACTAATGGATAAGTTTACCAAACTCACATCCACCGCAATACCATTATCTATAGAAAATGTAGATACTGATCAAATTATTCCTGCTCGTTTCTTAAAAGCAACAAGTAGAGAAGGTTTTGGAGAAAACCTATTTAGAGATTGGCGTTTTCATAAGGACGGAAACGCAAATGAGGATTTTGTATTAAACGAACCTAAATATCAAGGCAGTATCTTGGTAGCAGGAGATAACTTTGGATGTGGTTCCAGTAGAGAACATGCCGCTTGGGCAATCCATGATTATGGTTTCAAGGTAGTTGTTTCAAGTTTCTTTGCAGATATTTTTAAAGGAAACGCTTTAAATAACGGTGTATTGCCAATACAGGTATCTCCAGAATATTTACAAGAATTGTTTACAGAAATTGAAAAAGATCCAAATACTCAAATAGAAGTTGATCTTGAGAAACAAAAAATAACTCTTTTGGCTAACCAATCAACATCAAATTTTGAAATCAATCCCTATAAAAAAACCTGTTTGATTAATGGATATGATGATATTGATTTTTTAATCAGTAACAAAGCCGAAATTGAAGCATTTGAACAAGAAAGAATATAACACTAAATAGACAATATACATCTATGAAACTAGATATCGCCGTATTATCAGGTGACGGAATCGGACCTGAAGTGACCGCTCAAGCTATTAAAGCTTTAGAAGCTATAGCACATAGTTTTGATCATACTTTTGTTTTTAAAGATGCTTTGGTTGGTGCCATTGCCATCGATAAAACAGGAAACCCTCTACCAGATGAAACCTTAGAACTCTGTGTAAATACAGATGCTGTTTTGTTTGGAGCAATAGGTGATCCTAAATATGATAACAACCCAGATGCTCCGGTTCGTCCAGAACAAGGGTTATTAAAATTACGTAAAGAGCTTGGCCTTTATGCAAATATTCGACCTGTAAAAGCCTATACTACCCTAGTTGATAAATCTCCTCTTAAACGAGAAATTATCGAAGGAACTGATATTTCGATATACAGAGAACTTACTGGTGGTATTTACTTTGGAAAAAAGGAATTAAGTAAAGATGGAACGGTAGCATCAGATTTATGTGAGTATTCACAAAAAGAGATTGAACGTATCGCTCATCTTGCATTCAAAGCGGCTCAAAAACGTAAGAACAAGGTAACTTTAGTTGACAAAGCAAATGTTCTGGAATCATCTAGATTATGGCGTAGAGTTGTGTCTGAAATAGCTAAAGAATATACTGATGTAACATTAGACTACTTATTTGTAGATAATGCTGCTATGCAGATGATTTTAAACCCAAGCCAATTTGATGTCATCCTGACTGAAAATATGTTCGGAGATATTATTTCTGATGAAGCTAGTGTTATTGGTGGTTCAATAGGGCTTCTTGCATCTGCATCTATAGGAGATACTTGTTGTATGTTTGAACCTATTCACGGATCGTATCCTCAAGCAACCGGTAAAGGAATTGCTAACCCTATAGCCGCAATATTATCGGCAGCTATGCTATTAGAGCATTTTAATCTTGTAGGAGAAGCTAGTGCAATTAGAGATGCTGTAGAAAAAGCTCTGGAACTGGATTTAACCACTTCTGATCTCAATCCGGTTAATCCATTAACTACAGAAAAAGTAGGTGATTTTATCTACGATTATATTCTTAATCCAGAAGATTCAAACATCAATTTTGAAAATATACACGTGGGACAATCCACAATAATTTAGTTTAAACTGTTTTGTTTTAGCAAAAAGCAACCGAGGAATCTATTCTTTCTTTGGTTGCTTTTTTATTGGATTTTCTTAACAATCCATTGATCCTGAGGAATCCAATCGTTTTGAGGTTCATCAACAATATGATCAAGAATCTGTACATCTTTAAAAAATATTTCCATAAATTTTTTAGGTTGAAAAGCTGAAAAAGTGCGATGTCCTTCTTTTACTTTTCCTCTTACTACTAACTTTCCGTTTTCATAACGTTGTTTTTCGCTTGCAGATAATTTTATTTTAAAACCATCTCCTTGTGCAGTAACTAATAAAATACCTCCTGGCTTTAACACTCTTAACAACTCATTCAGCCAACTATAATGCATTTCTTCAGATAAATGTGTAAAAATTGATATTCCATAAATAACATCAAAAAAATCATTAATATACGGTAGTTTTGGATTCAATGAATTATGATTAAACTCAATGTCTTTTAAATTACTGGAACACCAATCTATTGATTCTCTATTGTAATCAGTTCCATAAAATTCGCAATTGTTAAGTAGTTTAGGAAAATGCCTTATTATTCTACCAGGTCCACACCCCCAATCTAATATCTTTTTTTGATCAAAATCAATATATTTTGAAAAAACAGAAATTAACTCATTAGCGTTTTTTTCGCCACTTTCATAATACGCGCGATAATCCATATGAAAAGATTCATAGATCAAATACGCTGGAGGAATTATTACATCAGGGTGTTCTTTTAAAAACAAGCTGTTCTTTTTTGATTGTTTAACAGATAACACATAATATCTGATCTTATCAACAATAAAAATCAAACCTATATTTCTCAACATATTAGAAGCCCAAACTTTGATCATCTATAATAGAATTTTACATATTTAATTATCGTATAAAACTAAGTATAAATTCAAATATGATAATAATATATTTTCAAAATATAGATTTAATATTTATTCCTATTTCTTTTTGCTTTTTTACAAAAAAACTAACCCTTCCCTTAAATACATCTATACCATTTATTTCATTAATGATTTTTATAAAAAATCAAATTTCTATGGTAACAAATGTTTTTCTCATGACACATACCTATGTAAACTATACCCGAATACATCTATAAAGGTATAATCGGTAAACAAATTATTTGTCATTTACTATTATTTCAAACTCTTAAATTATGAAAAAATCATTGTTATTCTTAGGTCTAATCATATCAAGCGTAAGTATTTTTGCGCAAACTACTACTAATGCCTTTCCTCCTTCTGGTAATGTTGGTATAGGAACCATAAATCCTGAAGAAAAACTTCACATATTAGGTAGTATTCGTGGTAATGCATCTGGAGGAGCATTAAGAATAAATACTACAAGTGGATATTTAGATGTAGGTTCGCAAAATTCTGGGTGGGCTCATATTTATACAGATCGACCTAAAATAATTTTTAATAAGGATGTATACACTACAAGTAATGCCTTTTCATCTTATAATAGTGATTTAATTTTAAAAACAAAGGGAACAGAACGATTTAGAATAAATGATGTTACCGGAAATGTTGGTATAGGAACCACTAATCCAGCTGAAAAACTTCACGTAAATGGTAATATTCTTAGTAATGGAGTAAATATTAATTCAATTGGAACAAATAATTGGAAACCACTAACCATTGGAAGAAAGACAGCTACAAACAAATATAATTTTGAATTTATCGTCGATCCTAATAATGCTAATGGTTATTTAGCAATGGGACTTATAGATGATAATGATATTATCCGTTATAACCTTTGGACAAAACCAGATCAAACGGTAATGAAATTAAGTGATCAGAATAATTTTGAATTTTTTGGTATTCAAAACAACTTAGTAAATAATCAAAAGTCCACTTTTATTCATCTACCTAATCCTGATTCAAGAATTGTCATTGGACAATATGGTGGTTATAAATATGATGAAGGACATAAATTAGTGGTAAAAGACGGAAGTGCTCTGATTGAAGGTAATGTATTCGCAACCGGAAATGTAGGCATCGGCACCACAACTCCTGACTCTAAACTCACCGTAAAAGGAAAAATTCATGCAGAAGAGATAAAAATAGATTTGAGCGTTCCTGTTCCCGATTATGTATTTCTAAAGGATTATGATTTAAAATCTATTGGTGATGTTGAAGCGTATATACAACAAGAAGGGCATTTGCCTAATATTCCTTCTGCCAAAGAAATGGAAGCTAATGGAGTGGAATTAGGGATCATGAATATGAAACTCCTTGAAAAGATCGAAGAACTTACCTTATATACCATTGCTCAAGAAAAGCAATTGGAACAACAGAATGCCATCAATCAAAAACTACAAACTCAAAACCAGGAATTAGCAGACAGATTAGCAAAAATCGAAGCTTTGTTGGTTGCTAAACAATAATCTCTGAAAAATTATCTGATATGATACGAAAAACACTTCAAATAATAACGATGACCTTTTGTTCTTTTGCTTTTGCACAAGAACCTGAGTTGCCCAATGTCATACCTCCTTCTCCAGAGGCTTCCAGTATAACCAAGTATGTCGATATGAAAATTAACGAATACCAAGGTATGATCCAACATCAAATCCCTATTTATCAAATTACTGATGGAAGTATTCAATTGCCTATAAGTTTAAGCTATCAATCTGGAGGGTTTAAAGTTTCTGAATCTTCAAGTTCCATAGGTTTAGGTTGGTCTTTAAGTGCTGGAGGGGTGATATCAAGAAACACTCAAGGTTTACCAGATGATGCTGACTCTTCTAGCGCCACAAAAGGGTTCTTACAACTTAGTAATGAAGTAACTTATAATTATTTATTGCAAGGAAATCAGGATGCAGTACGATATGATTATCTGCAAAATATTGGTAACGGTTGTTACGATTCTCAACCTGATATCTTTAATTTCAATTTTAATGGATATTCCGGGAAATTTCATTTTGATTGGAATGGAAATATTATAGTTTCTTCTGAGAATCCTATAACCATAACACCTATTCAACCAGGTGGTAACTTATCCCGGATTACAGGATGGACCGTCAAAACTCCTGATGGTTTTACTTATACCTTTACAAGTGCTGAAACCACAACAAATATTAGTACTACCGGAGCTAGTTTTTGTTACAGCCCTACCCAGAGCTTTTTATCCTCCTGGTATCTTACTGAAATCAGCGACGGGTTGGGTCAAAGAAAATTAACTTTTGAATACGACACCTACCATATCAATGATCATTATATTTTTAGAAGTGAATCCCGACAACATCAGATAGGAGGAGCTTCTCAGTGTGGGGGAAGCATTGCAGGTTCTTTGAGTAATTCTACTTCAAATGTTTCTATCACAGGAAAAGCTTTACGAAGAATAACCTCTAACACCTCTCTCGTAGAAGTTTTGTTCGTTCCAGGAAGTACAGCTGTTATGAATACAAGTACTGATTTTTATGCAATCTCCGAAATTCAAATACGAAATAAAACAGAAAATAACTTAATTAAAAAATATGTATTAAATCATTCACAGAGTACAGGAAGACTAACATTAGCTTCTGTTCAGGAATATGGGGCATCGAATCAAACCCTACCTCCATATGAATTCTTTTATCACGGAAGTCTTCCTACCAGAACTTCCATAAAAAAAGACCATTGGGGTTATACCAATAACAATACATCTACTAGTCTATTACCTCCATACATTATTCCTGTTGGGGAAAAACTATTTAGTTTTGGATTAGCAGATAGATCCCCTGATTTTACCGGATCAAGAAACGGTATCTTGTATAAAATTAAATACCCAACAGGAGGATATGATCAATATACATTTGAGCAAAATACTTTTGGTTATGTTGCAGGAGTTGCCATCGATGAATTTGAAACCACTTCTATTGAAAAAAATGTTCAGGCACAAGGTAATTCTGCTTTTAGTTGTACTTCAATTGTTACCAATACCGATACGGATACCTTTACAGTAACAGCAAACCCTTCAAACCCTAATGATAAAGTAGCAGTTAGAGTAAGAGGAACTGCACAAAAACACACTGGAGATTATTTTTCAGGAGGAAAAACACCTAAAGCCACGGTAAAAAATAGTCAAGGAAACATTATTGTAAGTATAAGTCTTACCAATGCTGATGTACATAAATATTTTTACCTGGATCCTGGCACATATACGATACAAGCAGAAGCTACCTGGAGGAATTGTGAAAACACTTCTTTTGATAAAGCTTCACTTACCGTATACTATGACACATATACAAATACCCGATTGTATGAAAAACCAATAGGAGGTGTTAGGGTTAAATCTATTGATAAATACGACCATACTGGTACAATATTACTTTCGCAACAATACAGCTATACAGATGATCAAGGGTATTCTTCTGGTTTTACACATAAACTCCCTAACTATGTTTTTGACAAAGAATCATTACAATGGATCCCTTCAGGAAGTGGTGGGTATAATATTACTTGCCAATCTTTACTTGCCTTAGATTCTGATAGATCAGGCCTGGGAATGACCACTGGTGGACATCTGGGATATAAGAAAGTTACTATTACCCAACAAGGGGGTGACAATGGAAGTACTGAATTAAACTTCACAGGATCAGCTAATATTATAAATGAAACAGTTCCTTTTCCTCCTCCTATCGACAGAAGTGCTGGAAATGGTAAACTTCTTACTTCTAAGGTTAAAAATAAAGACGGAAATACGCTTCAGGAAAATACTATGACCTATCAAAACAAGGAAGTATACACTAATGCTATTAAAGTACAATTTAAAGGAGGAATAATTGTAAGTATGGGAGAAAGTCATTTCTATTTTGGTCCATACCGAGTCCTGATGGCGCACAATAAAGTTAGTGCTGAAGAAAATACTTCTTTCTTACATGGAAATGCTCTGAATACCAAAACAGAATACACGTATGATAGTTCATTACAAAGAGTAAAAGAACAAAAAGTATATCATAGTGAAGGAACGAACCGGGAAGTTTTTTATTACCCCGAAGAACATACCCAATTACCAGGTGTAAGTTCTACTGAAGCATCTTCATATCAAAACCTTGTAAGTGATTTTAGAATATCTCAACCTATTCAAGCAGATATATATAGACAGAATACCGGGGAACCGGAAACATTGTTGTCTACCCAACGTACTGTTTTTAGTTCAGCTTCTAATATAACTTCGGGGTATACATTACCTGTAACCATTAAAACGGCAAAAGCAGAAGGTTCATTAGAAAACCGTATTCAATACCATCGTTATGATGATTTGGGTAATCCCGTAGAAGTCTCCAAAACTAATAGTAGTCATATGATATATATCTGGGGATATCAGGATCAGTTTCCGATTGCTAAGGTTGAGAATGCGACCTATGCTGATGTAGCTGCTTATGTAACGAACTTAAAACAAAAATCCAATGCAGATATTGATAGAACGATTGGTAATACTGGTACTGAAGGAGCTTTGCGTTTAGATCTACAAGCCTTTAGAGGTGCATTACCGAATGCAATGGTAACAACCTATACCTATGATCCACTGATTGGAGTAACTAGTATCACCGATCCTAGAGGCTATACGATCTACTATCAGTATGATCAGTTCAACCGATTGCAATATGTAAAAGATGCTGATGGTAATCTGGTTAGTGAAAATCAATATAACTACAAAAACTAATGAAGATGATACAGAACATTCTAAAATATATCAGCGTTGCATTACTTTTTGTAAGTATGGCAATGCAGGCACAAACACAGTCTACCATCACACTTTCTACCGCTACTTCTGGTAATTATACCGCTACAGAAAGTATTATACTGGCACCAGGGTTTCAATCCACGAGTTTCTCTGCTTCTATTATAGCAGAGCCTTATTTTGATCCTACG
>NZ_JAXLPA010000010.1:0-80239 GCF_034322225.1 Aquimarina callyspongiae | reverse complement strand
GACGTAAGTCGGTGACTGTTGGATCGTCTGGATTTCCATCATTGTCCGGATCTACATCGGTAGTATCATCTGGATCATCAGAGTCATCTTCTACGGGTGGACCTAATGGGTTTAATGGGTTCAGGGCACTGGCTACGGCGGTATTACTAAAGCTACCGGCGGTAATATCACCAGCGGTAATGGTATAACTCGCGGTATAGGTACTGTTATCACTGGCACCTACTACCAGATCAATCGTTGTTGCTGGTGTTACGGTAACTAAGCCGTCCGTAACACTGATTCCTGTAAGGTCTACATTACCCGTGTTAGTCACTGTAAAGACATAATTGATCGTATCTCCGGCATCAATGATACTATTCCCATTGGTATCTACATAGGTATCAGTCTTGGTGATATCCAGTAATGGTTGACTCAGGTCGGTTACTGTTGGATCGTCTGGACTTCCGTCATTGTCCGGATCTACATCGGTAGTGTTATCTGGATCATCGGAGTTATCGGTGATATCTGCTCCTCCCAGTGGATTAGGGGCTGTCGCTACTGCCGTATTACTAAAGCTACCAGCGGTAATGTCTGCGGCAGTAATGGTATAACTCGCTGTATAGGTACTGTTATCACTCGCACCTACTACTAAATCAATCGTCGTAGCTGGCGTGACTGTAACTAAAGCATCGGTTACACTGATTCCGGTCAGATCTACATTTCCGGTATTGGTCACTGTAAAGACATAATTGATTGTATCTCCGGCATCAATGATACTGTTACCATTGGTATCTACATAGGTATCGGTCTTGGTAATATCCAATAGTGGTTGACGTAAGTCGGTTACTGTTGGATCGTCGGGACTTCCGTCATTATCCGGATCTACATCGGTAGTATCATCTGGATCATCAGAATCATCTTCTACGGGTGGACCTGTTGGATCTAAAGGATTTGGTGCACTTACAACTGCCTGGTTACTGAAACTACCGGCGGTAATGTCTGCTGCGGTGATGATATAACTGGCTGTATAGGTACTGTTGTCACTTGCTCCTACTACTAAATCAATCGTCGTAGCTGGTGTGACTGTTGCCAGAGCATCTGTTACACTGATTCCTGTAAGGTCTACATTACCGGTATTGGTTACTGTAAACACATAATTGATCGTATCCCCGGCATCAATGATACTATTCCCATTGGTATCTACATAGGTATCGGTCTTAGTGATATCCAGTAATGGTTGACTCAGGTCGGTTACTGTTGGATCATCAGGACTACCATCATTGTCCGGATCTACATCGGTAGTATCATCTGGATCATCGGAGTCATCGGTGATATCTGGGCCTCCTAGTGGGTTCGGTGCTGTGGCAACGGCGGTGTTGCTAAAATTACCGGCGGTAATATCTGCGGCAGTAATGGTATAGCTCGCGGTATAGGTACTATTGTCACTCGCACCTACTACTAAATCAATCGTCGTAGCTGGCGTGACTGTAACTAAAGCATCGGTTACACTGATTCCGGTCAGATCTACATTACCGGTATTGGTCACTGTAAAGACATAATTGATTGTATCTCCGGCATCAATGATACTGTTACCATTGGTATCTACATAGGTATCGGTCTTGGTAATATCCAATAGTGGTTGACGTAAGTCGGTGACTGTTGGATCGTCTGGATTTCCATCATTGTCCGGATCTACATCGGTAGTATCATCTGGATCATCAGAGTCATCTTCTACGGGTGGACCTAATGGGTTTAATGGGTTCAAGGCACTAGCTACGGCGGTATTGCTAAAGCTACCGGCGGTAATATCTGCGGCGGTAATGGTATAACTCGCTGTATAGGTACTGTTATCACTCGCACCTACTACTAAATCAATCGTCGTTGCTGGTGTTACTGTAACTAAGCCGTCCGTAACACTGATTCCTGTAAGGTCTACATTTCCGGTATTAGTCACTGTAAAGACATAATTGATCGTATCCCCGGCATCAATGATACTATTCCCATTGGTATCTACATAGGTATCGGTCTTAGTGATATCCAGTAATGGTTGACTCAGGTCGGTTACTGTTGGATCATCAGGACTACCATCATTGTCCGGATCTACATCGGTAGTGTTATCTGGATCATCGGAGTCATCG
This sequence comes from Aquimarina callyspongiae, assembly GCF_034322225.1. Lineage (NCBI taxonomy): Bacteria > Pseudomonadati > Bacteroidota > Flavobacteriia > Flavobacteriales > Flavobacteriaceae > Aquimarina > Aquimarina callyspongiae. The sequence goes on along the minus strand of NZ_JAXLPA010000010.1, from coordinate 78,122 downwards.
GTGATATCTGGGCCTCCTAGTGGGTTCGGTGCTGTCGCAACGGCGGTGTTGCTAAAGCTACCGGCGGTAATATCTGCTGCGGTGATTATATAACTCGCGGTATAGGTACTGTTGTCACTTGCTCCTACTACCAGATCAATCGTCGTTGCTGGTGTTACTGTAACTAAGCCGTCCGTAACACTGATTCCGGTCAGGTCTACATTTCCGGTATTGGTCACTGTAAAGACATAGTTGATTGTATCTCCGGCATCAATGATACTGTTACCATTGGTGTCTACATAGGTATCGGTCTTGGTGATATCCAATAGTGGTTGACGTAAGTCGGTTACTGTTGGATCGTCTGGATTACCATCGTTATCATCATCTGTAGCATCTGATGGATCGTCTGGATCATCAGATAAACTGGTGATAAGGTTACCATTTGGATCACCTGCATTAACTGTAGCTGTATTACTAAAGTTTCCGGCGGTTATATCTGCAGTCAAAATAGTATAAGTAGCTGTAAAAGTTGAATTATCTACTGCAGCAGGTACCAAAGACGCTATTGGTCCCCCACTTACAATCACATTAGGATCGCTATCTGTAACACTAATACTTGTTAAGGTAGCAGTACCATTATTAGTAACTACAAATACATAATTAATCGTATCACCTGCATCGATAATACCATTACCATTGGTATCAACATAAGTATCTACCTTGGTTATCTCAAGATCATTTACAACAGGATCTCTCCAATTTGGTTCGCCTCCAGGACTATCAGTATCTGGGAAGGGATTACCTGCAGTTTGCCCTCCATTCGTAGGACCTCCTACATCCGTAGTACTTGTACCATCAACATCAAAATTATCATCTAATCCATCAGCATCAGCATCGGCATTTGCTGGAATTGTATTTGCTACTCCATCATCATCTGTATCATATGCTTCAATTGTATCGCTTTCACCATCTTCATCAGAATCCAAATCAATATAATCTGCTCCATCTGCCAATCCATCTGTATTTTCCGGAACTATTGGTGTTCCCACCAATCCACAAATAGCTATAGTACAATCAGAATCATATTGATCATCAATACCATCATTATCTGTGTCATTTCCACTTGGCGCTGCATATCCTGAAGTAGATTGTCCTTCAATATTATCTACGATACCGTCATTATCTGCGTCAATATCAAGGTAGTTAGCTCCTCCTGTACCATCAGTATTTGTTGGTGTTGCAGTAGTTGCAGCGGAAGTATCATCAGATTCTACGGAGTTTGCAAGTCCGTTAGCTCCAAAATCAGTAGGAGTACCATCTATTATTCCATCATTATTTGTATCTGTAGCTCCATTATTTAATTGTCCAGATTCAGTCAAGTCCGTAATTCCATCATTATCACTATCCAAATCAAGTCGATTTACTATACCATCTCCATCATTATCACAATTTCCGTTATAATAAAATATTGTCAATCTTCCAGCTTCACCATTACCTGAATTTGCTGTATAATTTGCCAAACTAATTGGTCCATTACTTCGCCAACCTGGAGGATCTGTAGTGTCTACGAAAACAGAAAAAGCAGGATTTAATATAGAATCATCTGTAATTACAATATCTCCTAATGTTGCAGGCGGAGCAGGTGTAAGATTTCCAAAAATAGAACCATTAAATACTGGTGAATAGCTTAAGGATTCTCCCACAAATAATCGACCACTACCATTGGATATTGTTAGATCATATGGTGTATTTAAAGAAAAGGCTAGTTCTCCATTTTGTACATAAAAGTTAGCACCTGTATCTGGAGTTGCAGCTCCTGTCTGATCTAAGCCATTGGCTCCAAAGAATTCTGTATCCGTCCCATCATAGGTCCAGGTAACTGTAATATCTACCCCAACCAGTTCAGGAATACTTAATGTGGTTCCTATATCTGTGAACGTTTGTCCTCCAGGAGAAGCGACTGTAGGTGCATTAAGTCCTAAAACTGTCCAATCTAATATTATAGAATTTAATGTTCCACATTCTACGGTATCTAAGATTCCGTCATTATCATCGTCAATATCGACCAAATCTCCTATTCCGTCATTGTCTGCGTCATCAAATACAAGGTCACATGCATCCGGGGCTCCATCACCATCTCCATCGGGACCTCCTATTTGTTGATAATCATCTGTGCTATCTGTATCTCCATCAACTGGATCTGTATACGTTGCAGCGATCACCAAACCATTTGCATCTACCGCAGCTGGATCTGTACCAAAAATTCCTGTGTCTCCACCATCAGCAGTTGGATTATTATAAGCCTCATTAGCATCGCTACAACTATCACCATCACTATCTAAGGTAAGATAATCAAGGGTTCCATTACTTCCGGTATCGGTAGGAGTAATTCCTGCACCTCCATTTGCTAAAGATGGCACTCCATTTGTGGCTGTGTTATCTACATTATTATCGTCATCATCATGTCTTCCGTCATCATTGTTATCTGTTCCGCCAGCTTCTATTACATCATAGATACCATCATTATCTGCATCTAAATCTAAGTTATTAGGGATCGCATCATTATCAGAATCACAAACTAGCCAGATTCCAAATGCTACGGCTTGTCTACCACCTTGATCAATTACTACATCTAATACAGTTGCATTTCTCGAGTAATGAATGCTATTATTTGCATCTGTACTATTTGAAATCAGTTCTCTAGTTCCAACACCGCTAAATGAACCTCCTGTTCCTATTGACTCAAGAAAAGACCAAGTTTCTCCATTTGTTGTATATGCTATGGATTCACTTCCTAAAGCTGTTGTTTCTGCATCCAATGCTAAAAGATCAATTGGAAACGGCACTCCTCCTTTGGTAGCAACAAACGTTATAGTAAAAGAAGCATCTACTCCATCATTAGCTGGTAAGGTATAAAATGCCTCTGCAGTACCTACGGTATCGTATAATTGCCATAATGCTGCTCCTCCAAAGGTTTGCATATTGTTAGGAATAAAAACATTAGCATTTACACTATTAGAAAAAGTGGCTGTAATCGATAAACCGTCTGGTAGATTAAATGTTTGAGAATCTCCATCATGAATTCCATCTAGAAAAACAGGATCGTCCCAATTAAAGAAATATAATTGATTTTGAAATGCTCCTGTTCCTGAATTAGAATTGGCGACCGCTGGTTGATCACAAGGGCGTTCAACATCATCTAAAATCCCATCATTATCATCATCTAAATCTACAGCATCACCTACTCCATCATTATCAACATCGTTAAATATCGTATCACAAGCATTAGGTGTTCCATCCCCATCATCATCAGGGCCTCCTATTTGTTGATAATCATCTGTACTATCTGTATCTCCATCGACTGGATCTGTATATGCTGCAGCTACTACCGCACCATTAGCATCTACAGTTCCTGCAATATCTGTTAAAGGTTCTGTTGCTACATTACCTGGGTTATACACGCCGCCATCGCCGCCATCGGCATTTGCATCGTTATAAGCCTCATTTGCATCACTACAACCATCACTATCACTATCTAAAGTCATAAAATCCAGAGAGCCATCGCTTCCAGTATCGGTTGGTGTATTTCCAGCTCCTCCATTTGCAGCCGATGGCACTCCATTGGTAGCTACATTATCAGAATTATTATTATCGTCGTCATGACGTCCTTCCTGCCCTGTAGCTCCACTCAAGGTTCCTCCTCCTTCGATTGTATCATAAATACCATCATTATCAGAATCTAGATCCAAGCGATCTGCTATATTATCATTATCTGTATCTCTATCATAACATAGTACAAAAGAGTTTGCTCTGAATAATAACCAAGAATCAAATAAGGCATCTCCGTTATCGGCAACTCCCATTTTAATTGTATTATTTCCTGCATTTAATACTGCAGAAAAAGTAATTGTAGTTGTAAATCCATCTGCTTCTATATTTATAGCTGTGGGATCTGTTTCGTTATCTACATAAAAAGCACTATCAATAGTATTATTTACTGTATCAATACTTAATTCTGATCCTGAAGATGTCAAGGCTACATTGGTCCCATTTACAATTACCTTGGCAGCATCATTTACCCCTCCATTAACAAAATCATTGTACTCATCTGATGCGAATATAAATTGCCCGGTAATAGAAGTTTCAGCTGGTACATTTACAGTAATTTCTAAACTTGCTACATCAAATTCAGATGTACCACCTGCAAAATCTGGATCGGTACCTCCTCCCGCAGTTCCTGTTCCATTGACTCCATCTCCAAGAGCTGGGCCAAAAGTAGCGAACGGTGGTGTTGGTTCGTTTTCAAAAAACTGATTTGATAATACATCATCCAATTCCAGTACATTTCCAGAAGAAAATATGATTCCTTCTCCAAATTCTACAAAAGCTCCTGCAGCTCCACCACCACTGGTTACCTCATCACCATCATTAAAGGTTCCTATTTGAGGAACGGCTCCAGAACCGATATTAACACTTGAAGAAACTAATGTAAGTACTGTGTTAGGTGCGAACAAAAAATTTGCTAGTGTCGTTGGATTAGTTTCGGCTGTAATTTCAAAAATTGAATTAACATCATCAGTTAATGTCGTACCAAAGGTTCCCCCTCCTAAAGTACATTCATCTGTATCTAAAATACCATCATTATCATCATCCAAATCTATACCATTAACAACACTATCTCCATCAGAATCTGCATTAGGCATTGCTGGACCTACGGGATCTACAATAAGTGCTGGTGTGGCACTTTCATCTCCAGGTTGTCCATCTGTAATCGTATATGATGTTGTTGGTACTACTACTCCATTTATAGTGGATGTCCCTACAGTTGTAGTAAAATTATTGTATGTTGCATTATTGGCTCCAGGTGCTGTAGATCCATATTTTCTAAAAATATCTATTGTACTTGCATTATGCCAGTAAATAATAACATTTGCAGATTGTCCTGCTGCTCCACAAGCTAAAGTAAAATCCATTAAACCTATTGGATAATCATAATCATCATCCAAAGAGGCTAATTCTATTTCTTGTAGAGGATTCATCTCAGTAATCTGAGCACAATCTCCAGTAACAACGACCTCTAAGGTTACATATCCCGTACCTATTGCATCTGGAATTGACGCTACATGAGGTTGCATTGAATCTGGGATTCCATCATTATTTCCATCCCCACCATTAGGTCCTTCATCTTCAACAACTGCTGGCACTCCGTCTCCATCATCACATGCTGTAAATATGGTATTATCAATTACCGCAGGAACGGCTATATTACTATAAGTTGCAGCAATTACTAAACCGTTTGCACCTACTTCTCCATCAATTACTGTTTGTGGATCATTATCGCCATATTGACCTCCATCATTACCTTCTGCAACATTATTATTGGCACCTTCATTAGCATCACTACAGGTATCTCCATCGCTATTTAGGTTTAAATAATCAGGAGTACCAGGCGTAGTTTCAACAGGAGCAGTTCCTGCTGGTGAAACTGTACTTGGAATACCATTTGTTGCAGTATTATCTGAATTATTATTATCATCGATTTGACGTCCTTCCTGACCAGGAAAAGTACTTGCTGTTCCTCCAGCTTCGACAACATCATAGATACCATCATTATCAGAATCTAAATCAAAAATATCTTGTATTCCATCATTATCTGTATCTACACATACATTTTCGAGGACTGAAAATCGAAATCCTTCAGCTGCAGCACCGCCTGTTGCAGAAATTGTAAATGAGGTAGCTCCTACAGGAAATATTACATTCCATTGCAATAGATTGTTATCAATCGTTCCTGATTGCGTAAAACTTCCTCCATTAATAATTGTAGCTCCATCAGCCTGATCGGTTTGATTGGCTGGATCATTGATTACAGCATCTCCAGTACCTCCAACCCAACTTATTGTATAAGTACCAAAACGAGAACCAAAATCAGGTCCTGGTGGTTCTGGCAATTGTACATCTGCATCTACATATCCATATAAAGCTAATTGAATATCTGCTGCTCCAGCAGATACAGAGAAATTCGCCGCTGTTAAATCCCAAGAATTTGGTGGTGCAGCGTTACGATAATAAAAATACAATTCATTATTCGTAGAAAGCGCGTATTGTTCTAATTGTCCGTTGCTGAAAGTGTGTGTTATATTCCAAGAGGCGGCCGTTCCTGAAGGCAATGTAATCCCTCCCGATTCGTTGCCATCAACACTTCCATCATCCACAACTGTAAAAGTTCCCGGTTGTAATGTTCCCTGACATTCTACACTATCCAGAATACCATCGTTATCATTATCCAGATCAACTGAATCTATTACATTATCCGTGTCAGTATCTAATGCAGAGCCGTTTATAGTAATATTTAGATTTGCAGTTGCTGTATTTCCAGTGTTATCAATTGTATCGATAAGTGTATATGCAATTAAGTCTGTTAAAGTATTACCTGTCAACAAATTAATCACTGCTGGATTTGTATCATCCACGACATAAGTATATGTTCCATCACCATTTACTGTTATAAAACCATAGGTGGTTGGTATCTGTACACCAACATTGGCTGCATTTCCATTAATTTCACTAATTCGAGGTGCTCCAGAACCTTGCCAGTTTAAGTCAGAGACTCCTGCAATCTGTGTTCCATTATCCGCTGCAGTGGCATCCGGACCATAGTTATAGTCAAAGACTATTTGATCAACGGGAGTATCAAAATATATACTCACATTACCGTGCGCATCATCTGGTGGTACTGATCCGGTACCGTAAAAAGTATCTGCTCCAACCTGCGTTACAGAACCAGACACTTGTGGTATATAGCTAACATTTGCTCCTGTCAGACTACCCGTGACCATCATTTGATCTTGCCAAGAATCCCCTTGAGACCAATCAATATCTGATAAGGTAAAAGAAAGATTTACTACAGGTTCATCAAAATCGATTGTTAATGTACTGGATTGAGAAGGGTTAACGCTTGCATCTATTACAAATTGTAAATACCCAAAATGTCCTCCGTTTGTTCCTGTTTGATTTACCACCTGATCCTGATTGGCTACCCCAATCCCATCAGGATCATTAGTAGTAAAAGTAAGGGTTACACCCGTAGTCGGTTCTACTCTGGCTTGACCATCAATAGGAGCTGAAAGCCCTACAAATACTCCTCCTGGAGTACTAAACTGATTTTCCCATATAAATTGTGCCAAAGGCCTATCTCCTGTATCAACTCCAAACCCGTCATCATCAAAAATAATGCTGCCAGTGGCTGTAGGATTTGTATTTACCGTAACATTATTTGCATTATCTGTAGCTACTGGTAATTCATCGACACCATTTATGGTTATAGTTATAAAACCATAATCTGTATTTCCGGCTATATCCTGAATAGCATATGAAATAATATCTATTAATGAAGCCCCGCTTCTTAAGCCACTCACCGCTATATTACTAGTGTCTACTGTATAATCATAATTACCGTTAGGCTGTACTGTAATTGTACCGTATGTAGAGGCAAAAGGATTACCCACAGCAGCTGTTATACCATTTACTTCGCTTATTGTTAACGTTTCTGGTGTTGTAAGATCTGTATCATTAGCTTCTAAATCACCGCTAATTGGTAAAGTAGCGTTTGCTAGTATTGAATTAACATCATCTACCGCATTTGGTAAATATTGTACATTAATAAATGAATCGGCAGAACCTGTGGCTAATGTTCCATCTTCTGTGACAGAAACATTCATTGTACGTACACCTTCTGTTCCTCCTCCAGTTCCTAGTTGATTTCCGTATTGAAAAAAAGTAAGGAATAAATCAAAATTCACTGTTGGAATAACTCCTCCCACTGAATCCACAATATTGAAAACTCCGGGAGAAGGGTTAGAAATCACTAATGTATTACCGCCATATACAGCATTAAAAGGTCCTCCTGTGGTTGATAAATTAAATGAACCTACAAATGCTCCTGTTTCATCAAACAAACCTATCAATTCTTGGTTAGTATCTACTACCCCAGAAAAAGTTATTGTTGCATCTATAATATTAGTACTAGTAGTAGTAACTGCCGCTCCAAATTGAACAGTTGGACCTACTAAGCCGGCCGCAGGTTCTGACACTATGTTTGCATCATTACCTGGCAAAGCACCGTTTAAATCTACTGATACTACAGCTGCTGCACTTAACGCCGGTCCTGATGGATCTACGATTTCAGCACTTGTAGCACTTTCATCTCCTGGTAATCCATCTGTTAAACTATATGTTGTTGTAGGTACTGTAACCCCATCTATCAGAGCTGTACCTATAGTAGTTGCAAAAGGACCATAGGTAGCATCCATAGCTCCTGGAGCTGAAGACCCATATTTTCTAAAAAAATCTATTGTTGAAATCCCATGCCAATAATAAGTAATGTCTGCGATATCTCCAGAACTACCGCACTGCAACGTAAAGTCAATTAACCCAACGGGATAATTGAAATCAGGGTCTGTTACCCCTACTGCTGCTTCAGTAAGTGCAGACATATTGGTTATTTGAGAACAGGTTCCTGAAGTAATCTCCAGCGTTACATAGGTTCCTCCTCCAGAACCATCAATTATAGAACCTACATTACCTTGAAATGAATCAAGAATTCCATCTCCATTACCATCTCCTCCATTAGGAGCCGCGTTTTCTATAATATCAGTAATATTATCTCCATCGTCACAAGCAGTATTATCACCGGCGTTAGTAACTACTGCTGTCGTGTTTTGAGGACTTCCTGAAATAGTAGGTACTCCATCTGCATCTACAATATCTCCTAGACTATTATCTACATCTAAATCTGTAACAAAAAAGCTTCCAGCACCTTCTACGGCGTCAGGACAACCATCGGCATCAGCATCTATTGATTGAAAATCAAAATCACCTGTGCTATCTGTATTTGCAATTGTATAATTAATCGTTCCTGAATCCGCAGGACTTTCGGCCCCATCAAAAAGTCCATTGTTTCCAGATCCTGTGTCTTGTCCTGTAATCTTACCATTTGTATGCGGTAATCCATGGCCCGCTTCTACAACGTCATAAATCCCATCATTATCACTATCCAGATCAAAGAAATCCGGAACACCATCTCCATCTGTATCAAAAGTTCCTTGAATAGCACCATCATCATTACCTATAGCTCCGTCTCCATCATTGTCGTCCAAATAAGCAAAAACCCCATCTGTATCTCCATCTGCATAAGGATCTGAAGGGGATTCATCAACATTAGTAATTCCATCTCCATCTACATCAATATCTATAGGATCTAATGTGATATCCTCATCATCATCTATAGTTGATGGTGCCGATGGGCAAGCAAATCCATCATTACTCGTTGTTACCACCGTATTATTAAGTAATGATCCCGTGGGAGTTCCAGTTGTATAATCATTAATTAAATACAATCCTCCGTCATTAAAAGACACATATAATCTATCTTCACCGTCGGCAAAAGCCGCTCCATAACCAACTGTGGTAGAAGTTGGAACATTGAGACCACCTACAAGGCTTTTTTCAAAAGATGTAAGATTATATATATGTAAATTGGCATCTCTATCTACTCCATATAAACTTCCGTTAATAAACGCTACATCATTTACGGTTCCTGTTGGTAGTGTGCTTCCTCCAGGTCCTGTAAAGGTAACCGGAGTTAATGCTGGTGAACCTCCTACGGTGCGGCGAGACAGATTATCTATTCTATGATATTCTTCTCCTATATTAATCCATAAATTATCATTATCATCTACATCACCCGATATTCCACCAGAGCCAAATCCTGTAATCTCTCCTAAATCTTCAATCGCACCATCTTCTCCTATTCTTATCAAATGGTTATGAATAGGGCTAGATCCTCCTCCTTTTCCTATTGCATACACATAGTTATCTAATCTATTATATCCAGTTGCATTATAGGGTTCTGTGGTTGCAATAGGTACAGAATATTCTCCTGTTACTGGGTTGTACGTTCTTAATTCTCCCGAAATAACTTGATAGAAAGAACTCGGGCAATTAAAAGCTGTTAATGAGCTTGCGGGTCCGCAAGCATTGGTATCTCCTGCATCTGTTACTGCAGCTGTGGTGTTTTGAGGACTTCCGGCAACTGTCGGGACTCCATTAACATCTACTACATCTCCTAAACTATTATCACCATCTAAATCCCCTACTATAAAAGTACTTGCTCCTTCTACAGCATCTGCACAACTATCTCCATCTGCATCTGTTGATTGAAAGTCCAGATTACCAGCAGCATCAGTATCTGCAATTATATAGTTAATCGTTCCAGAATCTGCCGATGTTTCTACTCCATCAAAAAGTCCATTTGCTCCTGATCCGGTATCTTGCCCTGTGATTTTACCATCAGTATGTGGTAAACCATGTCCTGCCTCAACCACATCATATATTCCATCATTATCGCTATCTAAGTCAAAAAAATCAGGAACACCATCACCATCTGTATCAAAAGCTGTTTCTACCAATCCGTCTACATTACCTATTGCTCCCACAGCATCATTATCATCCAGGTATGCAAAAATTAAATCTGCATCCCCATCAGCAAAAGGATCTGAAGGAGATTCATTTAGATTGGTTAGTCCGTCTCCATCTAAATCTAAATCTACGACATCTAAACTATTGTCTTTATCCTGATCAATAGCCGATCCAGCAGTTGGACACGAAAATCCATCATTTCTATTTGTATCTACAGTAGACGCAACATATTGAGCAACTGGAGTCGTTGTATAATCATTTATTAAATACAATCCACCATCGTTAAACGAAACATATAGTCGATCGTTGGCATCAGTGTAAGCCGCTCCATATACTGCCCCACTTACTGGTAAACCAGTAATTGGTACAATAGTTCTACTCGGTGTCGTTAAATCCCATATGTATAATTCTGATCCATCGTTGGTTCCGTACAATGATCCATTAATAAATGCTATGTCAGCAGCATTCATAGTACCTGAAGCTGGTCCTCCGAAAAAACCATTATTAAGGAAAGTCGTAGAAATTATTCTTCCAGCATCAGGGGTGAGTGTATTTAAGCCATCTACTTGTCTCAAATTAGCACCACTACGTAAATATAAACTACCTGTATTATCAAAATCTGCTGCTATAAACGAAGTTCCTCCTGGTCCTGTTACATCCAGTTCGCCAAGATCTTCAATATTGCCGTCACTTCCTATTCTTATAACATGATTAGAAGCTGTAGTACCTACTTCGTAAACTGCATATAAATAGTTGTCTATAGGATTATATCCTCCAGCATTATAATCATCTAAGGTGTTAAGCGCTGTCCCATATGTGCCATCAGCCGCATTATATTCTCGTAATTCTCCTGATATAACCTGATAAAAAGTGCTTGGACAATTAAAAGACGGTAATGATGACTGAGCATATGTCAAATGCCCACAAAACAGGGTAATAAATAAGATAACATTATATCTATATTTATATGCATTTGATGCTACTCTTAAATTAGGTTCTCTCAAGCTAAGCATCAAGCTTTTATCAAGAGAAATTATTCTTAATAATAATCGGGTAAAAATTTCCATATTACGATTATGATAAAGTTATTGTTGAGTTTGTAGAGGACCAGAAATAGACGATATCCTCTCTGTATAAATATCCTTCTAAAGAAAAATTCTTTTGAAGTGAGAGAAATCCTTTTTCAATTTTATAATCCTCTTTGTAGGGTAGTTTTACAGTATTAAAAGATTCTGTATGAGAATCGTTTCTGTGTTTTTTATGAGAAATTAATAATAAAGAAGTAAGAGAGTGTTCATCTCCTATAATTACCTTACTATCATTATCATTCATCATAAAGGCATCATCAGATGCTTCATTAAGAAAAGAAAAAGCTATTAAAAAATATCCCCCTATTAAAAAGGTAAATACCCCTATTACAATTAAATTGTAATATCTAAATTTGTCTTCTTTTGAAAGTAGATTAACATTTGATCCAATGTATCTTAAAAAATCTTTGGAGTATAAAGATTTTGGTATATTGTTTGAAACAATATTATACAACTTCATAATGGTTGATTTCATAAATTAATCGTTATTCAGACCCTGCTCTTGTTGGCTCGCCAAAGTTTCACAATTGCAGGGTTGTTTATTATTTCCTGATTTTATATTGGATAATTCAAGTTATTTATACTTTATCATCCTAATACTATTTTATACTCAATATTTCAATTATTATTATTTAAGTCTTATTTAATACAGATCAATTATACGATCTGAACCATTTATTATATAGATACTATAATCACTATTAGGCATAACATATAGATTATTATCGTTATTTATTTTAAAAGAATTGGTTTTAAAAAATGTTGAGAGTATTATATGTACTAATATCACTGGTAGAAAAAAGATTTTTTTAACTACAATTAATACAGAAGAAAAAGTAAAATCGACCATCAGCAAAATATTTTAAAATCAATTAAACATTCTAGTTAGTTCACTTCTTAAATACACGCAAGGGCACACGAGTATCAAAATTTAAAATTATGATGATTTTTCAATAAAGAATACAGACAGTAATAAGGGTAATCAGAAAAAATAAAGACATTAATAAGTGGGGTAAGAAAATTCAGTAATGTCTATCTATACAAGTATTTTTTTTCTATACACTATCTATTTTAATTACTTGGGGTTTACGTTATGTTTTTTTTAACAATATAAATTTAGATATAAATATTTGATATTCAATATATTAAAAACTCAAAATATTTACGGAAAAACCACATTGATATAAAAAACAATATTTTCAGCAAAAAATTAGATAAAATGTAAGCTATTGCGCCATTTACTCTTTTTTATTCATTAAAACCTAATTATCAAACTGTTATATTGAAAATTTTTAATTAAAATCGAATTATATCAAGTATCACATTATGTTAATTTTTGTGAAAATCCCAAAAAAACGAAAAATATTTTTTGCGAAAAACAACTAGTTTTTATTCTACAAAAGTGTAAATTTCCCCGATAAAGTGCTTATAGTTCTACCGTAATACTAATGAGTTAATTGTATATTCTTCACTCAATAGTTATTAAAAATATGTCAATTTTTTTAATATAGTCCTAGTAAAAAAGAGCTAAAAAACTCTTTTTTACTAGGATCATACATAAATATATCTATTTAATTAACTATAAATTAATTACTGTTCTAAAACCTTTATGCTCTGAAGATGAGTCTAAACTGTTGCCCATTCTTGAAGATATTCTATAGCTTGCGCAGTAGGAAGCATTACAAAGAAAAGAACCACCTTTAATTACTTTTTCTTTAATTTGTTGTGATGAAGTTTTTGGTCCTTTAGGGTTTACTACTATATCTTTTATACTTTGATAATAACGAGCATCGTACCAATCAGAGGTCCACTCCCATACATTGCCAGACATATCATATAACCCAAAAGGATTTGCAGGAAACGATTTTACTGGTGCTACGCCCAAATAGCCATCCTGCTCATCATTTTTAACTGGAAAATCTCCTGTGTACGTATTTGCTGACTTTTTTAATACATCAGAATCATTACCCCAAGAGAATTGCACTTCCTGTTCTCCTCCAGTAGCTGCATACTCCCATTGAGCTTCTGTTGGTAACGTTCTACCGGCCCATTTGCAATAGGCAATAGCATCTTCGTAAGCAATATGTATAACTGGGTGATTTTGCTTTCCTTCAATAGTACTTCCAGGTCCTTGCGGTTGTCTCCAATTTGCCCCTGTTTTCCAAAACCACCATTGAGAGAAATCATATAAGTTAGCTACTCCATCAGGTCGCTCTTTAAAAATTAACGATCCAGGCTGTAATAGTGAATCATGTGGTTTGGGAGTGCCGGCAGGAACCTGTTTCTTCAATTCATCCCAATCTACAGGTCGCTCTGCTAGTGTGATATAATTAGTTTCTTCAACAAATTTCGAATATTGCGCATTGGTTACTTCTGTTACATCTATTAAAAAACTATCAACCACTACCTGATGTCTTGGTTTTTCATGATCCATAGCATATGCATCTGATGGTAATGCTCCTTGATAAAATGTATTTTTGGGAATCAAAACCATTCCCTCCGGAATTTCTATTTTTCGTTTTACCAGAATATCTTGTTTTTCTGATTTTACTGTCTTGCCGCATGAAATTAAAAGTACTATTATCAGTATTTGTGTACTAAAAATTGTAGATCGTGATATTTTATTTCTCTTCATAAATACAATTAACCTTTATTAGAAAAAATACCAAATGAGCGAATTGATAAAACCCACTCATTTGACAAACTCTAATGTACACCAATTAAATTACTTAATCCCTATGCTTTTTAAGTATAATTATAATTTAATTAGCTGTTTTGTTATTGATTGACCATCGATATCAATCTTAATAAAATACTGCCCTTTTGGTAATGTAAGGTTTGGTATTTTTATTTCGTTTTCGTTTTGATAAGATTTTCTTATCACAGATTGTCCTAACATATTAAATATCTGTATTTCTGCATTTTGATATGTCCCTCCTTTTATATTAATATTTATTTGGTCTTCAAAAGGATTTGGATACATCACAAAATTATGTTTATCGATATTTATTTCTTCGGTTACCTCTAATTGCTCTGCAAGCTGTTGTTTTGATGAAGCTGTACTGCATCCATTGATTACCACATCGTCTATATAAACCCAATCTTGATTTCCTGAGGCATCTGCTCTAAATCTTAATTGCGTAGTTGTGGTAAACGGTCCTGCAATAATTACCTGATCATTATACCTTTGATCATTTACAAATTCGTCATTTAGATTCCATTCTTCAGTAGTATTAAAATTGGCTCCACCATCAGTTGATATTTGTAACCAGAAATCTTCATTTACATTATCCATACTACGGCAATAATAAGAAAAGTCCACTGTTAACTCCTCATATATAGATAAATCCAGCGTATTAGTTGTCATTACCGAAGTAGATGTATTATCCCTTAATCTAATACAATAAGTTCCTGTATTGGCATATGCTGCATCACCCGAGTTTCTTCTGGCATCTGATCCACCATCATTCCAGATTCCCCATCCAGATTCAAAACCTTCAGAATTAATTACAGAATATGTACATTCTGGATTGGTATCTTCAATACAAGCTGCTGTTAATACTTCTGCAGCAGATAATGCCGTACCATATACCGCTACAGCATCCATTTTACCTGTATAAAAGCTATCAGCGGTAACGCCAAAACTATCTGTGGTTTGTACTCCTGCTAATCCTCCAGATCCAACATGTACCGGAATTGAAGAAGGAGCAGTACTATTTGACGTAGCTAAAATCCCATCTACATAAAGTGAGTGATTGGTAGTGTTACCATTATATACTAAAGCTACGTGATGCCAATCTCCATCATTAGGAAACGTAGTACTTAACTGATTTAAAGGACTACCACTGCTTCTTACTACAGATTCCAGGTTAGATCCGTTTAATCTAATAGCTATTCCGTTTGAGCCTCCTCCTTCTTCATAAAGATCTTGGATTCCAGATAATGCTGTTGGTTTTACCCACATCGATACACTACGCTGTGACATTGCTTCTATCATAAACGGTCCTGGGTTTTGACTATACTGTATTTTTGTTGCACCGTCAAATACTACCGATTGATCTCCTTCTTTAAAATCTACAGAATCATACGATAAGGTTCCGGTTATTAGAATTGGGTCATTACCATTTGCAGATGCATCATCAGCGTCTATCCCTATATCAAATCTCCAAAATGCCAAGTAAGTATCCGGTGCTACACAAGAAGGATCTAATGGTGGTTGTGTGATTTCTATAATCTCTGGTAATGGAACCGTATTACCATTACTCCTATACGTAGGTAACGGTGCGGATACATTGATTAGGTAATTTCTTAGATCGGTACTCATATCATTTGCAATCGTCAAAATTGCAGTATCTGGGGTACCTGCCAGTAGATTTGTTGTTTCACTAATATCAGTATCGAGATTATAAAGATCATACGAAGCTGTTTCATAATAATGAATTAATTTATAGTCTCCTTTTCTTATTATGGATACTGGTCGTTGATCTCGTTGACTATTAGCAATATATCCCGGAAAATGCCAATATAAAGCATCTCTGTTTAAGTTTGGATTTGTACCTGTTAACATCGCCCATTGACTTACTCCATCAATATCATAGTTTGAAGGCAAGGTTCCTCCTGCTGCTTCTACCACTGTTGGGTATAAATCAAATGCTACAATAGGCGTATTATTGATTGTTCCCATATTGGCCAATACTCCTTCAGACCAGGCAAAGGTAACCGAACGGATACCTCCTTCTGTATATTCACCTTTCATTCCTTTTAAGGGGACATTATCTTCTGGTCCGTTTGCTCCTCCATTATCAGAAATAAAATATACCAGTGTATTTACTGATAACATATTGCCAGGATTACGAGGATCGGGTGTTGTTTTTAGATAATCAATAATACGACCAATAGTTTGATCCATTCCTTCTAAAATAGCGGCTTGTGCTACATTATCATGTCCTATCTGACTTGGGTTTGTATTATTTTTTGCTACATACTTAGCGTATAGATCGGGTCTTGCATTTGCCTGACCCCAAGGACCATGAATCGCATAATTACTAAAATGCATAAAGAACGGAGAACTATTATTAGCATTCATAAAATCAATAGCTGCGTCTCCCATGGCATCTGTTACGTGCTTTGCAGTACCGTCTAAAGAATTATCACCTGCCAGTGCTAAAGATTCTGCGGCTGTATATGGATCTGCATATACATCTAGTTCTGGGCCAATTCTTTGATGAAACTCCCAATTACCACCAGACAAAGCTGCAAAGTATGAACCTGGTGCGCCATCAGAATCTCCTCCATAATTAAAATCAAAACCTTGATCTGTAGGCGCATTGTTTTGACTACCTCCGGAATGGTATTTTCCGAAATGTGCGGTTGTATATCCTGCTGTTTTAATAGTTTCGGCGATGGTAATAGCACTTGCCGGAATTTCATCTTCGCCATTAGATAATCCTTGACTTGGTCCTACCAGAAGTGAATTACTATCACCTCTATTTAATCCATTTACTGCAAATACATTATTTGTAGGTCTTGATGCCCATTGACCACTTAATATTGCTGCTCTGGTAGGCGCGCAATTTGCTCCGTTTACATAAGCATTCGGAAAAGCGATACCCTCACTAGCTAAGGATGCTATTCTAGGGGTTTCATAAAAATCACTAGGATTATTCATAGTGATTTCGCTAGAGCTCGTTTGGGACCATCCCATATCATCTGCAATGATTACCACAATATTAGGTGATTGCGAATACATTGTATCACAGATGCTAATCATCATTAGTAATACTAGAAACTTGATTGTACTTTTCATAGAAATAGTATTGATTTGGTTATAAATTAATTGTTATTCACAGTCCGATTTTTGCTGGCTCGCCAAAGTATTGCAGCTATCGGATTATTTTAAATTTTTAATTGACTATAAAAAAGAGTCTATCTAATATATTGTTAAGCGCTTATCTTAATGTTCATTTTACATTAATTATATGCTACTATAATGTAGTCATACATTATGATAGATTTTTTGTAATAAACTCTCTGGTGGTTTGATCCTCCTGAACTAATTGGTATTCTGATTCTTGTTGTATATCAAAAGGATTAGATCTGATACCGGTAGCGTATACTATGACCACTAAAATGGTTGGTACAAAGAAGAATTTTTTAATTATTTTAAATAAAGTTGAAGAAGTAAAATTGTCCATAGGCATTTTTTTTAATTAATTAATAAGTAGGTTTATAAGAATACACTTGGGGTGTATTATAGAGTTCATATTGATTATTGTTATCTAAAATTATATTTGGAATAGAAAGCCTTAGTGATGCAAAAGAAAAGACAGAACACTTGGGGTAAGAATATTTAATATTGTCTTAGGTATTTTTGCTTTATATGCTCACTATTTTTAAAACTAATTACAATAGTGTGTTTTTCAATATCATAAAACTATACATAAATAATTGATAATCAGTACCGTATACACTCAAAATAAATACGGTTAAACCGTAATGACATATTAAGATTATTTTTACGCAAAAAATTAAATAAAACCTATTAAATCATTATTTATCCAGCAAATACTTCAATAAAACATTGATTATCAGGTGTTTTTTTATCAATATTATAAAAATATACGATTCTCATTCTTTGTATTATTCATATATTTTAAACAAAAAGTGCATTTTATGATGTTTTTTAAAATCATAAAAAAAGCGGAATTTTCCCTAAATACAATGTATTGATCTCCCGTAACAGTTATACGTGTATTATATCAAAGGTGGTAAAATTCACTTCTAAACAGTATAAATTTGATGTCAAAAATAAGTCAGTTTGCCTGTTTTTGTGATAGTAAAATGTATCGAAAACAAGTGGTTTCTAACACAAGTTAATTTCGCTACAATTTTTCTCCATTTCATTATAAAAAATCACTCAATTTGACGGCTTTTGTTAGTTCCAACGTTATAATCACATCTACATTATTTAGTGTAACATAAGTACACTGTTATATTTTTGAAATTCGAGATTTTTTTCAATAAAAAAAAGAGATAGGTTTACTATCTCTTTTTAACTATTTAAGTATGATAACTATCTATTCTCAAGATCAGTTCATTATACAAACCCTCTTTTACGGGCTTCTTCTAATAGTTTTTGATCATCTGCCTTGGCAATAGAGAACATCTCTTTGATCTGATTTTTTCTTTTTTCTATGGCACTTAAAGATAAGCTCACATAGTTAGGTAAGTTTTTAGTTTTTACACCTCTAGAAAGATGATATAAAATCTTAAGATTCTTTTCATCAAGTGAGAAATTATTGGTCATCATTTTTCTAAAATGATTGTTTACCGTAGCACTATAATATGGAGTACCACTAACAATATTATTAAACGCCAATAATAATTCGCTTGAAGTCAAATCACTTTTGATAAGGAATCCTGATGGATTGATATTTTTAAGAATATTATGGATTCTGTGATCCTCTCTATGCATCGTTAAGATTATCACCTTTGCTTTTGGTAACAGCTCTTTTGCATGTTTTGCCAGATCTTCTCCAGAGGTAATTGTACCATCAGAAGAAGGTGGTAGCTTGATATCTACAAAAAGCATGTCATAAGGAGCGGTCTTGGATGATTTTAAAATTTTATCATAAGCATCATCACAATTGGATGCAATATCAATTTTAATCTGGTACTCCTTTTGATTTTCTCCTAATAAGGTGTTTTTATACCCCTCGATAATCATAGGATGATCATCGATCATAAGAACTTTTAGCTTCTTTTTCATTTGTTTAAATTTAGCGTTTTTAAGAGCCTATCCGGCTAGGTAATTAATAGTCAGATAGGTAATTCTACATTATTATGATTCTCCCTCATGGTTATTGGGAGTATAGAAATCAATAATAATGCCCTTTTATTAATTCATAACTTGTGTCTATTCTCTAATATAGACTCTTTTCTTTAATAAACTATTATCTCAATATAATATTATATAAAGAAAAAAGCAATTTGTGTGATCTCCAAGAAATTAGATTGGCACACTTACAGATACCGTAGTACCTATATCTTTATTGCTAATAAAATCAACTACCCCACTCATCTGACTAACACGGGATGTAATATTTTTGAGACCGATTCCTCTTTTTACCTTGGTACTTTTAAAACCGATTCCATCATCTAAAATAGTAAGATTTATGTTATCATCCACATAATCAAAACTAATTTTTATCATTTCTGCTCTGGCATGCTTAAAAATGTTCTGTAATGACTCTTGTAAAATCCTAAACAGGTTTACTTTTTTCTGGTCATTAATCTCCTCCCAATCAATGTTTTCATCATTATTAAACTCAAACTCCATTTTGTGAGCTTCGCAAAGATCACTAATCAAACTCTCTACAGCATCGATATAAGCCACATCTGGAGATATGGTTTCTGTACCCAGATCATGAGAGATGAGACGTATTTCTTTTTCTATCGATTTAAGCTCTTCTATATATTTTGTTCTGGCTTCTGTAAACCCATCATTGGCACGTTGATTGATCCCATCCAGGCTTAGTCGTACTCCAAAAAGACGCCCTAATACTCCATCATGCAACTCTTCTGACATACGTTGTTGCTCCATCTGTCGACCTTCTTCTAGTTTAAACTGTTGATTAAGTAATAAACGATAAATCTCCTGGTTAGACTCTTGCTGTGCCTGGGCAAATAATAGCTCTTTATTGCTTTGTTGCTGCCTAAATATGATATAGACTAACAAAAATAAAGCGGTTAACCCTAAAACAGCAATGACAAGGATCTCATTTTCACGACTTACACGAATGCTTTCTTCTTTAAATTGATCTGTTTCATAACGAATACGAGCAAATTTATCCTTAAACAATCTTTCTTCTCTTTGTAAACTATCATTAAGTTTTATGTAAGCTTGCGCATATTCTAAACCTTCTTCACTATCTAATACTTCTGACAAAAGCTGATATGATTTAAGTAACTCTTCATTTTCCTTTAAATCTAAAGATACGTCTCTTGCTCTTTTTGCATAAATACTTGCTATACTATCTGCTCCTTTTGTTTTATAATATTCTGCTAAATGTAAAGTGTTAGCAATAACTCCTCTATTATTTTTTATACTATCTCGAATTCTTAAAGCTTCATAAAAAAGATCTGGTATATTAATTGTGTCATTAGATAAAAAGTTAACATAAGCCAAATTATCTAATAATCGAGCATAACGAGATCTTTTCTTCTTTAAAATTTCTTTATACGAAAGCGCCTTATTGTAATATTCTTTAGCTTCATCATATTTTTTTTGAGATTTATATACCGTTCCTATGTTATTATAGGATATAGTTTTCTGCGATACCTCACTATTATTTATTTTAGCATAATCAATAGCTTTAAAATGATAACCTATTGCTTCATCATATCTTTCCAGATACTTAGCCAATATTCCTAAATTAGTATAGCACAAAGGTAAATATTGTGGATTTTCTGCTAATTCAAATTTTTCAATAGCTTTTATAGTAATGTCCTCGCTTTTTCTATAATCTTTAGTCTTTTGAAATATTCGAGCTATATCTATCAGTACTTTACCCTGTTCAAAAGCATAATCTTTACTGTTATATTTTTTATCATCTAACGAAGAATATATTTTATCCGCTTCATAAAAGTTTTTATAGGCTACATCAAGTTTTGAACTTCTATAATAAATCCCTAAATAACCATAAGATTCGGCCATGTTAAGTGAATCATTTATAGAAGTAGATAACTTCAAAGCCTTTTCATTCATATCTCTATAATTATCATAATCTCCAATTGAATAATATATAAAAGATATTTCTTGAATTTTCTCTACTTTAGAAATATTGTCCTTTAAAGTAGAGTTGAAATTATATGCTTTTTCTAAGTTTTTTTTCCTTTCATTAACTGTATTCTGGTTGTTTTTGGCGTTGTCAATATATGTTTGTATCATATTAGATTTCAATTCCACACTTTCCAAAGTTTCATTTTTCTTGTTACAGCTAAAAAAAACAGAAAACACAATGGAAATAATAAAAACAGAAAATCGTTTGAGCATTGTATAATAATTTATTTCTAAAATAATGATTTTATATACAACAAAAAAACAAAAAAGAGTCCTAAAAACTTAGAACTCCTCTTTTATTTATATTTTTTTAAAAAAAGTTATATTAATTTCCTCCTGGAGGTGTAACTTCTTCTACTTCGTCCTCAGTTGCTATTGTATCTTCCACTTCGAATCCTACCTCATCATTTACTGAATCAGTTTCACAAGCGATAAACATTGAACTTACAAATAATATAGCGAATATTGTCTTAATAGTTTTCATAGTATTGTCTTTTTTAATTAGTTTTTTAGTATTTTTTTTAATTTTTCTTTTCCCAGCATTATTGCTTATAAGGGGTTATTCTTTTACGTTTGTTTTAACTTAGGTTGTCGCGGCGCTGCTTTTATTTTTTTTGAGGTTGCATCCCTTAATATTGTTTTCCCAAATATTTTATTGGTCCGTACCTCAATTGTACACTACAAATGTATGATCCTTAAGCCTTTGCGCCTAATATATTAAGGTGTGTTTAGTAGGTTACATCCTATAAGAAGTAGATGAACGGATTACACGAGTAAGTTGACCAGTTTTAAAAATTTGATAAGAACTGTAAGAATAAGATTACCAGTAAGACCATACGTATACGTAGTTCAAAAAAATCATAAAAAAAAGCAAAAACCCTTGAAAAAGTGTTTTTTCAAGGGTTTGTATTCTATATACTCATTAAAAGATTACACTTGTAATAAGCTCTTTTTTGCTAAATTATCTTTGATTTCTTCTACATTTGTCTTATAGGATCTTGAAAAAGGAATCAAATCGTTTGTATTTTTGATCGCACATTTTGCTTTTCCAAAATGTATCCTCGATACATAATTAGTATTAATAATGTAACTATTATGTATTCGCACAAAATAATCTGGCAGTAAATTCTGGAAATGTTTTAAGGTTTTAAAAGCTTCTACCTTATTACCATTACTCATAATAAAGTCTGTCGTATTATTATCTGCTTTTAAATACAGGATGTCTTCTATGTTTACAAAACGATAATCTCCATATGATTTAAAACACAATGTATGGTCCATAATTTGACCAAAATCTTTTTCGAATCGATGCAATGTTTTAGTGATCTGACTCTTAGCCAGTGGTTTAAGAATATAATCAAGTACGCTGTTACGTATTCCCTCGATCGCATATTCGGCCGTTTTTGTAATCACAATAAACTGTGGCAGGTACGCCATGTACTTAGCAAGTTCTGATAATAAAGAATATTTTGTTTTATCGCTGTGCACTCCCGCAACTTCTGGTTCTAAAAACACCAAACGGGGTTTTCTTTCCAGAATAAGATCGAGAGCTTCTTCTTCATCTTTTGCTATTCCTGTACATATATAGTTCTCACGACCCTCTAATGCCAATTGAATAGAATCTGACGATTTCTGATCATTATCGATTATTATATAAGGGTATTTCATAGGGTATGATAATTAAAGTAGTTAGCGTTGGTTGTAAAATATCCTATAATTCTAGTTACAAGATAGCTTTTTTACTGTTTTTTTTGCTGTGGTAAAACCGCAATATTGATACGGACAGGTAACATTATCAAGGAGTTACATTGGGTATTTAATCCTAAAAAGCATGCTATTCATCGAAATAAATCCATAGCGCCTCTAAAACGTTTTGAGGCAATACTTAGTATATAAACTCAAAAAAACTGTATAAAAACCAAAATATGGGCTTTAAAACCGCCTTTTTAATAGCAAAAAATTATTGTTTTAATAACGATCATAATTAAAAATTATTATTAATTACTACTTGTACGTATTACTTTATAAAACTAAGTGCTCAAAAAATCATAAAACACAGGATACGTAGTAAAAACTACGTAGTATCACACAAGAATACCTACAAAACACCAATAATTACTTAGAAAAATATAGTCTACTCGTTTATAAAAACTTGTACATTTAACTTAGTTTCTTAAAAAAATGTTATAAAACTTATAATCTTTATAAAGTACATACGTAGTCCATATATTATACGATTTCTTTATAGTTTCAAACTACTACTAAAATTAAAGCGGGTGAAAAACATAGTTATACTTACAGGAGCAGGTATTAGTGCTGAGAGCGGCATAAACACTTTTAGAGATGCTAATGGTCTTTGGGAAGGTCATGATATTATGGAAGTAGCTTCTCCAATTGGCTGGAGAAACAATCCAGAACTGGTTCTTGATTTTTATAATAAAAGACGACGCCAGCTGCTTACTGTGGTTCCTAACATTGGGCATACAGCGCTTACTACGTTAGAAGAAAACTATAACGTAACTATTATCACACAAAACGTAGATGATCTTCATGAACGTGCTGGTAGTAGTCATGTAGTACACCTACACGGAGAGTTATTAAAGGTGCGTAGTCAATTTGATTCGGATCTTGTTTTAGACTGGAAAACCGATCTTATAACAGGTGACTTATGTGATCATCAATCACAATTAAGACCACATATTGTATGGTTTGGTGAAGATGTACCCATGATGGAAAAAGCGATAACAATTACAGAACAAGCAGATATATTAATTATTATAGGAACTTCTATGCAGGTATATCCTGCAGCTGGTTTGGTAGAATATGCTCCTGCAAACACTCCTATTTATTTTATTGATCCTAATCCATCGATAGCTCCTAAACCGAATCTTACCATCCTTGCTGAAAAAGCAACGGTAGGAGTACCACAGGTCGTTGATCAATTGATGCGTATATAAAGAATATGTCTTTATTTTTAAATAAATCGTTTGTATAACTTATGATATCACTGGAAGAAACCCTGGATACGATTGATCACTCTCGAGAAAAGAGAGGTTATTTTGCCAATCTTGTACTACAACATCCAGAATTGCTTCCTGAGCTTCTTGATATCTGTTCAAGAGTAGATGATGAGATTTCTTGTAGAGCTTCGTGGGGATTAGAGTTTTTATGTAAACACCGCCTGGATACCATTCTTCCTTATCTGGATCGTTTGCTTAATATTATGCCCAGCGTATATAAACATCCTGCTGTGCGACCTATGGCAAAAATATGCGAATATCTTATCGTAGCTTATTACAAAAAAAGAAACTCTCAAGTGCAAAAGCTATTGAGTGTACAGCATCGTGAACAAATCACCGAAATCTGTTTTGACTGGCTCATTACTGATCAAAAAGTAGCTCCAAAAGCGTATTCGATGACTAGTTTATATCTATTAGGAACTGAGTTTGACTGGGTGCATCCTGAACTTAAAATTACCCTGGAGAAAGGTTATAATGCTGGTAGCGCTGCTTATAAAGCCAGATCAAGGATGGTATTGCAAAAGATTAGGTGATCTTGAGTTCTTAAATACGATTGTAGAAATACGAAAAAAAAATACGAAAGTAGAAATGTGAGATGTTGCGGTTATAAACGGCTCTTTTAAATACTGTGAGTTGGATATAAGGAAATCACATCTATTTTAAATATTTTTGTGATAGCAACGGTTAATCTGTATAATATGTTATTTTTCTCTTGCGTACGTACAGTTCTTCTCCATTTACAGACTTGGTTTGTTCTATCCAGTTGTTGTATTGATCGTATGTGTATTTAAAAGCTACCGTATCAATTTTGTATTTTCCATTATTGATTATTTTACTAAGACGTTCTTTTTGGTTATAAAAATATCTTTTGGAGGTACTGTCTTTTGGATATTTTACATTTGTTCTGGCACTTTTAATGATGCGTTTATCATCATTGTATTCTTTATCTGTAAAAGTTACAAGAGAGTCTTTGTTGGTACGTTTAATCTGGATCAGAAGATCTCCTTTATACTTTAGTTTTATATTGAGTTTGTATTCGTCGTGTTCTTGTATTTCTATTTTTCTGTTTTGATCATCCCATACATATGATGTTTTTAATGTAGTAGTTTCTTTAGGTACTCGACGACCTAACTCTTTCATTTTACCATCTAGATGCAACTGGATACGTATATGTTGCGGTTGTTTTTCTACCCACTCAGGATACTTAGTCGTATATGAGGAATGAGAAAATATTTTTATTCTTCTGTTTTGATCGTCATATTCATAAATAGTAGAATTGCCGGTTGCTCCTCTAGGGCCTGATTTTTTGATTTCTATTAAATTTTCCTGATCATCATAGATATACTCTTTATACCAATAGAAGTCTGGTGAATCAGAAGAATACAATAACGTAGTTAATAATTTATTTTTTTTATTGTAGTGATAATTGGTGGCTCTATGACTACCATCATTATAGATTTCTTTATGTTGGGTTTTATTACCATTATCATCATAGGTATATCTATAATCTGCCTTGATACGATTATGACCATAATACCAAGTTTCTTTGGTACGTTTTTTTTGTTTATTGTATTCTATATAATAGCTGCCGTAGGATACAGATACACCTCCATACCAATAATCAATATATAAGGGAAGTCTGGCTTCAGGTATCCTATAAAAAATCTCCGGATAGAATCTCATTCTTGAAAAACGAGGTCCATATTTAACGTTTTTGTATCGTTTTTTTTCTTTTTTACGAAAGGCTTTAGTAAATAATAATTGTTCTCGTACTGATTTTACAGGTCCTAGTATTGTATCTCTTTGTGAATAGCCTGTATAGGTTATAAAAACAAAAATAAACAGTAGTAATTGTTTGATCATAATGTAGTTGATAAAGATACAGTATAACTATCAGTGTTTTTATGGATGTATTTACTCTACTTTAGTCAATGTCATCTGATACGGCATTTTATAAACGGTGCTGTATACACCGGGAGTACCAGTACCATATAAAGCAGTCTTGACTTTCCAATTTAACCGATGTTTATTTTCTCTGGGGCTATAAAAATAAGTCATGGACAATGAATCAAAATCCCCACCCCTGATACCTGGTTCGTGATAGATTAACTTAATCTTATTGAGGTCTGTATTATTAATTATACTACCAGAGATATCTGTAGAAGGGTTATTCTCTGTGGTTACTGGTGTGTTATAGGTATCATAAATCACTTGCCCGTTTTTGATATACTTATAACGGCTGTATAACTCATCTTTATAATATCCCATACCTGTTCTAATTTGTGATACTTTGGTAAAAGTAATTTCAAATAACTCTATAGGAGATTGGTATCGCCAAGTGCCCACAAATTTATCCAAAACCCCGTTTATATCTTTATAATAATAATCACTACTTCTTTTAATACGATTTTCTTGTTTACTTTTATCCTCTATAGGGATTTCTGTTTGGGCAAAAGCTTGCAGGTTAATACAAACTATCAATATTTTTAGTATTTTTTTCATATCAAAATATAAAAAACACTGATAACCCTAATTTACCAGTGTTTTTTATGGATGTATTTAATTTACCTTAACAAGAATCATTTTATAAGGTATTTTATAATCTGTGATATATTCTCCCGGATTATCGGGATCTTCAAAAAGTTCTATATCTGCAAACCAATCCAGCTGCTCTGTTTGTTCTCTAGGACTTATAATATGCTCTAGTATCAATCGATCACTATCTCCACTTCTAATACCAGGTTCTTTATATTTAAGATTAATAGAATTTAAATTAGATTCATCCATCCAATTTCCAAATATAAAATAACCAGGGTGGTTATTATCAACTTCAGGCATGGTATATGTATTATAAATTTCGACACCGTTTTTAACATATTTATACCGAGAGGTTAATTCATCCCTAAAATGCCCCGTTCCAGTTCTCTGGTTAGTTCTTTTAGTAAAGGTAATTTCAAATAACTCGTTTTCTGATTGATATCGCCAAGTACCTAAAAATTTATTAAGCACTCCATTTACATCTTTAAAATAATAATTACTGGAGAATAATTTATTTTTGTTTTCTTCGCTATATAATTTCTCAGAAGGCAATATTGTTTGTGTATAGCCTTGCATACTTATGGTTAAGAATAAGATTATAAATATTTTTTTCATTTTTATTTAGTTTTTTAGTTACAAAGGTTGCCAAGCTACAATCTCTCCATCAATTTCTATGGCCATATAGAGTTGTATACCAAAACCCCTGCCATTATCGTAATTATTTAAATAATTAATCTGGTTGGCAAGAAAACACCCGGTGTTTTGTATAAATTTACAGCCGTTGACAAGAATAGGAGGATATTGATCATTAAATTTCTCTCTTTTTTCCTCTGTATCAAAAGTCTCTCTTAGTTCCCGTACCCTTGCCGGATCACTGATCTTTAAGGCATAGATTCCTGAGGTTTCGGTACCAGTAGGGTTTCCTTCATTATTTATAAATACCGCTTTATCTGCTACCAGGATAGAACTGATCTCCTGACTACTAATATGTTCTCCTCGTGGAGGGTTGATCGCTTCTCGAGTATTAAAAAAACTAATAAACTCTGTAATATCATGACTAGAAAATAAAGGTACTGTAGGTTTTCTTTTCCGTCCTTGATTATGATTCTCTTTATCTCTTTTATTTTTAAATTTATTGTGGAGATGTATTTTTACCAGGGTATTAGGATCTATTGCTGGAAATTGAACATAACCTTTTGTGATTCTTTCAGGGTCTATTTCTTCTGTTACGCTTAATACTCCATTACTGTTTCTTGCCATATTAAACATTCTACCATCTTCTCTAAATAAAGTGTTTACTTGTCCCTTTAAATATTGAATCATCGCTTTTACTTCTGGTAAATTTGTTTGCTCCATCAACTCATCATTGCCTTTATCGACTCCTGGTTCCAGAAAAGGGGTAATCCCTATAGGGCCATTACTGCTATTGTTATTGCCTTGGTTGCCGCCACCGCCACTACCAGAAGATCCCTGGCCATCAACATCTGGTTCTACACATTGGGTTACCCAGGCACCAGAACATATTTGTATAGGTTGCTCATCTGGATCTCCGCTACAAGACTGACCTGGACTGTGATTACCTCCAGCAGTACAGTTAAAATCTATACAATCAACTCCCGATTGCCAAACTTGTACCTCGGTAAGGGTGCCACAGGAGCCCGATTTTTGCACCAATGCATCGCCATCAATGGGATATCCTATTAAATTTGCAATATCATAACTACCGTCTTCAAGAATAGGATAACTCACATACATCTGATGAAAACTACCATCGTTATATAGGGTAAGTACATAATTATGGTCTATAGACAAATCTACAGGAAAACGTGTGGCCCTAAAAGTATAATTTACATACTCCTCTGCTTCCAGGATTTGTACGGTCTTGGTATCAATAAAATAAAAACTTTCTGTAGTACCGGATTTACGCAAGTCTGTATTTTGCGATTTGATTTTGGTAACCTGTGTTTCCAGACGTTTGCTTTTATTAAGTTTTTTATAATCGTGATACGAATACGCTTTTAAGACGTTTTCTACCGGTTGATGATCATCATCTTGTGTACAACTGGTGATCATCATCCCGATGGTGAGTACGTATAGTAAGAAACGTACCATTTTTTTAAATCTGTTATTCATACTTTTTCCCTGTTTCTAAGCGTTTACTTTTTTTGTTTCCCTAACGTAAAACTATAGTATTATCTATTATATTGGATATAATTTTATAGTAATTTATAGAATCCTATAGTATTGGTTAAAATAGTATAAGGTCATTATTAAAATTATATTAAAGATTTACACTTTCTATTTCTTTAATACGTGGATTCTATAGTTAAGTGTCAAATCCAAAGAAAATGTTACCTCTTATATCTCAATTTATTCTTATGGATATAAAATTTCCTAATTATATCACGTATAGAAATAGAGTAAAAATTATATCTACACCTACACACTCACAATCAGGTTAAAAAACTAGCTTCTTACTTCGTTATTAGTTATTAATTAAATTATCTTTGCACCTTTCAAAAAAACAAAATTATGTCATTGACGTCTTTGCAAGCCATCTCTCCTATCGATGGTCGTTATGCTTCAAAAACTAATGCGCTTAGCGCTTTTTTTAGTGAAGAAGCTTTAATCAAGTATCGTGTACTGGTAGAAATCGAATATTTTATCGCTTTATGTGAGGTTCCGTTACCGCAATTGCAAGGAATAGATACTTCGATATTTCCTAAATTAAGAGAGATATACACATCCTTCTCTACTGATGATGCTACGGCCATTAAGGATATCGAAAAAGTAACTAATCATGACGTAAAGGCTGTAGAGTATTTTATCAAAGAAAAATTTGATCTTTTGGGTCTTCAGGAATACAAAGAGTTTATCCACTTTGGGTTAACCTCTCAGGATATTAATAATACGGCAATACCTTTAAGTATTAAAGAAGCGATCACCAATGTATATATTCCTGAGTACACATCAGTTATTGAAAAGCTAAAATCATTAGTAGATGAATGGGCAGAGGTGTCTATGCTTGCCCGTACGCATGGGCAACCTGCATCTCCTACTCGTTTGGGTAAAGAATTCCAGGTATATGTTACCAGATTAGAAGCGCAGTTTGATTTATTAAAAGATATCCCAAGTGCTGCAAAATTTGGTGGTGCTACTGGTAATTATAACGCTCATAAGGTTGCATACCCAGCTATTGACTGGAAAGCTTTTGGAACCGAGTTTGTACAATCAACACTAGGATTACACCATTCGTTTCCAACCACTCAAATTGAGCACTACGATCATATGGCTGCTTTATTTGATGGTTTAAAACGTATCAATACTATTTTATTAGACCTGGATCGTGATGTATGGACCTATGTGTCTATGGATTATTTTAAACAAAAGATAAAAAAAGGTGAAGTAGGATCTTCTGCAATGCCACATAAAGTAAATCCTATTGATTTTGAAAATAGCGAGGGTAATCTAGGCATCGCTAATGCTATCTTTGAGCATCTGGCATCAAAACTACCGGTAAGTCGATTACAACGTGATCTTACTGACAGTACAGTACTAAGAAATGTGGGTGTACCTTTTGGTCATACTATTATTGCTTTTCAGGCTACTTTAAAAGGATTGAATAAATTATTACTAAACGAAGAAAAGTTTGCTGAAGATCTTGAAAAGAACTGGGCAGTGGTAGCTGAAGCTATTCAAACCATTTTAAGAAGAGAAGGATATCCTAATCCATACGAAGCTTTAAAAGGACTTACAAGAACCAATACCGCAATCAATCAAAACACTATTGCTGATTTTATTGAAACATTAGAGGTATCTGAAACGATTAAAACAGAGCTTAAACAGATTACTCCTTCTAATTATACAGGGATTTAATCCAGCTCATCATTTTATCATAAATGGTGTTTTAAATTGTATCTTTAGATGATGTTTTCTAATAGATTTATGATCATATTATCAGGTGCTGTTTGCGTTGGATTTATCCTATTTGGAATACTAGGTATATTAAAATATCTACTCGTTCAGATTTTATTAGGAAGCTTGTTTATACTTTGCATTTTTAATCTCTTTTACATCAACCTAAGAAGAAATAAAAACATACATACTACAAAAAATAAAAGCTCTGATTAAATTTTAATCAGAGCTTTCTCTCTTTTATTACTTTAATTCCATATTGTGGAATTAAATTCTTTAGGTTTTACTCAAAGTAATTAACTTAATCTTCATCAAATGCATCTGCCATTTTCTTAAAAGCATCTAAATTAAGATCTCCTTTGTCAATAGCTTTTGCTAATTGTGCCATATTCTCAGGTTTCATATTATCTCCTAACAATCTAGCCAAAAGCAATCCTTTTTCCTGATCAGTTGCAAATACGATCACCTCATCAATCTCATTATCATTACCCTGGTATTTTAATACTGCTTTGGTACCATCAGATCCAAAACGCATTAAAGTTTCATATTTCTCTGAGCTAAGGATTTTATCGATTGCCGTACTCTCTTCATTAAACTTAGCAGAGGAGCTATTTTTAAGCGGTAATGCTAAAAAATTAACTTTTTTAATACTCTTAAGTGCTTCTTTTTCACCATCCGTAAGATCCATTTTATCTTTATCTAAAAGGCTTGAAGCCACATCTACTGCAATAAATTCAGCATCATCCTGGTGATCTACAAAATATTTTTGCAAAGAAGGTTCGCTATTACAGCTCATCAATATCGCAACACAAGCGATAGCGATTATTTTATACACGTTTTTCATTTTTATTATTTTTTTGATTGATTTGATTGATTTGATTGATGATTCTTGTCTATTAATTGACAAGTTTGTTTATATGGTTAAGTAAATCAAGCTTCTAAGAATCTGCGATTCAAAGAAGCTTAATTTTTGATTTATAAAACCTTAGTTTTTCTTCTTCACGTTTTTCAACTCTTCTCCTCCAGGAACATTAAGGTGATCTGCAATTTTAGAAACTTGTTTTAAATCAATATCTCCTGTAATTGTAAGTACTACTGTATTAGGACCATCTCCTTTTTCTTTTACTCCATCAAGGAACATAAATAACTCGCTTACATGGTCTTCATCTTTACCTGGCTTAGAGTAAAACTTTACATTTTTACCTTCGCTATTTACACGCATTAACTCATCTAAGGTAGAACTCTTAAGGTATTGATCCACATCTGCTCTCATTTTTTTACCTATTTCTGAGTTTTCTGTAGCAAACACTTTTATATTTTTAATGTTTTCTACCAGGTTCATATATTCCTGCACTTCGGCATCATTACTTTCTAGTTCAATTTTACTTAGTAATTTAAACATTTTGCTTGTTACCACAACAGACGATACGTCTTTCATGTTTTCATATTTGTCAAAATTACTTTGTGCATTAGATATATATGGTAATACTGCCAGTGCTAAAACAATTGCTAACTTTTTCATAATTTAAATAATTTTAGGTCACACCGTAAAAAGTGGTGTTATTTGTTTTGTTTTTACTTTATCAATTTATTTTTAGTGTCTTCGAACTCATTGAGGTATACTAAATCTTTTTTAGCTTTATCAAATTCGTTCAGGTACATCAAGTCCTCTTTGCCCTTATTCATATATTGCGCAACCAAATTGAGGGCTTCTTTGGTTTTTTGCAAGGCTACTTCTGGATCTTCATAAGTTCCAAGACCTTCTTCTTTATCAGTAGGAGTATTAAATAAAAACAACCCTGCAATCAATACGATAGATGCAGCAACTCCAACCCATTTGAACCAAGGGGTTCCTCCTGTGGGTATATTAAGGTCTGTAGTAGCAGTTACAGTGCTCTCTTGAGAAAAATACTGAAACAGATCTTTGTATCTCTCCAGGTGCGACGGCACAGTTTCTCTGGTAAAATAAACCTTTAATTCTTTTTCTTCAGAAATGGTCGTTTCGCCTTCGAAATACTTCTCTAGTAATTTTTCAATATTAGACAACTCCATAATTGTGTTTTTTTAATAATTCTTCTCTAATTTTTTTTCTTCCTCTTGATAATGCAACTCTTACAGCTGTTTCATTAATTTTTAACATATCTGCTATTTCTGCATTATTATATTGTTCTATATCCCTTAATTGGATAATCATTCTTTGTTGATCTGGTAAGCTATCCATAATCTTACCTACCCAATCCAAGCTATCTCTTGCTTCTACCTGTCGTTGTAATGAAGGACGTTCATCCTTATAATTACTATGTACGATTTTAAGGTTTCCGCTTTCTTTAGCTTTTAATTTATCATAACAATAATTTTTTGTCATTGTCATTGCAAAAGCTTCTACATTTTTATATTCGGCCATTTTAGCTTTATTCCTCCATAGCTTCAATAATACTTCTTGCGTAGCATCTTCTGCTTCTTCATTACTAACCAACAAACGCTTAGCTAATCTAAAAAGCTTGTCTTTAAATCCATTGGTTAGCGTTATAAATGCTCTTTCTTTCATTTTTGGTTAGTTGTTATATAAAACTTGGTTAGCTTTATATTAGGGAGACGACTATACCTTTAATTTGTTACAATATTTTTTAAAATTATAATAAAGTCGTTACATTTAGAGTTCCATACATAAATAAATTACTATGAAATTACTGAAGTATACTGCCCTATTACTCTGTTCGGTGAGTCTTTTTACAAGTTGTTTTAATGATAATGACGATGAACCTCGTGTATCGAGCGTATTAGAAATCAACAACTTTATCTATAGAGGTATGAATTCCTTTTATGTATATAAGGCTGATGTTCCGGATTTAGCTAATGATCGTTTTTCTTCTGATCAGGAGTTTACCGATTTCTTAAATGGGTTTTCTTCTCCCGAAGCTATTTTTGAAGGATTACGAACTCAGGAAACTGTTACAGTAGGTTCTGAACAGATAAAAGTAGATGAGTTTAGCTTTCTGGTTGATGATTATGTTGCCCTTGAGCAAGCCTTTGATGGGATCACCCGAAATAACGGAATGGAGTTTGGCTTGGTTCGATATCCTAATAACCCTTCTAATGTTTTTGGATATGTGCGCTATATCCTTCCTGGAACTGATGCCGAATCTAAATCTGTGCAAAGAGGTGATATCTTTAATACTATAGACGGAACCCAGATCACAGATCAGAATTTTAGTAGCCTTCTAGCTCCGGATACCTATACTATAGGTTTAGCAACTTTTGATGGAAATGATGTTACTGCAACCGGAGAATCTGTTGAACTCACCAAGGTTCAATATACTGAAAACCCTGTATTTATTGCCAGAACCTTAGATGTAGGCGGAAGTCCGGCTGGATATTTAATGTACAATTCTTTTACTGCTGATTTTGATGCACAATTAAATAATGCTTTTGCACAGTTTAAATCTGATGGTGTTACCAATTTGATATTAGACCTAAGATATAATGGTGGCGGCTCTGTAGCATCTGCTATCGATCTATCGAGTATGATTACAGGTCAATTTAATGGTGAAATTATAATTACAGAAGAATGGAATGCAGAATTTCAGCAAGCGTTACAAAACGATAATCCAGAACGACTAATTAATAGATTTGACAATCAAATTAGAACTGGTGCTGCTATCAACAGTCTCAATCTTACCAAAGTATATATTTTAACAACTCGTAGCACTGCTTCTGCAAGTGAATTGGTAATTAATGGTCTTGATCCTTATATAACAGTGGTTCAGGTTGGAGCCGCTTCCAGAGGGAAGTTCCAGGCTTCCGTAACTTTATATGACTCCAGCAACTTTGCACGCCAAGGTGCTAACCCTGGTCATACTTATGCTATACAACCATTAGTATTCAGATCATTAAACTCAGTTGGTTTTACTGATTTTTTTGGAGGTTTTATTCCTGAAATCGAAGTTTCTGAAGATTTTACAAACTTAGGAACGCTGGGAGATCCTAATGAACCTTTATTAAAAGCTGCTATAGATGATATATTAGGTAACAGAACTTCTGGAAAATATAATACTCTAGAATTAGAAAGTGTAGGTAATAGTAATATGTTTGACTTTACTGACGGAAGAATGTATCATGAAAAAGAGTTTCCTGCTATCCTTACTGAAGAAATAAATTTTTAAGCGAATAAACTAAAAATAAAAAAAAGGCCTGAATCTTTCGATATCAGGCCTTTTTTGCGTTTAACTATTTATTACAATTCAGTATTTAAATTTTTCTACCCTATAAACTGTACTTTTTACAGGATGTTTCAAAATGATAAGAAAATAATTGTTAAAATTATGTTTACATTATCTGCAGAGAAAATCTAATCCAGAACTGCTATAATTTTTCTAATTAAAATAGATTTTTGCCGGAACAATTCCTACTGTCAACGAATTGGTTTCCTCATTAGTAGATAAATCAAAAACTTTCATTGTTCCACTACTTGCAAAATCACCAGCATCAACAGCATATAATTTATTATCCTTTACAGAGATTCCGTAAAAATTACCAGAAATTATAGATTCTGTAGGTAATGCAGTACTGGTTTCGCTCACTGCATAGATTTGTTCATTTAACGAATAATAAATGGTACCATTACTATATGTCATTCTATTAGGCTGGTCAGTACCCGTAAAAGGTATTGTCGTATCAATTGTTTTGGTAGTAGTATTTATTTTTACCAAAGCTCCTGGTGTTTGACTTACAATATTAAAGTCGTTATCATACTCAGTATGTCCTTCACTCAATACCCATACATTACCAGAACTATCTAGGATCAATTCATCTGGCTTATCACCTACTTCAATTTCTTGAGTTTGATTATCTGCTCCATTTATAATAGTAACCACATTATTTCTTCCAAAACCTCCTTTATGAGATACATAAAGACTTCCATCTTTTTCTAAAATTTGTTCTGGACCTTCAGACACTGATATCGTAGTACCTTCAACCGTATAATCTGTCAAATTTACTATTGCTACAAAATCATCTGTAGCAGAAGCTGTATCGCCCCAATTTGTTACATATCCTTTATTGTTTAAAAAAGTGATATACCTAGGAGTGGATAAACCTGTAGTAATAGTCGTTACTTTTTCAAAAGTATACCTGTTAACCACAGCAATAGTATTTGCATTGTCTACAACGATAAACGCAAGATCCTCATAAAATCCAATAGATTGTTGAAAAACACCTAGATCTTCTCCGTTCACTACATTATAGATATCATTTTGTACTTGACTTAAGTCATTTGGAACAAATGAAACGGTTCCTGTAACACCTCCAAAGGTTCCTTCATGAGATATTAAAATACCGTTTTCAAAATCTCCTAATGACGGTGCCAACACATTGTCATCATCATCATTACAACTAGTCATAAATAATAGTCCTATGATGCAGGTTGATAAAAATAAACTTCTCAGTTTCATTGCTTAAAATTTAAATATTAATTGAATTTGATAATTTCTGTTAGGCATCGGTCTGAAGCCAACATTTTGATAGTTCCTGTTATATAGATTATTTGTTCTAATATCTATAGTAAACTCTTTATTTCTGGTTTTGTAGTATGTATATGCCACACCCAGATTAGAAACATCATAACCTTCTATTTCTCTGGTATTATCTGTAGTTATAAAAACAGGACCGTTATATAAGAATTGATAATACGCCGAAAGACGTTTATAACTATAAGAAATTGAAGATGTTACTTTATGAAAAGGAACATAAATCAGTTGCTTTTCTCTTTCCTTATCTTCGGATACTGTATATGCATAATTATTTTGCAATAACAACTTATGGTCTTTCCAGTCTTTCTGATATCCTAGCCCTACCTCAACACCATAACTCTCTACTTCATCAATATTAACTGGAGACCAAACCGTTCCTGAGACAGGAATCCATCTAATTAAATCTTTGGCATTGATATAATATCCAGTTGCCGAAATTGATATATTCTTATACTTCAATTCTTGACCAATCTCAGCCTGTAATGAAGTTTCTGGTTGTAAATCTGGATTTCCTAAACCTCCTGGACCAACCCAATACAAATCATTATATGTAGGAATCCTATAGTTACGAGAACCATTAAATTTAATAGTATAGTTTTGATACGGTGTAAATTTTGCATCTAATGCAAATAATAAAGGACTATCATAATCACTAGTGATTTCTTGCCTAATATTAACACCATAATTAAACTTCTTATTTATAGTATGCTTGTATAACAATACTCCAGAAAAAATATTTCTATCCTGCGCACCACCAAAATTAGTTCCGTCTCCTTGAATAAAAGAGTAATCTGCAATAGCATTTATTTGTATATTCTTATTAATATGATATAAAAAATCATATTTAGTTATTAGATTATTTGATTTCCCAAAATCATATTCATCACTATCCTTATTATCAAAGAAACGATACATTTCGTGTAAATGGGCTACACTTAATTTTGAAGTATAATTTTGATTAAAATGCTTCCAGGTGATCAAACTTCTGGAGTTAGTATCTCGATAACTATCATTAGATGGAGAAATAGAAGTACCTGAGAGGATTCCTGAAAAATTGCGTCTGCTCAAAAATGTATTATGATAAACCTTTAACACATTATTTTCAGAAAGAAACACACCAAATCCCGCATTAATGTTTACATTTTTAAACTCTCCATTTTGATTCCTGAAGTCAGTGCCTAAATATTTATAATCATTATCAGAGTTAATAAAATCTACTCCCAGATCCGAGTATATTTTTTTATTACCATATCGTATTTTATAATTTCCTTTGGTGGTATTAAAACTCCCGTATGAAATTCTAAGATCGTTTGTAAAGTGATCAGAAAAATTAAATTCATTATTGAGATGTACACTTCCTCCTATCGCTCCACTTCCATATTGCACACCACCACCACCACTTCTGATCGTTATATTATCATAATTATTAATATTTACTGTATTAAAATCAGTTTGCCCATTTAATTGTGAGTTGATATTGATACCGTTCCAGATAACTGCAGTTTGAGAAGAACTTGTACCTCTAAAAGATGCAGAAGAAATCCCGGCAATACCATTCTCTCTAAAGTAAATTGTAGAATTATAACGCAATAACGAGGTCAGAGAAACATCATTACGTTTAATGACAGAATCAGTTAACTCCTGTACTTTATAGCCTTCAGAGAACTTCTTAATCTTAATATCACTTATAACAACTTCTTCTAAGCGAGTGATAGAGTCGTTCTGTGCAAAGCCCGATAATACCCCAAATACAGTAATAAAAAATATGTAATATGCTTCTTTCTCCATAATCTATTAATCTTTTACCCGAAGATTACGATCTTACAATAAATTATGGCAGGTCTCCTGGCTTGCGTCTTGTTATTTACCTTCCCGTTTGAACTAAACTCGTTTCAGTATCTTAAGATTTGCTCAAAAGATGTCGAAACAAATCGACACAAACAGTGGTTTTTGAAGAATTAATAACAAGCACCTTAAACATTGATAATCAAAATCATCTCTGTTTTATGGCAAAGCTTACAGTTGCGGGAACAGCTCAGGAATTTCTGAAATCTGAAAATTTGAAATTAGATTTTTTGAATACATCAATTCTAATTTAATTTTTCAAGTTTTGTATTTCTAAGATCACCTGATTCCCTTTTAATCTTCTACTTTATACATAAAGTATTAGAACCAAAATTTTGAGCGAAAGTATTATATTTTACTGAATTTCGGATTACTTTAACAAATAAATAATTTATAGAACTAACTTTGCGTTCTTTAAAACCTCGATATCTATGATATACTACATTACAGGTGGTGAACGATCAGGAAAGAGTAATTATGCGCAAAATCTAGCTTTACAACTTTCTGATTCGCCTTATTATCTTGCAACATCAAGGGTTTGGGATGATGATCATCAAAAACGTATTGATCAGCATATTGCAGATCGGGATCAACGATGGGTATCTATTGAAGAAGAAAAAGAACTCTCCAAAGTTGTTAAAAATAACAGTGTTGTTGTTGTCGATTGCGTTACTTTATGGCTAACCAATTTTTTTGTAGACACCAAAAATGATATTGAAGCATCTCTATCACAAGCCAAAATCGAGTTTGATAAACTCTTACAAATTGATGCTACCATTATCATAATTTCTAACGAAATTGGTATGGGAGGACATGCTACCACTGAGGTAGGAAGAAAATTCACTGAGCTTCAAGGCTGGATGAATCAGCACATTGCCAAACATGCACACAAGGCCATTCTTATGGTTTCAGGAATTCCTGTAGAAATTAAAAACTCAAATTAATAATATCATATGAATTTTGACATTACCTCAATTTCAAACCCAGAACTAGGTAAAAATCTTAAACATATTATAGATCATAAAACAAAACCTATTGGAGCTTTAGGAGTTCTGGAAGAACTTGCTTTTCAAATTGGTATGATCCAAAATACAGATCATCCGGAGCTTAAAAACCCGACCATTATAACTTTTGCTGGTGATCATGGAATCGCAAAAAAAGGAGAAGTAAATCCTTATCCTCAAGAAGTTACTGCCCAAATGGTCTATAATTTCTTAAACAAAGGAGCGGCCATTAATGTGTTCTGTAAACAAAATAACATTGCATTAAAGATTGTAGATGCAGGAGTTAATCATGATTTTAAAGGAATATCAGGGTTAATTGATGCCAAAATTGATTTTGGAACAAAAAATTATCAATCGGATCCTGCTATGTCAGTTGATCAATGTATCAAGGCAATTGCTACAGGTGGAGAAATTATACTTGAAACATATAATAATGGTTGTAACTGTGTTGGTTTTGGTGAAATGGGAATCAGCAACACTTCATCAGCATCCTTATTGATGGCTTATTTTACTCAAACAACAGTAAAGGATTGTGTAGGTTCAGGGACAGGACTTGCTAATGGTGCTATTGAAACCAAAGCAAATATTCTTTCTCAAGTATATCAAAAATATAAACCAAAATCTCCTATAGATGCATTAGCCACATATGGAGGTTTTGAAATTGCAATGATTACAGGAGCAATCCTTAAAGCTGCAGAATTAGGTATGACTATTATAATTGATGGATTTATTGTATCTGCAGGATTACTGGCGGCTCATGCAATAGATCCTCTTGTTTTAGATTATTGCATTTTTGCACACACCTCTGGCGAACAAGGACATGAAAAAATGCTTGATTTCTTAAATAAAAAACCTTTAATCTCTTTAGGAATGCGATTAGGAGAAGGTACGGGAGCTGCTGTAGCTTATCCAATTATAGCATCTGCTGTAACTTTTCTAAACAATATGGCTAGTTTTGAAAGTGCACAAATATCCTCCAAAGACTGATTA
Source organism: Aquimarina callyspongiae (assembly GCF_034322225.1). Taxonomy (NCBI): domain Bacteria; kingdom Pseudomonadati; phylum Bacteroidota; class Flavobacteriia; order Flavobacteriales; family Flavobacteriaceae; genus Aquimarina; species Aquimarina callyspongiae. Next base: position 37,895 of record NZ_JAXLPA010000010.1, on the reverse strand, counting down.
TTAAACTCATGAAAAAAGGTATTCTTTCTATACTTATTGCGTTTATAGGTTTTTATATTTTATATCGTTTACACATAAAATGGTATACAATAGCTTCTGAGGCTTATGTAGCTAAAGAAATGAAAGCATCCTTAATCCAAGAATTATTGTCTTTTCAGAAACTAGGTAAAATTATATGTGTTAGCATATCTTTGTTGAGTTTATACCTTGGAACAATTTCGTTTTTAAAGAAAAACAAAATAGGATTGATAGGAATCATATTGTCCATAATATTAATCGTTTCAAGCTTTATCCCATTTTGGGAATATGCAATTGAAAATACTTAATTAGATAAGTAATGAAACCAATACGATTAAAAAAAACTTTAAATTCGCTAAGCCATGATTACTTAAATCGTCAAAGGTTCCATCTGTCGTTAAAAAGAATAAATTCAAACAGATGAAAAAAGAGATTCATATATTTTTAACTGCATTAATGTTTTTTACCCGCATTCCTGTTCCTAAGCGGGTAGATCACGATCCTGATTATTTAAGAATGAGTTCTAAATATTTTTCTCTTGTTGGAATTATTGTTGGTAGTATAGGAGCTACGGTATTTTATGGAGCTTCTTTTATTTTTTCTATTGAGATATCCTTATTACTATCCATTTTTGCGACAATATATGCTACAGGTGCTTTTCATGAAGATGGATTCGCAGATGTATGCGATGGTTTTGGCGGTGGTTGGACTAAAGAAAAAATCTTGGTTATTATGAAAGATTCTCGATTGGGAACCTATGGTACCATTGGGTTACTACTGATTCTTTCAATAAAATTTATGACTTTAAGAGAAGTACAACCGTATTACATTCCACTAGTTCTAATAGCCGGTCATAGCCTAAGTCGCTTTATAGCGACCACTTTAATATATACACATCCCTATGTTAGGGATACACAAGATAGCAAAGCCAAACCCGCTGCAAAAAGTATGAGTGCATCTATGTTACTAATCAGTGGTATTTTTGGTATTACCCCTTTATTGATATTTAAAAACCCCTGGATATTTATTACTATCATCCCTATGTACATCTCTAAAATGTTTCTAGCCGCTAAATTCAAAAAATGGATTGGAGGACAAACAGGAGACTGTGCAGGAGCTGTTCAACAATTAAGTGAAGTAATATTTTATCTTACAATCATCGTCATATGGAAATATATCTGGTAAGACATACTACCCCAAACATTGAAAAAGGAATCTGTTATGGACAAAGTGATTTAGGAGTTACAGTTTCCTTTGATACAGAAGTAACACATATACATTCTCAAATCCCTGTCGAAGAAATAACTCAAGTATACAGTAGTCCTTTGCAACGCTGTAAATTACTCGCCGAAACTTTTAAAAAACCTGTCATTTTTGACAATAGATTAAAAGAATTAAATTTTGGTGATTGGGAACTAAAAGCCTGGGATGAAATTTCTGAAGAAGAAATACGCCCTTGGATGAACGACTTTGTCAATGTTTCTGCTCCAGAAGGAGAATCATATATAACTCTTCAACAAAGGGTTTTGGATTTCTTTTCTGATTTGGATAGTTCTAGCTCAGACAAAATCATTATAGTATCTCACGCTGGACCTATGAGGTCGTTAATCGCTCAAATACAAAACATAACTCTCAAAAATTCGTTTAGTATTAAACTGGGATATGGTCAGATTATAAAAATCAATGCTATTGACGGGAATTTAACAATAACTGATTTATCATAATCGTCATTTACACAAAAAACTTTATGCGTAGTATTTCAATATTAACATTATTAATGATACTCTTTTCGTGTAAACAAGAGGTAAAAGTATCCACAAACACTTCTCAAGAGACTATTTCTACTCAAAATATAGAGTATGCTTCAGGCTTTACAATTCAAAATCACGAAGGTTATAAAGAAATAAATGTTTCTTCTCCCTGGCCAGATGCTAAAACAGGTTTTACGTACATTCTTTACCCTAAAGGAACATCAAAACCTATAGAGAATAGTGACGCTATCTTTATTGAAGTGCCTGTAGAAAAAGTGGTTGTAACCTCAACTACTGATATTCCTATATTAGAATATTTGAACGTAGAAAAAGCTTTAGCTGGTTTTCCTAACACAGATTTTATTTCTTCAGAAAAAACTAGAAAGTTAATCGACAATGGTTCAGTTAAAGAATTAGGTAGTGAGCATAAACTCAATACAGAAGTTGTTCTGGAGCTTGCACCAGATTTAATTGTTGGTTTTTCTGCAACCGGAGATACCAAAACGTATGATTTAATTCAAAAAACAGGTATACCTGTAGTAATGAATGGTTCCTGGACAGAACAACATCCATTAGGAAGAGCTGAGTGGGTAAAATTTATCGCAGCTTTTTTTGGTAAAGAAACCGAAGCTGATATTATTTTTCAAAATATTGAAAAAGATTATAACAATGCCTTAAAGCTTGCAAAAAAAGCCACCTCTTCACCTACTGTATTATCTGGCAATATGTATAAAGATGTTTGGTATGTTCCTGGAGGAGCTAGTTATGTAGCTAAATTTTTAAAAGATGCAAATACTATTTATTTATGGGCAAACACTGATAAGACAGGAAGTCTTAACTTAAATTTTGAAAGTGTTTTGGAGAAAGCACAAAACGCAGATTTATGGATTGGATCTGGCAATTCAACATCTCTTGCAACTCTTCAGGAAAAAAATAACAAGTACGAATTATTTAATGCATTTAAAAATAAAGCCGTATATTCTTCTACCTTAAAGATAGGTCCTAAAGGAGGATTAATCTATTATGAATTAGGGCCTATGCGACCAGATTTGATTCTTAAAGATATTATTCAAATCGCTCATCCTGAACTTTTAACTGACTATGAACCCTATTTTTTTGAAAAACTAAATTAATTGATCCCAAATAAATCATATAAGATAGTTTTCCTCTGTATTGCAATCGCTTTACTCGTTTGTTTTGTTGCCAATATTAGCTTGGGATCTGTAATTATCCCTTGGTTAGACACATTAAACAGTTTAATTGGTGGTGTAGTAGAAAAAGAATCCTGGAAACATATCATTATTGATTACCGTTTACCTAAAGCCATAACTGCGGTTATTGTAGGTAGCGGATTAGGCATATCTGGTCTATTAATGCAGACATTGTTTAGAAATCCTCTTGCTGGTCCTTTTGTTCTTGGTATAAGTTCTGGAGCTAGTCTGGGAGTATCTCTCTTGCTTCTTGGAAGTGGTTTGGCTAGTGCAACGGTATCTGCGCTTTTAATTTCTAAATGGGGACTTGTAATTGCTGCCAGTTTAGGGAGTGTTTTAATATTATTTATGGTAATGCTCGTTTCTATACGAGTTCGGGATACCATGGCTATCCTAATTATTGGATTAATGTTTGGGAGTATCACTTCGGCTATCGTAAGTGTTCTTTCTTACTTTGCTCCTGCAGAACAATTACAACAGTATGTATTTTGGGGATTCGGAAGTTTAGGTAACCTATCCTGGACAGATGTAATGATCTTTTCTGGAATATTTGTTCTAGGGTTTATACTAGCAATAGCCACTATAAAACCTTTAAACACATTATTATTAGGTCAAAATTACGCGCGTAGTCTTGGGCTAAACATAAAAAAAAGTCGTTTTTTGATTATTCTAGCCACTGGATTATTAGCCGGTAGTATCACTGCTTTTGCAGGTCCTATCGCTTTTATAGGTCTAGCAGTACCTCACTTGACTCGTCAATTATTTCATACATCTGATCATAAAATTCTGATTCCGGCAGTAGCACTATTAGGAAGTATAATAATGTTAATTTGTGATAGTATTGCACAGTTACCAGCTAGTGAATATACCTTACCTATCAATGCGATCACATCCTTGATTGGTGCTCCCGTAGTAATTTGGTTATTAGTTAGAAAAAGAAAAATGTTATTTTAATAAAAATTCTTTGAATCCTGAAAATTTAAATATCGTCCTTAAAACTGAAGATTTATCTATTGGTTATCGCAATAAGAAAGAGTTATATGTTGTAGCTGCTGATATTAATTTAAAACTCTATGAGGGTGAATTGGTAGGACTTGTTGGAGCTAACGGAATTGGAAAATCTACCTTGTTACGTACTTTATCTAAAGTGCAACCTCCTTTACATGGCAGTATATTTTTATCAGATAAAGAATTAAAAACATATCAAACAGCCGAACTTGCTTCACAACTTAGTGTAGTATTAACCGAAGAGATCGCTTCAAAAAACCTGACTGTACAAGAACTTGTTGCGCTAGGAAGACAACCCTATACCAATTGGATAGGAAAAATGACAGAAGATGATGTACAAAAGGTACAAGCCGCAATAGAAGTAACACATATCTCAGAATATGCAGAAAAACGATGTTTTGAACTCAGTGACGGACAGTTACAAAAAGTTTTAATCGCTCGCGCCATAGCTCAGGACACTCCTTTTATCATGCTAGATGAGCCTACCACACATTTAGACATCTATCATAAAGCATATATTTTAAAACTTCTAAAACGTCTTGCTTTTGAAACCAAAAAAACCATTCTTTTCTCAACTCACGAGATTGATTTTGCCATACAATTGTGTGATAAAATGATCGTAATGAATGAAGAAGGCTTTGAATTTGGTCGTCCTAAGGAATTAATACAATGTCGTGCTTTTTCTTCTTTATTTCCTGAAGATCTAATTTTATTTGATGAAAAAACCGGAAGGTATAAAGTAAGAAATTGATCTATTGAGATACTTTATATATTTTTAGATGAAAAAAACGGTTCAATGCCCAAAGAATATCCTTTTGACCCATCTTTTAAACACCATTTCCTTGTAGCTTTAGGGTTAGCTCTATGGATTTTTGTTTTCTTATATTTCACAGAACCACTCGATGTTAATGAGTTTGGCAATACCGAAAAACTAATTTATCTGCCATTTTATGGTATAGTAGGAGCCTTTGGTTATTTACTTATGTTGCCTTTACAACAACTCATATATAAACATAATAATAGGTCTTGGTATATTTCAAGCGAATTAATTTTCATATTGCTCGTTGTCTCTCTAAGTTTTGTATTAAGCAGAGTTGTCTATTTACACATAATTATGGCTAGAGAACCTAATCCATATACACTACCCTATTACATCACAAATATCTACCTGCCCGCAGTTTCTACAATCCTACCCATCATATTGATTGGACGTTGGTCTTTGGGAAAGTATAAAAGTAAAAAACTGGAAGATCAAAAAATTGAAATTAAAGGTGAAGGCAATTATGAAAACTTAAGACTGTTGTTTAATGATATTATCTGTATCCAATCTTCTGATAATTACATAGAGGTTTCTTTTCTTCAAAACAACTCTTTAAAAAAACAGCTAATTCGTAATAAATTATCTTCTATAGCTGGTGAGCTCCCCCAATTATTACAAGTTCATCGTTCTTACTTAATCAATCCGTATCATTTTGTACAATGGAAACCAGAAAAAGGGAAACTCAACCTTATCCTAGAACAAGCTATAGAAGTTCCGGTTTCTAAAACCTATCAAGAAACGGTAAAAGCTACTTTTAATTTCACCACAAAATCTATATAATTCGCCACAACGCTACTCTTTTAGAGCTTTAACACACCATCACTTTATAGTTTTACCCAAATAAATCAAAACTATAAATATGAAAGTATTAGTCGCATTAATTGTAAGTTTAGTTTTAAATATTTTTACCACATTTTCACAAGAAAAGCAAAAACCTACAGTATTTATTATGGGGACTATGCACGAGGTTCCAAAAATTGTTAAGAACAGCTATAAACCTTTATTAAAAATCGCTAAAAAGTATACACCAGATGCTATTTATGTAGAAAGACAACGACCAGAAGATTCACTAAGCCTGATAAATTATGAAAGTAAGTGGTTTCTCCCATATAGTGATAGTATTGCTCAAATATTCAAAAACATTCCTTCTCGCACTGAACAACTTAAAAAAACCAGTGTGCTACAAATGAGTAAAAGTGATTTTAATTATTTAAAACAATATTTTGCTGCACAAAAAGATAAAGCTAATTGGTCCTATTATACTTATTTGTATAGATATGGTATTATCGGTAGTAAAAAACCACTCCGTAATGAAAATGGTGATCTAACTGCTAAGCTTGCGATTGCTATGGATATAAATTACATCTACGCTATGGATCATCAACATGAGACTGCAGAGTATTCAAAAAAATGGAAAGAATGTGTTATTGCCAGTAAAAAAGACGGAGAAATCAAATATTTAATACAGAATAATAAGAAAGAATATCGTCGAGCTATCCTACCTGCTATCTTTGGAAACCTAGGAAGACATACCAATAAGCTTAAAACAATAAAAAGATATCTCATCTCTAATAGATTTACTTTCCGTAAAACTCCTTGTGCTCCTTGTATTGAAGGAGCAAACATCTGGGACCGACGTAATGATGGTATAGCTCAAAACATTGGAGTTCAAATACTAAAACATCATCATAAAAAAGCAATCGTTATTATAGGAGCAGGACATGTCATTGGTGTTAGGAAATCTTTAGAAAGTCAGTTTCCAGAAATCAATGTGATGATTATGAATCAATAGTTCTTACAAAGAATTTCAATAATTGGAGATTTAATAGTTATCAAACAGCGTCTTAAAAGAACCAAATATGTTAACGGGTTAATTTGCTTGAAAACTTCCTTATTGTTACCTCTTTCTTTTCATATTGAATCTTTATATTTGATTAAATAAAAAGGTTTCATGTCAGAATACACACCGATCATCATTGCTGTTGGGGCAATTATTATTTCTATTATTGCAGGTTATTTTATAGGCAAATATGTTGCTGCTCTTAAAAACAAAAGTGAGCACAGTATTGCTAATGAGCGATCTAATCAATTACAAGCTCAATATGAAGAACTAAAAAGAAGTACTGAAAAACAACTTACCGAACTTTCTCAGGAACGAGAAGAAATTAGGAGAGAAAAAGATTTTCTGAATACAGAACTAACCCGACGTAATGCTGAGTTTGAAAACCTTCAACTTAAAAACCAGGAGCAAAAAGACGAAGTAGAAAAACTACAAGAGAAATTCACCAAAGAATTTGAAAACCTTGCCAATAAAATATTAGATGAGAAATCTTCAAAATTTACAGAGCAGAATAAAGAAAATATCAAAAATATTCTAAATCCGCTTCAGGAAAAGATTAATGTTTTTGAAAAGAAAGTAGAACAAACACATAAAGAAAGTATTGATTATCACGCAGCACTACGTCAACAAATATTAGGGCTTAAAGATCTTAATGAGCAAATGAGTAAAGAAGCTACTAATCTTACCAAAGCGCTCAAAGGAGACAGCAAAATGCAAGGTAATTGGGGTGAATTGGTTCTAGAGCGGGTATTAGAAAAGTCAGGGCTTGAGAAAGATCGCGAGTATTTTGTACAACAAAGTTTTACAACAGATGATGGTCAGCGAGTATTACCTGATGTAGTAATTTATTTGCCTGATAATAAAAAGATGGTTATCGACTCCAAAGTATCCTTAACCGCATACGAACGCTTTGTTAATGAAGACGATGATGACCTAAAAGCAAATTATCTAAAAGAACACATCAATTCTCTAAAACGCCATGTAGATCAACTTTCTGAAAAAAATTACCAGGATCTTTATGATATTGAATCTCCTGACTTTGTCTTACTTTTTGTACCAATAGAACCAGCATTTGCTATAGCTATTAATGAAGATAACAAGTTATACAATCAAGCTTTTGAAAAAAATATTGTTATTGTTACTCCTTCAACCCTTCTGGCTACATTGAGAACTATCGATACCATGTGGAATAATGAAAAGCAGCAGCGCAATGCCATTGAAATAGCACGTCAGGCTGGAGCCTTGTATGATAAGTTCGAAGGATTGGTAAAAGACCTTACCGGTGTTGGCAAAAAGATCGATGATGCTAAGAAAGATTATTCCTCTGCCATGAATAAATTAGTCGAAGGAAGAGGTAATCTTATTACTAGTGTAGAAAAACTGAAGAAAATGGGGGCTAAAGCAAAAAAATCATTGCCTGAAGCAATCATAAAAAGAGCTACAGAAGATAACGAAGAATAATAACTTAAAAACAAATCCTATGGACTCAAATATTGCAGAAATTTTAATGCGAATCCTAACCTCTTTGTTTTATATCGTACCTACATTATTTTTTATAGGTATAGCTATTTACTATTTAATGAAAGTAGGAAGTAAAACAGAAGGGATGTTAATGTTAATTGGCAATATATTGATCCTTTTGGTATCGATATCATTTAATTTTATGTTTTTATATATCGAATCCTGGGGAATTCAAATGTACTCGATTATCAATACAATTGTAAATGGTATTGGCTTTATAGGCTCCACATTATTTGCAATCGGAGTTTTTATGATTGTCCGCAAAGTAATACGTAACAATTCAGTCGCATCATGATGTCAAAATATTCACACTTTTTTATCTCGTTCTGTATTTTAGGACTTATTTCTTTTTCTTTACACGCACAACAAACTTATTTTCCTGAACGTGGAAACTGGGAAGAAAAAAAACCTTCTGAGTTTAAAATTAACTCACAAAAATTAGAAGAAGCCGTTGAGTTTGCAAAAAATAATGAGTATTCAGGGTCCAAAGATTTACGTCAAGCCATCTTAAAAGGGTTTCAAAGAGAGCCTTATCATCAGATTCTTGGACCAACCAAAAAACGTGGTTCTGCGGCCGGATTAATACTTAAAGATGGGTATATCATCTCTAAATGGGGTGATATTGATAGAGTAGATATGACTTTTAGCGTTACCAAAAGTTATTTATCTACTATGGCAGGACTGGCAATTGATCAAAAGCTAATCAAATCTGTTGATGATTTTCCTTATCAATATGTTTGGGACCATACTTTTGATGGAAAACATAACAAAAAAATTACCTGGAGACATCTTTTAACGCAATCTTCAGATTGGTCAGGACAACTATGGGGAGGATATGATTGGGCCGATCGCCCTTCAAGAGAAGGAAGTATCGATGATTGGAAATCAAGAAAACTCAATGAACCCGGAACTGTTTTTGAATATAATGATGTAAGAGTAAATGTACTTGCATATTCGCTTCTTAATGTATGGAGGAAACCTTTGCCGAAAATCTTAAAAGAAAAAATCATGGATCCTATTGGAGCATCTACTACCTGGAGATGGTATGGATATGATAATTCTTGGGTAAACATTGATGGTCTTAAAATGCAATCAGTTAGTGGTGGTGGACATTCCGGAGGAGGGCTTTTTATTAATACTACTGATCATGCTAGGTTTGGGTTATTGTTTTTAAATAATGGTACTTGGAAAGAAAAACAACTCATCTCTAAAGATTGGATCAAAGAAGCTACTCAATCATCTACTGCTAATTCTAATTATGGTTTTATGTGGTGGTTAAACCAAAAAGGTAACAGACATTGGGAAGGGTTACCAGAGCATATTTTTTATGCTGCAGGTTTTGGCGGTAATTTCATAATAGTAGATCAAAAGAAAAACCTGGTTATCGTTACACGTTGGTTAGAACCTAATCAAATTGATGAATTCGTAACCAAAGTATATGAAGCTTTTTAAGCTTACAAAATGACAACCATATTTACTACAATTACTAAATATTAAATCATTATGAAAAAAATACTCGCAATCATAATTGTTGTAATTATTGCATTATTTGCAATGTGGTATGCTTTTATTTATTATGCTTCGTATAGTGAAGGAACCAGAAGTGGTGAATTGATAAAGTTTAGTAAAAAAGGGGTTGTTTTTAAGACTTGGGAAGGAGAAATAAGCCAAGGAATTTCTGGAGCCCAAATATTTAGTTTTTCTGTTGAAGGTAAAAATGAAGAGATCATCAAAAAATTAGAAAAATTTCAAGGAAGATATGTTAAACTTAAATATAAAGAACGATTTGCCAAAATCACATGGTTAGGGGATACCAAGTATTTTATAATTAATGTTGAGGAAGAAGAATCGCCTCACTTTAGACAAAAATAAAATCATTGATAAAAAATTATGAAATAAGCCATAATAATCAGGTTGATACCTACCGATATGATTACATGGCGATTCCATCTTACCATTAATAAACAATAAATATAAACAGATGAAACGATATAAAAAATCTTCTGAATCCAGAGTAATTATTTCAGAACTTATGCTTCCTTCTCACTCAAATTTTAGTGGTAAAATACACGGAGGTTATATCCTATCTCTAATGGATCAAATTGCTTTTGCTTGTGCTTCTAAGCACTCAGAAACATATTGTGTAACAGCAAGTGTAGATAAAGTTGATTTCAGAAAACCTATAGAAGTAGGAGAATTGGTTACCCTAAAAGCTTCTGTAAATCATGTAGGTTCTACCTCTATGGTTGTTGGAGTACGTGTCGAAGCCGAGAATATTCAAACAGGTAAAGTAAAACATTGTAATTCTAGTTATTTTACCATGGTTGCAAAAAACAATGAAGGAGAAAGTGTTAAAGTTCCAGGGCTTATTCTTGAAAACCAAACTAGTGTACGTAGATTTGTAAGAAGTGTTATTCGTAAAGAAGATGCTAAGGTAAGACGTGATCGTTTTAAAGCTTCAGAATTTGAAATAGAATCGCATCTGGACTTGTTAAAAGAATATAATGTAAAAGTAGAATTATAATTATTCAAAAAACTTTACGTTATAGCATAGTCCCCATAATTTAGTATCTTTCAATAAAAACCCCAACCTGCTATGCATAAAAAGATAGCCGTAATCATTACTTTACTTATAATCTCCTATACCCTGTTTAGTTGTGGAGGAAGCGATGATGCTCAAGAACCAGAAATTGTTATTGACCCTGATCCTATACCTGGCAAAACTTCTACCTATGAGGCAGATGTAAAATCTATTATGGAAGCACATTGTACAGAGTGTCATTCAAACCCTCCAACACAAGGAGCTCCCATGTCTTTAGAAACCTATCAAGAAGTAGTTAATTCTGTAAATAACAGAGATTTATTTGCACGTATGGCTACAACCAATTCTTTTAATGTTATGCCAGAATCAGGACGTCTTCCTCAGGCAACTATTGATATCGTTGAAGATTGGATAGCAGACGGATTAATTGAGCAATAAATCTCTACTAAAGATCAAAAACTCTGCTCAGATTAAATCCAAAGAAAAAATCACCATCTCCCCAGTCACCGGATGCCTGGCCTAAGAAACCATTTTCAAACATGGGTTGTGCATTGGTAAAATGTAACTGAAAAATATGCCCTCCAGTTTCTATGTCTACACCTATCGACAATGGGTTTTTAAATGTAGAGGTATCACTTCGATTAAGATGAACTCCATAATCGATGTTCAAACTAAAACGCTTGGTTAGTTTATACCTTCCTCCCATTCCAACAATAAATTGAGAATTATCCTGGTCATCAAATCTTACAAAATTTTCATGCAAATATGAAGGAGCAAGTTCTAATGAAAGGTTTTTATTAATTTTCCTGGAAATTAATACTTGTGTAGTATATGAAAGTCTATTACTAAATTCTAGTTTAGGCAATACATCTTCTTCTAAAGCTGTATTAATTGTTAACAGATTATATCCAACTATAGTAACTGGAAATCCATCTTTCTTTTGTCGTAATAATCTATATTTTGCGTGTACTCCATATGTTTTTTGAAAAGAACTTCTGGCTATACCTACATTAAAACCATCATTAATCCCATAAATAAATTTAAGCTGCGTAACTGCCTGATCCAATCCAAAGAAATCATCAATACCATTTTCTACACTACCAAAACGGTGAGAAACTACAAAAAACAAATTTCTTTTGCTTACTAATTTGGTTGTTTCAAAATTTACAATTTTTAGCCCTTTAAAAGTAGCTTCAACAGTATTATCTTCCTGTACTTCAGATTCTAACTCGCCAAGTAAGTCATCCTGAGCTAACAATAGATAAGGGGTCATTAATAAAAGTATAAAAACTTTTTTCATAGAAATTTATTTACAAATTAAATGTGATACAACTTATTTTACTATAGAAACCTGGTCTAACTTAATCACTTCCAAGAGTTCATCATATCCTATACACCTGCCCTTTACGGTTAGATTTGTTCCAACAGAAGCACCAGAGATCTCAGTTTTATCGTCAAATGTACAATAAGCCGCTTCATTAAGCAATATTGCGCTTTCTTCAACTTCAGTAATCTCTCCTGATACAACGATTGTTTTATTAAGATATTTCTTAGAGGACGCTTCCTGATCTTCAGAAAATTCTTTGGCTAAATCTGTAGCATTTACAGTAAAAGCAGCTTCTTCGCTCTTAATATCTCTGTGAGATTGATAAACGTATTTATAAACAGCAATAGCGGCTATTAATAAGACCAGTACAATCATTAATATTTTTTTCATAACAAATCGGTGTATATTAATTAGAAATAAAAACTCTTTTTTAAATTATGATATCTTCAAATTTACAATTTTACATTTATCTTTATTTTAAAATAATCTTCAATATTATTTCTTCTATTAAATATCAATAAAAATTATATTTCTCTGGCTTAGTTATCAATTAATAACTTCTTTATTTTATATAGTTTAATAACTATTCTAAAATATTTTATACTTAGATTCAAAAGCGATAAAAAAGTTACAAAAGTTTGTAACCTATCAAAGATTTTTTAATCTAATAAATGTTTTTAACAAAAATAGTTATACTAAACAACATTAATACTTTTTTGATTATTTAACAAAAACACTTAAAATTCTTTAATTTTAATTAAATTTCATTAATTAAAGTTATTAAATTTTGTAAATACTTATTTTTTAGCATAATTTTTGACTCTAAAAAAATATTGAATGCAATTGATGAGAAATTATTTGACAAAACTCCTATGTACTGGTATTATTTTAACCAATATAAGCTGCGAAAATGATAGTGAAAGTGATTTAATCGATGTAACCCCAGTTCAAATGGTTACCTATGAAACTAATGTCAAACCGATTATTGATGCAAACTGTATCGGTTGTCATAATGACCCACCAGTTAATTTTGCTCCTATGCCTTTACTCACTTTTGCTAATGTAAAAGATGCCGTTGATAATCGTGGTCTAATAGATAGAGTATCCTCTGAGGATGTTAACTTTTTAATGCCTTTGGGTGGACCTCGATTACCTCAAGCTACTATTGATATAATTATTCAATGGAGAGATGATGGTTTGCTAGAACAATAGATAATATTAGATCCCCTATCAAAACAATCTATACTATATAGAAAGGAATAAAATTTATAATCGTCAAATTGAATAACAGAATACCCACAAGTAACTATTCAAATAAATAGATCTATGAAAAATTATTTTGCTTTACTTTTTTTTCTTTTGACCATAACAGCAATAGGTCAAGAAAAATACCTTACTAAAAAAGGAACTATCAACTTTGAAGCTTCTGTACCTTCTTTTGAAGAAGTTAAAGCTAAAAACAGTACCGTTACAGCAATTCTAAATGCCGATAAAGGCGAAATAGCTGCACTTGCACTCATGAAGGGGTTTCGTTTTAAAAATGCTTTAATGGAAGAACATTTTAACGAAAACTATGTTGAGTCTGATGATCACCCAAAAGCAACTTTTAAAGGAAAACTTGTAGGTTTTGATAAAAATAATGTACAAAGTGAATATCAGATAAAAGGAACTTTGACATTACACGGAAAATCTAAAGACATTGATGTAAAAGCTTCAGTAAATAAAAATGGGGACACATATTCCCTTTCTTCTTCATTTACAGCAAAACCTGAAGATTTTGATATCAGTATTCCTAAAATAGTAAGTAAAAAAATTGCTCAAGATGTTGTAGTATCTATTGATTTTGATTTAATAAAAAAATAATTACCTCAACTTACTATTATTCTGACAGTTATTAAACTATCCGTATTAGGTTTTGAAATATTCTGATAATAAACTTTTATCATTCTTCTAGTTATTATCATAAAATTTCTAAATTTAATAAGCCAAAACCCAAAAAAACTGTGAATTCTCTTAAAGCTTTACTGTATTTTTCAATATTTAAGTATCCGCTTTCTGAAGAAGAGATTTATCTCTTTTCAGGAGCCAATAATAAAGGAGAAATTAACAGTGAATTAGAATACCTTAAAAATAAAGGTATTGTTTCTTCTAATAGGAACTTTTATTTTATTGATAATAATGTCCAGACCGTATCCAGACGCATCGAAGGCAATAAAATGGCCAAGGCTGTAATGGACAAAGCTATTAACAAAGGACGGTTTATTGCAAAATTTCCTTACGTTAAGGCTGTCGGTATCTCAGGCGCACTATCAAAAAATTACCATGATAAAGATGGGGATGTAGACTTTTTTGTAATTGCTTCTTCAAAACGATTATGGGTGGCAAGAACATTATTGATGCTGTATAAAAAAATATTCCTTCTTAATTCCAAGAAGTTCTTTTGTATCAACTATTATGTTACAGAAGATACTTTAGAAATAACAGAAAAAAATATTTTTACAGCGACTGAGCTACTTACTCTTATACCTATTTGTGGAGATTTCACTAAATTTTATAACGAAAATCAATGGGTTTCTGAATATTTACCTAATCTCAAGATTGGTAAACACTCGATGTATAAAGAAGTCAAAAAAAATGCTCTTTCTAATTTTATAGCATTTATATTGAATACTAAAATTGGAGATTTGTTAGATCGTCTATTTTTAAAACTTACACTTAAGAAATGGAATGTAAAATTTGGTGGACTTAGCAAAAAGGATTTTAACGTCGCCATGAAATCCACTAATGGAGTGTCTAAACATCATCCGCAAAATTTTCAGAAAAAAGTAATCAATCGACTCAATCAAAAATATAGAGAATTTCAATTAAAATATAACATAGAACTCGAAGAAGAACATGCTTGATATACTGTTTTCTCATTCATATTACTATCCTCTGGATCATAAACAGTGGAAAAACAAAACTCCTTTTCCTCCACTAGGAACTATCTATGCCGCTTCTTTAATGAGAAAAAATGGGTTTTCTGTAGATCTTTTTGATACTAATCTGAGAGATAACCCCTATGATATAGAAAAAGACATAGCAGAAAAGAAACCAAAATTCTTAGTACTTTATGATGATGGTTTCAACTATCTCACTAAAATGTGTTTAACGACTATGCGTGAGGCAGCTTTTGAAATGATACGTATTGGTAAAAGTTATGATTGTACTGTAATTGTTAATAGCTCTGACGCTACTGATCATTACCATAAGTATCTTTATAATGGGGCTGATTACATCATACAAGGTGAAGGAGAATCTGCTCTATTAGAATTAATTAACACAATAAAAACTGATCAATCACCTGAAAAAATTAATGGCCTTGTATACTCCAAAGGAGAAGATAGTATTATAAACCCAAAACGGAAAGTTCTTAATAATTTAGATGAATTGCCCATGCCAGCATGGGATCTGGTAAATATTCAGGATTACAAAAACATATGGCTAGAAGGAGGCAAGGAATTTACATTAAATCTGGCAACCACAAGAGGTTGCCCATTTAAATGTAATTGGTGTGCCAAACCTATTTATGGCAATCGTTACAATTCACATTCACCAGAATATATTGTTGAACATATCAAATTTTTACAAGAAACATATAATGTTAAGCGTTTCTGGATGTGTGATGATATTTTTGGTTTAAAACCAGGATGGGTTCAGGAATTTAATCAGGTTCTTAAAGGAAAAAATGTATCATTAAAATATTATATTCAAAGTAGAGCAGATCTATTGTTAAAAGAAGACACTATTGACGCATTAGCAGAATCTGGATTAGAAGAAGTATGGATTGGAGCAGAAAGTGGTTCTCAATCCATATTAGATGCTATGGATAAAGGAACTACGGTCGAACAAATTTATACCACCACTCGTTTATTGAAAGAAAAAAAAATAAGAATAGCTTTCTTTATTCAGTTTGGGTATTTAGGTGAAACCAAAAATGATATTGCTAAAACTGTAAGAATGATTAAAGAATTACTTCCTGACGACTTGGGAGTATCTGTTTCTTACCCATTACCTGGAACAAAATTTTATGATAAAGTCAAAGATGATTTAAAGTTTAAGGCTAACTGGACAGATTCAGATGATCTGGCAATGATGTTTAGTGGTACGTATAACTCTAATTATTATAAAAAACTTCATCGTTACGTTCATAAAGAATATCGTAAAAGCCAGGGAATACATTTTCTCAAAGAATTGGTTAAAAAACCTGCTAAGATATCATCAACCGCTTTAAAGAGAATTGCATATCTTACTTATTATTTTCCTAGTGCATTCATAGATTCACAGTTATTAAAAAGAATGGAACAACTTAATGAATGAGGCATTTGACATAGCCGCAATAACGTATGATGATGTATTTACAAATAGCCATATTGGTAAAATGCAAAGAGATCTGGTGCATGATTTCTTGAGAAAAAACATATCTAAAGAAGACTCTCTTGATATTTTAGAAATTAACTGTGGAACTGGTCATGATGCTATTTGGTTAGCTCATCAAGGACATAATGTTATTGCAACAGATATTTCTTCTGAAATGATTAGTATAGCAGAAAACAAAGAATTCTTTTCTCAAAAGATTCCAAAATTCAGACAATTAGATATTAATAACTTAAATGAAACTCACTTTGAAAGTTCTTTTGATATTATATTTTCTGATTTTGGAGGGTTAAACTGTCTTTCTTCAGATCAATTAGAGTTTTTTTTTACCTCTGCATCCAAAAAACTTAAACCTCAAGGAAGAATTATTGGTGTGATTATGCCTAAGCATTGTCTACTTGAAAGTTTATATTTTATTGCAAAGGGAAATATCAAAAAAGCTTTTAGACGTAATACAAAACAAGCAGTCTCGGCCAATGTTGATGGAGTTCTTGTAGATACCTGGTATTATAATCCTAAGGATATAAAAATACTATCACAATCTGATTTTTCCACTGATACGATAAAACCAATTGGATTTTGTATTCCTCCCTCCTACCTTGAATCATTTTTCAAAAAAAGAATAGGTTTATTAAAAAAATTAAGGAATCTAGATTCTTTTTTTAAAGACTTTTCTTCCTTATCAAGATACAGTGATCATTATATAATCTCTTTATCAAAAAAATGAGCATCGTATTAACTCACGCATATTATCTAAGTACTGATCCTAAAGAACGTAGGATCATGAAACCATATCCTCCATTAGGACAACTTTATATTTCAGGATATTTAAAAGAACATCAGGTTGAGAATTATGTTTTTGATACAACGTTTAGTTCAAGAAAAGAGCAATTAGCATTTTTAGCTTCTAAAAAACCAGATGTTGTAGCTATTTACGCAAACTTGATGACCAAAGTAGAAGTCATTCAACTTATACATATTCTTAAAAACGAAGCAGGGTATGGTTTTCCCAAAATTGTTTTAGGAGGCCCGGATGTCACCTACAACTGTGAAAATTATTTACGCGCCGGAGCACAATATTTGGTAATCGGAGAAGGAGAAGAAACGATGCTTGAGTTATACCAAGCTATTATTAAAAAAACAGATATCAGTACTATCCCAGGTATTGCATATCTAGATAAAGATAAAGTGGTGAAGACTTCTGCAAGAATTAAGATGAAAGATCTTTCTGCGCTGCCATTACCTAATAGAGAAGCTATAAACATACACCAATATCTAGATACCTGGAAAAACAACCACGGAACGAGTTCTATGACGGTAAGCACTCAACGTGGATGTCCTTATACTTGTAAATGGTGTAGTACGGCCGTATATGGTCAAAGTTACCGGAGAAGACCTGCAAAACTTGTTGTTCAAGAGTTGGCTATGCTAAAACGCACTTATAATCCTGATGCTATATGGTTTGTGGATGATGTATTTACTGTAAGTCATAAATGGCTGGCTGAGTTTCATAAAGAAGTGATACAACAGGGCGTTATTATTCCTTTTGAATGCATCACAAGAGCAGAACGGCTGAACGATGAAGTGTTACAACAATTAAAAGAAGCCGGATGTTATAGGATATGGATAGGTGCTGAAAGTGGTTCGCAAAAAATAGTAGATGCTATGGATAGGCGTGTAAAAGTAGAAACAGTGCGAGAAGCTATCCAAAAAACTAACAAGTTAGGTATCGAAACAGGTACTTTTATTATGGTTGGATATCCTGGAGAAGATGAAAAAGATATTGCAGAAACTATTCATCACCTTAAGGTAGCTAATCCTACTCATTTTACAATTACAGTAGCCTACCCGATTAAAGGAACTTCTTTATATAATGAAATAGAAAGTGATATCACGATTCAACCAGATTGGAATACCTCTACCGATAGAGATATTGATTTTAAGCGTACGTATCACCGTAAGTTCTATGATTTTGCAGTACGTCGAATTGTAAATGAAGTGAATTATTTTAAGTACCAACAAAATTTTATGAAAAGATATAAGCTCAAAATTAAATCTGTAGCTGCTTTGTTATTAATGAGGTATTATAAGTTTAAGTAATAATTTATGGGCATTTTTTTCTCTTCTAAACTTCTAAATATAATTGCTTCAGATTACTTGATTTTTACATTTATATTTTTCACTCTAAGTTTGGTAGGTATATTACATCACGAGCTTTGGCTGGATGAAGCACATCATTGGTTATTAGCCAGAGACAGTACGTCTTTTTCTAATTTAATCATCAATACTAGATATGAAGGTCATCCAATATTATGGAACATTTTACTTTATTTTATTAGTAGATTTTCATTGAATCCATTTTGGATGCAATTACTGCATATTATTATTTCTTCTTTGGCCGTATTCATTTTTTTTAAAAACGCCCCTTTCTCACGTCTTTTTAAAATCTTTTTCATTTTTGGTTACTTCATGTTTTTCGAATACAACCTGTTAAGCAGAAATTATTCGCTTGGAGTGTTATTTTTATTTTTGGCTTGTTGTATTTATTCTAGCAGGAAAGAAAAGTTTTTGCTTTTTGCCATTGTCCTTACAATAGCAAATAATACTCATGCTATTTTCATAGTTATTACTACTTGCTTACTTTTTACTGTTCTTATGGAGGGTATTCAAAAAAATGGTTTTCAAATATCTAAAAAAACAGGTTTTGGACTTACTATTTTTGTTCTGGGGACTCTTCTTGCTGTTATTCAAATAATACCACCTACTGACACTACTTTTTTTCAAAGAATTGATGATTTGTCAATGCTTCAAAAAATCCCTAAATCCCTTATCACATTTTTTAAAGGAGTATTTTTTATTCCGGATTTTAGAACTATTCATTTCTGGAATACTCACTTAATAGTAAATTTAAACAAATCTGTTGCCGCTATTCTTGGCATTCTAAGTTTTTTTATCCCTTACCTACTTTTTTATAAAAACAGAATTGTATTAACATACACTTATCTAGCTATTATAGGAACAGGTGTATTCTTTTTTATTACTCAATTATCCGCACCTAGATATTTTGGAATAAATTATCTTATTATAATTTCTGGATTGTGGATGAATCATTACCATACATTTACAAAAAACCGATTTAACTCTTTACTTTCCAAAATATCAGTAGACGGAGTAAAAAACGTCATTATCTATAGTATTTTAACAATTCAGTTAATCTCCGGTATTTTAGCCTATAGCATTGAAATAGCAAAGCCTTTTACAAGTTCTAAACAAGTGATAACTTTTTTAAACAAACATAATCTTTCTCATAAAGTTATAGCTACTGTAGCCTGCGATGGAACCGCACTAAGTAGTTATCTAGAACGCCCTGTTTTTTTTACAAATAGTAACAAATATCAAAGTTATTGTATTTGGGGAGATCCAATTATTAATACCTCTTTATCTAAAGAATCTATTATTGAATCTCTTCAAGGTTTACTAAACACCTTAGATGAAACCCTTATCTTTATTTCATATCAGCCTATTTTTAACATTAATTCAGGAGATGATTGGAAAATAATTGATGAAAAAATCAAGTATAAATTCTTAAAAAGTTTTGAAGAAAGTATTATCAATAAAGGAGATTATTATATCTATGAAGTTTCTAAAAAATAATTATAATATCAATGAAGTTTTTGTAAAAAAGAAGCTCTTTTTTGTTACTTCGGTTTTTATTCTTTTTTTCTGTATTTCTTGTAATGAGAAAGATTATGTAATTAATTTAAAATGGAATAAATCATATCCCAGTGATACCATTAAAAAAAATAGTATTGCTTTAAAATGGTGTTTATCTTTTCTTGGATCTCATATTGCTACTGATACTACACTAACAGGTTTTAATATTAGTAATGAAACGATTACCTTAAAAGTAGATCAACTTGGGTTTAGTAAAAAAGCTTCGGATTATCTTGCACAACTTAATTGGAAGCTAAAACAAACAGAGGAATATCAACAAAATAATGCCATTGATTTAGGTAGGTATATAGCTCTAACCATAGGAAGTTCTTATCATTATTACAAAGTTGTTGAAATTCCTCAGAAACTAGAAGATTATAAATCCCTTTACAAATTTGATAGTATTTCTGGGTATATTGATAATTCTAGTATTTCTCTGGTTGATCGTATAATTTCGTTTACAAAGAATAATACCGGAAATAAGCAAGCATATATCTCGGCAGAAATAGACTCTATCACTAAAAATATTTATGAATTCGAAACCGCCGAGGTTATGAATAACGGGCAAATACGATTTGGTATTTATGACAAAAATGGAAATCTGAAAGATGCCGCAGATAATCAAGTGACAAATGCAGGAAAGCCTGCTAAATGTATTTGGTGCCATGAGACTGGAATACAACCTATGTTCAGGAAACAAAAAGATCATAAAAATTATCTTTCTTATCAAAACCTACAAGATTCTTTAAAGTTTTTTAATCAAAAATTAAGAACGTATCAAGACACTCTTTGGAAAGATCCTGTAATAAAAAATAGACGACTTCATACTGAAATGGAGATATCCTATATTGCCTTTATGGAACCTTCTGCAGAGCATCTATCCAATGAATGGGGATTACCAATTAAAGAGGTATTAAAAAAGCTAAATCATCTAAAAACACATCGACATCATGAATTTGGTTTTCTTGGGGATTTATATCATAGAAAAGATATTGATTCTTTGGCTCCCTGGAAGGTTCTTAGAGTTCCTGAAAGAATTCGTGAGAAATCTGAAAACGAAGTTAATTATATTGAATAACATTTATTTCTGTAAGAAAAATTACTCTATAAGTGATTTTTGAGTTAAATATTCCAATATAGTATTAGCAACAACTTTGTTTCCCATAGCAGTCCAATGTTGTTCTTTAGAATTATATAATTTTTCCCCTTTAGATCTTTCCAGTCGTAATATTGGAAGTAGGTCAATCATATGTAAATCATTTTTTTTGGCAAAATTCATCAGTTTATCATTAGGAAGCGATCTTTTATACTTATCTTGGTTTCTATCAGCATTTGATAAGGTAGACTCCCATAATTCATCCTGTACCTGTACTATAGATGGTGCCAAAGCAAATACTAAAGGGGTATTTGATTTCTTTGCATAATCCGAAATTTTTAATAATATATTTTCCATAATTACATACATCAATTGGGTACTCTCCGATAGTTCTGAGCGACATAGATATAATTCTGGAGGAGTATATGAAATAGAATTAATTTGTTCAGAAGGATCAAATTTGTTTTTAATATTATTTATTTTAGTTCTTATGAGATGATATACGTGTAATTTATGATAAAACTTTGTACTTACTCTTTTTTTCTTTTTTTCAAAGTTAGAAATTGGATGTATTTCTAAAACTTGTTTTTCTTTATTCCATGATGCTGATGGACGTGAATACAACCAATCATTATTTTTTAAGTTATCCGTAAAATCGTTTCTAATATATATCATCAATATTATAAGGTCTGGATTAATTTTTGGAAGCCATTGTTGTAACAACAAATACTCTTGAATTTGTCCATAACCATTAACTCCAAAATTAAGTACAATATTATCTTCTAACTTTTGTTCCATAACTTCTGTAAAGACTTCATCATCCTTAACAGATATATTACTCACAAAAGAATCTCCTAGCACTAAAACCTTTTTGTTATTGAGGCTATTAGGCAATGAAGCATCTCTAAAACCTATCTCATTTGTTTTTATATAATGACGAGCTTCACCAGAATAAACAATGGCGCCCGTTTTATTGGGAATAAACTTCCAACCTAACGTATTATCGAACTCAAACATTTTATCGTGCTCCATTATTTGAGGAGAAAAACATCGCAAGAAAACCTCTACAGTACCAAGAGTAAAGATTATGGAAAATATAACTAGAATCAGGTTTTTCTTCATCTATTATTTTTAGGTTTTTCTATTCGATTTAAAATACATTCTAATATTTCATCTACAGCTTTTTCTAATGAAATTTCTGCAGTATTAATTATTACATCAGGAGAAACTGGGGATTCGTATGGGGCAGTAATTCCTGTAAAATTTTTAATTTTACCATTACTAGCCATTTTATACAACCCTTTGATATCTCTGGATTTACAGATATTAATAGGGGTATTAACAAATACTTCAAAAAAATTATCTTCTCCAATCAGTTGTTTCGCTTGTTCTCTATCCTTTCTATAAGGTGAGATAAAAGCTGCTAATACGCTTATCCCCGCGTCCAAGAATAATGAAGAAATTTCCGCAATTCTACGAATATTTTCAGTTCTATCTTTTGGAGTAAAATTTAAATCTTTATTAATACCTGTTCTCACATTATCACCATCTAATATATAAGTATGAAATCCCATATTAAACAACCTTACCTCTAATGCACTTGAAATAGTGGTCTTACCTGCTCCAGAAAGTCCGGTAAACCATACAACAAAAGGTTTATGTCCCTTTTGATTGATTCTATCAGAACTTTTAATAAGGAAGTTATTTTTTTTTAGATTATCTGACATCAATACCTATTTATAAAACTATAATTTAATAATTCTCATTAAAACAATTAATACCACTTTGAATGTTTACTTTACCCACTTATTGAACAATCTTTCTTTTTCTTTCTCTGGAAAGAAGTGATTCATGTATTTAGTATCTAATAAGCAAGAAAGGTACTCTTCTGAAAAACGAATTTTATTTTTAAATTCAGTATACAATAAAGATACATTAGATTTTTCTGTTACATTAATATTTTTCAACTCAAAATGTTCTACTCTACAAAAATCTCTTATGGTTGTTTCTTTAATCTTATCATTTAAACTACTATTGATAAGAAGTAATTCTGTATCCTTATATTTAGTAATTAAATAACCCTTTTCTTTATCAAATGGTAAATCAAATACATTTATACCTGTCCCATCTTTAAATTGTTTATCATACCATTCTATTGGATAAAAATGTAATAATCTTTTATGATATATCTTTTCTAAATCTAAAATCGAACCTGTATAATTTCTTATAGAGCTTCCCGTATGATATTGAAAAGCTTCAAAAAAAGCTGAAATATTACGCTCTATAGGGTTTCTAAACAAAGAAATAATTTTATACGGTTTATTTTTCTCTATTACTTCTTTATTAATAAGAAAAACAGGCGTCCTACTTCCTGGATATACTCCATGATCAAAACATAATTTAATATTTCTGTTAGCCTCTTCTTCATCTAAACTATGTATATGGAAAGTAGGGATATTTGTACATCTTTTTAATGAAGAATAAACACTAGATGAACCTACTTTTGCCATAGTAAATACTAATATAGGCTCTACATTTTTAATTCTTTTTAATTGATATTCCTTGTAAGCTAATACCAATCTATCTTTTGTGTAATACTTTAAAAAATTCTTCATCAATTATTATTTTCTTTTTCACATATGTTTATCTTTTTTAATGCAAATGCTCCATATCGAGATCTATAGTCACTTAAAAAATAGACTTCACAATCATTTACCAACACTGCTTTTTTCTTTAATGAATTCGTATAAGTTATTTGTTTTCCTTTAACAAAAACTTGATTATTTTTTATACTACACGATTCTGTCATAAATGATTTAATAGGAATTTTTGTTGTTATAGTCTTCAAACCACCTTTAGACATTACATCATATATTAATTGTCCCTCCTTTTCATTATAATCAAAAATCATAAAATGTTCTTTCTTTTTAATTACATAAGAAGACGTATCTACCTTTACATTTCTAAAAGCACTCAGGTTAAGTGGTATTAATAAAACAAATGCTAAAAAAAAATATC
The DNA here is from genome assembly GCF_034322225.1 of Aquimarina callyspongiae. NCBI lineage: Bacteria > Pseudomonadati > Bacteroidota > Flavobacteriia > Flavobacteriales > Flavobacteriaceae > Aquimarina > Aquimarina callyspongiae. The sequence goes on along the minus strand of NZ_JAXLPA010000010.1, from coordinate 13,613 downwards.
TTACGTCAATTTTTCTCGTAAAACTGCTATAAAATATAATAGATAGTACTATCACCAACCATAATCTAGTAAATTGAAATACTACCGGTAGAGAACTCAATAAATGATAGGGAAAGTTACATATCAAAAATAAGATTCCAAAAAATAATATTTTTAACTTAATACTTATATCTGATCGGTATATTACAAACCCGGGTATTAACCATAATATTTGCGCATATGTGGCCGTTCTACTTTGCAATAAAAATAAAGTAACTACCCATATAGAAAGTAGTTTAAACATCTCTTTCTTTTGCAATAAACTCAAATATATTGTTGCTCCAATAATACAAGATTTAATAACCCATTGTGCAAAAACATATAATGTTGTGTTATCAAATAATGCTGTTGGATTGTGATAAGAGTCTCTTATAAAAATTGTTTTAAAAAAAACATCAATAGATTGATATGTAAAACGAAAATCGGTAGTACTCTTATTTTTAATTGCATTAGTTAGTACATCTAGAAAATAATACTTCCAAAATTCATATCCTGTATAATAAATTCCTATACTTACAAGAACACTAGTAATAACTATTCCCAATAAAATTGCTCTCCATCTTATACCAAACAATAACGGTATGCCATAAAAGACTGGGAAAAACTTAAGAAGTATTGCTATACTTAGAAATCCAGATCCAAAAAAATCTTTATTATTCGTATAACAATAATACCCAAACACAATCAAAAAAAGAATTAAAAAGTATGATTGTCCAAAAAGTATTTGATTTCTAATAGGAACGAAAAATAACAAAGGTAATAGAGTCAATATCCAAAAATTTTGTTTGAGATATTTCTGTGCCAAATAATAGATAGTAATAATTAATAAAACTATACTAAAACAATTAAAAATAAACTTTGCCATATGTGCGTTTTCTATATAACTAAAGGGAGAAAAAAACACTGGTGTAAATGGACTATTCAAATAAAAATCTAATAACTCACCTTCATACCCTAGGTTCCAGACATATTTATTAAAATCATAAATATCAAAAAGAATTTTTTCTGGAGAAATCTCTTGACGCATTAATAGTGCAGAGAAGTAACTATTCCCAAAATCATGGAGAGTTTTAGAAAAAGTCCCTATAAGAAAGTATATGCAAAGTAACAATGTAGGTAAAAGATATATCCCAATCTTTAATTTGTTTTTAATAATAATTGTCATCAATATCAAAAATAATCTTAAATTATTGATTTTTTAAGAGAATAAAATAAAAATATTTATAATATTATCTTTGAATCACATGATATTCAATTGTATCAAATATTTATGATAAATAATAAAAAGATTGTAGTAGTCCTACCAGCCTATAATGCAGAAAAAACATTAACACAAACATACAATGAGATTCCTTTAGAAATAGTTGACGAGATAATATTAACCGATGATTCTAGTTTAGATAATACCGTAAAAGTCGCCCAGGATCTAGGTATAAAACATATCATAGTGCACAAAAACAACAAAGGATATGGTGGTAATCAAAAATCTTGTTATGAAAAAGCTATAAATCTAGGTGCTGATATTATTGTTATGCTTCATCCCGATTATCAATATACACCTAAACTTATACCTTCTATGGTATATCTGATTGCTAATGATATATATGATGTAGTATTAGGATCTAGAATATTAAATAAAGGTGCTTTAAAAGGAGGAATGCCTATTTACAAATATATTGCGAATAGAATATTAACACTTTTTCAAAATATCCTGATGAGTCAAAAATTATCTGAATACCATACTGGTTATCGATGCTTTAGGGCTAATGCACTAAAGTCTATCCCTTTCGAAGAAAATTCCGATGATTTTATTTTTGATAATCAAATATTAGCTCAGCTATGCTTAAAAAAAATGAGAATAGGTGAAGTTTCTTGTCCCACAAAATATTTTCCAGAAGCTTCTTCTATAAATTTTAAACGTAGTGTAATATATGGATTAGGAGTTCTTAAAGTATCTGTAATGTATTTTTTGAAAAAGATGGGTTTTAAGTTTAAGCTTTTTAAAGGTATTTGATACTATATATTAAACATCCTAGTTAATCATTTTTCAAATAAAAATAGGGTATACATTAGTACATAGTAATGTTTATACTTTTTATTTTAATCCTATTAACACAGATGATTCAAACTTTTTTACTTCAATCAAAAAAAAAGGATAACACCTATATTTGATTAGTTTTATGATAATTAAAAATAGTAAAATACGTTCCAGATTAAAAACTATTTCTTTTTATAGTTTAAGCCAGGTTTTAGGGGTTTTTTCTGTGCTTTTATTATCATTTATCATTATTCGATTTCACACAAGCGAATTATGGGGTCGGTATTCAGAAATACTAATCTGGAGCAATTTCTTTATTCTTTTTCTTGGTTTTGGTAGTAGGGACTATCTCTTAAAAGCTTTTAGTCAATCTCCAGCTGTTATATATAAAAACTGGATTAACAACACTATAACAAGAAGTTTACTACTCATTCCTTGCTTTCTAATTCTATATTTAATTCCTGTTTTTAAAGATCTCGAAATTTTAATTTTTATCTTGATAGGAATACAATTTCTCAATCAATCATTTAAAGTTTTAATCTTATTTCATAGAGATTTTAAATTCAATATATATGTAGAGATACTATATAATCTATTTTTAATTACGTATTTATTTTCAATTAATAGTATACAAATAGAAAAGCTAATTATTTTAATTAGTGTTATGCAAAGTATTAAATTCATATGTTATATACTATACTATTCTAAGAAGTTTAGAAACATCAAATACCAAATTCAATTTAACAGTATTAAGGAATCTATTCCTTTTTTCATTCCTCTAGTTATAGGAACGATACGTGTAAAAATTGATGCCTATTATGGTACATTTTTTTTTGACTTTAATACCTTAAGTAAGTATCAAGTATTTCTAAGCTTTTTAATGCTTGCTCAAATGGGGAGTTCTTTTGTGTTAAATCCATTCTTAAAAAACTTCTATCGTTCAAAAGATTTATTAATCTATAAATTAAAAAAGCAATTGTTTTGGCTTGGATTTCCTTTTTCATTATTGATTACAGGAGGTATGTACATTATTATTGAATATATTTATAAATTACAGTTCACAATTTTACATTATGCTTTTGCTTTCATATATATGATACCTTTATTTCTACATATGTTACTAGTCAATGAATATTATAAAAAGAATTTACAATCTAAAATTGCAATTATGGCTGTATTTCTAACATTATTCCAAGCTATTTTAGGGTATTATCTAATCAAAAATTGGAATATTAATGGAGCACTTATTCTAAAAACAATAGGACAATGGAGTATTGTAATTATTCTTTGGTTATGGATTAAACGAAAAAATATTATCTCATAAACATTACATTTTTAGACTTTAGATTATTCATTATTACAATACCTCTTATTTATACTCTCTAACATTATTTTATGAGGATTAGTAGTTAGTAATTCATAATTCCCTTGTGATTAATCTTAATTTGTATCTTCGATATACGAAACTTGCTTTATTACAAAAATGTCTAAAAAAAATATCATTATTGTTGGGTATCCAAAAAGTGGTACTACTTGGATTAGTAGATTAGTTGCCGAACTTGTCCAATGTCCCTTACGAGGTGATTGGGGATACGAAGATTTTGAATCTTTATATACAGAGGGTAATCATAGAGATTCTTCTTTTCAATGTTTTAAATCCCATCATGAATACCAAGAAATCAATACCGTATCAAATTTAACCATACATAAGGTGATCTATATTATTAGAGACCCTCGTGACATAGTAATTTCTGGAATGCACTATTTTAGGTTTACAACTCGATATATATCTGTTTTAAAAAGAATTCGTTTACATACTCTTGAGCAGTTTCTTAGAGAAAAGTTTAATCAAAACTTATCTCTAAAGAAAAAGAAAAAGAGGATGATCCAAGCAGTTTTATATAAAGGAAAAAATGTGAATCGTTGGCTCAAACCGTCTTGGAAAAAACATTATCAAGGGTATTTAAACAAAAATATTCTTTTTATAACATACGAAAACCTATTAAATTCTCCGAAAACGGAATGTGATAAAATTATGAAGTATTTAGATATTGTAACTACTTCTGATCATATTAAACAGAGTATTGAAAAGCAATCTTTTCGAAAACGAAAAAAAGAAGTACTGCGCCAAGATGACTCTTCTCTTAAAAAATTAATTCGAAAAGGATCTTCAGGGTACTGGAAAGAAGAATTTACAGAAAAAGAAATATTCCTCTTCAGAGAAGTGTTAAAAACATCTGATGAATTCTATAAGTTCTAATATTTTCAAACATTTCTTATCATAAAATCACAATAAAAACAAAAAACATAGTAATCAATTCAAATATTAACTATTATTACAATACATATTTTTAAGTATATCTTCTAAACTAATAAGAATATATGAAAAAAAATAAAATCTTAATATTCAACCCTAGAAGTGCAAATGCAAAGCATAGAATTCCTAATTCTATACTTCAGGTTGGGGCTTCGATTTATGGAAAATATGATTTTGTCTTTGTAGATGGTAATCTAGAGCGTGATCCCTGGAAGAAAATCAAAAGCTACTTTGATACAGGAGATTTCAAATATTTCTGTTCTACCGTAATGCCTGGGCCACAACTCAAACAGGCAATTCCGTATACAAAAAAGATAAAAGAACAGTTCTCTGCTTGTATTACTATATGGGGCGGTTATTTTGCTTCAAATCAATTTAAAGTTTGTATAGAAGCAGATTTTGTGGATTATATTGTAAATGGTCCTGGAGATGTTGCTTTCCCATCACTCCTCAATGCTCTGGAAACAAATAATTACTCAGAAATTAAGAATATCAAAAATCTAATCTATCAAGATAAAGAAGGAACGATCATTCAAACACCTAAAGAAAAGTTATTAGATCAGGATACCTTACCGTCACTACCTTATATACACCTTAATAAATTTTACAATCTAAAACATTACTTAAGTAAAACCTTTTTAGGGAAGCAAACTTTCTCTTATCATTCCAGCTTAGGTTGTCCTTTTACCTGTTCTTTTTGTGCAGTTGTTCCTATTTATAATGGTAGATGGAAAGCAAAATCTGCTGAAACTGTATATAAAGATGTAAAATATTTTAAAGATAACTATGGCATCGATGCTATCGAATTTCATGACAACAACTTCTTTACCTCTCGAAAACGAGTGATAGAATTTTCAAATCTAGTTATAAATGATGGTATTACTTGGTGGGGTGAAGGAAGAATAGATACTATCAATAAGTATAGTGATGAAGATTTGATCACCATGAAAAAAGCAGGATGTAAAATGATATTTCTTGGTGCAGAAACTGGCAATGATGACATCCTGAAACAAATGAATAAAGGAGGAACTCAAACAGGGCAAACTATCAAAGATTTTGCTAAACGTTTAGCTCCGATAGGTATCATACCTGAATTTTCATTTGTATTAGGAATGCCAGCTGATTCTCCAGAAAAAGTAATGGCTCAAATAGACTGGGATATCCAATTTATTAGAGAAATTAAAGAACTGAATCCACAAGCTGAAATAATTATTTATCTATACAGCCCTGTTGCTACAGAAGGGTCAGAATTATACGAACAAATTCAACAAGCTGGCTTTAGTTTTCCAAAAAAATTGGAAGATTGGCTTAATCCGGAGTGGGAAAAATTTGATCTTCGTAAAAATCCTCTTACCCCATGGTTAACACCGGAAATGGTAGATAAAATCAAAAACTTTGAAACGGTTTTGAATGGGTATTATCCCACTGCGTCAGATTTCAGAATTAAAGGTATCAAGAAAAAAATATTACAAACTGTTGCGGGTATCCGGTATCAAAATCAAATTTACAAATACCCTTATGAGATAAAGGCTCTACATAAAATCTGGAAATATCGGCAGCCAGAGATACAAGGATTTTATTCTGAATGATGAGAAATTTTCTAAAAAAAATAACTCATCCATTTTTAAAAATGGGGCTTCGATTGTTTTATCTAAAACCTAGAAAATATCATTATGATGCTATTGAAGTAGTTGTGCATCCAGATGTATTTCCTCCGCACCTTACCTTAAGTACCAAAATATTACTTGACTTTATTAATCCCATAGATTTAAAAAATAAAACTTTATTGGAGTTGGGCTGTGGATCAGGTATTATTTCATTATATGCTTCAAAAAAAGGAGCTCAGGTTACTGCTACCGATATTAACCCAAAAGCATTAGATTACCTAAAAAAGGCTAAAGACAAAAACAATCTCCAAGCAGATATCTTATATTCTGATCTATTTGATCAATTAACAAATAGATACTTTGATTATATTATTATTAATCCTCCTTATTATCCCAAAACGCCTAAAACAATAAAGGAAAAAGCTTGGTTCTGTGGCGAAGATTTTGAGTACTTCAAAAAACTTTTTACACAACTTCCTAATCATATGACAACGACTTCAATTGTATATATGATTCTTTCTGAAGATTGTGAAATTGATCAAATTAAAGAAATAGTTTTCACTACAAATCTTGATCTTAACTTGGTATTAGAAAAAAAAGTTGTCGGTGAAAAAAACTATATTTTTCAAATAAAATTAAAACTGACTAACCTTAAAACAGTGAATAAATAAAAGGAGCTACTGCAGAGTTTTCTCCTAATAAAACTAATACTGCCAGTAATACAGTGACAACAATAATAGGAATTAACCAATACTTTTTTCGTTGTTTTAAAAAGCTTAGTAATTCCATAAAAATTGAAAATTTCGAACTCATAACTCTTTATTTAATACAACTTATTATAATCAATTTGATCGTTTTCTCTTAAAATCCACCGAGGATGCGTCGTTTGTTTTTTACGATTTTTTACTCTTAGTATAAAAGTAATAGGAAAGAATAAAAAATAAAAGATAAACCCTAATATTATTGTAGATGTAATTTCTCCTAAGAGTAACCCAAACAATAACCAAATCAATAATAGTGGTTTTAAAACAATTGGTTTTTTATATATAATTCCAAAAACTAAAGCAATAACTCCAGTTGCTATCAATGAAGTATTCAAAGTCCAGTTTTGTATATAAAACTGATACCCTATAACACCAATGGTTGCTACAAATAAGATTACTAAAAACTGTATCTGAATTTTACGTAACGAACTATTAGTTATCGCTTTGGCATATAGTAGTTTAATCCAATTCATAAGTAACTTCTTTTAGAGTATTTATATCAAAATTACTATTAACATCTTTAGCTACTATACAATTGCCTATAACCAAGATATCCATATCTGTATTAAAAAAACATCTAACCGCATCTTCTACTGTTGCCACGATAGGTTCTCCTCTCACATTAAATGAAGTATTAATCAAAATTGGTAATCCTGATAATTTTTCAAACTGAGAAAGTAGTTCATACATTTTTGTATTATCCTCTTTATTTACTGTTTGTACTCTAGCAGTATTATCTAAATGTGTGCAAGATGGAATTTCTTTTGGTTTCTTTACATTAAATGTAAATAACATATATTTGGACGAAGCCTTAATATCAAACCATTCATTTGCTTTATCCTCAATAACTATAGGAGCAAAAGGTCTGAATCCTTCTCTTTTCTTTATTTTTAAATTCAAGTGAGACTGCATATCCTGATATTTAGGACTTGCTAGTATCGATCTGGATCCCAAAGCACGAGGACCAAACTCCATTTTACCTTGAAACCATCCTATAATATGTTTATTATTTAGATAAGCTGCAGTCCTTTCTATTATAGTCTGTGGGGATAATCGGTTATATTGAACTCCTAATTCTTGCAGTTGATTTTCTATTTCATCATCTGTGAAAGAGTTCCCAAGATAAGCATTATGTATTGGAGAATCTTTTATTAGATTACGGGTATTATTTTGATAATGATAATGTCCTATTAGCGCGGCACCCAATGCTCCACCGCAATCTCCTGATGCAGGTTGCACCCAAATATTTTTAAACACCTTTTGTTTTAATAATTCCTGATTTGCTTTACAGTTCAATGCAACACCACCTGCCATACACAAATTCTCTAATCCGGTTATCTCTTTGGCAGATCGAGCAAGTTTAATAACAATTTCTTCCAATACTTCCTGAGCAGAACGAGCTACATCTTTATAAAATTGTGACATTTTACTTTCTGATTTTCTAGCAGGTTGCCCCATAACTTTATTAAAAGCGTTATTTGTCATCTTTAATCCTACTTCATAATTGAAATATTTCATATTAAGTGTTAAAACACCTTTCTCATCAACAGTAATAAAATGCTTATATATCAAGTCTTTATAAATTGATTTTCCATATGGAGCCAATCCCATCAATTTATATTCTCCAGAATTCACCTTAAAACCGCAGTAATAAGTAAAAGCAGAATAAAACAACCCTAATGAATGAGGAAATTGCTGTTCTGAAATAATATTTATTTTATTATCAAAACCTTTAGCAATAGTTATACTGGCACGTTCTCCTACTCCATCAATTGTTAATATGGTAGATTCTTTAAATGGCGAAACAAAAAAAGCTGATGCAGCATGTGCCTCGTGATGTTCTGTATAAATAATCTCTCCTTTATAATTGAGTTTCTTCTGGATTATATTGGGAATCCATAATTTCTCTGAAGTCCAACTTTTAATTGCTTTTTTAAACGATCGAAAACCAAATGGTGTTTTACCAGAATAGGAATCAATAATTCGTTCGAATTTCATGAATGGTTTTTCATAAAAAGCGATCAAACTTATATCATCAATGGTAATTTTTTCTGAACTTAAGCAATAATCAATTGCTCTTTGAGGAAAACCAGCATCGTGTTTTTTTCTACTTAATCTTTCTTCCTGAATGGCAGAAATTACCTGTCCGTCCTTTAATAAACAAGCTGCTGAATCATGGTAAAAAGCTGAAATACCTAAAATGTATGTACTCACTAATTATATTTTAGTTAAAAATACAAAACCAATATTGTATCTTTCATATAAATTATAAGGTTTAATTTTCTATAAGAAGTTTTATCACATATCAATGTGTTCAATTTTAAATAACTTAACCCTAAAATTATTAATTCAATTGCAAATACTCTCTTAAGTACTCTGTCAAAACCTGTTGACCTGTACTATTTAAATGGGGATCATTTAGATAATACAATCGATTATTTATATTATCACTTTCTCTCATTTTTTGTAATGGATTTAGAAAAATCACATTTTTATAACTATCGAAATCCAAAGATGCTTTTTCAAAAAAATAATAGTTTATTTTGCCGAATTTATGTTCTTCATTAAACATTGCTCCTATCTGAGAAATATTATCTCGATAAAAAGAATTCAACTGAGTACAATGTGGAATAAAAACGATATATACATTAGTATTCTCAGGAATTTTATTCAAAAAACTTACTAATTCTTCCTTCCAAATCAGGTATCTTTTTCTAAAACTCTTAGTAATCGTAACTGCCTGATATATGTATGTACTATCGGATTTAAGATATATTTTACTTCTTAGGTTATAATTTTCAACATTAAATGACGTATTAAAAAACTTAGAATTCACCATCTTCTTTTTCGAATTTAAATGTCTAAGTTTATAATTAATAAACCCGGCACTTAAAACAATATCTGATATATCCCAATACAAATTTCTTGCTATCGATAGCTTTTTATAATTTGTTAATTGGTTAACATCAGTAAGATCATTCCCAACATAAACTTGATATAAAATATTTTTAGGTTCAAACTCTTTTAATCTTCTACTAGCAAAGCTGTTTACTTGTTTAATCCCAATACCGGGAACACTAGAGTTTATAAAGGTCCTGTTGCTAGATTTTCTTAAAAGATCAACATATCCTTCCTTAGAAGCAGAAAAAGAATCTCCAAATACCAGATAGTCAACGGTTTTTGAGGACATCTCCTTTTCATTATTTAATGCCTTAAAATCAGGCATATAAAAATCAATGACGGAAAATCTATATGATAACTCAAAAAGGATAATAACAATAAACCCTATGATTCCTATCTCCAATAGCCATTTAAAAACTCTTCTCATTAAATAAATGTAGTGATTAGTTCATTATGTACAGAAGATTAATTTAAAACAATGTCTCTATTACAGATAATGAACCTCTTTTGATCATTCTCATACATCAGTAACCTTCTCAAGAAGAAAATGTTATCAAACATTTAAGTTATTAAAATTTTAACGATTTCTTATTATTAAAATCTTCTGCTGTTATAGATTTGCCATTGATTGCGGTCGTATCCCAATCTTGAGTGATTTTCCACACTCCTGTTATCTTTTTTAATACAATATGAAATTGTCCATAGATGTATTGGACTTTATCATTTGTCGTAATCTCAATTTTATAAAAACCAACTTCATAAGAGGTATCTTTATTAGTATGCCTACTATCAAACCAAAAATCCAACTTGATTCTTGTTTTACTTTCTTTAGAACCTTTAAGCCGTTCAAGGTTTTTACGTTTGAATTCATTTTGGGTATCAATCCCTTCTGGAGTCACTCGTAACACTTGATCTGCATATATTGCATTTAATGCCTCTCCATCTAATGCTTCATACGCTTTTTGGAATGGTGACCATACAGTTTTATCAATATCTTTTTGAATTTCTACAGTATCTACTTGTCCTATTATTGTTGAATAAGAAGTAATCAAAAAAAGAAGAAAATATTTGTGCATTACTTAAGGATTTAGAAAAGATAAAGTTAGAAGTTTTATCAAACTTCTAAAACATAAAATACAAAAGCTGTATTACTTACTTGTAATACAGCTTTGTTTTGAATTGTTTATTATGATATATTGTTTGGTTACAAACCGGCATTTATAAATAAATTAGTGTACTCATATTCCACCAATCTATAACAGCACCAGAAACATTCTTGCGCTAACAAGGGCAGCACAAACGATATCTAAATTAATGTTGGTGTAAAATATGAATATGATATATCTATCTCTTGTTTTTCTTCATTAATATCTATCCAAATCCAAGTAACAAGAAAATTATAAATCTTTATTTTCTTTTTTAGCTCCCCTTTTTCAATAATAATTTCACGGATCCCAAACTTGCTTTTTGGAGTAAAAAAATGCCCAAATGTATTTCTTTCTAATGATTCATTAATATATAATTCATTATCTAAATACACTTTAATTTTTTTTTCATCACTAATTATTGTTTTTATAATTCCATTTTAATTTCTTTCCTCTTGTGCTAAACATATAAACTCTAATTGGGTTTCCTTTAACGGTATTAGGTAGCCCTGTGGGTCCAACATTACTTCAATTATTAAGTAGAATAGTCCCTAATTCCCCCTGCTACCGCTAGCCTCTTGGCTAGTATCGTTCTTACTTTATCAATCCTAATAAATAACCATCACTATCAATTTCTAATACGATATGATCATCTTGATAATTTCTGGCACTACTATATTTCCAGTCTATAGGATCAGTTACAAATCCAGCTTCTACAGGATTGTTATGGATATAATTTATCTTTTGCTCAATCACTTTATCTGTCCAAAGTTCAATAGGTTTATTGTGTTGTTGCCAGAATTGTCTTTTTGTTATTGTAGGATTCTTTTTCCCTGCTTTTTCAAACATCCAAAGCAACCATTCTTTTCTACTCTCTTGTGGATTTTCTTCTATTGCCTGTATTAATTTTTTAGAAGTATAACTTTTAAAATCCCGTAATAAACCAGAAGAATTATTGTTTGTAGAACGGAAAACCAAATGTACATGACTTGGCATAAAACAATAGGCATATATTTCCATTCCTTTATTTCTTCTACAATAATCTATATTTTCTGCCAAAATAGATAAATATAGTTCTCTAGTAAACACATCTATCCAATATATCGTAGCAAAAGACACAAAATATAAACCTGATTTATTATGAAATTTATAATTTCTGCTCATTGAAGTAAAATACAAAAAGTTACTATATTTCTATAGTAGCTTTTATTATCTTTATAAGTTGTAAAGCATACTCTTGCTCGCCACTAGCCAAGAGGCTAGCGGTAGCGGGGTAGCAAGGGGAATGTCCTATTTCGTGAGCTGGTGGTTTTGCCGATTTTTTAAAAATTTTGCCAATTCTGGTAACAATTCTTCAAGCTTTTTGAACTTATAAATTTTATTTACCCCATAATCTATACCTGCCCATAAATAGGATTCAATATGTTGTTTTTGTTCGGTGGAAACACTTTCTATCGCTTTTAAATATTCTTGTTCACCAATTTTTTCAATTAAACTAACCAAAACATAACCGTGATCATATCCTGCTGCATCTGAAATTTTATAAGTTGAAACCTTAATTATTGCTTCTTTATCTAATTTAATTGCATTTTCAAGCGTTTCACAATATGAGTCGTCTATCTGTCTACTCAGAAGCTCTGAAATTTTAATTCCTTGAACTTCATCACAACTATTACAACCAATATTCAAAGAACAAAAAACTATAATGATTATAACAAATTTGTACTTTTTCATTTAATTACCTTTTTTTCGTTTTGGTTTAGGGTTCTGTCCTGATACTGTAATAGTCCCATAAACAGTTAATCTGGAAAAGGGATTTAAAAGATGCTTTCCTTTCCTGTCATTAACAGTTCTATTGCTTGTGGATTTTATTATTTTATCCAAAACATTCCATTCCTTTTGTTTCTTATTATATTCTGGTCCTTGACATATAGTTACACATCCCCAGCTCAAAGCTCCTAAATGTAATCTAAATCCATCTCTTAATTCTCCTTTGGAATTCCTTTCAGACGGATCATCATAGCGATCATTGTATCGATTCCCATCAGTTTTTGAATCTATTCTATAGTGATTAGGATTAACACCTAATTTATTATCCGTTAGGTCGTATTCACCGTTAGGGATTTCTTTTTGATTTTCATCAGCACCATATTCAATTTCTCCATCACCATCTCTATCGTTTCCACCAGAAAAAACATTATGGATTACAAGTATCTGATTATACTTTTCTTCATCTTCTCCAAAAGAAAATTTATATTCTTCTGCACTTACTGCTCTTGTATCTAAATTATCATCCCATTTGTCATCATCATAGATATATAATCTATTTTTAGTCTTATCAAAATGGATTACTACTTCTTGTCCATCAGGATCAACAAAGAAAACAGGATTGTTCATCGTATAATTATATGGACTTAAAGATTGATATTGTTCTGCAAGATTATCAATATTCATCCATCTTCCTAAACTAGCATCATAATTTCTAAAACCGAAGTCGTGCCAGTTTAAACCTAATTCCTTCTCTTCTTCCTTGCCGTTGTATCCATAAAGATGTTCCCGTCCTGTTATTGTATTATTGTACCCCTTGTGCTGTAACCCAAATGGATAATAATTCTTTTCTTCTAAAATCTCCATTGAATTGTCACCATCTCCATCAATATCTACATTATTTCTAAGAACGTCGATCTTTCCATCATTGTCGTTATCTGCATAGGAGAGTCTGATGTTTCCTAAATGATCTTTGTATTGATAAATATATTTATAGTTGTTACCATCTGGTTCTATATATCCTTCTGGATGGTT
>NZ_JAXLPA010000009.1:0-80298 GCF_034322225.1 Aquimarina callyspongiae | reverse complement strand
CTCACCTCTTACCATTCCGAACAGAGAAGTTAAGCCCGTTAGCGCCAATGGTACTACAATCGTGGGAGAGTAGGTCGCCGCCTTCTTTGAAACCCTCATCTAAAATGATGAGGGTTTTTTTATACCCAAAAATTAAAGAAAACCATAATCAATATGCTTCTTATTGATTATAACCTTTTCTATTTTTGTAATATATGGCAATACAATCTCCAATAGAAGAAAAATGGAACTGGCATTTAGGTTCTTTTTACCATTCTTTCAATTAAGGCCTAAAAACGACTCTAAAAGGATAAGAAGTGTATTTCTAAATTTTATATTTTAGTCATCATTAATTAAAAGAGCTAAAGAAATATCAAATAAAAAAAAGGGACCTTAAGAAAATTAATGCCGCTTCAAATGCTTGTATAGAAGGTTGTAATTCAGGATGTATTTGGGGAGGTCCATTTGTGTCTATAGAGGATCATCATAGATGTTTGTGCGACTGTAGTTCGCTTTGTGGAGGGAGAGGATGTAATGATTAAAACTCCAACAAATCAACGTTTTCAATGTAGAAAATGTAAAATGATATAATTAGAAAGTTGGCTTTCTTAAACCAGTTGAAGATATTTATATTAGTAAAAAAAGGTCTGACTCATATAAGCCAGACCTTTAAAATGATAATTAAGATATTTTTGAGCTTTTTATGCCTAAACACAAATACCTATACCTATATGTCCGGCATCACAACTTAAACCAGCTCCACATCGATTTTTTGCAGGACCATGAGTGTTGCATAAATCGCCTTTTTCTTTTTCTCCATCTGGATCTGCAACTCTGAATGCATGTTGAGTTCCTCCGTTAACATACTTTTGTTCTTCTCTACTTAGTATAGTGCTTACTGCCAGAATGTTTTTTAACATATTGTAAAATTTTAAATTATTAATCAAAAATCACAATTTATTTTAGATCGTTTGCGAAATATAACGATCATAATATTTTGCGCAAAAAATATAGTATTGTTGATCTAAGTTGATATATAGTATTATGTTTTGATTGAGAATATCAACCATTAGATCAAGGCAAACCTATAGATATTCCTAGTGCATTTCAAACGGTTCTTATAAGAATTTATAAATTTTGACTTAATGATTTATAAATTTTATCCATACTAGTCGGGTGGGGAAAAAACAGGTTTGCTTGGGTGTCAAAGGTTTTTGCGGTAAAGTTTTTTTTAATACATAAATTTTACATTCTTTGTGTGATTATGGTTTGAATCCGTATAGGTTTAATTTTAATTTGGGATCGAAGAATATATATGAAAACTATTTATGCTATTGTGATATTATGGGTCGGGATTACTAATTTATACTCAAAAGAAGTTCATGTACAAAAGGGAGAAGAAATAAATACAATAAAATCTGATTCATTAAAAGAAAAGAATTTTAAAGAGCTTAATTACTTGTTTTGGAAACATAAGAAAGATTCAATAGTAAGACAAAAGATTGCTATAATGTATCTTGTTAAAGCTAGGGATTTAAGAGATAGTATTTTGATCGCTAATGGTTATCAGATGTTTTATACAATAAACAGAAGAAAACGTGAGATTGCTTTGAAATATTCGGATTCTATGATTCAAATAACAAAGGGTATCAAAGATCAGTATTATCCAGCAGCGGGATATCTTTTAAAGGGTTCTGTTTTATTTGGAATGGAACGCTATAATGAGGCGCTAGAATCCTATTTAATTTCTAAGAAACATGCAGAGATTAATAATAATGAAAAACATATCATAGCATTAAAACATAATATTGCTCTTTTAAAAACCGCTTTAGGTAGAAATAAGGAAGCGTTAAAAGTGTATAAAGAAAATTTTGAATATCTATTAAAAAAAGATACTGTATCAAAATTTCATTCTACTTATATAGCTACTTTGTATAAATTATCAGATACATATAATCGATTGAAACATTATGATTCTGCTAATTATTATTTGAAAAGAGGGATAAAAACCAGTTTATCTGGTAAAAATAGATATTATTACCCGGACTTGTTATCTGCTTACGGTGTGAATAGTTATTATAGAGAAAAGTATCAACCCGCAGTAGACAGTTTACAAAAAACATTAAAGTTATTAAAATATGATCCTGATGATACTAATGTTAGAATTAGTTATCTATATCTGGCCAAGGCATTCTTTAAGTTAGATAAAGAAGAACTAGGATTAGAATATTTAAAAAAAGTGGATGCCGCTACAAATGAATCCAATTATATAATAGAAACTCAAGAAGCTTTTACTTTATTAATAGATTATTATAAAAAACGAGAAGATCAGGTGAACCAACTTGAGGTAATGGAAAAACTGATACATTACAAAAGTGTTTCTGATAAAAAGTACAAAAAGCTTAATAATACAATTATTAAAGAATATGATATAGCAAAATTGATTGAGGATAAGGATCGGTTAATTAATAAAATTGCTAATAAAAATAAGAAATCTACCTACAAAATAGTTGCTATTGGAGTAAGTGTCATGATCGTAATAGGACTGTTGTATTTCCTCTATTATAAAAAACAAAAAAATAAATACGAAAAAGCATTTCATAAACAATTACAGCAAGCTGAGATATCAAATAAAAAGAGGTCTAAAAACTCTTCAACAGGAATTGAATTAGCGCCAGAATTAAAAAAGGAAATTCTAAAAAAAATAGAAGAATTTGAAAATAATCATGAATATCTCAAAAATGATTTAACCTTGACTAAGGTTTCAAAAAAAATGAAAACAAATTCTACTTACCTTTCTAAAACTATCAATAAAGAAAAGCAAAAGAATTTTGCAAATTATATCAATGATCTAAGGATTGAATACTGTGTTCACCAAATTGAAAATGATAAAAAGTTTAGAAGGTATTCGATTAAATCAATGGCTAAAGAAGTAGGATTTAATAATATTCAATCCTTTGCTAAGGCCTTTTTAAAGCAAAAAGGGTGTAATCCTGCTGAATATGTGAAAAATTTTGATAATCAGTAATTTAAGTTGATTTTGTTGCGCAGAGTAATGGTTTATATTTATAAATCTTGACCAGTTGATTGAGTTTTTTGTAGTATCTAAAGAAAATTTCTTACCTACATTTGTCTCTGCTATATATAATTTACATATCTCATGAATAATAAAAAGAAGATGAGCTTGCAAAAAATGAAAATTGCAAAGCTTAATGATGAATCAAAACTTAGAATTAAAGGAGGGTCAGTATTAGAAAATGAAGGAACGGACTGTAAATGTAGTAATGGGAGTGGTCCTATATTGACAATAGATGATGATCCAGAAGATTCAAAGGTTATAAATGGAGGCGGATAAAGATTTTTTAAGATTAGAACAGAACTCAAGGATAATAAAAACTCCAAGAGGACTGTTCTATTCTATTAATTAATGATCACCTTTTTTCTTCTTATCGCATTTCGGATTTAATATCTACACCAAATTTTTAATCTTTTGATTGACATAACTTTATCCCTTTTAATATGAGAAATGCTTTTTTCAGGGATATATATGTCTATAATTACACTTCAAAATTGAAAGGTTAGATCTAGCAAACAAAAAGGTATACTTAGTGCTTTTTAGCTCGGAGTTTTTCAGTTATATTTAAAAAATAAATACTAACTAACTCAAAAATAATGAGCACACAAAAATCTAGACGTAATTTTATTAAGAATACTGCTATAATTGGAGCGGGAATGTCAATAGCTCCAAATTTAGCATTTAGTAATAACACTACTAGCAATAAAAAAGAGAAGCTTAGATTAGGTTTAATAGGAGTTGGTCTTAGAGGAACAAATCATTTAAAGAATGTTCTTTTAAGAGATGATGTGTTAATAACCGCAATATGTGATGTTGATCAATCTAGGATTGATCTTTCATTAGATACCATAAAAAATGCAGGGGAATCAAAACCTAAAGTATTTAATAAAAACGAATATGATTACAAGAACCTTTTGAATCTTGAAGATGTTGATGCAGTAATTATATCTACTCCTTGGTTATGGCATGCAAGAATGGCAAAAGACGCCATGATTGCTGGTAAATATACAGGCCTGGAAGTATCAGCGGCTAATACACTTGAAGAATGTTGGGATTTAGTAAATATTCATGAAAAAACAGGAACACATCTCATGATCCTGGAGAATGTAAATTATAGACGTGATGTTTTGGCTGTATTAAATATGGTAAAACAAAACGTTTTTGGTGAGTTAGTTCACTTTAGATGTGGATACCAACATGATTTGAGGTTTGTAAAATTAAATGATGGTAAGACAGCTTACGGAAAAGGGGTTGAGTTTGGCGAGAAAGGAATATCTGAATCAAAATGGAGAACTCAACATTCAGTAGCAAGAAATGCTGACGTGTATCCAACTCATGGAGTAGGACCAATTGCCACAATGTGCGATATCAATAGAGGAAATCGTTTTTCGTCAATAACATCTAATGCTACCAAAGGTATAGGATTACATAATTATATTGTAAAAAATGGCGGTTCAGATCATCCAAATGCTAAAATTAAATTTAAACAAGGAGATGTAATTACATCTACAATAGAAACTACGATGGGAGAGACTATTATTGTTACTCATGACTGTAATTTACCTCGCCCTTATTCATTAGGATTTAGAGTTCAAGGGGCAAATGGATTATGGGAAGTAGATGGAAATAGAATATATATAGAAGGAAAATCCGAACCACATCGTTGGGATAAGGCAGATAAATGGCTAGAAAAGTATGATCATCCTTTATGGAAAAAATATGGAGAACACGCAACTGGAGCAGGTCATGGAGGAATGGATTTCTTTGTTATAAATGCTTTTGTAGAATCAGCCAAAGAGAATATAACTCCACCATTAGATGTTTATGATGCTGCGGCTTGGAGTGCAATTACACCATTATCAGAAGTTTCTATAGAAAATAACGGAGAGCCACAAGATTTTCCAGATTTTACCAGAGGTTTATGGATAAAGAGAAAGCCATATAACTGGATGAAAGATACTTATTAGTATAAAATCTTAGACTACTTAAATTAATATAAGACATTCTAATCTAAATCAACTTTGAAAAAAATAAGTGTTAAATCTCCAGGAAGAACTTGTTTGTTTGGAGATCATCAGGATTACCTGGGTTTGCCAGTCATCGCCTGTGCTATAGATAGATATATTACGCTAAACGCCATGGAGAATTCTTCTTCTTTTTTTAAGATAAACTTGTTGGATACTAAAGAAAAAAGAGATATTTCGATACATCAAGAATTTGAAAATATAGATCGAGAAGATCATTTTATGTCTGCTCTTAAAGTCGTTCAAAAATATGGTTGTATACCAGATAAAGGGTATGATATACAAATAACCGGTAATTTGCCAATCAACGCGGGAGTTTCTAGCTCTTCGGCATTGATTATCGCCTGGATTCGTTTTTTGCTAGAAGCTTTTGGGGCAGGCCAAGAAGTAACACCAGTTTTGGTTTCTAGAATAGCATATGAAGCAGAAGTTTTAGAACATAATAGCCCAGGAGGTTTAATGGATCAATATTCTATCGGTATCGGAAATGTTTTATTTATCGATACCAGAGATAATGCATCTTATGAGGTTATTCAAAATACTGTTCAAGGATTGATTGTTGGAGAATCCGGGATTAAAAAAGAAACTATAAATACCTTAGGCGATTTGCGAGGTAAAGCATTAGAAGCTATTAAATATGTAAAAGGTAAGAAGCCTGATTTTGATATAAACCAGACTTTGTTTGAAGAGTATGATGAATATGAGAAATATATCCCTTCTGCATTGAAACCTTATTTTTTTGCAGCTTTAAAAAACCATTCTATAACACTAAAGGCCCTCGAAGAATTTAAAAAACCATATTTGGATATGTCGTATTTAGGAGAGTTAATGAATCAGCATCATGCTATTCTAAAGGATATTTTAAAGATTACTGTTCCTAGGATCGATAATATGGTTAAAAATGCACTTGAAGCAGGTGCGTATGGAGTTAAAATTGTAGGATCTGGTGGTGGAGGAAGTATTATTGCATTATCACCAAAAGATAAAGAACAAGAAGTTATTAATGCTATTTTAAAAGGAGAAGGTAAAGCAGCTTATGTTGTTAATGTTGATGAAGGCGCTAGAATTGTATGAAAATGGGACATAATAGTTTAGTTATTTTGGCAGGAGGAGCTTCTTCAAGAATGAAGAAGGAAGTGAAAACTTCATTAGATAAAGATTTGTCTGATCAGGCTAATACGAGGACAAAATCTCTAATAGGAATTGATGGAAGTGGAAGGCCTTTGATGGATTATCTCTTATATAATGCTAAACAAGCGGGATATAAGAATATATATATTGTTATTGGAGAAAAAGAAGAATTAATGCAGACGTTTTATGGAAATAAAAATAAAGGGAATGATTTTTATGGTTTGACAATTAATTATGCAATACAATATATTCCTGAAAATAGAGTAAAACCTTTTGGCACAGCAGATGCAGTACAACAAGCTGTTACACAATACCCAGAATTAGCTATAGAGTCGTATACCGTTTGTAATAGTGATAATCTCTATTCTATAGAAGCATTAAAGGCATTAAGGGCTATAGGTCATCCTAATGCTTTTATAAGCTATGATAGAGATGCGTTGCGATTTAGTGAAGAACGAATATCTAGATTTGCGCTAGTATCAATAGATAAAGAAGGTTTTCTTAAAAGTATTATAGAAAAACCATCATTAGAGAATGTAGATATGTATAAAGATGATAGTGATAAACTTAGAGTGAGTATGAATATTTTTAAGTTTGATGGAAAAGAATTTAATTATTATTTAGAAAACTGCCCTGTTAACAAAGAACGTAATGAAAAAGAAATCCCTTCCGCATTATTAAATATGACAAAGGATCATCCTGTTTCAGTTAAAGCGATTCCTATGTCGGAGCACGTTCCGGATTTAACTTCAAAAGAAGATATTCTTATTATGAAAGAACATATAAAAACCAATTACCAGACTATGGATTGGAATGCATAAAGGTTTTGTTTCTTTAAAAAGAAAAGCCCAAACTATTAAAAATAGTCTGGGCTTTTAACATCTGAGAGTTTTTTAACTAATTAATCTCTAAGAATGCTTCTTGATATTACGATTTTTTGAATCTCGCTAGTTCCCTCATAAATTTGGGTAATCTTAGCATCTCTCATTAATCGTTCTACATGATATTCTTTTACAAAACCGTTACCGCCGTGTACTTGAACAGCTTCTACACTTACTTCCATAGCAACTTGAGAAGCGTATAACTTAGCCATTGCTCCAGATAGATCATAGCTTTCATGATTATCTTTATCTTTTGCAGCTTTATAAACCAGCATTCTTGCAGCTTCAATTTGAGTGTGCATGTCGGCAAGTTTAAATGCGATAGCCTGGTGATTCATAATTTCTGTACCAAAAGCTTTACGAACTTTAGAATATTCCTTAGCCAACTCATAAGCACCAGCTGCAATACCAAGTGCTTGAGCTGCAATCCCGATTCGTCCACCAGCTAATGTCTTCATTGCAAATTTAAATCCAAAACCATCTTCTCCAATACGATTCTCCTTAGGTACTTTTACATCATTGAAAATCAATGAATGTGTATCGCTACCACGAATTCCTAGTTTATCTTCTTTAGGACCAATTTCAAAACCTTCCCATCCTTTTTCTACAATAAAAGCATTGATCCCTTTGTGTTTCTTTTCTCTATCAGTTTGCGCAATTACTAGGTAGTAATCAGCACTATTACCATTAGTAATCCAGTTTTTGGTGCCATTAAGAACATAATGATCCCCTTTATCTATTGCGGTAGTCTTTTGCGAAGTTGCATCACTTCCCGCTTCTGGTTCAGACAAACAAAAAGCCCCAATAGATTCACCAGTTGTTAATTTTGTAAGATACTTTTCCTTTTGTTCCGGACTTCCATATGTATCAAGTCCCCAGCATACGAGTGAATTATTAACAGATACGATCACAGAGCAAGAAGCATCAATTTTGGATAGCTCTTCCATGGCCAAAACATACGAGATTGTATCCATTCCTCCTCCTCCATATTCAGGAGAAGCCATCATGCCTAGAAACCCAAGTTCTCCCATTCTTTTTACCTGCTGGGTAGGGAATTCTTGTTTGTTATCACGTTCAATTACTCCAGGTAGTAATTCGGTTTTAGCAAAATCACGAGCTGCATCCCGTATTAATAACTGTTCTTCGGTTAGTTTAAAGTCCATATCTCTGTATAATTTACTGTGCGCGCATAACACGCAATTCGTACTTTTCGATGAAAATAAATAGGGAGAACCCCATTATTTTTAATAATCCCACAAATATAAGCCATAATATGATAGTTTTACTGTTTTTTTCGTTTTTTACAAAATTTTGATATTTGAGCGTTCCGATTTTAGAAGTAAGGGATTTTGTATTTAGAAGCATCTATAATATATATAATGTTTTTAGTGCTTTAATTTTATGTTTATTTAAGCTTTTGCCGTATTTAGTTTTTTATATTTGTGGGGTCGTATTTCGACCTTAGTTCAATTTATTATAAATACCTTTTAAATGACTCAGCTCTAACCTCCGTAAAGGGGGATTATTTTAATTTACAAAGTACAGATATGTTGTTTTACAGGATGATCATAATTATTAGATTGATGTCAATCATCAGTGTTATTGATCAATTTCGTCTGATTTTGAAAAAAATAGTATTGAAGCAGATGAAACTAAAAGTGATTTATTCAATAAATTGAAATTTTAAAAATGAAAGAATTATTAAAAAAATACGAAAATAAAACTCCAGAAATAGTTTTTAACTGGAAAGATTCTGAGACTGATGCAGAAGGGTGGACTGTTATAAATTCACTAAGAGGAGGTGCCGCTGGAGGTGGTACCAGAATGCGTCAAGGATTAGATATGAATGAGGTATTGTCTTTAGCCAAGACAATGGAAGTGAAATTTACTGTCTCTGGACCCGAAATAGGAGGAGCAAAATCAGGAATCAATTTTGATCCTAATGATCCTAGGAAAAAAGGAGTATTAGAAAGATGGTATAAAGCCGTTTCACCTCTTCTTAAAAGTTATTATGGTACAGGAGGAGATCTTAATGTCGATGAAATTCATGAAGTTATTCCAATAACAGAGAATTGTGGAGTTTGGCATCCTCAGGAAGGAGTTTTTAATGGACATTTTCAACCTACAGAAGCTGATAAAATAAATAGAATAGGGCAATTAAGACAGGGCGTTATTAAGGTTTTAGAAAATACAATCTTTTCGCCTGATGTATCCAGAAAATATACAGTAGCAGATATGATTACTGGATATGGAGTAGCAGAGGCAGTACGTCACTATTATGATATTTATGGAGGAGATGTAAAAGGAAAAAGAGCTGTTGTACAGGGATTTGGTAATGTGGGATCTGCTGCAGCGTATTATCTTTCAGAAATGGGAGCCAAAGTGGTGGGTATAATTGATCACGCTGGTGGATTAATAAATGAAGATGGTTTTTCTTTTGAAGAAATAAAACAGTTATATCTTAATAAAAAAGGAAATAAACTCTATAGTGAGACATTAATTCCTTTTGAGGAAATGAATGATACGATATGGTCATTACCTACAGAGATTTTTGCTCCTTGTGCAGCTTCCAGATTAATAACAAAAGATCAGATTACCCAAATGATTAATTCTGGACTTGAAGTTGTTTCTTGTGGAGCTAATGTTCCTTTTGCTGATAAAGAAATCTTTTTTGGTCCTATTATGGAATATACAGATGAGAGAATAAGTCTTATTCCTGATTTTATTTCTAATTGCGGAATGGCAAGAGTCTTTGCTTATTTTATGGAAAGAAGAGTTCAAATGACAGATGAAGCAATCTTTAAAGACACTTCAGAAACCATAAAAAAAGCAATTCAAAATACATATACTAATAACCAAACGAGAACTAATATAAGTAAGACGGCATTTGAAATTGCCCTCAAACAATTGTTATAATATTAATTGCATTAACCCAAGTAAATTATGTTTAAGTATTTTCTAGGAAGTAGTCCGAAATGGTTCAAGACTATAATGATCGGATTTTTAATTTTTAACGTATTTTCCCTCTATGTTTTAGGACCAACCGTGACCGCTTGGTTATTTATTGGCGAGTTTATTTTTACTTTGGCGATGGCACTTAAATGTTATCCTCTACAATCAGGTGGGATATTAGCTATTGAGGCTTTGGCATTAGGATTAACACATCCGATGTATAAAATGAATCATGGTAAAATTGTGTACGATGAATTAGGAAAAGGAGTCAAAGGAGGTGTTATTCTCGAAGTCGAACAAAACCTCGAAGTGATTTTACTACTAGTTTTTATGGTAGCAGGGATTTATTTTATGAAACCATTATTGATGTATATATTTAGTAAAGCATTTACTAAAATAAAATCAAAAATGATTTTATCGCTGCTATTTGTTTTTCTTTCTGCTGTGCTTTCGGCATTTTTGGATGCTTTGACAGTTACTGCCGTTTTGATTAGTGTAGCAGTAGGGTTTTATGGCGTGTATCATAAAATCCATTCTATGCCTGCATCAGATTTTAATGATGATGGGATATTGGATAGAAAAGAGTTAAGCGGTGAGACGCTCAGTAAATTCAGAAGTTTTCTTAGAAGTCTTGTAATGCACGGTGTGGTAGGTACTGCCTTAGGAGGAGTTTGTACCTTGGTTGGAGAACCACAAAACCTATTGATAGGAGAGCGAATGGGATGGGATTTTATCCAGTTTTTTCTAAAAATGGCACCTATTTCACTTCCCGTATTAGGAGCAGGACTTTTAACTACTATAGTTTTAGAGCTTACAGGTTGGTTTGGTTTTGGAGAGAAACTTCCACCAATTGCTAGAAAAATTATAGAAAGTTATACAGAAGAAGAAGAAGCAAATCGATCAGATAAATCAAAATATGGTTTAATTGTTCAAGCGATCTCTGCAATATTATTAATTATTGGATTGGCTTTGCATCTTGCCCCTGTTGGTTTTATAGGATTGGCCTTAATTATCGTACAGACTGCCTTTATGGGTATTACAGAAGAACACCAGTTAGGTAAAGCTTTTGAAGAAGCTCTTCCATTTACAGGGTTACTAGTAGTATTCTTTGTCATTGTAGCGATGATCCATGATCAACATCTTTTTACACCAATTATTGATTGGGCATTATCTTTAGATCCGGCTAAACAACCTTCTATGTTTTATGTTGCAAATGGAGTCCTGTCAATGATCAGTGATAATGTCTTTGTGGCTACAGTATATATAGGAGAGGTTAAGCAGGCGTTTGATAACGGAGCTATTACCAGAGAACAATTTGAAGAATTGGCAATTGCGATCAATACAGGAACAAATTTACCAAGTGTTGCAACACCTAATGGTCAGGCGGCGTTCTTATTTTTACTAACTTCTTCTTTAGCTCCTTTAATTGGATTATCTTACGGAAGAATGGTGAAAATGGCATTTCCTTATACAATAGTATTAGGAGGAGTAGGGTTGTTAGGAATTATATATTTTCTGTAAACGAAAAAGACATTTATACTTAACCTATAGAAATAACGTTAGTATACTAATCACTAAATTAACAAGAACATATGACGCATTTATTTATGCTTGGCTCTTTTGCCCAGAAGGCCAAGGAAATTGATCCGGAAGTAGAACAAAAAACATTATCAATAATGGAACTGCTCCTTAGTGGAGGAACAGGAGGAGTTGTGATTATAGCAGTTCTTTTTGTACTACTTTTTGTTGCAGTTTATATTTATTTTGAAAGACTTTTTGCAATTAAATCAGCTTCAAAATATGATGAAAGTTTTATGCATCAAATTAGAGATAATGTAGTAAGTGGTAAAATTGAAGCTGCCAAAATATTATGCGCTCAAACAAATAATCCAGTTGCAAGATTGACAGAAAAAGGTATCTCAAGGATAGGTCATCCATTAGAAGATATTAATAAAGCTATCGAAAATGCTGGTAGATTAGAAGTATATAAGTTAGAAAAAAACGTTAGTATTCTAGCTACTGTAGCAGGTGCTGCACCGATGATAGGATTTCTTGGAACTGTAATTGGTATGATTTTAGCTTTCCATAATCTGGCATCAAGTTCAGGAAGTGCAGATATGGGAACGCTGGCAGAAGGTATTTATACAGCAATGACAACTACAGTTGCGGGATTAGTTGTAGGTATTGTTGCTTATATTGGATATAACCATTTGGTAGTAAGAACAGATAAAGTGGTTCATACTATGGAGGCAAATGCTGTAGATTTCTTAGATCTGTTGAACGAACCGGCATAATATGAACTTAAGAGGAAGAAATAAAGTAAGCCCGGAGTTTAGTATGAGTTCTATGACAGATATTGTATTTCTGTTATTGGTATTCTTCTTATTAACATCACCGGCAATAACACCAGAAGCACTGGATTTGATATTACCAAAAGCGAAGGGTAAAAGTTCAAATGTTCAGAATATATCAGTTAGTATAACTAATAAACTACAGTATTATGTAGATGATGAGCGAATTAGTCAAAGTAGATTAGAATCTACATTAAGATCCAAATTAGCTGGTCAAAATGAACCAACGATTATTCTCAGAGCAGAAGAAGGAGTGCCCATTGAAAAAGCAGTGGGAGTAATGGATATTGCTAATCGAAATAAGTTTAAAGTAATACTGGCAGTAAGACCAGAATAATTATATGATAAAGCTAGATACAAAACATAAAAAGAAATCATTTATATTGACTACTATTTTACACGTAGCCATTATCTTTTTATTGTTTTATCTAGGTCTTACCTATTTAGATCCCCCTCCAGAAAGTGGTATCGCTGTTAATTTTGGAACTACAGCTACTGGAGCAGGAGAAGTTCAGCCTGAAGAAGCAATTAAATCATCTCCTAAACAAACAACACCAGAACCAACTCCGGTAACACCAGAACCACAGGAAGAAGTTCCTGAGATTCAGGATGAAGTCATAAGTCAGGATATCGAAGATGCTCCGGTAATAGATAAGAAACCGAAGAAGAAACCAAAAAAAAAGGTAGAAAAACCCAAAGAAAAACCAAAGGATAAACCTACCGATAAAAAACCAGTAGACAAGCCAGTTAAAAAAGAACCGGTAAAAGAAGTTGAAGAGAAAAAACCAGATCCTAAACCTGATAAATCCACATTAGATATATTAGATAGTTTTTCAAATGGTCCCAAAAGTGATGGTACTGCAAAAGGAGGAGAAGGTGATGATAATAAAGCAGGAGATAAAGGAGATCCCAATGGGGACCCTAACGCCAGATCATATTACGGTACAGGACAAGGATTAGATGGAGATGGTAATTATAGATTAGGTGGTAGGAAAGCTTTAAATAAGAAAAAAATTACTCAGGAGTGTAATGAATCTGGGATTGTTGTAGTAAAAATAGAAGTAAATCAGAACGGAAAGGTGATTCGAGCTACTCCTGGAGTAAAAGGAACAACTAATAGTGCTTCTTGCTTATTAGAACCAGCAAAAAGAGCTGCATTAGCTACTCGATTCAATAGCGATTCTAAAGCACCGACAAAACAAGTTGGAACCATCGTTTATCAATTTAAACTCTCTGAATAATAATTATTCTATGAATTACAGAGAAACGCTGGATTGGATGTATGTCCAATTGCCAATGTATCAACGTCAAGGAGCAGTAGCGTATAAGATTGACTTAACCAACACGCTGTCATTAGCTACATACTTAGGAAATCCCGAAAGACAATTTAAAAGTATTCATGTTGCAGGTACTAATGGTAAAGGCTCTACAAGCCATATGTTAGCTTCTGTGCTGCAGGAAGCGGGATACAAAGTAGGATTATATACTTCACCACATCTTAAAGACTTTAGAGAGCGCATTCGAGTTAATGGAGAAACCATTAGTGAAGAGTATGTGGTTGATTTTATAGAAAAGCATAAATCATATTTTGAAGAAAATTTACTATCGTTTTTTGAAATGACCGTAGGAATGGCATTTCAATATTTTGCTAGCTCCAAAGTTGATATAGCTATTATTGAAGTCGGTTTAGGTGGAAGATTAGATTCTACAAATATTATTACACCCCAAGTATCAGTTATTACTAATATAGGATTAGATCACACACGGTTTTTAGGAGATACTTTGACTGAAATAGCAGGTGAAAAAGCTGGAATTATTAAAAAAAATGTCCCAGTAGTAATAGGAAGATATCAAGAAGAAACAGTAGAAGTTTTTAAAGATATTGCTAAGTCTTTGGATAGTAAACTACATTTTGCAGAGGATTTAAATGATAAAACATATACATCAGACCTAAAAGGGGACTATCAGAAAGAGAATATTCGTACCGTTTTAAAGACGATGGATGTAATTAGAGATCAAGGATGGAATGTCTCAGAAGAAACGATAAAACGCGGGTTAGGTAGTGTTGTAAAAAATACAGGATTGTTAGGGAGATGGCAAATATTACAAAATGAACCTAAAGTTATATGCGATACAGCTCATAACGAGGATGGTTTAATACCTGTTATGAAACAATTATCTGGAGAGTCGTATAAAAATCTTCATATTGTTTTGGGAGTAGTTAATGATAAAGATTTAGATACAATTTTGCCTTTGTTTCCTAAAGATGCAAGGTATTATTTTGTCAAACCAGATATCCCAAGAGGCTTAGATGAAAAAAAACTAAAAGAAAAGTCGTTAAAATTTAAATTAATCGGAAAGGATTATAGTAACGTTCAAGAAGCATATGATGCTGCAAAACAGAATGCTACAAAACAAGATGTAATCTATATTGGTGGAAGTACTTTTGTAGTGGCAGAAATAATTTAAAATTTCTTCAAAAAACTTTTGGTAGAGTATAAAACTGTCTTATATTTGCATCCGCAATCAGGAACAAGGGTTGCGAAATTAAATAAAGGGCGCGTAGCTCAGTTGGTTCAGAGCACTTGGTTTACACCCAAGGGGTCAGGGGTTCGAATCCCTTCGCGCCCACAGAAAATTAGAAATCCCGAAACATTTGTTTCGGGATTTTTTGTTTTTTTAAATACATCAGAATTTTAAAGATTGTAGGAAAATAATTAATAGGTAGACAATTCAAAAGAACGATTGTATTATGAAATAAATTCGACGGGCTGTTTCCTAATTCTCCTGATTTATAGAGAGGCTATCAAATAAAAAATAATTAACTCTGATCTATACTATATTGAATAAAAACAACGTTAAATATTTGTTTTAGCAGGATATTAATCCTAAAAACACTATTTTGTACTTGATTTAACCTACTTATAATCCTTTTTGATTTTTATTATAGCATATTTTCTAATGTTTCAGGAATCGTTTGATGCTGGATCGTATCAAGTTCTCGCTATGGTTTTTTTAACAGCGATGCTTTTGATATGCACATACTATGTGTCCAGATATTTAGAGACGTTATATGTTAAAATGTATAAAAAACCATATTTTATACATTTTTATATTCCAATTAAAAAGCTTCCTTCAAATCAAAAATCTTTACTATCCACAAATAAGCTATACAAACAGCTTGATAAGAAGAGAAAAACATATTTTGAACATCGCACAGCAAAATTTTTAAAAACTACTAATTTTGTGGGTAGAGATGGATTGCAGGTAGATGATATCATGCGTATGAAGATTGCCATGACTGTTATACAGTTAACTTTTGGGATGCGTAATTACTTGTTAAACTATGTAAATACTATTATCCTTTATCCTTCATCATATTTCTCAATTCTTAATCAAACAGAAAACAAAGGAGAATTCAATCCCAGATCAAAAGCGTTAGTATTATCCTGGGAAGATTTTGAGAAAGGAAATTCACATAAAGAAGACGGAATAAATTTGGGCATTCATGAGATTACGCATGCCATTCATTATAACGCTATAAAAAGTAATGATATTGGTGCAGAAATTTTTTATGACACCTTCTTGGAATTAGAGAAACATCTTGGTTCAAAAGAAGTGCGAGATAAAATGATAGAAACAGAAATAATAAGAGAATACGCTTTTACAGATAAATTTGAATTTGTTGCGGTTGTGGTCGAATTATTTATGGAGTCACCACAAGAATTAAAAAAACACTTTCCTGTTATTTACGAATATGTAAGACAAATGCTCAATTTTAGATACTTTTGATATTAACAGTTTCTTGATAGTACTATACTTATAGAAACAATTATATTTACACTTTGTACTAAACAATTTAATTTAAAATGGAACAAACAGAAGGATTTCAACATCAGATGCCATTAGTGAATACGCTTACTGATGAAAAGAGGGTAGCTTTTTATAAAAAGACATACACTCATTTGGCAATGGCAGTGTTGTTATTTATAATCGTAGAGTGGGCATTTTTTCAAATACCAGTATTATTAGAATTTGCATTATCTCTTACTCAAGGATGGACTTGGTTAGTTATGCTAGGTGGTTTTATGCTTGTTACTAGCTATGCTGAAAAAATGGCAATTAGGAGTCATGATAGAAACAAACAATATCTAGCCTTATTGTTATATGTAGTTGCTGAAGCTTTTATTTTTATTCCATTAATTTTTATCGCAATGGTTATTGCCGAAAATGGAGGCGCAGATATCCTGAATCAAGCAGCAATTCTTACACTAGGATTGTTTACAGGTTTATCGGCAATTGCATTGTTAACAAAAAAGGACTTTTCTTTTTTACGCTCTATACTTACGATAGGATTTTTTATTGCTTTAGGACTCATCATTGCAGGAACTCTTTTTGGTTTTAACCTGGGACTTTGGTTTAGTGTTGGAATGGTAGTTTTAGCAGCGGGATCCATATTATACCAAACATCTAATATGGTACATAGATATTCTGAAGATCAATATGTAGCTGCTTCTCTTGGGTTGTTTGCATCATTGATGTTGTTGTTCTGGTATATACTAAGTATCTTATCTAGATTTAGCGGAGATTAAATAGTTAATCTTTAACTGATATAATAAAAGAGGCAGATATTTTAAAATATCTGCCTCTTTTTGAATAAAAAGGAAAATTATTTGATGACTAATTTTTCCACAAATCTTTGTTCGTTAATTGATATGTTTATGAAATAGTTTCCAGGAGATAAGGAAGTTGTATCGAGTACAATTTCTTCCTGAATATCATAAGTTTTTTTAGAAATGATACGTCCGGCTGCATCTGCAAGGTTAATGATGATTGGAGTATTTATTTCTGTTTTATCAAGTCCTAGGGTAACAGAATTTTCTGTGGGATTTGGAAATAGGGCAATGTTAAAATCGAGTTTTTCATCGGATTTTTTAATAGGTAAAGAAATAGGTTTTCCTTCTTCAATAGTATAAAATTTATTTACTCTTAGATTGGAGAATGTATCTACATTACCAGAAGGCCAATATATTTTTAGTTTACTAATTCTAGGGGCTCTCCCAAGCCCAAAATGTGCTCTTAGACTGTTATGCCCCATAAAAGAGTTTGAGGCTGAGATTTCTCGCTTTTGGGTTACTTCTTGTCCGTTTATTCTAGCAGTTAATTCTAATCTGGCACCCAATGCGGCTTTGTTAGAAGGGTTACCAATAAGTTTGATGTTTACAAAACGTCTTTTAATTCTTAAATCATTTCTGAAAAGAGCTTTAGAATTTGCTCCAACAGCAAAAAAATCAAGATCTCCATCATTATCGTAATCTCCAACAGTGATTCCGGTAGAGTTAGCTCTCGAATCAAGGTTAATGATATTTCTTTTTCTTTCTGTAAAAGTACCATCACCGTTATTTACAAAATATCCACTACCGTGACATCCAGAATCAGTTATTAGAACATCCTGGTCACCGTCATTATCAAAATCACCCCATACATTAGATAGATTGTTATCATTAACCTGAGTAAATGGAGTTGGTGTTTCTATATAAGTTCCTTCTTGATTGACATAAAATTTATTTTCTACCCCAGAAAAGTTAGTAAGACAAAAATCAAGATCTCCATCATTATCATAATCGATGGCATTATAACATTGTCCGTCTTGAGGATCATTAGCAAAAGAAAGTTCGGTGGTCGGGATTCGTTCAAAACCTTCTTGACCATTTTCTATTTGTAAATTTTTGAACAAAAAATCAGGGGCAATTCCACTAGGTCCTGCAGCCGGTCCACTAGCGATAAATAAGTCTCTATCTCCATCCTCATCATAATCAATCCAGTTGGATACCGTATACGGCGCTTTTGTAGTAAGAAATTCATAAGGTTCTGTAACTTCAGTAAATGAACCATCTGCATTGCCTCGATATAATCGATTAGGAAAACTAGAAGGGTTTAAAAAACCATCTGCAAACGTTAGAATAAAATCCAGGTAACTATCATTATTAAAATCACACCATTGAGCACTCCAGGTGCCTGAATTGATGGTGTTTAAAATGGTGTTGGCTTCAGTGAAATGACCTGTACCATCGTTTTTATATATCCTTGTTTGCAACGTTGAAGGCGCAGAAAATCGGGAGTATATAACATCAAGATCTCCATCATTCTCATAATCACCCCAACTGCAACTGGATAAAAAAGTAGCTTGAGGGTTTGGGATGTCGGTTGGCATTACTTCAAAATTTCCATGACCAATGTTTTTATATATAGTACCAGCATAAAATAAGTCGAGCAAATTATCATTGTTTATATCAGTCCAGGAAATACCAAAAAATGTAGCACTGATAGGAGGATCAGAAATAATAGGGTTATCTGTATCTTTAATTAGTGTAAACTTTTGTGAAAAAGCAGTAATAGTAAAAATAAAACAGATGAATAATAGTAAAGTTCTCATAAGCTTAGGATTTTAAGATTTATGAGATTAAAGTTCATTAAACCTCAAAAAGAAGAGGTTTAGAATTATAATTTTTTACTTATTTATCGGTCTTGTATTGCCAGATATTTCTTTTTGTATTCTGAAGGGGTACAATTAAATTTATTTTTAAAAGCGGTATTAAAAGTGGCTTTATTATTAAAACCTACATCAAAATAAATAGTTTTTATACTGATTGATGAATCTTCAAGGAGAAGTTTTTCTGCTTCTTGTAATCTATATTCATTAATGAATTGATTAAAGTTCTTGTTGGCTTTTTCGTTTATTATTTTGGATAAGGTGTGACTAGAAAACCCCACTTTATCCGCTAATTGTACTAAACGTAAATTATTGTCTAAATAAGGTTTGTTTACAGAAATGTATGACAGTAGTTTGGAGTAAAATTCTTCTTTGGTTGCTTCTGTGAATTCTTGTAGAGATGATTCTTTTAGGAATAAATTAGAGAGTAGTTCACCATTAAAAATTGAAGGTTCTTTGTATACCGTATAACCAATCGCGTAGATGGCCAAAGACATAGAAAAAGAAATAGCATAATCCCAGTGAATGCTAAAAAATGAAAATCGTACAAGGACGTAATAACTTATATATGATAATGCAAAAACAAAGAAAAAGCATAATAAAAAGGTAGACCATTTATCTCTTAAAACCTCGTATTGAGAACGTTTATTGGTTTTGTGAAAGGAAATAAAATCTTTTATAGTTATTAGATAAATTATAAAAGATAACGCTGCTAACCACGGAAGATTTACAACTCTAAAGAAATAATATAAAGATTCATCTTTATGCTCGGTTAAGTTTTGAAAGCCGTTGGATTGTACAAAATAATATGCATTGATTATAAAACATGCTATTGCAGGAACAAAATGATACCACTTTATACGAAAAATATTATTGTAAAATCTAGTGATATAGCTATATAATAAAGGGCCAAAGGTTAAATACCAAGTGGTGTCAAAAAAATATAAGTATCGATAAGTGTATTTGTAATTGGTCCAAATCAGTACATAATAAAGTAGAATACATGAAAATCCTAATACAAGTAAGATAATTGGCAAATTATTACTTCTATTATTTTTGCGAATACTCAAAATAACGCTCAAAAAGAAGCCAAAAGAACTTACCAATAAAAAAAGAGAAGTCCAGGTGTCAAAAGATGGTGTAACGGGCTGTTGCATCTTAAAAATGCTTATTTGCTTTAGTTATTATAAATATAAAAACTTTAACCCGAATTAAAGATTAGAAAATGTATTATGATACAACCAATAAAAACTTGACTACGTGTAATTTTATTATTTGGTGTTCTATTTCTGTTAATACATTTTTATTATGATATGTTTTTTATTTTAGTTTCGATTGATTTTAAAATGGTTTTAGCATGAACTCTTGAATTCTCTATAAACCAAACATGGGTATCCATACCTCCACAAATTACACCGGCGAGATAAAGGTTATGTACATTAGATTCCATAGTGTCTTCATTATATTGAGGATATAATTTGTCATCATCAGAAAGTTGAATCCCTATTTTTTTAAGAAATTCAAAATTAGGCTGATATCCTGTTAATGCCAGTACATAATCATTTTTGATAGCTACTTCTCCCTCAGGAGTGGTAAGAATAACTTCTTCTGGTAATATATGTTTTACCGTAGTGTTATAATATGCTTTGATGCTTCCTTCTTCGATCCTGTTTATGATATCAGGGCGCACCCAATATTTTACACGTTTTCCGATTTCAGGGCCTCTTACAATCATAGTCACATCAGCACCTTTTCTATAACATTCTAGTGCGGCGTCTACCGCAGAGTTACTGGCTCCAATAACAGCTAATTTTTGTTTAGCATAGAAATGAGGATCTTTGTAATAATGGGATATCTTAGGTAGATCCTCTCCTAACACATTAAGTGTATTAGGTAAATCATAAAAACCAGTTGCTACAACTATATAAGATGAGGTGTATTTTTCTTTTTCTGTAGTAATATAGAAAAGAGATTCTTGCTTTTGTACAGTAGTCACCTTTTCAAATAAATTTATGTTTAGATCATTAGAAGTAACAATCCTACGATAATATTCCAGAGCTTCATTACGTTTGGGTTTTGCTTCTTTACTGATAAATGGAATATTGTCAATCTCCAATTTTTCAGAAGAAGAAAAGAATTGCATATTGATCGGGTAATTAAATAATGAATTAACGATAGGCCCTTTTTCGATAATAAGATAATCAATACCTTTTTTCTTAGCTTCTAAACCACAAGCAATACCAATAGGGCCACCACCAATTATTATTAGATCAATATGTTTCATTAAGATATAAGCGCTTTCAAATCTTTGACCGTATGGATAGGGTCTTCACTCTTAAATACATAACTACCAGCGACTAATACATCTGCTCCAGCATCAACAAGTTGTTTCGCATTTTTGTTGGTTACTCCACCATCAATTTCTATCATGGTATTCGCTCCATTTCGAACGATAATTTCTTTTAATTGTTTCACCTTTTTATAGGTGTTTTCAATAAAAGATTGTCCTCCAAAACCTGGATTAACGCTCATTATACATACCAAATCGATATCATTGATAGTATCTTCTAATAAACTTACATTAGTGTGTGGGTTTATTGCTACACCAGCTTTCATACCTTCAGCCTTTATGGCTTGTAAAGT
Organism: Aquimarina callyspongiae; assembly: GCF_034322225.1. Classification (NCBI taxonomy): domain Bacteria; kingdom Pseudomonadati; phylum Bacteroidota; class Flavobacteriia; order Flavobacteriales; family Flavobacteriaceae; genus Aquimarina; species Aquimarina callyspongiae. The sequence continues at coordinate 58,768 of NZ_JAXLPA010000009.1, read as the reverse complement.
TCTGTGTAAATGTGTGCAGGCTTCATAGTGAACAGTAAGTATGTTACTGCCTAAATCTGCAAAAGTTTTTATATAACGATCTGGATCAACTATCATCAGATGCACATCAATAGTTTTGGTAGCGTGTTTAACTATATCTCGAAGTACAGGCATACCAAAAGAAATATTAGGGACAAAAACACCGTCCATGATATCTATATGAAACCAGTCGGCATCACTTTGATTAATCATTTCTACATCGCGTTGTAAGTTTGCAAAATCAGCTGCAAGAACAGAAGGGGCAATAAGTTTTGAAGACATAAAAAAATGTGTTGTTTCGTGCAAAAATACTACTTAAGTTTTAAATAATATCTTATGAAAGCTTCATAAATTTTTTAGTGAGATAAGAAATGCTTTTAAAATAATCAGGGTTATTTGTTTTTTCGCTATTAAGAAAGCTTTGTAATTCTTTATTACCTCGATTATCCTGATTGATAGTGAAAAAAGAGTGATATTTTGTAAAAGAAGATTCGCAAATGGTATCATCAAGTATTTTAATAATGTTGTGGTGTCTTGGATCACATTTTATTTTATTAAATAGAGAGTGAACAAGCTCTGTTTCGCCTTCAAGCACTTGAAAAAAATTGCCGTCTGAATAAATTAAAATCCCGGTGATTCCACTTGTGTTATTATAAAGTTCAACAAACTCCATTAGATCAGCTATTTCAGAATCTAATAAATATCGATTGGCGGTACTGACATAACTTATTGCACATCTCATAGCCCTTGGAGATTTGGGTGTATACTAAAGATACGATTTTTTAACCTTGCATCAAATATTAGATACAAGCTTTATTTCTTAAATATTAAGGGGAAGGGGATTATCGACGATTGTCACTACAATATAACGAAATTCTTTGAAAAGAAAAAACCTCCGGTAATCAGCCGGAGGTCATTCATCAATCAAAAAACGAACAGTTATGTTATAAAACTGTTTGTAACCGCAATTTAGGAAATAAAATATTATCCTAAATAAGTTTTTAGTATTTTACTACGAGATGTATGTTTTAATCTACGAATAGCTTTTTCTTTAATCTGGCGAACTCGCTCTCTAGTTAGATCAAAAGTTTCACCAATTTCTTCAAGTGTCATAGGATGCTGATCTCCAAGTCCAAAATATAATCTGATCACATCAGCTTCTCTTGGAGTAAGAGTTTCTAAAGCACGTTCTATCTCTGTACGAAGTGATTCGTGTAGTAATGTTCTGTCTGGATTTGGTGATTCTCCAGAGTTAAGTACATCGTAAAGGTTAGAATCTTCTCCTTCTACAAGAGGTGCATCCATACTTACGTGACGTCCAGAGTTTTTCATAGACTCTTTTACGTCATTAATTGTCATATCTAATTCTTTTGCAATTTCTTCTGCACTTGGCGGACGTTCATGAGATTGCTCTAAGAAAGCGTATGTTTTATTTATTTTATTAATGGATCCAATCTTATTTAGTGGTAAACGAACAATACGAGATTGCTCTGCTAGTGCTTGTAAGATTGATTGACGAATCCACCATACAGCATACGAAATAAATTTAAATCCTCGAGTTTCATCAAAACGCTTAGCTGCTTTAATTAATCCTAAATTACCTTCATTAATCAAATCAGGAAGTGTAAGTCCTTGATTTTGATATTGCTTGGCAACAGAAACTACGAATCTAAGATTTGCTTTTGTTAATTTTTCAAGGGCTCTCTCATCACCAGCTTTTATTCTTTGAGCTAATTCTACTTCTTCATCTGCCGTAATAAGGTCTACCTTACCAATTTCCTGCAAATACTTATCCAGCGATGCAGTCTCACGATTCGTAACCTGCTTCGTAATTTTAAGTTGTCTCATTTATATATCTCCTTGAAATTTAATTTTGTGAATATTTAGGGCTTTTATTTTCTTATACGTATAATGTTATGAAAATGTTACAAAAAAGATAAATATTTTTTTTGATCTGCTCTTTTTATTAAATATCACTTGTTACTTATTAGTCGCATAATTGTGATATTCATTACACAATTATTCGAACTCTAAAACACTATTTGCGGTAATAAGTGTTCTTAATGCTTCAATCTTTTTATTCATTTTATTAAAAAACATATTTCTTTCTTTTTCTCCTGCGGTACTTAACAGTTTAGAGCCTTCCATTTGTATTTTTAAAAAATCTTCAGCCTGGTTACATGTTTTTACATCACTGGTGCGATAATATGATAGAATGGTAAAAGGTACATAGAGTGATTTTAAGCTTTTAGATTTTACCAAAACTCTATTGTTCATGAGAAGTAACTCGTTGTAATAAAATTTAAAAGTATCTTTTTGAGAGACAATTTTTTTAGAAATATTATAGATCAATTCCTGTAAATCATCACAGATGGCCAGCGCATCTTTTGAGGTTAAAGAATGAGATTCAAAATAAAAATGTATTTGTTTTAATGTGCTGTTGATGGTAGTGATATCCCATATTTCAGTCGAATTGAAGTTATTATAAAGGTTTCCGAGTTTTTTGGCAGCTTCCAGCAAAGATAATGAAGGATTGAAATTACTAAATGATAATTCAGGGACATTTGGGCTCAGTATCTTTAGCCAGGCATACATTTTAAATCGTGTCAAAATGTTATCTCCAGAGGTATAAAATATTGGTAAATCTTTTGCAGAATAAATCATTTCTACACTTGTGTCATTTACAAGAGGTAGAAGAGAGTTGTATGAATTGATATAATAAGCTAATAAACTTTCTATATCTGTTACTGGAGCGGTTTTTTTAACAGCAACAATATGCTCTTCTTCATTTGAGAATAATTGATCTATAGAGATTCCGAAATACTTTGCTAGAGAAATTCCTTCATCAAGTGATAACTTACTTTTTTTACTTACTCTTCGATGTGCCGCGTCATAACTGATATCTAAAACTGTGGCGACTTCTTCTATTAGTGAAGTTTTTTGAGTAAGCTGGGCTTTGATTAGTTCTAAAAAAGCTTCTTGAATCATTGTTTAAATTTAGTGATAAGAGTGGTAAAAGGCATAAAGTAAAGTAGAAAAATAAAGTAATTTTTGCGAAAATCACAAAAAACTATTTCTCAACTTGTGCTAATCCAGTTTAAGGTTGCTTTTATCGCAATAGTTTTGACGTGTTGAATTTTAATAATTATACAAATGAAAACACGATTGATTATTTTGATACTCTTAGTTTATGTATCTGTTTTTGGGCAGGAAAAGAAAAAGGATTCTTTATTACAACCTCCTAAAATTTTCAGTTTTTCTCCAATACACTCCAAGATAACACAAGTTAATGGATTGGTAGTAGGAGCAGGGCATTACGAAAACAAAAGAATAAATCACCAAAAAATTAACGGGATCAATATTGATGTGTTACATCCCGCACCTTTATTATTGATGTCTTTTGGGCTTGAAATTCCTTTTAGATCCATTCTTATGGGGTTAACTTATAAAGATGGTACTGATATGCATATATTAGATTCAAATGATTATCAGACTACTCAATTAACCATGAATGGATTAAATCTTAGTGTTGGAGGCTTTATGAATGGAACTAATTTTAATGGGTTGAATATTTCAGTTTTTTCTGCAACAAATAGGTTAAACGGAATATCAATAGCTCCTGTACTTAACGGTTCTGGGGTTTCAAATGGCGTCCAGATTGCAGCACTTTCTAATTTTTCTGTAAAAGGTAATGGGCTTCAGTTAGGGATTTCTAATGTTTCTGAACGATTACACGGAATTCAGATAGGGTTGTTTAATAAAAGTAATGATCAACGAGGGATTCAATTGGGACTCTGGAATCGAAATTCGAAACGCTCCCTGCCATTTATTAACTGGCAATTTAAAGGTTGATCTTGTGATAATCACAAATAATAATTTATTCTCCTTTATTTTTTGAGATTTTATTGAGTCGATAAGAAGTAGGTTTGAGATACTAAACAATAAAAATCAATTCTTATGATAAATTTTAAAAACGATTTTCCAATTTTTAAAAAAAGAAATAAAAAAGCAGAACTAGACAAGTATTTTTTTAAAAAGGTTTGCTTGTTTTTGGGGATTGTTATGTTTTGTATTAGCTGTCATAGCTATCGAAGTATGAATGTAATGGCAGACGAAATACGACTTAATAAAAAGTATAAGATTACTACAAAAAAATATCAGAAGAAAAAGGTGATCATTAAAGATGCTACGGCAACAGAAATCATTGCAGTAATTGATAAAACAAAAGTAGAAATTCCTGTCTCGGAAATAGAGGAGATTAGAAGAAGGAAGTTTTCTTATGTTAAAACTTTGGCGATTCCGGTGGTTTTAACTGGTTTTTTTGCGTTGGCTATAACTTCGGTGAGCATAAACCCTAGTATAGGAAATTTGAGATTCCCTAATTAATTATGTAAGAAATAATACTTTTGACTTTATGTGCTTCTATAAAAAAAAGTCCGATAACTTATTATCGGACTTTTTTATATGTGAAAAAAGATTATTAATTATCCTTTTTTTCTTGTCTTGGTTTTCTATCACCTCTTGATTTATCTCCTTCTGGCCTTGGTGGTCTTGGGAGTAAGGCTTTTCTAGAAACTTTCTCTTTTCGAGTTCTTGAATCAATTCCAAAGTATTTTACATCAATAATATCGCCCATTTTAACAACATCACTAACATTTTCTGTTCGTTCCCAAGCTAATTCAGAAACGTGTAATAATACTTCATTTCCAGGAGCATCTGTGTATTCTACTACAGCACCAAAATCTAACATTTTGACTACTTTAACTTCGTATACGCTTCCTACTTCTGGTTTAAAAGTAATAGCATCAATTTTTGCTAATACGGCATTGATTCCTTCTTGATCAGTACCTAGAATTTCTACTTCTCCTTGTTCATCAACTTCATTAATAACGATAGTAGTACCAGTTTCTTTTTGTAATTCTTGAATTACTTTTCCTCCAGGACCAATCAAAGCACCAATATAATCTCCAGGAATTGTTCTGGTTACCATTTTTGGAGCGTGTGGTTTTACATCTGCATTTGGTGTTGCTATAGTATCTGTTAATTTTTCAAGAATATGTAAACGACCATCGGCAGCTTGTTTTAAAGCATTTACAAGAATTTCATAAGAAAGACCTTTTACTTTAATATCCATTTGACAAGCAGTAATACCATCTGATGTACCAGTTACTTTAAAATCCATATCTCCTAAATGATCTTCATCACCTAAAATGTCTGATAAAACCGCGTATTTTCCTGAATCACCATCAGAAATTAATCCCATAGCTATACCAGAAACTGGTTTTACCATTTGTACACCAGCATCCATCAATGCCATAGTTCCTGAACAAACTGTAGCCATAGAAGAAGATCCATTGGATTCTAATACTTCTGATACCACACGTACAGTATAAGGACAATCTTCTGGGATCATACCTTTTAATGCACGTTGTGCTAGGTTTCCGTGTCCTATTTCTCTACGAGAAGTACCTCTAATAGGTCTTGCTTCACCTGTACAGAAAGGAGGGAAGTTATAATGTAAATAGAATGTTTCTTCACCTTCATAAGATGGCATATCTATTTGATTTGCTTCTCTTGAAGTACCTAGAGTTACAGTTGCTAAAGCTTGTGTCTCTCCTCTGGTAAATATAGAAGAACCATGTGTAGAAGGTAGGTAATCAACTTCACACCAGATAGGTCGTATCTCATCAGTCTTACGACCATCAAGACGTAACCCTTCATTTAAAGTAAGATCACGAATAGCAGCTTTTTCTGCTTTGCTTAAGTATTTGGCTACTAAATCTCCAAAATCTTCTAATTCTTCTTCAGAGAATGTAGCAGTAATTTCTTCTTTTATTTCTGAAAAAGCTAAACCACGTTCTTTTTTAGAAGAACCTGCTTTTGCAATAGCGTATACTTTATCATACGCCATATCTTGAATCTTTTGAGCTAACTCTTCATCTTCTCTTTCAGGTTCGTACTCTCTAACTTCTTTTTTTCCAAAAGCCTCTGCTAATTTAATTTGAGCAGCACATTGTATTTTTATGTGTTCGTGAGCAAATTTAATGGCTTCAACCATTTCTTCTTCACTGATTTCTTTCATCTCTCCTTCAACCATCATTACAGAATCTGCTGAAGCACCAATCATCATATCGATATCAGATTCGTCTAATTGCGCTCTGGTTGGGTTGATAATAAATTCGCCATTTACTCGACCTACACGAGCTTCTGAGATAGCGCATTCAAAAGGGAAATCAGACAGTTGTATAGCTGCAGATGCAGCTAGTCCTGCCATTGCATCAGGCATAACATCTTCGTCATGAGACATTAACTGGATCATTACCTGAGTTTCTGCATGATAATCTTTAGGGAAAAGTGGACGTAATACACGATCTACTAATCTCATTGTTAAAACTTCACCATCACTTGGTCTTGCTTCTCTTTTGAAAAAACCGCCAGGATAACGACCAGATGCAGCAAATTTTTCACGATAATCAACGGTTAAAGGTAAAAAATCTACATCGCTTTGCTTGTAGTTTGAAACAACTGTACATAATAACATACACTTGCCAGATTGAACAACAACAGACCCGTGAGCTTGTTTTGCTAATTTTCCGGTTTCGAGGGTGATTTGTCTTCCATCACCTAAGTCGATAACCTCTTTATAAACTTGTGGAATCATAATTTTTTTGATTCTAGCCTGCGCATACTGGGACTTTAATAATAAGCATACCAGCGACAGGCTTAATTAAACATTGGTTTCCGTCTTGCTTGGACGGACAAGGTTGTGTTGTTGTTGTAGTTTATGTCGACCAATGAAAAACTAAGGCGTCATTCTTACCAATGGGTTCGAATGTTTTTCTTAAAAATAATAGTTATAATTAAAAAAAGAGGCACGAAGCCTCTCTTTTATTATTTTCTTAATCCTAATTCTTTTACAATTGCACGATATCTCATAATATCTTTTTTCTTAAGATAATCTAGTAAATCTCTACGCTTACCTACTAGCTTTACCAAAGAACGCTCTGTGTTAAAATCTTTACGATTCTTTTTTAAGTGCTCAGTTAAATGAGTAATTCTGTGTGTAAACAATGCAATCTGTCCTTCTGCAGAACCGGAATCATTTTTTCCTTTTCCGTGTTTTGCGAAGATTTCTTCTTTAACTTCTTTTGTTAAATACATTCCAATATTATTTAAATGATTTTTATGTATAAATAGCATTCTGCTATCAGCGTGCAAATATAATACTTTTTGAGTTAGAATTGCTTTTTATGTAAAAAAATACTTTTGGATTAAACCTTATCTAAAATATTTAGTCTTAGGATAGTAACATAAAAATTAAATACGATGAAGAACAACTTTTTAAAATTTAGTTTGATTGCATTCTTATCAGTGGTTTGGGTTGGGTGTGATAACAATGAATCTGCTGATCAAATAGTAGAATCTTTTGACCAGGAAGAAGCAGCGCTTACTGCAAAACTTGATAATTCTACAGAAGTATTGAGTGATACATTTTTGCAGGTGTATGAATTTGAAGAAAGCGCTAATAAGAGTGCTATTCATCCTTTCTTACCAGAGTGTGTAACGATTACTGTTGAAATAACGGATACCTCTAAAACAGTAACGGTTGATTTTGGTTCTGAAGGATGTGAAGTTAGGGGGCATTTAATTAAAGGAAAGATAATTATGTCGTACGATGCGGATCCTGATGCGATGGTGCTGGTGATTAATTATACGCTAGAAGATCTTTTTGTTGATGATGTTCAGTTTTCGGGATCAAAAACAGTGACACGACAAAAGGCAAATGAAAATGGTAATCCTCAATATTCAATGAATTTGGATTTTACGGTGACTTTTTCTGATGGTACACAAGCGTCCAGAATTGGAACCAAAACCAGAGAATGGATAGAAGGAGCGTTTAATGGAAATTGGGGAGACAATGTCTTTTTAATTACTGGTGCCTGGGAAACCAATTTTGTAAACGGAAACACACATAGTACTACTATAACAGAGGCACTGCGACGTGAGGCAAGCTGTCGATTTTTAGTGAGTGGAGAGTTGGATCTTGTACGTACTAATTTTAGTGGTTCATTAAACTATGGAGATGGATCTTGTGATAATCTGGCAATTTTTACAAACGAAGATGGAGAAGAAACTGAGATAAGGTTATAAAAAAGTTTTTGAGTTGATGATTGAAAAGAGGATTAAGAGTGATAGATTAATAATGTTATCACTTTTAAATCCTCTTTTATATTTGTTCAACTTCTGCAACAATAGGAAAATGATCAGAGGCAGCTTTAAGTTCTTTACTAACTGATTGAATAAGTGAGTCTTCCTTTTCTAGATAAGGGTTCCATACTTTGGCATTTGTAGAAGTAAGATTTTTACTAATTAATAAATGATCTATTAATACATTAATGTAATCTTCGGTTATTCGATCTCTATATCTGCTTGATGAAGGTTTCCAGCCATTACTGGTCCATTTGGGTTTAGGTAATACCGATCTAAGAATAAGGTCAGGATCCCAGACATCGCCCAATAAAATTTCAACAGCACTTTTACTAAATCTGTTTTCATAAAAATCCATTCCTATACCATCATTAATATCACCCATTACTATTGCATTTGATCCGTCATTAAGATAATCATCACACTTTTTCCTGATAGACATACATTCAGCATATAGTCTCATTCTGTCACGTTCTGAAATTTGTTCAAATTTGGCATAGTCAACAGGAGCAAATATCCCTTTTGATTTGGTATGTGCTATTATGACTTTTGAAAAGTGATTTTCATTTACATTCTTAATCGTAAGTTCTAATGGTGGTCTATAGTGTTTATATTGTTCTTTAATTAACTTATTGGTAGTGTCAACCAAAAACGGCTCGTTAAATTGATTTTTCGGATCTGTAGTAGGAGTGAAAGTTGTTTTTATTTTAGAACTATCATATAAAGCGCATAGCTCCTGTTGACCATTAGATGGGTAACCGTGTACTCCTTTGAAATTAGAATTTAAACCATACTGTATTGCCCAGTTTTCGAGTTGAATTGAAGCCGTTTTACTGCCATTGGCAAGTGTGTCAGGTCCTTCTACTATTCCAAGAAAATCAGGGTTTATCGCTTTGATAATACGTGCTAATTGTTGGCTTCGTTTTTCTTCATCTCCAGTTGTGATAGGAGTTCCGTCTTTATGGAATAACCTACGCATCCACTCTACATTATATACTGCTATTTTTAATTTCATCACATTAGTTTTACATCGAATTTCATTTTTTTAAGAAATGGGACGTGCAATGCATAATAATGCTAAGTTTGGATGATAAGGGAATAGATATGTCTATTGCAATGTAAAACTACAAAGGGAGATTTAGATATGTAAGCGGTATAAACCCCTTTTTTATAGGGTGTATAACTTATTGTTGTTTAGAAAAAAAACAATTAATGTTTGATGGAATAATAAATAAATAGAAAAAGCGAACTAAATTAGATTCAGCTCGCTTTTTCTATTTGTGGATATAGCTATTTTAATTAGCTAATGGTCTATTAAGAATTAAATCTAAATATAGATTGATATTTTGTTTTAGGTTTTGTCGAGCAGTGATAAAATCTAAAAACCCGTGATCTAACAAGAATTCGGATGTTTGAAACCCTTCTGGTAATTCTTTTCCGGTTGTATCTCTCACTACACGTGGTCCTGCAAAACCTATTAAAGCACCGGGCTCTGCAATATTGATATCACCTAACATAGCAAAGGAAGCGGTAGTACCTCCTGTAGTAGGATCTGTACATAATGATATGTACGGAATACCTGCATCAGCTAGTTGTGCAAGTTTAGCAGAAGTTTTGGCTAATTGCATTAAAGATAATGCTGCTTCCATCATACGGGCACCTCCTGATTTGGAGATAATCATAAATGGTATGTTGTGTTTTAATGAGTAATCTGCCGCTCTGGCAATTTTTTCACCAACAACACTACCCATTGAACCACCAATAAAAGAAAAATCCATACAGGCGATAACGAGATCATTTCCGTTTGATTTTCCTACTGCAGTTCGTACAGCATCTTTTAAATTAGTTTTTTCTTCAGCATCCTTTAAACGATCAACATACTTTTTCTTGTCTTCGAATTTAAGAGGATCTTTTGATGAAAGATTTTTATCTAATTCTTTAAAATCACCTTTGTCGAATAATATTTCAAAATATTCTTTGCTGCCTATTCTAACATGATAGCCATCTTCCGGACTTACATAAAAGTTTTTTTCTAATTGCTCCGCATCTACAATTTTTCCTGTAGGAGATTTATACCAGAGTCCTTTAGGGACATCTTTTTTATCTTCTGTAGCTGTTTGTATACCTTTTTGTGTTCTCTTAAACCAAGCCATAAAGTTGTTGTATTAAAAAAGCTGAAACTTACAAAAAAAATAAGTCTCAGCTTGGTTTTCAGTCTTTATAATGTGTTTACATTATTTAAATCTTCGAATGCCTTTTTAAGGCGGCTCTTAAAGGTGATTTCTCCTTCTCGTAACCATTTTCTTGGATCATAATATTTTTTATTTGGTTCTTCTGAACCTTCAGGATTACCAATCTGCGTTTTTAGATATTCGATTTTAGTGGTCATATAATCACGAATACCTTCATTAAATGCAAATTGAAGATCTGTATCAATATTCATTTTAATTACACCATACCCTATAGCTTCTCTAATTTCTTCTAAAGAAGAACCGCTTCCTCCGTGAAATACAAAATCGATGTGGTTATGTTCGACTCCATATTTTTCTGAGATAAATTCTTGAGAATTTTTAAGAATTTTAGGTGTTAGTTTTACATTTCCTGGTTTATATACTCCGTGTACATTTCCAAAAGCAGCGGCAACAGTGAATTTATCGCTTACTTTGCTTAACTCTTCATAAGCATATGCTACTTCTTCTGGTTGAGTGTATAGCTTAGAATCATCTACATCACTATTGTCTACACCGTCTTCTTCACCTCCGGTAATTCCTAACTCTATTTCAAGGGTCATTCCCATTTTGCTCATACGAGCTAAATACTCCTTACAAATTTCTATGTTTTCCTCGATAGGCTCTTCTGATAAATCAATCATATGTGAGCTATAAAGAGGTTTTCCTGTTTCTTTGTAAAATGCTTCTCCGGCATCTAATAATCCATCGATCCAAGGAAGTAGTTTTTTTGCACAGTGGTCAGTATGCAAAATTACTGGTACTCCATAAGCTTCTGCCATTAGGTGTACGTGTCTGGCTCCAGCAGTAGCACCTGCAATAGCAGATTTTTGATCTTCATTAGAAAGGCCTTTTCCTGAATTAAATTGTGCTCCTCCATTGGAGAACTGAATAATTACAGGAGAGTTCAACTCTGCTGCGGTTTCTAAAACAGCATTAATCGAGTTAGAACCAATTACATTAACAGCAGGTAATGCAAAAGCTTTTTCTTTTGCATAGTTAAAAATTGCTTGGACTTCGTCTCCAGTAGCAACTCCTGGTTTGATGTTGTGACTCATAATTTAGTATTGGTTTATAAGCTTACAAAAATAGTAAAATTATGTGGAAACCTGCATCATAAAAAATGATCTTTAACTCCTATAAAAAGGTTAACGTTATTTATGAAAATATAGTCGTGATAATACAATTATTATAAAGGGCTATTTTAGGCAAAAAAAGCTTGTATTGTAGTGATGATGGGTTCTGAGATGCAATGAGGTGGTGTTAAAAAGGATAGTTGATACCTACATTATACACGGCTTCTGAAAAATTATACCCTTTGAACCATCTTTGATCTTTGTTATTAGCTGGGTTGAAAGTTTTGAATCCGACATCTAATCGAAGTATGAAAAAATCAAAATCATATCGTAACCCTAATCCACTTCCTACAGCAATCTCTTGTATGTCATCGATTCTAGAGAATACTGCAGCTTCATCCTCTACATTGTCCAAAACATTCCAGATATTACCTGCGTCAATAAAAAAAGCACCATTAAGAGAACCCAGGATATTATATCGGTATTCCATATTGAATGCAATTTTCATGTTAGCTTCATTAAATTCATCTTTGCTACCACTACTTCCTGGTCCAAGATCATATGCTGACCAAGCTCTATTGTCATTAGGACCTCCTCCAAAAAAACTTCGTGCAAATGGAATGTTGTTAGCATTGCCATAAGGAATTGCAATTCCTCCAGTTGCTCTAAAGGCAAGTACATTTTTTCTTCCTAAATCCCAATGTTTTACATAGTTTAATTCTGTTTTAACATATTGTGAAAATTCTACACCAAAAACTTCAAAACGATCATTAGAATTCTTATTAAGTCCAGTAAGGTTAGATATTGCGTTTAATATGTTACCGGTTAGCTCTAACTTGACACTAAACCTTGAATATTCTTCGTCATAAAGACTTTCTTTATTGTTTTTTGTAAATGTATAGTTGGATCCAAAAATCAGGTTGTCTTCTGTTAATCGAACTCTTCGTTCATTAATGGTTTGAATCTCCTGTGTTTGAGCTGTTGTTAAATCAGGATCTGGTTGGGTTCCTAAAGACTGTTGTATAAAACCATTAGCCCCTCCTGGAATGATTAGAGTTGCTTCTCCAATATTTGGGACACTACCGCCTGGTTGGACAAAAAACGGTGATTGAGGGTCAAGAACTTCTCTTGCAATATCATTTAATTGGGCAAAAGAATTTTGATATACGTTAAAATAATTACCGGTATTTAAATTTCTAACATATTGTGCATTTATAATGTCTATTTGGTGAGTAAAAGTGTTACTAGGTTTCCATTGATAATTAAATATACCTGAGGCATTTTGTTTATCCAGTCCTATATTTTGCTGAGCATTTATTCCAAAAATAATATTAGAGGTCGGTGACATATATTTTGGAATTATTTTGTTGGTGTTTATAGGAAATATAATCTTAGGAAAAGAAAGTTTAAAATCTACACCTACTTCAGAAATATCAAAGAATTCTCCACTTCCATCAACAGCATCTTTTGAAGAGCCAATACTTCCTCTAGCCGAGATTTCTAACAGTTCTGCACCTCTAAAAACATTACGTATTAATAATGATCCTCCAAAACCAACCCCAAATGCCTGAATGTTAGAGGTGGATACGTCAAACTGAACATTAGCGCTATATTTTTTTCTGGGTGTAAGCAGGACATTGGCTATTAAATCTTTACCCGTTGGATCATTAGGATCAACATCATACCTGATATTAGGATATTTAAATACTTTTAAATTATTAATTTGATTGTATGTGAGCGTACGATCTCGATCTCTGAAAATCTCACCAGGAGTAATTAAAATTGAATTTGTAATCGCTTTGCGAGTATATTTTAATCGATCATAACTATAAATGTTATATCCTTTATAAAAAATACTATCTGCAGGTTTTTTATTTCTATTTAGAAATGAATAATCTGTAAAAATATTTACTTTACTTATACTATGAACCTTAAAAGGTATTCGCGCTGTAGAATCTCCGTTGGTAATCTGCCTGTCTTTAATTAGTAAATTAAGGTTTACTTTATGATCAGTATTTACCGTATCCGCATTAAATTTTATATACTCTTTTTCAAAGTGATATAGTCCAGAATTTCTGAACAAAGAAGTAAGACGTTCTCTCTCTGCATCAATATCTAAGGTTTTGTATTGTTTTCCAGATATTATGGTTGAGTTTTGAGTGTTTTTTTGATATATAGAATCAGCAACTCTAGAATCTATTTTGGTAATTATAGAATCAATAAAGTAAGGTTTGAAAGGAGAAACATAATAATCTACAGTAGCTCTTTTACCATCTTCAGGACGTAGCTTATAATCAATATCAATATTAAACCAACCGTTATGCCAATAATACGCTTGTAATCTTTTTATAGAGCGCTTTATTTTTGATTCATCAACAATCGATGGTGGCTCTCCCGCTTTTTTTATCCATTCATTTATTCCTGATAAACCTACTCCCAATCTATCTACTTGCTTTTTTGAAAAAAGGTTGATCATTCGTTTTTCACGATTGGGTTTTCTTTTTAACCAAGCTTGATATGTAGAATCCTTGTTTACTGTGGTTAAGTTGAATAAGTGTAGTCTAAAGGGTATTCCTAATAGTTTGGTATTAGGTTTTTGGTATAATTGATTATAAAGTTTAGGGTCTTTGGACTTGGTGCTATCAACAAAAATTTGGTTTTTTTCTAGTAGATAATCATTTTCAGGCACTCTTTTGACCGCATTACACGAAACTAAAAAGGTTGTGATTAGGGTAATAAATAATATTTTTGTCAGAAAGTATTTCAATCCGGATTCATTATTGAGTCAAAAATACACTATTTGTATGGTTAGCAAAAACCAAAAGAAACTAATAAAAAGTTTATATCAAAAAAAGTACCGAAAACAACATGGTTTATTCGTTGCTGAAGGAAAAAAAGTAATAAATGAATTATTAGAAGCTGGAATAGGGCTTCATTCCCTTTTTACCACTGATGTTACTTTTTTTGAAACTGATGACGAATTTATACATATAGTTTCAGAAAATGAACTAAAACAAATTAGTTTTTTGACGACGGCACAATTGGCCTTGGCAATATTTTATATTCCCGAAGCAGAAAAAATTAACACAGATGGATTAATTCTTGCTTTGGATGATATCAGGGATCCTGGCAATTTGGGAACTATAATTCGATTATGTGATTGGTTTGGGATACAAAATTTAGTGTGTTCTGAACAAACAGTGGATTGTTATAATCCTAAAGTGATTCAGGCAACAATGGGGTCTATAACCAGAGTGAATATTAACTATGTTAATTTAGAAGAGTTTTTAAAGAGCGAAGTATCTGGTTCGGATATTTTTGGAACTTTTATGAATGGGAGTAATATTTACACGAGTAACTTACCAGAAAAAGGAGTAATTGTTATGGGTAATGAGGCTAATGGGATTTCTGAGAATATAGAAAAGCTGATCAATGAAAGAATAACGATACCTAGATTTGGAGTCGTACAAAAAACAGAAAGCCTTAATGTAGCTACTGCTACATCGATAGTGTTAAGTGAATTTAAGCGTTCTACGTAACTCTATTGAAAAGTGAAATTAATAAAAATCCCTCTTGTAGACATTTTATCAATAGTTGAGGTGTAAGGACTATTAGGATCGTTATCTCTTACCAGTTCATCAGACATTGCAAATATTCCACGAATTGATGGAGTGAATTTGAAATATTGTAAGTAAAAATCTATTCCAAAACCTATTTCGTAATAATTAGTATTGGTTTTCATTCTAAATTCTCCAGCACTATTGTCGTCTGGATTATCTTCATTACTAGATAAATTAATAGAGGTAGATATCCCGCCGACAACAAAAGGTTTGAAATTGTTGAGTCGTTTTGTGGATATTTTTAACAATAGTGGGATATGGATATATGTAGACTTTACTTCTCTTAAAGATTCTGATGAAGTGGTAAAATCAGAGCCTACAAATGTTAGATTTCTTTGACTAAAAGTAACCATAGGTTCTAATCTTAAATCCAAATATTCATTGATTCTCATATTTCCTAAAAGTCCAACATTAAATCCTAAAGAACTTTTTACAATGATATCAGTCTCAAAATTACCATTTGCATCAACCGGAGCATAATCAAAATTAAAATCGTAACTGTTGAATCCTAAAATATAACCCCAACTTAACCTGGGTTTATCAAAATTTTGCAGATTCTGAACACGCTCTTTGCTAAATAATTGTGCATTCATATCCTGAACACCTACTAAAATAGCGATTACGATAAAAAGTCTTTTCATATCCGGTCGAAATATAAATTTATTTTGTGGCTGTATAAATTGTTGCAACCCCAAAAGTTTGTGGCTTATCTTTAATGTCTATAAACCCAATTTTTTTCAAAATATTGTTGAACGCCTCACCATAAGGAAATGCTGCAGCACTTTCACTTAGATACGAATATGCAGATTTATCCTTTGAAAATATCTTTCCGATAATCGGTAATATCGTATTGCAATAAAACTTGTAACCTTGTCTATAAGGGGTTTTTGTTGGGTTTGAAGTCTCTAAAACGACAAAAAGACCTCCAGGTTTTAGAACACGAAAAATTTCTGAAAGTCCTTTTTCTAAGTTTTCAAAATTTCGTACTCCAAATGCAACTGTAATTGCATCAAAATAATTATCAGTATAAGGTAAGTTCTCACTATCACCTTGTACCATACTAATTACTTTGTCAAGATTTTTTGCATTAATTTTATTCTTACCTACTTCTAACATTCCAGAAGAAATATCTAGTCCTATGATTTCTGAAGCTCCTGTTTTTGATAGGTTAATAGCTAGGTCTCCAGTTCCTGTAGCTACATCAAGAATTGTTTTAGGATTGTTTTTTCCTACTAATGCAACAACTTTCTTTCGCCATTTCACATCAATACCAAAAGAGATCACTCGATTAAGGCCATCATAGTTTCCTGATATGGTATCAAACATCTCGGCAACTTGTTCCTTCTTTGAGCGGGAATTATCATTATATGGCGTTATTTTTTCCGACATTAAAAAAAATTTAGGCAAATATACATTTTTGATATGGATCGTAAGAATAGAATAACATATAGTTGTGTACAATCAGATTTTACCAGTTATTCAATTTGCACTATCTTTGTACGCTTTTATATACTAAGCATAAAATATTTCTACAAAAAAGATAGAATATTATAGCTTGGTTTGATTTTATGTTTAGATGAAAAACAATAAACAAAACAGATGAAGATCATTATTGCCGGAGCCGGTGAGGTGGGATTTCATTTGGCAAAGTTACTCTCATTTGAGTCTCAAGATATTACCCTTATAGATACAGATAAAGAATGCCTTAATTATGCAGATACTCATTTAGATATTCGTGTTATTAAAGGCGACGCCACTTCTATTGGTATTTTAAAAGATGCCAGAGTGCATAATGTGGATATGGTTATTAGTGTTACCTCTAGTGAAACTACCAATATTACCGTATGTGTTTTGGCAAAACAATTGGGTGCAAAACGCACTATTGCCAGAATTTCTAATACAGAATTTATAGAAAATAAAGAGGAGGTAGGTTTTATAAAGTTTGGTATAGATGAATTGATTTCTCCAGAAGCGTTAGCAGCAAGTGAAATTGAATTGTTGCTAAATCAATCTGCTTTTCATGATAGTTATGAGTTTGAAGAAGGAGCACTAACAATGGTTGGAACTACTTTGTCAAAAGAAGCTTTATTTGTAGATAAAACAGTAAGACAAGCAGCAGAGATATTTCCTGAATTGCACTTTATGCCTATTGCAATTCAACGTTCTGGAACGCAGTATACAATAATTCCAAGAGGAGATACAAAGTTTAAAGAAGGAGATCAGGTGTATTTTGTTACTTCTCAAGGAGGTGTTGAAGAGTTATACAAATTAACCGCCAAGGTAAAAGAACAGATCAAAAAAGTAATGATTCTGGGAGGAAGTAAGATTGGGTACAAAACTTCTAGAGATCTTTGTGATCATAAGTTTAGAGTAAAACTTATCGAAAAGGATAGGGATAAAGCTTTTGATTTAGCAGATGAGCTTCCTGCAGCACTCATTATTAATGGAGACGGGCGTAATGTAGAATTGCTAAACGAAGAAAGTATTAGTGATATGGATGCATTTATAGCGGTAACCGGTAATTCTGAAACTAATATAATGTCGTGTTTAGTTGCAAAATCCAAAGGAGTACGTAAAACGATTGCTTTGGTAGAAAACATGGATTATTTTCAGTTATCACACTCAATAGGTATAGACACGTTGATCAATAAGAAGTTATTGGCTGCTAATAATATTTTTAGATTTATTAGAAAAGGAGAGGTTGTTGCTATGACCAAACTTAATAACATGAATGCAGAGTTGTTAGAGTTTGTAGTGAAGCCAACTTCAGAAGTTAGTGATAACTTTATTAAAGACCTTGATTTTCCTCGTTCAGCTATTATCGCTGGAGTAATTCGGGATGAAGAAGGTATGATTCCATTAGGAGATTTTTACATACAAGCCGGTGATAGGGTTGTCGTTTGTTGTCTCCCAAAGTCCATTAAGAAAATAGAAAAGCTCTTCTTGTAAAAATGTCTAAACTAAACTACAAGATCATTTCGCATATTATGGGGCTTTTGTTGCTCTGTAATGGAGGTTTTATGCTATTAGCTACGATGATTAGTTTTATCTATAAGGATGGCGTAACAGTAGATATTATGATGGCTTCATTAGCCACCATGTTTATTGGTGTTGTATTGATGTTTTTGACTCGTGAGCATCGAAAAGAAATAAATAAAAGAGAAGGATATATTGTAGTGACATTTGGCTGGATATTTATGTCCTTGAGCGGAACATTACCGTACCTGTTTTCTGGAGCAATTCCTACTTTTACAAATGCCTTTTTTGAAACCATGTCTGGCTATACTACTACAGGTGCTTCAATTCTTAATGAAATTGAAATTATCCCTAAAGGAATATTGTTTTGGCGTAGTTTGACACACTGGATTGGTGGTATGGGGATTATTGTATTGGCTATTGCAATCCTACCGCTTTTAGGAATTGGAGGGATGCAGTTATTTGCTGCAGAAGCTCCTGGTCCTAACGCAGATAAGTTGCATCCTAGAATTACAGATACCGCAAAGAGATTATGGTTGATCTATTTTGGATACACTGCTGCAGAGACCATTTTATTGCAATTGGCAGGAATGAACTTTTTTGACGCTATAAACCATGCTTTAAGTACATTGTCAACAGGAGGGTTTTCTACAAAAAATGCAAGTGTAGCTTACTGGAATGATCAGCCTATTATTCAATATATTATTATGTTGTTTATGTTCCTGGCGGGGATGAATTTTGTGTTGAGCTATTTTGGGTTTAAAGGAAAAGTACAGAAGATTATTAAGGACGAAGAATTTAAATTGTATACTTTATTTGTTGTTGCTTTTACAATAATTGCTACGTTAATTATATATTATAAAGCAGATACTTCTATTTCTTCGATTGATCATCCGATGGTTTGGGGAGAAGCAGAAAGTGCTTTTCGTCATGCACTGTTCCAGGTGTTAGCCGTTGTGACAACCACAGGTTTTGTGACAGCAGATTTTACTATGTGGACTCCGTTTCTAACAGTTTTTTTCTTCGGAATAATGTTCTTAGGTGGGTCCGCGGGATCAACTTCTGGAGGAATGAAAGTAGTGCGACATTTAATTACCATTCGTAACGGAATTTTAGAATTTAAAAGAACATTACATCCACATGCTATTTTACCGGTGCGATATAATACAAAAGCGGTTTCTAAGGAGATTGTTTTTAATATTTTAGCATTCTTTATATTATATATGCTGTCCTTTATTATAGGGTCTGTAGTTTTGGGGGCTTTGGGACTGGATTTTGAAACCGCTATTGGAGGTGCAGCTTCTTCTTTAGGTAATGTTGGACCCGCTTTTGGGAAATTAAGCCCCGTTAATAACTTTGATGTACTTCCTGATTTTGGAAAATGGTGGTGTTCCTTTCTAATGCTGATAGGTAGATTAGAACTCTTTACAGTTCTTATTTTGCTTACTCCGTTTTTCTGGAGAAATCGATAAGCCTTTTAGTTAATTATTGAAATTCCCAGGGTGTAAAAGAATGGGGAGTATTATTCCATAATTCAGCTACCTTTTTAATGGTGTGTTTTACTTTTCCTGTAATTGACCCTAGGTGTTCTTGTTCAATGAAAAAAATATCAAGAATAGATTCGTAATATTTGATATAGTTCGAATCAAATTCCCTCTCAGGAGTAATGTTTAATATTTCTTCATCACTACTGAAGTTATTGAAATGTTCTTTGAAAATTTCAATTATATTTTTTTTGACAATGCGTTCTTTTTCTAAAATATCCATAACGTTAAGGTTTCAAGGTTTTTAATAAAGCCTAATGAAAAATCGCCGAATTAAATTCTTAAATATTAATTTTCAAATACTGAAAATTGATGCAGGGGTAGTGCTGGACAGTTTATTATTTACAAATGTAGTTGTTTTGTGCATTATACAAGTATTAAGATATGTAAAAAAAACGTAATGATTTTAAGGATTTGATACTGATATGTAGCTATGAATTAAATTAAATACAAAAATGTTAGTTTTAAAAAATAGCTTTCATCTATATTTTGCAAATTAGAAGTTTGATTATAAAATCAGTTTTAAAAGTTGTTTGTTCTTTTTTTATGCTAATAAAAAAAGGATTAAAGTTAAGAGTGCGACTTGAATTGATTTTATTAAATGATTACATTAATTGTGGTTGTAAATTTACCGTTTTAAGAAAAAAAACACCACCCATTTAGGGTGGTATTTAGATTCTTTATTTAGAAAAAAACTAAAGTTTTAGCTTACTACTCCTTTAATTCTTTTAATAGCTTCCTTGATTTGTTCTGAGCTTGCTGCATATGATATTCTTATACAATTTGGATTTCCAAAAGCTATACCCGTAACCGTGGCTACATTTGCTTTTTCTAATAAATACATTGAGAAATCTGTAGCATTTTCGATTTTTGTACCTTGAATAGTTTTTCCAAAGTAATAAGAAATATCCGGGAAAACATAAAAAGCACCTTCTGGCTCATTACACTCAAATCCTTCAATATCTCCTAACAGATCTAAAATTAGTTTTCTTCGTTCTTTAAACTCATCCACCATGTATTGGATGTTACTTACAGGAGCTTCTAATGCAGTGATTACCGCTCGTTGTGCAATACAATTAGCACCACTAGTTACTTGTCCTTGCATTTTATTACAAGCTCGGGCGATCGTAGCAGGTGCTCCAATATAACCGATTCTCCATCCTGTCATAGCAAATGCTTTTGCTACTCCATTTACAGTAACGGTTCTATCATACATATCACCAAACTGTGCCATAGAAGCATGACCACCAACATAATTAATGTGTTCGTATATTTCATCACTTACAACTACGATGTTAGGGTATTTTTGCAAAACATCAGCCAAAGCTCTCAATTCTTCTTTGCTATAAATAGACCCGCTAGGGTTACAAGGAGAGCTGTACCATAACATCTTGGTTTTTGGTGTAATTGCCTTTTCAAGCTGTTCAGCGGTCATCTTAAAATCAGTGTCAATAGATGTTTTTACTTCTACTGGAATTCCTCCGGATAGTTTTATTATATCGCTATAGCTTACCCAATATGGACAAGGTAAAATAACTTCGTCACCGGGATTAATATAAACCTGTGCAATATTATATAATGCTTGTTTTGCACCCGTTGATACTACAATTTGAGATCGGTCATAGGTAAGATCATTATCACGTTTAAACTTAGTAATAATAGCGTCTTTTAATTCTACATATCCATCTACAGGAGTATAAGAATTGTAATTATCATTGACAGCTTGAATAGCTGCTTCTTTAATAAAATCAGGAGTGTTAAAATCAGGTTCTCCCAAGCTAAGACCAATGATGTCTTTTCCTTCAGCTCTAAGCTCACGAGCTTTGGCAGCCATTGCTAGTGTGGCAGATGCAGCTAGATTGTTAATTTTGTCTGATAATTGTAATTGTGTGCTCATTTCCGATACTTGAGTGCTCATATTAATTGGTAATAAAAAAATTATGATTGGATCGCCGCTGGCTTCATTCCCATTTCTTTTAAATGTTTGAAATGTGCAATAATAGCCTTTCTTGTTGTTTTGTATTCGTTATAAGGTAGATTAAATTCTAAAGCAGTTTGTTTAACTATTTTAGAGATTTTAGTATAATGAATATGACTTATGTTTGGAAAAATATGGTGTTCTACCTGGTGATTCAACCCTCCTGTAAACCAATTTACAATTCTGTTTTTTGTTGAAAAATTAACTGTTGTAAATAATTGATGAATAGCCCAGGTATTTTTCATATTACCGGTATCATCTGGCATTGGCATTTCTGCACCTTCAACCATGTGCGCAAGCTGGAAAACCACACTCAATATAAGTCCTGCAACGTAATGCATAATGAAAAAACCTATTAAGATTTTCCACCAGGCTATTGACATTATAAGCATTGGTATAACGATCCATATCATCATATAAATGATCTTAGTGATAACTACAGTGCTCCATTGCTTTACCGGGCTTGGTAATTTTCCATAAGATAATTTACGAGCTAAGTATCTTTTTGATTGTTTAAAATCTGTAACTAGAGCCCAGTTAAAAGTCAATAAACCATAAAGAAATATCGAATAATAATGCTGAAACTTATGAAAATACATCCATTGAGCATGTTTTGTGAAACGAATGACTCTTCCGGCATCCATATCTTCATCATGACCATGAATATTGGTGTATGTATGATGTAGCACATTATGTTGGACTTGCCAATTGTATACATTTCCTGCAAGGATATACATACTGCTTCCCATTAAATTATTGATCCATTTTTTTGAAGAATAAGATCCATGGTTACCATCGTGCATAACATTCATTCCTACTCCAGCCATTCCTATACCCATAATTACTGTGAGTAATAGCATCCACCATTGTGAAATATTAAGAGTAAGTATTAAGAAATATGGTGTTAGGAAAATAGAGAACATAACAATGGTCTTAAGGTGTAATTTCCAGTTACCAGTTCTCTTAATATTATTTTCTTTAAAGTATTGATTAACGCGTTTATTAAGCGTTCTAAAAAATTTTGCGGAGTCTACCGTGCTAAATCGTATGTTGGGTGTATTCATGATTGTAGAGCTTTTATGACAGAACGTTGATAATCATAAAATATTCGGTAAAGTTAGGTATTTATATTTTCCTAACTTATTAAAAAGAGGCAAAATATATCAGGGTAACATGTATTTTTGCACTTTAACAATATATTGATGGATATTCTACTAAAATATTTTCCTGATCTTACCGAAGAACAGAAATCACAATTTTCAAAATTGAAAAACTTGTATACAGAATGGAACGCAAAAATTAATGTGATTTCTCGTAAAGATATCGAATCACTTTATGAAAGACATGTGTTACATTCTTTAGGAATTGCAAAAACCATGAAATTTAAAGAAGGTACGCAAGTATTGGATGTGGGTACTGGAGGAGGTTTTCCTGGGATTCCTCTAGCCATTTTGTTTCCTGATACTAGGTTTTACCTGATAGATGTTATTGCTAAAAAAATAAAAGTGGTTAATGAAGTAGCTAGTGCTTTAGAACTTAAAAATATTAAAGCAGAACAGCGTAGGGCAGGTACTTTTGATGATCGATTTGATTTTATAGTTAGTCGAGCGGTAACCAATATGCCTGATTTTGTAAAATGGATTCGTAAAAATATTGCAAAAAAGAGTCGAAACGAATTACAAAATGGGATTTTATATCTCAAAGGAGGTGATCTTACTGAAGAATTAGCTGCTTTTCCAAAAGCTGTTCAATACGATTTATCAGATTATTTTGAAGAGGAATTTTATGAAACTAAAAAAGTAGTGTATTTGCCTGTGAAATATAAGCTTTAATCATTTAGATTTAATCTCATTTCGATGAGATGTTTTTCCATGCCAACTTTTTCATATGCTCTAATGGCACTGGGATTTTTTTCATAAACAGTAAGTCGAACCTCTTCTAGATTTTTGGTTTTAAACCAATCACATAAGTGTTGAATTATTTTTTTGCTAATCCCTTTGCCTCGATGTTCCTCTTTTACAAACATAAAGCCAATATATCCTAGTTGTTTTTGTTTAAAGAAGTCTTGCCGATTTCTTATTTGACCATAACCACTGCCGACAATTTCTCCTTCGATTTCAGCAACAACTACCTCGGTATGATCAGATTTGATATATGCTCCGATATCATAATAACTGATTTTTTCATCAGTTATTAAGGTGATATCCATTGGACGTTCTGCTTCAATGAGTTGTTGTTCAAAGTCAAGTAGGATTGGTAGTTCTTCTATTTTTGCTGGACGAATAATCATTTTTGATCTGTATTGGATTTGTAATGTTATTATCTGTTTATCAAGTATCGGATAAATTGATTGTTAAAATTAGTAAAAACGATACTTGATGGAATAAGATTAACAAAAAAATAATGATTTCTCATTCAATAAAAAACCGCATATCATATATGAAAACAAAATCCATAAGATGATATGCGGTTTACATTTTATAATACTTATGAGAATAAAGTACTATTCTCCTAAGAATGGATATCTATAATCTGCAGGAGAAACAAAAGTTTCTTTTATCATACGCGGAGAAACCCAGCGTAATAAGTTTAAGTAAGAACCTGCTTTATCATTGGTTCCAGAGGCTCTGGCACCACCAAATGGTTGTTGTCCGACTACAGCTCCAGTACATTTATCATTAATGTAGAAGTTACCTGCATTATCTTCTAATGCTTTTGTAGCTTCTGCAGCTGCATAGCGATCAGTTGAGAAAATGGCTCCAGTTAATGCATATTCACTTGTTTCGTCAACTAGCTTCAATGTTTCTGACCACTTTGCATCTTCGTATACATAAATTGTAATTACAGGACCAAAAAGTTCAGTACACATAGTTGTGTATTTAGGATCTTCAGCAAGAATTACAGTTGGTTCTATAAAATATCCTTTTGATTTGTCATAGTTACCACCAGCAATAATTTCTACCCCACTATCATTTTTTGCCTGATCAATGTATTTTGCAAGTTTGTCAAATGAACCTTCATGAATTACGGCAGTAATAAAGTTACCCATATCTTCAGGAGATCCCATTTTGAAGGACTTAATATCTTCTTTTAAATATTTTTCTACATCACTCCATAAACTTTTAGGAATATAAGCTCTTGAAGCTGCACTACATTTCTGTCCTTGGAATTCAAAAGCTCCACGAGAGATTCCTGTAGCTACTTGCTTTGCATTGGCACTTGGATGGGCAATGATAAAATCTTTACCTCCCGTTTCTCCAACGATTCTAGGATATGTTTTATAGTTATGGATATTAGTTCCGATCTTTGCCCAGATATCCTTAAATACATGAGTACTTCCGGTAAAGTGGATTCCTGCAAAATCAGGACTCGCTAATACGGTATCTGTAATCATTACAGGATCTCCGTATACCACGTTGATAACTCCATCAGGAACACCAGCTTCTTTAAAAATATCAACTATTACTTTGGCAGAATAGATTTGACTGTCGCTAGGTTTCCATACTACGGTATTTCCCATTAAAGCAGCACTGGCAGGAAGATTTCCTGAAATGGCTGTAAAGTTAAATGGTGTTATTGCGTATACAAAACCTTCAAGAGGACGATATTCTAATCTATTCCAGGCATCAGAAGTAGAATCAGGTTGATCTTCATAGATTTGAGTCATGAACTCTACGTTAAATCGTAAGAAATCTATGAATTCACAAGCGGCATCTATCTCTGCTTGAAAAATATTTTTTGATTGCGCTAACATTGTAGCAGCATTTATTTTTGCGCGATAAGGACCGGCAATTAATTCTGCGGCTCTTAAAAATACTGCTGCACGTTGCTCCCACGCTAGATCAGCCCATTTTTTTCGAGCTTCTAGAGCTGTGTCAATAGCTTTTTGTACGTGTTGTTTTTCTGCTTTATGATATGTACCTAAAATATGTTGATGGTCGTGTGGAGGGGCCATTGTACCCGTATCTCCTGTTTTAATTTCTTCACCATTAATATATAGAGGTACATCTACAGTAGAATTATACAATGTTTTGTATGCTGCCAGTACTTCTTCTCTTTCAGGAGTTCCGGGAGCATAAGATTTTACCGGCTCATTTACTGCAGTAGGAACTTGAAAAAAACCTTTTCCCATGATTTAATGTGTTAATGTTAATTTTGATTAGTAAAATGTATTAATTTAATGAGTTAGTTTGTTGGAGAGCAAAGATAGAAAATTATACAGGCTAATATTTATTTTAACCTTTTATAATCAAGAAATGACGTGTAATTTTTTTTTTGTAAGTTGTGCGATATTAAGCCGACCCAGATTCTATGTGTACAGTTACGTTAATTCCAACTCAAGAAAATAATTTTATTCTTACCTCTAATCGTGATGAGGCAGTAAATAGAAAGACTCTTTTACCAGAGTTTTACCAGATAAATCAAACCAGGATGTTATTTCCTAAAGATGCGGTAGCTGGTGGAACCTGGATAGGACTTAGTGATAAGAATACTATGATCTGTTTGCTTAATGGTGGTTTTAAAACCCACGAAAGATTGGCTTCTTATCGTATGAGCAGAGGAGTAGTTGTTAAAGATTTATTAGAAGCAGATCATTTAGAAAAAGCTATTTTGGCATACGATTGTTCAGGAGTGGAACCTTTTACTATTGTTGCGGCAAATTGGCAATCAGATTTAGAGTTTTTTGAAATGGTTTGGGATGGGAGAAAGAAACATTTTAGACAATTAGAAAAGAGAACTCATATATGGTCATCTTCAACTTTGTATACAGAAGAAATGAAGAGTGTTCGTAAGGGATGGTTTGAGTCTTATGAGGATGAGCAGGTTCTTACTGCTGAATCATTATTAGACTTTCATAAAAATGCAGGAATAGGAAACAAGGATATAGATTTACAAATAGATAGAGGGTTTTTAAAAACAAGAAGTATAACACAGATTGTTAAAAATGAAGAAGAGCTTTCTATGAGGTATGAAAACCTTCAAAATGAAGAGGTGAATACTGTTGTTTTTGAAGCTATTATCGCATAACAAATTGCTAAAAATACTCTTTTCTTAAACCTATCTTGTTAGTATATCTTTTTATTAGCAAATTCTATTACACCATTGAATACCATTAGAAATACACAGTCAGATTATACGGGCAAGATAATATCACTTGCTTTTCCAGATACTTTTGTTCGGTTTTCTGATGAATCTGTTTTGAATTTATTGCCATTATTTGGTTTAGGAAAAAACAGATTTATAAAAGCCGGTCACGCTGCTTTTGTACTTATTGAAAATAGCACGGGAAATGCAGAATATTATGACTTTGGACGGTATATAACGCCTGAAGGGCACGGTAGAGTACGAAGTGCTGTTACTGATGTAGAACTCGAGATACCTTTTAAGGCTTTAATGTCTAATGATGGAGCGTTGGATAATATAGAAGAATTTCTATTATGGCTTGAAGATAACCCTCAAAAAACTCATGGCAGTGGTCGTTTGGTAGCTTCGGTTTGTGATCAGGTTTTTTATGATGAAGCACGAGCATTTGTAGTAGCTATGCAGGAAAAAGGAAGTATTCCTTATAAAGCCTTTGGAAAAGAAGGGAGTAACTGCTCACGCATTGTTACAGATACGATTTTAGCTGGAACAGATCAGAAGAAAATAATAAAACCTTTGCTGCGTAATAAACTTTTTACACCAAGTACTGTTGGTAATGTTGAAAAAGCAGCTACAAATAATCCAATTTATGAAGTAAAAAAAGGGATTGTTAAAGTGTATGAAGGATCTGCATTTAAGGAGAATATGACTAATTATTTTGATAAAAATGTACCAACTATTCAAAGTGATACGGATAAAGGTATACCTGAATATTTAAAAAATGCGCATTATCTCTCTGGTACCGGGAGTAGTGCTTATTTTATGTTAGAGCAGTCTCAAGAAGAATCTTTGTTTGAGATTAGTAGATATACAGAAATAGGAGAGGAAGATTTTAGAGGATTGTTTGAGATTGGTTCTCAAGAATTTGATAGTTCAAAAGACTATCAATTCATATATGATTCTAATTGTAAATATTGTCATATAGAACAAGATGGTAGAAAAATCAGATTTGATCTAGTCAAAAGAATTATTAATTAAGAGCAAAAGGAGCGCTTAATTTAAAATCAGGGATAACAACTTTAAATTTTCGGGTAGAAGTAAAGTTGACCATATTGTAATGACCTTTCATAGCTCCAAAAGGAGAACTCAGTAGGCAACCACTGTTATAAGTGTGTGATTCTCCAGGTTTAAGAACAGGTTTTTTGCCAATTACACCTTCTCCTTCAACAACTTCGGTATTGTTTAAAGCATCTTTTATTTTCCAGAAACGAGAAGTAAGTTGTACACAATCTTTACTTTGGTTTTCGATTGTAATTCGATAACCAAAGGCAAAATGAATTTTATAGTTCTTATAGAACGTCCCTTCAAATGTGGTATCCACAGAAATTTTTATGCCTCTTGTGATTTGCTGAACCATATTAAAATATAAATACTGACCCTACCATTGTTAAGACAGAGCCTATGCCTGCTAAGATAAAAAATAATATATTCACTAACAGGAATTTAACAATAGTTTTGCCCCTTTTTTGCGCATAGAACTTTCGCATTGCCTTATAAACGTAAAATAAAAATATAAACATTGCAATATTTGTAGCCGTATCACTTCCAATACTTTTGTCTATTAGCATAGAGATTCCCATAAGGATGAAGAACATGGTTTGATTATGAAATGTAAATACTAAATGTTCCATATATGTAAAAGGACGTCTTAGGTATAGCAACCAAATAGCTAAGGCGAAAAATGGAAGAAAGAAAAATATAATAAACGGTAAATTGTTGAATATGAATTTGATGTATTCAGTTGGGTTGTCACTTAATTTATTGGTTTTCATACTTCTTTTATAGATGTATTTGGTATACCAGTTCTTTTTGTGATGTAGGCTGTCAAGAGCAATGTCTGATGATTTTTGCTTTGTCTTCTTGTAATGTTCTCTGTATGTTTCCCATCGATTAAAGGCAGCTATAAAGACTCCCATGGTGTCAATTTGCGATTCTGTATAATATATTGGGTCTTTTTCTTTTGATATTTTCTTTTCTGGTTGAGTAATTAAAGAATCCGAAGCAAGTTTATTTTCTTTAGTACTTTGATCTGTAGAATCAGTCCAAACCTTAACAGCTTTTTGATCTATTTGTCCTTTGTTTTCAAATTGATTGAACATTCCCTCAAAATCTATAAAAAGACCGTTAATAATAAAAAAGATAATGGATACACTAAGATAAAACCTAAAGGGGTTGGAGTATTTAACCCTTTTGCCTTCAATATAATCTTTAGAAATTTTACCAGGCCTGAATAATAATGCGAGTATCGTGTGTCTAAGCCTAGAGTCGTATGAGAAAATGCTCGAAAAAAACTCGCTAAAGAAGTCGTTGAAAGATAGTTTTTTTGTAGAATTTGCTTGACCACAGCTATGACAATATCTGTCTATAACATCAAGTGGTACTCCACAATTTAAACATTCGTTACCCCGATACTCTTTTAAGAATCTTCCGGTTTCTTTCATTCTTGGCTAGTGTGATAGTTTTCCTTACCGGACTAAAATAAGAGTATTTTGTTAGATTCTAAAAAATAGATGTAAATTATCTTAGTTGGTTATGACCGCTGAGTTTCCTGTGCCTTTTCCAATAACACGATCATAACGGGCTCCGGGAGCTCTATAATAAGGTACAACAGTATATTCATTTTCTGTTTCATCAAAGCTACCACTGATAAAACTGGGGTCTATAATACCTTCAGGTTGTACTAAAACATATTTATAGTTATAAAAACCTTGTTTGAATATTCTTTTCCCAAAAAACAAACCACTTTCTTTATCGTAGTTAAGTTTTGTAGAATCATCAATTTTATAATTATTAAAACTACCATAAATATGAATTTCACCATTGCCAAGAGGTTCGTAGCACTCTAGAGCAAAATGCATCCAGACATAATCAGCTTCTGTGTTGCTATTTTCGGCACGTAGATTTCTTACAACAAAATTTCCGTTTACGTCGGGGTTGTAGGTATATCTACGATTGGCTCTAACAACATCTGCGTATAAATAGTTATGATAAATATCTTGTAAATCAATCTGCTTGATGTTAACTGTAGCAGAACGTACTTCTTTATTATCAAAAAATAAGAATTCGTTATTGCCCCAGAAGCTAGACTCTTGATCATATTTATATACCAAAGTGTTCGAAATGGTAAATTGAGGTTTCAAATTTGTTATAGCTGTATTAAGGTCGTTGTTTTGAATCACCAGGGTTTTTACAGTTCGTTTAGGATCTCTAAGAATTTGTGATGGTGAATTAATTTCGAATTGAACTGATTGTTTTGAGTCTATGTATTTAAGATTTCTAGACCTTTTGATATAAACCTTAACCGTCGAAAGGTTCTCGTATACTATAAATTTTCTTGAAAAAACAATTTCATCATCTGCATCATAAACTTCAATAATATAATTACCACTAACCTTAAAACCTCTGGTGTCCTCGTTTGGTATGGTTAATGAATAATTGCTATACATTTGAAGTGTATTGAATGAGTTTTCATAATTTAAAATTCTGATATCGTCAAAACCATCTAAATATTCATTTTTATATAACGACGAAGGTGACCAGTCAAAGTTGTGATGAGTAATTTTATAATAATAATCAGCTTCATCTCCATTGATATCATCAAAAGTAATACGAAGGGGTTCTCTTAACTTAATGATCGGAATTCCAGAATGTTCTGTGTCACCAAACAATTGTATTGTTTTGATGTGTTCTGGAGGAGAGATTTCTTCAGATCCCTGCGAATGAAGAATTCCAAAGGAATTAGAAAAAAGTCCAATTGCAAGTATACTATGTTTGAGTATTTTTATCATTAATATTTTAATTAACGGGATAAATATAAACAAAATGTATGCCCAAAGGAGAATAAGGCGTTTTTTAAGGAAAAAACCCTTATTTAGAAAGAGTATAAATAAAATCTTATACTACTACCAGCTTTCACTTACGTGTTTTAATTAGTAAATTTGCACGATTTTTTTAGTTAATTAACATAGACTACAAATATGTCAAAAGACATTCGTATCAGAAAGGGCTTAGACATTAAGCTTGTTGGCGAAGCAGAAAAGATAACTGTAGATGCAACGAGAAGTAATGTTTACGCAATTAAGCCTGACGATTTTCACGGTATAGTACCTAAGGTTATTGCCAAACAAGGTACAGAGGTAAAAGCCGGCGAACCCCTTTTCCACTCTAAATCAAATGAAAATATGCTTTTTCCTTCTCCGGTAAGTGGAGAGGTTGTGGAAATTATTCGCGGAGCCAAAAGAAAAATTTTAGCATTTAAGATTCTTGCAGATAAAGAACAACAACAAGTTGACTTTGGTGTTAAGGATGTAAATGCAATGGGAGGAGATGATATTAAATCACATCTTCTGGCATCAGGATGCTGGCCTTTTATAAAACAAAGACCTTATGACGTGATTGCTAATCCTGATGTAGCTCCAAAGGCTATCTTTATTTCAGGATATGCAACAGCGCCACTTGCAGCGGATTATGACCACGTACTAGCAGGTAAAGAACAAGAACTACAAACAGCCGTTACTGCACTTAGTAGGTTGACTGAAGGTCAGGTGCACGTATCAGTAAGTAAGAAAGGTAATTCGCCTTTAGAGGGATTGAACAATATTACATTACATAAGATTTCCGGACCGCATCCGGTAGGGAATGTAAGTGTTCAAATAGCCAAAATTGATCCTATTAATAAAGGAGAAGTTGTATGGACTGTAACCCCGCAGGACTTAGTAGTTATAGGAGAACTGTTATTGACAGGGAAATTTAATGCAGAACGATTAGTGGCATTAGCAGGTTCTTCTGTAAAGAATCCTAAATATTATAGAACAATGATTGGAGCTCAGGTTTCATCTGTTGTCTATGATTCTGGAGTAAATGATGAAGGAAACATCAGGGTAATAAGTGGTGATGTTCTTACCGGAGAAAACGTAAAACCTGATGGATTTATAGGATATTATCATAATATCATTTCAGTAATTCCTGAAGGAGATGATTACGAATTATTTGGATGGAACAAGCCTATATTTAATAAGATTTCACCTTCAAGAGCACTAACATTTTCTTGGTTATTCCCTAATAAGAAATATGACCTAAACACAAATACTAATGGAGAACATAGAGCATTTGTAGTAACCGGTAATTATGAAGAGGTTTTTCCATTTGATATTTACCCATTACAGCTATTAAAAGCTTGTGCAGTAAATGATCTTGATGCAATGGAGCAATTAGGAATGTATGAAGTTGCACCAGAAGATTTTGCATTGACAGAATTTATTTGTGTGTCTAAGCAGCCACATCAGGAGATCATCAGAGAGGGACTAGATTTAATGTTAAAAGAAATAGGATAAGTCATGGGTTTAAAAAGTAAATTACATAACTTAAAACTTAAGTATAAAGGTAAAAAGATGGCTCCTGCATTTAATGCAATCCATACTTTTTTGTATTTGCCGAATGAAACTACACATTCAGGATCACACGTTCGTGGAGCTGATGATTTAAAGCGTACCATGAATACTGTGATAATGGCTATGGTGCCATGTTTGCTTTTTGGGATGTTTAATGCTGGTTATCAGCATCATTTAGCAGCAGGTGAAATAGAAGCAGTAACAAATGGTTTTTTTAGTGCCGGATTCTGGACACTAGATAATTTTACCGTTGGTTTATGGAAGATTTTACCATTAGTTATTATTTCTTATGGAGTTGGATTAGGTGTAGAATTCTTGTTTGCAGTAATTAAAGGTCACGAAGTTGAAGAAGGATATCTTGTTACAGGAATGCTTGTACCACTTATTGTACCTGTTGATACTCCATTATGGATGTTAGCTGTAGCAGTAATCTTTGGTGTAGTAATCGGTAAAGAAGTATTTGGAGGGACAGGAATGAATATTCTTAACCCTGCATTAACTATTAGAGCATTTTTATTCTTCGCATATCCAACTTGGATGTCTGGAGATAAAGTTTGGGTACACGGAGCAGTAGAAAGAGCAAATGAAATTGCAGGAGGAGCTCAGTTGGATGCGATATCAGGAGAGACTGTTTTAGGTGGGTTAGCACAAGGAAAAGAACTTACATATTCAGTTTCTGATATGTTTCTTGGATTTATACCGGGTTCTGTAGGAGAAACTTCTACTATATTAATCTTACTAGGTGCATTATTCCTTATATATACTAAAATTGGAAGTTGGAGAATAATGTTAAGTGCTACATTAGGAGCCTTAGCAATGGGATTAATCTTTAACGGAGTAGTAGATGCAGGATGGATTGGTGAAGGAAGTAAGTTTTATAGCCTAATGAGTACAGAGTTCTGGCATCATTTAATTATTGGAGGTTTTGCTTTTGGAGTAGTGTTTATGGCTACAGATCCAGTTACAGCTTCTCAAACCAATAAAGGGAAATGGATCTATGGATTCCTAATTGGATTTATCTCAATATTAATTAGAGTATTCAACCCGGCATATCCAGAAGGAGTAATGTTAGCTATTCTATTAATGAATGTTTTTGCTCCTACGATTGACCACTATGTGGTTCAAGGAAATATCAAGAAAAGAATGAAACGTTTAAAAGTTAAAACAGCTTAACGATGGCGATAAATACAGATAAAAATTCATATACAATCATCTTTGCGATAGCTATGGTGGCTGTAGTAGGTTTCTTATTGGCGTTTACTGCATCATCTCTGAAAGGTAAAATTGATGCTAATAAACGAACAGAAAAACAACAGAATATTTTATTTGCAATGGGAGTTGCAGATACTGAAGATCCGAATGAGTTTGTGCCTGCAGAACAGGCAGAGGAGCTTTTTAATAAATATGTTGGTGATGAAAAGTACATTATCACAGGTAATGTTGCTAAGAAGACAGAAGATGCTTTTGATATCGAGGTAAAGAAAGAAAATGATAAACTAAAGCAAGACTCTAATTATCAAAGAAAGATGCCTCTATTCATTGGTAAGAAAGATGGAGAAGAGTTTTATATCGTCCCAATGAGAGGTAATGGATTATGGGATGCAATTTGGGGATATGTTTCTTTAGACAAAGAGTTTAAAATTGTAAAAGGAGCATTTTTTGATCATAAAGGAGAAACTCCTGGATTGGGAGCTAATATCAAAGAGGCTTATTTTAGAGATGATTTTATAGGAGAAAGTATTCTTGATGCAGCTGGTAATTATAAAGGTATCACTGTAAAGAAAGGTAATGCAGATCCTAAAAATGTGGATAAAAATGATAATGAAGTTGATGCGATGGCTGGAGCAACGATCACAGGAGATGGTGTGACAGCAATGGTAAAGAAAGGAATCAAAATGTATCAACCTTATTTCGAAACTTTAAAGAATTAACAAATGGCTGAAGTAACTGAAGAAAAAGCAAAAGTAAAAGAGCCAAAAGAGCCTTTATTTTCTAAGAAAAACAAAAAATTATTATCAGATCCGCTTACTGACAATAACCCAATTACAATACAAGTATTAGGTATTTGTTCTGCATTGGCAATTACAGCTCAGCTTAAGCCTTCTATAGTAATGGCAATTTCTGTAATTTTTGTATTAGGAATCGGAAACGTGGTAATCTCATTAATGAGAAACATTATACCATCAAAAATTAGAATTATCGTTCAGTTGGTAGTTGTGGCTGCCTTGGTAATTATCGTGGATCAGGTCTTAAAAGCATTTGCTTATACCTTGAGTAAAGAGTTATCAGTATTTATTGGCCTTATTATTACAAACTGTATTATTATGGGACGTTTTGAAGCATTTGCTTTAGGAAACGGACCTTGGAAATCTTTCCTTGATGGAATAGGTAACGCAGCTGGATATGGAGTACTATTAATTATTGTGGCTTTCTTTAGAGAATTATTAGGATCAGGAACTTTGTTTGGAGCAAAAGTGTTAGGAGATCCAATCGAAAAGACTGGATTATATGCAATGGGTTATGAAAATAATGGTTTTATGGTATTAGCGCCAATGGCTTTGATTACCGTAGGAATTATTATTTGGATTCAGAGAAGTAAGAATAAAGCATTAATTGAAGATCATTAGTAGTTGAATGTTATTTGTTAAACGTTGATAGTTCTCAAAACTAAAAAGCAATAACAAGTAACGAATAACAAAATATAATATGGAATATTTAGAATTATTTTTAAAATCAATCTTTATAGATAATATGGTATTTGCATTCTTCTTAGGGATGTGTTCTTACCTTGCCGTATCTAAAAAGGTGTCAACTGCAGTTGGTCTTGGAGCAGCTGTAATATTCGTTTTAGCGATCACAGTACCATTAAACTTCTTATTGGATAAATATATTCTTAGAGAAGGAGCATTGGTGTGGTTAGGACCTGAGTATGCTGATTATGACCTGAGTTTCTTAACATTCATCCTATTTATAGCTACGATTGCTACTATGGTACAATTAGTAGAGATAATTGTTGAAAAGTTTTCACCATCATTATATAACTCTTTAGGTATTTTCTTACCATTGATCGCAGTAAACTGTGCAATCTTAGGAGGGTCATTATTTATGCAACAAAAAGAATTTGCTACAATTTCTCATGCTGCAGTATACGGTGTTGGATCTGGGATTGGTTGGTTTTTAGCTATCTTGGCTATTGCTGCTATCCGTGAAAAAATCAGATACTCTAATGTTCCAGCTCCATTAAGAGGGTTAGGAATTACTTTTATCCTTACAGGACTTATGGCTATTGGGTTTATGAGTTTTGGAGGTATGTTGACTGGCGGTGATGAAGAAGAAGGTAAGAAAGAAGAAAAGACAGTCGTAGAAACAAAAGAAGAAACTGCTAAAGAAGTAGCAGAAAATACTAACGTATCAATAATTAAGTAATATGATATTTTTAGCGTCAACAGTTGGAACAATCGTTATCACCATTATTTCATTTTTGGTTCTAACGTTGGTTTTAGTAGGGATTTTATTATTTGCAAAAGATAAATTACTGCCATCAGGACCTGTAAAGATTACAATCAATGGAGAAAAGGAAATAGAAGTTGGTTCTGGAGGAACATTATTATCTACATTAGGTAACGAGAAAATATTTTTGCCATCTGCTTGTGGTGGAGGTGGAACTTGTATCCAATGTGAGTGCCACGTATTAGAAGGAGGAGGAGAAGCTTTACCTACAGAAACACCTCATTTTTCTCGTAAAGAATTACAACACGGTGCACGTCTGGCTTGTCAGGTAAAAGTAAAACAAGATATGAATATCCAGATTCCGGAAGAAGTATTCGGAATCAAAAAGTGGGAAGCTGAAGTAGTACGTAACTATAATGTAGCTTCTTTTATTAAAGAATTTGTAGTTCGTATTCCTGAAGATATGGGCTATAAAGCTGGAGGATATATTCAGATCGAAATTCCAGAATGTGAAATTAAATATTCTGATATCGATATTACAGCACACCCAGAAGAACATGAGACTCCAGATAAATTCCAAGCAGAGTGGGATAAGTTTGGTCTTTGGCCGCTGGTAATGAAGAATACAGACACTGTAGAGAGAGCATATTCTATGGCTTCTTATCCTGCAGAAGGAAGAGAGATTATGTTGAATGTTCGTATTGCGACTCCACCATGGGATAGAAATAAAAATGGATGGATGGATGTAAACCCTGGTGTTGCATCTTCATATATTTTTGCACAAAAACCAGGAGATAAAGTAACTATCTCTGGACCTTATGGAGAATTCTTTATTAATGAGTCCGAGGCTGAGATGTTATATGTAGGTGGTGGAGCAGGAATGGCGCCAATGCGTTCTCATTTATATCACTTGTTCAAAACACTTCAAACTGGTCGTAAAGTTACTTATTGGTATGGAGGACGTTCTAAGCGTGAGTTATTTTATCTAGAACACTTCTATGACCTAGAAAAGAACTTTCCTAACTTTAAATTCTATTTGGCATTATCAGAGCCTTTAGAAGAAGATAACTGGAAAGTAAAAAGTGATATTGATGCAGAAGGTGATGGATTC
This sequence comes from Aquimarina callyspongiae, assembly GCF_034322225.1. Lineage (NCBI taxonomy): Bacteria > Pseudomonadati > Bacteroidota > Flavobacteriia > Flavobacteriales > Flavobacteriaceae > Aquimarina > Aquimarina callyspongiae. The sequence continues at coordinate 22,027 of NZ_JAXLPA010000009.1, read as the reverse complement.
GTAGGGTTTATTCATAATTGTGTAATAGATAACTACCTTAATCATCACGAAGCTCCAGAAGATATTGAGTTATATTTCTGTGGACCACCATTAATGAACAAAGCCGTTCAGAAAATGGGAGAGGATTTTGGTATCCCAGATGAGAATATCAGATTTGATGACTTTGGAGGATAAAATGATTCTCATCTTATGATGTAAGAGAGTATAAATATGATTTTATATAAGAAACCGATACTAATTGTATCGGTTTTTTAGTTTTGTATAAGATGTGGAATAAATTAAGTATATGAAAAAAGTTATTGTTGTTATTATTGTGGCTTTTGTTTTGGTATTCATTTTTAGAAATACTTCTAAAGGAAAGATGGTTACAAACCATATAAAAGGAGTAGCTACTACGATTATTTCTAGTCCTGATTATATTAATAAAGAAGGAGATTCGATTTCAACAAGAATAATAGTTCCGGAGGGATATAAAAGAGTTGTATATCCATCAGATTCTTTTCAAGAATATCTTCGTCAGTATAAATTAAAACCTTACGGTAGTAAAATCATTAATTATGATGATAGTGAATATTTTGCGCAAAACTGGCACGAAGCAATTTTGGAAGTGCCAGTACCTAAAAATGGACTACAACAATGTGCAGATGCGCTAATGCGAATTCGCGCCGAATATCTATGGGATCGAAACCGTAAATCAGAAATAGGATTTAACTTTACTTCAGGGCATTATTGTTCCTGGAATAAATATGCAGCCGGTTTTAGACCAAAAATAAAAGGGAATAAAGTGACCTTTCACAAAACCACAACGCCTAACCCCTCTAAAAACAACTTTTATAAATACCTCAATTTAATCTACACGTATGCAGGTACTTTGTCATTACATCATGAATTACAAAAAGTACCAGTCTCAGATGTCAGAATAGGGGATATGTTGGTTAAACCTGGATCTCCCGGACATATAGAGATTATTGTAGATGAAATTGTTAATAATACTGGACAAAAAATGTATGTATTAGCTCAAGGAAATACTCCTGCCCAAAATGTTTGTGTATTAAAAAACTTCGAAGATACTGCAATCTCACCCTGGTATAGGTTTGAAGAAAATGAACCTATATACACACCTAGTTATTATTTTGATAAAGCACTATTTATTAGGTTTAAATAATTGATAATTACCAATTCATATTTCAATATTAAGATATTATCTTTGCAGCCGTATGACACGGATACTTAACAAACAAGAACTACATAATCTGGCGATGAACATCGTTGGGCAAGAGTTAGAAAAAAAAGGTTTCGAATTTATTGCAATCAATAGCAAGTTGGGAAAACATCCTCAATTTGTATGTGTTGACAAATCCAATCAACGGTATTTTGTTGTGGTAAAGGCAATTGCATATCCAGACAATCCACACAATTATGATATGATCTGGATGGAATCGTTTAAAAAACACGCAAGAGAGCAAGAAGCTAAAGTTTATTATGCAGGAGTAGGGTTACAAAATGCAGAAAACCCCAATAAACCGGTTTTTTTGAATGAAGAATATATTCTTGAATACGCTGGATTACAAACAATAGAAACGCATCTTAATTAATAAGAGAATGATAGGAAGAATTACAGTGTTTGTATTATTAGGTTTTTTAATTTCTTGTAAACCTGATCCCGAGTTACAACTAAATTATGCGGATGGAGAGGCATTTGGAACTACTTTTTCTATTCAGTTTATAGATAATGAAAAAAAAGACTTTTCTAAGTCGTATGATAGTTTGATCACTGTTATCAATGCTTCAATGTCTACTTATATTAAAGATTCTGATATTTCCAGAATAAACCAGGGAGATACGACCATAACAATCGATCATCATTTTAAGAATGTTTTTACAACCTCAAAAAAGATCTATGAGCAAACTCAGGGTGCTTTTGATCCCACAATTGGTGTTTTGGTAAATGCATGGGATTTTGGTCCCAAAGGTAGAGTAGTGTCTTTAGACAGTCTTAAAATCGATAGTTTGTTAGTTTCTGTTGGTTTAGATAAAGTAAGATTAACAGATGGTACAATTGTAAAAGACAACCCCAATACTTTTATAGATTTTAATGCTTTGGCAAAAGGATATGCAGTAGATGTATTTGCTGATTTTATAGAAGAAAAAGGATTTGAAAACTATTTGGTAGAGATCGGTGGAGAGATCCGAGGTAAAGGAAGTAACCTTGTTAAGAAGAAACCTTGGAAGATTGGGGTAGAGGATCCTAATTTTGATGATACGCAATCCTATAGTAAAATAATTTCGCTTCAAGACGAAGCAATGGCTACATCAGGGAGTTATAGAAAGTTTAAACTAGATGAAAATGGTAATCGATATGCACATATCATTGATACAAAAACTGGATATCCTCATAAATCGAATCTGTTAAGTGTATCTGTATTGGCCAATACGTGTATGGAAGCTGACGCTTATGCAACGGCATTTATGTCTATGGGATTAGAAGGCTCAAAGCAGTTTTTAAAAAACCATCCCGAATTTAAAGTATATTTTATTTATGAGGACGATAAAAAAGAACTGCAAACACTTGCAATCAATGCTTTTCCTGAGGAATAATTTTTTAGACACTTATGTCTAGGCTATAATTTATATCACACAGATTATAAAACCAAAACCGATAAAAGAAGTATACTCTTATGCTTTTGCGTATGCCTAAGCTTTTGCGTACAGTGTTTTTAAGGTTTATAGCACACCGGAAGTATCTCGCCAGGTGCCAGGCAATATCGGGTAACATCTTTCTCAGATAATGTGTGGGTATAATCGACCTCTTCGACCTTAAAACCTATAGATCGCAATTTTTCAAAATAATCCCTTCCGTATACTCTTACATGGTCATATTGTCCAAAAATTTTGGCTCGCTCGGTAGGATCAGTTATGCTGTCATCTTCAAAAGTGAGTTTTCGATTTAAATCTTGCGGAATTTGCAGAATTGCCATACCGCCAGGTTTTAAAACCCGAAAAATTTCCTGCATTGCTTTTGTATCATTAGGAATATGTTCTAATACGTGATTGCAAAAAATGACATCATATTCATTTGAGTTAAATGGGAGATTACAAATATCTGCTTTAACATCGGCTAATGGAGAATTGAGATCAGTAGTAGTGTAATCCAGATGATCTAGCTTTCTAAAACGCTTATAAAATGCTTGTTCTGGAGCAAAGTGTAAAACTTTTGAAGGAGAACTAAAAAAACTGGTTTCATTTTGTAAATAAAGCCATAATAATCGGTGTCTTTCTAATGAAAGTGTTGAAGGAGATAAAACGTTATCACGTTGTTTTCCGTAGCCATAAGGCAAAAATCTGGAGAAACTTCTATTATCAATAGGATCTGTAAACTTCTTTCCTCTTAAAAAAATAGCAATAACAGGCCTGATAACATAGCTTAATCGAATTAATAACGGCCTCGGTATTGTATTTAATATGAATTTAAAGAGTTTTTTCATTTACTGTTAAAGGCAATTATGCTTAGTAAGTGCAAAGTTTACATAGATGAGTTAATACATCCATTCTTATATAATAACTTTTGTGAAAACGATACGTTACACAGCTAGTAATTCTTGTCTAAAAGCATCTTCTTCATCACTCTCTATACCAAGTGCCTGATATATGTACTTAAACGTAGAAAGAATCTCTGGTTTACCATCAATAATCGCTACATCATGTTCAAAATGCGCACTAGGTTTGCCATCTGCCGTAAGAATAGTCCATCCGTCTTGTAGTTGTTTGATACGATGTGTACCCATATTGGTCATCGGCTCGATAGCAACTACCATACCTTCTATGAATTTTTTACCTCTACCACGACGACCATAATTAGGCATCTCAGGATCTTCGTGCATTTTTCTACCTAAACCATGACCTACCAATTCTCTTACAACTCCATAGCCAGCATCTTCTGTAAATTTTTGAATAGCATATCCAACATCACCTACACGTTTTCCAACCTTGAATTCAGCAATTCCAACATATAAAGATTCTTTTGTGATTTTAAGTAATCGTTCTACTTCAGGATCTATTTCACCAACCGCAAAAGTATAAGCGTGATCACCATAAAAATCATTCTTAATAGCACCGCAATCAATAGATATTATATCACCTTCTACTAGTGGAGTGTCATTAGGAATCCCATGAACTACTTGTGCGTTAGGACTCATACACAATGTATTAGGGAAATCGTATAACCCTAAAAAACCGGGAATAGCTCCATGGTCCCTGATGAACTCTTCTGCTAATTTGTCTAATTGTAATGTAGTTACACCAGGTTTAACTTCTGCAGCTAACATTCCTAATGTCTTGGATACAATTAATGCACTCTCTCGCATTAATTCTATTTCTTCACGTGTTTTAGTAATAATCATAGGCGTAATAAACTATTCCTTTTTTAAAGAAAAGCAAATTTACAAAGAATATATAGGATTCAATCTAATGGATGGTATTAATCCTCATAAGAATGTTTATAAGGTGTTCCAGAAACTATAGTTAACATATTTTTATAGAGACTCTTTGATAAATCAATGTAAAGGCAAATTTATTTATCTACACTAATAGTCATTTCAACAACAAAAACGATTTACCTATCGAATAATTTAAAAAAAGGTGTATCTAACCTATAAATTTGTGTATATAATTTAAAATCAAGATGTCATGAAATTTTTATACCCCATTTTAGTAATGAACTTTAGAATTTGTATTAATTTTTTAAAAGAACTCCCCAGAGCATCTAGTTATGCTATATATAGGTAAAATATAAGGTAGAGTTGGTTTATTTTATATTGATTTTTATGGTTAAGTTGAGCAGGAAAGAGCAGTAATCAATCTTCATTTGATACTGCTCTTTTTTTATTTAAAAAAGGTTTTTCATTAAATTAATGAATGCTGGGTCATAGCAACTGGCTGTTTTACTCCTATAAGTTTTAGAATTGTGGGAGCTATATCACCCAATACTCCATCTTTGATCTGTATTTGATCGTTATCAATTAGAATTACAGGAACAGGGTTTGTAGTGTGAGCAGTATGTGGAGATCCATCGGGATTAACCATAGTTTCACAATTTCCGTGATCTGCAATCAAAATGGTAGAATAGCCATTTTCTAATCCACTTGTAATAACATCTTTTACGCAAATATCCACTGCTTCACATGCTTTTATAGCAGCTTCCATAACTCCAGTATGTCCTACCATATCTCCATTAGCAAAGTTAAGGCATACAAAATCAGCTTCTCCTTTTTCTAATTCAGGTACCAAAGCATCTCGTAATTCATAAGCGCTCATTTCTGGTTTTAAATCATAAGTAGCCACTTTTGGCGAATTACGCAGAATTCTGGATTCACCTTCGAAAGGTTCTTCCTGTCCTCCAGAGAAAAAGAAAGTAACATGCGGATATTTTTCTGTTTCAGCAATTCTGATCTGTGTTTTACCAGCTCTAGATAATACTTCGCCAATGGTTTCTGTAATATTATCCTTATCATAGATTACATGTATACCTTTAAAATTTTCATCATAATTGGTCATGGTAACATAATACAAAGGCAGTTTATGTGTATTATACTCGTGCATATCGTTTTGAGATAGCATCTCTGTAAGTTCTCTACCACGATCTGTTCTAAAATTAAAAAATATAATTACATCACCTTCTTTTATCGTTGCAACTGGCACTCCATTTTCTTGCATGATAATAGGCTTGATAAACTCATCTGTGATATCATTATCATAACTTGTTTGAATACTTTTTGAAGCATCATTACTAGTTTCACCAACTCCATTAACGATTAAATCATATGCAAGCTTTACACGTTCCCATCGTTTATCTCTATCCATTGCATAATACCTTCCAACAATAGATGCCAGTTTTCCTGTGGATTGTGACATGTGGTTTTGGATATCTTCGATATGACCTTTTCCTGATTTGGGATCTACGTCTCGTCCATCAGTAAAAGCGTGAAGAAATACGTTTTGTAATCCAGAAGCACTGGCAGCATCTAACAATCCTTTTATATGATTAATATGAGAATGAACGCCTCCATCACTTACTAATCCTAATAAATGAACATTTTTATTGTTATCCCTGGCATAGGTAAAAGCATCAATTAATGCAGATTCGTTTTTTAAAGTGTCATTTTTAATTGCCATATTAATTTTGGCAAGATCTTGATATACAATTCTTCCTGCTCCTAAATTCATATGACCTACTTCGCTATTACCCATTTGTCCCTCTGGTAATCCTACGTGTAAACCGTCTGTTCTTAATGAAGCATTTGGGTAGGTGTTATATAGACTATCAATAAAAGGTGTATTGGCGTGATCAATTGCAGATACTTTAGGATCTGGAGAAGTGCCCCATCCGTCAAGTATCATTAGTATAACTTTTTTATTCATTATGTTTCTGAAATTTAAAATTTTTGGTTGGTTGGCAACAGGATTAATACCCCTAATGCAAAAAAGCAAGTGGCAAAATTACAATATAGTATACAAGCACCCAAAAAAGTTATGAGGTGTCTCCTTTAATTTGAAGCGATTACATTTAGTTTTATGATACTTATTTTGTGAAATCCTTAACTTTAATACGTTTATAAGGTTAAAAATGAGTTATTGTTGGATTTTTTTTGGCTTTATGTGATAAAAATGTAATTCATTTGTTATATCAATTTATTAATCATTAAACATAAAAAATGTTCTCTTGAAAGGAGTTTAAAAAAATGACTCCTTTTTAGAATTAGTCATCAATCGAAAGTCCATCTATCAAACTATTGGTAGATGGATTTTTTTTTGTAATACCAGATCTGTTGCAGATTTATGAAAATATTATGTTAGAAAAGGTTAAAGTTCTGTTATTTGGATTTTTGAAGGTAACGAAAGTTGGGGTAGTGTAGTCTTTTATTATAGTAAGCCAATAAGTTAACCCGTAAAATTAAGAGTATTATGAAAAAAACTGCTTTAGCCATGATAGCCATGGTTATGTGTATTTCTTTGTTTAGTGTAAATGCTGAAGCAAAGGTGACTTCTAAAAGTCATAATTATGATCTAACTGTACAAAAAGTAAATACCTTTTGTATGGCAATAGTAAAAGGGGATGTAGTCACTGTAAAAAAAATGATTGAACTTGGTAGCGATGTAAACGAGAAATCTAGAGGTATGACACCTTTAATGTATGCTGCTCGTTATAATCGTGTTGATATTATCAAGTTATTAGTGAAGAAAGGAGCTAATATTAAAGCGAAAGATGGCCAAGGATACAATGCAATGAAATTTGCAAAATTATCTAACGCAAAAGAAGCAATGGCATTACTTAAGGAATTGTCATAGCAATTTATCCCTGATTTTATATCAGGTTTAACATTAGATGTATGTAAACTCTGTTTGTGATCGCATAAACAGAGTTTTTTTATTGTCCTTTATATTCTCTAATAGCTTCTCTAATTTTTTCTATACGATTATCGGGATCAGGATGTGTACTTTGAAATTCTGGGGTTCTATTGGGACCAGCAGCATCTTTCAAAATTTTCATTACACCAATCATTTCTTCTGGGTTATAATTGGCATTGATCATAAATTGAACTCCAAGCTTGTCACTTTCAAGTTCATCATCACGTCCGTTGCCTAATAATACATTTTGACCGATACTACCTACAATTCCGCCTGCATCAGCACCTACTGATGCCCCTGTTGATATAGTTTTCCAGAACTCGTGTTCTGCAATTCGTTCTGCAGAGTGTCGTCCTAAAACATGACCTATTTCGTGACCCAAAACTCCTGCTATTTGATCCTCATTTTGCAATTTTGAATATAAGGCATATGTGATAAATATTTGACCACCTGGTAGTGCAAAAGCATTTATTGTGTTGGGATCAGCTAATAAATGAAACTCATAACGATAAGGAGTGTTTTTTGCCATACTTGAACTCACTAACCTATATCCTATTTGATCGATATAACCTTGTAACTTTTGATCCTGATATAATCCACCATGCTGTTGAGCCATTTCGGGAGCACTTTGTAATCCAATAGCGATTTCCTGATCGCTGGTCATGTTTATATTCTGTACTCGTTGAGTATATGGATTTAAGGTTTTATTGTTACATTTTTTTATAAATGCAAAAGCAACTATAGCCAGTCCTATTAAAATCCTGATTTTTAAACCACCACGTCTCATTTATTCTTGTTTTTTACTTTTTAAAGTTACTAAATAAAAAAGTTGCTTACTAATAAAATGTATGAAACACTTATAGTAAGCAACTACTAGAGGTATTGTAGGTTTAATAAACCTGCAAAGTGCTAACAAGCATAGTTAAGCATGCATGGTTAGCGATAAAATAATTGAGTATAGAAATATTTTCCTTGCCCATTCTTTATAGCGGCTATACCTATATGGGTATAGTTACCTTCAATATTTGTTCTATGACCAGAACTGTTAAGCCATCCTTCAAAAACAGCAGCAGCGGTAGGATAGGAGCTGGCAACATTTTCTGCAACAGCAGTAGCATTTTCTTTACTACTTAATTCTTCTCCTCTCGAGCTCAAATGATCATGGCTAATTTGATCTTTTGAAATCATATAATTTGTATGATCTACTGCCAGATTTTCTGCGGTTTGATTTTTTGCTAAGGCCGATAAACCTAAACCTTGCCTATGTTCGTTTACTAATCTTAAAATTTCATCAGCCACTGAAATTTCATTTACAAATTCTATTGTATCCGAATCATCGGATTTTGAGCAGGATAGTACTGTCAAACAGGAAACTATCACTAAGAAATACCTTTTTAGCATTATATTTTTGAATTGGGGTTTGCTTTATATTAACTTAAATATAGCGAATTTAGTATGTATTATAATAATTTTGGGTTGATGTCAGATATGTTTTCATCAATATATTTATGGATAAAATCCTTAGTAAAATGATTACTTCCCATTAGATCTGCCTTCTGTAACTCGGTTTGAATATCGAGTTTTTGATAAGACTTCAATAAGGGTTTTGAAAGTGGTGCATATGAATAGTGCCAAGGTTCATATTTGAAACCTTTTCTTTCTTTTTTGTCGGTATATACCAAATAAAAGCCATAGTGATTAGCATTAGCATCTAACCATTCTTTGAACTTACAAAATGGACCATCGCTTTCAAAGTTTTCTGCTAATAATAACCCTTTAGGTTGAGGAGGATTACCATCTACTATATCAATATCAGTACCCCAATGATGGCGGGATGTGCCAGGAATTGTAGAGTATTCTATTATTTTTTTTATAGTTTGTATAGGAGATAACCCATTTGCTGTAAATTTTTTATACTTACGTTCCCATATCCTATTTTGATGCGCATAATTGCGATAACTGGAGACGACTTTAATCTTAAATCCATTTTTGGCAGCTTCGGTTTTCATTTTTATAAAAGCTTCGAAGGCCTCTTTTCGTAATTTATATCCTTCTCCATAAAGAGTAGGATTACTTTTTCCCATTAGATCATCTTTAGAAAATTGAGATTGAAATAATGAAAAAGAAGACATAGAGAGGCCAATAAACCCAAAAGCATTAATTTTTATAAAATTTCGTCTTAACATATTAACCGAAAGTAATGATTTTACTTTTAGTTGAAATTACCTATTCAAGTATTCCATCTATAATACCATAATCAAGAGATTCTTGTGCATCCATCCAGTAATCCCGATTAAAATCTTTCAATACTTTTTCTATATCCTGGCCACAATTATCAGCAAGTATCTGAGCACTCAATTCTTTGGTTTTAAGAATTTCTGTAGCTTGTATTTCTATATTAGAAGCTTGTCCTCTTGCACCACCACTAGGTTGATGAATCATTACTTTAGCGTGAGGCTGAATAAATCTTTTTCCTTTTTCACCGGCACTTAAAAGAATAGAACCCATAGAGGCGGCTAAACCTGTACAGATGGTTGAAACCGGACTTTTTAATGCTTTTATGGTATCATACATAGCAAATCCTGAAGTAACATAACCTCCTGGGCTGTTTATATATAGTTTAATTTCATTGTCATTGATCATGTCTAGATACATTAATCTATCGATTACGTGTTTTGCAGATTTATCATCGACTTGACCCCATAGAAAAACACTGCGTTCTTCTAGAAATTTTTTATCAATCAGATCTTGTGTTTTTCCTGATTTGTCTTTCATTGTAATGGTTTTAATTAGTATAATTTTAAAAGTAGAAAACTTCTTAAAATATTAATGTTTTGCACTTTTTTAATTTTTATGAATTCTTTTGATAGTAGAGATAAATGTATAATTATTTTTGCAGAAAATCACCATATGGATTTAGCATTTCACAAAATTTTAAAACAAGATTTTCCTAAAGCATTACCCTTGATTCAGAAATTAATGAATCATCAGCTTACTGATGAAATATTAATTGAGCGTTTTGATGAAATGTTTGATCAGAATTATGAATGTTGGGGAGTGTATTCTGAAGATAAGTTGATTGGTGTTTTTGGATTATGGTTTATGACTAGACATTATGCTGGACGATCTTGCGAACCTGATCATGTTTATATTGAAGATGATCATCGTGGTAAAGGAATAGGGAAGAAGGTGTTTACCTGGATATATGACTATGCGAAAAGCAAAGGGTGTGAAACTTCAGAGTTAAATAGTTATGTGGTTAATTATCCTTCACATAAGTTTTATCTTAATGAAGGATATGAAATATGGGCGCATCACTTTGTGAAAAAGCTTTAAATTTAAAAATCCGTAACAGTAAAATACCAATCTACATCATCTATAAATAGAGTAGTATTGAAATTAAGTCTTACATAAGCTTGCACAGTGAATGTTGTAGTGGTTTGTGCAGTAACTTGCATTGATGACTGAAAAACACTTGGGTCATTTACCGTTAATTGGATAATATAATCATCAGTACTTCGTGCGGTATTGAGAGTAACAGTATAATTGCCTACACCATTTCTAACAACTGAAGCTCCTTGTATTCTTAGGGGCGTTCCATTTGTCGCAACCTTACCCATAGCCTTTATTGGATTTTCAAAAAACGCTCCGCTATCCGTACCTGAGGTAATACTATTATTAGCATCAGTACTTACTACAGTAACTGCTCCTGATCCACCAGAATTATTAACTTGTTCCCAATTGGTACCATCACTTTTAATGCGTAATATGGTCTGAGCATTAATTGTTGTTTGGTTTGTATTGGTGACATCGACATACGTACTAATTGTTCTATTATTATTGGTACTGTTTTTTATTACATAAACTCTTCCTTCACAAGTATTAGCATTTGGCAAGGTGATGTTATGAGTTCCGGTTATTAGAATAGTATGGTGATCTTCTGTTAAAGTTAAATTTCCTGTAGTACTAAATATAGAAGTAGAAAAAGAACCTTCAAGTTGCAGAGTAGAATTGGCAATATTAAAACCTACAGAAGAGTCATCATAATCACTATCTACAGGTACTTCTTGAGGGTTTAAGTTAATACCAAACCTGGTTGTGGCATCTGCAGTATTATTACTTCCTTGAACTCTAAAAAACTCACGGTTAAATTGCCCGCGTCGATAATCATAACGTTTAAATATAATAGGTTCAGGACCATCATCTCCAACAATAAACTCTAATCGCCCATCATTTGCTGGACCAGCCGATCCAATTTCGAATAAATCAGTACCTCCAGAACTTCCTTTTAGTCTAAAGCTTCCATTGGTAGTTGTAAAAAACATAGGCTTGTAAAAGGATGCTCCTGAAGAAGCAAATTGAAGGGCTGAAGTACTACCGTTTCCATTTACATGTACCAGTGGTTGATCATTATCAGTATAATCAGGGAAACCCTGAACTAATCCAAGTGTTTGCCTTCTTCCGAATTGTAGTATAGGTAAGTTATTTGACCTGATTTCCATGGCAACATCATCGGTGTGACCTAAAAAAGAAGTAGTTGGTAGTCCGTTGTTACCAGTTACTAACCAATTATCATTACTAGCGCCGACCCAATTTGTGCCGTCAAAAACAAATATACCTCCAACCTCTAGGTTGTAAAGAAGAGATCCTGTAGAAGCACCGGTAACACTGTTCATTTCTACAGTGGTAGCTGCTGTGGGGAGACCTAGAACCGAATTGACATCTAGTTGAGCGTAAATATTAGAAAAAAATAAGGTTAAAATTAGGGGTAATAATCTTTTCATACACGTATTTTTTCTTGAATTTACTAATTATTTGTTAAAATAGTTAGCAAAAGACGATTTAATTCATTGTTTAATAACGTTGTACGGTTTTTTTGAGGGAATATATAGATTTTGAAGTGTTGTTAAATTATTTAAATCTAATTGAAGAAAGATTCTTGATAAAGAAGGTTTAATAGATATAAATAATTATATGTAAATCGATGTAGTATAGTGTCTTAATAAAAAAAAATAACACCCAAAACCTATAATCTTTGCTGATTAAAATTAAGGTTCGGGTGTTACATTATTAAGGGGCTAATCTGCTTCGTTTATTTCAGTGATGCGGTTTTTCATTTGTGCAACTTGTGAAGGATTAAAATTTCTTCTTAAATATGGATTAACCAAACACATTATGTTGCTTTCTGTAGATGTATGATGTAGGCCAAGAGAGTGGCCAATTTCGTGAGGACTGGTTGTTTTATGAATATGCTCGTCTGTTATTAGTACTCGTTTATTACTTCCCAAACCTGCTAGAGCTATAGTATTAGATCTTTTCATAATATATATATTTAATCTGTCGGGACGATAAGAACTCTGGGTTTCTGATAAAAAGGTACTTAACTCATTATTTCTGTTGTCTTTTAAATCATAAAGTTCATCACTAACAAGATTTAGAGTATTTCCTAGAACAAGACCGATATCATTTCTATGAAAATAAGAACCATTAAGAGTTTTAATGAATTCCTGTTCATTTAATTGATAAATATTTTGATTTGGATTGTGAGAAGGTAAAACATAAATGATGTCTACGAGAATTGTTTTTTCTGGAGCATCAACAAATACTTGTTCGATGTTTAAAGGGATGTAGTCATCTTCTGCGGCACAGGCAATAAAAAGCCATGCCAAAGCTAATAATATAGTCGGTTTCATAGGTAATTTGGGAATTGGTTCTACAGAGTACTGTCTCTTAATTTATTCTAAATAATGAGTAAACAAATTGTTGATTTAAGTAAATAATAGTTCATTTAAAGAATAATAGATTCTTTAATATTAGATGTAGCATGCGACTTGAGGCCTTAATCAAATGAATAAGAGTACATACTTATTTCTAAGTGTCTTTAAATTGACGATTGTAGTAAGCTTTCGAGGATATTGCCGTACGTCTAATAACCTTTAAAGATGTATTGATTTCTTACGAAATAATACTAGAGAAGTGATTAATAAAGAAATGTTTATTGGTTCACTTTGGGGCGACAGGTATACAATGTGGGGTGAGGATATGTACCTGATATTTATATAGTTAATTTACTTAATGTAACCCAAAAAAGGCGAGAAAAGCATGTTAATTAACATATTTTTTCCGCCTTTTTTGGATTTTATTAATAACTGTTTAGTATTTATCAAAAAATGATAAACAAAACATTGTTTTTTTATCCTAGTAATTTCTTATTATCTGTGTATTAGTGTTTTATCTGTTGATGTAAACGTAGCCAGCTCTATCTTTTTCTCCTCTTATTTTTAATATATAATAATAAGTTCCAACTGGTAACTCTTCGTTTTTAGCTATAGTAACTCTACCTTCAGATACTCCTCTAAATCCTCTAGATGTATCTTGTACTTCGTGGTATTTATCTTGTTGATATACTAAAACTCCCCATCTGTTGTAAATAAATACTTCGTTATCTGGAAATTGAGCTAATCCTTGAATAATGAAAGTATCATTAAGACCATCATCATTAGGAGAAATTGCTGTAAATATTTCTAAATCACCATCTAATAATGAACTAGAAGTACCAAATGTTAATACTACATAATTATCTGGAACAAAAGGTAATGAAGTAATCTCTCCATTATTAAGATCTCCAGTGGTACTAATGTTTCCTAAATTAACCCATTGACCAAGATTTTCATCCCAACCTACAACTCTTAGATCACTTAGATCATCTACTAGAGTTGGGATATTACTGTTATCATCCCAGGTTAGGGTCACTGAAGTTTCTACATCACCATTTAAATCCCAAAACTCAAATATACTGATACCAAATAGTAAGTCACCAAAATTGTTAGTATCAAAACTTCCAGAAAAGTAATTAGGTGAATTTGGGTTTTCAAAGAAATAGGCTCCTTTAGCGGTATTAACTGCCGCATTGTTTTCAACTCGCATAGGTCTTAACCTAAAATCATCTCCAACTGGAAAAGTAAAATCTAATACACCAGTTGTAGATGCGTACCCGTCAACAAATCGATCATCGTTTGCTCCCAAATACGGAGCATCATTAATATAGTCTAAAGATACATTAAGATCATTTCTAGGCGTTTGAACTCTACCATTAATAAATTCTTGAAAGTTATTTACTCCAACTCCAACTTCTAATATAAGATCATTAGGAACATCAACTTCCATATCATGAAAAATTGGTCTGTTAGTACCTGAAACAGTAATATTCTGAGTTGGGTTGTAGAAACCAGCTAATCCTACATTTTGATCAAAATCTCCATCATTAATTACGTCAACATGAAATCCGATTTGACCTTGATCGTGGATTTGTACACTTCCAAAATTATGGAAAGCTTCTTGTGACATTAGGGTTATACTGGAAATCAGTAACAAAAATGTGGATAGGTTTTTAAAAGAGATATTTTGGGGTAACATTGCAATTATGGTTTTACAGTATTTTTTATACGGCTAATATAGTTAAAAAAAACAAAACAAAACGCGTTTTTTTCAGAAGAATTACGTTTTATGTCGGTGAATGACCTGTTTTTGACGACGAAAGGTGTTTTTGTGTTTACGATTCAAAATAATGTGTTTATAGTAATTACGGGAAATTTCATTCTTTTTTTATAAAAAATGCAATTTGTTGGGTGCTCAAATTGATATTTCCAGTATTGAGACGAAAAATAATGAATAAAATAACAATTATGCTAATAATTTATGCTAAATTTTAGAGATATTTACTTGGATAAACCTTTAACACAGGCAATTAGGAATAGAGAGCGTAAAATAGTAGAGATTTTTTATGGATTAAGAGAGTTTTTAAATAAGTTACATAGCACTCTTTAAAAAACAAGAAATAAAATCGAGTCGCCTTAATTTCTGTTTACTCTGTAAGTAATCTTTCTATTGGTAATTACTGTTGCCGCCCTTAAAGAGAATGAATTCCCAAATTCTGATGTAGAATTGGATATTGTCGCTGTTGTGGTGATGATACTACCTACAGGTATTCTGGAGGGTAAAGTAATGCTAAAATCAAATCTATTAGTATTATCGGTATTACCATCGGCGTCAATATAATTTGATACTGTAGCGTCACCGTCAGAAGCACTCCCTTCGATAGCAGAGCCTAAATAAATTTGCCCTTCACCATAATCCTGGGATAAACCTAATTGATTATCACCTGCCGTAGCCGTACCTTGACTTATATCAGTCACAAAAAACTCAATAGTAGCGCCTGGTCTTGCCCAACCAACAACTCTTAGGGATGTTCCTGAAATTGTAGCAGTTTCAAAAACAGGAAAATTAGTACTTCCGTTAGGACCGTTATCAATATCGCCATTATCATTAATAGTAACGCCATCGTTATTTATATCAATACCTAATGATGGTGTAATGGTTCCATTAGCAAAAATGGAATTTTGAGAAATAAGATTTCCAGAAGTGTTTCCCCCTGTCAAATTGATCCCAGAGCCTCCATTATTATTAATGATATTGTTAGTAACTGATGTGTTGCTATTATTTAATAGAACTCCACTGGTTTCTGTACAGCTATTATCACTACCGGCTGTAGTTATAGTATTTTCAGTAATAGTAATATTTCCTTGATCGTCAAATATACCTAAAGCAGCTGATCCATCAATAAGATTGTTTTGTATTACAATACCACTTCCATTAACTGCACGTATGTTATATTCACAATTTCTAAAACCATTATTTGAAATTTGATTGTTTTGAATAATTGTTGAAGTTCCGCCGTTTATAGAGATTCCGAAATCTGTATTGGATGCTATATAATTTCCATCCAAAGTTACACCACCTCCATTAATTTCAAAACCATCATCTACATAACCACCTACACCAACAGTCCCAACAACACCTAACGCATTAACACCCATTAGGTTTTGAGTTATTAGATTGTCTGTGCCAGAATCTTGTCTAATGGCTCTTCTATTGCCACCATAAACGGCTAGATTACGTAAAACTACATTTGAGGCTTGCAATTGCAATACATCTCCAAAATCACTTCTAACTTGGATTTCAGGAAGGTTATAGTTAGGTAGAGTAGTAGCAGATGTTCCTACAGTGGTTCCTCCAGATCCAACCGTTCCTATATTAGTGTCTCCAGAATAAGCCGTTTGAGTTCTACCATCTATGTGAGTGGCATCTCCCGTGATGGCATTCAAAGGTGTGCTGTTCGGAAGATTAATATCAAAAAAGCCACTTCCAAAATTAGTATCAGCTGTCCTTCCTAGAGGGTCTCCTGTTGGAGGGATCATAAATATAGAAGTATCTTCTCCAGCTGCTGGATTAAAAATACTATTAGCTTCTATGTCTAGTCCTGTTTCGTCTAGAGCGTTTGCATTAATAATAAACTGCCCTAAGGAACCTTGTCCATCAGAATTGGTATTAACAATTGTATTAAAGTTAAAACCAAAATCTAAATCTACAGCTCCTTCTGCAAGAATAGAAACACTAGATATGGTTTGAGCTCCTGTCAATATACCAGCAGCAACATCTTCTGCTGAAGGATTTGCTCCACCAATTTCATTGGTAACATTAGATAAGGTACTTGAACTAAAATTTTTTCTAAAAGTTTGTACTGGTAAACAAGAGACACAGGTAGAACCTCCGCCACGTGTAGAATTAATGGTGTTGTTTACAACTCTAAGGCTATAATCACCATTGGCCATCCCTCCAATATTATATTGACCATTGATATCAGTAACATCAGAATCTTCAAGAACTCCAGAGTTATTATAAAGTTCTACAGTTACTCCTTGAACGCCTGCTCCCGAAGAAGTAACTAGATCTCTACCAGCTCCACCAGGGTAATTAATATCTTCAAAAACAGTACCTGTCATAAGGTTACTTGGCACTTTAAGAACTACAGCATTAAGAATAACAAAATCTCCACCTACTTGAATGTTAGTAGTAGCTGTAGATTCTCCTTGAGCAATAAAGGATGAAATGTCATAAGTATCAAGATCTATTCCTCTACCATTTACATTATTAACAATGGGAGCAACGGTATTATCAAAAATTGTTGAATTAAATGGGTTATTCGGAGTTCCATCATTATCACCATCTCCATTTAATATATTAGTCCCAGAACCTGTTGTAAGTGATAGTATTTCATTGTTATCTGTTCCAGGATCTCCTTCCCAGGAAAGTATCGAAGTTTTAGAACCAACAGAGCCTATCGCAAAGAATCCACTTAGCGTGTAGTTGGTAGTGGCATTTTGTTCTCCATCAAAACCATTGTACAAATTAATACTAACAGCGGGCAAACTAAGCTCTTCATAAAAGATCATTAAACTCCAACCACCTAAAGTAGTATTTCCTCCACAATAAAAAAAGGTGTTATTTGTATTATCCACTGTAAGTCCTGAAAAATCATAAGTATTAGTAGATGGGTTTGCAATACCTTGTATTAAAGTGGTTACATCGCTAACCATTCCAAAATATGGTTGAGTACCGAAAGTTGCTTGATTTACAATGTTAGCTGTAATTGCTTGCCCTTCAAAAGTGACGTTTACGTCAGGAGTAGCACCAGAATGCGCCCAAAATAATAAAGCTCTTTCTATTGTTGCAGTACCTGGAATAGTAGTAGTTAATGTGTTTGATGATGAGGTAGTAATAGAACAAGTATTAGCATCACTGTCTCTCAATGTTCCTCCAGTTAGTGCATAGTCGTATCTACCATTAAATTCATCAAAAAGGGTTAAAGGTTGATTTACAGGTATAACATCAGTAATAGTTCCTATTCCTTGCGCGTCAGTAATAACAACCGACGGATCACTTATACCGCTTAAATTCACAAAAAATGTTTCTGTTGGTTCTGCAAGAGCATCCACAACTATAGAGACGGTTATAGTTCTTGTTTCAGGAGCAGTTCCTGAAAAAGAAAGTGTTCCTGTTGTAGCAACATAGTCAGGACCATTTAAGGCAGAGTTATCAGCAGTGGCAAAATTTACAGTAAAACTTCCAGCTGCATTCGAACCTGTATGAGAAACCGTAAATGTCATGGTTCCTATAGCTTCGTTAACCGAAACATCATCAATAGTTATAGCAGAATCATTATCTTGAATGGTTACTTCACCTTGATTATCACTTACAGTTACTATGGTATTACTAGGAGTTCCTAAATTAATAAAGAAGTTATGATCTGCTTCTACATCAGTATCATCTACTATAGGAATAGTAATTTGTTGTGTTTCATTAATAGTTCCTGTAAATGTTAAAGGAGAACCAGTAGCACCAGCAGCAGTATAGTCGGCTGGATCTGTAGCAGAGCCATTAGCAAAAGTAAAGGGTAGGGTAAACCCACCAGAAACACTAGCCCCAGATAGAGTAACCGTTAGAGTGGCTGTTCCATCTGCTTCGTTAACTGTTATATCATTGATTGCAATAGAAGCATTATCATCATCAGTAATGGTGATCTCTCCTTGTCCATCTGTAATGGTAACAGAAGGATCACTAACATTAGCAAGATTTACGAAAAAGGATTCTGTAGGTTCTGCAAAATTATCATCAATAATTGATATGGGTACTGTCAACGTTTGATTTTCAGGGCTTGTTCCAGAAAAAGTGATTGTTGGAGCAGGAGCTCCCGTTGCAGTATAATCTCCTGGTTGAGTAGCTGTATTGTTGGCTGTAGAGTATTCTACAGTAAAACTACCAGAAGTACTTGAACCTGTATGACTAACTGTTAGATTAGCAGTGCCTGCATTTTCATTTACAGTAACATCACTAATCGAAAGTTGAGGATTGGCAATAGTTCCAGTAAATAAAACATTGTCCATTGCTACCGTTTCAAAATTTTGCCAATTTCCACTTCCAGAGATAAACCGAATAGCAGAGCCTGACGAGATTTGAGAAGCAGTTAGTGTATGAGTAAGTGTTGTGCCAAATCCATTTCCAGTGGTTAACACAGTTTCCCATAATCCTGTAGTATTATTAAATAAATCGATATCAACTACTTCATTTCCGGCAATTAAAAAATATTGTACAGAAAGAGTAACGGAGGAATAAGCAGATAAATCAATGGTTCTACTAATACTGCGTCCATCCATATTAAAAATTTCGAGATCATTGAAACCACTTACAAATATTCTACCTCCAAAAGGAGTCCCATCATCTCCACTTTCAATCCAACTTGTGGTCCAGGCTTGATTTCCGTCACTATTATTATAAGCTACAGTACTAAAAGTATCAGAATAGGTATCTTGAGCATTAATAAAGGGTAGAGGTATAAAAACAAAAAGAAAAAGAATGCGATATGTCAAAAAACGTGGGTTTTTCATGTGGAATACCTTAATTATTTAACAACAAATACAACATTGATTAAAGTATTAAAATCTGGAGGAGTTGCAATAATATCATATGTCATAACACCTTCATTAGCACCATCTCCAGTTCCTCCAATAGAAATATTGGCAGGAGGCCCAAAAACTACGGGATCTGCAAAAGTCACGTAGTAATATAATTCACTTCTGGAATAAGTCGGTATCGCTGCTGGAGCTCCATTACTTGCTGCAGTTGGCGTTCCAAACTGAGTAATATATTCTTGATAAAGATCTACCGTTCTGTTATTCCCAATTGTTGATGCATCGATAGCAATTGATGGAGGGTAGAATATCCTAGCAGCTTTGGAAGTTATAGGAGCAATATCCTGTATAACATCTTCAACGGTCGCTTCTGTAGCACCGTCTCCATCTACATCTATAGGAGTATCAGAATTAACTTCTGAAGCAGTTTGATCATCTGTATCGAAGCTTGATCCGTCAACCCAGTTCGTTCCCGTAACAGTTGAAGAAAGTACTTGGTTTAATGAACCAGCATCACCGCTACTATCTGTAAAACTACCTGTTACGCTAATATTTCCTTGGACGGCAGTATCATCTTGAAGCTGTATGCCTGATGCACCCGATATTTGAGTTACATTTCCTATAGAACCTAACTGAAAAGCTTGATTGCTAAATGCCTGAATATTTGTAGCATTAAGTTGTAATGCGTTTAAATTATTAAAAGTTAAAGAATTTCCTCCTCCATTTACGGTTCGCGTTCCTGTCAAAGTACCATCAGCAGTATAAAATGTAGTAACATTGGGAAGAACCACACTGTTTCCCCCTGAAATAGATAAAGTGCTACCAGAGAGAGAAAGCGTTTGATTATCCGTGCTTAGTTGCCATCCAGTACTAGTAAATCGGTATATTTCGTTGTCATTTAAATTAAATACAACGGATCCTATATTTGGGCTAACAATAGCATTTATCTCTGTTAAATCTGCAGCCGTAGGTAATCCCATTAATGAATTAGCATCAATTTGAGAATATCCGGAGAATGAAATAATAAGACTTACTATGCCAATTAAAATTCTTTTCATTTTGATATGTTCTACTTTTTCCCTTCCAATTTTTGAATATTTGATTTGATAGAATTAATAAAAGATAAGTGATATAATATTTCTTATAAATTAAAAATCAAATACTGTAAACATGAATTCTAAATCAATATCATCTTTTTGATTAGTTCCATTATCACTATCACCAATATTAACTCTAAATCCTGTGGTTGTTTGGTTGTAATAAGTTATACCAGGATCATCATAATTAGCACCAGTATTCCCAGGACAATCTCCATTACAATCTGTGATAGATAATTGGATAATGTAGTTTGCATCAGGCATTGCTGAAGTAAATGTAACTTGATAATCTCCTTCGTTTAATCTTGAAACCGTAGCGTTTAATATTTTTAATGCAGTTCCATTACCTGAAACTTTCCCCATTGATTTAACAGGGCTAACGAAGAAAGCTCCGTTATCAGTACCAGCAGTAATTTCATTATTAGCATCGGTGCTTACTACATTTAGATTTACAGTATTTCCTCCACTTATAGAAACATTTCCAGGGGTTCCATCGGTAGAAAGTGTTTGATCATCCGTTGCAGGGTCACCTTGTGCTCCGGTTGCACCCGTTGCTCCAGTAGCACCTGTTGGTCCAGTAGCACCTGTTGGTCCAGTAGCTCCGGTCGCTCCATCAGTACCATTTGTTCCGTTAGTTCCATCAGCACCTGCTGCTCCGGTTGCACCCGTTGCTCCAGTAGCACCTGTTGGTCCAGTAGCACCTGTTGGTCCAGTAGCTCCGGTTGCCCCGGTCGCTCCATCAGTACCATTTGTTCCGTTAGTTCCATCAGCACCTGCTGCTCCGGTTGCACCCGTAGCGCCTGTTGGTCCAGTAGCTCCGGTTGCCCCGGTCACTCCATCAGTACCATTTGTTCCGTTAGTTCCATCAGCACCTGCTGCTCCGGTTGCACCCGTTGCACCCGTAGCACCTGTTGGTCCAGTAGCTCCGGTTGCCCCGGTCGCTCCATCAGTACCATTTGTTCCGTTAGTTCCATCAGCACCTGTAGCTCCGGTTGCACCCGTTGCTCCAGTAGCACCTGTTGGTCCAGTAGCTCCGGTTGCCCCGGTCGCTCCGTCAGTACCATTTGTTCCGTTAGTTCCATCAGCACCTGCTGCTCCGGTTGCACCCGTTGCTCCAGTAGCGCCTGTTGGTCCAGTAGCTCCGGTTGCCCCGGTCGCTCCATCAGTACCATTTGTTCCGTTAGTTCCATCAGCACCTGCTGCTCCGGTTGCACCCGT
>NZ_JAXLPA010000008.1:0-155236 GCF_034322225.1 Aquimarina callyspongiae | reverse complement strand
CGTAGGATCAAAATAAGGCTCTGCTATAATAGAAGCAGAGAAACTCGTGGATTGAAACCCTGGTGCCAGTATAATACTTTCTGTAGCGGTATAATTACCAGAAGTAGCGGTAGAAAGTGTGATCGTAGACTGTGTTTGTGCCTGCATTGTCATACTTACAAAAAGTAATGCAACGCTGATATATTTTAGAATGTTCTGTATCATCTTCATTAGTTTTTGTAGTTATATTGATTTTCACTAACCAAATTCCCTTCTGCATCTTTTACATATTGCAATCGGTTGAACTGATCATACTGATAGTAAATCGTATACCCACGAGGGTCAGTGATACTGGTCACTCCGATCAGTGGATCATAGGTATAGGTTGTTACCATCGCATTGGGAAGATCGGTTCGTAAACTGTTTTCTTGTGTACTGGTTAGACCAGTAGTTCCTGTATGGAAATTAGCACCAAATCCAGATAATGCTTCAATCTCACTACGTGTAGCATTTTCAACTTTGGCTATAGGATATTCCTGATTATATCCCCAGATATAACTGATATGAGAACCATCTGCTTTTGATACTTCTAATGCGTTACCGTGATTATCATAGTCTAAATATTCTACCCGATCTTGTAATGCATCATTACTTTTTCCTAATTGCACTATCTCCGGTAAAATCAAATTACTACCCCAATCTTTAAACAATGTCCTCTGTCTGGATAATAAGATTTCCTGGCTTCCTTCTTTCTTATAACTTTCTACTTGGATGGGAGTCGCCGATTGATTCTGGTACACTCTCTTAAGATCATTTATCGCATTGTATTCTTGCTGAGAAAGATTGCCTCCTGGAAGACTTGATACATTTGTTACATCATCCGGATAGTAAGTTTTTGTAAGCATCTGACTTCCTTCACTATCTGTTACTTCTGTTCGAGTAGGTAGACGATGAAATGTATTGTCATAGTGATACTTGGTGGTAGTGGTTATCGGATTTTCTCCATTGCTATCAAATACCATAGAAACCGTAGTATCCATATAATATCTTTCGGATACATTTTGATTTCTTACTACATACAGATAATAATCTAATCCTCTATCTAACAGGTTTTGATATCGAATTACAGAATTTAAAGGTTGTCCGTAGCAAGAATGATTTCTATATAAAAGCACATTGTTATTTCCTGGTGCAATACATTCATATCCGTTATCAATATGCCAATGATGTGTATGAGAAGTTGTACAATTATAATAGCTATATCTCTTATTAATATCTGATGCTTCACAATTATAATCCGATTCTCCCGGGATAATAGGATCAAAAATCTTTTTGATAATGTAACTGTTCACTACATTGGTATAAGAATCGTCTTTTAGATAGTTATTAATGGTTTCTTGTTGTTTAACATAGGTATTCGTTCCTTTTTTAGTATACAAGGTTACTCTTTTAGGAAATCCATTATTTGCAGCATCTGCATTTAATAGTTCAAAAGGAGCAAATTGACCACTTCCCCATAACAACTGACTTGTTGTATTTCTATTGATGATAAACTCGTGCTCTTCTGCTCCATTACTATAATTAGCATCTCCTTCGCTAATGGTCACATATTTATAATATACAGAGGAACTTCGTTGACTTAACACACTGTTTGTTGTACTAGAGAATAGGGTACGATATTGACAATCTACATAAGCACCCAAAGGGGTTCCGTTACCAATATCATTTGAACAATTTAATCTGGTAACAGAATCGTCTTCAAAATCTACAGGAATCCCTCGTTGACCTGAGGAAACTCCGGTATTAAATGCTTCATATTTATAATACTTTCTATTAGTGATCTGGTTATTATTATCTAAATTTCTTACTTCTTCAATTCTCTGACCTGCATAAACAACATCTTGTACTTGCTC
The DNA here is from genome assembly GCF_034322225.1 of Aquimarina callyspongiae. Classification (NCBI taxonomy): domain Bacteria; kingdom Pseudomonadati; phylum Bacteroidota; class Flavobacteriia; order Flavobacteriales; family Flavobacteriaceae; genus Aquimarina; species Aquimarina callyspongiae. The sequence continues at coordinate 153,344 of NZ_JAXLPA010000008.1, read as the reverse complement.
CTCTTGCAGATAATATCTGATGTCAGCAATATAATCCAGTGTTCCATTTCTGGAAATACTAATGGTATAAGTATGATTTTTTAATAGGGTAACATCTTCATTAAGATGATCATTTCTGCTAATGCTTCTGGATAATAATTCCTGATTATCTGTTACATCAAAAATGCTAACTACTGCTGTACCTGTACAGCTAGTACATCCAAAAGAGTCCAAGTCTAAATTGGTAACTAGTTTTGTAGGGTTTGCAAAAGAATTGTGGTAGTTATTCGGAACTGTAAAAGTGGTACTATTGGGATACAGATTTCCTGTACCTATTAGTTGATTTGCGTTTACATAGGTGTTCTCTGCACTTGAAACCACATTGGCACCATATATAAATTCTGAAGATCCTTTGGTAGGATAGGTAATTCTTTGCAGCAATCCTTTTTGAGCATGTGTAGCAGAAGGAGTTCTGTCACCTCCAAAATTTTGCCAAAACGCATTATTGATTTGAGGAACAAGATGAAGGTTACTATCTTTCCCATTATAATACCCCCAATAATCCTGTGCTTTGGATAAACGCGAAGGGAACGTTTCTTTATCCATATAAGACAACTCATATTTTTGTGATGGATCTTTCATCGTAACATCTCTAAGAAAAACCCTGGAGTTACTTGTGATATCATAATTCAAAGAAAACTCATCAATGGGTGTATTGGATTCATTTAATATCTCAACCTGACTAAGCAAAGCCAGAGGAATATCAGGATGTGTTGTGGATGCTTGAAATCGTATTTTACCTGCACTCGGGCGATTGCTATTGATTTCTCTAAGTCGCAATCCATAAATAGAAACTACGGTTTCTGATGTACTTAAATTATCAGGAGGGCAATCTGCACCTTCTGCACAACCAGCTCCAAAATTCACTAGTTTAGAATAGGTTTCACTTGTACCTTGCGTGTATTGTTGATTCTCCTGATCGTATAAAAAATTAATTTCGTCTCCTGAAGGGTGGATTATTCTGGTAATATACCAGGAAGTGGTCATTCTTGGAGGATCATAAGAACTCGTGGCTGGTACTAAAATTTTACTACTTTCTGTATCAGCAAATTCATAAATCACTCCATTCTGTGCTGTGATAGAAAAAGTACGATTGGCCTGAAATCCATCTGTAGTAATTTTTAATAACGGGTTATCAGAAAGTATATGAACCCTATTCTTTCTATCAAGGATAAATCTTCCGGAAGCGCCTTGAAAATTAAAGTTATAAATATCATACTCGGAGTCTATTCCTGCTCCGATTCCGTTTAAATAAAAATCCATAACTCTTGGGTTCACTGCATTTCCTCCTTGAGTATACATCTCCTGGATTTCCTGATCTGGACTATTGGTCAATAAACCCGCTCCTGCACCATCATCATCTTCATCTTTTACCATTCGTGTGATTACACCTCCTGCATTCAAACTCCATCCCAGACCGACCCAACTGGTCATTTGGTCTACCCGTAATCCATTAGAATTATAGGATAAAGATATTGGAACTGATAAATTTCTGGTTTTATACTGGTACAAAGGGATACTCACATTTGCTGTTCCTGTAAACATTCCAACTGGTACTTCTCCATATTTTCCTAGCTCAAAGGCAGTAGGAGATGGTGGAGTAATTGTCGGGAGTTCTTGTGCAAAGGCAAATGAACTCAGCATTAAGAATATATAAATAATATATCGATTCATTTAATACGTTTTAATTTTTACTTTTTGATTACTAAAGATTCTATTTTGGCCAATCTAGCTTCTAGCTCTGCATTTTTAGCCTCTAGTTTCTGATTTTCAACTTCTTTTTGCTCCAATTGATGAATTCGTTTTTCCTGTGCAATTGTATATAAGGTGAGTTCTTCGATTTTTTCTAAGAGTTTCATGTTCATGATTCCTAACTCAACACCATTGGCTTCCATTGCTGCGGCAGACGGGATATTAGGTAGGTGCCCTTCTTGTTTTATATAGGCTTCAACATCGCCAATAGATTTTAAATCATAATCTTTTAAGAATACATAATCAGGAGCAGGAACACTTAAGTCTATTTTTACTTCTTCAGCATGGATTTTTCCTTTTACTGTGAGTTTGGAATCTGGAGTGGTGGTTCCAATGCCAATATTACCACTAGTGTTTATAGTAAATTCGGGTTGGTGGACAGAGTTGCCACTTCCATCCCTAATATCCCGATTTTGACTTATATGAAAACTTGTAGTAGGGCTACCTCCATCATATAACAAGCCTGTATTCCAGGAATATATATTATTTTGTCCATAACTAATTACAGCTGCATCCTTTCCTTCATCTCCTCTATCCAATTTCAGAATAGAACTTCCTCTTGTTCCTATTGCATTGATTTTGGCTGTACCTAAAACTTCGAATCTTTCAGACGGATTAGATATTCCAACTCCTACATATCCATTGGTTTTTATTTTAAAAAAAGAAGTAGCAAAGTCATTTTTTCCAAAATCAAAGCCATACCCATCACTAATACGAAATCCAAAAGTTGTGGATTCAACATTTCCTCCTCCATGTTTTAAATACACATAATCTCCCACGCCTGATAGCCAACCTGATTGAAATAAAACTCTATCATATTGTTTATCTGTAATTCTAAACGAAAAATCAGTATTAATATCCTGAACTCTTCCCGTAGATGAGTTTAGATTTACCTGACCAAAAACACCAGATCCATATAGTACTAGACCTAGAAATAACAATGATTTTTTCATAATTAAAACTTGTAATTTATTACCGAATAACTGCATAATTTATTTTTTTAATAAGATGTGTTTATAAAAAATATAGGCATGTAAAACTGTTGTTATCAATAACTCTTTTGAATACCCTATACTATTTTTTTGTAAAAATTTGATTTTGTACACTTTAAAAGGAATCTGACGATTCCTTTATTATAGTGTTGTGTAAGTATGTGTCAGCAGGACAAAATATGTTACCACCTGTTTTCTACTTTTTATGTTAAATTTTATTTTTATCCCAAAGAAGTCCGCAAACATAGGAAAATACAGTAGTTAAAAAAGTAAGAGAAATCATAAAGTTTATTCTCTTTAATAACAACAAAGATTTAGGTTGTTTACACCAATAAAAGGACATCAAAATTTAGATTCTATGAATAAGATTCATAAAATGAATTATATTTAGAGCAAGAATCTAGAAAAGACTCATGAACTATATTGATATTATTTTAGGAATTCTTTTACTCTGGGGATTAGTAAGAGGATTTATGAAGGGCTTATTTGTTTCTCTCGCTTCTTTGGTAGCTCTGGTTGCAGGAATTTATATTGCAGTGCATTTTTCTCATCTCGTTGGGGATTATTTACAACAATATGTAGACTGGCAGGAAAGTGTTATAAAGCTTACTGCTTTTGCTATTACTTTTATACTGGTTGTTATACTGATATCCATGGCAGGTAAACTACTTACAAAAATTGCAGATCTTGCTTCATTAGGAATAGTGAATAAGTTACTAGGTGCTGCTTTTGGTGTGCTTAAGTTTGCTTTTATTGCTAGTGTGGTACTTATGTTTGTAGATGCAGTTAATCAAAAAGTCACTTTTATCAAGCAGGAGACCCTCGATTCTTCTATATTATATAAACCAGTACGTACATTAGCTCCTACAGTATTGCCAAGCATTCTGAAAGATACAGATGAGAATAAACAACAAGAAGAGGTTTGATCAAACATAACATACATAAAATCAAAAGATCCCTACAAAAAACAGGGATCTTTTGATTTTAGATTATTTCATCTAAATGTGTTTATCACCAGATTAAACTGCATCTTCTACAGTATTTGTTATATATTTTAAACATTTATCAAAATCATCAAAAACACAATTTTCTGGAACGAGATCAGGAATAATATCAATACGTTCCATCAAATATCTTGGTTGTCTTAATAGCCCTACAAAAAGGATTTTCACTCCTTTTAGCTGAAGATTCAAGATCATTTCTTCCATAGCATATAAGCCCGATTGATCCATATACTGCATGCGATCCAGTCTCATTACCACTACAGAAGAAGTATCTGGTATCTGCGCTGCCAGCTGTTGAAAATCACTGGTAGAACCAAAGAACAAAGGCCCTTTAAGGTGCTTGATAAACACTTCTTCCTTTAGATTAGTCGGAAACTCTTTTTCATCTTTCCAGGCTTCTTCTTTTAATGCTTTTACATCAGATCGTTCTGCGGTAAGATCTCCTATTTTTTTCATAAACATAAGTGACGCCAATATTAACCCTATTCCTACTGCGTATACCAAATTCCAAAAAGTTGATAACACTAATACAATCAACATAATTAACACTTCCGAACTTAGCTTAACAGGGCCTAGTTTTATATCCTTCGGCATACTTGGTATGGCTCTTAACCCTTTATAGTCCATTACTCCAATACCTACTGTAATCAATATTCCTGCAAGTACGGCAGCTGGTATTTTTGATGCTACCGGAGCAAATCCAAGCATGATAATAAATAATACTGCCCCAGCAATCATACCTGATAGCTTTGTTTTACCTCCAGAGTTGATGTTTACAACAGTTCTAATCGTCGCTCCCGCTCCAGGGATCCCTCCAAACACAGCCGCGATACTATTTCCTATTCCTTGCCCTACTAATTCTTTATTGGGCTTATGTTTAGTTTTGGTCATATTATCTGCTACTACACTGGTCAATAGAGAATCGATTGCTCCTAATAATGCCAGGGTTAGCGCTGTAAAAATATAGGGAGTAATACTTCCCAGGCTAAATCCGGTAAACATCTCCAATCTTGGTATAGGTAATCCACTTGGGATTTCTTCTATAGGTCTATAGTCAAACCCAAAACCATAAGCAATTCCAGACATGACCACTAAAGCTACCAAGGTGCTTGGTATTACCTTTGTAATATATTTAAACCCATATATAATAATGATGGTTCCCAAGGCTAAGAGCAGTTCTAACCAGTTTATGTTTTTAAATGCTCTCGGGAAAATTTTGATGGCTCCCCATGCTCCAGAGGCTTCCTTCCCCGCAAGTGTTTGAGATTCTTTCAGAATATCATCACCTGTAATTTTTTCTGCTCGTGAAATGGTTTCTTTAAAATCTTCTAATACCAAAATTCCTTCATCTGCTTCTTCTTTAAGAATATTTTCAAGAATCACTTCTTCTGCCAAAGGTTTATATTTTTCTACATACTCCAAATCTTCTTTTGGGTAATATCCAAAAGACGGCAATATCTGCGTTAAAAGGATAATAACTCCAATTGCTGTCATAAAACCGGATACTACTGGATAGGGAATGTATTTAATATACCCTCCTAGACCAATCGCTCCCAAACCAATCTGCATAATTCCGCTTAATAGAAATACCATTAAAATAGCAGGTAATGCATTCTCCAAACTTCCATCATTGGCAGCAATGATTTCTGCTATTACAATCATACTGACTGCCGTCATAGGCGCAGTAGGTCCGGAAATCTGTGTATTGGTACCTCCAAAAAGTGCAGCAAAAAAACTAATAAATACAGCTCCATATAATCCGGCAGTTGGCCCTAATCCTGATGACACTCCAAAGGCCAATGCCAAGGGTAATGCAACGATACCTGCAGTCAATCCTCCAAAGGTATCTCCTTTTAAATTCTTGAAAAATCCTTTCATGTATATATGGTATTTTTGTTAAAAATTTCTAAAAAGTACTAAAAAAAATACCGACACTCAGAGGCATCGGTATTTTTTTAATAAAATTTTAGGAGATTCTAGCTTTCAAAGAACTTTACGCTTCCGTCATTAATATCATACATACCACCTATAATCATGATCTCACCATTAGCTTCCATGTCCTTAAGAACTTCACTCTGATTTCTTATGTTATCTATAGTCATCTCGACATTTTTAACGGCTACCTCATTAACAAAATCTATGTTTTTAGAAGTTCTTTCTGAAGCATCAGTTGGTTCTGTTACTGCTGCCACCGCAGGTTTAATTTTACTAATCAAAGCAGTAAGGTTTCCTAGTTGGGCATCATCGCATGCTCCTTTTACTGCTCCACAAGCAGTATGTCCTAATACTACAACCAATTTGGTTCCTGCAAGTTTACACGCAAACTCCATACTACCTAAGATATCTTCATTAACAAAATTACCGGCTACACGAGCACTAAAAATATCTCCGATTCCTTGATCAAAAACCAATTCTGCCGAAACTCTTGAATCTATACAACCCAGAACTGTAGCAAAAGGGAATTGCCCCCCTTTTGTATCACTTACCTGGTCTAAAAGATCTCTATCGGCCATATGCTTTTGTTGAAATCTTTGATTTCCTTCTTTAAGCATTTGTAATGCAGTTTGTGGAGTAATGGCGGCCTGCGTTTCTTTAGTATGTGCTTTCATTTGTTCTGTTTTTTATTATTTACTTATTATGTGATGAAATTTACCATCCAATTTATTACAAATACTATTAATTTATTTGAAGATGATTTATTTCTTTATTTTAAAAAATTATGCTGTTTTGGGTCTTAATTTAAAAAACTTAATATAACTATCAGGATTTTCAACAGCTCCTCTTTCAGAAATTAGATTAATATCAATGTTTTTGTTTTTAGCTTTTTCAGAAAAATCTTCCAAAATCTCTACGATATCATAATCCAGAAAACGTGTTTTTCTAACATCCAAGGTAAGATAAGTATCTTCTTCTAAACTATCAAGTTCTTTTAGGATGGCTCCTTTGTTAAAAAAGGTAACTTCTTCTGCAAGGGTCATTTTTACTCTGCGCTTACCATTACTAACATCTTCTATATGTAAGAAATGTGAGTTTTGGTAACTTTTAATTAGTATTACAACAACTCCTACCATTAATCCTAATCCAATTCCCCATAATAAATTAATAAAAACGATACCTAATACAGTAACAATAAAAGGAACAAATTGTTTCCAACCAGATTTCCAAAGAGATGCAAAAGTTGAAGGCTTGGCCAATTTATATCCTACGATTAGCAATATTGCTGCTAATACCGAAAGTGGGACTAGATTAAGTAATTTTGGAATAGCAATTACCGAAATAAGTAAAAGGAATCCATGTATAATAGCTGATAGTTTTGATTTACCACCTGATTGAATATTTGCAGAGCTTCGAACAATTACCTGTGTGATAGGCAACCCTCCTATAAGCCCAGAGATAACATTACCAGTTCCTTGAGCCATTAACTCTCTATTGGTGGGAGTTACTCTTTTCTGAGGGTCAATTTTATCGGTTGCTTCTACACAAAGCAGGGTCTCTAAACTTGCTACTAATGCAATAGTAAAGGCAACTAGCCATATTTCCCCTTGTGTAATTACTTCAAAGTTAGGAAAGCTAAATTGTCCTAAGAAAGAATTGATATCAGAAGGAATAGGCACACTTACCAAACTTTTGGTATTAATACCTAAACTTCCAGAAGAACCGAACACCGAGAAAAATACAATTCCTACTACTACAGCAACCAAAGGTCCTTGTACGAGCTGAAATATTTTTCCTTTCTTCGAAAGTACATTACTCCATAAAATCAAGATTCCTAAACCAATCACGGCTACTAATGTGCTACCTAAACTAAGGTTTGTAAAAGATTTCAAAATCGGCATAAAGGTACCTTCTCCTTTTTCTCCTACATATCCAAAAAAGACTGGAATTTGCTTCAGAATAATGATAATCCCAATACCTGTTAGCATTCCTTTAATTACAGAGGATGGGAAATAATATCCAATAATTCCTGCTCTTAGTAATCCTAATACGATCTGGATTACTCCTCCAAGAACAACAGCAACTAGAAAGTTTTCGAAACCTCCTAATGTTCCTATCGATGTTAATACAATAGCAGCCAACCCTGCAGCAGGTCCACTAACTCCAATTTGAGAACCACTTAAGAGTCCTACTACAATACCACCAATGATTCCCGCAATCAATCCTGAAAATAAGGGAGCTCCACTGGCTAAGGCAATACCTAAACATAACGGTAATGCCACAAAAAATACGACAATACTTGCCGGTAAATCATTTTTTAATGTTTTAAAAACACTCATAGCAATAATTATTTAGTTTGTGTTTAACACAAATATTTGTAATGATAAAAAATTGCCAAAAAGAATGATCAGACCCTTTATTTTATAAAGCATCAGTATTCAAGTTTGGCTACGATAAATATTTTATGAAATTTCTGGAGGAGGGGTTTTGTGCTCCAGATAAACCGAAGTATTATGTACATAAAAATCAGGATATAAATTAAAGTACGAATCAACTAATCCTGAATGGTTTATTATATTATCTTGAGAAATTTTGTCTTTTTCTTTGGTATCTTCCTGCTCAGATTGTTCATTATCCTTTTCTTCTGAGCTTTCACCTGCTTCTTCTAAAACGAAAGATACCTCTTCATCACAACTATAAAAAGTAACAAGACCCAAACCGTAGTTAGCTATGCTAAGCACGAAGCCAAGTACTACCAGAAATTTTGCTATTTGAAGTTTAGTGATCAATAAATTAAAAAAATTTCAGCAAATATAATACTGCTTATTAAAATCTAAGTTAAACAAAGGCTAATTTTTTTTATAAAATCGTTTTATTTACTCTTTTTCAGAGAAGTAGTAGTTAAAAACATTAGAAACTTACTTAAGTTATCATAAAAATTTTAATCAATTCAATATCATCATTTAACTCAAAGTTATATCGATTTTTCATCTTGTTTTTTAAGTTCTTTTATAAAATATGACGGACGGACTCCTGTCACTTTTTCAAAAGCTTTTGAAAAAGATTCTCGTTGATTATATCCAGATTCCTTTGCAATTGCATCGATCGTAAATTCTCTAAATTTAGTGTCATTTTTAAGACGATTCAAAACCTGATTAATTCTTAGGTTTTGGATATAACCATAAAATGATTCTTCTTTATACATCTTAATAATTCTCGAAAGATATTTTGAGTTACTATTTACTTTTCTTGCTAATTGTTGTAATGTAAGATTAGCATTTAAAAACCCTAATTCTTCTTCGAATTTATCTAATAGTGACAAGGTACGCGTTATTACTTCATCCGAAATATCGAGAGTTTCTCCTGGAGATACTGTTTTTTTGGTAATTTTCTTCTTATTAATTAGTGTTCCATCTAAGTCAATTACAAGTTTTCTTGCCTTTTGTTTATATCTAAATATTGAATAAGTTTGATATCCAAGAAGAATGAATATCAACACTCCAACACCAAGATACCAAAAGGATTTGGTTTTAAATTTTCTATTGTCTTTAGACAAACTAGTAATCAGTAATTCTTTCTCTTCAATTAATGTTGGGATATCAAACTTATCAAGGACTTTACTATTCACGTAATTAGCATTTACTCTATAAATGCTATCAAATACCAGTAGTTTATTGACATACTCTAACCGTTTCTCATATTCATTTTTAGAATGCATATTCATCAACTCATAATAAGTATCCCTATATCCAAAATCCATTTTTTGTCTTTTTTCATATAGAGAATCAATTTTTTTAAAATGGTAGTATGATACATTATGATTTCCTAAATCTTTATTCGTTTTCCCCAAATAGTAATGTATCTCAGCATAATTTGCTATACTTAAGTCTCCATAGGTTGTTTCAAGGTTTTCAAAAACCTGTTTTGCTGCTTCAAGATTTCCTAAATAGTAATCCGTAATTGCTGCATTTATTTCAAGATATCTATATAACGATGAATCCAGACCTTTAACAATTTTTTTTCCCATTTTGTTATAATAATGAGCTGAATCGTATTTTTTGATCATTGTTAAATAATATGATATATTACTATAATGATATCCAAGGTTTATATTATTATCGATAGATACAGTATCTTTTTTTAGCCTTTTTATGTCTTCTTTGTAGAAATCTATTGCCTCCTGTATCTTTCCAAAATTAGCTTTAATCGTTACTAAATCCTCTTTGCAAAACCTTAATAGTTGATCATTATTTAATAGTACAGCATAATCCTTTGCTTTAACCAAATAATTCATTGCTTTTACATAATCATATTCATCCATATAATATAGATATAGATCTGTATAAGTTAATGCCCGTATGTATTCATAGGATTTTTTGCCAGCAGTCAACGTTAAAACGGTATCCATGTAGCTTAAATACTTCTCGCCATCATAGATACTTCCTAAGTAATAGTAACCTGATATTATATTGGAAGTGTCTTTTTCTTTTTGTGCCTTTAGCAATTTTTGTTTTTCACATTGAATTGCTTCTCTTGTTTTAGGATCGAGAATAAAATCTTGTGGTTCCTGGTACGATTCTAATCGTGAAAAATCTATATTCTGGGCTAATAAACAATTAGATATAACCAGTAAATAAATAAAACAACAAGAGCCAATTTTAGGTACCTCACCTATGACTCCTTTAAAAACATAAAATCTTATTATATTAAAAAAGCAATTCAAAAAACTATGTTATAGTGGTTATTTTGGGCTATTATTCTATTGTAAAATTATAAACATCTGGAAGGTATGTATTGTATACAAAAACCAAAACGTCTACGTATCAACAACTTATCAAATATATAATAGAATTAAAAATAAATTCATATTTATTACAGATAAAAGAATTTTTACAATTATCTCAAAACACATAATGAGACACTAATTATTTAGTTAAAATAGTATAAGCTAAATTCGTTTCGGATTTAAATATAAAGTGTATCTGTTTTTCTTTACTCAATAGAACAATCAAAACTAATTTAATTCTAAACAACTCAAAATCAGATACATAACCATTTTATCAGTTATTCAACCAAACTCTGGTAATTACTAAATTTGCTTCTCTATTTTCTTAAAATAAATCAGTCGATTTTCCTTGAATATTGACTACTCTTTCTTGTATTTAGGATAAAATACTATAATCTTTATTATGTAGAAAGCACCTAAACATTGTATACGTTTTTAATAGCAATCACTTATTTAAGCTCATTTTATTTATAGGTATCCATTTCTCAAAAGCGGAAAAAGTGTTCTTTGAAAGTTTATGTTTTAGAGCATTCTACAGCAAACTAACAATTTATACACAAACTAACGTATTATGAAAAAAAATGTTTTAACTCCACTCATTTTGATTGTCTTTTTACTCTTTATAGGGTGTTCTGATGAAACCTTTCAGGAAGACATTTCAAACGAAGATTTTCAAACCGAAGAGATTTCAGGTAAAAAATGTAGTACAACTTTAAAATCAAACAAGTTAAAGGAGACAGACCTTGAATATTTAAAAATGTCTCAATTGATGAAAACTCACGCAATTTCCTATGTTAAAGAACTTAAAAGAAAAGAATTGCTAGGCGAAAAAATTGCTGAAAATGTAATAGAAATTCCTGTAGTTGTCCATAATCTATGGTTAACTCAAAAGCACAAGTTTACAAGAAGACAAATTCAAGATCAAATAAATGTATTGACGGTGGATTTTAATTTGCAAAATCCTGTGATAAATCAAATTCCGGCAGAATTTCAGCATCTTAAAGCAGATATCAAAGTTCGTTTTAGGCTAGCTCGAGTTATTAAAAAGAAAGTAACTAAAAGACAGTGGAAAGCTTTTTACAGAGATGGAGATCTAATGAAAAGACCGTCACGAGGAGGGTCTGCAACCGTAGATCCTATAAGAAATCTAAACATATGGGTTGGAAATCAAGATGGTGGTTATGCATATTTTCCAGGAGTCTCAAGAGATATTGATGGAGTAGTTCTTGGACATAAAGAGTTTGGTCTTAACAACAAAAACATAGGGAGAGTTGCCACTCACGAAGTTGGGCACTATTTAGGCTTAGATCACGTTTGGGGGCCAAATCGTAGTAGTAACAATCAGAGAAACTGCGATCAGGATGATGGTATCTCAGATACGCCTCCAACCATAGGAACTCCATTTGATCGTTGTGTAGCCTATCCTAGAAATACTTGTGGAAGTAATGATATGACTATGAACTTTATGGACTACACAAGAGGTGATTGCGTATCTATGTTTACATTAGAACAAAAAAGTTGGATGCGATCACACTTTGCTCCTGGAGGATTTAGAGAAGCAATGGCTAATTAGTAATTTAAGAAATGTGATATCCCTACCCTAACCAATCTGTAATTTAGATATTACATATAGTCAAAAAGAGGTTACTTTTTTAAAGTAACCTCTTTTTTATTATCATCTAATTAATTCTATAATTATAATTCTTTTAAATCGGAGGCTGGTATCCAACCAATCTTACCGTCAGCAAGTTTTATTTTTTTCCAATCATTTACAGTTTCTGTTACCTGTACTTTTGTGCCTTCATGAAGTTCAAAGACCTCTTCACTTCTTAGATTGGGCTCACTTTTTATAACTGTTTCTTGCGCAAAAATTATTGCATATTGATTGTTTTGAATAAAGTTAAATTGTCTAAAGGCAAAGAACACACTAGACAAACCTATGATCAATATCAACCATGAGCCTATAAAAAACAATCGTTTTTTAGAAGAAACTTGTGCAGTATAATACATAATAAACAACACTACAAACAATAAAACACATATCACAGAAACCCAAGCCCATCCATCATAGGTAAACAGGTTTGTAAAACGTTTAATAATCCCTGAAATTACTCCTTCTGGTATTACATCTATAGCATCTATAGTTGCATTTTGAGCAAAAGCCAGATTGTTCTTAATATCTTCATCATTAGGATTTAATTCTAATGCTTTTTCATAGTAGTATATACTAGAACCTATATTGCTAAGTTTATAATTAGCATTTCCTAAATTATAATATAATGAAGCTGATTCCTGGCCTGCATCCAAAATAGATTTATAAGCATCTATAGCTTCCTGATATTTTTCCTGGTTGTAAAGATCGCTTGCTTTTTTGAACGTATTATCCTGTTGAGCCAAGGTCACAACACTGGTCAATAAAACAATTATTTGTAGTATGTTTTTCACTTTTTTAATCATTTATAACTGTCTGTCTATAGAAGCAATTACTCTTGATGCTTTGTCATAATCCTGTTGCATTGCTGATGTAGAGGATGGAGTATACCTAGCGAACTCACAGCTTTCTAACAATGCAATAAATTCTATAGCAACTGTATTATCTACCTCACGTTCTTTTAATAACCGTTGTATACGATCTTTACTCATCTCACTCGTTTGGATATGTAGTTTTGCTTTAAGGTAATTGTGTAATGCTCGTTCCATTGCGATATAAAACTCTTTTTGATCACCCAAGTTCTTCTTAGCTTCAGATAGGTATTTGCGTGCCAATTTATCTGCTTTACGAATTCGGTTACCACTTACATCACTTAATCGTTCTTCTCTACGTTTTCCAAAAAACATAAATAATGGAATTGCCAATAAAGGAGCAGTAAGTGCTATCCAATATCCTGTAGACTTAAAGAAATACTCCTTTTCTTTTGGTTCTAAATCTGCCGCTAGTTTTATAAACCTAAACTGACTTCCTGTTTGGGTAACGAGTTTTTTTGAATTTCCATTAGATTCTGAAGTAACTATAGTATTTCCTCCATCAGGCCCGGTTTTTACATTAATCACAATCTCTTCTGATGTGATTCTCTTATATGTTTCTGTACTAAGATCAAAATAAGAAAATGAAACTGGCGGGATCGGATACTTTCCTTTATACTGTGGTACTAATGTATAGGTATCCGAAATACTTCCACCCATACCTGTAAGGTTAGTTCTTACTCTTTCATTATGTTCTGGTTCATATTGTTCTAAACCACTTGGAACGGTAAGTTTTGGAAGATCAAATAGTTTAAGGTTTCCATTACCAGATACTACTACTTTTGCCTCTAATGATTCTGTAGCATCTAATTCGGTTTTATTAGGTGCAACTTTAAATTCAAAAGAACCTACTGCTCCTGTAAAGTCATCAGGTTTTCCTTGCTCAGGCAAAGGTTTTACATTGATTGTACGGTTACCAGCAGCTACCGTTTTATTGACTGTCGAATATAATCTACCTCCAAAAATATCTCTTCTGTTTGTTGGAACATCTACGGCAATGGTAAGCGTCAACGGTTCTATATTAAGTTTTCCTGTTTTTTGGGGATATAATACCGTTTTACGAAGCACTACAAATCGATACGGTTCTCCTTTATACTCACCATTCTCTATCTTGAGTTGTTTCATATCAATAGCCTGACTCCAAAAATCACTATACTTAGGGCTATCTAATTCTCGCCAATTACTTACACTTATTCTAGGGCTTACATAAAGTTTATATACTACTGTTAATGCTTCATTAAGATATGGATCTGATTTAGAAACTTCTGCAACCAGATGCAGGTTCTCACTTGCTACATAATCTGTATTGCTACCATCTTTGGGTTTATCTACCGCAGCAGTAACCTCTACTGTAACTGGCAATGTTTTAAACGTTTTACCATCAATCTCAATAGTTGCCTGCTTAATTGTAAATCTTCCTCTGCGTGTAGGTGATAAAAAATAACTAAAGGTTTTGGCATAAGATCTTTTACCATTTACCCAAGAATTGCTAATAGATTGATTAGGTCCTCCTACTACTTTAAATCCTGAGAAATTGGGAGGCGTAAAATTATCACCATCCTGATTCATCTCAAAATCCACACGTAATCTTTCATTGATACCCAACTTTTTCTTACTCACTTTGGCTTCAAACTTAACCTGAGCCACTGTAAGCTGCGAAAACGCCACGAATACGATTAGAAAAATTAATTTTAATTTCATCTGTTTATAATATTGTTTTAGAAGTCAAATGGAACTTACCAAAAATCATCCTGGTGTGTACAAAATTCTTATCGTGGCCTCGTTTCATTTTATTTATTTCTAAATACCTGCCTTTAATCAAATTCAAAAACAGGTTAGCTATTTATTTGGGTTACCAATCTTTTTCGGTTCTGGTTTTGGCCCCTTTAGCCTTTTTTGCATTGATTTTATCCTGAACCTTTTTCTCTTCATTGTTCATCGCTTCTAAAAGACTTTTTACTTGCTGAGGAGATAATTGTCCTTGAACCTGTTGCGGTTGTTGTTGCTGTTCTTCTGGCTTACCTTCTCCATCTTTTTGATCCTTGCCTTTATCTTTTTCATCATCTTTAGGCTCTCCTTTTTCATCTTTATCTTTATCGCCCTGATCTTCATTTTTATCTTTTCCTTGATCTCCTTCGTCTTTTTGGTCGTCTTTTTTATCCTTATCTTCCTTGCCTTCGTCTTTTTTATCTTCTTTATTATCTCCTTCCTGATCTTTATTGTCTTTATTCTGATCCTTATTTTGATCCTTGTTATCCTTATCCTGATCTTTGTTTTGATCATTTTGCTGTTGCTCTTGTTCCAACATTTTTTTTGCTAACGCCAAATTATAACGTGTTTCATCATCTTTTGGGTTATTGCGCAACGCATTTTTATAAGCATCAACAGCTTCTTTGTATTTTTTCTGTTCCATATAGGTATTCCCTTGATTATGGAATGCCTTATGTTTTTCAGTTTTTGTACTAGCCACTTTTGCTGTTTCTGTATACCTACCTACCGCTTCGTCATATTTTTCTGACCCGTAATATGCATTTCCTAAATTATACTTAGCTGTAGCGTCTGCTGGGTTTTTGGCAATAGCTTTTCTATATTCTCCTTCAGCTTTTGGAAAATTTCCTTCTTCAACCAATACTTCATTCCCTGTGGCAACATATTGCTTAGCTTCTGCAATTTCTCTTTCAAGATCATTATCCTGAGAAAACGCGATTCCAAACTGAAAACATACTATAATTATCAAAAACTGCTTCATGTTCTACTATTGTTCGTTAAACAGATTTAATTTCTTTACCCAAGATGTCTTTCTTTCTAATAAGAAAACATCTAAAAATAACAATAACAACCCTGCTCCAAGAAACCATTGAAACTGATCTTTAAAATCTGCAAATTGCTTGGCTTCAAATTCTTTTTTATCCATATTTTGCAAGATCTCAGTTACCTGATCTACAACGACATTTGTACTTTTACCATCAATGTATATGCCATTTGCTTCATTAGCAATTTCCTGCAATGTTGTCGGGTTTAGTTTTGTGATTACGGTTTCTCCCTGACTATTTTTCTTATAACTCTGTACTATACCGTTACGCTCTATTGGGATAGGACCTCCTTTTTCTGAACCGACTCCAATGGTAAAAATTTTAATGCCTTCTTTTGCCGCTTCTTCTGCAATTATCCTTGCATTACCTTCATGATCCTCACCATCACTAACTATAAACAAGACTCTATTCGTCTGTTCTTCATCATTATAATAGGTTTTTGCCAATTCTATAGCTTCATTAATGGCAGTACCTTGTGATGACAATATATCTGTATTCATGGCTTGCAAAAACATTTTTGCGGATCCATAATCAGTAGTAATAGGTAATTGCGGAAATGCACTTCCTGCATAAGCGATAATCCCAATACGATCACTAGCCAGATTATTAATGATTTGGGTTACCAACTGTTTGGATTTCTCTAAACGATTGGGTGCTATATCTTTTGCCAGCATACTTTTAGAAACATCTATAGCAAAAACCACATCTACTCCCTCACGCTTTACAGTTTCTAATTTAGTTCCCACTTTTGGGTTTACTAATGCTACGACTAGACAAGCCAGAGCCAAACTAATCACAATAATTTTCAAAATTGATTTAAACATCGATTGATTAGGGCTCAGTTTTTTAAGCAATGTAGCATCTGCAAATCTCTTTTGAGTGGTTTTTTTCCATACCAAAACTCCTATAAACAATAGAATCAATATGGGAATCCCAATCAATAACCAGAAATATATTTTTTCCTCTAGTAAGTACATTTTTTATTTTTTATTAAGAAAACAAACTCATTTCTTAATTTTTAATCTAACGCAATTTTATTTTTATACAAATTGGTAATTAACAACCCAAATCCAGCACCAAAAAAAGCACCGGTTATAAAATCTGGTATTGTTTCCTTTCCAAAATATAATACAACACCACCAATTGACACTAATACAAGTCCAAATATTAACTTTGTTTTATTATTCATATTTGTATTGTATTATATAAAACTTCTAAACACCGTATACCTCAACAAAAATTCTATAAAAATTAGTAGCCCTGCTAATAATACCAGTGATCTAAACTTTTCTTCATAATTATAAAACTTAAATTCTTCTACATCGGTTTTTTCTAATTTATCAATTTCTTCGTAAATCTGTTCTAACTTTTTGTTATTTGTTGCTCTAAAGTATTTTCCTCCGGTAACTTTGGCAATTTCTTTTAACAGATCTTCATCAATCTCCACCTGAACTCTACCATACTGAAAAGAACCATTTGGCAATATTGCAACTGGTGCTAACGCCATCCCGTTAGTTCCTAAACCGATGGTATACGTTTTAATACCATATTCTACTGCTAATTCTGAAGCAATCTTAGGATCTATAAATCCAGCATTATTAGAACCATCTGTTAATAGTATAATTACTTTACTTTTTGCTTTACTATCTTTTAATCGATTTACAGAAGTAGCCAATCCCATCCCGATTGCAGTACCGTTTTCTAATATATTGTCATAACGCACATCATTCATCGCACTTAGAACAATGGACTTATCACTAGTAATAGGTGTTTTGGTAAAACTCTCACCAGCATATACTACTAATCCGATTCGATCATTAGGGCGACCTTTAATGAATTCTGCCGCTACATCTTTTAATGCTTCCAGACGATTAGGACGAAGATCTTTTGCCAGCATACTGGCAGATACATCTATAGCCATCACAATATCAATACCCTTGGTCGTTTTGGTCTTTGTTGAAACATCTACTGTCCTTGGTCTAGCCAATGCTGTTATTATTAGTGCCAGTGTAATAAGTCGTAAGAAAAATAATATTGGCTTTAGTTTTGTCAACCAGCTACTAGAAACTTTAAACCCCTTAATACTAGAAATCTTAAGTTCTGCCTGCTGTCTGTTTCGTTTCCAAATAAACCAGGTGATGGCTATTGGTAGCATTAAAAACAACCAAAAGAACTGTGGGTTCTCAAATGTAAAATTTTCAAACATACTTATTTGGAGTTTCTAAGTTCAACTGAATTGATAATTCGCTGTGCAACATCTTTTGCATATCGATCTTCTATATCATAAATTACTGTAATCTGCTGAAAACCTCCTTTTTCTGCAAAATTAAGCATCACATATTCGTTCTTAGAAGTCTTTTGTTGTACTTGATTAGTAATATCAAGATTACCAAACACCTTAATCCCTTTTGCACCTCCAAGGGTTTGGTATTCTTCATTTTTAAGGGTAATATTTTTTGCTCCATTACTCTCGAGATATCCTACTACTCCTTCAACAGCTTTTTCAAGATCAACCTGATTTTGTTGTTGATATGACATAGTAGATACTACAACATAAAAGTTACCCAAAATACTGCCGTAAGTAAAAGTTTCGTTTCCTTTAAGGATTTGCTTTTGCTCTTCGGTAAGTTTAAAATTATTTCTTATTAGAACTTTGGGTGTCGAAATGGTAACTGGTGGAGATCCATAACCACTCGAAATCCATTCGGTTTCTGCCAGTTCTTTTGTTGGATGCCCCAATAATGTATCTTTAACAAGATCAAATCCTTTTATTGCTATAAAGATTACCAAAGTGATAATAACAACACCTACACCTGCAATACTTCCAAAAATTATTTTCTTTCTTCGTTTCTTCTCTGCTATTGTTCGTCTATACTCCTCATCAGCCAACAATTCTTCTTCTGTAGGTTCTGGAATTGCTTCTTTTGTTTCATTAATCACTCGTTCTATAACATTGCGATCTGCCTTTGCTGTTCCTACATCCGGTCTCGATTTGGCAAATTTTGCCATATCTGCCGTTTTAAGTACGCTCTTAAGCTCTTCTATGGTATGTTTATCTAGATTTAATGCACCGGACTTAATTTCTTCATCCAGTCGTGCAATAAGTTCATCTGTTGTACTCTCCATTGCATGATCATACACTTCTTCATCAATATATTTACGAGCTGTATCACTTAACAGAGAATAATACTCCTTATGAGAATCCTGTTCTAACAAATGTGATTCATCTATTTGACGTAGTGCGAGCATTGCTCTTTCATAAGGAGGCAGTTCTTGTTCCTTAGCTTCTTTTCTCTTTTTTCTTCTAAAGGCCAGGAAAATTATTGCTCCTGTAATTAGCAATAGAATAAGAATCCACCAAATATTACTTTTCCAATTAAAAAAAGATGCATCTACATCAACCAAAGGTTTGATCTCATACATCTTTTGTTTTGTAGTATCTACAAGTACATCTCTTACTTCTACACTTATTGAATCGGTATAAAAAACTTTATCTCCTATCGCTATTTTTTGTCTTGGAATCGTATAGCTTCCTGAATCAAATTGTGTAAGTGCATATTCTTTGATCAAGCTAAATCGATTTCCGTTTTTAGTTGTATCTGTCTTATAAGATTCTATAACTTCTAACGGAGTAAACGTTTGTCCTTCTGGAAAAATGACCAATTCTGTAGAATCTGCCTCGACAAGCATTTTATATCGGATTTCTTCTCCTATTAAAATTGAAGTAGAATCAATAGATGACGATACCTGAGCAAAGGATTGCTGACAGGCAACTACCAAGAAGGATATCAAGAAAACTTTCTTAACCTTCATGAAAGGCGAAATAATCTGTACTATATTCTTAAATTTTTGCTTCATTCTTATCGTTTCTGGCTACTCCAGAATTACAAAAAGGATTTATCCTCTTCTTTTAAAATATCCCAATAATTTTTTTACATAACTTTCATCTACCCTGCTACTTAATGATCCTGCTCCACTACGAGTAAAACTATCTTTGAAATAAGTGGTTCGTTCCTGATAATATTTTGAATAATTGTCTCGGGTTTTTCGAGATCCTGTATTGACTAATAAAAGTTCACCGGTTTCTTCATCCTCCATCTGCACCATTCCCAGGTTAGGTATTTCTTCCTCTCTTCGATCAAAAACTCGAATCCCTGTAACATCATGCTTGCCTCCTACAATCTTAAGTGTTTGCTGATAATCATCAGCAATAAAATCTGAAAGCACAAAGACAATGGCTTTTTTCTTCATCACATTAGATAGAAACTTTAACGCTTCTGTGATATTAGTTTGTTTACTTTTAGGTTGATACTCTAGTAATTCTCTAATAATTCTAAGTACGTGAGATCTTCCTTTTTTGGGAGGAATAAACAACTCTATCTCATCAGTAAACAAGATCAAGCCGATCTTATCGTTATTTTGTGTTGCCGAAAATGCTAATGTGGCAGCAATTTCAGTAATAATTTCTTTTTTAAATTGTTGTTGAGTACCAAATAGCTGAGAACCAGAAACATCTACCATCAACATCATTGTCAATTCTCGTTCTTCTTCAAATACTTTTATATAAGGTTCATTATATCTAGCTGTTACATTCCAATCTATATTACGTACATCATCTCCAAATTGATATTGACGTACTTCGCTAAAAGTCATACCACGACCTTTGAAAGTAGAATGATATTCTCCTCCAAAGATATGATCACTCAAGCGACGTGTCTTGATTTCAATTTTCCGAACTTTTTTTAGTAACTCCTTAGTATCCATATTTTTATTTTGGGTTTATTCGTTTTGCGGATATTATAACTGCAAAACTTCAAACAACGAACGACTATGGTACTTCGATTTCGTTAACAATTTTATTAATAATGTCTTCTGAAGTTACATTTTCTGCTTCTGCTTCATAAGTAATACCAATACGATGGCGTAATACATCATGAATTACTGCTCTAACATCTTCTGGGATTACATATCCTCTCCTTTTTATAAATGCATAACATTTTGCTGCAGTAGCCAGGTTAATACTTCCACGAGGAGAAGCTCCAAAATTTATTAATGGTTTTAGCTCTTCTAGTCCATATTTCTCAGGATAACGTGTTGCAAAAATGATATCCAGTATATATTTTTCGATTTTCTCGTCCATATATACTTCTCTTACAGCTTTCTGTGCATTAAGTATCTGTTCTAAAGAAACTACAGGATTTACTTTTTCGAATGATCCTTTTAGATTGGCACGTATTATTAATTGTTCCTCATCTAATTTTGGATAGTCAATTACAGTTTTTAGCATAAAACGGTCAACCTGAGCTTCTGGTAAAGGATAAGTTCCTTCTTGTTCTACCGGGTTTTGAGTCGCCATTACCAAAAATGGTTTATCCAGGATAAAAGTCTCATCACCAATGGTTACTTGTTTCTCCTGCATCGCTTCTAACAATGCACTCTGTACTTTTGCCGGAGCACGGTTAATCTCATCAGCTAAAACAAAATTGGCGAAGATAGGACCTTTCTTGATTGAAAAATCATTCTCTTTCATATTGTAAATCAAAGTACCTACAACATCTGCCGGTAATAGATCCGGAGTAAACTGGATACGGCTAAAACTTCCATGAACTGCCTGAGACAAGGTGTTTATTGCCAACGTTTTTGCTAATCCAGGAACACCTTCTAACAAGATATGGCCTTGACCAAGCAATCCTATAAGCAAACGCTCAACCATATGTTTTTGACCCACAATTACCTTATTCATCTCCAAGGTCAATAAATCTACAAAAGCAGATTCTTTTTCTATTTTCTGGTTGATTGAAGCAATATCAATAGCACTATTTTCTTCCATCTATTTTATTTTTTTAAAGGCGTGAATTTAATATTCCTAATTCAACATTGCAAATTGTCGAAATAATTTTCGCCTAGTTGTTAATTGTTGGTTAAATGTCTGTGATGCATGGTCAAATTTTACTGTATATTTAAAGCACTTTTAGCAAAAAACAAGACATACCTATTTTCATCGTTTTCACGATGATGTTATCAAAAGACGCCACTTAGTTTTGGGTGTTGCAAATTTTAAAAAATAATATACTACAGATGAAAACAGCACTAATCACAGGAGCCACTAGCGGAATCGGAAAAGCCACTGCTATTGAACTAGCCAAACATAATATAAATCTTATTCTTTGCGGAAGAAGACAAGATCGTCTTAATGATCTACAACAAGAACTTAGTAAATCAGTACAAATACACACACTATCTTTTGATGTAAGAGATAAAGAAAAAACCTTTACAGCGATCGAAAATCTTCCGTCTAATTTCAATACCATTGATATTCTGGTTAATAACGCAGGTAATGCTCACGGATTAGATCCTATTCAAACAGGTAATATTGATGATTGGGATGCAATGATGGATATCAATGTAAAAGGGCTTTTGTATGTTTCAAAAGCAATAATTCCAAAGATGATTACTCAACGCTCCGGACATATTATTAATATTGGATCTACCGCAGGAAAAGAGGTTTATCCTAATGGAAATGTCTATTGTGCCAGTAAACATGCTGTGGATGCAATCAATAAAGGAATGCGAATGGATCTCAATGAATACGGAATCCGTGTAGGAGCAGTCAATCCAGGGCTTGTAGAAACTGAATTTAGTAATGTGCGTTTTAAAGGAGATGACCAACGAGCCGATAATGTTTATAAAGGCTTTGATCCATTAACTCCAGAAGATATCGCAGATATTATAGCATTTGTTGTTACTCGTCCTTATCACGTAAATATTGCCGATCTTGTTGTTTTACCTACCGCACAGGCCAGTAGTACGATTCTTAAGAAAAGTTTATAATTTCTTTATTCTCATTGTATTGCAGACCCAATAAAAATAGCTAAGTTTAACTTGGGAAAAATAATAGTCCTTATTAGTAAAAGGAATGATCAATAAACGTCTTCTTATCAAAAACCTACTTGCGCATAATGACGAAAATAGTTTTTATGATAAGAAACGTAAGCTTAATATTGGCGAAAAAGAAGGCAAAGCCAAATTTCTAAAACATATTTGTGCTCTTTCTAACTCTAATCCTAAAAACAATTCATATATCGTTATTGGTGTAGAAGATGAAGATAACCAAATCATTGGGGTTGATTTTTTTGATGATAGTAAAATCCAAAATCTTGTAAATGCCTATCTCGATAACCCTCCTCTGGTTGCTTATGAAAACATTCCTTTTCCCCATTTACCAGCGGAGAAGGTAGTTGGTCTGGTTTCTATTCGTTCTCAGGACGGAAAACTATGTTCGCTTCGCAAAAATATCTGGAAATATTACGGAGGTAGTGTATTTTTTAGAGATGGAAGCATAAGTATGCCCAAAGTCTTTGATATAGAAATCAAAGATGTTAACTCTGATATTGTCAGTTCTATCGAAAGTCACGCACAAAATAACATTGAGCTTACGCTAGATGGTGTTTTTGATTTTATGAATTCCAGAAAAGATTATAATCCTACTTATAAAGTTTTCAAAGAATATTTTGTGGTTTGCTGGGCCGCCAAAGAAAAAAGACAAAATGGCGAGATATATTACTCTAGAGTCGATATTGAATTGATCAATGAACAGGTAAAGTTATTTTACTCAGAACTTGATGAAGTAAGTATTACCATCTCTGATGAACAATTTAAAATTGTGGAATATGTACAATTAGGTCTTCAAGAAACATATAAATATTATCCTTTAGAAGAGGTAGTAATAACTTTTAAAGACAATGCCAGTTATGATATAGATAGTAAGCTTCTTTTTGAGCCTCCTCAGTTTGATCGTAAAACTCTCTATCATCTATATAATAGTAGTAATACGCTTATGGAAAAGTTGAAAAATAAAATTGCTTTATCAAAAAATGAAGAGAAAGATATTATAAATCTTCCAGCTACTTATCTAATCTGTTATTTTAATGATTTTAGCGAAGCCAAAGAAAAACTTGAAGAAGCAAAGCCGTATTTAAAAAATTATAGTCCTGCTATTTACTCTATTTACAAAGAAAGTATACGAATATTAAGAAAAGTACGATATAGTTAGTATACATTACACAAAACATTTTTAGCAACAAATCAACTATGGGCAGAACTTTAGTGATCGGAGATATGCACGGAGCTTTAAAAGCCTTGCAACAATTAATACAAAAGGCAAAAGTTACCAGTCAAGATACACTTATTTTTTTAGGAGATTATGTAGATGGATGGAGTGATAGTGCAAAATTAATTTCCTTTCTTATCGATATTAAAAAGAAGTATAATTGTATTTTTTTAAGAGGAAACCACGATGAACTATGTTATAATTGGTTGGTATTAAAAACTTATAACCCAGAATGGCTAAAACACGGAGGGCAATCTACAATTGATGCATATAATAAATTATCAGATGAAGAAATAAATATACATCTTCAATTTTATGAGAACCTCATCAATTACCATATTGATGATCAAAATCGTTTATTTTTACACGCCGGTTTTACAAACCTTCACGGTCCGCATAGAGAGTATTTTAGTAAATTATTCTATTGGGACAGAACCTTGTGGGAAGTTGCTTTATCAGTTGATCCAAAACTAAAAAAAACTGACCCATTTTATCCTAAACGATTGTTATTGTTTAAAGAAATTTATATTGGTCACACCCCTGTTACTCGAATCAACAAAACCATACCTGTACAAGCTTCTTGTGTATGGAATATAGATACAGGTGCTGCATTTAAAGGTCCTCTAACCGCATTAGATATTGATACAAAAGAGTTTTGGCAAAGTGATCCGGTGCACGAATTATATCCTTTGGAAAATGGAAGAAATTAATGGTACTTCTTAATTAAAAATTTCTACGAGTCTAATACTGTATTAAGGATTTTCAATATCGTTCTATTTTAAATTATTTTTTGTTTTAATGTTTACCTCTCTCTTTTGATCCATACTAAAGACAAATCATTAAAACTTAACGTAATGAAAATCACAACAAAATTTTTGACGTATTGTATTATGGCTTTTGCCTTTGTATTAACTTCTTGTGAAGGAGAAGATGGAGCCGCTGGACCCCAAGGACCAGCAGGAACCGACGGGCAGGACGGAAACGCAAACGTTGTATCTGTTTTATTCGAAAACCAAACGATAAACAATGGAGATAACGTTTTTGACATTCCTCAATTAACACAAGAAATATATGATACGGGTATTGTTTATGCATATGTAACAGTAACAGGAAACGATTATTGGGAAGTGCTACCTCTAAGTCTTGGTCAGCAAATTATCCTTGAAATAGATAGAATCGAAGTTGGTAGAGCAACGCTACGCGCCACTTTTACCCAGTCTAATCTTAGACTAAGATTTGTTCTAGTAGAGGGTAATGCTGCTAGTAGTGTTGATTTTGCCGACTTCGATGAAGTACAGGCATATTATGGTCTTGACTAATAGACAATTCGCACCAATCGAGCATCTCTTGATCAACATCTTGATCAAGGGATGTTTTTTTATACAAAAGCAAAATTAGGGTAACAAAAAGTACTGATTATGTATATGCTTATAAACACATAAAATCTTAAATTATGGAATTAGAAGCAATACTACTTAATAAAGAAGTATCATATATAGATTCTCTACAAAAGGAGCTTCAAACTTTAAATCACACCTTAAAAAAACTACAACCCAAACTCAGTAAAATATGTCTTTCTACTACTGAAGGCTTTGAGTTCATCAATCTTCGAGATATTGTTTATTGCAAAGCCAATGGTTCATACACTTCTTTTATACTTAAAGACAAAACATCTCTATTAGTAAGCAAACATCTTAAAGAATATGAGAATATGCTGATCAATCAACATTTTATGAGAATTCACAATAGTTTTCTGATCAACCTAAGAGAAGTTCGAAAATTTATGAAGTCTGATGGAGGTTATATTATTATGAATAACAACCATCCTATCAGCATCTCTAAGCAGAAAAAAAAGAGGTTCTTGAACGCTATGAATAATCTATAAAAAATGAAGGTGTTTTTAAATATCTAATTCATTTATCAAAATATCAATTGAAACATTTCTTGTATCAATCCATAGCAGCCATCCATCAATATCTCATAATCTAGACTATCGCAATATTCTAAATTTATCAAATAGGTAATCTTAAAATCTAATATCATGTTAAACAACATTTTAAATTTAGAAAACGTCAAAACAATTGACAAAAAAGAACAAACATCAATCCAAGGAGGATATACCATCGGAATTTATTGTGGGCAGGGACACCCAGTTTGCTGTAATGTTTGTCGCAATGGTGGACATTTATTTAGAGGTGTTTGCAATTGCTACTAATTGTTTCAACCTCAAAGTAAAATTTAAAAAGGCCTGAAAAATTCGATATTCAGGCCTTTTTGTTTTTAAAATCCATTCAAAATCATTACTTCTTTTTCTTTTTATTCTTTTTCTTAGATTTTGATTTATTTTTAGATTCTTCTTTTTTGCTTTTTATTCTGTTGATTTCTCCATCCATAGAACGCCTGAAATCATTATTTAAAGCAGAATGCTTTGCTTTTTCAAAGTATGATTTAGCAGTAGTATACATTTCATACTTTTCATAAAGTATCCCCTTCAAAAATTCTAAACACGCTTTATCAGAACCAGGAATAGTAATTCCAACATCAAGAACCTTTTCTGCTTCTTGATATTTGCTTAACAGGATCAAAAGCTCAGCATAATAATAATATGTAGGTGTAAACGTATGATCCAAATGCAATGCCATCTGAAAATGATATGTTGCATTCTTATAATCATCTAATTGTTCTTTATAAATTCTACCCATTAAATAATGAGCTCCTACATGATTATTATTTGCCCCTATTACATATTGTAACTTCTCAATACATTGTTCTATATCATACGGATAATTGTCCAACGCTTGTATATACAATACTTCTTGTGTATCTATTGCCATTTTTATTTAATTTTAATCATTAAGGCATTACCATCCTGTTATAAAACAGGATGGTCGGGCTATCCGTTATATCTTTTCTAATCTCTTCCTTCGACAAGCTCAGGATAACATTATAAAAGGATGCCACTACTATCCCTAATGCATACTTGATTTAATTTTTATCCATTCGTACAATTTTTGGAGTAAACCTACCTACAACTTCCACAAGTTCTGTTTGATTTGCCATCACCTTATGAATGTCCTTATAGGCCATAGGTGCTTCATCTAATCCACCTCCTAATAAGGTAACCCCATGATCTTGTAACATCTTTTTTACTTCACTACCGGTAAGCATTGTTTTTGCTTTACGTCGTGACAATAGTCTGCCTGCACCGTGAGAAGCAGAGTTTAAGGATGTTGTATTTCCTTTTCCTCTAACAATAAATCCAGGTGCTGTCATCGAACCAGGTATAATACCTAACACATTTTTACCAGCAGGAGTCGCTCCTTTGCGATGCACAATCATCTCTTTGCCATCCACCTGTTCTTTCCAGGCAAAATTGTGATGGTTTTCAACAATTGCCAAAGGCCTTGTACCTAAAGCCTTGGATAATCGTCTATGAATATCATCATGACACGCTGATGCATAATCTCCTGCCAGGTTCATTGCCATCCAGTATTCTTGGCCATCGTGAGTACTAAGGTCTAACCAGGCCAGATGTTTGGCTTCTTGTGGTAAAGGATGCTGTTTCATTGCTAACTTGGTATAATGTTTTGCAATATTAGCTCCTAATCCTCTAGAACCACTATGCGACAAAATACCCAGATATTTACCTGGAGGAACTTTAAACTCATTATCAGAATCTGTAATTTCTACACTACCAAACTCTACAAAATGATTTCCCCCACCAGAGCTTCCTAATTGCTTAAAAGCTTTATCTTTTAGCTTTTTAACCATCGGAATTTCATTGAATGCCTTATGCTCAAAAATATCGTGCATCGGGATATTTTTATGTATTTCATACCCTCCAAATTTGGTATGATCCTGAAGCATCTGTACATACTTATCTTTATGTCCTTCTAAGTAGGATATATTGATATCATAAATACTCAAGCACATTCTACATCCTATGTCAACTCCTACTCCATAAGGAATTACTGCATTTTCTGTTGCTAATACTCCGCCTATTGGTAATCCATACCCAGAATGTCCATCAGGCATTAAAGCTCCTGCTTTTGCGACTGGTAGTTTTAATGCAGTATACAACTGATGCTTTGCTTCTTCCTGGATTTCATTTTCTCCAAAAATCGTAAACGGAGCTCGTTGTATATTCAGTCTTTGAGCTTCAATTTTTACTGGTTCAATAAGCTCTTCGGCTATTTTACCCATAATCCCATCACTCAAAAACTTATCTGGATTTTTAAGTACCGTTTTTAATCGCTGTAGTACTTTGTCTTTTCTCTCACGTTTATAGTGTCGTAACATAATATCAATCGCGATACTAATAATTTTTCCTTGCGGATATCCTATTGCTATGAGGTCTTTACCTCGTAATTTTAATTTTGCCATAATTATTTCATTTTAAAGCCATTTAGAAATTGACAGGCTCTCTTTTACAGCCCATTTTTGCATAATTTCTTTTGCTTTATTATTAATTGGTTTATTAAATCTTGCCTTGGCCTGAACAATCATTCTATTAAAAATATTAATCTCAATAGTTGCCAGAATTTCTTCAAGATTAAATACACTCTGTTTTCTCAAAGTAAAGATGGCAGTATTGCCTTTGTGACAAGAAGAAGCATAGGTGGCTACACAATGATTCATTCTTTTACCTTCTACTCTGAGTTCTTTTGTACTTCGTAATTCATATAGTTTGTACATCACTTTTTTTTCTTCTTTACCTTCATTAATTATAAAAGAAGAAATGGTACTGGATTTCCAGATCAGATCTTTATAATATTTAGAAACCCTATTGATTTCTATATGCCATTCATCTGATGCTCTTAATAAAGAAGTAATGGTTCTCCCTTTTATCGAGTAGTTTTCATTTTCTTCTATACAATGATCAAGATAATCCATTAGTTCTCCCATTTTTTGAGGATCTAACATGGCTTCCTTTGCTATAAACTGAATTACTTTATTCCAAAAAACTTCTCTTTCAAAATTATTTCTACTCAAAAAAGAGTTTGCCAAATAATCTGCAAGAACCTTATCTGCTCCATAAGATAATGCCTGTGCCCATCTAAGTGCCATCGTAACATTATAGTTTTCTGGAGCAGTTCTAAAATAATGTGCTCCTTTCTTTGTTAAACGAACTGGAAGTTTCAGATCTCTTACACCTGTTCCTTGGGTTAATTCGATAAACCAATTTATATGAGTTTTATCAACTCCGCACCAAGCTCGATATAAGAATTTTGGAACTTCGTATACTTCAAAACAATGTTTCAGTAATGATAATAGTTGCTTATCTAGATTATGGCTTTTTCGTTTCCAGTTTCTGTAATCTTTACAAAAATGATTGGACTGCCATGTCATATTAAAAATTATCAAAACATATTGTTGTTCTTTTAGTATTCGAAAGCACTTATTTTTATACAGAAATAAAATCAGGTCTCTAAACTGGATTCTTCTCCACATATGCTTTTTACGACTTAGCTTATCAAAAAAATGGTGATATATAGCCGAAAAAGGAATCCTTGCTGAATGGTCACTCTTTCCTTTGTAACAAAGCTCATCAATGAACTCTTCAAAAGGAAGCTGTTTTACTCTTTTACGTTTTTTAAGTGCTTCTTGAATTCTTAATTCTCTTTCTGAAGCTGCTTTTGTTTTTTCTATCCTTTCTTTTTTAGATAGATTTTTTGTTTTATACGTTCCCATGATTGTAAACTCATTGAGATGTTTCTCTTGTTTTAATATGATTTTTAACCTTTTACAGGTCTTGAAATTGATAACTGAAAACACACTCCCGAGTTTACAGTTGATACTATGGTTTTAAATGTTGTTCCATTTCTTTTTTATTTCCTCTACCTAGTTGTCTTTGATTAAGTCTATTAATCATTTCATTCAATCAGGTAGTACATTAAACTTCTATTACAGGCAATCAATTCTTATTTTATACCATCAACATCATTAATCTAATGATGATATAGATGATAAAAACAATTACTTTTGGTGATATCTCCACTTCTCTATTCATCGTTTGCATTTCATTTCTTGCATTGATGTTTTGCAATTGATCACCGCCATTAACCTGAGGTCTATATTCCTGAGGTGGTGGACTAGCATAATTTTCATAATCAAGATCAGCTTGTTCTTTCCATACTTCAAGTGCTTTAGATGCTTCTTTAGTCAATGAACTATTGTACTTACCTTCAGCTTGCAATACCTCCTTAGATTCTGGATCTATCTCTATTGTCGCCAGTTTCTCAAAAGAGTCTCCCATATATTTCCTTAATGAGAAAATTGCACTTTCACCACTATAACATTCATCTACATAAGAAGCCGCACAATGATGCATATCATAACCTTCTTCATAAAGTGCTTGAGAATTCAACAATTCTACCGTTTTAAATACCACAGATTGATCTT
The DNA here is from genome assembly GCF_034322225.1 of Aquimarina callyspongiae. Classification (NCBI taxonomy): domain Bacteria; kingdom Pseudomonadati; phylum Bacteroidota; class Flavobacteriia; order Flavobacteriales; family Flavobacteriaceae; genus Aquimarina; species Aquimarina callyspongiae. Next base: position 122,988 of record NZ_JAXLPA010000008.1, on the reverse strand, counting down.
TAACAGCCGTTGTATAGTTCAATGACTTTATTTTTGCAGATTTCCACGACACATAATTTTCTGCATTACGCTGCATATATAGTCTGCGATGCCATTCATCCGATTGCCTCAATAACGCTTCAAGTGTCCTACCTTTCATTGAGAAACTTGTGTTTTCTCTTATAGAAAAAGACAAATAGTCTATAATCTCACCCATCTTATCAAAAGGAGCTTCTTTTTGTTTTGCAAAAAAATGCACTACAGTATTCCAAAAAGATTCATTCCCTCTTACTCTGGATAAGCCAGACCAAGCTATACTTTCTGCCATATTTTTATTGGCTCCGTACCCTATTGCCTGTGCTCTTCTTAAAGCCTGAGCAACACTATAACCTTTTGGAGTTTTCCTGAATTCGTGAGCCATTTTAGTGGTAAGTTGCATTTCTATTCCACTTAATGACTTTACACTTCTACCCACACCCAATTGAACGTACCAAAGCATATATTTTTTCTGGGTTTCAAAAAATGAAGACACCAAAAACTCCGGAACAGGATACTTTGCAAAGCAAAATTCTATTAGAGATTGCAATTGATCTTCTGCTATATACGTTTCTTTTTTCCAGCCATAGATATCTCGTACAAATCTGTTACCAAAAGCACTTATATTAGCCAGTACTTCAACATATTCAATCTTTCTGAGTATCGTATAACAACCCTGGTCATGTAGATGCAAAAGAAGTTTTCTAAACGTATCTCTTTTCCAAACACTTCGTTTCTTACTCATCTTAGAGAAAAACATCCAAAGCATAGAGGCGATTGTACCCTTATAATCTTGTGGCTTATTATGAGCTGTATATATGACTTCTACTAAAGAAGCATATTTACTTGTGTATACTGTTATGTTTTTAGACTGATATGTGGTTTCATTAACTTTTTTTTCCAATAGTGTTTCCATGATATCATATTCTTTCTTTTTAAAATTATCTGACCAGAAACACTTCTTGTATTTTTAGTCAATTACTAATTGATTACATCTTGCATGTAGTAAAATTTGATTCAACCTAAATATTGCGCAATAAAAAACCCTGAGTTTTAATGCTCAGGGTTTCAATGTTGAAGAGTATTTTGAATATTCTCTAGCTACAATATCTGACCGTGAGCTGCTTTCGCACTCCAGGATTAATTTGATATGTATGTAACTTGAACATTTCTTTTCTTTTTTAAAACAATGTCTTTATGACAATTGCGATGCAAAAGTATTTCTTTTTTTAAAATTTCAAAATCTAATCCTCTATTTATATTCAATCTAATCTTGAGTAACTGATACTATATTAACATTAACAGATGTTTTATATGCTGTTTGCTCTCAAAAGTAAAAACTAGTTTTTCAAACCAGTACGTACTAGTATGTTTTTTTATATATTTGCAATAACGAAACACAAATTTCAACTTACACAAAACTCTTAATTATGAAAAACTATACGCTTGGGGCAAAAAGCTTAATGCACACCTGTTTATTAATCTTATATCTAATTTTAATAATGTTCTGGCAAGCTAATGCTCAGACTTTTACACCCAATACCTGTGGAACCGATCAACAAATGGATATTCTGTATCGACAACAGCCCAATGCGTTGTCTGAAAGTCAGTCTCTTCGTCAAAAAATATCTCAATTCAAAACAAATAATCAGGCAGAGCCTTATGTAATTCCCGTCGTATTTCATGTATTTGGAACAGAATTTAATGGTGGGTCTACTGTTACTAATGCTATTATTGAAGAAGCACTACGCTTAACTAATGAGGATTTTCAAGGACTTAATGCTGATTATTCAACCATTGATGCTCCTTTTGATATTATCAAACAACCTCTTGATATAACCTTCAAACTTGCTAAGCTCGACCCTAGCGGAAATCCAACTACAGGAGTTGTTTTTTATAACGAAGCTTCAGGTATGGGAAATTATAGTTCTCCAATTGTTCCTCAAGTAGCCTGGGATAATTACAAGTACTGTAACATATATATTACCAGAGATCTATACAATGATGGTGATTTTTACAACTCAGGAGTAGCTTGGTATCCTAACAATTCTATGTCTGCCGCAAACATTGCACGAGTTGTATATAACGGTAGTTACCTTGGGACAAATACCAACGAAAATTTTAGATCTGTATTGACTCATGAATTTGGGCATTATCTAGATCTCCCACATACTTTTGATCGAGGGGTTTGTAATAATGACCCAAATGATGGCGATGGAGTAGCCGATACTCCTTCTCATATTAATAATTCATCAGGAACTAATTGTCAGGTGGTTCAAAACTGTTTAAATCAGGAAATCAATAATGAGAATTTCATGGATTATACAGATTGTTATAAAATGTTTACACAAGGGCAAGTTGCACGTATGAATAATGCATTAGAAAACTCTCCTGCAAGAAATACATTATGGACCAATGCCAATCTAATAGCAACAGGATTAGTTTCTGATCTTGGCACTCGTATTATAGCGTCATCAAATCTTTTTGAGGAAAGATATTTTAATGATGGAGTTATTGAAAGTACAATTGAACTTACTTGTGATGGTTGTACATTTATAAATAGTTCTGGTGATCTTACTTTAAATACGGACTATACCGTTACCAATCTACCAGCTGGATTATCAACCAGAATTGAACTTACTAGCACCACTACAGCTACTATACATCTTGAAAACGCAGCCTCTAATCACGAACAAACTAATTCTATTGGCGATCTAACCTTTACGTTTCTGGATCCAATGGTTACCGGAGGCGTTTCACAACTATATAAGGATAGTTTGGAGAACCTTAAAATTAACTTTAAAGATGAATATACAGAGTATTGCAATATCAATATAAGATATGCAACTTATGGTCATATTACTAATGTAGAGTTTGACGGTAGAACAAATCCTTCTGGTTATGATGGAATATCTAATTACAGTCAAAGTGCTCAATATTCTGTAAGGCAAGGTGAAACTTATCCAATTACAATCACAACAAATAAAGGTGCCAGTGGAGCTGGAGATAATTGGAGAATACAAGGTTGGTTTGATTGGAATAATAATTTTATATATGAGGATGGTGAGCTTGCCATCACACATACTTATAGCAACAATGCAGTAGATGGGGATGGTAACTATACTTATGCTACCTCGGTTACTATTCCTCCTACTGCTTCTTTAGAGAATACAGCATTTAGAGTAATCGTACATTATGTTCAAGGAAATGAGGGAGATGAACCTTGTTCAACAATCGATAGTGGTGAGTCAGAAGACTACGGATTAAAAATAGTAGATGCCAATGCTGCTTTTGCTATGGATTTTTATGGTAATCCAACTTCCGTTAATTTTTCTCAAGAAGTAACATTTTCTGATCTTACCATAACCGATCCGGGAGACACTATTACAAATTGGCAATGGACATTTGAGGGCGGACAACCTACCTCATCAACGGATAGAAATCCTGCAAATATCATATTCTCTGAAGCTGGGAGTTATGATGTAACTCTGCAAGTAACCACTGCAAATGGAACCAATCAAACGATTACTAAAACAGATTACATAACCTCAGAGTTAGATTATTGTGATAGCTCTCCTAAATTCGGAACATATTTTAATGTTAATCACGTGACTTTGGAAACCATTGATCACGAACCTAACCTCAGCAATTCTTACGATTACTATGATTCTGTATTTACCACTCTTGTCACTGGAGAAACGTATCCAATTACCATCAAATCAGAAAGAGGTAATGGAGGAGCTGGAGATGTTAACAGAGTAAGAGTCTGGGCCGATTGGAATTTTGACAGTGCTTTCACTCAAGATGAAATGATCGTAAGTCAAGAAGTTAAAAACGAAGATTATAATCAAAATGACGAATATGAGTTTACTGCAAATATTACTGTACCCAATGACGCAGCGGTAGGAAAAAAAGTAGGACTTCGTATTATTGGTCATTATGTTGATGGCAGCGGAGGAGAAACTTCCTGTGGAGATTATGATAGTGGAAATACTTCTGATTACGGAATTCTAATCTCTAATGGTGTAGATCCAATAGATCCTATATACTGTGATGCATCTAATCAAGACGCCACAGTACATATTACTCGTGTTACTTTTGGAAATGTTGACAATAGTTCTGCACACAATCCATATTCTGATTATACTGGAATTTCTGAAACTTTTTCTGCTGGTGATCAATTTACACTTACTGTAAATACTACAAATGAACATTGGACTTATAATGCTGTCGGAACCTGGATAGATTGGAACAATGACGGGATTTTTGATAATGATACAGAAAAAGTATTACACGCTTATAGAGCAGGTCCATATTCTAGTACCGTAACAGTTCCTGAATCTGCCACTACAAATACTACTTTAAGAGTACGAGTTAGAATAGGGTACGGTGCAGAGAGTAAAATAACACCTTGTGGTGATGATACTTATTTTGGAGAAGTCGAAGATTATAGTCTTACAGTTTCAAATACGTTATCCTTACAGGAAATAGATATTCTAAACCCGGTAATATATCCAACTCCAACTCGCAATGAACTAAATATCATTTCTCCAACCAATAAGGAAATGGATATAGCGGTGATTACTTTGCAGGGACAGAAAATCATGCAAACGACCACAATACCAAATAATAAAAAGATCAGATTATCACTAGGCCATTTGCCAAATGGTATATATTTCATCGTTGGAAAACAAAACGATCAAATATTTAATAAGAAAGTTGTAGTATTCAAATAGATAGTTAGCATTAATCTAAATTGAATCAAAAAAGAGGGCTTCAGTGTGAAGCCCTCTTTACATAATATCATATTGTATATTCTATATAAATTATAACGAATTCCTGACAATTAAACTATTACGATTCTCGATTTGCACTGTTTTATTATGCAACACCATATCTGCCAAAATTGTTCCCATTTCCTCAAAATCTGTAGAAATTGTCGTTATTCCATTACAAACCACTTCCTTAAGATCCGTATCATTATAAGAAATGATTCCTATATCTTCACCTATTATTAACCTTTCTTGTTTGGCTTTTTTTATCACTCGAATCATATCGGCATCATCAGTAACAACATAAACTTCCTTTTTCGATATTTTATAATCCAGCTCAAAACGTTCGATGGTTTGATATTTAATTTTTATTTCTTCGCAAAAAGCATCAAATCCTTCTCTCATTCCTATAGGTTGCTTGCTAATAGAATGTACCAATGTAATCTTATTGTATTTTTCTAATAATGTGGTAGCTTCTTTCAATGCCAAATAAATATCCTTACTAAAATTCTGGTAGATTGCAGAAAAATCCTTTAGTTGTTCATTACTCTGATCTAAAATATAAAGTTGATTTTCTGGAATCAAGTCTAAAATAGGTTTAGTATTCTTTAAATTAGCCGGCATTACTATATAGGCACTATAGTCCCCGATATTATCTTTAATATTTTTTTCGAAAACCACCTCGTTAAAATGATGGAAAAAAATATCTACTTTTATATTATCTCCCAAATTTTCTATCAAAGAATTATATAGTTTTTCTTTAAATGCATTTAATTCATCAAATAATAAAAAGATCTTTTTGATATAATTGGTGATAGTACTATTGATATAATATCCTTTTCCAGGAACAGAATATACAATATCTCTATTTTTTAGCTCATTAAAAGATGTAAGTACTGTATCTCTGGATAATCCAAATTCCTTACAAATCCCATTTATAGAAGGTAATCGATCTCCTTTTTTTAGTTTACCGTCTTCAATTGCCTTTTCAATGGAGATAACAATTTGCTTATATTTCGGAATACCTATTTTATTTTTTACCTGAATAATTCCCATACCTTCAATTTATAGTGCAAAATAAAAAAACCAATAATTCTCTCAACCATTTATAAGTAAAGAATTTATGAAACTTTATTTTTATATGTTAAGATCCATAAACAAACACTTTCTGAACAAATTATCGGTGTAATTGTGATTTTCATCCTTTTTTTAATACTATTCTTTTTTACAAAAAAATAATTTAAAAGTAAGATCAGTATTTTGTAGCTTTAGAACTCTAATTAATAATTATAGAAACCAATGGGAATTTTTGACGAAATAAAGAAAAAGCTTAGCCACGAATTTATAGATATTGTAGAATGGTTAGATTACAGTGATGATACGATTGTTCATCGTTTTGAACGTTATCAAAATGAAATCAAAAACGGAGCTCAACTTATTGTTAGAGAAGGGCAAACAGCTGTTTTTATTAATGAAGGAAAATTGGCTGATGTTTTTACTCCCGGAACCTATACTTTAAACACACAAAATTTACCTATTCTAGCTACCTTAAAAGGATGGAAATATGGTTTCAATAGTCCTTTTAAAGCAGAAGTATATTTTGTAAACACACATTTATTTACTGATGAAAAATGGGGAACTAAAAACCCTATCACATTAAACGATGATCGTTTTGGATTAGTAGAGATACGTGCTTTTGGAACCTATGCATTTAAAATTAATGATGCAGGAAAATTTATCGTTGATATAGTAGGAACAGATGCTAATTTCACAAATTATGAAATCAATGAACATCTAAAAAGTTTAATTGCTACACGTTTTACAGATACTATTGGCGAAGCTAATTTACCTATAGAACTATATGCTGCTAATACCACAGAATTATCAGAAACGTGTAAGGAGGTAATGCAACCAGAATTTAATTCTGTCGGAATCTCTCTTGAAAAGTTCTTTATAGAAAATGTTTCTATGCCCGAAGAATTGAAGAAAGAGATATTTGAATATAGTCGAATCGATAAACTAGATTTAGATAAATTAACTAAGTTCAAAACTGCCAAAGCTATTGAAGCTGCAGCTACCAATGAAGGAGGTACTGCCGGTGCTGGAATGGGAATGGGAATGGGCTTTGTACTGGCTCAACAAATGGGTGGTATGATGAATCCAACTGGTGGACAACAACAGCAAATACAACCACAACAAGTATCTCAAAATGTTCCTCCTCCAATGCCGGTGCAAGTTCAGTATTTTTATGCCGCAAACGGACAACAAGCCGGACCTGTGTCTTTTGATCAATTAAAAGCTTTGTTTGCTAATAGAACCATCAATAAAGATTCTTTGGTTTGGAAACAAGGAATGGCTAACTGGACCGCATTAAAAGATGTAGAAGAGTTAAAATCATTCTTAGGCGGAAACACTCCTCCACCATTACCAGGTAATTAAAAAAATTTATAAGTTATTTTAATGAGATTCCCGTTGGAGTTTATCTTAAGTGATAATCAAAAACGGGAATGACATTATCTATATATGGAGAAAGAGGAAGAAAAAAAAGCAGTTTCAGAACAAAAAAAATCCTGTGTTAATTGCGGTGCAGAATTAAAATATAAACCTGGTACCACAGAGGTTACTTGTGAATATTGTGGCCATAAAGAAACCATCATCGAAGATCCTGATGGGTTTACAGAACTAGAACTTAAACCTTATCTTGAAGAAATGGGATCATTATTTCATTCTGAAGAGATCATGATGCTACATTGCAAAAACTGCGGTGCCAATCAACATATCGAAGAAAACTATAAATCATTGCATTGTGTATATTGTACAATGCCCTTGATTATAGAAGATGCCTATAAAGAAGATTGGATCTTACCAGGAGCGGTTCTTCCGTTTCAATTTGACCAGAAAAAATCACATCAGATATTTACTAAATGGGTTAAAGGATTGTGGTTTGCACCAAATAATCTGAAGAAAGCAGCTCTGGATCCACAAAACACTAAAGGTTTATATCTTCCTTACTGGACATTTGATGCACAATTATATGCTTATTACACCGGTCAGAGAGGAGATTATTACTATGTAAGCGTCCCTTATACAACCACAGTAAATGGTAAAACTGTTCAGAAAACACGACAAGAACGCAGAACCCGATGGACGCCAGCAAGTGGCGATGTAGATGGTTTTGTAGACGACACCTTAATCAAAGCATCACATCAACGCAAGAATCCAATTCCTTCAAAAATATCTAATTGGAATCTCGATGAACTTCAACCATTTAACACTAGTTATTTAGCTGGTTTTGTAACCGAAAAATATACTATTCCGCTTAAAGATGGTCATCTATCATCAACAAAAGAAGCAGAGCGTATTGCCACAACCTGGGCTATGCGAGATATTGGTGGAGATACACAAAGAGTACATAGTATTGATATGAAATTATCAGAAGAAACTTTTAAACATATTTTGCTCCCGGTTTATATAAGTGCTTATCAGTATAGTGGAAAGAAATATAATTTCTTTATCAATGGCCAAACCGGAAAAATATCTGGGAAAAGACCTTATTCTTTTTGGAAAATATTTTTCTTGGTACTTTTTATCATCCTGGTAATTGTAATTATCGTAGTGATTGGTAATAAAGGTTAGTTTTCAATTTTGAGTGTTACATAGACAGTTTGACTAAGGTCAGAACATAAGCGTTCTTCAAGAGTAAAAGTAAAATCTCTTTGCGCATCTGATTTTCTGTTTAGCAGGTCAAAATCTTTAATTATAGCATCTGTAAAGGCTATTTTTATCTCTTGTTCTGGATATATCATATTTATGATCGAAGAACCTGAATTAATTGTCCTTTTGACAATAATATTAGCACTAAATCTAAATTGCTGATTACAGATATTTGAATCTTTGCTAATATCTCTTATTGTTCCTATTAGTGCAATCGTATTAGGATTCACAGTATTGCCAATGTCTGTAAATTTTGGTTTTTCAACCTTGGGAGTTTCGCTCTTATCCGATTCTTTTTCTTGTGCAATACTCATATTTGATTTACAAGAAAAAAATACGACTAATAAACAGAGATAAATTATTCGATTCATATTTTTAATAAAAAGAAAAGGAGCCTAAAAACAGGTTCCTTTTCTATATTTAAACTTATCTTTTAATAATTTTGAGAGTTTTGTTTGTATTAGCACCAATCGCCTTGACCAAATAGAACCCAGGAGCTCTATCTGAGGCATTCCATTCAAAATCAATATTAGTATTTAGCTCCTGTTTCGAATAAATCAATTTACCCGTAATATCAAATATACTAAGAGTAATTTTTTGATCCGTTCCAAGGTTTTTGAAATTAAATACAAACCGATCAGAAGAAGGATTAGGCCAAACCAATGCATTAAAATTGGTTTGTAGTGTAGCCAGAGGTTCTTTTGATGCAACTTCTGTAGTAATTGGGTTAATCCCTGCATCTTCAATTTCTCCAAAAATTTGAAATACCTGATCCAGTAATGGTCTGGTAAAAGCGGTAGATGCAGGTGTCCAATCCGTCGCACCAACTCCAAATAGATTTAAGTCATCCTTAAAAACAGGTTCGGCGCCTATTCCTCCTTCTTGCGAAGACCAAAACCACTGATTAGCTCCAGGATTAAAAGCTAAGTTTGCATATATAGATAACCAATAGTTTCCACTCTTTAACGTGATTATCTCTGGAAGCAATAAATTAAGATTTGAATCAGTTGGTTCAGAAATTGGTATAATCTCTCCACTGTTATACACCTCATCACCAGGAATTCCTCCATTATCTGAATATATTACCACAGTTGCACTGGTAAATAAAGGAGCATTACGTACTCCACCAAATGCTAATACACGATCAATATTCCAGGAATTACCTTCTGGTATAGTAAAATCATCAGCTGCCTGGGCCAATCCTCCAAAATCAGGAAAAAACTGAGAAGGTAATGAACTTATTACCGGATCTACCTGATCATAAATCCCTGGTTCTGTAACCGTAACGGTAAATCCTTCTGCCACTTGTTCATTTCCTGAAGTGGCAATAAGCCCAATAGTTCCTTCTCCTACACTATCAGGCATATAAGAAAGTGTTAGAATATTACCACTCAATGCAGCAGTTATTAGATCAGGATTTGTATTGGTAATTTCTATATCAATTGGTAATCCTTGAGATTGTACAAACAATCCTGTAATATCTATAATCGTATCTTCACTATTTTCATCTACATTAAGATCGTCTAATAAAAAGGCTACTGTTAATTGTGGTTCTGGAAGAGGATTCAAAGAAATGGGAAAACGAGCACTGTATAATCCATTTCCGTGTGCTGCTACTGCAATAAATCCATCTTTACGTGTTTTTACTTCATCAGTAACTGCATTACCTATTGCAAAGGATTCTTTAATCCATCTAGTGCGTTCACCATCTAATCTATTTGCATAGTACAATCCGGTACTGGTAGCAGCAAAAACTCTTTGTACTCTAGAGCCCAAAAACCCTTGACTACTTCCTAAAAAAGCGGTACTTCGTACTGAAGGGCCGTTACCGGTACCATCAGGGTTTTCTTCTAAATTACCACTAATGTTTATCCACGTATTTCCTCCATCATCCGTCAAGAAGATACTGGGTATTCCATAATTAGAAAAAGTAACAATAACCCGATCAGAATTTGAGGGATCTACAGAAATATCATTTACAAACCCAGGAGGTAATCCTTTTCCAGAAGCAATATCTGTAACTTCCTGATTATCGATATTAGCATTATCCATTCTATAAATTCCTCCTGCATTAGTACCATAATACAATCTATTAGCAATTGGATATTTACTAATATCCAGTGCAGTAATTCCTGTTCCTGCAGGGGTATCACTATTTGGTAAGTCAATCCAGTTGATGGTTGCTGAGGCATTAGAAAATATAGGGATCTCATCCAAATCATTATTTCTCCAAATCCTATTAGCTACAGGTAGATACATAATGTTGTCATTATTGCGATCTAGAATAAAAGGATTTACAAATGAAAAACCAGCTGCTCCTGCAGGTCGAACTCGAGCAAAGGAGACAAATGCTCCGGTTTCATCAAAATTAAACCTAAATATATTTCCAAATTGAGAAGAAACATATCGTGTTCTCCCTCCATCAGCAATAGCATTATAAGATCCATCACCACCAAAATCCTCTACCCAAGCTTCAGTAGGGTTTGTTGAGGAAGTAAACCACGTACCATTATCTTGAAACCCTGATACAAGATCATCACTATTGGCTTCTGGATCAAATGAAACTGTGTATGGTTGTGTTGTAATATATCCATTATTAAGTGATGTCCAATCAACTTGCTCGACATCTCCGTTAATGGCCGTAATATCTTCGGTTACGAATACACCTCCATCATTACCTGATAATGCTTTGTTGGGATTAGATGGGTAAAATATTAAAGCATGTTGATCGGGATGTTGATCTGTATACAAACTAACATTATTTAAAGGAGAATATCCGGCTATCCAACTTTCCTGAACTGCAGGAGTAGTAAATCCATCTGTAGATCTGTAAAGATTTGTCCCCCCAGCAAATACAATATTAGGGTTAATAGGGTGTACCTTAATAACCATATTATACCCTCCTTGAAGATTTAAGTTTCCTACAGCTCCTCCTATTGTGATCGGTAAATTAGTACTCAAATCAATCCAGGCATTCTCTAAAACAGGTATTGAAGCATCGTATTTTAATAAAAATGCAGGGCCACCAACTCCTAAGTTTTGAGCTAAGAAATATACCTCATTCTCATTAGATGGATTAACACCCATCACGGTTCTTCCGATTGTTGGAGGTAAAAAAACGGGTGTAATATTTGCCCAGGTTACACCATCGTTTGAAGTAAAAAAACCTGGATTAGAAATAGCAGAACTACGAATTGTAGCGTATAGTTGTCCGGTAGATGTAACGGCAACTTCTACAGTACCTAAAAAACCGCTTGCCAATACTTCTTCAAAAGAATCTCCTCCATCCTGAGATCTATGTAATCCATTTAGTGTTCCTACATATAAATCTCCATTTCTTGGATCTATGACCATTGAATTTACCACATCAAACGGAGAGGCAAATTGTATACTCCCATCTTCAGTAGCTTCTAATACTTTCCAGGTTCTTCCTCCGTTCCTCGATTTATAAATTCCGGTACCTCCATAAAAAGCTCCTCCAGCACCTGCTGAGTTTCCAAATCTTTCTCCTGTGCCATAATACCAAGTGCCTTGTTTTCCTGGTCGTGGGTCTTGAACAATTGCTGTAATACTAGGAGCTTGTCGTCTATTGGTCACTTTTTTCCAGTCTTGTCCTCCATTTGAAGATCGCCAGAGTCCTCCTGAAACTCCTCCTGCAAAGATTACATCTTCATTAGTCATGTCAAGTGCAAGTGCACGAGTTCTTCCTCCAACATTAAAAGGGCCTCTGTTTTGCCAATAGGAAACTCTTCCGTTTTTTGTTGGTGACGAAGAGATAGATTTTTTTAAATCATTACCTTCTCGAATCTTGTTTGAAAAATGAAGTTCAAGATCTCGTATTTCTGAAGGTATTTTTCCAGTATACGGATTTTTGAGTCTGTTATATTCGTATTCCATCCTCTCCAAAGCATTATCGCCAACGGCTTTGGGTTTTTTCTCAACAGCTCCGTATTTACTATCGTAAATTTTGGATTGTTTGTACAATGCATGACCTTTTTGTTTGATGTTGGTATCGGCCTCGGTTTTTAGTGTTTGAGCATTTAATGCATATCCTATAAAAAGCATAGCATAAACCCAAACACTTCTTTTAGTGAAGTGTTGTAAAAATTTCATGATTTAAGCTGGTTTATGTGAATTACTCAAAAATAACCCAAAATCATGAATTTTTTTGTTAAAAAAACATACAATTATCTTAAAATCAATGCATTAGTTTGGTTGAAGTTCTACTTCTCTGGTCTCAGTAATTACATGACACGCATCAGCCTGGACGGTTATTGGATCCGAAGTATACGCCTGAAAACCTTGTTTGGTAACTGTTATTCTATATGTTCCTGTTCTTTCATAGGCTCCAACAAATGTTTGAGAGTCAACAAGGTGTTGTAATGTTTCGGTATAAAGACCTTCTGTAGCAACTACGGTTACTCCCTCTATAGAAAAAGTATCTGATAATGATTTTACTGTAATTTCTAATCCTGGTCGTAGGTCTTCTGTACAAAGAACAGGATCTGATGTAGAATCATCAAGATTACAAGCTGTGCAAAGAACCAATAAAACTAAAATGACTTTTTTCATTTACTTATAAATTTTTTAAGTGTTCGAAATCAAAAAATTATTCATCTAGTAGATGCTTATAACGATTTATGGTTGCGTTTGGTATATTAGAATACATCTTTAATAAAAAAGCATCCTGAGATTTTCAGGATGCTTTTAACAATATTTTTATTTGAAACGATTATTACAAATCAAACTTAATCCCTTGAGCCAAAGGAAGTTCTGTTGTATAATTTATCGTATTTGTTTGACGACGCATATATACTTTCCAGGCATCAGATCCAGACTCGCGACCTCCTCCAGTTTCTTTTTCTCCACCAAAAGCTCCACCAATCTCTGCACCAGAGGTTCCTATATTTACATTGGCTATACCACAATCAGAACCCGCATGAGAAAGAAAACGCTCTGCTTCTCTCAGATTATTAGTCATGATTGCAGAAGATAATCCTTGTGCTACTCCGTTCTGAACTTCTATTGCATTTTCTATATCTCCACTATATTTTAAAAGATAAAGAACTGGTGCAAATGTTTCATGTTGTACAATTTCAAATGAATTATCTGCTTCTGCAATAGCTGGTTTTACATAACATCCGCTTTCATAACCTTCTCCAGAAAGAACTCCACCTTCTACTACAATATTTCCGCCTTCTTCTACAACTTTTGCCAAGGCATTTTGATATCCTTTTACGGCATCTGTATCGATAAGTGGACCAACGTGATTGTTTTCATCTAAAGGATTACCTATTCTTAACTGCCCATAAGCATCTACTACCGCATTTTTTACTTTATCATATATAGAATCGTGGATAATCAAACGACGTGTTGATGTACATCTTTGACCTGCCGTTCCTACCGCTCCAAATACTGCGCCGATAACTGTCATTTTAATGTCTGCATCTGGTGTAACTATAATTGCATTATTACCACCTAGTTCTAAAAGTGATTTTCCTAAACGCTGTCCTACAGTTGCTCCAACGATTTTACCCATTCGGGTAGAACCTGTTGCAGAAATTAAAGGGATTCTCTTATCTGTTGTCATCATCTCTCCTACTTTGTAATCTCCATTAATTAAACAAGAGATTCCTTCAGGAAGATTATTATCCTTTAGTACTTTGGTAACGATATTTTGACAAGCGATACCACATAAAGGTGTCTTCTCACTTGGTTTCCATACACAAACATCTCCACAAATCCACGCTAATGCTGTATTCCATGCCCAAACAGCTACTGGAAAATTAAATGCAGATATAATACCAACTATCCCAAGCGGATGGTATTGCTCATACATTCTATGACCTGGACGCTCAGAATGCATCGTTAATCCATGTAATTGTCTAGATAATCCTACTGCAAAATCACAGATATCAATCATTTCCTGTACTTCTCCTAAGCCTTCTTGATATGACTTACCCATTTCATAAGAAACCAATTTACCAAGTGGTTCTTTTAATTTTCGAAGTTCTTCTCCAAATTGCCTTACAATTTCTCCTCGTTGCGGAGCAGGCATTTTTCTCCAGCTTTTAAAGGCTTCTGTTGCAGTTCCAATGACTTTTTCATAATCCGCCTTTGTTGTGGTTCCTACTTTACCAATCAACTCTCCATCTACTGGTGAATATGAAGAAATTTCATCTTCAGAAGAAAACCAGTTAACTCCTGTTGAAGTTCCTTTATTTTGATCAGAAACACCTAATTGTTTTAGTGCTTCCTGAATTCCGAAATCTACGATTGCTGTTGCCATTATTTATATTGCTTTTTAAAAAGGTAAAGATACTGTGTTTTAAAGATAAATTAAATTTTGATACGTTCTATTATCGATTTTGAATGATTTTTCTAGAAAAGCTCTCCAAAAAAATCAATTCTACAATAAAATCTATTTTGAAGGATTAAATTGACTATGTGTTTTTGGTTCTATTTTGTAGTATTAATCGGGATTATTTTATTGCTATTTTTCTAACAATATAGAGTAAAGAAAATGCAACAAGATGAGATACTAAAAATAATAACAGGAAAATTAAAAATGGTTCTTCTAAAATCGGAAAAATATTCCTGGGGTCTCTACTGTACATTTTAAAAAGAAAAAAAGAGAATCCACATATTCCTGTTGATAAAAGAATAGATGCATAATTAGAGAGTTTAAGTACATTTTTCTTTTCTAAATAATATATAACGAGTATTGCCAAAAAAGAAGGAAGATTCAACATCAAAAAAATAAAAAAGAAAAGAACCCATCCCCGAAATTCAAAAAACAAGTACGAATACAAAGAAGGTAGAAACAAAATGTGAATCAATGTAAAATATAAAATGTTTTCTTCTTTTTTCATTATAAGCAAGATACCTAAAAAAAGAAATCGCCCAGACAAGATCTTCTTGTAGAGCGATTTCCAACTAAATAACCAACCAAAAAGTTTTAATATTGTTTAGTGCAGATCTTATGGCTTATTGGGTAAGCTTCATAAAATCAGCTTTTTTGATTCTCTTTTTATCATTCTGAGATGGTTTCCCATCTTTAGAATTCTTAAACGGAATATATCCTCTTCCTACAAATTCATAGATTGTTCCAGAGGTAGGGTGAAATAATTCTATTTTGCTATCATTAATAACGGTTAACTCAAAGAATTCATTGCCCAAATATTCGTAATCAAGTGTTAAAGTTTTCCTATAGAAATTATTTGCAATATCTAATACCTCATAATGTCCTATATAATCATAGTAAATATCATAGATTGAAGTACCGTTTGGATCTTGGGAACTTCTAAAGTTATCTCCTGATCCGTGATATCTGAATTGTAAAAAGTTTTCATTATCAAACTCATTTATCGCTCCAAACTCACTAGTATAGACCTTTTCCCAAGCTTCATACTCTTGTAAGAAATAATGAATATTATCATAAAACACCTTATCATAATCAAATGTATTTCTTTGATATCCTGTTAAATAATAACTAGTATTTGAAACATTATCATATAATTTAATATCATTATTCCCCAGTTGTGTTACCACAAAACGATAAAACCCATCAATATCATGGCTTATATCCAGCTCCATTCTATGCGTGTCATAAAAACCTACATCTAATCCAAAACCATTTCCATTACTCCCAATACCGACAAGGTTATTATTTGCATAAAACGTTCCGTTCTTAAAAGAAACCGTAAATGCTTTTTGAAGAAAAGGAACTTCTCCACTACCTTGAGTACGTTCAATATCAACATACCATATCTCATATGAATTAAGTAACTGATTTAAGGTAATTGTAGGTTCATCAATAAAAATATCTTCTTCTATAACTACTTCTGCAACACAAGAAGTAAAAAGAATAGAACTCAAAATAAAAATCGAAAGTAATTTTAGCGTTTTCATAGGCTGTGTGTTTTCAAATTCATTTATGAAAAACCAAAACACGTGCCAAATTTTTACCAATCTGATAATCAGGTGTTTATTTTGAGTGTGAATTTCCTTATTTTTGACCTCATAATTTTTATTCATGGAAAAGAATCCCAAATTTACAGTTATAGGTGGTGGTAGTTGGGCAACCGCAATTGTAAAAATGTTATGCGAAAACCAAAAAGAAGTAGGTTGGTATATGCGTAGCGTATATGCTATCGAACATTTAAAAAGACAACAACATAATCCAAGTTATTTAAGTTCTGTAGAGTTTAAGATTAAACAACTCAAGCTTACTAATGATATTAATGAAGCCGTAGAATACGGTGATTACCTAATTTTTGCTATACCTTCAGCATTTCTGCATACCGAGTTGCAAAAATTATCTGCTTCTTTAGATAATAAAGTAATTTTTTCGGCTATAAAAGGTATAGTTCCCGAGACTGGTCTGATTGTGGGAGAGCACTTTCATGATGAATACAATATTCCTTTTGATAATATTGGTGTGATCACAGGCCCTTGTCACGCAGAAGAAGTTGCCCTAGAAAGACTTTCTTATCTTACAATTGCCAGTAATGATCAGGAAAAAGCCAAAATAGTTGCCAATAACCTAAGTAGTGAATACATCAAATGCAAAGTAAGTGATGACATTATAGGTACAGAATATGCAGCGGTATTAAAAAACATATACTCTGTTGCTGCCGGAATAGCACACGGATTAGGATATGGTGATAATTTTCAAAGTGTATTGATGAGTAATGCTATCAGAGAAATGAAGCGATTTATTAAGAAAGTACACAAGATGAAACGTAATATTAATAATTCTGCTTATCTGGGAGATTTACTAGTTACAGGATACTCAACTTTTTCTCGTAATAGGATGTTTGGAAATATGATTGGTAAAGGATATACGGTTAAAAGTGCTCAAATGGAAATGAATATGGTTGCAGAAGGGTATTATGCAGCAAAAACAGCTTATGAACTAGACGCTACCAAAAGTACACGAACACCAATTATTGATGCCGTACACAATGTTTTATACGAAAACAAAAATCCAAAAAAAGTATTCAAGAAATTAGCTGAAAAACTAGACTAATAATTCTTATCTTCAGAACTCTCTTTTTTATCATTAATTATGAAAGAATTAATAGAAACCTTCTACACAGCATTTAATAATCAGGATGCCGAAACTATGATATCATGTTATCATGATGATGTAGTTTTTGAAGATCCGGGATTTGGAAAATTACACGGAGAAAGAGCAAAAAAGATGTGGCAAATGCTATGTAAGAATGCTCAAAACTTGAAGATTGAATATACCAATGTTGAAGCAAACAATCAGAAAGGCTCTGTACATTGGGAAGCCAAATATACTTTTAGTAAAACCGGAAGAGCAGTACACAATAAGATTGATGCTCAATTTGAATTTAAAGATGGTAAAATAATCAAACATACAGATCATTTTAATCTTCATCGTTGGGCTTCTCAAGCTATTGGATGGAAAGGTAAATTACTTGGTGGAACCTCGTTTTTTAAGAAAAAGTTACATCAACAAACTAATAGATTACTTGATAAATTTCAGGCAGAATAGTTATGAATACATTACAATTGCCTACACCTCTGGTATCAATTGACTGGTTATCTCAACATCAAGATCATCCAGACCTTATCATACTGGACGCAACGATTAAAAAGGTAACTTCAAACAAAGATTCTAAAGATCAAAACCTACAAATAAAAGGTGCTCGATTTTTTGATATCAAAAGAGTATTTTCTGATAAGAATACTGATATCCCTAATATGCTTCCTTCTCCTGAAGTATTTGAACAAGCTTGTCAAGATTTAGGAATTAATAGACATCACAAAATTGTAATCTATGATACTCTGGGCATATACTCTAGCCCAAGAGTATGGTGGATGTTTAAAACAATGGGATATCATGATGTTTCTGTTCTAGATGGAGGATTACCTGCCTGGAGAAAAGCAAATTTACCTGAGGTGTCGATACAAGATGATCAAAAAACGTATGAAAAAGGAAATTTCAAAGCGATATATCAACCTCACCTGGTCTCAAATGCAGAAAAAGTACAAAGTAAAATAAATAGTGAGGATACCATGATTATAGACGCACGATCTAATGGTCGATTTGTTGCTATTGAACCCGAACCTAGAGCTAATCTAAAAGGCGGACATATTCCAGGATCTAAGAATTTACATTATATCAAAGTATTGGAAGAGAATAAAATGCTTCCAAAAGAGAAGCTAAACAAAGTTTTTAAAAATTTTAATATCGAAAATAAAAACCTCATCTTTACTTGTGGATCTGGTATCACAGCTTGTATTATTATGATGGCAGCAGAAATTTCTGGATATCAAAAAACAAGTATTTATGATGGTTCCTGGAGTGAATGGGGGCAACTAGAAAATGTACCTGTTAAGAGTTAAGTACATTCTATCTATAATACCGTCGTATTTACCATATTTCAATTTGATTTTCGTTTATAACGAAACATAAAACTATTTAAAACGTTATTGCTTTACCCTATACTATGAGACACTTTTCATCGATACTACTCACTTCCTTGTTATTCTCTTTTTTGACAACTATACAAGGTCAAACCAACAATGTAAATCAATATACATTAGATGATTTTTATAAAGACAACCCTCAATTGGATGTAAAGGTAGATTCTATCTTTAATTCATTATCTACACAACAAAAGGTGGCTCAAATGATTATCAGCTGTACTGGTGAGTTAGGCAAACCTGAAGCTACGGTTAAAAAATTAGTAGAAAATGATATGATTGGCGGAGTCGTTTTCTTAAAAGGCAGCAAAAAACAACATACTGAAACAATTTCTGCTCTAAATACAATTTCTAATAAGAATAAAACATTGCCTTTGTTATTTAGTATGGATGCGGAACCCAGTTTATTGAGCGGACGAATAAAAGGAGCTCAAAACGTAGGTAAAACAATCGACATTAAAACTGAAGTTCAATCTGATTCGATTGTGCAAATTATCAATCAAGAACTTAAACAAATTGGCGTACATCACAACTATGCACCTGTTTTGGATATTAGCCCTAATAATGAAGCTATTAAATCTCGTAGCTATGGAAGCAATAAAGATTCTGTGATCAACTTGGCCAATCGATTTATTAAGCACACACAACAAGGAGGGATTATTGCCACGGCAAAACATTTTCCTGGTCATGGATTGGTAAAGGGTGATACTCATAAACAAAGTGTATATATCGATGGTCCCCTGCAGGAAGTTGAGAACTATATTCCTATAATTGAAGATGGTGTTTTATCTATTATGATAGCACATATTACAGTTCAAAATAATGAAACGTTTGGTACAAATGGCTTACCATCCAGCTGTTCACGTAGGATTATCACAGATTTATTAAAAGACGGAATGTGCTTTGAAGGCATTATAATTTCTGATGCTTTAAATATTATGAAAGCCGTTACCATTCTTGACAACGCTCCATTATTGGCCTCAAAAGCCGGTTGTGACATGATCCTAATGCCTCAAGATGAAGAAAAAACCATGACTTCTATTCTAGCCGAAATGAAAATTAATCCTGATTATCAAAAACAGGTGATGGAATCCGTAAAAAAGATTCTACGGTTGAAGATTTGCAGCAACGTTATTAAATAACACTACAAAAATGTCAAAATTTAATGAAGTGTTTAAATTATGAATCTGTAGTTACTACCGAGTTTTGTTCTAAATGCTTACCCTATTTTACTTATATTGCTTAAGCAACAGTTTCTGTAAACCTTTAACCAAATAAACCATGAATCAAACTGAAGGATTAACATTATGGCATCAATTTGTAGAAAATAGAGATTTCTCAAGACTTGATGACTTTATTGCAGAGGATGCAGTATTACATTCTCCAGTAGTTTGGACTCCTCAAAAAGGAAAGCAAATTGTGAGTATGTATCTAATTGCAGCTGGTAATATTATTGCCAACAAGCATTTTAAATATGTTCGTGAAATAAGTAATAATCAACATACAATTCTTGAATTTGCTACTGAGATTGATGGTATCTCTGTAGAGGGAGTAGATATGCTAACCTTTAATGATGAAGGAAAATTAATTGATATTAAAGTAATGGTTCGCCCTTTAAAAGCGCTCAATATCGTACATCAAAAGATGGGAGAGTTTTTAATGAAAATGAAAAACTCTAAGTAAATTGTTATATGATCTCAAATAACTTACCCGGTAAAGGTTTAATAACTCCTTTGAGTTCCATATTTAATAATACAGAAGCTACTTTATAAGTTGGGATCTGACATTGAAGTGAAATAACATCCAGAAGCTCTTTACCATTTTCGTTAAGAAATCCATAGATCTTCTTTTCTTCATCATCCAGCTCAACAAAAAGCTTTTTTTGCACCACAGGTTGTTCTTTTTCTTCTAGTTCCCAATTGAGCATATAGAGAAGGTCTGCAGCATTAGTAAGCATATGTGCACGTTGTGTTTTTATAAGTGTATTACATCCTTTGCTAAAAGGGTCATGTGCTCTTCCAGGAACTGCAAAAACATCACGATTATAAGAATTTGCAATTTCTGCCGTAACCAGAGAACCTCCTTTATCAGCACTTTCAATAACAATCGTTGCTTCGCTAAGTCCAGCTATAATACGATTACGACCTAAAAAGTTTTTGCGATCAAAAGTATCTGTACTCCAAAAATCTGTAAAAAAACCACCGTTTTCCTCAACCTGAGACACATACTTTTTATGCACTTTGGGATAGATTTGATTAAGTCCGTGTGCCAGACATCCAATCGTTTGTAAATTATGCTTCATCGCTGCCTTGTGCGCTGTAATATCTACTCCATATGCAAATCCTGAAACGATTACAGGATCCAGAGGAGATAAAACCTCTATCAATTCCTCACAAAACTGAACCCCGTAACTTGTGACTTGACGAGTACCAACAATACTCACTATTTTTTTTCTGTTTATATCAATATTACCCGAACTAAAAAGCACTACAGGACCATCAATACAATGTTTTAATTTCTCTGGATAATCAGATTCGTCATATATATGATAATTAATAGTATTTTCCTCTATAAAACGTAGTTCATCTTCTGCAGCTTTACGATGATCCAAACGATGGAGTTCTTTAATTTTTACACTTCCAATACCATCAATTTTAAGCAAACTTGAAGGTTTTTCTTTTAATACTTCTTCGGCAGAACCTACTTCACGTATCATTTTTTTAATAGAACTATCTCCTAAATTAGGGGCTTTTTTAAGAGTTAACAGGGCAATTAGTTTGTCAGTAACCATGTAATATATTATAAGTCAGTACAAGTAACAAAAAAAAACAAAACTGTTAATAAATTCAAGGTCTTTACTTATATCGAACTCCTATTTTTTTTACCTTTGGATTATTACAATTTAACCATCAGTTTTGTCAATCTGTTTCTATATAGGATTGACGTAAAGAACGATTTTTTAGAAGGGGGCAATGAATACAACAGCTACATACATTAGTGAATTATTATATAGATATGAATGTGTAATCATTCCAGGTTTTGGTGCTTTTCTTACAAGGCGTCAACCTGCAACTATCAATGAAAGTACTCAAGCATTCTACCCTCCTCAAAAGATGATTTCTTTTAATAGTCAATTACAAAATAATGATGGGTTATTGGCTAATTACATCGCTTCTGCAGAAAATATTTCTTACACTGATGCCGTTGCAAAAATTCAGCGTTATGTTTTATCTCTGAATCAAAAAATGGCACAGGGAAAGCGAGTAGAATTAGAAAAAATTGGATCGTTTTTTACTTCAGTAGAAAACACACTGCAGTTTGAACCTTCTCAAGAAGTAAATTACTTAACAGAGGCTTTTGGTTTAGGCTCCTTTGTTGCTCCAGCAATTCAGAGAGAAGTAAAACGAGAGGTATATAAAGAAGAAGTAGAAGCACTTGAAGAAGTTACTCCTATTACGTTCACTCCTGAAAGTCGAAGCGAAAGACCTTATCTTAAATATGCCGCCGCCGCTGCAATTATTATTGGAGTTGGAGGGTTCTTTGGTCTTAAACATATTAGTGATCAAAATGTAAGCTACAATAACAATTTATTAGTTGAAGCTAATGGTGAGATCGAAAATAAAATTCAACAAGCCACCTTTGAGATTTCTAATCCGTTACCTGCAATTAACCTAAACATTATAAAAGAAGAAGAAACTCCAAATGAGGACGAAAACACTTCTTTACCTTCTTCAACCACATCAGGTTCATATCATATTGTTGCCGGCGCTTTTAGAGTATCTGCTAATGCGGATAAGAAAGTGCAAAAATTAAAAGCAAGAGGTTTTAATGCTCGTCGTATTGGTGTTAATAAATATGGTCTACACCAAGTAGTATATGAAAGCTATGACAATCGTCTTGAAGCTACAGAAGCACTACAAATCATTAAAAAAGAGCAAAATCACAGAGCTTGGTTATTGATTAAATAACAATAATCAGCAAAATTTTTCTCATAAAGAAAAAGGCATAATCATTCATTTTTAGAATTATTCCTTCAGATTTTCTGATATCTTTTCTATTCAAAGCATAAAAATCAGTGAATTTTTCAATATCACAAATTTTGATTAAAACACTTTTATTCTGTAGTATGGTATAAGTTCCTTATACCTGATTATCTTTGCCAAAAATTTAAATGTTCATGGAAGCCAGATATCCTTCAGAATCGTGTACTATTCTTACTGACCTTGTTTTACCAGGAGAAACTAATCCTTTGAATAATCTTTTTGGAGGAGAGTTATTAGCTCGTATGGACCGCGCTGCAGGAATCGCTGCGGGC
This sequence comes from Aquimarina callyspongiae, assembly GCF_034322225.1. NCBI lineage: Bacteria > Pseudomonadati > Bacteroidota > Flavobacteriia > Flavobacteriales > Flavobacteriaceae > Aquimarina > Aquimarina callyspongiae. The sequence continues at coordinate 99,711 of NZ_JAXLPA010000008.1, read as the reverse complement.
AGACATTCCAGAAGAATTGTTGTAACGGCTTCTGTAAATCACGTAGCATTTAGCAAAGCAATTCCTTTAGGAAGTGTTGTAACAGTCGAAGCAACGGTTTCTCGTGCATTTAAATCGTCTATGGAGGTTGTTATAGATGTTTGGATAGAAGATCGTCAGAGTGGTGATAAAACTAAAGCTAACGAAGCTATTTACACTTTTGTAGCTGTTGATGATCGAGGAGCTCCAGTAGCTGTTCCACCAATTAAGCCAGAAACTGAGCAGGAACATCAACGTTATGATGCTGCTTTGCGCCGTAAACAACTGAGTCTTGTTCTTGCCGGTAAAATGAAACCTGATGATGCTACAGAATTAAAAGCATTGTTTGTATAATTTATTTGGCATTATATCCACCCGGCACCCAACGCAATAGAAATCAATATTAACATAATCGCAACTACAACTTGTAGAAAATGTAGTGTAACTTTTTTTAGCAAAATATTACCTATATAAGCTCCTGCAATAGCAGAAAGAGTAGCACAAATAATTAAAGCCAGATTATCTCCTAACCCAGATTTTGTAAATCGGGTAGCATACACACTCAATCGTGTAAAGTCAACAAATGTTGAAACAATCACTGCAGTACCAATAAATGCTTCTTTTGAAAGACCTGCTTTGATCAAAAACGCAGTACGCAGTGCACCTTGATTACCCGATAACCCTCCAAAAAAACCACTCAACGCACCACCAATAGGTAGTTTTTCTTTACCAAATTGTAGTTTATTGAAATATGGTAATAAATCCATACAAGCAAAAATGATCAGCAAAATAGAAATAACAAACTTGACAGGGTACACCTCAAAGGTTTTACCAAACATTTCATAGATATAAAGCGGTTTGGTATCTGGAATATTTAATAAAACCCAAGCCCCAATCATTGCAGCAATAACAGCAGGAATCCCGAATCTTATTAACACTGTTTTATTAGCATTTTTACCTACTAAAAACAATTTAAAGACATTATTGAAAAAATGAACCAATCCAGTAAGCGCAATAGCGATCTCTACAGGAAAGAAAATCATCATTACTGGAGTCAAAATAGTCCCCAATCCAAAACCTGAAAAAAAGGTAAGTATCGAAACTAAAAACGCTACAAATGAAATAATGATAATGTCCATTTTCTAATAAATATTAGATATAATTTATCCTGTATAATCTCTCAACTTTATTCTTTCAAGCCATTCAATAGGTTCTGCCAATTCTTTGTTACAAAACTCTAAATGAATTACTCTTCTTTGCTTCTGATTTGTCGTTCTATTAGAAGCGTGCAATGTTAATGGTTTCATCAACATCACTCCACCTTTATTCACTTGACATATCTGTTCTTCTTTATTTTCCCAGTCAATACTATCAACTCTACAAATTCCTTTCTGATGTGACTTAGGTATCACCCTAAGAGCTCCATTATCAGCATTTGTAGTATCCAGATGAATTCTAATAGTTATAATATTATCAAGTACTTCTGTTGGAGGTTGGACTCCAAATTGATTTTTTTTATATGTCCAATTAATATAATTTTCAACTTCCACCTTACGATTAACTGATATACTTAAATCTTGATGATAAGACACAAACCAATTTGATTCTTTTGGTTTGTCAAAATATATTGCTTTTGTTAAAAAACATTCCGTATCAAATAACCCATTGACAAGATCAATTAATTTACTATTAAATAGAACCTGTTTTAAATCAGGTATAACATTTAAAAGTTGTCGTATAGCAAATAAATCTTTGGTCTTTAGGAACGAATTACCAGATTTTTCAGAATTCTTAATTATTTGCAGAATCTCTTGTATTTCTGATACAGTATACAATTGATTTAAAACAGAATACCCTTTGTTTTCTAATTCTATTTTATTTTTCTCAAACCTCATCATAAAATAACAACTACATCCTGTAAATCCAGGTTTGAGGATTTAATCTTTTTGCATTCTGATAGATCAAAAACTTCATAATAGCTCTACCATTTGTGGGATTGGTACGAACCTCTCCTATCGCTTGTTTGGTAGATACCTTTTGACCCTCTTTTACAGTTATCTTCTCGATATTATAATATGTAGTAATATAATTACCGTGTCTAATCTGTACTAATCGACTTGCTCCTCTTAACTTCTGTATCGCTATAACCTCACCTTCAAAAATGGCCCTTGCCTTCTCTCCTGCTCGAGTTTCAATCTCTACTCCACTACTATTAATTTGGATATTGGGTAATGTCGGATGCGGTTGTCTACCAAATTTTTTAGTCAACCTTCCGGTTCCAACAGGCCAAGGAAGTTTTCCTTTATTAGAAGTAAAGCCAGCAGCAAGTTTGGTCTCTTCTGGAGTTAATGCAAATGTTGTAGCAGAACCTTTTTTACTTACTTTATTACCTGCTTTTTTATTTGCTTTAGCAATAGCCTCTCTTATCAATTTTTCTATTGCTTTATCAATGGCACTAGCTTGTTGTTCTTTCTGTTTTATCTGCTTTGTATACGTTCCTGATTTCTTTCGGATAGTAGCCATCAGAACCTGCTGTTCCTTTTTTTCTTCCTGAAGTCTTTTCTGCGTTTCACGATTTTCATCAACCAGTGCTTGCTTATTCTTTTTCTGTTGAGATAAATCTTTGTTTATTTCCTGTAATTCTTTGGTTCTGGTTTCTATACGATCTGCTTGTTCTTTGCGATGCTCATTGTATTGTTTCATGTATTGCAATCGCTTATACGCTTGAGAAAAATCTGAAGAAGATAGCAAAAACATAATTCTGCTTTGCTGAGATTTACTTTTATAAGATTTTACAATCATGCGAGCATAATCCTCTTTTAGTGTTTTTAACTCCTCGCGATATGCTCCCATTTTTTTAAAATTAGCATTAATCTCCCGAGTCAATAAATTTGCCTGCTGATTTGTAACTTTGATAAGATTCTTGCGAGTACTGATCTGAGAATTTATGGTTTCTACTTCATCCAATACAGATCTTTCTTTAAGCTTGTTATCTTCTCGCAACTGTTTCATTTGCTCAATCTCCTGCCTAAGTCGCTGCCGCTCTTCTTCTAGTTGTTGCTGCTTGGTGCTTTGAGAAAAAGAAGGTGTACTTATACACAACAACCCTATCAAAAATATAACTTGTCCTATTCTCATTGTATTGTAACTTCCTCGTATCCTGATGGTATCTTAAACGGAAAACTTACCTTAGCATTATAATCTACCGTTCTATATTCTATTTTGATCGTAGTTCTTTTTTGTTCTTGTAATGCTTCTATAAGAATTTCTTTAGGAAAATCTTGATTTCCTACTTTTTGATAACTTCTGTAATTTATACCCAAATTCCTATTCTCTATAGGTTGTTTAAGTCGTTGTGTTGCTATTTTAAAAGTACCTGGGTTTATTAAAAAAAGTTTCTCAAACAGTTCTAATTCTTTTTTAGGCTGAAGCTGATAGTTTTGATTTACTATAGATGATTTATACTTATCATCACGAAGATTAAAAAGTGCCTGACCTAATAACATTTGCTGAACCTTGTTATAATCCAAGTCAGTACCTAGCCAGTTACTTAATAGTTCAAAATCTCCTTCAAAATAGGTGTTATTTATTTTTTCGTAATAGCTTACCTTTTCTGGAGTAATCAAAACCTTTGCAAGGGTAATTCCTAAAATTTTGGCACTCACCCATATTGTTTTATCTTTTTTCATACGCAAAGTAACGTTGGGACTAAAAGACTGCTTACCATCATCATATTTAACTTTAATCCTAGCATTAAGCGTATTAAAGTTAAAAGATTGATTGTAGTGGTTTGTGATTATTTTTTCAGCACTTAACTTCTTGATCTTAGATGTACTTATTGCTTTAGTACTTTTACACGAACTAAAAATAATCAGAGAAAAACATAATAGATAAAATACTTTCTTCATTAACTCTTATGATTTTTTCTGAAGCTGAATCGCTTTTTTTTCATATTCTGAAGCTTTTGTAGTGTTTTCAAGTTTTAGATATGCCTGGCTGATTTGCTTATAAAAATCTGATTCCATTTTAAGATCATCGATTATATAATCTATTCCAGAAGAGAGAATCTCTATTGCATTCTCAGCTTCATCCAAATTGATCAGAGACACTCCATTAACCAAGTAAAACAAAGGTTGAGCAGGGTACAACTCTAGCGCCAATTCACTTCCTAATTTTGCCTTTTCATATCTTTTAAGATCTAACTGCAACAACAATATCCTCTTTAGTAAAGTAAAATCGCTGGTGTTATTTTTTATACCTCTTTCATAATAATTAAGGGCTATTTCTTTTTGATCTTTTTTGTAATAATAATGACCTAATTCTGTAAAAACTTTATCATTACTTTGATCGTTTGAAAACAAATTGGCAACTTCAATTAATTTAGGCTCGTATTCAGGATGATCATTAACAAACACTAAAAAATCATTTACGACTTTATATTTAGCTTCTGTATCTAATTGATCACTTGTCAAAACGATCTTCATAGAATTAATTGCATCTTCAGTTTTATTATCGTTCAGATAAAACTTGTATAATGCTAAATGTACTAGTTCTGATTTTGGTTTTTTCTTAAGTAAACGCTTCGCTAATTCAAATGCTTTATCTTTTTGATTATCCTGACTATACAGGTAGATCAGGTTAAGATAATTCTGCTCTTCCTTAGGGTTTTCTTCAATTTTTTTCTCTAGCCTTGAAATCTGACTATTAGGGTTAGTGATCTTTACCGCAATTCTTTTTCTTAATTGCTCACGATAAGCGTCATTACCAAATTCTTCCTGAAGTTCATCAACTAATGTTAAAGCTTCATCATATCGCTTTTCGAGGTAATATAAATTAGCTAATTGTTCTTTGAACAAAGGATTAAACGTTACAAGTTTTTCTACAACCTCAACAGATTCTGAATATTTACGTTGTGCAAAATAAACTTCAAATAGCAGTTCTAAAACATATCTATTATTAGGTGTTTCTTTTAATACCTTTTTGAAATTATCTTCGGCTTTCTGATGTTCTTTGAGTTTCAGGTAGTTTTTTCCTAATTCAAAATATAAGAAATTAAATGTTGCATCGATTTCAATACATTTTTCTAAAGCTTCAATTGCTTTATCATAATTCGTTATAGCCTTTTGTTTGAGTGCTTCAAAAAAGTATTCTTGAAATTTATCAGAAACATTCCCGAGATCATCAATATTGATTTCTTGTTTGGGCTCAATCTCTTGAGAAAAGGCCATTGAAGTCCCTACTCCTGAAAGCAGTAAGAAAAAGCTAATATGTTTCCAATATTTAATCATAAGACGCTTACCTCATAAATTATTCCAAAACTGAATAATCTCCTATACTTATTGTAGTATAATTTCCATCATAAATGGCATTATTTCCTATCATTGCATTGTCTAAATTAGCATTTTTTATGATAGTTTGGGTCTGAATCAGGCTATTTTTAATAATTGTATTTTCAATTGTACATCCATTACCTATAGAAACATTAGGTCCGACAGTAGTATTTTTAAGTACTACTCCTTCTCCTATATAGCAAGGGGGTATTATTTCTGCGTTTTCTGTAACTACAGAATTACTTGTTAATTCTTCTCCATCTTGTTCTAAAAACCCTAACATCCTAGTATTAGTTTCAACAGTAACATTTTTATTTCCGCAATCCATCCATTCATCTACCTGCCCTGTAACAAACACTTTTCCGTTTGCCATCATTCTTTTAATACCATCATTAATCTGATACTCTCCTCCATTAATAATGTTATTATCCAGAACATATTGTAATTCGTCTTTTAAAACTCCAACATCTTTGAAATAATAAATACCAATAACTGCTAGATCTGATACAAATTCTTTTGGTTTTTCTACCAACTCTACAATCTCACTTTTTTCATTTAATTCTACAACACCATAGGCTTCAGGGCTTTCTACTTGTTTAACCCAAATCACAGAATCTGCTTCTTTATCCAGGTTAAAATCCGCCCTAATTAGTGTATCTGCATATGCAATCACAGCTGGTCCAGAAAGGGATTCTTTTGCACACATAATTGCATGACCTGTACCTAAAGGTTCATCTTGTCTATAAATAGATGCTTTTGCTCCTAAGCCTTCTGCGAGTTCTGTAAGACTCTCCACGACATCATCTCCAAAAAATGCAGGATCTCCTAATATAAATGCGATTTCATCAATAGGTTCTCCCAATACTTTTGCAATATCAGATACTAAACGATGTACTATTGGTCTTCCAGCAACAGGAATTAAAGGTTTAGGAACGGTTAAAGTATGAGGTCTTAATCTAGAACCTCTTCCTGCCATAGGTACGATGATTTTCATTTCTTAAACTGGTTTTATTTTTTTGATTGTTGTTTCTTCTTGTTTTCTTTATATGAAAGGAGTAAGATAAGCTATTTAACTCCGGTACTTCCAAAACCTCCTTCACCTCTTAAGGTTTCTGATAATTCTGTTACCTCAACCCATTCTGCTCTTTCATGTTTTGCAATTACTAATTGCGCAACTCTTTCTCCATTTTGAATAGTAAAATCTTCGTTAGATAAGTTTACTAAAATCACGCCTATCTCGCCTCTATAATCTGCATCTATAGTACCTGGCGCGTTAAGCACAGTCACTCCTTTTTTGGCAGCCAACCCGCTTCTTGGGCGAACTTGGGCTTCATATCCCACAGGTAATTCTATAAACAATCCTGTTTTAACAATTGTTCTTTCTAAAGGTTTTAATGTAATCGGCGCTGTTATATTGGCTCTTAAATCCATTCCTGCAGAGGCAATGGTCTCATAATGTGGCAGTTCATGTGAAGAACTGTTAATAATTCTAATTTGCATACTATATGTTGTTGTTCAATAAAAGAAAATCCTTCTTGATATCTCAGACAGGTCTGAGCAGTAAAAGATGCCCTTATCTTTTCAAAATTCGTTTCAGTTCCTTTTTTTCTGAGGCGTACAAAATTACTAAAAACACTAGTAACAATGGGATAGAAATCAACAAATTACTATCAAAAACATAAAATGATAAAATAGAAAAACCTATTGACAAACTTAGATACATCCCAATCTTCTTCAGATTATATGGTATGGGATAATATTTTTTACCAAAATACCAGGATAAAAGCATCATTGTAGTATATGCAATTAAAGTGGCTACTGCCGATCCCATATAACTATATTTTGGTATTAATATTAGATTAAGTGTTAATGTTAACAATGCTCCTACAACTGAAATATAAGCACCAAACTTGGTGCGATCCGTGATCTTATACCACACAGACAGATTATGATAAATCCCAAGACAAAAATTAGCGACAAGAATCAAAGGTACTACAGCCATTGCCTCCCAATACTCAGGTTTTCTGATCATAAACTCTTTTAAAAATTGTGAAAATGTAGTCACTGTCAAAAGGATAAAAGCACCAAAAATCACAAAGTATAGAGTTATTGTTGCATACGTTTCTGGGGCATTTTTATCTTTGGCATGACTAAAAAAGAAAGGCTCGATCCCCATTCTAAAAGCGGTAGCAAACAATGTCATAAATAAAGCCAATTTATAACAAGCAGAGTATGCTCCTGAAGCAAATAACCCTGTATCTCCATCCAGTATCCACTCTAATAATTGCTTATCAAAATGTTCATTAATAGCAAACGCAAGTCCTGATATTAAGATTGGTGTACCATACACAATCATTTTTCTCCAGAGTGCTTTATCGAACTGGTATTTTATCCTAAGATAAAAAGGTGAAACCATTAGCAAGGTACTAGCACTTGCTATTGCCATAGCAATAAAAATATACTGAACCTCAAAATTATCTTTATATATCAGCTCCAGCCACGCAAACTCTTTTACCAGATCCTCTAAAAAAATTAAGAAAAAGACATTCAACCCTGCATAAATAACAACATTAAACACTTTTATAACAGAATATCTAATTGGTCTTTCTTTTGCCCTCAGATCCGCAAAAGGAATGATCATTAATGCGTCAAATGCCAGAATAAAGATCACGTAGATCAAATATTCTTTTTCAAGACCTAATATATTTGATATTACATCCTGAGCTAATAATGCTATAACCACAAAAATAGTGGTTGTGGTTATTATTGAAATTGAGGCGGTGCTGGTAACATTATTTTTATGCTTATCCAGATTCAAAAACCTAAAAAAAGAGGTTTCCATTCCGTATGCAAGCAATACATTAAAAATAATAATCCAAACAAAAATTATAGATACTTTACCATACGATACAGGGCCATCAAGATAGGCAGTATGAACTACTACCAATAGAAAAGACAGCATACGAGGTAGCACAGTGGCTAATCCATAAATGAAAGTTTGCTTAAATAGTTTTTGAAATATTCCCAACTGCCGTATAGATTGTGGCTATAAAATTACAATTTTATTGTTTTCGCTGCATGGGATACGCCTGTAATTCTTTTTCAGGTAGTTTATCAAGTTTAAAAAATCCTGTCTTACCACTTTTGGTATAAGCAATAATACATTCGTTCTCTTTTAATTCAAATGGTATCTTCTCTTCTATTTTCGGAGGCTCATTAGTAAACTCTTCTTTAGAGTCACCACTCATGACCAAGTCTCTTTTTTCACCAGGATTAGTGTATCGGCCCACATATGCAGGTTCGTTAGGTTTTCGTTCCAGGTTGATTTTTTTATTATTAAAATAGACATAGTCTAATTGTACATCAGATTTCTCCTCTACAGGAATATATATTAAAACACCTGAACCTCCTCCTTGGATTCCTGCTACCCAATTCTGGAAGTAAGCTCCTTTTATTTCAATCGGAGCGGCTTCATCAATTTTCTGACTAGTAGCACATTGAGTCAAACCAACAATTATGGCAAATACTGCTATTCTGGCCATAATATATTTAATACGTATCATCTCTAAAATAGTTTTTATACAGAACTCTTACTAATTTCATTTAAGAATTGGTATAACGAATTCTTATCTTCATTAGTATTAAAAGCAAGATTCATACCAATCATATACTACAAATTAAATTGGTATTATAATTAGTATTTACTTTGGTTTTAAAGATAATCAAATATCTGAGTTATTAAATCAGGAATTTAAAAAGTATGTTCTGTATTCGAGATGCTATAATAATCCACGTTTTTTCTTCCGTGTATTTCTAGGTCACTATGTATCTTAACATCAGTATCATCCATTTTAAGAAATATGTTTTGTACCCATGTATTTCTTTTAGAACTGTAGACTATTAAAATTTTGGACTCCTGCCCTCCATAACAAAAAGTAATAGGGTCACTATTTAATAAATCAGAATCATTTTTATAGATGCAATTTTTTGATTTGAGCTCAATAATATCGCCATAAAATGAAATTTCTAAATCTTCAATAGCACCTTCTCCCGTTTTATCAAAATCAATACTTATTGTACTATTATTCCCTTGTAGACTTAATATGGCACTGCAATAGACTTTCTCATTCTCTAATGTCTTAACTAACTTATTATTACTGTCCTCAACCCTATTTGTGATACGATGTAGATTTCTTTCTATTTTAGTAAAAGATGTTTGTTGTAAATCTTCAGTAAAAACTCTAAAATACTGTTCAACAAACCAAGTGAAAAAGAAAAATGTTGGACCAAATATATTAAAATAGTAATGCCAGGACTTGGTTTCTTCCATCATAAAATTGACAAAAGTCCAGGCTAGTGCGCAAACAAAAGCTATTGAATATTGATTTACTAATCTTTTTACAAGTGATTTTCGAACCATAAGCTACTTTTTACCTTGTTCGTGTAATTTTTCTTCTGCTTTTTGTAAAGCTTTCCATAAGTTTTGTTCTTCAAAGCAGAGTGTTCCTCCTCCTCTTTTTTCCTGAGATACCATTCTATTAAGATCTGCTACGCACACCCATTGTTTCTTACTGGTTTTATTAGCAATACTAGTAGCCCATTTTGCATGATCTTTAGTATACTCCCATTCAAAATCATATGCATCTTTTTTATAAAACTTGATAGTAATTACATCTTCATCTTCTTCTGAAGATGTGGCATCTTCTGCAGGTGGCACAGTACCTCGCCTCCAGGATTCAACAATCAAATCTTCGTCTAACTCGGGGCTTACAAGGTCTATCCAGAAATCCTCTCCCCAGGATTTACTTTTTGCGATCAATTTAAACTCTTTGCCCGCTTTTGAGGTAATACAAATAGTTTCAGGCTGTTTAGATTGCTCAAAAGAATCTCCTTTAAAAAGCTTATATATCGCATCATTTTTAGAAATAGAGTCAGGCATATAAGAGCTTTCATCAAGAACTTGTGGGTTTTGCTGATTTAACATCTGACTCGCTATCTTATTTATTTCTGCATAACCACTTAAAGTGATGCAGATAAAAGTCTGACCGTATTTCTTTTCTCTTTCTGGAAGTGTAGTTTCGTTCTTTGCTGGAAATCTAGGGGTAGAATGCAGCATAAAAACAGCTTGATCTTCTTCTTTATTAAATACTAAAATTCCTTTACAATGCCCCCTTCGGTTATCATTACGATCTTCATCAGTATGCTCATCATTATATACTACATAACCGGTTTCTTTACTTTTATTTTTGAAAATGTTATCTAAAGTATAGCTTAATGCTCCTTTGGTTTCATTGAGTTTATACTCAGAAAGTACTAATTCTTTTCCATCAGCATCATAATATAAATAGTCATACCCCAGATTATCCTTGGATCCTGAATATTCTGGGGTTTTATAAATAAACCACCAATCTACACTCTTTGCATCTTCATTTAACACTTGTATCATAGAAGTCTATTTTTGAACATTAAGGTTAAAGAATCTAGGACCATAGAATACTGGTTGATCCAAATCCGTATATTTTTTTATAAGTTCGAACTCTTCCGGATATAATGTTTCTAGCTTATCGATAATATCCTCAGGAATCTGAAGTTGCATAATATAAAAACAAGAAAGCACTCTCATCTCTGACATAGTCCCTACGGCTTTTCCAAAATTGGGCCAGGACTGATCTTGTGGGCCATTCCACATTAATTCGAGATCATCCATAATGTTAGTATATGCTGTATCAAACCCTATTAAGTGTTTTTTTACATCTGTTGCTTTAGGATCTAATTCTAAAATCTTTGCGTACCCATCTGAAGGAACAAATAAGGTATTGACCACTTCAGGGAATGCCACCGAATATCCTTTAAAATACGCTGCAACTGTTTCTTTATTTAGTGGAACTTTTGGATTAGGTTCTTGATATTGATGGCCGTAAAATATTTCTGCAAACCTGCAATAATGAGAGGCTTCTCCTTGCGAAGTAGGTCCTGCATGCAAATTACCAGACGGCGTTCCTTCTCCTTGCTCTATAATTTCTTCTATTCCTGCATAAATTTGTAGTAACGGATCTTCTCCTTCGACATAGGTAATGGTTGTAAATCCTATATCATCTCCAACCTGGTTAGATGTTCCTCCTTTTTTCATAGCAGCTCTCACTTCATCGGCATTGGCTTTGATAGCATCTTCAATTGCAGTATATAACTTAGCAATGGTTGGGTATTTTTCATCTTTATATTGATCAGGAAGTAAGATTCCTGGCATTTCAATCCTCAGAAAGTTTTGTAACTGCAGCTTAGAAAATTTGGCTATCACGGCCTCCACATCTGGTTCTGCATTACCTGGTAAACCATTTCTTGGAAAAGCAGGGTTTAGGTTTTTGATTTTAGGTGTTCCTCCAATAGCTGCCAGTATATTACAGGCAATCGCCATATGAACCATTTCTTCCATGACAATACTCCTAAAAAGGTTGTAAGAAGGATAGTTCTGTACTTTATGTGAAAACATAGAAGACAGGTATAATGGTAGTGTAGAATGTTCCAGCTCAATCGCAATCTGAAGCATGCTTTTGATCCATTCCAGATCTCTTTTTTCGGGGGTGATTTCTAAGTGTGCTGCTACGGTTTTCATCTATTTATATTTTATTTTCTTTAAAAGTCAGATGGAATTTGCCAATTATCATTTTGATTGGTATCAACTTAATTGTTATGCTCGTTTCATAGACTATAATTTCTTGTTGATTAGTGTATTTCTTCTTCAAAAATGAGTAAAGGTTCAGGGTCTGCTTCGGCAATCTGGTAATAGCTCGTTTTTATAGGTTGATCTTTTCCTTGAAGTTTTAGAATCTGATATCCTCTATCATACCACCCATTAGTTAGGTCTAGTTTAGCATTCTCCGCTATTAAAGGAACTGGGTATTTCTGCTCATAAGGAGCTTCTTTTTCCTGAACCGGAATAGCTGAGTGTCCAACACATCTTCCTTTCGGAATTGTGGAAAGGTTACCTGAAGCATCTTCCCATCCATCAGGGCGGTAGTTATCTTTATAAATTCCTAGATTATGCTCATGGCCCCAAAACCAGGCTGCAACTTTTGGCATAAATGCTCCAAATTGCTTCCATAACTCAGTGTTTATCCAGGCTCGGTTCATATCTTTAGGATTTGGAACGCTTATTCCATTTGAATCTTTTATTTGAGTCTGAGCTACTCCAATATGCTGTTTTGCAGAATATACCTGGTGATGCGACAAGAGTATTGTTCTTCCGTCAAAAGTTTCAAGTTTGTTTTTATGCCATAACTGCTCGTCATCTCGTATCGGGATCATCCCGGTTCTGTGAGTTGTATCTTCTACCTTGATATACGGATTACTAACTCTATGAAATATCGGGTTAAAAGCATCTGACCAATGTGGGTTTGTTGGATCACTAGGAATATCAACTTTATTATTATGCAAAAGTTCTAAAGCTGCTTTTTGTGCTTTTTCTGGCACATCCATATAATGTCCATAAAAACTGGTATCCATTGCCAGGAATTGCCAGTAATCATCTTCGGTTCTCAAACAAAAGTAACTTGCTTCTTGTTTTTGATCTTTGGTATTGATTAGCATATCAGTATCAATGCAGTCATAAAATCCAATTCCTCCTGTAAAATATTCATGATTTCCTGGAATTGTAAAGACAGGTACATTTTTTCCGTGAGCTTTCATCACCTCTCGAATCATCCCAATAAACCTGGTTTCGAATTCATATGGTGTTCCTGAATAATAAATATCCCCTACATGTAGGATCACATCAGGATCGAATGATAAGGCAGAGGCTAAAACCCCTGCTGCAATGTCTGTTCCTGTACCAATATCACCAATGAGGGCGATAGTTGCATCTGCAGGAATCTTCCAATCAATTACTCCGTAATTAAGGTTGTTATTCCCGAATTCCTTATCCTGCCAGGAACGATATAACGGTGATTGTCCTTTGTGAAAAGGATAGTTCCAGTAATAACGAAAGTATTCTATTTGTTGCTCTTCCCATAAAGGATTACCATATCTAAATCGCCCACGTTGCTCATTAATCTGATCTTCTAAATCTTTATCTTCAGATATTTTGGCATGTGCCAACTGATGATTTAAAGCCGTTAAATATGCCAAAATCTGTGGATCATCATCCTGCAAATCTTCTGGATTTTTGGGTTCGGTTAACGGTTCATTCTTGATCATTGCTTCGCTATATGTATCTATAGCTTTTAATAAAGGATGCTCTTCATCTATTTTGGCATTCTTGCCATTTTGCTGTTTAGCTATTGCCGAAACTGCTGCAGATTTCCAGAGCGCAAGATGTGGTGAATTATAGGTATCCATATTAGGGTCGGTCAAGTTGTACGTTTATGCAATTTTCTTTGATGAGATCAATACCTTTCCAGGCATCCCATAGTCCTGCTGGTAATACAAAGTTTTTTGCCGTTTCATCTAAAAACGGGGTTACTGAGTTAGCCAGTTTTTGAAATTTTGAACTGGGTTTTCTCCCTTGTCTTGGAAAATGCTCCCAAAAAACTACATAATCCTCAGCAACGCATAATAAAGCCCCATCAGCATTAGGTGAACTATAATCCTTTGCCCATTCATTTATTAAGTTTAAAAACTCTTCATTGCTCTGATCTTCTTTTTTATATCCTACCAAATGATGTACAGTACCCGACATCCAATCTGATTTCTTATCAATCAAATAATAAGGCTGATCAACCGCTAGTTTGCCATCGTAAGCAATCGGAAATCCTGATTTACTGGTTTCGGTATTATATACCAACGTATGCATACTTGTATAAGATCTAACAGCAACTGTTCTAAATCCAGCCTTATATATTTCTGGAGATTCCCAAAACATCAAAGCTGTTTGGTCAGGAACCGTAGCTGGTTTATTTTCATGATTAGGGAGCGACGGTACATATCCATGCAATCCTATATTGGGTTGTAGTAATGAACAGGCAGGTACAAAAACAGATCCCAGAAAATCTACGAACTCTTCATATGTTTTTTCTGGAGTTTGAAACCCTCTCCATACATGAACAGCATCCGGAGCTATTGGCTCATATTTAGGTTTACTATTCATGATCATTTCTTTTAAATTGCATATTGAACCCATCACCTGGTTTGATATCCATTCCGGGCCATACTTCCCATAATCCTTTTGGTAATGAAGTTGGTTTTGGGTTCACACATAGTTTCCAATCAATTAACGCTTGTAACTCTGCATATCCACTGGATAATGTTTCTCCTAATTCCCAATACACCAAGTAATCCGGGCCAACACAAACTACTCCTCCATCAATTTTACCTTCTTTCTGAATTTGAGAAACAATAGATGCTACTTTTTCTGCAAACTCTGTACTGGTCATTCCTGGGGGTTTACCTCCTACGATATGATTAACATTTCCGTTCATCCAATCTGCAGGTTGATCTACCAGGTAACAAGGTTCATTTTCTTGCAGAGTACCTTTAAAAAAAGTTGGAAAATCTGCTCTACTATCTGATGTATAAACAGATCCATGGGTTAGCGTATAAGTACGAACTGCCAAGGTTTTGAATCCATCGTGATATGTATCTTGTGAATTCCAGTATAAAATGGCTGTTTCGTCTGGTACTGTATCCGGTTTATTCTCTACTCCTCCGGGAATAGTAGGAATATAAGAAGCCAATCCTATTTTTGTTTGCATTTCTACAGTGGCCGGAACGAATACAGTGGATAATCGTTCAAAAAAATCTGAAATTTTTAAACTTGGAGATCTAAAACCTCTCCATACGCGTACCGCATCAGGTGGTACCAAATGTATCTTTGACATAATATCTATTTTATGTTAATCTTTATACTGTAGTCTTATATTGTGGCTTTCCAGCCGCAACGATCTCTTTAGCTACTTTTTGTAAAAACCCTGGAGTTGGTGGTTTTTCTGAAATCTTATCATAAGGACATCCCAATGGAAAAGACCATTTATCATTTACACAAAAATGACAAGAGCCTTCTGTTCTGGTTAAATATCCTTTACCGTCATTTCCTTTTTGAGTATAGGCTAGTTTT
The DNA here is from genome assembly GCF_034322225.1 of Aquimarina callyspongiae. Classification (NCBI taxonomy): domain Bacteria; kingdom Pseudomonadati; phylum Bacteroidota; class Flavobacteriia; order Flavobacteriales; family Flavobacteriaceae; genus Aquimarina; species Aquimarina callyspongiae. Next base: position 84,315 of record NZ_JAXLPA010000008.1, on the reverse strand, counting down.
CCTTCTTTATAGAGCGTTTCTAACACTCTAGCCATATCTTTATGTGGATTATAATAATAGGACTGCAAATCGTCTAAAGCATTTTTATATTGCTCATATAAATCTTTCCATACTCCAGCAAGATCTTCTGTAATTTCAAATGCCATAAAATAGCCTTCTTTTTTGGGAGCCACATAAGTGATTCTTTTATCTGTTTTAAGAAAATCTGCACAAGAAACGTGCTTTTCTTTAAATGTATCCCAACTATCTTCTGACATTCTAAATTGCGGAAGGAAATTGGTATTGTACGAAAAATGAGGTGTTACTATTATTCTAGTCGCTACATCATACGATTCACCATCTATTTCTGTATTGAATTTAAAATAAGTAGGATCATTATCATCGATGGTTTCTTTAAACAATGTAAAAGCCCCATCTTCTGGATATTTTGGCAACTTAGTTTTTCTATTAAGTAGATTACCAAAAGCATCTCTGAACATATTATAAGAGGCTTCACCGACTAAATACAGGATTGCCGGTTTTGTTTGGACCAATTGTTTCATAGCCCAGGCATTGGTACTAACGCAGTTAGAGACAATTTCTTTTTCCTGATTTCCTAGATAATCTTCGTTCCAATGTGGCGATGCACAAGCAACCATATCGATCTGGCAAACGTCTTCTCCAATATGAAGATTCGCTCCTGTATTTCCTTTTTCTATAAGAAATTTATTAAACTGATCCAGAGAAGGAACAAATTGTTCATAATAACCAATTTGTTTTTGATAGACCTCGACTTCTTTATCTGCCGGAACATCTAGTTTTGCCGCAATTATATCTCCTTTTTCGAATCGGTTATTAGGCTCATAGTGGTCATACAATAGAACATATCTCGGTTCTCCAAGAGCTCTATTAAGTTCTATCTTGGTTTTATTCTCATCTCCATCATACAAAACCTCTATTGAAAAATCAGGTGCTGCGCTAGTACGTATAGCACTAACTACCACACCTGCTTTTTGCGCAATAATCTCTCCTTCTTTTAGAAGGTATTCTTTAATAAGATTAATATCTAAATGCTCCTGATATACAGATCGGTACCTGTAATAGTAAGCATATTTAGTCCACGCATCAGTGTTATTATCACTCGTGAAGCTTGGATATGCCCAACTGGTTCCTTGAATTCCTGGTGCAAAAGCAGTCAGGTTTGGGTTGATACCAATTGTCATTATAGGTGCTTTACGACAACCATCCATTACTTCTCCATTAGGAAATCCCTGATCTCTGGTTGTTCCTTTTAACCAAGCATAATCAACCGGATCATCCGTGGGATCATTTTCCTGTGGCGTATTAGAGTTAAAATCAAATATTGGAAATGGCCCATAAGGTTGTTTCGAAACATCATCTGGCCAAAAGAATTTACAGGTACCACATGATCTTACATTATATACCAAATCAATCTCTAAAGGATTTTCTATTTGTTCTATATTACTTCTTTTAGGGTTGTATGTTTTTTCCATAATACCTGTTTTATTTGTTACTAATTATCCTGCTATGGTTGCCCAGGTTGTTAGAGCTCCATTAAAACTAGAGTAAATACCAAAAGTCTGATAGATCATTCCAGACCAGCCTGTTCTTACATCTTCTGGAATAGTCCTTCCATCTGCAGTTTTGGTAGGAACTAAAGGATCTGAAATATTACGTACAAAAGCATAATCAGTATCCTGTAATCCTGCCTGATGCGCTATAACCGCATCATCCATTTCTAAAACACAATATTGAGTTGCATTGGTTTCATCTGCGATAAAGTAAAAATCGGTAGTTAATAAAGGCGTATCTTTAAAAGGCAAAGCTCTTGACTGCCCGAGGTTTTTCGGGTTAATTGGTCTATTTACCAAATCCTGAAGAGTAAAATCTTTTGCATCTGGCGTTTTTTCTTGTAACTGATCTAATAAATTTTGTAGTTCTTGATCAGAAACCGCATCTGTCATCGTAAAAAATAAACTGTCCTGAGTTTGCGGTAATAGATCTGTATTAGGAAACCACGTTTTACACGAAAATGTTTCATTATTATAATCCACACCTTTGTTTTGTGGTTTATCCAATTCTATTTTGGCCATATTAGTAACAGCAACATCACCAAGGCATTCATCCAGACGTGCTCCTCCAGCTGTACCTATAGAATAAACTTTATCGGGCTGAGAGTCATCTATTATATTTTTGACCATATCTGACAATCCAGTGATATACGGTGGATGTGATAAATGGGATTCTGATTTAAAGAGTAATACTTTGAGATCTTCACCATCTTTATTGGTGATTTTTACCATTCTAAAATATCCCCATAGATACTCATATGCTTCTTTTTCTGAAGGATTTGTAGTAGATGGTGCGTTCCGACTATATAAAAACCAGTCGTCTCTCCATTTATACGCCTTACTGTTTCTTGTGGTATCACTATTTACAAATACATGATCTAATGCTGACCATTCTGCAACAGTCCAGGTGATTACTACAATATCTGCGTCAGGTAATTTGGCTTGTGGTCCTTGATAATCTACCCATAGATGTTCAGGAGCACTAGCTCCAATCTTATTCCAATCGATAATAGGCAGATCTGGTAAATCTACGGATGCATCTACTGATGACGTTAAAAGTTTAGACATAACGAAGTTTTAAAAAAGATTAAATACCCTAAAAAGGGGAAAAAGAAATACTAAATAGAATACTATGTTTTTAGTATACTAACACATAATTATCGGTCCCTACAGTAAACGGAAGGATAGTCGTGGCTCCTGCAGCTGCTTTTTCCTGAACTTCATCAGTCCAACCTAAGCAATTGCCATGTATGCTGTTAAAAGTTACTTCACCATTATCTCTATAGGTTGCAAAAAATGCATTACCAATCTTATTTGTAAATGCAGCAACATCCTGTAAACCCTGCATTTGTGGTGGTGCAGGAATATTAGCAACCGGATGTGAGCTCTCATCTGGATCATCCATAAAGTGATCTATATTTACTTTATCATACTTAATATTAGTTTTAATAAAGAAGTTTTCTCCTCCTAACTGAAAGAAAGAAAAGCGTGTCCATCCCTGCGCCCACTTGTCTGACCACGTTTTTGTAGCGTATAATTTCTGATTTGCCGGAACGGATAACTGATATTTGTTTACAGATCCATTTTCTATATCATAGGCCACAAAGAAAATCCCAAAACGATAGGCAAAAGGCTTTGTTGTAGATAATCCTTTTCCAATTTTGGCACTATATATAGATATTAATTCTAAAGTATCTGATATTTCAATAAACTGAGCATATTCTGAAGAAGGATCATATGTTAGTAACATAGGTCTTCCTGCAAGATAGAATGTCTCTACATTGGTTGTCCCAAAGGAAATATCGCAACTAGAAACCTGGTTTAAGAACTCTCCTGTTTTCTCGTTTTGAGATTGGAACGTGTAAGCTTTTTTTGCAGATGGATCAAACCCTACAACATAGCTTTTATCATTTAGATTAAAATTGGCAAAGGTTTTTAATCCTTTTGGCATTGCAGATATTTTATCACTATCTATTGTGTTGATTACTAATTTCCCTGAACCGGAATCGACGGCATAAATTGTTGTGTTTGACATGATATTAAAGTTGGTTATTAATTTTTGGAGTAATTCGGGAAGCGATACTGTTTACTTATTTTATTATTAAACAGTACTATGAGGTAACCCGTTTTCACCCCTAATTGTTAATCTTCTCAAATGTATAATTTACTCAAACCACAAAACAGGGTATTTATACCCGTTTTTTATATCAAAAAGAGTCTTATTATATAATACTATTCTATCGGATCTCCAGTGTTTATAGTATTTTTAATAATGTTCCCATATTGATTTTCAGGGAAATAACACCTTTTTATTATTACAAATGGGATAAAACCTACTCTAAACTGTTTATTGATTTCGAAGATTTTTTTATTAATGTTACGCCAAATGTTACTAAGAAAAGTTGTTTTTATAAACAACAAAAAACCCCTTAATATGTATTAAAGGGTTTTCTGGTTTGAATATCTCTTTGATAAGATTAATACACGTATATAAGTTTAGATAATCCTGTTATCCTGACCACATATATTCCTTTTGATGAATTAAAAGAAAAATCACCTTTATTATCTGTTATCTTTTTTGACACTATTTTTCTACCTGTTAAATCAAAAATTTCTAAGTATGATATATCATCAATAGGAAAGGTAAAATCATAGTATATTTTATTATCTGTAAAAAATAGTTTTATTTCTTTATCTATCTCATCTACTGAATCGACAGATAGCACATTACATCCCAGTCCTGCATCTATACATTGTTTTTCATTTTCATCTGCAATATGCCTCAATAAACTATCTTGATGGTTTGGGTTTAAATCTTGAGTTAATTCCCAAATTATGATTCCCTGATGTCCATAATCATAGACAAATTCCATTTTTTCACGAATTCTTACTGGAGTTTCATAATATATATTTTCTCCATTTTGGTCGATATTACCATTAAAAGCACCTGGAGATTTGGGATCATATGATGTGGGAGCATTAGGGTATTTTGCCACTATATCCGCATATCTTTCAAATTCATATCCATTACCTCCATTTGGTTTTCTCGTAGAGAAATCATATCCATAAAAAGGTGCTCCGATACATAATTTATTTCTTTCTATATTAAATCCACCATCATGATTCCAGACAGGAGTTGCAATTCCCATCCAATACTCCAAAACTTCTTCACCAGAAAAAATTGGATTATCCGCAGATTGATGTGTATAAGTGTTCAATGGTAATTTTCTTAATGCTCCATGAGGACCAAATGGTGTTTCATTCCACGAGCCTGTGAAATCATAGGTAAATATCCCTATCCAATCCAGGTATTCTGCCATATCTTCATCATAATTATTTCCATACCAGGCTGTTCCAAATACAACTGAAGATAATAAAATATCTGGTTTTAGTTCTCTAATTTTTCTTGCTAATCGAGTGATTCCAATACCTGCAACATGTGGACCTTGATCAGTATCTCCAAAATTACTTCCTCTAACTCTACCTCCATCTTCTATAGTTTTATTAACATTACTGTCTGTCCACCAACATTCCATATCCAAATCAATACCATCCAAACCTCTGGATTCTACATAATCTACCATTAATTGTGCGATTTCTGTTATCTTTTGATCATCATTATAATAGCGGTTCATCAACCACAAAAAACCATAATCAATTGCACCGCCAATGGCTACCATAACTTTAGTATCAACAGCTCTAGAAACATTTAATAAGTTGGTACTACTATGTGTCAATATGGAATCAACATCTTTTACAGACTGTTCAGAAAACTTAATTTCAGAAACAAAATCGTTACTTGTATAATCCATATTCTCGAATACATCCCCGACATCTACAGCCTTAAAATCTAAAAAAGAAACTATAACATGAGAAATTTTTGAAGGATCATAGGTAGAAAAGTCATAGCTTTCTTGCCAAGTAGGCATATACCCTATTACTCTTCTTTTTTCTGTAAATGGTTCTCCAATTACCGCAGAGGCCTCACCGCAGGCTCCTTGATTACTCCAAGCCTCTCCTGGAGGTGGTGTATCTATCCAAAACTTTGCTTCGTAATTGATTCCATTCAAAGAAACTTTATCTCCTTGTATAAATGGTGCATCCACTTGGTTATATGTATCAAAACAGTCCTGAAACGTATATTGACTATAACCATAAATTCCTCTTAGCATAACCAGTAAGATAATTAAATAAGTAGATCTCTTCATATCTCTATATTTTTGTTTAAAAAAGTAAATCAAGAGACGAAGATAATGTAGCACCTTATCAGGTTCTCTTATATATTAGCATGTGCAGTGTATCGAAAAGAATTCGTGCTGAATTGGTCAGAATTTGTTCTTACCAAGAAATCATTTCTCAGGATTTTGCTATTATCTGAAAAAACCGCACTCTTAGAATACCTCTAATACTTAATGCCTTAAAAACCGTTGGATTGTTTATAAAATCTACATTAAGAAGAAATAAATAAACTTCTTTTAAGGTTTCGTTAGAAAAAGAAACGATCATCCAAACAAAATATGAAGGCAAAAAATTCAGGGATTTTTACTGTTAAATAAACGTTAACCGCCCTAAAAGGGTAGGAAAACATTATTTGAATTATTCCAACTTCGTATCATAAAACTTATAAAATTTAAAAAATGAATTATTTAAAAAATCTTAAACAATTTGAAATTCCAAAAGAAGCATTAAAATTTATTAATGGAAGCAGAGGATCAGACGTATGTGAAGCAGTTAATAACTGTATGCAAACTGCTTTTGATAATGGTAATACGTTTCTAATACCTGAATGTGAAAGGGTTCTTGATCCAAGCCACAGTTGTCGTAATAGATAAAGGATTAGAAACAAGAAAATATAAATATGTGAATGCGCCTCTAGAATGTGGAGCATACAAAGCATAAAAAAAGTCCCTTTGGTTTGACCAAAGGGACTTTTCAATATTTTACTAGTGATTAATGTACTAGTTATTCAATGCTTCTGCACCTCCAACGATCTCTAAGATCTCATTGGTAATCGAAGCTTGTCTTGCTTTGTTATATGACAATTTAAGCGCATCTCTAAGCTCTGTTGCATTATCCGTCGCTTTATGCATTGCTGTCATACGCGCACCATGTTCTGATGCAAATGAATCACGTATAGCTTTATATAATTGAGTCTTTAAAGACTTAGGAATTAATTGCTCTACAATCTCTTCTTTCGATGGTTCAAAAATATAGTCCAAATTCACATTTTTTTCGCTTTCTACAGGCACAATTGGCAGAAATTGTTCTGTTGTAACGATCTGTGAAGCTGCATTTTTAAACTTATTATATACAACTACGATTCTGTCATAAGAACCATTGGTAAAGTACTGCATTAATTCCTCAGCAATATCAGCAACATTTGCAAAAGTAAGGTCATCAAAAACTCCACTTTTATTTGCAACTACTGTATGCGTTTTTGAAACAATATCGTTTACTTTTTTACCAATAGTGACAAAATCAACTTGTTTCCCTGCATATGTGTTCTCATAAAGCTCTCTAACACCTTTAACTATATTAGAGTTAAAAGCTCCAGCTAAACCTCTGTTAGAAGCGATAGCTACTACTAAAACTTTATTTACTTCACGTTGCTCTGAGTATACACTTGCGCTATCTCCTTCTAGAGAAGCACTTAAACTTTGTAATAACTCAGTAAGCTTATCTGCATAGGGACGCATTGCAGTAATTGCCATCTGTGCCTTGTTCAACTTTGCTGCCGACACCATTTTCATGGCGCTGGTGATTTGCATCGTTGAAGATACAGAGGTAATCCTACTACGTAATTCTTTTAAATTTGCCATGTTTTATAATTATGAATTCTGAAATTCAGAATTATTAATTAAGCCTTATATTTTGCTGAAATCTCTTTACAAGCTGACAATAACACATCTGTTACTTCATCAGTCAACTTTCCTGCTTTTAAAGTATCTAATGTATCTCTGTGTTTAGCATTAAGATACTCTATAAAGTCACTTTCAAATTCTTTTACCTTGTTTACTGGCACATCCTTTAATAGGTTCTTAGAACCTGCGTAAATGATCGCGATTTGATCTTCTACAGTATATGGATCATTTTGTGCTTGCTTAAGGATTTCAACGTTACGTTTACCTTTTTCAATTACATTTAATGTAGCCGCATCAAGGTCAGATCCGAACTTAGCAAAAGCTTCTAGTTCACGGAACTGTGCCTGATCAAGTTTTAATGTACCTGCTACTTTCTTCATTGATTTGATCTGAGCAGATCCTCCTACACGAGATACAGATATACCCACGTTAATCGCCGGACGCACACCAGAGTTAAATAAATCTGATGTTAAGAATATCTGACCATCAGTAATCGAAATTACGTTTGTTGGGATATATGCAGATACATCACCTGCTTGAGTTTCGATAATTGGTAATGCTGTTAACGATCCACCACCTTTTACTTTATCTTTTAAAGAATCAGGAAGGTCATTCATATCTTTTGCAATACTATCATCTGCAATCACTTTTGCAGCACGCTCTAATAATCTTGAGTGAAGATAGAATACATCTCCAGGATATGCTTCACGACCTGGTGGGCGACGCAATAATAATGATACCTCACGGTATGCAACCGCCTGTTTTGATAAATCATCATAGATGATTAATGCAGGACGACCTGTATCACGGAAATACTCACCGATTGCAGCACCTGCAAATGGAGCATATACCTGCATTGGAGCAGGGTCAGAAGCGTTTGCCGCTACGATTGTAGTATACGCTAAAGCTCCTTTATCTTCTAATACTTTTGCAATACCTGCAACTGTAGAAGCTTTTTGTCCAATAGCAACATATATACAGTATACTGGCTCTCCAGCATCGTAAAATTCTTTCTGATTTAGGATCGTATCAATACACACAGTAGTTTTACCTGTCTGACGGTCACCGATTACCAACTCACGTTGTCCACGACCAATTGGTACCATTGCATCAATTGATTTAATCCCTGTTTGTAATGGTTCATTTACCGGTTGACGGAAAACTACACCAGGAGCTTTACGCTCTAATGGCATTTCGAAAGTTTCACCTTCGATTGCACCTTTACCATCAATAGGATTACCTAATGTATCTACTACACGTCCTACGATTCCTTCTCCAACGTTAATAGATGCAATACGTTGTGTACGTTTTACAGTTGCACCTTCTTTTACTTCTGTCGAAGAACCTAAAAGTACTACCCCAACATTATCCTCTTCAAGGTTCAATACGATACCTTCTAATCCGGAATCGAACTGCACTAATTCTCCATATTGAGCATTAGACAATCCATATACACGGGCGATACCATCACCTACCTGTAATACAGTTCCCACTTCTTCCAGAGAAGCTGACGCCTCAAATCCAGATAATTGTTGCTTTAATATTGCTGATACTTCAGCAGGATTCACTTCTGCCATAACTATTATTATTTCTCTTGTTTACTTACAAGAGTTGTTATAAAAATTAATAAGTTCTTTTATATTCTCTAAATCTTGAAAACTTGCCTCATCATATGTGCCATCTCCATAGCTACAACCTAAATACTCATTAAGTTTGGCAATCTTCTTTTCTTCTTTTATCAGGCTTCCAAATTCAAAATTGAATGCTTTTTCCTGTTTATCAGTTTTGATAAAGTATTTATTACTTGGTATCCCCTGATATATTGTTACTTTTCCACTTTTAAGCACTTCTTTCAAGTACTGTGCTCCAGATCCTCCTATGCTTATTGCATCGCCAGAAGCTAACATCCCGTTGCTTTTAATTCTTACACCTTGATAACAAGTCTCTGAACCATCTGCACTAAAAACACAAAAACGTGTTTCTTTTTTGGCTGCAAGCATTTTTATTTTCTTCTTTTCCTTTTCATTAAGGTATATCACCTTTACTTTGTTTCCGACATTATCTCCTCCAATGGTTGCAATGTTACCACCCATTTCATTTGGATTCTTGATTTTCTCGAAAAGCATGGTCACTTTACCTTCAAATCTTTGTCCTTTATCATCTATACCGTATCCCAGTTGATCATAAATGTTAGAAGAATTTGCTTTCGCCTCTTCATAATTTTCTTGAGCTTCTGCTCTTATTTCTTGATTGGCTTGGGCTACCATTTTTTTGGCATCTCTTCCTAATCGTATGTCTTTAGCATGTAAGTATCTTACTGCTTCGATCATAAATTCTTTTGTCGCGTATTTATCGGTCGCCTTGAATCTATATCTAGAACTATAAGTTAAAGGATTTGTTAGTAATTGTGATACGATTGTTACCTTTCCACTTATATCTTGTGTTACAGTTCCTATCTTCACATTATCCAAATCTCTAATTACAATTGTATTAGGATCTGCAAATCTATAAGCTCCGATCATATTTTCAATCTCATCAGCATTGCGTATTCTATCATCCACAGATGATGATGTATATGGAATACTACCTCTAAAGATTCTTTTTAATTCTGAATCTACATTAATACCCAAACCAGCAGTGGAAGCATACTCTTCTGCTGCTGCATTGGCTGCTGTAACTAATTTTTTGTATTTCTCTTTACTGGCTCTTTCTCTCTTCTCACCAAAATACTCTTTAATCTTATCATTATCTACTGCTCCACTCACATCAAAGAATCCTTGCTCTTTCATTAAGAATTCTGCAATAGCTTTCTTCATATTAAGCGTAAAAGACAGATATTTCATATCCACTTCATTTTCATGCTCGCTGTCTTTATTTTTAAGAACCAGCCATTCAAATTTAGTGTTTTCGTCTATCTTTTTCAGATTGTAATCTGCAGTAACAAAAACTTCTCCAGTAGTTGAATCCAAGAAATTATATATCCCCTCTTTTACCTCTACTCTAAGAGGTGTTTCTTTTTTGTCAATCAGAATAACATTCTTCTTAACTTTAACTTTTTGTGCTGTAATAGAAACAGTAATCAACAAAGTCAAAAAAGATACTATTAATTTCGAGGTTCTCATTTTATCTTGGTTATTAATTACTTAATTCTCTTTTAAGCGTTGTAAGTTTATGCGCAATACTTGCGTTATATTGCATATCTCCAACTCTAAGAATAAATCCACCAATGATACTTTCGTCAATAACATTCTCTATAGTAGCTTCATTTCCTGTCAATTCTTTTACTTTAGCAAGAACCTTAGTACTTAAAGCTTTATCTAAAGGAATAGCTGTGGTTACCGTAGCTACTTGAGTATTGTTAAGCTGATCAAGTAAGATAATATATTGTTTAGCTACACCTGCTAATAAATCTACTCTCTTGTTAGCAATTAATATGTCAAAAAGTTTATGTGTAATGTCTCCAGCGCCTTTAAATATCTCTTTTAATGAAGCAAGCTTTACTTCACCTTTGATCAAAGGGCTTGTTAACACCATTCTGAGTTCGGCGCTATCGCTTGTGGTAGCGATAATACTTTGCATATCTTTCTGAACATCTTCAGTGGCTTTTTTATCTTGGGCTAAACTCAAGACTGCCTTAGCATAACGTATTGCTGCTCTACTCATGTGTTTATTAGTTTAAAGTAACGTCTCCCAACATAGATTCAACCAATTCTAATTGCTTGTCTTTGTTAGCTAATTCTTTTCTTACTACTTTTTCTGCGATCTCTACAGAAAGTCCAGCTACCTGATTTTTAAGTTCTGCTAATGCAGCTTTCTTTTCGCTCTCGATAGTAGCTTGTGCTTGTGCAACAATCTTATCTGCTTCTGCCTGAGCTTCATTCTTCGCATCAGAGATCATGTTTTCTTTAAGCTGTCTTGCTTCTTTAAGCATTCCGTCACGTTCTGCACGAGCCTCGTTAAGGATACGTTCGTTATCCGCCTGAAGGTTTTGCATTTCTTTTTTTGCAGCTTCAGCTGATTCTAATGCATTTTTAATTCCCTCTTCACGATTATTAACCGCATCAAGAATAGGTTTCCAAGCAAATTTTCTTAATAATAATACTAAACCTACAAAAAGTAAGATCTGCCAGAAAAAAAGGCCGAACGAAAAATCATTTATTAACTTATCCATCAGTAATTATGTTATTTTCTTTATTGTCTAATTTTAAAATTTAAAACAACAGCTATAACCAACCGTTATAGCTGTTGTTTATACATTACGCTGCGAATAATGCAGCAAATCCAATACCTTCAATAAGTGCTGCTGCGATAAGCATAGCAGTTTGGATCTTTCCTGAAGCTTCTGGCTGGCGAGCGATAGCTTCCATCGCTTGTCCACCGATTCTACCGATACCTAATCCAGCACCGATTACAATCAAACCTGCTCCTACATAATTTAAACCTTCCATAGTAAAGAATTAAAAAAATTAAACAATTATCGTTTAGTGATGTGCCTCTTCATTAGCCATACCAAAATATAGCGCTGACAACATCGTAAATATATATGCCTGTAATGCTGCTACCAATAATTCTAATATTGATAGTGCAAATGCTAACCCAAATGACAAAGGACTACCTATCCAGCTCTTAAATAAGAACATCATTCCAACAATACTCATTAGTACTACGTGACCGGCAGTCATATTTGCATACAAACGAATCATTAATGAAAACGGCTTAATAAATACCCCTAATAATTCTATAGGAGCTAAAACTATTTTCATAAACGTTGGTACACCTGGCATCCAAAAAATGTGACCCCAGTAATTTTTATTTGCTGTTATGTTTGTAATTAAGAAAGTAAGCAATGCTAATCCAAAGGTTACCGCTATGTTTCCGGTTACATTAACTCCTAGCGGAGTCATCCCTAAAAGGTTTAAAAACCAAACAAAGAAAAAGATAGTTAACAAAAAGCTCATATACCTCTTGTATTTCTTTTCTCCAATATTTGGTATTGCTATCTCGTCTCTTACAAACAACACTAATGGTTCTAAGAAACGACCTGCGCCTGTAGGAATACCATTGTTCTTTTTATAAGATTTTGCAAGACCTCTAAACATAAAAAACATAAGTAAGCCAATTAACAACATGCTTACAACATTTTTTGTAATCGAAAAATCTAATGGTTTTGCATTTGTAGGATGATGCTCCTCGTCATAAGTAATAGTTCCTTCTGCATCAGTCTTGTATACTTTACCGTGATATAGTTTATAGTAATCACCGTTATGCTCTGCTACTGTTTCTCCATGATGAAATTTAGAAGAAGAAAAGAATTTCAACCCATTATCCCAAAGTATAACCGGCAACGGAAATCCATAATGCTTTTTTGTTTCTTCATCAGAGAACAAAGTGAAATCATGTGAGTCTTGAAGGTGATGATCGATAAATTCTTTTATCTCTGTTTTTAAATCTCCTTTACCTTCTTTCTTTGTTTCTGTAGCTAACAGATTTGAAGTGGTAAAAACCAGGGTAAAAGTCAATAAAATTTTAACTATGGTACGTTTTTGCATTACACCTAAAGTTTCGGTTCCTAAATTTCGGTGCAAATGTACATAATTATGTTAGATTCTTAAACTATTTTGCCTAAATAAGTTTAAGAAACTTTTAATATATGTAATTGATTGATTTACAGGTATTTATTTGAATTCAAGATTTTAGAAACATAGTACACTTCTAGTATCAAACAAATTAGGTAAGCAATAAAGAAATCCAGAAAGACATTTTTGTCAATTTCTAAATCATTGAGCTTAGACACGATAATAAAAGTAGCTATTTTTATAAGACCACCGCCCATAAAAATAAAACCTAATTGGTCTTTAAATCTCTTACTCACCAAAATAATCCCCGAAGTAAATAGGATTGTAAAGACACTATTAAAAAGATACGATAGGTTTATAACATCCATATTTCGTTGCAAAGAAAAGGCATTAATAATACCTATATGCACGAAATAACTTGCCGTTATAACTATTCCAAAAAGAAATAAAAATTGAAATAAATTCTGAAGCATACGTTTTATTGAACTTCAGGATTAGAAAAACAAATTATGCCTTGACAAATAACTTCTATCACTCAAGAAAAAACATATAGTAAATCAACTCTAATCATTTGGATCTATTGATTCGATTTAATTGTTTAATTACTAAATATATTGAAGCTGTCACTCCAAAAAGCACAAAACCCATCGTGAACCATTTCTTCTCTAGCTCATAATACGCATCTAACTTTTTACCAGCATAGGCACATAAAAAAATAGTCGCTCCCATCTGGAATGCTATTCCGGTTAGAGCGATGTATTTATTAAGCTGATTTCCCTTGCCCTTGTGGTTGTCCTTGTGGTTGCTTTTGCTCACCTTGTTTACCTAATGATTTTACGCCTCCTTTCATAGAACAAGATGCATTAAAGTTTGCTCCTGGCTCTACTGCTAGTTTACCTACACTAACTTCTCCTTCGATATGTGCTGTAGGTTTCAAAGAAAGGGTTCCAGATATTAAAAGAGTTCCTGAAAACTTACCTTCAAAATCTGCATCAGAACATTCTAGTGTTCCTTTTATAAATCCTGATTTTCCAACAACTACTTTACCTGTGGTTTTAAACGTTCCTTCTATAGTTCCTTCTACTCTAAAACCTCCTTCGGAGACAATATCTCCAACTATCTTGGTTCCTTCTGAAATCTTGTTTTGATTTCTGGAATAATCGGCTGTGCCTTGATCTTTTCCTTTTTTATTATCTGAAAACATATGTTAGGGGGGATTAAATTATTATTCTGATTCTGGTTTTAAATATTCTTGTAGATTTTTATGGATTTGTACAATCCTATAATTTGGTGAAGTAATCGTAAAGAATTCTCTTTCTACCTTCGGAAAATACTTCTTCTTTCTATTCCATTTGGATAAGTCTACTCCTCTGGTATCTTCTACTTTACCTATGGATAATAACTCAGCCAGTCCTTCTGCTCCAAGTTTATCTCTTCGAGTATGTATCACCACAAATTGCTGATCCTTTGTATAAACATCTAAGGACACTTTCATTTTATCGTACCTAAGCTCTTTAACAATAAACTCTATGCGTTCTTTTAACTCAGTAGATTGGTTCTCACCCAAGGTAGAAAATGCATAAATAAGTTTATGATTTTTTTCTTGATCTGTTTCTGTTGAAAAAGCACTATTCTGAATCTGTGGGATTGATGTTTGATATATCAATTGAGCTTTTTTACCTTCTACACTTTGCGGATAATTAAGAGATACATAATTTAATGCTTCTTTGTAAGCCTCAAACCCCTTATAACGTCCTACCGCTTGAGCTTTAAGAAGTTCGAATTTAGGAACAAATTCTTCTCCCCCAAATTTGGTAATCAATTCATCACTTTCCTTAATTACAGAAGCATATTTCTGTGCTTGAAAATCTCTATACAATTTATTATATCTGGCTTCAGGACTATCTTGATCATTCCTCAGCTCTTCGTCAGGGTTTTGAAGAATTTTAGCATACCTGGATTCCCCATGATTATTAATAATATCTTGTTTTACTCCATTAGCTTTTTCGATCTCTTCTTTAATAGAATAGATTTTGTATAGATTATATTTTGAAGGTATTATTAAGCGTTCTTCTGGGTCGCTTTTTAATAAATTTTCAAATTTATCAACCGCCAAATCATATTCCTGAAACTTTTCTTTATAAATAACTCCTAGTTGGTAGTATGCAAAATTGCGATCAACTTTTAAACTGTCTAAAACTTCTGGTTCTGTTGGTAGTTGTGAAATATATGTTTGCGGATCAAATGTAGGGTCGGTTTCTATAGAATATTCTTCCTGAGATATTTCTTTATCAGTTGAAACAGCAGCAGGATTCGAAATACTCGAAGTTCTCCAATTATCTTGTAATTCGCGATTACCATATGTTCTTTTGAATGCAGTTTTACCGTACGCAACTGTTGTTGGGTTATAAAAATAAAATACACCTGTAGTAGCTGGACCTTTTGGGTTCTGAGAACTTATGCTCGTATTTTGTTGATTAAACCTTTGCTCATTAGGCAACTCACCTTTTATTTTTGCAATCTCCGCAGCTTCTTCTGCTGCCAGAGCTTCTGCTTTTAACTTTTCTGTATATTCGCTATAATACACTAGCCTTTCTTCTGGAGACATCGCTACAGCATTAAGAATACTATCATTAGCACGTGCTATACCATCATAGAGTATAACATCATCCAGATTATCACGTTTTTTCTTAAGAACACGGTATTTTTTTGAGTCAACAACCATTCGTTCTAATGTACTATCGTAATAAGCTCCTGCTATTGCATATTCTTTAGCATCAAAACTAAAATTACCTAATGTTATATAATTTAATGATTCAAGATACTTGTCTTCAGATTTAGTACGTAGAGATTTATTATAATACGCTATCGCAAGATCAATGGAATCTGTATTTTTAAAATAAACTGCTTTTTGATTATAAATAATATCTAAAAAAGGTCTGTTTTCACGATTCTCTTCTAAATCGGTAAGTAATTCTAGAAACTCTTCTTTGTTACCTCTATCGTAATCAAAATTACGAGCCTTTGCCATATAGGCATTCATTAGATATCGTCTAGGTGTTCTTCTATTAAGATCAATTACATGATCATAAGCATAATTGGCACTGTCTTTATATCCCAATTGATTTAACAACTGTCCTTTGATATATAGATATCGTCCTTTATGTTCAAAATTCTTGGTATGTACAGCAGCTTTATTAATATATGTTATAGCAGAATCCCTTTGCTCCAGATTAATATATGCTTGTGCTAACATGGCCGTTGCATCAGAATAATCTTCGGGTTTCATGTATTCTTCCTCGATCATCTTCATCAAATCTTCTATTGCTTTTTCGTTATTGTCGAGTCTTAAATTGGCTTTGGCTCTCCATACTTTAGCATGATTGATCGTATTACTTGTAGGGTATTTATATAGGATATAATTAAACGCTTCTAAAGCCGGAACAAAACGCTGCTCAAAGTATCTGGCTTTTCCCAATAACAAAAAGGCTTCGTCAATTTTAGGATTACGCTCTCTATTATCGATAAGCATGCTATGCTTTTGAATAGCTTTTGCTGCTTTTTCTTCTGCTTTATCAAAATTCTGATTTAATACCTCATTAGGAAGTCGGACATCCTCACTTACAATCATTCTCTCAACAGGAAGCAACTCCCAAAAATTATCTCTGTATGTATTAACAATATCCTGTAACCCTTTGTCATACGCTACTCTACCGTTATACAAAGTATTATTCTTGGTCGTAACATCATGCCAGTTACGACTCATCCAGGTATCTTTTTTACGTGAACAATTGAACCCTAAAAGAGCGATAAGCAGGACAACGATAATTTGTGATAATTTTCTGTTCAAACCTCTAATAATTTATACACCTGATAACTTAAAAACAATGGTTTTAGTACATTATGTGTCTACAAAAACAATCTGTGAGCTGTAAAAATACATTTCTTTCTTAAAAAATCGGATTATTAACAACTTTTTCTCCCCTTGAGGATTAATATTATTAAGAAACATCCTTTTCGCAAAAAAACATCACTATAAATTATAGTGATGCTTTTTATAAAGTTCCCAAAACTTTTTTGTCTAATATTATTTATTGAAATGCTCTTCGAGCTCTTTTAATGTTTCTTCTGAGGTTTCTAAATCTTTTACTACTTCTCCTTTATCCAAAACAACTATTCTCTCACATACTTCTGTAACATGCATTAAATCATGACTAGAAACTAAAACTGTAACTTCTGGATCCGAAGATAAATCCTTGATAATTTTTTTTAATCGAATTTGGGTAGTAGGATCCAGATTTGCAAAAGGCTCATCCAGAACAATTACTTCTGGTTTACCTATTAATGCTGCCACAATTCCAGCTTTTTTCTGGTTTCCTTTAGAAAGGTCTCTAAGGTATTTTTTCTGACCTAGAATCTCGCCATGAAAGAAATCTTCAAACTGCGAAAGCAATGCATCTACATCAGCTTTGTTTTGCCCTCTTAATTCTCCTATAAAATAGAAGTATTCTTCTGCAGTAAGGTATCCTATTAGAAAGGTTTCATCAATAAAAGCAGAAGTAATTGCTTTCCATTCCTCGCTCTCATTTACCTTAATTCCTTTATTTTGGATATGTCCGGTTGTAGGTTGGATCAGGTCTAGTATAGCACTAAACAAAGTTGTTTTTCCTGCACCGTTATTCCCTACAAGTCCAAAACTATTTCCTTTATGAATTTCGAGTTGTTCTATATTAAGAACGGTGTTTCCTGTATATGTTTTTGTAAGATTTTGTACTGTAATCATCTTTTTACTTTTTTTGTTTATATGCCCAAATGGTCTTATACTTTTCTGTTCTGTAAATGCTTTCAATTTTATCAAAAACTTTATCCTTAAATGCAAAACCTGCAATCCCCGCAATTGTTACCAATGCATATCCTGCATATGGACTATAAGCATAATGACCTATTGCGTATAATATTAATGGCAAAACCATCTTGGGTAATGATAATAATAATGTTTTAGTATTAAAGGCTTGTTTATCTCCAAATGCCTTTTTATTACTCGTAAGGTCAATGGGGGTTTTTACATATGCACCAGCCCACAGAACCACGTGAGAATTTACTCCTATGTTATAGATTGCTCCTACAATTATGGCCAGGTACACTTCCCATCCAAAATATAAATATCCAGAAGCCAAAACGGTAGACACTAATGTAGCAATAACCATCAGCCACCATTTTGAAGATAAATATTCTTTGTATTTAATATTTTGACTCATCATAAGCGGGTAATATGAACTATCCCAGCTAGGCACAAATTGTCCGAAGCTCAACAAAAAACCTCCTGTCACAAAAATAGCTGCAAAGATTCGCCATACAGGTCCATCATATGCTTCAACCCAACCTGTAAAAAACAACAATCCATAAAACAAGAACACAACACTTAATATCACTGTAGATCGTGCTCTTTTGTTTCGTTTGATCAGTTTAATATCGTTTTTAAGAAAAGTTGCTGTTTTTCCGAAGCGATCTAACCACTCCAGGTTTTCTGTTTTAACATCCTTAGCCTTAGAAGCTAGTCCTGCATCCAGATATAAATCTCTAACAAATGATCTGAAAGAAATAATTATTAAAATAAGTAATACAGCCACAGGTATTAGCAAAATAAGACCCGAATCATAAAAGCCTTTGAAAAAAGGAGCCGTATATTGTGTGATATCAAAATATTCTAAGTACTGAAGTCCTCCAAAAATTGCGACAATCCCTCCTACGAGAAATATCAGGTTATCTTTTTTGTTAAGGAGAATATTTAGAAAGTTATTACTATAAACTAGTAATATCAAACCTACATTCCATAGCAGTACATCTAAAAACGGATGATTTCCTTCTGCTACCAATAATACCGAAAATGGAATAAAGAAAAACGCGTGAATAATATTGAAAAAGGAAAACACTGTTTTACCAAAAGCAAAAGAGACAATCTTCTTTTTATTAAAAGGCAATAATAACAGTGGTTTTATATTAATTACTGGCATTTTTTGTAATGCATATCTAAATACTAAATCCACAACTACCCAATAGATCAAAAATCTATTTACCACTTCTAAAGGATCCAGGCATAATTCTTTTTTAATAAAAACAAAGGCTCCTACACCTCCAGAAGCCATCATGATAATAAACCATACGGCCCAAAACCCCATAAAGATCTTCATAAAAAGACCTGAAGCCATTGAGGCAGATCGCCAGAAAGATTTCCATTGTAAATTGATAAAGTGCTTAAACATAATCTTGGTCGTGTTTTAAAGAAGTAGATACAACTTCCTATAATACTTAGTAATCAAAATCTCGATTTTGTTACAAAAAGATTCTAGCAATTCTTTATGAAATGAGTTATAGCAACTAAATTTATATCTATCAAAAGAGATGTTGGAGATTCTATATAACCTTATAAAAAACAATAAATACAAACTGATAAAATAATAATTTTCTCTTAAAATATAGCTGCTCTTTAGGCATTTACTATTTTTGCAGAAATTTTAAGACCCTAGATACGGTATCAGGGTTCATTCAACAACCTAATCGAATTTTTTATTCTATGGATTAATTTTCGCATTAGGGTTTTATTAAAATACAAAAATGGCTGATTTTCAAAGTCTTACGATTAAGAATATTATTAGAGAAACATCAAAAGCAGTTTCTATAGAATTTGAAGTACCTACTGCACTAAAAAGTGTTTATACTTTTACTGCCGGACAGTATATTACCATAAAAACACAGGTTAAAGGAAAAGAAATTCGAAGAGCTTATTCGATTTGTAGTGCTCCAGGAAGTGGAATATTAAAAGTTGCTGTAAAAGAGGTTGAAGATGGAACCTTTTCTGTAATCGCAAATAATGAATTAAAAACTGGTGATGTTCTTGAAGTACACCCTCCTGAAGGAAATTTTGTTTTAAGAACAGACAATACTGCCAGAAATACTTATGGAGCATTTGCAGCAGGAAGTGGTATTACGCCAATTATGGGAATGATTAAAGCGGTTTTAAAGGAAGAAGCTAATAGTAGTTTTGTTTTGGTTTACGGAAACCAAACTCCCGAAGAAACTATATTTTTAAATGAATTATCTGAGCTTCAGGCAAATTATCCGGATAGACTTTTTATAGAATCATTTTACAGTAGAAGCCAGGTGGATGGAGCACGTTTTGGAAGAATTGAAAAATCTACGGTCAACTATATCATAAAAAACAAATTCAAAGACACCTCTTTTACTGATTTTTATCTTTGTGGTCCGGAAGAAATGATCAATGATGTAAAAACTACACTTCTGGAAAACAGCATAAAAGAAAGTAACATTCATTTCGAACTATTTACTAGTAGTACTCAAGAGGTTGAAATTGATGCTAATCTCGAAGGAAAAACATCTATCACAATTATTGTAGATGATGAAGAGTTTGACTTTGTTATGGATCAGAAGAAAACCATTCTCGATGCTGCTTTAGAAGAAGATATCGATGCGCCTTATTCTTGTCAAGGAGGAGTGTGTAGCTCTTGTATTTGTAAAATTGCGGAAGGTACAGCTGTTATGGAAAAAAACAGTATTCTAACTGATAGTGAAATTGCCGAAGGACTAGTCTTAGCTTGTCAAGCTCATCCAACCTCATCAAAAGTGAAAGTTGATTTTGATGATGTCTAGGTAGTATTATCCTATATCCTCAATACTAAATAATTTACTATAATTTATTGATTGCTTCGATTACAGTTTGAGGTTTGATTGAGTACATTACCTTTTCATATCCCTCTGGAAATTTATTACCGTAAATGGATGTTGGAATCTGATCATACTTTGCCAAATTAGGTAGAATAGCATTTTCTTTTGGCTGTCCAAAAGGCATAAAACCAGCAAAAGGGTGGGTCACACCCCATAAAGTAATTGTTGGCACTCCATACATTGCCGCTAAGTGTGTATTACCACTATCCATAGACAACATACCGTCCAAATTGCCTATTAATTTTAGCTCATCTGTAAAAGATAACTTGCCTACCACGTTAGTAGTATTTTTATATTTACTCTCTATATTATTAAGAATATCTTTCTCTCTTTTACCACCTCCAAAAAGAAAAATCTCATATTTATCCTCTTTATCTAATTGCTCAATTACTTCTACCATTAATTCTAATGGATACGTTTTGCTTTCATATTGTGCAAAAGGAGCTATTCCCAACCATTTCTTTTTCGAATTTTGGGTTAGTTTTATAATATCTGGAGTTAATGATTGTTTTTCAGGAAATTTATGGCTCTTCAAATCGATAGGATATCCTAATGCTTCAAAAACATCTGCATAACGCTGATGCGTTGTTTTAAGTTGCTCAAAAACCTTATTTTCTGATTTGGTCAGGGCCTTTTTCTCTGCCCTGCCTTTATCGATTTGAACTACTTTTATTTTATTAAAAGAAAATAATGTTTTAAGTATATTAGATCTTAGAACATTATGTAAATCTGCAACTTTGGATATACCAAGTTGCCTAAGCTCTTTTGATAATTTGGTAAGTCCTAAAATTCCTTTATGCCTACCATTAACTTCTGCCGGGAATACTTCTAAATTATCAATCCCTGAAAACATGGGTTTAAAAAACTCACGAGTAAGCACCGTAAGTTTTATATTGGGATACGTAGCTCTAAAGATTCTGAGAACAGGAATCGTCATTGCCACATCACCCATGGCTGAAAGGCGTATTACCAGAACGTTCGTTTCACCCTCATTGAGGGTTTTGTTATTTTCTAATATTGTTTTTTTTGTCAAAACACAGAATCCTCCATCATTTTACTTTTTGTATTAGGGATAGAAGTGAACCCATCTACCAGACGATCAGTAATCCCACATCCTGAGGGATCAGGAGGCGAATGCAACAAATTTGTCGACAGCACACCCACTCCAACACTCAAAAACTATTTTTCTCCACGTAATACGGGATTTAACTCGTCGTCATTATACATTTTCATCTGTTTATAGACTTTCATGTACTTATCACCGCTTTGAATATCTCCTAGTAGTGTATCTATAGCTGTAGATAAATCTACTTGTTGTTCTAATAAGACATTTAATTTTTTCTGACAAGATGCTTTATGCGTATCTGTAGCTCCTTCTCTAACCGTTTCTTCTCGCATATGGTACACTTTTAGTGCCAAGATAGATAATCTGTCTACTCCCCAAGCTGGGCTCTCTGTATTAATTGTAGCATCTGCCTTAGGATCTATATCTTTATATTCTTCTAAAAAATAGCTATCAATATATTCTACCATATCTGTACGATCCTGGTTTGATGCATCTATTTGTCTTTTTAATTTTAAAGCTGCCACAGGATCTATTTCTGGATCACGAATAATATCTTCATAATGCCACTGCACAGTATCAATCCAACATTTACGATATAACAAATGTTCTATTGCTTTAGATTTACTATCATAAGGGTTAGAAAACTCTTGATCCACGCTATCAATCACGTGATACTTGTCTATGACTTCTTTAAAAATTTTATTTGCTTTATCAGTGAACATAAATTTATTGTTTTTCTAAGATGTGTAAATATTCTGTTGTTGCTGTTGCTTTATGATTTCGATTTTCAGTTTTATCAGCTTTAAATCTTTGATATGCGGTAGTAACCAAATCATATTTCCCATAAGATTCAAGAATCTTACGTATTTCTTTTTCTGGCATTAACCCCTCATTATTATAGCTCAAAAAAATGTATTTAAACTTAGCGTTTTTGATCAGCTCTTCAAAAACCTCAGCGACTTCATTCTTTTTGCAATAATCTGAGCGGTCATAGGGGCGTAAACCAGTTTTTCCAGCAGGTACAAAGGTATCATATTTTGCAATAGTATTTAGCATATGATAGTTCGCTCCGTATTGTCTAGCATTATAGGGTGGGTCTAAGTATAGAATATCTCCTTCTATCTTTTTAATTAGCTGATTACTGTCTTCATTAAATACTTCATGAGTATTGGCCGTTACTTCAAATTCTGCAGGTATTATTTGTAGTTCTTTTTGAGCAGTTTTCTTCAGTTTTTTAAGATACGCTCCATATACCGAAGCTGTATTAGCCACTTTATCGGCACTTTCTAGTAATGAAGCAAGAAGAAAATAATATATATTTTCAGATACTTCTCCTGATTTTTTTAAGTTTTCAATTCTATTTCTTGCAGCATCAATCTTTAATCCGTTCTCATCACTAAAATATTGCCTTTCTGAACCTCCACCAAGACAATAATTATTATATATAAACCCTTTCTTTCCCTTTAAATCATTTAACTCCTTAATATATTCAGCAGCTTTAAGATCAACATGATTTCCAATATAATTTTTGTTTAGAATATAACTGTAAAACTCAAGATCATTGGCAATTACTTTTTTTACAGAGGTTTTAAATGTTCTACCTACAATACCTGTTCCTGCAAAAAGATCACAAAAGGTTTTATCTCCTAAATGATCTCCTGCAACTCCATGTACAGCAGTTCTGATAAATTCAGAAAGTTTATATTTTGAACCTATGTAATTCATTAATGTATTCCTTTGCCCAATTAATTTTACTCTTTTTTTTAAGAAAAAAAGTATTTGATTACCAAAACTATGCTATTTAATAGCCCAAATCAAACCTGCAATAGTTGTTTTATTTGGTTGCAATTGTAATCGGTATAATTTTGAATCGTCAAATGTAATAACATAAGTTGAGATAATAGTTTCTAGCCAACTAATTTCTGCTTTTAATTTCCAATGTTCTCCATCGTTAGAGTAAACCATTAAAAACATCCTATTTTCAAAATGTCTTCGACCTTGCTGACTTTGGTTTTGATATAGCCATTGCAAAAGTTCTATAGGATGTTGTTGTGCGTATTGCAGAGCCTTTTTAAATCCTTTAGGGTAAACACTGGTTTTATGATCAAAACTTTCTCCTAAAAGGAAAAAATCTACTTTTTTATCTCTTGGGTTTTTAGCGGGTATAACGCCATCTATATTCGTGAATATTTTTTCTATGGCAAATGCGCTCCAATAGTTATACCATCGATTGATGGTGTAATAAAAATATTCTTCTTTATCTAGTTTATATTTTTGAACATTTTTAGCAATCTTAGGTATTAATTTTTCCCATTCTAATGTAGTATATATGTAATTACTATAAGAATCCCACAGATTATTTTGTTTACGAAACCAAACGTATTTATATTTCAATCTATGCTGAAGTTCTGATTCGATAATTTCTATATCAGGTGTAATCAAAATAGTAGTATCATAAAAGGAAGCAATAAAAAGACCCAAATATTAACTTCTTTTACTAGTTCATTATATTCAAGTTCTAAGTAAGTTGTACCAATAATTGCTAATGGACTTGCTATAAAATAAAGCTCTGCCGTATTCTTATTGGGTACAATACATACAAAAGCTATGGCAATTAATAATTGACCAATTATGAGATTTAATATTGGTTTTATTTTAGCAGAATTTCTTTTGAATTTAAATAAATATATTGAAAAGAAAAATACAGTACATATCATTATTGTTCCTACTGTAAACAATTGTTTGTTATTTAAGTAATCATCAAAAGAAAATGATACTGGGGCTATATATTCTGTTATCGAAAAGAAAGTATCATTTATTGCCAATTGATAACAGTTCATAAACAAATAAATAGTTGCAAATCCAATAAAAGGTATTATCCAATTTCTGTAATCTTTAGATTCGAATAAAAAAACTCCTACAAAAACTAATATCATAAAGCCTATACTCCAAAAATAGATCAATGAAGCAATACTAATACATAAAGAAGCATTAAAAACCTTTGATTTTATGTTTTTTTCAATTTTTAAATCTAGTATACTTCTTAATGCAATAAGAATAAAAAGATTGGACAGCAAAACATCAACAGATTCTAAAGAGCTAGGAATCAGCGTTGTCAAAAAAGAAAATAATAACACAGTATGTGTACTTTTCTGGGTCAGATCATTTTTTTGAGTAATCAGGTTAAGAACTAACATTGAAACAACATATACCACTAAACCAATTAAAAACTCAAAAATATAAGCGCTTTTTAAGATAAAACCACTCTTATAATGTGCAATGGTATAAAGAGTCGCCATATATAATGCTATTATAGCAAAATTTATAGGCTTTGATTTACTAAAAAAACTTGATAACACTACTATTTTTTATATTTTTGCGGAATAATAGACAATTGTTGTCATTAAACAATAATGAAACTAATTTATAAAAAGTTTTTGGAGTAATTCTTTTTACTTTTTATAATAAATTATACTGCAAGTTATGAAAGATTTTTTTGAAGTTATTGAATCCCTTTTCGTAAACGTGTTATTTGCTCCTTTAGATTATCTAAGAGCATTAGAACTTGAGAGCTGGACAGCTGCTAATATTATGAATTGGTTGTTTATGTTAATTGGATTTGTTGCTTTTTTCTACTGGATGAAAGAATTGAAAAAGTTTAATGATAATGATGAAGAAAATAGAGATCCTAAAGCTCATTCTTTCTTAAACTAAGAAATTTTACAACGCTCTTCTTAGAAGAAATAAATAATAAAAAAAGCGTATAATTTAAAAGTAAATTATACGCTTTTTTGTGCTTTTAATTTTTATAATTACAGATCAAATCCAAGATCTTTTCTGTAATACATTTTATCAAAATGTAGTTTTTCTACACTTTCATAGGATTTCTTTAATGCTTCTCTGAAATCATTATCAAAAGAAGTCACCGCTATTACTCTACCTCCACTCGTAACTACCTTATCACCTTCTAACTTTGTTCCTGCTTGAAAAACAATAGAATCTGAAATTGAAGAGATTCCAGTAATTTCCTTTCCTTTTTCATAAGCTTCTGGATATCCTCCGGAAACAGTCATTACCGTAGTAGCACTTCTTGGGTCAATTTCTAAGCTTACTTCATTTAAGGTTTGATTTGCAACATGTTTAAACAAACTAACAAGGTCTGTTTTTACTCTTGGCAAAACTGCTTCTGTTTCAGGATCACCCATTCTTACATTATATTCTATAACTTTAGGTTCATCTCCAACTTTGATAAGACCAATAAAAATAAATCCTTTGTAGTCTATTTTCTCTTTTACCAAACCGTCCACAGTAGGTTTAATAACTTCTTCATCTATCTTTGACATAAATGCCTCATCAGCAAAAGGAACTGGTGAAATAGCTCCCATTCCTCCTGTATTGAGACCAGTATCTCCTTCTCCTATTCTTTTATAATCTTTGGCTGTTGGTAAAGTCACATAATTTTTACCATCAGTTAATACAAAAACACTTAATTCTATTCCGTCCAGAAATTCTTCTATCACCACTTTCTCACTAGCTGCACCAAATTTTTGATTGGTAAGCATATTCTCTAGCTCTAATTTTGCTTCATCTATGTCTTGTAAAATAAGAACTCCTTTACCAGCAGCTAAGCCATCGGCCTTAAGAACATAAGGCGCTGTTAATGTTTCTAAAAACTGTTTTCCTTCTTCGACAGAATCAGAGGTAAAACTTTGGTAAGCAGCGGTAGGAATATTATGTCTATATAAAAACTCTTTTGCATATTCTTTACTTCCCTCTAACCTGGCTCCCTCTTTTGAAGGACCAATAATCGCTACATCTTTTAATTCAGAATCTTCAGCAAAAAAATCACTTATACCTCTTACTAATGGATCTTCTGGGCCCACTACCACCATTTTTATATTCTCTTTTAGCACCAATTCTTTAATTGCACTAAAATCTGAAACCGAAAGATTAACATTAGTAGCTATTTTTGCGGTTCCAGCATTACCAGGAGCTACATACAACTTATTACAAAGTTCACTTTGCACAATTTTATATGCAAATGTATGTTCTCTTCCTCCTGACCCAAGTACTAAAATATTCATGATAAACGTTGATTTTAAGCTAACCTTAATAAGCCCCCAAAAATAGTTTTTTAGCAGTTTTCATACTAATTATTTACCTTCTATTTTACAAGAATTCACTAACCCTAAAGAAGTTGTCTCAGGTTTTAAGTATTGCGTATAATTCTACTGCTTAAAATACTTCTCTTTTTAAGTAACAACGGAATAATGATAGAGAAAAATACGATTCCATTAAACCTAACAAGCATAGATTCAAACAAAAGAGAAACAAAAAGAATAAGAAAAACCGAAAATTCATTGCGACTTCTTTTCATTCTCAATGCCAAAAGAATGAAAATACTAACCAAAACCAAAAAACCTATAATTCCTGTTTGTAATAGTGTTTGTAAGAACTGATTATGTGCATTATACTTGTTTTCATAATTAAAATGATAATCCAATTCTTTATATTTTTGAATCAAAATATCATTGGCATCACCTATTCCATAACCTAGTAGTGGTGCTTCTTTTATAAGTTTAAGACTGGCATCCCACGTTAATAATCTAGATTTTTCTGAGGTTGAATTACTATATTCCATTGTTTTGCCATAATCCTTAACACGCGAGTAAAAATTAAATACTCGTGGATTATTAAGAAAAATAATCATACTCAATAGAAATATAATTGACATCGTATATTTCTTACTTTTATCAGAGATATTGATTATCAATAAAACTGACATAATTCCTAAAGTCAAATAGGCTGCTCTTGAAGCTAATAAAAAGAGGTATAAAAACAGTATAATCACTACAATAAACCTTAATCCAGATTCTAACTTATTTTTAAGGTAATAACTTAAAACTAATAAAATATACAATGAAACATAGCTAGGGTTTATTAATTTAGAAAATTCTGCTCCAATAAAATACTCCCAGCCATATGCAAATGAACCCAATGTGACATCTCCTTCTACTCTTGATATGGATTGGTCAACTGCAAGAGATAAATTAATAAAAAACGATATAATTAAACCAACTAGTAAAAAATTAAACAATTTTCTTACCGTTAATGCATCTTCTTTAACAAAAAGAAAAATTAAAGGGAATAATAATAGTGAGAGCGACCTTTGTAAAACATCTATTCCGTCTAAAATATTATCTGTATAGATTAAACTAATAGACATCACCATAAAATATAATGGAAACAACAACAATGCTTTATTATTTAGGTTTATTGCCTTTTTTGATTTAAAAACATTGATTAAACCCAAAATAATTGATATTATAAAAAAAGGTGTTGGTAGGTTGATTCCTAAAGGTAATAGTAGAAAAGCTATGTACAGGCTATTCCAAAAGACAGTCAAAACAATGTCATTGGTTTCATCTCTGTAAAATACTTCGAAGAATTTTGATATCTTTCTTGTAATCGGGTTCATATTTGATTTGAAAGTTGAATGCCCTTAATATGCTTTATCTTCTCCCTTTATGATATTGATAATGGTTTCAAAAACGATTTTTAAATCTAATAAGACGGACCAGTTCTCTATATAAAAAATATCATATTTAATACGGTTTATAATATCTTCATTGTTTTCTACTTCACCTCTATAACCTTTTACTTGCGCCATTCCTGTAATTCCCGGTTTTACAGAGTGTCTAAAAACAAAATTATATTTATCTATTTTTTTTGCATAATCCTTGGTATAAGAAAGCATATGAGGTCGAGGTCCAACTACAGACATATCTCCAAAAAACACATTAAAAAACTGAGGTAATTCATCGATGCTTGTTCTGCGCATAAACCTACCGATCTTTGTAACTCTATCATCTCCTTTTTTTACCTGATCCAGATCAGAACGGTTTTTATTATGCCTCATAGATCTAAATTTATAGCATACAAATTCTTTATAATTAATACCATTGCGTCTATGACTATAAATTAGAGGTCCAGGTGATTCTATTTTTATCAGTAAATAAAGTAGTGGAATCAACCAAGACAAAATCAAAACAATGACCAGTAGAGAAAATACTATATCGAATATTCTTTTAAGAGCTCTATTTGTAGAACTATTTAATGATATATCAGGAATTGATAAAACCGGTAAATACTCATAATAATCGGTTTTAAGACGCTTAGAAAAAATGCGTTGAGAATTAGGAATAAACTTAAGAATACTATAATTCTGATCTGCGTACTTTACATATTCATTTACTACCTCATCTGATATCTCATCAACGGAGCAATAAATCTCATCAACATCTTCTTTCTCTAAATACTTAAAACTATCACTTATGGTATTGGGAAGATCATTAGAAAACACCTCTAGCACCTTATATCCAAGATCTTTGCGTTTTTCAAAGAATGATTTAAGTTGTTGTGCACTTTTATTATTACCAACAATAATTATATTTCTATTATTTCCTCCTAGGTAAGATCGATACTTCTTTAAAGCATAATAGGTGATCACTTTTATTATACCTACACTACCAATTGTAGCACCTACAAACCTAAAGGTATCATCTACCGAAAAATTATTTATTCTAAGTAAGCCAAAATAGGCATACAATAGAATAAGTATTAAGAATCCTTGCCTTAATAAAAGAGAAAGAATAGTAAGTACTTTGGTAAAACGATATACTTCATAGAAGCTTAGTAAGTATGACGATACAAACCAAGTAATTGACAAAAAAACATACAACTGTTCTGAAATAATATCATTAAGAAAATAGTAAGAGGAAGCTATAAGTATAGCTAGGTCAATTATCATTAAAATTGGCCTTATTAGATATGAATATCCTCCTCTTTTATGATGCATCTAACACATATTTTTTTCTAATAAGCTTTTTCTTCTCCTTTAATTGCGTTGATAACAGTTAAAATTACAATTTTTATGTCTAATAATAATGACCAATTCTCAACATAAAAAATATCATATTTAACACGATTTACTATATCGTTATTAGTTTCTATTTCGCCTCTAAAACCGCTAACTTGAGCTAATCCTGATATTCCAGGTTTTACAAAATGACGTACCATGAATTTATCAACTTTCTGAGCAAAATCCTCATTATGTTTGACCATATGAGGTCTTGGTCCAACTATTGACATATCTCCTTTTAAAACATTTATAAATTGGGGTAGTTCATCAATACTTGTCTTTCTTATAAATTTTCCAATTTTGGTAACCCTATTGTCTCCTTTGGTAGTTTGAATACCTGTTGTATTTGGTTTCATAGATCTATATTTATAGCAATAAAACTCTTGATAATCAATACCATTTCTCCTTTGTTTAAAAAATACCGGGCCTTTTGACTCTAGTTGCATCAATAAAAATAGAAGTGGAGTCAACCAAGAAAGAATAAATACTAGAACAAGTGTAGCCATTATAACATCAAAACTTCTCTTGATGAACTTATTTATTGTATCATCTAGAGGAATTTCACGAAATGATAATACAGGAACATATCCATAATAATTAAACACCAGTTTTTTTGTAAAAATATCCTTATTATCAGGA
This sequence comes from Aquimarina callyspongiae, assembly GCF_034322225.1. NCBI lineage: Bacteria > Pseudomonadati > Bacteroidota > Flavobacteriia > Flavobacteriales > Flavobacteriaceae > Aquimarina > Aquimarina callyspongiae. Next base: position 53,938 of record NZ_JAXLPA010000008.1, on the reverse strand, counting down.
ATAAATTTCAATATTTTTAAATTATTATCTGTAAAATTAACAATCGCTCTTAATTGTTTGTTAGATAATTCAGCTACTGAACAGTATATTTCATCAATTTCATTGTGTAAAACATAGTCAAAGCAATTTTCTAAACTGAAATCTTCTTTTCTAGCACAAAACTTTTTTTGAAACTTATACCCAAATTCTGGTCGTGTATCAAACATTTCAATTAGTTGACCTGTTTTTTTATTATCTCCAATAACAACAACTCTCCTAAAATTTCCACCAAATACTTTTCTATATTTATTTAACAAATAAAGTAAGAAGAACTTAAAAAAGGTTATTAATCCCAGAACACTAATGAAATACTTCCCAATTTCTGTTCTACTTATCTCAGGTTGTTTAAAAAAGCCTATAAACGCATAAAGGATTAATCCAAAAATTAAAAATTGTCGGATTAAAGATGATAATGTTTGTGTTACTTTGGAAAACCTTTCTATTTCATAAAATTTATTATTAAAAGATAGAATAATCCAGGTCGTCGATATATAAACAGAAAACAACCAGTTGTTAGTAAGATTAGTTTGAAATACCTCTATTAGTAAATTCAAAATCGCCAAATCTACCAAATAAAAAAGTGGTTTTATATATATTGAATATCTCCCTTCTTTACCTTTCATTTTATCCCAAATCATTTCTTTGAAAAATCCCTATGCTCACTTTTATGTAGTTCTTCTTCAGATAAATCTTTAAAATATTCTAAAGTTCTCTTCATTCCCTCTTCTCTTCCGATTTCTGGCTCCCATTTTAAAACTTCCTTTGCTTTAGTGATATCAGGTTGTCTTTGCAATGGATCGTTTGTTGGTAATGGTTTATATACAACTTTTTGAGCTGTCCCTGTTAATTTAATAATTTCCTCGGCAAAATCTTTAATTGTTATTTCATCTGGATTACCAATATTAACTGGATATACATAATTGCTAAATAACAACCTATAGATTCCCTCTACTAAATCATCAACATAGCAAAAAGACCTTGTTTGCAATCCATCGCCAAAAATAGTTAAATCTTCTCCCCTTAATGATTGTCCAATAAATGCTGGAACTACTCGCCCATCATTTAAACGCATTCTTGGTCCATAAGTATTAAAAATACGAACGATCCTCGTTTCAACACCGTGATAAGTATGATATGCCATGGTAATCGATTCCTGAAATCGCTTAGCCTCATCATATACTCCTCTAGGTCCAATTGTATTTACATTTCCGTAATAATCTTCATTTTGAGGGTGGACTAAAGGATCGCCGTAAACTTCGCTAGTCGAAGCAATTAAAATACGTGCATTTTTTTCTTTAGCTAATCCTAAAAGATTATGCGTTCCTAACGAACCGACTTTTAACGTTTGAATAGGTATTTTAAGATAATCTATTGGACTTGCGGGAGAGGCAAAATGTAAAATATAATCTAATTCTCCTGGAACATGGACAAATTTAGTTACATCATGGTTATAAAACTCAAACCTTTCTAACTTAAATAAATGCTCAATATTTTTTAAATCTCCGGTGATCAGATTATCCATACCAATCACATGGTATCCTTCTTTGATAAAACGGTCACAAAGATGTGATCCTAAAAAACCTGCTGCTCCTGTTATAAGTATTTTTTTCAAAACTATTTATAATAATAAAATTAACGATTGTTTTACTTTACAATAGACATTGTTACGTCTTTTCTTCCAATAGAAATGTAATTAATACCTTCTTTTTTCATTTCAGAAGCATCATATAAATTTCTACCATCAAAAATTACTAAGTCTGAAAGAAGCTTTTTAATTCTTGTAAAGTCCGGAGTTCTGAAAATACTCCATTCGGTACAAATAATTAAAGCGTCTGCATTTTCTAATGTATCATACATAGAACTTCCAAACGTAATTTTATCTCCATACCTTCTTGCCACATTATCCATAGCTTCAGGATCAAAAGCCTTAACATTGGCGTTTCGTTTTAACAATTCATCTATAATATATAAAGCTGGTGCTTCTCTTATATCATCTGTTTCTGGTTTAAATGCTAATCCCCAAATTGCAAAATTCTTGTCTGTCAAACTACTATCAAAAAAAGCTTCAATTTTAGGAATTAACGCAGTTTTTTGAAGCGCATTAACATTGATAACAGATTCCAAAATTTGAAATTCATAATTGTCTTCTTTTCCCGATTTATACAATGCTTTTACATCTTTTGGGAAACAAGATCCTCCATAACCTATACCAGGAAACAAAAATCGTTTACCAATTCTCGAATCTGTTCCCATTCCTCTTCGAACCATATCCACATCTGCTCCTACCTTTTCACAATAGTTAGCAATCTCATTCATAAAGGTAATTTTAGTAGCTAGAAATGAATTTGCAGCATACTTTGTTAATTCTGCAGATTTTTCATCCATTATAATAATAGGATTACCTGATCTAACAAATGGTTTATACAATTTTTGCATTAATTCTGTAGCCCTTTCAGAGTTGGCACCAACCACTATCCTTTCTGGTTTTAAAAAGTCATCAACAGCAAAACCTTCTCTAAGAAACTCAGGATTAGATACCACATCAAAGTCACATTTTGCATTCTTAGAAATAGTCTTTCTAACTTTTTCAGCCGTTCCAACAGGGACTGTACTTTTATCTACTATTACTTTATACTCAGAAATTAATTCTCCTATCTGTTCTGCTACTCCCAATACATAAGAAAGATCTGCAGAACCATCTTCATCTTCTGGTGTAGGTAATGCCAAAAATATGATTTCCCCATGATCTAAACCTTCTTTTAATGATGTAGTAAATTGTAATCTCTTTGCATTAATATTTCTTTCAAATAACACATCTAAATGAGGTTCATATATTGGAACTTCACCATTTTGCATTCTTTGAACTTTATTTTCATCTATGTCAACACAAACTACTTCATTTCCAGTTTCTGCTAAGCAGGTCCCTGTTACTAAACCTACATATCCCGTACCTATTACTGATATCTTCATGAGCTATATTTTTGATATAATTCTTCTAACTTGTATATATTATTGTTCATATTAAACTTTTCCTCAAATAAAATTTTGGAATTCTCTTCCATTTTTTTTCTTAATTCTTCATTGTTGTACAACTTAATAACTTTATCAGCCATTTCTTTTGCATTATTATTATCAATGACGTATCCGTTATAGTTATCTTCTACTAAATCTCTATTTCCATCACAATTGGTTACAACACAAGCTTTAGACAGCGCTAAACTCTCAATAATCGAATAAGGAAGTCCCTCATATCTCGCTGTTGAGATATACAATTTTGAAGTCGAAATTATCTTAAAAATCTCCTTTCTATCAATCCATTCAACTAGAGTAACATTTGCTTCCAAATCATATTCATCTATTAGTTTTTTTACACTTCCAATATTTGGATTGTATTCACCAACACCCATTAAAACCAAATGAATATCAGGAACCTGCTTTTTAACTTCTTTAAGGACCTCTATCATCATTTCAATATTTTTTTGATAAGATGGTCTCCCAACTGTACATATATAGTTCTTAGGCCACGTAGAATTAAACTTTAATTCTTTATTCTCTATTTGTATTGGTAGTATTGAATTATTAAAAAGCTCTGCATTAGATTTTTTATAACCTATTTCCTTTGTACCTCTTTGAAGTTCTGAATTAGAGGAAGCTAATAAAATTGAATTTTTAAATTTAAAAAACTTTTCAATCATTAAGAAAAAGCTTTTTTTAAATCTACTTCTTGCACTTAAGTAAGAGTATGCTTGAGGAGTGTGCAATACTTTTGTTCGATAAAACAAAGAAGCTGTTTTAGCAATTATCCCGCCTTTTGCACTATGAGCGTGAATTAAGTTAGGTTTTTCTTTTTTTAAAATTTTAATAGTCTTTATTATTGACAGAATATCCTTTATAGGGCTTATCTCTCTTTGAATTGGTAATTTATAATCTCTTATATTATCACCTTTTTTGTCTATAAAACTTTTAGAGGTGTCTTTATTTCCATGAATTACAAAACAATCATTTTTATCAGGATCGATATTTTCTATTATCAATCTTAAGGAAACATCCACACCACCAACAGAATTAAGTATGTGTGCTATTTTTATTTTATTCATAAATTCAAAGTTATTAGCACCTATATAAGGAGCGTGCAAATATACCTAAAAAGAACACTACATCTTTTAAGATATAACTAATAATTAAGTGATCTTTATTTATATGCATATCCTGTCTTATACAAGAAACATTTTTACATAATAAAGATTAAGGTATATCCTATTGATTATTCTTAATTTTAAAAGTATATAGGTTAGCTTGTTCATTATTCAAATGAGTTAAAGGAGATATACTTAAATCATTTATCCTAGAATCCGTAATAATATATAATACATCATTTTTTGATATATTTAAAAACTTAGGATATCCATAAAACCAATGTTTAGAGGGGAATGGTCTTAAAACATTATGTTTTAGCACATATTTTTGAGGGTTATCGAAAACAGCATCAGCATCTTGACGATATATCCTTAATTCGTTTTTCAAGTTTTCTTCTGTATTTGCTAAAACTCTTGAGACAGCACAAACTTCAAGTTGGTTAGATTTTTTGTCATACCTTAAGGATACAGGGTTTCTAACTGGTTGCTTAAAATCGTCAAAAAGATTTGTTTCTCCTTTAAAATAAAAATTAATCCCATCATCAGAGTTATATTGAAAATAGGAGCTTTGCCCATATTTTCCATTTCCATTTCTGAATATTAAAATACTCTTACCATCCGAAATGTTAACTAAAAAAGGTTCTTGAAGTATTTTAGAATCATCATTAACTATTATTGTTTCATTAGGAGATCCTGAAAAATTATCAAATGTAGAATACCTTTTGGTAACTCCTTTATCATAATTGATTAAGAAACTAGATATTTCTCCGTCGATCATTATACTTCCAAAAGGCTGGTTAGATACATTTTCTGTCCCACCTATTTTTATATAATCACTCCAAGTTTTTCCTTCATCCGAACTTATTATATAACCAGAATCAATAGTTTGTTTATTTTCGACATCATATCTTCTAAAAACAATAATAATACTCCCATTTGCCAAATTACCAACTATAAGGTTTCTATCATCATATGGACTGTCATATATTTTTTGTTCATTGCCCCATGTTTTTCCATTATTATTACTAATTTTTAAAACTATATCAGAATTATTACTTACATGAGAAAGTGAATTGTCCCGTCTATATACAACTGCAATTGCTTTTTTATTTATTCGAGCTAATCCACCTTCTGATGCGTGTAAATCGATTGATAAAGGTTTGTACTCTTCAATAAAATATTTTTCTTTTACACTTGAGACATTATTAACTGATTCGCACGAAATAAAACAGCTTAATAATATACAGGAATAAAACATTTTCTCTTTTAAAAAGATTAATAGAACAAATAACCTCTCCAATATTACTGTCATTGTTTTATAGCTTTTCAATTGTTATTATTTTGATGGTTAGTTTTAATATCCAATTTATTTCCTGATACCCCTGAGATGTTATTCTTAAATAAAAGTGTGCTTTCAATAATTAATAACGAAATAAAGATAGAAAAGAAAACCACTCCTTTTTGACGAACTAATACTGACTCAGTAAAAAATGCCAACATAATTACTAAAACAACAAGTAATTGTGTTAAATTTTTTGTTCTATAAACCATTTTAAACGATATTATTAATATCAGTATTAATAATAAAAGCCCAACAAACCCAAGCTCTAGAGCAGTAGTTAGGTATTGGTTATGTGAATTTAGGTCTTTTAAATTTTTATACCCTTTTTTATTATAAAGATCGTTTAATATTATTTTTGATGTTTTTGTACCGTAACCTAAAACTTCTTTCTCTTTAAACGCTTCATAAGAAGTATTCCATAATTTTTGTCTTAACGTAATATTATGGTATTCTTCTCCAATATCCGAAACATAAGTTTTAGTGTTTAAACCTAGTTTACTTAAAGAATCATAAAATTTATCATTGACATATTGGCTTGTATTAATTAATAATACAGTTAAAGCCATAACACCTAACAAAATTAAGATCGTTTGGATATTAAGAATTTTTTTAAAATTCCTAATACCATATATAAAAGTTACCAGCAAATATGTAAAAACACCCATTCTTGTTCCTGATAAAACAATGAAACACAAAAATAGAAGTGTAATTGGTGTTTTATATTTTTTTATAACGCCTCCAAAAAGTAAGAAAACATTGGCTACATTGATATACATTACATCATAAGGATAGTGGAAATGATACATTGATCTTTGAACAAAATTATAATTTAATCTATGTTCATAGTTAATTATAAGATTATACCCTAATGTTATCAATGCAATAATGCAAAAAATGACACAAGCGATTATAAAAACAGTTTTGGCCTTATAAATCTGTTTTAAGTCTAATTTAATTAATGCAAATAATATTGGGATTATTAATAAAGGTATTTGAGTTTCAATTCTTTTATAACTAATGCCAAAATCAGAAGAATAAAACATACTTATTATCTGAAAAAAATAATAAACCGTTATTAATATTAATACCTTATTTCTAAGTAATACTTCTTTAAGATCAGATTTATCGCCAAAAATTAAAAAAACACCTAAAAGCAATCCAATAGATATTGGAGATAATATCATAGTAAATGGGAGCACTGCAATAACTAGAAAAAAACAAAACTCTACTATTTTTGATTTGTTTTTAAAAAATTGATTCATTTTTATAATCTGTATAGATATTTTATTAACTAATTATTCTCTTGTTGATTTATTCTTAGTTTTTCGCGTGTTCTTTGATTCATAAAAACAAAAATGCTATAGCAGATAAGAAATATAATGGTATACTTTAATTTATAAAAATATCCCATAGTAAATGCATAGATCGTCCAATTAAACAGCTGATATGTTATTACAGACATAACATAAGCTTTTTTTGTAATAAACTCTTTTAATAGCCACCCTAAAAACCCTAAAATTGATACCGTTAAAAACACATGTATAATCAAGGCTATCCAAATGGGGTAAACCATAAGTAGTATTGAGGGGTATCCATTAGTAAAATTAAATCCTTTGTTTATGGCTTTATCTAATCCCGTTTTAACAGCGGCAAACTTATACATCAATTTTTGCATTCCCTTAGATAAATCCATAAAATTATAGGAATGAGCTTCATCATTATAAACATATGTTTCTGCCGCTCCCCACATCAAATGACCCTGTAGTCCAAAGGCTCTGTAAAAAATAGCTTCATTGGGGTCATAAATTTTTATTATCGCATAAGGAGAACGTTCTTCATAACGCTTATAAATTACTGCATACGCTACTCCAAATATTATTATTAATGGGAAAAGTACCTTTTTGTTGAAAATCTTTTTAAAGTCGATTTTATAATCTGATGTCAAGACAATAGGGAGAAAAAAGGAAAATAATCCAGAAACAATTGGTGAGAATTTTTGGCCAATTAAAAAATTATAGCCAAAATAAACCATCATTAAAAAAATAGAAGATTTTTTATACCTTTTAAAAAGTATTCCTAAAGCAAATGGGATAAAAATTGAAGTGTTTCCTAAAACTTTATTTAAAAAAGGAAATTTAGAATTCTCCCAATATGTAAATCGAGTAACTCCAATATCAAAAAGAGGTAATCTTGATTGGCTTGCATTATATAACAATACTAACAAAGTTGCTATTACAATAAAGAATATAACTTTAACATCTAAGATAGTATTACCAATTTTTAATCTAGGCGTAATTGGCTTTACTTTTTTTAAAGTATTAAACGTCGCTAAAATGAACAAAAAGGTTATTATAAAATAAACAATGTAGATTAAAGTTGCTCCAACAAAAAAACTATCTCTTCCTTGTTCACTTATATATATTCCCTCTTCTATATAAATCAAGGAAGGTATAATGGATAAACCTTGAAAAACCAACAATCCATAAATAAACAATACTTTAAAGTTCTTCTTTGCAAACATGTACAAAAAGAAGAAAAATATGCCTAATAAGATTAAGTTAAATACTAGTGTCATTTAAAAATATTTACTCCTAATTCCTTATAAAGAGTTATTAGATTTTTGTTTTTATCATTAAAAGGTAAGACGGTAAAAAGAATTGGGCTATCTTTCAATGCAATTTTTAAATTCAAAATGGCACTCGATTCAAATGAATAGATTTCCAGGGGTGCAATTTCAGGAATACAATCTTCTATCGGAGTATTATCAAGAAATAACTCATAGTTTTCAAAATTTTGTTTTAAAAGTTTTTTCGCAATACTTATATCTCCATTTCTATGAGGTTTATAAACAACTTTCTTGCCCTTTTTTTGTTCTTTAATCCTTTTAAACAACAAATCTAATCTTTTTTCATAATATGCTTCACCTTCTTCACAATTATGCATTATATCTTGCCCTATAATTAAAACAACATCCTCAAAAGGTTTATACAATATTTGCTCAAAAGGTAGTTTTATAGATTTTTCTGAGCAAATAGCCTTTTCAGGAATTCTAACATATTGTCCGTTAACAATATTAGCGCTAATATTTGTAGGGTGAGATAAAAATATTTCAAATCTTAAATTATACAACCTACATAACTTTTTCTTAAAACTTAAGGTGCTTATTACTCGATCAGGATGATAATAATTCAGTATCCCATCTTCTACAACATAAAATGTGTTTTTGGTATTAGTTTTAAAGATTTGAAAAATATGATTTGTAAGAATATCATCAAGATTACAATAATAGAATTCACATCTTGATTTTAAAGAAAACTCTCTTTTAATCTTTTTCAAATATTTTTTGTACCCACTAATCTTTTTTAACTGAAATATTATTTTACCTAAACCAGATGAAACTGTATATGTTAAATCCATATTCCCGTTTATCACATTATCCCATAGTTTCGTCTCATATTTAAAATTACCAGGGTTCAATAAAATTGTACTACCAGAAGAATGTAATTCAGATTTTATTATACTCTCAAAATTTAAAATATGACTAGGAGAAATAGCAATAAAGACGTTTATATTCTTAGTTTTTATATTCAATTGTCTTTTTTTTAAAATTATGCCAATAAAACCTCTTCAAAAATAAAATGAGTCCAAAGCTAATTAGTGTAGAAATGGCAGCTGCTAAAATACCAAATATCGGGATAAAAATCATATTTAGAATAACATTCAAAATTGCTGCAAATAAAGCTGGTTTAAGTATTTGTTTATCTTTCTTATAGCTATATAATAAAAAATGAAATAGTAATGAAAAATTAAGCATAATATTACCAACTAAAACCACAAAATAAACAGGTAGCTGTAATGAGAAATCTTCTTTATCTAACCAATGTAAAGTGGGATATATCATTATAGCAATTAGTATGCTTATTAAAATTACTGTGATATACAATTCTTTAGAAAACTTAGAGATCATATTCTTTATCTGATCCGGATCATTAGAGTTTACTGCTCTTAATAAATTAGGAACTATCAATGTAATAGTAATTGTATTAACAACAATATTTACAATATTTGCAAAGTTGGTATAAAAAGAATATATACCAACCGATTCTTTGCCCAAATACCAATCTATCATATAACGATCAGAGTACTCTATTATTTTATAAGCAACAGTGCCAATAAAAAAAGGGAAGCTTACTGATATTCCTTTTTTAATCCATTTTTTGTCAATGGAGAACCAAACAACATTCTGAAGCATCTTCTTTCTGGAAATTATTAAAAATCCAGCGCTAAATAGCAAACTCAATACTGAACCTCCAATCCAATAGTAAAGAATCTTTTCGATATTAATTTCATTTTTTAATAGAAAGTATTCAACAAATACCATTATTAAAATCCAAAATGCAGTCCTAATAAAAAGAGTTAGATTGGCCAGGTTTTGTTTATTAAACAAATTAAAAAACCTAAATATCTCCTGAGATAAATGCTCTAATATCAATAAAATATAAAATGGAAATAAATATTCAAACGGAATTATTTCTTTTAAGAATATTAAATATACTATAGGAATAAAAACTATATAACCAATGGTATGAAACCAAAATTGGTTTAACAAAAATGATTGCTGATTTGTTTTATTTTCAATTAATTCTCGATGAGAATAATTATAAAAATCAAAGCCTAATAAAAAAACAAAAAATGTAATCGTTGTAACAATTAGACTTATTACTCCATAATCAGAAGTAGAAAGTACTTTTGAAAGACCAATCATCAATAGAAATTTTGCTCCCATTGAAGATCCTCTTAACAATAATGCTGTGATTTTTTTTTGCATTACTTAGTCAAAATATTTCCAATCTAAAGGTGTTCCTCTTACGATATCCTGAGAAAAAGTTTTTCCTATAACTTTATTATAATATTTAGGAGCCAATCCATTTCCTGGTCGGATAGATTTAATATTTTTTTCGGTTAATTTTTCTCCTTTTTTTACATCTTCAACAATAAAAAGTGATCTTGACGCCAATTTAGATAATTTTGAAGCCTTGTCTTTTATTTTATATGATATCTCTCCAATCGCTTTTTCTGCATCTCTAACCGAAGTAACCATTTGTGTAAATTCTCCTGTGTCTAATGAGAACGATGCATCTGCTCCCCCTATTGATTTATCTAAAATAAAATGTTTTTCAATAACTTTCGCCCCAAGAGCAACTGAAACCGTTGGAACAATCGTCCCAAGTGTATGGTCAGAAAGCCCTGGAATTACATCAAAAGTTTCTGCCAAATTATTTATTGTTTTTAAATTAGCGTCTTCAATAGGTGCCGGATAAGAGGTTGTGCATTTTAATAAAATCACATTGTTATTACCAACACTCCTACAAGTATTAACCGCTAATTCTATGTCAGAGATAGAAGCTATCCCAGTACTTATAATTATTGGTTTTCCTGTTTTTGCACATTTTTCAATTAATGGAATATCTAGAATTTCTGGAGATGCTATTTTATAAGCAGGGGCTTTTAATTCTTCTAAAAAATCAACCGCGGTCAAATCAAAAGGTGAAGAAAAGCAGATTAAGCCTTCTTCTTTTGCTACTTCAAATAGTTTTTTATGCCATTCTCTAGGCAAAAAGGTCTCTTTATATAAATCATATAAATATTTACCATCCCAAATAGTTCCATGATTTATCAAAAACTCTGGTCGTTTTGAATTTAATGTGATCGTATCGGGAGTAAAAGTTTGTAATTTTATTGCATCTGCTCCTGTTTTTTTTGCCTCTCTAATCGTTTCGATTGCAATATCGATTTTACCTCCATGATTTGCAGACAACTCTGCTATTATAAAGCAAGGTTCATTTCCTCCAATTTTTCTGTCTCCTATATATAGTTCCTTCATTGTCTTATCTTAATTTATGAAATGTATTCACTAAAGCCTTTATAAAACTTTTTACCTTCCTCTACTTCTATGTAATTAGATAATTTTTGATCTTTTTTGTCTTCAATCGACCACAATACATCTTTAAACCCAAATAAGTGTCTAAATAATACTGTGCTTGAAAATCTAGGATTAATTTCAAAAACTACTGGTCCTTTGGAGGTAAGTCTAAGTTGAACATTTATGCTTCCGACTAAATTCAATTTCTCAGCAATTTTTTCAAGTGTTTCAGATATTTCCTTATTATGAATTACTTCTCCGTACCCACTATATCCACCTGTTAATTCTCTTTTAAGAATAATACTTCTGATTTCTCCTTTACCACTTCTAAACAATCCACAAGTATATTCTCCTTGTTCTGATGATAAATACTCTTGTACTATATAATCTGGATATTTATCTTTTAAAAAATTGAATTCATTAATTTCTCTAACAACATTTACTTTTGACGATCCCGATCCTGTACGAGATTTAATGATTACCGGGAATTCCTTTGGTTTCTCAATATCTTTTAAAATTACAGTATCAGGAAAAGGCAAGTTATTTTCTTTTAAAAAACTTGCTGTTTTTAGTTTATCAAAACCTATTTCCAAGGTAATTTCATTGGCACAAAGCATTTGGGCTTTCCCTATTTTATCCAATATTTTTGAATTTGAGAAAAACCGAAGTTCTGGTTCGGCTATAGGTAATATGATATCTATATTATTATTTTCAATAACAGTTTCAAGATTTTTTATATAATCTTTATCTGTATAAGGTAGACCAAGAAAAAAATCTTCATATATAAATTGCCCTGCATTTTTATCAGAGATATCGCACCCCATTAGTTTGTTTACATAATCACTATTATTCAATATTTTACCGATACTTTGTCCAATATCTCCTCCACAACCTGTTACTAATATGTTCAATTTCATAATGTGTTATTATTCCTTCTCAAAATTTTAAACAAATATTCTCTTTCTTTATTTTCTCTCAGTTCTTTTTCTAATCTGGAAATATCATAAGGTGTATTTTGAGGTGTGTACACCATATTTTCTGTATTTATGATACCCCAATTTGCAATCCCTCCTATGGTTCTAGCCTGACCTACAGAACCTACATTGATAATCATAGTTTTCTCTCCTCTATATACCATTGGATAATGTGTATGACCTATGAATACAAAGTCATAATTACTTGATCCGAATGTGTTTAATATTTCTTTATCAATATCCGGATACACATACTGATCTTTATCCAACGGAGAACCATGACAAAGTAAGAATTTAATATTATCAATTACGACTTCTTTTTCTTCTGGTAACTGAGATATTTCATTAATTAAATTATCCTCAAAATCTTTCTCATACTTTAAATAACTACTTCCATATTTAGCAATTACTTTTTTTCTGTATTCATCATCCTCATTTAAGAAATCCAAAAATATTCTTTCATGATTTCCTGCAATCATATGATGTTTCCATCTTTTAATCTCATTAAAAACTTCTTGAGCTCCATCATAATACCCTAAATGGTCTCCTAAAGAAAATACAAAATCGACATTTTCTTTTTTCATTTGCTTAGAAACAGATCTAAGAGCATCTATGTTTCCATGGATATCTGATAAAACAGCTATCTTCATAATCTCAACTTTTTAATGAGTTAATTTGATTAATAATCTTTATAGCTGCATTTTTAGGACTTTGTAATTCACTATTTTCTTTCAGCTTTATAAAATCTTTTACTTTGGGAAAAATTTTATCATCAGTGTTTCTAATCACTTCTTGCATTCCTGAATCAATCACGCCCGGATCTATATTTAAAACACTAACATTATTGTTTTCTTTTTCCTGTTCTTTTAAAGTTTCAAAAAACATCTCATTTGCTGCCTTAGAAGCGCAATATAAACTCCAACCAATAATAGGACGTTTTGCTGCACCTGTAGAAATGTTTACCAAGTTAATTTTCTTGTTTTTAGCTTCATTAAATAAATAGTTAGTTATTAGTAGAGGTACAGCTGTGTTGAGATGTAATATATGTAATATCTGTTCATTAAGAAAAGAACCTATTTTATCTATTGGGGTTATGATAGCTGCATTATTTATATATGTTAATTCTTCAGCCTCACCAATCAGTTGCGATATTCCTAAATCCTGATTAGGGTTTTTAAGGTTTATCAAATCTATAGATATATAAATAAACTTATTATCTCTAAGCAATTCTTCTTGGCTTTTATTTATTCTTCTAGAGATTGCTATGATTTTATATTCATCACAAGCAATGAAATGATCAAATATAGCCTCACCAAGTCCTTTATTTATTCCTGTAATTAATATGAGTTTCATAGAAGAACAATTTTTTAAACCTTTTATGTTTTAAAACTATTTAATATAAGTAGGCTATTGAATTCTTTTTAAAGGTTATTTACTAACTTCAGAAATCTTTCTTTTTGATTACCGTCAATACATTTAGATTGATTGTTAATATACGATTGAAGCAAAGATACATCACTAAATTTTACAATAATGTCTTTTAGTTTTTTAAAATCAAAATCGCAAAAATCACCTATCCCATAAAAGCATTTCTTTTGATTAAACCAATTATATACCGATTTTTGGTTTTCTACAAAATACCCAGAAATAATTGGCATTTTAACACATAAAAGCTCGTATAGTATTGTACTTGTAGGAGCTATTGCCAAATTGCAAAGCTTCATAACTTTTATTAATTCTTTTTCTGACAGATTTCTATAAACTCTAATACGTTGCGGGAACTTATGTTTTAGTTCATTTATTTCATCTCCATTATAAGCAGCACCAATAACTATATGAATATTGCTAACTTGGTCAATTTCTAGTAAAACCTTAGCTGTTTGATAAGAGAAGTTAAATTTATCTGCTCCTCCGAAACATATAAAAGCTGTGTTAATTTTGTTTATAGTTCTTTTCTCTTTGGCTAATTCTAAAAACGCAGGTCTAAGTAAAGAATACTCTGTTCCAAGAGCGAATTGGGTATAATCTTCACTTTTAAAATCTGAAACTTGAGAAGAAGATGAATGATTAATCACTATATCAGCATACATGTGTTCTTTTGCTAAATCATCTATAAAAATCAATGAAAAGCCTAAATCTTTTATGCTTTTTTGATAAGATGATGTGAAATGATAACCATCTGCAATAATAATATGTTCTTCAGGATTATATCTAGAGGCTAGCCATAAGGGTTCTTCTAGCAAATCTATTTGTTTGTCAATTACTACAATATTATAATCTTCAGGAATTACCTCAACAGTAGATGAAGATTTTGTTATGTAAGTATACTCATAACTTTGTTTATAGACTTCAGCAAGAGCAAACAACCTATACAGGTGGCCTAGACCTGTTATTGTATTGCCATCAGCTCTAAAAAGTATTTTTTTCTTCAAAAGAGATATTTTTATTAAACTCTATAAGTTTTAGATGTTTTCTCTTAAATTAATTACTTTGATTAAGGTTCAATTATCTTACTTTAAACAAAGGAACCAAAGGTTTTGCCTTTAAAGCGGTATCAATATTATTTTGACTTTCTACATCTTTGAGAGTGTCGAAAAATATTGTATAAGCATTCATTAACTGATCAATATCTTCTTTAGTATGAGAATAGCTCAAGTTATGAGTTCCTAAAGCAAAAATACCTTGCTCAAACATAATTTGCATAAACAGCGTTTTCAATTCTTCTGTAGTTGCCCAATTTGTTGATTTTATAACCAAAAATGACCAACAAGGGTAGCCTTGAACACTAACTATATCCTCTAAGCTATAATTTGTGATCAGTTTGTTTAAATTATCTATCAGATATTCGCCAACTTTAAAGATGGAATCTATAACCGGTTCTGTTTGTAAAATATTTAGTGTTGTATAGGCCGCAGCTAATGAAAGTGTTTCTCCTCCAAAAGTAAATGAGAAAAAAACATCCTCCATTAATGACATAATTTCCTTTTTACCAGCAACTGCTGAAAGAGGATACCCATTGGCCAAGCCTTTTCCAAAAGTTGCTAGATCAGGAGTAACTCCAAAAAATTCTTGAGCACCACCATTTGCATACCTAAAACCAGTAACTGTTTCATCAAATATTAAAACAGCTCCTTCTTTATGAGTTAATTCTTTTACTTTTTTTAAAAAATTATCTTTAGGTGGAGAAATGTTTACAGGTTCAAGGATTACAGCTGCAATATTTCCTTTCAATTCCTCAATCTTTTCTTCTAAAGAATGGATATCATTGTATACAAATTTATGTGTTAAATCTTGAGTAGCTACCGGCACTCCCTGATTACGTGTAGTAGATCCAATATACCAATCCTGCCAGCCGTGATATCCACAAACCAAAACATAATCTTTTTTTGTATAGGCTCTTGCAATTCTTATAGCTCCAGAAGTAGCATCTGAACCATTCTTACCAAACCTCACTCTTTCTGCGCAAGGAACCATTTCACATATTTTTTCTGCAACCATAAACTCTAATTCATTAGCCAAAGAAAAAATAGTTCCTTTTTCTAATTGTTTTGATACAGAGTTGTTAACTTTTTCATTATTATATCCTAAAGTTATCGCCGCTAATGAATTTACAAAATCTATATATTTATTTCCATCAACATCCCACATATAAGCACCATGACCTCGCTCTGCAAAAAAAGGAGAAATTCCTATTGGCAATTGTGTTTTACTTTTGCTAAAGGTCTGAGAACCTAGAGGAACTGTTTTTTCTGCTCTTTTTAAAAACTCCTCTGATTTTTTATACTTACTACTCATCTTTATCTTCTTTTATAGATTTTAAATAACCTTCGTTCCTTATAATTTTGTTATTTAACTTATTAATCTCTTCATTTTCCTGATAGTATCTTGCATATTCCAACCAACTTTTGTTACAACCTAAATTTTCGATTATTATTTTAATCACCTGAAAATCTGATATTTCATCAACCGTCAATCTTACACCATTAAAAGAATCATTTAATCCATAATTATCGGATTTAAATAAATCCTCTCCTCTATAAGTTGATTTATTATAAATATATGGGGTTACATGTTCTCTTTCTGATTTGAGTTTTGATTCTTTCCAGGCTTTCTCTAAGGCAGAAAATTTAAATACTTCAATATCTTGTCCATCAGGATAATGTTCTTCTAAGGTATTAGAACAATAATCCAAATCATTATCTTTGGTATATTGAATTACCTCATCAATTAAAATTGGATCTATTAGAGGACAATCCGAAGTTAATCTTACAATGTAATCTGGACTAATTTTATGTATTGTTTGATAAAATCGATCTAATACATCATCTTCACTACCCCTATAATATTTTACATTTAATAGTTTTGCAAGCTCTTCAATCTTATCGTCCTCTTTATTGATTGTGGTAGCAATAAATATTTCATCGATTAACTTACTTCCTTTTATCCTATTAATATGAATTTCAAGAAGGCTTTTCCCTTTAATTTCTTTTAATACTTTATTTGGAAGTCGCGTAGATCCGGATCTGGCCTGCGTAATGACTACTGTTTTCATATTACGTCCAGTTTGAAGGGTTTAACATTTCTTCTTCTTTTACATTTATTAAGTCAATCTCATCATTTGGAATAGACAATTTCTCCTTGCAAATTTTAATGTTATTGATTAATTGTTCCTCACTTTCTACACCAATTAAAACATGATCTACATACTCTTTTTGAAGAGCATATTGCAAAGCAAGAGCTTCTATAGAAACCGAAGATTTTTCCTTAATATTATTAAGAAGTTTTAGATAAGGAGTTAATGGTTTCAGGTAATCTGATAAATCCTCTGTTTTTTTAAAAAACAAACCTTGTAAAAACACTGATCGTGTATGAATTTCTATGCCTTTATTTTTCGCTTTTTCTAAAAGGGTTTTTCTTTTATACTGATTATCCAATAAATTAAACGGAATTTGAATAAAATCAAAACCGTCATAATTAGAAATTATATCTTCTATTTCATTATTTGTATAAAGTGAAATTCCTGCTTTTTCTATTATTCCATCTTTTCTCGCGGATAAAATTTCATCATAAAGGTTTATGTTTTTTTTAAAATTATCATAGTTATGAAACATATATCCATGTAATCTATTGGCACTTAGTATTTTGCAATTATTTGATATGTGATCTAATAGCTCTCCCTTTGGTACTATACAATTAGCTGCTAATTTTGTAATAATCTCAAATTGAATACTTGGATTCTTTTGTTGGAATTTACCTATTACTTCTTGTGAAATCCCATAAGCCTCAGCTGTATCTATAATTGTTATTCCGTTGTTATAAGCTGTACGTAAAATATTAAATGAACTGTCTAAAGATGGTCTTCCTTGTAGGTTATTAATCCCATAATTTAAACCTAATTGGACAGTTCCTAAAACCAGTTTATTGATCATTTTTTTTCATCATTCGTATAGAGTTACATACTTCTCCTTGATAAACTCCATTATTCTTAATTTCTTCATACCTTTTGAAACCCATCTTATCATACAGCTTCAAGGCGCTTGTATTTTTTTCTATTACCCCTAAAGTAATTTTAGATAACTTTATTTCTTCAAAACAGTATTGAATAATTCTTAAAGAAGCTTCTTTAGCATAGCCTTTACCCCATTCTTTTCTATCACCCATCATAATACCATATTCTCCGGAGTTTTCTTGTTTATCAATTGGGTCAATTTTGATATTACCAATATGTTTATCATTATGCTTAATGTGAATAGCCCAAAATAATATTTTTTTTTCTTCCTGTTCTTTTAAGTATTCTTTTAAGTCTTCTAGTGTATAATTACCTCCTGTTTCAAGATATCTATATACTTCTATATCATTTAACCAACCAACATATTTTGTTGATAAATGTTTTAAAGAAAGTGGTTTTAATATAAGTCTTGGGGTTTCAATACTTGGAGCTTTCATTATTAAAAACTTAGTACTTTTTCTATAACAAAATCTTGTTCTTCTTCGGTCAACGTAGGATACATCGGTAAACTAATACAATTTTTATAATAGTTTATAGAATTATCTAAATTCACATCATGATATCCTATTTCTTTATAATATGGTAAAGTGTGAACGGGTATATAATGTATTTGAGCATAGATACCTTCTTTTCTCAAATAATCATACAATTCTTTTCTGTTATCAACCTCTATTACAAACAAATGATGTGCATTGTGTGCATTATTCGGTAATGATTGATATTTTATCTTTTTTTGAAAAGCGTCTTTATATTTTTTAGCTATTTCATTTCTTTTTTTGACTCCCTCTTGATTTTTGGCTAATTGAGTAATTCCCAGAGCAGATTGTATGTCTGTTAGTCTATAATTAAATCCCAATTCTTGCATTTCATAAAACCACCCTCCATGATTTTCTGTCATATTTTCTTTAGTAATTCCATGTGATCTTAAAGATAATAGCCTTTTATAAATCTTCTCATCATTGGTAGTTATCATCCCTCCTTCTCCACAGGCAATATGTTTAACAGGGTGGAAAGAAAAAATTCCTACATCTGAATTACGGGCATTTCCACACATTTGTTTTTCGCCACTAGAGTCTATAAAGTATCCGCCAGGAGCATGACAAGCATCTTCAATTATCCATAAATCATGTTCATCCGCAAGATTTCTAAATTTTTCGGCATCAACAGGTAAACCGGCAAAATCCACAGGAATTATACCTTTAAAAAAACCTTTTGGTTTACTTTCAATTAATTTTTTAACACTATCTAAACAAAGTAAATATGTATTCGGATCTATATCTGCAAACCACACTTCACCTCCTGCATATCGTATACAATTAGCGGAAGCAGCAAAAGTTATCGGTGTAGTAATAACCCTTTCACCAGACGCAAGACCTAGTGCTAAAACCGAAATATGCAAACCCGCTGTAGCATTACTAACGGCAACAGCATATTTACTGTTTACATAATCGCTAAATTTTTCTTCAAACTCTTTAACTTTAGGACCTTGTGTAAGAAAATCAGCTTGTAACGTCTCTATTACCGTATCAATATCGTTTTTGTCTATTGATTGCCTTCCATAAGGTATTACTTTCATGATACAGTAAAATTTGGATCTATATGCTGTTTTACTAACCCTCTAAGGCTATCTATCGTTTCCCAATCTGTATTCTCTCCTGAATTATAGTAAAACCCTTCAGGAACTCTTTTTGCATCAAAACTATCTACGTATTCTTCTAGATTAAAAACCGGTTTTTGAGGAAGAATAGCATAATATTTGCCCAGGTCCCATGTATTAAAAGAATCGGACATAGTTATCATTTCTTCATGAAGTTTTTCACCTGGTCTAATCCCTACTATTTCTTGTCTGGCTTCCGGAGCTATCGCTGTAGCTACATCAGTAATTTTATAAGAAGGTATTTTAGGCACAAATATTTCTCCACCCCAAGCATTTTGAATTGCATTGAAAACCATTTCGCAGCCATCTTCTAAACTTATATTAAATCGGGTCATTCTGTTATCAGTAATTGGTAAAACACCATCGTCTTTCTTTTTTAAGAAAAATGGCATTACCGATCCGTTTGAACCCATAACATTTCCATATCGTACTACTGAAAATTTTATATCTCTCTTTCCTTTAATATTATTAGCTGCTACAAACAATTTATCAGAAGCTAATTTGGTGGCACCATATAAGTTAATTGGTGCTGCAGCTTTGTCAGTAGACAAAGCGACTACATTTTTTACACCTGTTTCCAGTGCAGCGTTTATAACATTTTCAGCTCCAAGAATATTAGTCTTGACACATTCCATGGGATTATATTCTGCAATGTGGACATGTTTCATAGCTGCTGCATGAATAACGATATCTATTCCTTCAAAAGCTCTCAATAGTCTATCGTTATCCCTAACATCTCCAACAAAATATCTCATCGCCGGATATTTGTAATCAGGGAAATCCATTCCCATCTGAAAATGTTTTTGTTCATCCCTGGAAAATATCACTAATCTTTTTACATCTGGAAAACGTTCTAAAATAAGTTCGGTGAATTTTTTACCAAAACTACCTGTTCCTCCAGTAATAAGTATAGATTTTCCATTTAAATCTAACATAATATAAAAATTTTTGTCTTTTAAAATTTCTTTACACTCACAAAAAATTCTAATTTTTTGTGCTATTTATAACATAAAAAAGAACTTCTTATTGTAAATTATACAACCTTACTGTTGTTCTTTTTCATTAACCTTCTTAAAGATTCTTTCCACTCCAAAATATCTAGATTGAACTTCTCCTTCACCTTTTCTTTACTTAAGACACTATGTTTTGGGCGTTTGGCAAAAGTAGGGTAATTATCTGTCATTTTCAGGTTTATTGACTTTAGTTTCCCTGAATTTTTCAAAATTTCTCTAGCAAAATCATACCAGGTCGCACTCCCAAGATTACTAAAATGATAAATTCCATAATTTTTATTCTTAGCTTCTATGATCTGAAGTAAAAAATTAGCCAAATCGTTTGCATTAGTTGGAGTACCAGTTTCTGAAGTTGTAATGGTAAAATCTTTTTGGATTTCAGATTTTTCCAGAATGGTTTTATAAAAATTCTTACCAAACTGCGAATACAACCAAGATGTTCTAATAATAAAATATTTTTTTAATATTTCCTGAATATACTCTTCTCCTTTTAACTTAGATTTCCCATATTCATTGATAGGATTTGAAACATCTTTTTCTATATAAGGAACATTTGTATTGCCATCAAATACGTAGTCTGTAGATATGTGTATTAATGTAGTATTATACTTTTTACAAACTTTTGCCAAATTCTTTGCTCCTTCAGCATTTATTAGAAAGGCCCTTTCTGATTCTTTTTCTGCCTTTTCCACATTGGTATAAGCAGCACAGTTAATTAAATAATCATATTTTTCTCTTTCAAAAAAAACATTAATTAATTCAATATTTGTAATATCAAAGTCCTCTTTAGCGCAAAATAATATATTTAATGTTGGGTGGTTATTTTGTATATCAAGAATACATTCTCCAAGTTGTCCTTTAGATCCTGTAACTAATACCTTTGTCTTCTCCATTCTTTTGTCAACTTCATTAAAACTTTAATCTTTATTATAGTTTTTTAGATAAGTGTTCAAAGACAATAACATTAATATAAAGAATACAAGACTTATTAAAATTAGCGGAAATAATATTTTTTTGCTTTTCAAGAATTCTTTAGATAAAACTCCTTTGGCCGGGAAATCGGAAATTACATTAATTGTATTTTCAGTATTGGCTTTTAAGTTATTTAATTGTATTTTTTCTTCCTTAAGCTCTTTTGATTGTAATAATAGATCGATTTCTGTAGTCGACGATACCGAGGTGTCTTCAGCAAGGTTAATGCTAGTAGAGCTTACAGGTTTATTTGCTTCAAGTAACTTTATTCTTTTATAAAAGTAATGTAAAGAATCTATCTCACCTAATTGCTTTTCTATAAGAGAATCTTTTAAAGCTATATTTTCATCGTTTACTTTCTTCTGAAGTTGAAAATACTCATTATTTTCTATAGATTTAAGAATTGCATTTTGGCATTTTTTTGCAACTTCAGGATCTGTTGCATCAATCTGTATTCTATGAAATTTGGCATTGATATCATTAAAATTTTTTAAATAATCCTCGTATTCTACCAATTTTCTTGATACAGTGTCTAATTCTTGAATAAACTCACTAAATTGCCTTATTCTTTGAGTATTATCCGAAAAAGATTCTATTTTCACACCTACTATCGTCTTTGCAAGACTATCAGAAACTTTTAAAGCCAAACCTAATACTCGGCTTTCTTTTTTTTCTGCAAGTTCATTATAAAATTCAATATTATTATATAACTGTTGTACGCTGTTAAAATTCGGTTCAACAATCATTGACGATCTATAAATAGGATCGGATATACTATCCCAATACCACCCTACACCTAAACCTAAAGTACCGGCAATAACAAACTTTATAAAATGAGTTCTTATGAATTGAAGAAACAAGATGATTAAATGAAAGGTAGTTTTAAATATATTTCCAATAAAATGAAAGAGTTTATTAAAACCGTCACCTATAAATTTAAACAATTGTCCTAAATCTATTTCTTCTGATGTATTTTCTTTATTACTCATATTCTTGATTGACTTAAAAGTATAATCCCCTTATATTTTGTGCAAATTTAATTTCTTTTATGGATATGAAGAATTATTTTAAATTTAAATCTTTAAGTAATCTTAAATCTTTGTCCTTGTCGGATAGTTTTATTTCAGATTCATCAAGTTTCCAATCAATTTTTAGTGCTGGATCATTATAAATAATTCCAGATTCTGAAGGTTTATCGTAATAATTATCGCATTTGTAACTAAAAACTGTATTTTCACTTAGTACAACAAAACCATGAGCAAATCCTCTCGGAACAAATAATTGGTAATTATTTTCTTCATTTAAAACAATTGAAAAATGTTCACCATATGTTTTTGATCCTGGTCTCAAATCTACCGCAACATCTAATACTTCTCCTCTAATGACTCTTACCAATTTTGCCTGTGCACATTCACCTGTTTGAAAGTGTAACCCTCTAAGAACACCTCTTTCAGATATTGATTGATTATCTTGAACAAAATTTATCTTCAGGTTTGTTAGTTCTTCAAATTTTCTTTTATTAAAGCTTTCAAAAAAGGCTCCTCTATTATCTCCGAATATCTTTGGTTTTATGATAAAACAACCATCTATAAATGTATTTTCGATCTGCATTTGTTAATCAAGTTGTTGTAAATATTTTCCGTACCCACTTTTAAGCAATGGAGTCGCTAAATTCAGGAGTTGTTCTTTATTTATAAAACCTTTTTTATAAGCTATTTCTTCTATCGCACCAATCTTAAGACCCTGTCTCTCTTCAATCACTTGAACAAACTGTGACGCTTGCATAAGCGAATTAAATGTTCCTGTATCTAACCAGGCGGTACCTTTATCTAATATGCTCACTTTTAACTTTTCTTTTTGAAGATATACGTTATTCACATCGGTTATTTCTAATTCTCCCCGGTCACTAGGTTTTATATTTTTTGCTATTTTTACTACCTCATTATCATAAAAATAAATCCCTGGTACTGCATAATTAGATTTGGGCTCTTCTGGCTTTTCCTGTATCGAAATAGCTTTTCCTTTAGTGTCAAAATCAACAACACCATATCGTTCCGGATCTTGAACATGGTATGCGTATATAACTCCTCCATCTGGATCATTATTACTTTCTAAAAGTTCATCTAAACCAGATCCATAAAAAATATTATCTCCTAAAATTAGAGCTACTTTATCGTCTCCAATAAACTTTTCTCCGATAATAAATGCCTCTGCCAAACCATTAGGTTGATCTTGTACTTCATATTCAAAAACACATCCATATTTATTTCCGTCACCCAACAGTTTTTCAAACAAAGGTAAATCTTGAGGAGTAGAAATGATGAGTATTTCTCTTATTCCAGCCGACATTAACGTGGATAATGGATAATAAATCATAGGCTTGTCGTATACTGGCATTAATTGCTTACTAATGGCCAATGTAAGTGGATGTAAACGTGTTCCGGAGCCCCCCGCTAGAATTATTCCTTTCATTTCTTGAAGTTATGAGTTCCAGTATATACTGGAATAATAAATACTATCTATAGTTATTTAAATACCAATCTATAGTTTTTTCTATACCGGTTTCAAAATTTTCCTCGGCCTTCCAATCTAATTCATTTTCTATTTTTGAAGCATCTATAGCATATCTATAATCATGACCAGGTCTATCCTTTACAAAAGTGATTAATTCTTTGTAAGATTTTTGATTCTTTCTAGGAGTTTTTTTATCTAATATACCGCAAATAACCTCTGCTATATATATGTTTTCACGTTCATTTTCTCCACCTATATTATAGGTTTCACCTAATCGTCCATTATCAAGTACTATATCTATTCCTTTGCAATGATCTAAAACATATAACCAATCTCTGATATTTTTACCATCCCCATAGATCGGTATATTTTCTTCATTAAGAGCTTTTCTTATAATAGTAGGTATTAGTTTTTCGTCATGTTGCCTTGGACCGTAATTGTTAGAGCAATTAGTCGTTAAAACAGGTAATCCATAAGTATGGAAGTAGCTTCTTACCAACATATCAGATGACGCTTTAGATGCACTATAAGGGCTATTGGGGGCATATGGTGTTTCTTCTGTAAATAAACCGGTTTTACCTAAGGTACCATAAACCTCATCCGTAGAGACATGTAAAAATCGAGCGTTTTTAAATCCTTCCTTAAACATATTTGGACCTTCCATCCAATTTTTATAGGCAGTATGAAGTAAATTAAACGTTCCTATGATATTTGTGTCTACAAAAGCTTTAGGGCCGCTAATAGAATTATCTACATGGGATTCAGCCGCAAAATGAACAACTGAATCTATCTTATATTTTAAAAAAACATTCTTTATAAAATCTACATCACAAATATCTCCTTGGATAAACTCGTAATTATCATTGTTTTGAATATTGATGTTTCCAAGGTTTGCTGCGTAAGTAAGCTTATCTATATTTATTAGTTTAACATCCTTAAACGTTGACTTATAATTCAAATAATTTGAACCTATAAATCCTGCTCCTCCTGTTATTAAAATTGTTCTTTTCAATTTATACTTTTTTGGAGTCCATAAAATTATTTATATTCTTATAAGAGCTTTTAAAAAAGAATAGTATAGAAGCTAACCCAAACAAAAAAATTGGAAATAAAACAATCATCCTTTTATGTAGTTGATTTTTCGTCTTTATAATACCGCCGTTCTCTATAATCGAAAAAATTTCTTTATCTAATATAATTATTTCCTCTTGCTCTTCAATACTAGCTAATAGATTAGTTTTCTGTTTTAATAATGCAGATAATACCGGAGTTTTAGATTCATCAGCAAACACCATTATATCATTTTTCTCATCGTTAGGTGTTTTATTGATTTTTTCTAAATATTCATCAATAAATTTAAGCGATTTTTTACTGGCCTCGATGTTCATTTTGGCTTGTGAAATTTTAAAACTCCTTAAGTCTTTAAAATATTCATTAGATTTTACATAATCCAACACAGCTGCAGAGATTTTTAAATTTTTATCACCCCCGTTTTTAAAATGTAAAGTAAGAAGGTGATGCTTATAGAAATTCCGGTACTTTTCCTCTTCAAGTTGGCTTTCTTGGTATCCTTCTATTATATGATGAAAGAAATCTCTATCTCCATATTCTTTATGTAATTCATCTAAAACATCGGTTGCTTGTATTATTGGTTCTAGCTCTATTTTTTTCAGGTTTTTTATTATCTCTACATTCAAACCTAATTTATTCAAAAATAACTCATCCTTAAAGTTGCCTTTTAAACTTTCTATGTAATCATATATATATTTCCTGGTTTCGTATTTTGGTTCAACAATTATTGATTGTTTATATACAAATTTTGTATTCCATTGATTATCTAAGAAATAACCTGCAACCGCTCCAACAATAATTATACTAACAAATAAAATAGCTTTTCTTTTGTAAAAAGATATAATAGAAAAGAAGGTCTTAAGAATATTTAAACAAAATCTCTTAAAGGCCTTATATACCTGTCCTAAATCTATTTCTTCATCATGAGGTTGGGGTTGTTGACTCATATTATTATCGTTCCTTAAATATTTGTTCTAAAATTTTCTCAGTAATCAGATATGTAGGTTTTACACCTGTTGTTCCTAATCCTCCCGAAGCCAAAGTGCTTCCAGTCTCTAAAGGGTTATCAGAAGCATAATAAGCATAACGCACTTTTACATCAGAACTTATACTACCTCTTAATTTTGATGCAGATTGTATGGCTTTTTGATAATGTGCACCTTCCATTTCAAGACCTATTACATTCCAGGTAGAGTCATGAAAAAACTTAAGTATATCTCTATTTTGTAAAGATGTACCAAGTACTGTAATCATGGCTCCATCATAAATATCAATTCCAGCACCTTCTATGTCCTCTTTCTTTAATTGGTTTTGGAAAGGATAGTTATCTGCTGTTCCTTCAAAAACATGTGCAGATGGTATCATAATATCTCCTTTACCGCCTTCTAAAATACCCGCTTTACCCATAATGGATACCGATTTTACGTCCAGATACTTTTTACTCCCATCATTGCTGATATAAGGTTTCAAAAGTTCATCCATAGTTTCATATGCTTGTTCCCCAAAAGCATAATCCATTACGATTATTACTGGTTTTTCTTTATCATCTATGTCAGAAATTAACGCTTTATAATCACTTTCAGGATATTTTGAGGTATCAAAAATCTGAACATTAATGTTTGCTCCACTTTGATCTTCAATATAGGTCATTCCTTTCTGCAAGGCTATTTTTTCAACTTTGCCTCTTAGTTTACCACTATCACTTTCACTAAGTATCTCATAAATATCGAAAGTAGTTTTATTTTTAAGTTCTGTTTTTAAGGCTATTGGTGTATACAACGTATTCATCACACTATGCATATTAGCACTAATAATGTGAATTGGACGATGCAATATATCCAGTTCTTCAAGTTTGGATTTAATACTGTTTGCCCATATTTCTCCGTGAATATGATGACCTAAACGCTCTCTTAAAACAGGGCTAAAGGTTACAATTCGTTTATGGTCTTCAATATGCTCTTCTATTGCTAATTTTCCTAACCAATAAATAATATGTAGAAACCGTTCTTTATTTTCAGGACAAGAAAAATCCTTATAAATCAAGGAAACTTCTTCAAAAGTTCTTCCTAATATATTTGCTGTATGCGTTAAAGCTACTTCGCGCTCTGCTTGTGTAAGCTCTTTCTTAGATAAAACAGCTTTTTCCAATTTCTGCCAATCACGAGTAACATTTCCTTGCTCATTTATCACCACACATTTCATAATTTTATGTGATTCGATAAAAAGAAATGTAAGGTGTGTAAGAATATCGTAGATCTCAGAACGTCCTCGAGTTATCTCTATGTTCATTTGTTCTTCATCGATACGATAGCAGTTTCTTCTTCTTTTGGGAGGAACTATGGCTTCAAAATGAGAGTTTTTATATCCCTCTTCACTGGTAAGGTTAATATAAGGACATTCTTCTATACCATATGGCAAACGATCAATAACATATAACAAACCATTAAGCTCTACTTTTTCTTCTTCGGCAATAGATCCATAAATTTCTGGTCGTAAGGTTAACAAACCTTCTCGTAGTGTATCTCCAGAAACGCCCATTGGTTTATAAAAACCTCTATTAAATAAATGGCGCATAGTAATATACATACGCTCTATTGCACTTGAGCTTTCTTGAGCCCTTGTTCTTCCTTGTAGTTTAAGATTTGCCATAAATTTTTCCAAGCAAATATATAATTTATTTATCTAGCATAGTGTTAAGCACATCTGCGATTTTTCTATCGTTAGAGAGTCTTGGGAGTTTATTTTGCCCCCCTAGTTTTCCTATCGATTTCATATAGTTATTAAATCCTCCCTTAGGAATGGTAACAATTTTTAATGTTTGAAGAATATTTCCTTCTATCAAATCTTTGTAATAAGAATTCTGATCACATAAGGAACTATCTATTTTTTCTGCCAGTAAATCCATATTTTCTGGCTCTTCTTTAAACTCGATAAACCATTCATGATAGGGTAATTCTGTATTTTGTGGATTTATTTGAGGTGCGACTGTAAATTCATTAATCATAGCCCCTGTTACCTCTGCCCCTTCTCTTAGTGCTTCTTCTACTTCTTTACCTATCACATGTTCTCCAAAGGCTGAAATAAAGTGTTTTATTCTTCCTGAGACCACTACTCTATATGGTTCAACACTTGTAAACATTACAGTATCTCCAATATTATAGGACCATAATCCTGCATTACTAGAAATAAGCATTACATAATTTATTGCGACCTCAACATCTTCTAAAGTAATACGTTTAGGATTTTCTTCAAAAAAATTATCTGCTTTTACAAATTCATAGAACATTCCAGAATCTAATTGTAGTAACATACCCTTTTCATCTTGTTTATCCTGAAAAGCAAAAAAACCTTCTGATGCTGGATATAATTCTATGCTTGCTACTTTTCTACCTATTAGTTTTTCAAAGGTTGATTTATAAGGCTGATAGTTTACACCACCATATATAAAAAGTTCAAAATCTTTAAATAGCTCTCCTATGGATTTTCCTGTTTTTTTCTGAAGTCTTTCAAAATACATTTGCACCCAAGGAGGAATACCACTAATGATCGTCATGTTCTCATTAACTGTTTCTTCTACAATTGCATCTACTTTTTGTTCCCAATCTTCAATACAATTAGTTTCCCAGCTTGGCATTCTATTTTTTTGAAGATATTTGGGCACATAGTGTGCTACAATTCCTGAAAGACGACCTAATTTAATTCCATTTTTTTCGCTTAGTTCTGGACTCCCTTGTAGAAAAATCATTTTACCATCTACAAAATTGGTATTTCCTGTTTCAGCAATATAACATAAGATAGCATTACGTGCGGCTCTAATATGTGTGGGTATTGAAGCCGCTGTAAGGGGAATATATTTTGCACCACTTGTTGTTCCAGATGTTTTTGCGAAGTAAATAGGTTTTCCAGGCCACAGAATGTCACTTTCTCCTTCAACAACTCTATCAACATATGGTCGTAATTGTTCATAATCCCGGATAGGAACTCTTTCTGTAAAATCTGAAAAGGTTTTAATATTCTGGAAATCATGATCTTTTCCAAAAGTTGTCTTTTCGGCAGTTTTTATTAACTCTCTAAATACCCGTTTCTGAGTTTTTATTGGGTTATTTGCCCATTTATTTATCTTTTTACGGATACGTTTCGCAAAGATTTTTGCCCCTAATGTTTTTAAAGACATATGTCGTAATTATTCAAAATCAATAAATTTTGATGGATCTGTAGGATGTCCATCTCTCCATAATTCAAAATGTAAATGAGGGCCTGTTGATAATTCTCCTGTTGACCCTGCAGTAGCTATTACTTCTCCTGCTTTTACCTGTTCTCCTTGTTGTTTGGTCAATGACGCATTATGCTTGTAAACAGTTAACAAGCTATTTCCGTGCTCCAGAATGATCACATGTCCTGTTTCTGCAGTCCATTCTGCAAGGATTACCATTCCTGCAGCTGCAGCTTTGATTGGGGTATCTTTTGGAACCGCTATATCAATACCGTAATGTTTTTCATTAACATTATATTCTGAAGTCAAATTTCCTTCTACAGGAGGGAATAATGAAAAGTCCGCACTGGATTTTTCGCTTTCAAACAAACTATATTTATCTTCTCGTGAAACCTCTTCGCGCAGTTGTATGTCTTCTGGAGAAGGGCTAAGATCAACTTCTTCCGGATTTAGTTTTTGAGATTGTATTGCTGAATCAATATCAAACTCCACTGTTTTTACATCACCGGTCAATACTTTTTTAATAGAATTATAATATTCCTGATTGATATTTATTACAGTTTCTAATGAATCTGTAGTTGAAACCAGACTTGTTGCTTTAAGGTTTAAGGATGTTGATGAATATCCCGGAATATATTCTCTTAAAGGAGTAAAGGCTATGAGTATTGTAGTAAAGGTAATTAAAAAAATACCTGTTATAGTAACTAGAACAAAGACATTAAGTCGATTTAGTTTAAAAGATATACGTTCTTCAAAAGTATCTTCATTAAGAATCACCAAACGATACTTATTTAATAACTTTTTAGCTATCCGTTTTTGTTCTTTTTTCTTTTTAGCCATAAATCTACCTCTTAGTCTAGTAAAGGGTTTTCAATTCAATCAAGCAGGTTCTCTTTCTCGCAAATATACATATTCTAGTCATTACTGAATATATGGCAAGGTATTAATATATTACTCTGAATTTTCGAAAAAATAACATTTAACATGGGTGTTTTTAACACTTTAAAGATTCTATTAACGTATTTCTTATTAACTTTGTACTTCAAATATTGATATCATGACGTCATTAACCATATTTTTAGGAATGTTCGGCCCTTGGCAAATAGTACTTGTTGTTGTAGTTGTACTACTTTTATTTGGAGGAAAAAAGATTCCTGAATTAATGAGAGGCCTTGGAAGTGGAATAAAAGAATTTAAAGATGCTTCTAAAGAAGAGGAAGATCCAAAAATTGATGAGAAGAATTAATTTCTATATTCAATAGTATAAAAAAACCCATCTGATGTCAGATGGGTTTTTTTATGTCTGGAAAGTATTGGCTGGTGTTTGTTTAGACCGTTTTAATCAAAAAGCCTCAATTAAAACCTTGCGAAACGATTGTTTCAGTAAATTGATTTCCTCAATGTTTACAGGTTTTTACACGTTAATCTATCAATGACAGTTGAATTCGTTTACGGTCAAGATCTATACTAACTACTGTGACCATTAAATGCTGGTTTAATTGTACTACTGCGTTCACATCACTTATATATTCATTTGCTAATTTTGAAATATGAATTAGTCCGCTCTCTTTTATACCAATATCCACAAAACATCCAAAATTGGTTATATTATTAACAATCCCCGGTAGTTTCATTCCTGAGGTAAGATCCTGAATAGTCTTTACATTGGGGTCAAACTCAAAAACTGATGCTGTTTTTCTAGGATCTACACCTGGTTTTTCCAGTTCTTTTATAATATCAGTCAATGTTGGTAATCCTACATCATCCGAAATATATTTTTGTAAACTAATCCCCTTTATTTTTTCTTTATTGCCTATTAGCTCTGATAATCCAACCCCTGCATCTTTTGCTATTTTAGAAACCAAAGTATATCGCTCGGGATGTACTGCAGAATTATCTAATGGATTTTTAGGATCTGTTATTCTTAAGAATGCTGCAGACTGCTCAAAGGCTTTTCCTCCTAATCTGGGTACTTTTTTTAATTCTTCACGAGATTGTAGAGCTCCATTTTCTGATCGATACGTTACTATATTTTCTGCAAGTTTTTCTCCAATTCCTGAAACATAACTTAGTAAAGGAACACTTGCAGTATTAACATTGATCCCTACATTATTTACACAACTCATCACTACTGTATCCAATTCATTTTTGAGTTTAGTCTGGTCCACATCGTGTTGATATTGCCCAACACCTATAGATTTAGGATCTATTTTAACCAGTTCTGCTAATGGATCTGCTAATCTTCTACCTATAGAAACTGCTCCACGAACGGTAACATCATAATTAGGAAACTCTGCTCTAGCAATCTTAGATGCAGAATATACAGATGCTCCGCTCTCGTTCACCATAAATACTTGAATAGATGTATCAAATGGGATCTTTTTTATAAAAGCTTCTGTCTCTCTTGCGGCCGTACCATTACCTATAGCAATTGCTTCAATTTTATATGCATTTACCAAAGATTTGATCTTTTTAATAGCATTCGTTATTTCTCGTTGTGGTGGATGAGGATATATATTTTCATTATGTAATAAATCCCCTTGTTCTGCAAGACATACCACTTTACATCCTGATTTAAAGCCCGGATCTAATGCTAAGATCCGTTTTTGACCTAATGGTGACGCTAATAAGAGTTGTTTCAGGTTCTGAGCAAATACCTGGATTGCATTATCATCTGCTTTCTCTTTTGTTTGGTTTAACACCTCTGTAGAAATAGCTGGTGCTAATAATCTTTTATAAGCATCTCCAGTAGCCAAAAAAATCTGATCTGTACAGGGTTCTACATTGGATTTAATCATGACATCATCAATGATATCCAGTGCACCATCTTCTGGAACGGTAATTTTGACTCTAACAATTTTTTCATTTTCGGCACGAAGTATGGCTAATAAGCGATGTGATGGACATTTATGTAATGGTTCTTCCCAATCAAAATACTGCTGATATTTTTGTGCATCTTCTTCATCTTTTTTGGCTTTTATCACTTTGGATGAAATAGTAGCTTTTCGCTGATATAGTCTTCTTAATCGGTTACGTATTTTTTCATCTTCGTTTACTAGCTCTGCGATAATATCTCTTGCTCCTTGTAACGCCATTTCTTCTGTAGTAATAACGTCATTAAGATATTTGGAGGCAATAAAAAGGATTTCTTCTTCTCTTTGTTGTAATATCACTTTGGCCAAGGGTTCTAATCCTTGCTCTTTGGCAGCCATCGCTCTAGTCTTTCGTTTCTTTTTATAAGGTAAATACAGATCTTCTAATATTATTAGAGTTTCTGCTATTTCAATTTTTTTCTGTAGTTCAGGAGTTAAAGCATCTTGTTCTTTAATAGCTTTAAGAATACTCTCTTTTCTTTTTTGTAATGTTTCAAAAGCTAATTTGTGTTTCACAATTTCACCAATAGCAACCTCATCAAGATCTCCAGTCATTTCTTTACGATAACGAGCAATAAACGGTATCGTTGCTCCATCTTCTAAAAGAGAAACTACATTGGATATTTGTTTTTCTGAAACAGGAAGTTGTTTACCAATAAAAGAAACTATATTCATATACTTGTTTTTAGAATCGCTAAATATAATGTCAAAAAAGAAAGATTATTTTATTGTAAGGAGAAAGTTTTCTACAATTTTTTGAAAGAATTATTCTTAGCGTTTTAAGTCTTTAGATTTTAAAGTGCTATGGTTATAAATGGTTAATGCTGATTTGTAATTTCTTTTCTTATAGTATGTATTTTAGAGATAAGACTACCATCACTTCCCATACCCTCAATAAAGAATATAATGTTATCTAAACCTGTATCCGGAATTTTAAAAACTACTACTCCATCTTTATTGGGTTGCAATTGTGGTATCCAATTTATTACACCATATTTTCTAAAACCAGAACTTGAGTAATTAATGTATTTAGGTGTGTAAAATTCTTTTATCGGTTCAAACCCCTTATCTATACCGTATTCTGTTATATAAGAATTTTGTTCTTTTTTATGATAGCCCTTTAAAGGTGTTTTTCTAGTATAAATAAATATAGTTCCAGCTCCACTTAATCCCGTTATCGAACCATTTCTGTCAACTAATATTCTATCTATATCTGCTGTTTGTAAATCTAGTAACACATCCAAATTAAATAATCTGAAATCATCCATGTATACTGATACACCCGCTCCATTAAACGTAACACTATTAATAGGAAGTATTGTAACTAGAGGTGTAGTGTTTGTATGATAACCATATTTTATTCTAAAACCTTTGGTTCCTATATAATCTAATATATTTGGGAAGTTTTGAGTGTCTTTTAAATTAATTTTTTTTGAGTTCCTCTTTACATTCTCAGAAATAAAAACATCATCTAACTGTTCGGATTTATCTGTTCCTTTAACAATAACTTCATCAAGTTGTTCAATATTTTCATCATAAAAAACATCTAAAATTTCTGCAAAATCTGGTATCGTCAGGTTGTTATTGATAACATTCTCAAATGGACTTGTCTGATATGGTTTTTTAAACCTATTCGCCTGTGCTTTTAAATACAAATTCGTTTTTGCAAAGCTTCCATTAGAGCGTATTCCAGAAAATCTAAGCTTATCACCTTTATTTAAAAACAGCTTGTCAATAGTAAAACTATTATCTGTAGGATCTAAATGTATAACCTGCCCAGTATTATTCTCAACCGGAAAAAGATAAACCTTTTCTATATTATTTACTTTGTTGTTCTGTACTCTTCCTCTTAATATCAATCCTCTATTAAAATCATACAAAATTTTAGGTTGCTTTGTAAAAACATTATTCCAATTATATCTGCTCCATCCTTGAGTAAGTAGTAAGAGGTCCAAATCCGATGCCTTACTATTCATTTCTGTAAAATAGTGCCTAGGGTTCTCTACAATTCCTTTTATATATGGTTTTAATAGCATTGCAGACAAAATATTATCCTGATGTGTATAGGAGTTTGTATCTTCTGGTAATACAGAAACGCTCAAATCATACAAAACATTTTGACTCTTCGGAACATTGATGCTCACAATTATAGAATCTTGATGTTTGTTTAATTCGGTTACCCGAACATTACTCATGATTCTATCTGTAGTATTAAAAATCAATCGCTCTAGTAAAGGAGTGTTATCATTAAAGAATGTTAAAATATTAACGCCATTGTACAGCTCTTTTTTAGGTAATGTAATGGTTTTTGATATTTCATCATTGTTAAAGCTTACCGCAATTTTTCTTGATTTTTGATTCTGGTGAACTAATAAATAATAATTTTTATCTGTATTATTTGTTAATGTAGAACTATTCGTATTAAAAACAATTTTGACATTGTCCTTTGTAATTGGATCAATATTAATGGTAATACCAGTATTTTTAATGTCTGTTAGAGGAGTAGCGACTTCTTTTCCGTTTGATAAAGTAATCCTGGCTTCATATTGTTTACCTATAACCGGACGAATCTTAAACTTTCCAAGTCCAAAACTGTTAGAAGTAAAACTAACTACAGTATTACCCTTATCATCTACTACAAAACCTTTATCAAATGATTTACCTCTACCTTTGTCATCGAGAAGTTTAAAACCTATTGTATTTTCTGTCTCAGAAACTATGTGTCCCCCTTCTGGAAGTAATTGAAAATCATAACTGGAGCTTTCTCTAACTTTTTCTGGTTGTAATTGCCCATTAAGGATTTTAATCTTTGCAGTAAAAGAATCATCCTCTATAAAATTATTCATCCAATTGGTAGAGATTCTTATATAATACTCACCACTACTCCAATTAGGATCTATTTTAATATTTCCCTTAGTGGTTCCTTCATAACCTAGAAACAACCCGCTATATACTTCGTTACCTGAAGTATCAAATAGCTCAACATTAAAATTAGTAGTTGCTAATGACGGCAATCCATTTTTTCTATCATATACATATCCTTTAAACCATATTTCATCCTGAGGCACAAAGGTGCTCTTGTTTAGGTGAAGAAAAACAGTTTCTCTAGGTATCTTGAAATATGTTTCTACAGCTTTTGCAGAAGGTATGGTTGAAGTAGTCTGTGCAATTGAAAAAAGTGAACAAAAAACAAACCCTAGCAGAAACACGTATGATCTCATAGATATTATAATTTAACCGCTCGAAAACTCCTCATGAAATATAGTTATCAGGTTTTCAACTAATTTTTACGAACTACCTCACGGATTTCTTTTAGGTTAAATATAGAAAATACAAGGTTGAATTATAATCAATCCAATGATTTTAACTCAAATCTATAGTGTTTAACGAATATCCAACGATATAAATTTAGACAGTAGGGTTCCATCCTCCTGCATTCCCTGAATATACAGATTCACTTTTTTTGAAGCTGTATTGAGTATCGTAAACGATGCATTACCTTGTTTGTCTGTATTAACATTAGGGTTCCAATGTATAATCCCATATTTAACAAAGACATCACTTGTATATGAAGCATATCTAGGCAGGTAAAACTGTTTTTCGGCCGTAAAGCCGAAAGGAACTTTAAATTCATTAAAAGTTACATCAGACCCTGTATTGCTCAAGTTTTTCTTTGTATAAATATAGATGACTCCTGCATTACCATCTCTTCCATAGCTGTTTTCTCGTTCTTTATGATATATTCTGCTTACATCACTTGTTAACATGCCATCTAGAATATCCAAATTTTGTGACTGTAACTGATTTCCATTTAAAAAAATAATTGGATCAGTCACCGTTCCAAGTATAAAAGAATCCTGTCCTCTATTACTTTTTTTAATTGTTAATCTTGCATTTTGATCTCTCCCTATCTGGAAACCATAAGTTCTTATCAAATCCGTAATCCTTTTAAATTGTTTTTCGGTTTCATCATCAATTATTCTACCATTAGCGCCTAATGTGAGTCCTCGTATATCTGTAAAGTCGTCTTCTTTGTCTTTTACAGTTTTAATCAAAACTTCTTCCAGCTCAACACTTCCTGTTATGAAGCTTTGCAATCCAGAAGCATTAATTGGATCAGCAATTATCTTTTTTGTATTAAGTTTAAACTTCTTAAAGCTTGGTGTTTTATCTGTTTGTGATGGTTCAAATCTTACAGAAACAGGAGCTTTTGATGATTTTCCATTTTTTAATAACGAAAATCTAACGGTGCTGCTATCTAGTAAAGCAAAGTTTTTAAGCTCTAAGGCTTTATTCTTACTCAGGTCATAACTCTCAAAGATTCCGTTTTCTAAAGATGTCAAACTTAATGTAGTACCAGCTGTTACATTTTTTTGATTGACATTTACAAACATCGAAATCCCTTGTTCTCTTTTAAATAATTCTTTAACTTCTCTATTAAAAATATCACCCCAACTGTATTTACTCCATCCTTGTGTTAATAATAAAAGATCTAGATTATATAATGATTTCCTATTGATATTACTAAAATATTGATCTGGGTTTTCGATCTCACCTTTGATATAAGGTTTAATTAAAAAAGAAGCGAATATATTTTCTGGATTCCTATTGGCAAGCGTTTCTTCTGGTAATACCGAAATACTCATGTTACTTTTTATTCCTTTGGTCTCCAGAGTATTTTTTAAGCTAACTTTTATCGAATCGTTTATGATTACAGCGCTTTGTATTTCTGTTTCTATCTTAGGAATAATTGTATGATTAAAAACTAATCGTTCTGCAACAGGATTAGCTTGATCATCAAAAAGAGTAATGCTATTTGTACCAGGATACAAATCTGAAAAAGGAATAACAAAACGTACTTCTTGATTATTATCTATAAAACTTGCGGGTAGTGCTTTAGCTTTTTTATCTTGATGGATAACCAGGTGGTACGCCTTATCTTTTATATTTTGATATGTGTCCGGATTGGTTTTAAGATAAACCAATAATAGATCCTTAGTAACATGTTTACTTGTACTTAGGGCAATCCCTCTTTTATTTGCCTCAGGAAAATTTATTTCTTTGGAACGACCATTTATCTTAATATATACTTTATAAGCTCTTTCTTTTAGTGGGGTTATAGTGAACTTACCTAAACCATAACTATTGCTCTTAAAGGTTGTAATAACTTCTCCCAGGTCATCCTTGACAATTGCTTCTGTAATATATACTCCTCTTCCATTAGCATCTGTGATTTTACATCCCACTACATTTAAAACATCTTGAACCAGATGACCTCCTTCTGGTAAAAGTTGGACATCATATTGCTCTGCAATAGCACTTGATTGTATCTGTTCTGAAGGGTTTACAATTTGGATTGTAGTTGTAAATGATTCATCTTCTATAAAGTTATTATCATACTTGGTATAGGCTTTTAAATAATAAGTCCCTGTTTTTATAGTATTGTCGATTAATATACTACCACTAGAAATTCCTTTCTCTGCGTAAAAAAGATTTCTTGTAAGCTCTGTACCTTGTGAATCAATCAAAGTCAAATATATATTTGA
The DNA here is from genome assembly GCF_034322225.1 of Aquimarina callyspongiae. NCBI lineage: Bacteria > Pseudomonadati > Bacteroidota > Flavobacteriia > Flavobacteriales > Flavobacteriaceae > Aquimarina > Aquimarina callyspongiae. The sequence goes on along the minus strand of NZ_JAXLPA010000008.1, from coordinate 16,156 downwards.
AATACTTAAAGCAGGTTTTTGAGTGGTTCGATTCCTAAGATATGCTTTAAACCATATTTCATCTCCAGTTACATAGGTCGTTTTATTAAGGTGAAGGTGAATGACATCTCTGTTTAATGAAAAATATTGAGTGTTGCTATCAAAGATTTTGTCTACAGCAGGGTGATTCTGTGCATAACTATTGGTTATTATCAATAGCAATACGATAATTGTTTTTTTCATTGAAAAATGAATCTATGTTAGTATATTTCAAATATGAAAACTTATTACTTATTAAATCGTTAATCAATGTTAACAACTGTTAAGTACTATTATAAGTTCAGATACAGGTTCTATTCTAAGGAAAACCTTTATTATCTATACATAAGTGTTCCTAACGTAAGATTTGTTACCTATTTTTCTAAATAAAATAAACTTAGACAATGAGTTACTCAAACTTAACTGTCTTCATAATAGCTTCCAGCTCAAACATATTATCGCGTTTATTGATAGAAGGAGCGAATACAAAACCTTCTAATACCAATAAACGGTTTCTGGTTTTGTCTTCGATTGCGTAGTTTACAAAAGGACCTGCCATAAATCGATCTTTAATTTCCCAGGTTCCTTTTGTTTCAAAAGTAAATTTACCATTAAGCCTAGTTTCAAAAAGATAAGGCGCATATGCCTTTTCTGTCATGAATTTACCTTCTGCAGAGGTAGGAATTTTAATTGCCCCAATTGAATCTCGCATTTTAATAATACTTGAAACAGTATTTGAATCTTTTGTGATTGTACCCAATGGCAATTCATAGATCATTAGATTCATACTTCCTTGCGGAATATCTTTACGAATCCAGAAGAATTTTTCTTCTTCGAGTGCTATACGATACGCAGTAGGAATATTAAGCTTAATCCCCATTTTTTCAGTTAACTGCGGGATTTTTTCTAACGACTTTTTTATTCTTTTTTGTTTCTCTCTAGTCTCGGTAAGTTTATATTTTAAAATGATCGTTTCAGAATTTTTTTGTATTACTGAAATGATCTCTTCATTTGTTTTTCCAGATATTACAGCTCCTATTTGTGGATTGGCGTACTTATTTTTTAAGATTGTAAAATTAGCCGCCTTTCCTTTTTGAATCTTCAGAAACGTTCTGTTTTTACGTGCAAATCCCGAAAACGCTTTCTCTGGCATTTGCCTCATAGAAAATAAAGGTTCTTCCTGTGGAAGTCCTGGTACTTCTGCCCCAAAATATTTACGAATCGTATCACCTACTGCTCCTTTCCATAATTCATCATCAACAATTACAGAAAGTTCATTTATTTTACCAACCGATTGCGCCATGGCACCTTGGTTCTTCGTATTATCTTTCTTTTTGGTTTCTGTACAACTAATCAGGCATAGTGCACAAATTATGGTCAGTGATAGCTTTTTCACAGGTCTAAGTTTTAGTAATTATTGGATTCTTTTTTATATCATTAACGGATTATCATATAATGATATTTACCAATTATGATTTTGATAATTTCAATTTCATACCTGGTTTTATTCCACTACCACTAATATCGTTCCAATTTTTAAGATTTTCGATAGTAATGCCTTTAAATTTTTGTGAAATGCTCCAAAGCGTATCTCCTGATTTAACAGTGTACACCTTAACATTGCTTGGTATTGCTTTGGCTACAGCCTTCTTAGTGCTCTTAGTTTTATTTACAAAAGGTCGTCTAGGGTATATTGTTAATCGTTGACCAATTCTTAGGTTATTACTTCGTAACCCATTCCACTTTTTTATCTGACTTACTCTTACTCCATATCGTCTTGCTATCTTACCTAGATAATCTCCACTTCGTACACGATATCTAATCCTGTCATTGGCTTCAAAAAACTTAGGTAACGGTTTTTCTCTTTTATCAAATTCTGCTTTTGCCATAGCATATATTTGACTTTCATTCGTTACAAAAGTTCCTATTTTATCTACTGGTAAACGCAATACGTAATTCTCATCTTTGATATATGGAATAATGTCTAGTTTATATGAAGGGTTTAAAAATTGCAGTTCTTCTATATCAACATCAATATATTCTGATACCTGATCAAGAGTGATCATTTGCTTTACTTTAATTGTATCTGTCTCAAAATAAACAACTTCTGGTTTTCTGGGTTTAAACCCATGCTTATCAGCATATTCAAAAATATACATGGTTGCAAGAAATGCTGGTAAATACCCTGCTGTCTCTCTAGGTAGATTATGTCTGATATTCCAGTAATTAGTATATCCTCCACTTCTTCGAATTGCTTTGGTAACATTACCCGGACCAGAGTTGTACGAGGCTAATGCCAAATCCCAATCTCCAAATACTTTATATAAACTGGCCAAATATTTACACGCTGCTTGTGTTGCCATGATTGGATCCATACGTTCATCAACATATGAACTCACTTCAAGACCAAACATTTTACCGGTACCATACATAAATTGCCATAAACCTGTAGCTCCCACTCTAGATTTTGCTCTTGGTTTTAATGCAGATTCTACAATTGCCAAATATTTTATTTCTAAAGGTATATTCTGATTATCTAATTCTTGTTCAAACAATGGGAAATAGAATTCGCTAAGCGCCATCAATCTATCTAAATGTTCATGGCGGTTTTTAAGGTAGTTCTTAATTACACTTTCTAAAGATGGATTATACTCCACGTTAAATGGAGTTTTTGCATTGAGCTCTGCTAATCTTGCTTTAAGAGTATCTGTAGGAAGATCTACGTATTCTACTGGTTCGTATTCAAGTTGGGTAACGGATTTGTAAATCGTATCAAAAAGGCTTGAATTATACATTTCCTGTTTCCAGAGCGAATCTAACTCTGACAATCTCGGATGATCTTTTGCCACATACATTACACTATCTTTTACACTTGTAGTGGTCAAGGTAGTGGTTTGTAATTCATCTCCAACGGTCTTGATAATTTTGGTAGTATCAATTACTTGAACAGTGTTTTTTTCTACTTTAAGATTCTTCTCTAGAAGAATATCTTTTGATGCTTTTTTAACAGGCGCAGTAGGGGTTGGAATGGTGTCTTGAGCTTGAAGAGAAGCCATACCAAAAAGAAAGCTGATAATCAGCGATAAGTTCTTAATCATTTTCCGAATCATTTACATTCAACTAGGGATAATAGGAATAACTAATAGGGCAAAAAGTAATGTTTTAAACTAATTATCAACACTACTCTCGCGAAAATCGTATTTTTTTTCTAAAACACAAAAAATCATAGCGCTAAAAACACAAAAAAATCAGTCTAAGTGACTGATTTTTAAGGTTTTTATGATTTATTGAGGTTTTTCTTACATAATTGCTGCAATTCCTGGAAGTGTTTTACCCTCCAGACTTTCTAACATGGCTCCTCCTCCAGTAGATACATAACTTACTTTGTTTCCAAAACCAAACTGTTTAACAGCTGCTACAGAATCTCCTCCTCCTACTAGTGAAAAAGCTCCCTTTTCTGTTGCCTCGGCAATAGAATTTCCTAAAGCTATTGTTCCTTTTGCAAAACTTTCAATTTCAAAAACACCTAAGGGACCATTCCAAAGGATCGTTTTTGATTCAAGGATCACATCATGAAATTTTTTGATTGTTTCTGGTCCTACATCTAGTCCTTGCCAACCATTAGGGATCATTCTAACATCCATTACTTCTGTATTGGCATTATTATCAAAAGCATCAGCTCCTAACACATCTACAGGAAGATGTACTTTAACTCCTTTTTCTTCAGCTTTTTTAAGAATTTCTAACGCCAATGATTGTTTGTCATCTTCGCAAATAGAATCTCCTATCTGTCCTCCTTGTGCTTTGATAAATGTATAGGTCATTCCTCCTCCTATGATAAGGTGATCAACTTTATCCAGTATGTTTTCGATAATAGTAATCTTTGATGACACTTTTGATCCTCCTAATACAGCAGTAATAGGTTTTTCTCCACTTTTAAGCACCTTATCAATACTTTCAATTTCTTTTGCCAACAGGCTACCAAAACATTTATTTTCAGGAAAAAATTGTGCGACTATCGTTGTAGATGCGTGAGCCCTGTGTGCTGTACCGAAAGCATCATTTATATAAACATCTCCTAGTTTTGATAATTGTTCAGCAAAATTAACATTGCCAGCAGTTTCATCAGGATGAAATCTCAAATTCTCAAGCAATACAACTTCTCCAGGATTTAATGCTGCTACCACATCTTCTGCTTCCTGACCAATACAATTTGCTACGTGCTTTACTTGAACTCCCAACACATCCGAAACTTCGTCAACAATATGACGTAGTGAAAACTCATCCTGTACTCCCTTAGGTCTTCCCAAATGTGACATTAAAACAGCGCTTCCTCCATCTTCTAAAACTTTAATAATTGTCGGTTTTGCAGCTTGTATCCTTGTATTATCCGTTACTTCGAAGTTTTCATTTAAAGGAACATTAAAATCTACTCGAATTAATGCCTTTTTTTCTTCGAAATTAAAATCATTGATCGTCTTCACGGCTCTTAGATATTTTTAGTTGTTATAAAGTTGATTTATGCAAAAATCACTCCATAATTAAATCATGAAATGATAAAAACACCGCAAAGTACTTAAAAATTAGGCGAAAAGAATAGTCTGCTATTACTTTTATCAATATTTAAAAAAAAGTGCTTTTTCACTATAAAAATCATATTCGGTTTTGAATTTTAATCAACTATATTTGCCTATGCTTTTCACAGAAATTTTAGGGTTAAAACATATCAAAAGCTATCTTACTACTAGCGCCGATCGTGGTCGTATACCTCATGCACAGCTTTTTGCAGGTCCTAACGGAAGTGGCACTTTACCCATGGCCATTGCATATGCTCAATATATATTATGTCAGAATCAAAATGGCGAAAATACTGGAGGTAACGCTGCCTGCAATATAAAGTTTGATCATATAGCGCATCCTGACCTTCATTTTGCATATCCAGTAGCAGTAAATGATAAAGTGAAAAAGCACCCCACTTCTGATCAATTTGCAGCAGAATGGAGAACTTTTATCAAAGAGAATCCCTACGGAAGCATTTTTGACTGGTATCTTTCTTTAGGTATTGAGAAAAAACAAGGACAGATAGGTGTTGATGAGGCATTAGATGTTGTGAAAAAACTTTCGCTCAAGAGTTATGAAGGTGGATATAAGGTAATGCTTATTTGGATGGCAGATAAAATGAATATCTCTGCTTCAAATAAACTCCTTAAGTTAATCGAAGAACCTCCAGAAAAAACAGTATTTATTCTTATTACAGAAGATGAAGAACAATTAATCCAAACCATCAGGTCTAGATGTCAAGTGCTTCATTTTCCTCCATTAGGTGAGCAAGTTATCCAAGAAGCTATTCAAAAAACCGAGAATATCACTGATACAGAGGCTTTAAAAATAGCTCACCAAGCTAATGGTGATTATAGCAAAGCATTGCACTTAATGCATCATGATGGTGGAGATGATCAATTTGAAGATTGGTTCATTCAATGGGTTCGTACAGCATTTAAAGCAAAAGGCAATAAGTCAGCAGTGAATGATCTTATTGTTTGGAGTGAATCGATTGCAGGAGCCGGAAGAGAAACTCAGAAAAAATTTCTTAAGTATTGTTTAGACTTTTTCAGACAGGCAATGTTACTTAATTATGGCGCTGATGAACTGGTGTTTTTAGAACCCAAAACTGGTGGTTTTAAACTGAAAAATTTTGCGCCTTTTATCCATGGAGGAAATATTATGGATATTAGTGATGAGCTGCAAAATGCTATTTATCATATCGAAAGAAATGGTAATGCAAAAATTATTCTAACAGATTTATCTATTAAGCTTACTCGTTTGCTTCACAAAAAAAGTTCTTAGCAATATAATAAGTAACTAAAGATATTTTCGTCTTATATATAAATTACATAACTAAATCATCACACTATGGATAATTTTATGACTCATATCGTCTCTATAACTATTTTACTATTCTTACTCATTACTTTTTTGCAATCTGGTGTCGACAAAGCTATGGATTGGAAAGGAAATCTTGGATGGCTAAAAGAACATTTTTCAGCTACTTTTATGGGTAAAATGGTTCCGTTATTATTAAGTATTATTTTGATTTTGGAAATAATTACGGCTTTGCTATGTATAATGGCAATCTATCATCTAATAGCAGATAATAATAGTTGTTTTGCCGTAGGAGCTATGTTTTTGGCTTGTATTACTCTTTTGATGTTACTATTTGGTCAAAGAATTGCCAAAGATTATCAGGGAGCTCTAACAATCACTTGCTACTTTATTGTTGCAGTTTTTGGATTGTATGTGATTAGTGCTTAAATCCGTTTTTATACATTAGAAAAATATTATAAACCTAAAAAGGAGAGCTATGCATAGCTCTCCTTTTTGTTTTTAGTGCTTACCTGTATTGAATACAGGTAATTGTTATCTTCCAATTTCCTTAAAAACTATCGTTTCATAAGCTTTACAACCGTTTCTTTACCTGTTTGATTTATCACTCTTACAAAGTATATTCCGCTCTGTAATTCAGAAACGTTAAAAGACTTTGAGCTAGTTTCTAAAACTTTTTTACCAGTCATATCATACATTAGAAGTTTTTCGAACTGTGCATCTACTTCAACAACATCTACTGCCGGGTTAGGAGTTAAAGTAATTTTTGGGCTTTCTATTTCATCCACTCCTAATGTATTTCCTTTTGCTCTAAAATAATACGTTTGTGTACTATTAACCGTTTTATTAGCAAATTGTATTACTACTCGATATTCGCCAGTCTCTGTTATTGTGCAAGAAGGGCCTGTAGCTATTTCGAACCAATCAGAACTACAACTTGAGTCTGTAGTTGGGCAATTTTCATCTAATTCTATTGAACAAGAAATATCATCTAGTTTTTCCCAAACTACAGAAAGTACATCAACAAATGGCAGATCTAGTATTTCTCCATTTTCGTTCTCAATTGTTATTACAGGATAGCTTTGGCCTGTTAAGGCACAGAAAAGAATTTCATCTGCATAATCCGTGATCGGGTTTTGATTGTCTGCCGGTAGCATTACTACTTGTTGCATTATTTCACAACTATTGGTATCTCTTACTCCAACAATATATGTTCCTGGTGTAGCAATTATAAAGCTATTAGTACTCTGGTACGCAACAAGAATTTCAGAACTTGTTCTCAGTTCATATTCAAATACTCCAGTACCTCCAGCTGCATTGTTTATTTCGATCATCCCATCTGCCTCAACTGTAATCGGTGTGGTAGTGGTTTCAAAAGTTATAACAGGCGATTCATTAATTGTCACTGTACCGGTAATTGTACATTGTTTAGCATCTCGAACCTGATAATTATAAGTTCCTGCTCCCAATCCAATATATTCAGTTTGATTGCTAAATGTAGAGTCATTAAAACTGATTTCATAAGGAGCTACTCCCACAGACGGATCTACCGTAATAGTTACAGAACCATCTGACTGCCCATTACAACTAATATCGTTTACCACTGCGTTTGCTACAGGGTCAAAAACAGGTGTTATAGTAGTTACATTACTTTCTGTCACACAACCTTCAACATCTGTTACTCTAAATTGATATGTACCAGGCATATCGGTAATAAAAGAAAGTTCTCCTGTTGTAGAAACATATCCACTTTCGTTTATATTAACTTCTAAAATATTGCTTCCATTACCTCCTTCTATTACAACATCTATTATAGCATCAGGGCTTACACTACAATCTAAGTCTTTGGTTAACGTTGTAGAGATGGTTAGTTCTGGTTGAATTGTAAAAACTAATGTCATAGTAATACAGTTATTATTATCTATAACTAGCACTTCATGCGTACCAGGAATTAAATTTCTTATTTCAAAAGTATTGGCTGGTGCTGGTGCTCCTAAGAATGTAACCGCAGTTGGTTCATCTCCATTCAAAATATAGATATAAGGACCTTCGCCTCCTGTTATGGTAATCCATTGACTTGCTTGATCCATGGCATCATAACACGTATCTCCTCCGCTAACCAAAGCAATTGATGGAGGAGCAAGCTCTGCAATGATTTCTGTATTCATGACCTCACAAGCTGTGGATGGATCATTACCATCTCTTACAAAAACAGTATATACACCAGGTACTAATCCAGTAAATATAGGATTGGTATTTGGGTAATCCACAATAACGGTTCCATCAATATATTCAAGTCTATATTCATAATTTCCTCTTCCTCCTGCAGCCTGGACTAATATGGTACCTGTATCTGATCCACAAAAAGATTCTGTTGGTACCGTATAAAAGCTTAGAGGGTTCTCTGACTCTGTAATTATAATAATATCTGTCGCTGTACAATTTGTGATATCATCGGTAACAGTAATTGTATATGTACCTGCACTTAATCCATTTATATTTTGAGTGGAGTTTGTTTCTCCAGTGCTAAGTATTCCCCCTGTAACATTTCCTCCAGTAATATAATAACTATAGGTTGTTGAAGTCAGATCAATACCTGTAATAGTAAATGCTAAAGAGCCATCAATATCTCCTTTACAGATAGGTTCTGAAACTAAAGAACTGTTAAGCTCTATAACATCTATATTTTCAATAGTAAAGTCTTCAGAATAAATACAACCATCACTAGTAGTCCTGGCTTCAAAAGTGTATGTTTCTCCCATAGATACAGCGGTAAATACATTAGAAGTCTGCCAAGTTATTGATACCGGTGAGACAATCCTGTATTCAAAATTAGTTGCTCCATTGGTTCCTACTGCCGTCACAGTTACATCTGAAGTCAATGCCGGACATTGCACCTGGGTTGTAGCAAATGCTAAATCAGTTACTTCCTGAAGAGGATCAATGGTCATTTCTCCTAAGTTAACTGGACAATCAACCGTATCAGTATCTCTAATATATAATATATATGTTCCTTCTGTTAAACCTGTAAAGATTCCTGTAGTATTAGTGAAATCTATACCATCAATACTATACTCATAACTACCACTACCATTTTGAGGATTGATAACACTAATTTCTCCTAATTGTGGAGTGACACTTGAACCATTAAAATCACAGCGATAATCTTGAGTGATTACTATATCTGCAGTTATAATTGAACCTGTGTTTCTTGTGATTGAAGCTACCTCACTACAACTAGGTACCGGACTAATTGCTAAATCGGTAACAGTTATCTCGTAATACCCTTTAGAAATATTAGTAAAAACATTTCCACCTGCACCTACTTGAGTAATAGGGCCTACTACAGCACCGCCGCTATCAGTGCCGGTAAGTACAAAAATAAAATTACCTGGACTAGCAGCAAAATTCGAGCCTCCAGAGACTGTAGCAGTAATTTCTCCGTTAAAGTCCTGACAAGTAGGTTCAACAGTAAAATCAGCATCTACAAAAAGTTCTTCAAAAACCGTAATATTACCAGAGCTCGAAGGACATCCATTCTCATCATATACAGTTACTGTATACGTTCCTGGAGCCGTCACAGTAAATTGGTGTTCTGTTGTACTCACATTACCTGGTACAGGAGTATTATTATCCAACTGATAGGTTAACTCTCCAGCACCAGAAGCAATTGCTGTAAACGTATAATTGTTATCAAAGGTGCAAGGATCATCTACAAATAATTGTAACGGATCCAGGATTGGTGCAGGAATCGTTGTAACAGTCACATCTACTGGTCCAAAAGTACAGAAATTACCATCCATTATCCAGATATCAAAATCACCTGCAATGTTACCAAGATCAATTACATTACTAGTGAGCGGATAAACACCTGGGTCTCCAGCCCCATTCGTTACTAATGCATACAGATATCCGTCATTTGAATTATGAATATTATGACCATATCCTCCTATAGTTTGTAATGTTACCGAGGCATTCGTACCACAGCTATTTGCCGGTGTTTGCGAAATAATTGTTGATTCTATTGGTGTTGGTATCATTTCAAAGTCATGTCTTGTAGGACACGCTGTTCCACCTACTTCCTGTACAATTACATAAAAAAGCCCTTCAGGTAAATATGATATAAGTACTGGAACATTATCTCCTGTTAAACCCGTGGCATTTCCAGAATATCCATCCCCTAAAGACATGTTTGTAAATTCTTCAAAAACTTCCCACGAAACTTCAGTCACCGAAGAGTCATATCCCGAAATTTCAAAAAATATTTCTCCATCGTTCAATGGTTGAGGAGCATAACAAGGAATTCTAAAAATATCAAAATTTATTATTTCAGGTTCTGAAGGTTGACTCACTGCAGATAAAGTTTCTATATATAAACAACCCGTTGCAGTATCTTGTATTTCATAAATGAACGAGGTATCAAAAGGAAGGTTTACAAGCTGGTGGTTACGTTCTGGAACACCTGCAGAAATAGGCAAACCATTTAACGGAACAAATGTTCCCGAAGGATATTCTCTAATTACAAACGGACCTGTTCCTCCAGAAACATTAATACTTGCAGCTACGCCATCTACACATGAAGCTGTCGAATTTGCCGTAATCGAAAATAAAGGCAATGTATTAATAGTATATTCTTTTTGAATACCACATCCATTAGCGTCATTTACTACAACGATATATTCTCCAATATTAAGGCCATTAAAAGATATAGAATTATTTACTGTAGGTCCTGTTGGATTTGGTGATGTTGTCGTAGCTAAGGTATTATCTTCATTTAGTAAACGATATGTATATGGAGGAGTTCCTCCTGTAATATTGGATAGATCGATAGATCCCAAAACATTTCCTGAGGCACTACAAGAGATATCTGTACTATTTTCTGAACCAATGACTATAGCTTGAGGTTCGAAAATTGTAATATCTAATACAATTGTACAATTGTTAGCATCATTTATAGCGACTGTATGATTTCCTATTGGAACATTACTAAAAGTGATCGTGTTTTCTACTGTTGGTCCTATAGTAATCAAATCATCAAGCGTATATGTATAAGGTTCTGCACCTTCAGTAACAGTTACTTGAATCGATCCAATATCTCCACTACAAAAAGGATCAATGACCATCACATCTGCTTCAATTCCTGAAATTGGAGCAATTGTTATTTGTTGGTTTTCTATACAATCTCCATCAAAAGAGAGTACTTCAACATTATATGTATCAGGAGTAAGTTCTACAAATGTGTGATTTGAATTAGTGGTTGGCCCTTCTGTAGCACCAAAAGACGATGTAGTACTACTAATATTGTATGTATAATTGGGTTGACCATCGGTGACTTGAATTTGAATTTGTCCAAAATCACCTGATCCATCCGCTGTACAAGTAGGATCATATCCAGTTATATTAAAAATTGGGTTGAAAGAATTTACCGTTCCATCTACACTAAATATGCTGTCGGGCACTGCACTATCAATGGCATATACAGTGAAGTTATATGGGTTTGCCTGAAAAGGTATTGTAAAAACTCCTGTACTATTTATAAATAAATCTATATCTTCAGGCAAAGTTGGTATAGGATCTGATTGTAACCTTATTAAGAAACGTAACGCAGGGCTGTCAATGTTATTGACAGTTACACTACCATCATTACCACAATGCATGTCTACGATATCAACAGTTGGTTGATAATCGTTACTGAAAACTTCAGTCATTCCTATGCTTAAAAAAGCAATGAACATTAAAGTTTTAAAAAGTAATTGTTGTTTCATTATTCCCCTATTTTTCTTTTATAATCTTTTTAAATAAAATGTGTGTTTGTTAGTGTCATTAACCATCAAAATGTTACCCATGATTTCTAAAGAATTTTATTCCCTAATAATATCTTTAGAGAGAAAAAGTGAGCGCGCTAAGCTACTATTTTTTAAACATAAAAAAACCACCCTGTTTGGGTGGTTTTTATTCGTATATAAATTTTTATTTTTTTAATAAGTACATCCACATTTACTTTGTCTACATCCAAAATCAAATCCTAATGTGATCAAATGTGATCCTGCTCCACCAACTGGTTCAAAGACTTCATTTACATTAATCTGATACCCGTAGGCAACATAAAAGTTAGCCATCTTAATCCCTAACATAGGGGATACCGATAACGGTTTAAAGTCCTGATCTACCAAAGAACGAACACTTACACCTGCCCAATAGTAATCCCCGCGATTCATTTTACGAACCTTAAGGTTTAAATCTGCCGTAGAACGACCATCTCCAGCAAAATTCTGATACAATACTGATGGCTCTATCTCTATATCACTAAATCTATGGTAAAAAGTATATCCTGTATATAAATAGTAATTCTGTATCGTAGCAGGTTCTGTGGGATTAAAATCATCGATCTCCTTTTGTAAAAGATTCACAGCGTTTGCACTTAAGAAAAACCTTCCTAAGCGATATAAAAACCCAATGTCAAAATTAGAATTGTTTACCGTTACATCAGCTAATCCAGGACTCACCGGATTATCAGGATCTCCATTATTAAAATCAGAAGTATCAATACCAAACTGTGTGAATTTATAACTAATACCAAAAGATAAATATTGGTTGTTATATTCATTAAGGGTTAAGTGATGCGCAAAGGATAGTTGTACCCCTTTTTGCGTTGTAAACCCGTTTTGGTCATTAAACAGTATGGCTCCAACTCCTGAACGATCCGAAATCCTTCCGTCAATAGACAGTGATTGTGTTCCTGGAGAGTCTTCGATACTTACCCATTGTTCAAAACCAGAAGCACGTAGCTGCCAGCAATCTCCAATCCCTGCATAGGCTGAAGATATCAAATATGGATTGTCAGCGATATACTGATTTTGAACAGGGGCAAAAAACTCCTGTGCCATAGCGCAGTAACTTGCAAATAGACTAAATATTATAATATACTTTTTCATCTAACTTCAATATTACGGATGAGTATTTTTAAGTAGGTTGATTGGTAAATCGATTTTGTTTTTTTAAAACACTCATCCAGCCCTTTAATAATACATTTTATCTATATAACGTAAAGTGTCCTGTAAACTCTCTGTTGTCAACATCATTAAGAATCACAGTAAACCAGTAGTCTCCTGAAGGAAGCTCTTTACCTTGATAAATTCCATCCCATCCTTTGTCTTCTCCAACAAATTCTGCAAGTAATCTACCATATCTGTCAAATACTCTTACTTCCATATTTTCAAAGAAGAAAGGATCACTATCATTAGGAGAAATCTGATCTGGATACCAATAATCATCACTTCCATCTCCATCTGGTGTGAAGTAGTTAGGAATACGAATATTGATATACGTAAGAAGTTGTGTTGCTTGAACTTCACAAGCCATATTATCAACAACTCTAAGCGTATAGTTTCCTGTTTCTCTTATCGAGAAAATATTAGAATCTAATTCTCTTTCTGGTTCTCCTTCAAATGTTACAAAGTATGTGAAATCTCCACTTCCACCAGTTACTATGATTTCATATTCATTAGGGTCCTGTGGATTACCTGTCATTTGTGCTACAGGAAGTGACATAGGTGTATATTCTTCTATGATAATAGTTCCTACAGTAACAGAACATCCGTTAGCGTGAAGCATTGATCCTTCATACTCTCCTGGATTAATCACAAAAGTACCCGTCATACTATCACTCGGAACAGGGTTAGCTGTACCATTAATACCTGTTAAGGTATAAATGATATCTGTTGTTACAGAATTATCTCCTAAAATAAAGTCGATATAATATACCGGTGCTTGTGTCACTGCTCCAGTAGTCGAATCTACTACAGGACAATCCATTCTGTTGCTTAATACAGCGTTCAGCATTACTCCTGGTTCTATATCAAGATTTAACGGAAGTTCACAATTACTACTGTTATTAGAATCTCTAATAAATAAGGTAGTAACACCTCCTGGAAGATCTGTGATCACAAGGTTTGTTGGATCCACAACTGGTTGGAAACTTCCATCCACTCCAGTGATACTCCAGAAATACCCAGGAACTCCTCCTGTAATTGCAACGGTAGCAGTACCATCTGCAAATCCAGCACAAGACTCTGGTGTGGTTGATGAAATCGTAGCATTGATTGCAGGTGGCTCATTAATGATAATATCCAAAATAATAAATGGACATCCATTATCATCAGCCAACTCTACTCTATAAGTATCTGCTGGTAAACCATCAAATATATGCTCTCCTAATACACTATCACTATCATCTTCAATGAAAGTAAACAATGCATTTCCTGCACTATCAAATAATGAGAATACATAATTAGGTGTACCTCCGGTTGCAGTTACGATAATTCTACCATCTACCTCACCATTACAGGTAATATCTTCAGCTACTGCTGTGGCTATAAACTCTGTAGGTTGTGTAATGGTAAACGGAACATCTTCTGGTCCACAATCTTCACTGGTTACACTATATACATAATCCCCAGCTAAAAGATCTCCAAAGAAACTAGTGGTTTGTGGTCCTATATTTACTGCTGCACCTAAATAATCTGTACCTGTTAAGGTGTACATATAGTTTCCTAATCCTCCTGTTACTGTTGCATCTATTGAACCAGTCGCTTCACTAAAACAGATAATGAAGGTATTGTTTAGATCTAATGTTACAGCTAATGGTTCTGGTTCTCTAACTGGTACTGTATTAGAAGGAGAGGATACACAACCATTACTATCTCTTACAAAGAAGGTATAATCTCCTGCGGCAAGGTTCGTAAATGTAAATGGATTCGCTCCCGGAACATAGTTCACACCATCTGAGCTATACTCATATGGCGGTGTTCCTCCTGCAGCTGTTACTTCAATATCAGCTGTAGGATTAGCACAAGAAGGATCTCTTACGGTATCTACTGTAATAGTAACCTCTGTAGGAGCATCAATGGTAACATTAGCCGTAGCCGTACAATTCAAATTATCTGAAACAGTTACTATATAATCTCCAGCAGCCAGATCAATGAATGTATATGAATCTGTTGTACTCGAGAATTGTGTAGATTGTGTTCCATCAGGGAATGTAAGCATAAAGAAATATGTACCTGTTCCCTGACCTCCTGAAGCTGTTGCTGTAATTGTCCCATCAACACTATCAAAACATAATAGTGTACTGCCTGGAGCAACTACTGCAATTGCATTTGGAGGAGTAATTGTAATTGGATCTGTTACTTCACAATTATTACCATCTCTAACTCTAACTACATAATCTCCTGCATCAAGGTTCTCAAATAATGTCACACTTCCAAATGGCACTAAAATAGCTCCTCCAGATGTTTCCAATTGATAGCTTAATGTTCCTGTACCTCCGGTAGCTACAGCTTCTATCGAAGCATCATCTCCTGGGTTACAAGTTTCATCACTTACTAGGTTTGTAGCTAACATTATTTCGGATGGGGAAGCCAAAGTAACTGTATTCGTTGTCTCATCACAGAATGGAGTGTCTAACGCTTCTACAAATATTTCATATGTACCTGCTGGTAAACTTCCTATTAATAATGGATTCGCAGTTGTATTTCCTGCTCCACCACTAGATGTACCTGTGATTGTATTCGTTATTGTATAGTTATATGCTCCTGTATATCCTGAAACATCTAAACTAATCTCTCCATTAGTATCACCAAAACACATTATGTCTGTTACTAAAGTAGCACTAGCAACAATAGTATCAAACGGTAGTACTTCATATGGAGCTGTATCGATAGAACATCCTGTATCTAAGTCAGTGATTCTAAAGATATAAGTTCCTACTGCTGGCAGATTAAAGTTTCCACTGGTAGTGGTTCCCGAAGGATCTTCTGCCACAGTCTGTACATCGGCTCCTCCAACTGGTAATAAATCAAATTGGAAGCCATTGGTATTTCCGGTGATTCTATCGACCGATACCGTTACCAGTTCTGCATTAGGCGCATCACAAGTGATTCTATCGACCAGGGTAACCACAGGGTTACTCATAATCGGGAATGGACCTACATTCTGAGTAGGAATGGTAAAGGTACAGTTGTTATCATCAGTAATAGTGATATCATAACTTCCTGCTGGAGTATCCAGGATAATAAACTGTGTTCCGGTTACTGGAAGGTTGGTTCCAGAAATAGGACCTGTATAGGTAATACTATATGGAGCAACACCTCCTACAATATCCACGGTAATATCTGGTAAATCTTCTGCATTACTTCCATTACAGCTATAAGTACCCAGTGTCGGGGTTGCTCCTAATGGATCCGCCGGATCGATT
>NZ_JAXLPA010000007.1:0-170089 GCF_034322225.1 Aquimarina callyspongiae | reverse complement strand
AGTAGCTCCGGTTGCCCCGGTCGCTCCATCAGTACCATTTGTTCCGTTAGTTCCATCAGCACCTGCTGCTCCGGTTGCACCCGTTGCTCCAGTAGCGCCTGTTGGTCCAGTAGCTCCGGTTGCACCAACTGTTCCTATGACAGTTATGGTACCATCTTCAGCAGTATATTCAAACATACCACCTCCAATATCAACAAGAGTAGAAATTGTTTCGGTTACACTTCCGCCTCCATTTGATAATGTAATGGTATTTCCTGTTTGGCTTAATATTTGAATTTCATTGGTTGGATCAGAATCAGCATCATTTATTAAAGAAGTTAAATCTACTGAACCTCCATTTTCAAGAGTTAAGATGTTTGTTGTTGAATCGAAAGATAATTGTTGGTCATCATTGCCACTACAAAGGCTATTCCAACTATTATTACTGTATTGAAAAATACAGTTGTCGTCTAAATTGTAAACTAAAGCACCATTTAATGGAGTGATAGCATTCATTTGAGCTGTGGTAACCCGGGTAAGTACAAAAGCTTTATCTATACTTTCAAGTTCTAAAACGGATGCACTATCTATTTGATTAGGGTTATCACCAACCTTGACCTGAGCTTGAATAGCGGTCAAAGAAAAAACTATGCATGTAAGTAGGAGTAGTTTTATCTTCATAGTTAGAGGATAATTTTTAAATAGGGGGCTTAATATTTCTTTTTTTACGGGAATCCCGTAATAACTTTTATGCTGCAATATTA
This sequence comes from Aquimarina callyspongiae, assembly GCF_034322225.1. Lineage (NCBI taxonomy): Bacteria > Pseudomonadati > Bacteroidota > Flavobacteriia > Flavobacteriales > Flavobacteriaceae > Aquimarina > Aquimarina callyspongiae. The sequence goes on along the minus strand of NZ_JAXLPA010000007.1, from coordinate 169,346 downwards.
GTTAATTAACTAATCAAATGTACATAAGTTGCTAATATATTAATATTTTCTTAACTACAAAAATATATATTTTTTTCGATTAAAAGCAATTTTTGCCGATAAAATACTTTTTGACATGAAATTGTATACAAGTTTTATTGGTTTTTTTAAAGTGTTATAAAAGAGATTTTTACATCATATTTTAAGAAAAAACAGAAGTGGTTTGTAAAAATATTTTGGTTTAAGGTTTTATTTTTAAATAAAACTGAATACATTTGCTCCATCGTAATGCGGGAGTAGCTCAGTTGGTAGAGCGTCAGCCTTCCAAGCTGAATGTCGCCGGTTCGAACCCGGTCTCCCGCTCAAAGGCCTTGTCAATTTGACAAGGCCTTTTGTTTTGTAATAATTTACTATATTTCTTAAATCTATTTCAAAATAGAAAGTTGTATAAAAACCATCTTTTTATTTTGAGATAAAAAACTTAGATTTATCAAAATTAAATTTTTGGATGCTTAAAAGATTAACTATTGTTATACCAGCTTATAATGAAGCTGAATCTCTAGGATTATTTTTCCCTGAGGTTATGGAGCATTGTATTGATAAAGAATACGATTTGATTATAGTTAATGATGGTTCGAGTGATGAAACATTGCAAATACTGGAAAAATTTCAAAAAGAATCTGAATTTGATTTTAGAATAATATCACATAAACTTAATAAAGGTTACGGAGGAGCACTTAAAAGTGGAATAGAAGCTAGTGAAACTGATTTTGTAATCACAATTGATGCTGACGGGCAGCATTATTTGGAAGATGTTGATAAATTATTCAGTAAAATTCTGGAAACGGATGCGGATTTAATTGTAGGTAGTAGAAAAGGTCAGGCATCTGCCTCTGTCTTTAGAGGAATAGGTAAGCGGATTATTAGAATTGTGGCAAAAATGCTAATGAAGCTATCAGTTCACGATATTAATTCTGGTATGAAGATATACAATACAGGGTTAGTTAAAAGATACTTGAAACTTACTCCAGATACAATGTCTTTTAGTGATATTATTACATTAACTTTTGTTAATAATAGACATTTGGTAATCGAGGAACCAATAAAAATTAAGGATAGGCTAAAGGGTAAAAGTACGATTGGAGTAAGAACTGCTTTTGAGACAGTTATGGAAATTATAAATATTATTATTTTATTTAATCCAGCAAGAATTTTCCTGCCTATTTCGGCTTTCTTTTTTGTTTTTGGTGTTGCCTGGGGAGCCAATTTTTTCTTTCAAGGTAAAGGAATAAGTATTGGAGCAAGTACCTTAATATTGACAGGGTTAATTATCTTTCTTTTAGGATTGATAGCTGAACAATTATCTGCTGTTAGGAAAAATCAATAATTTAGAAATAGATTGGAATTTTAATTATGAACTCCATATTTTGAGTCTAGATAGTGTGTGTTTTAAAAGATAGTAATTAATTCTATACTTAAAAATAATGAAGCATAGAAATAACGATAATATTTTTTTGTTTAGTATTGATTTAGAAGATATTCGTTCAAGGATTCCTAATGGCTTAATTTATAATGCCAGCGTTGGAAGATTAGTAGACGAGTATTTAGATTTCTTGAATAGATATAATTCTAAGGCAACTTTTTTTACGGTGGGAGATATTCCTGAGTTTTATCCGAGTTTGATAAAAACTATTGTGGATGAAGGGCATGAAGTAGCTTGTCATTCTAATAAGCACCTTCCAGTAACTAGTCAGACTCCAAAAGAGTTTAAGGATGATTTATTACAAAATTTAGATAATTTATATAAAGCAGGAGCAAATGAAATTATAGGGTATAGAGCTCCAACATATTCAATTACTAAAGAAACTCCATGGGCTTTTGATATTTTGGAGGATTTAGGGTTTAAATACTCTAGTTCTGTACTTCCTGCTAAAAATCCATTATATGGTTGGAAAGGTTTTGGACAATCCCCTAGAAAAATGAGTGCAGAATTATGGGAAATACCAGTAAGCTTAAGCAAAAGATCATTATTTAAAACTCCTTTTTCTGGCGGAGTATACTTCAGGTTTTTACCATTTTTTATGATCAAAAAGAGTTTTGAATTTTATTATAAGAATAATCTGGCGGTTACTAGTTATTTTCACCCTTATGACATTGATTTAAAACAAGAAAAATTTATGCATCCCGAAATTAATAATAATTTGATGTATAATAAATTGATGTATTATAATAGGAAAAAAGTATTTGCTCGATTAAATAAAGTGATGGATATTTTTGATTCGAAAATTATAACCTATAAAAGTTATATTGAATTATTAGATGAAAGAGTATAGAAATAAAGAATATATTCAAGAAGCAAACCATATAACTAATTACTTGGTTTCAGAATCTTTATTAGAAGACGAAACTGATAATTATATCAACGCTATGAAGCAATTGAATTTAGATCTCAATCCTTACGAAAGTTTACTATGGAAGAACATGCTTAGAAGTAAATGGAGAATGGCTTGTATAGATGCTGGATTAGCTCTTAAAGATCCAGGTAATATAGTGCGAAGAAAGATTTTTATAATGTTGGCAATACTAGAGGCATCACCAAATTATACAAAACACTTTTTATCCAAAGATTTTTCTGTTTTCTATCTTATTAAAATAGCCTGGATAGGATTTAGATCTATTGTTAGAGCTATTGTGGGAATAATAATGATTAAAAAAATCCGATCTCAATGCAATTAGATTATGATTATATAGTAGTGGGATCTGGAGCTACAGGAGCAATAGCTGCAAAAAAGCTGGTTGATGAAGGGCTTCAAGTAGGAATGTTAGATATTGGTATTGAAGATAAAGTATATAAGGACTTAATTCCTAATTCTGATTTTACTACTACTCGAAAAGAAGATAAAAAACAGCATCAATATTTTTTAGGAAACGAATTTGAAGGAATTCCTTGGGAGACCACTCGGGTAGGATCTCAATTAACACCACCTCGTAGTTTTTTGACAAGATTTGTTGAAAAATTAATGCCTTTTAGATCTGAAAGTTTTCAACCTATGGAAAGTGGAGCCAAAGGTGGTCTTGGAGGAGGATGGGGTTTAGGATGTTATGTTTTTTCAAAACCTGAATTAGAAGCGCTTGGCCTTGAGGAATCTGAAATGTTACCTGCCTATCAATCTGTTGCATCTTATATAGGTATATCAGGACAAGAGGATGATGGAACGCCATATACTTTGAGAAATCTTAAAGACATACAACCAGCTACAAGAATAGAAGATAATTTAAAAGGGATATCGAATTCGTATCATAAAAAGAAAAGTCGTTTAAATAAGAAGAATATTTTTTTGGGTAGGTCTGGATTGGCTTTATTAACTGAGGATATTAATAATCGATCGGCAATCAAATACCAGGATATGGGATTTTGGAGTGATACTAACAAATCAGCCTATCGGTCTTGGATTACTATAGATGAATTGATAAAGACCTCTAATTTTACTTATCATAATAATTGCCTTGTTCTAAAGTTTAAGGAAACTAAAGATGGGATACAGGTATGGGTGAAAAGAACGGATACGGATAAAGAACAGATATTTAAATGTAAGAGGTTAATATTATCCCCAGGCGTTCTAGCAACTGCTCGTATTGTGATCAGATCTTTTGACTATAAAAAAGAAAAACTTCCTATTATTTGTAATCCATATTCATATATACCTTGTTTACAATGGAGACGATTAGGTAAAAAAATTGAACAGCATAAAACTAGTTTTGCTCAATTAGTACTTTACCTGGATGAACACAAAAATAATTTTGATGTCGGGATGGCGGCCTTGTTTAGTTACCGGTCACTTTTATTGTTTAAATTAATAAAAGAAACCCCACTCAATTTTGCCGATGCAAGAATAATTATGCAGTTTTTGCATTCTTCGTTCACCATTGCTGGAATTCATCATCCCGATCGAGGAACTGAGCAAAAATATATTTCTTTAAAAAAAGATCCAGATAGTTATACCGGTGATGTTTTGACAGGAGAATATGTATTATCTGATGAAGAGTTAAAAATAAACCTGGATAGAGAGAAAAAGATTAGAAAAGCTTTAAAGTCTTTAGGTTGTTTTCCGCTAAAAACAATTCGAACTCCTCTTGGTGGTAGTATTCATTATGGAGGGACGTTGCCTTTTGATGAAAGTGGAAAACCTTTTACTATTGCTAAATCAGGTAAATTAGGAGGAACTGATAATGTTTATGTAGCTGATGGTTCAGGATTTAAATACTTGCCTGCAAAAGGTTTGACTCTTACCTTGATGGCAAATGCTTATAGAGTGGCAAAAAATGTAATAGAAGATGAGTAAACCAACAATTATAATTACAGGAGCAAATGGGTTCTTAGGCAAATGCCTTTTGGATAATTTTCTTCTTTTAGGATGGAATATTAAAGCATTTGTACATAACTTTCCTGAAGAAAAAGAGAATGGTGTAGACTATATTCAGTATAGTATGGAAGGCGGTATTGAAGAATCTTATTTTGATAATGTTGATTACTTAATTCATTCAGCATATTTGAGGTTTGAAAAAGACAAAAGAGCTGATGAAATTAACTTTAAAGGAACCAAAGAGTTGGTTTCTATATGTAATAAGAAAAATATAAAAATGGTTTTTCTTTCTTCTTTTTCTGCACATAAAGGCGCAGTTTCTCACTATGGAACCACAAAATTGCGTTGTGAAGAATTATTTGACCTGGATAAAGATGTTGTATTAAAAATTGGTTTTGTTATAGGTGACAAAGGAATATTGGCAGAAATGATTAATCGAATGAAAACCTCTTCTGTTTTTCCTTTGGTTGGAGGAGGGAAACAACCTTTGCAATCTGTTTATATTCAGGATTTATGTAATGTTGTGGAAAGCGTATTGGTAAAAGAATTATCAGGAACTTTTATGATAGCTCATAATGAAGTGATATCTATGAGAGTTTTTTACAAAGAGCTTGCTCAACGATTGAATCGAAAGTTGACATTTATTCCTATTTCAATATCATTATTATATTTAGCCTGTAGGTTTTTTGAAGGATTAAGAATAAAAATACCCGTATCGTCAGAAAGCGTATTGGGGCTAAAGAAATTAACAACTTTTGAAACACTGGAAGATCAAAATATTATAGGGATACAATTAAAAAGCTATCAGGAAAGTCTTGATTTAATACTAGAATAAATGAGTTATAGATTTTTACCTATTCAAACGGATCAAACATCCATAAAACAAATTACTAACCTTCTTAAGGTTACATTTCCGAATACTGAAAAATATACAGAAGAATTTGTTGCCTGGCAATATGTAGATAATCCAATTGGTAAAATGGTAGGTTATAATGCTTTTCTGGATGATGAACTTGCTGCTCATTATGCATTGATGCCTATAAAAGCAAAGATTTTTGGTAAGGAAGAAAAAGGCTTATTGTCTTTAAATACTGCCACGCACCCTGATCATAGAGGGAAAAGGTTATTTACTTCTCTTGCGGATAAAAGTTATCAGTTGGCAGCTGATCAAGGATTTGGATTTGTAATAGGCGTTGCCAATGCCCAAAGTACACCCGGTTTTTTGAAGAAACTAGATTTTCAATTAGTGGGGATGCTTGAAGCAAAATTAGGTTGGGGCAAAATTGCTCGTAAAGAAGCAGATCAGAATGTTGATTATCAGAGAATTTGGAATGAAGATTCTATTAAATGGCGGTTGTCTAATCCTGAACTACTATATAAGGTTAAGGATAACAGAGTTTCTTCTTCGACAGATCGTTTTGGAATTCAGGCAATTCTTAAAGACTTTGATCAGGAATATACTATTGATAACAATAAACTTGGTTTAGGTTTTAAACCTATAAAATTGTGGATTGGAATAGATGATACTATTAACTGGAAAAAATCTTTTTATTATGACATCCCGTTAAAGATGAGACCTTCTCCATTGAACCTTATTTTTAAAGATTTAACTAAAGAAGATAGAAAATTTGAGTTTACCGGGGTACGATTTAGTGCTTTGGATTTTGATGCGTATTGATGAGTGCAGTTTTTTGCTATTTCCATAAATGATAAATGTATTCAAGATGATCTATTTGGAAATTATTTTTTTTATAAAATTGACAAGCAGTATCATTATCAATCTGCGTAATTACTTTTAGTTCGCCTCCTCCTTCTAAAATAATTGTTTCATCTACTTTTTGCAACAAAGCAAATCCAATACCTAGACCTCTATGTTGAGTAGAAGTGGCTATTAAACCAATTTGATAATATTTTTCTTTTTTCTTTAAAGTAACAAAACCAATAATCTCATTTTCTTTTTCGTAAATAAAAACATAATCCGCTAGGACTCCACTTAGACTATTAAGAATCCATAATTTGTATAACTCTTCAAAATAAGGTGATAATTTAGGATCAGATTTAAATCTAGAATATTTGCCGCTTATAAGAGCTAAATTTAATAAAGAAGGGGTTAGTTCTCTTTGATATGTTTTGACTGAATTAAGTTTTTTGATATTGGTTTGAGCAGGTAATACTTTTTTAAAAGTAACTTTTTTATCATAACAATGAATTGAAAAATCTTTTAAAGGTTTATCAGAATGGACATAAATCAGATCAAAATTATTTTTTTTAAGTACGTCTAATTTTTCATCTTTAAGGAGTATTTGACCTACTTCAATTCCAAAAAAGTTAGAATCCCAGCTTAATCTCTTAATTGGAGAACGGGAACTTATCATAAATTTACTTTTTTAGAAATTATATATGTGGGTCTATCTTTGACTCTGTCAAACGTTTTTCCAAGATAAATTCCTATTATTCCAAGTGTAAAGATTATTAAACCAGATAAGAACCAAATTGAAATCACAATACTGGCAAATCCTAAAACCTTAATTTCTCCATTAAAATATCGAAAGAGATAAAAAATTCCTGAAAGGAATGAAATTATAGAAATTATAAGACCTAAACGTACCGTAAGACGAAGAGGTTTATCTGAAAAAGAGATGATATTATCAAAAGCAAGATTAATCAATTTTTTCCAAGAATAGGAAGACTTACCTTCTTCTCTGAGTCCGTGACTTACATTTATTTTTGTACTTTTAAATCCTACCCATTGTACCATTGTAGGAAAGAACCTCACATGATCCTTCATAGAGAGAATTGATTCGATAACTTTATGATGGTAAATCCCAAAATTAGCTATAGAAGAGTCTTGCTTACTATCGGTTAAGTAACCAAAAGTTTTATAAAATATTTTTGAAGATACTTTTTTAATGGCATTATCTTGTCGAAGTTCTCTTTTTGCATATACGATGTCGAAACCTTCTTGAGTTTTATTAAATAATTTCGGAATTTCTTCAGGTTTATCCTGTAAATCACAATCCATAACAATTATCCATTCTCCTTTTGCGCTATTCAACCCAGCAGTTATTGCATAGTGTTGTCCAAAATTTCTACTTAATTTTATTCCTTTTACATTTTTACTTGTTAGGCAAGCTTTTTCTATCGATTCCCAGGATTCATCTGGGCTACCATCTTCAACAAGAATAATTTCGTAGGTGTCACAAATGGAGGACAAAGTATTTTCCAATCTTTTTACGAGATCCTGAACCAAATATTGCCCTAAGTAGACTGGGCTTACAATAGATATTTTCAACGATTAGTTTTTTGTAGTTGTCAACAATTTAAAAATATATTTTCACTTTCACTTTATATTTTAATATTTATAGTTGTATGAAATTTGGCTTACCAAAAAAATACCTAAATTTAAAATCTCTCTAAAAAACAACCAAATTTTGAAGATTCCTTTTAATAAACCCTATATGACCGGAGATGAACTGTATTATATAAAGGATGCAGTATCTAGAGGTAAAATTTCTGGTAATGGATATTATACGCAAAAGTGCCATGAGTTTTTTAAACAAAGAATGGGGTTTAGAAATTGTTTGTTAACTTCTTCTTGTACCGATGCTTTGGAAATGGCAGCTATATTGATTGATGTAAAACCTGGGGATGAAATTATTATGCCTTCATATACATTTGTTTCGACTGCTAATGCATTTGCCTTAAGAGGAGCCAAAATTATATTTGCAGATAGTTATGATAATAATCCAAATATTGATGCAATACCTATTGAACAGTTAATTACTTTGAAAACTAAAGCTATTGTGGTTGTTCATTATGCAGGAATCTCTTGTGATATGGGATTAATTATGGATATAGCTAATAAACATAATTTATTTGTTGTAGAAGATGCGGCACAAGCGATTGATTCATATTATAACGATAAATTACTTGGAACGATAGGTCATTTGGCAGCATTTTCATTTCATGAAACAAAAAATATTATATCGGGAGAAGGAGGGATGTTAGTTGTTAATGATGAGCGTTTTGACAAGCGCGCCGAAATTATTTGGGAAAAAGGAACCAATCGATCTGCTTTTTTTAGAGGAGAAGTTGATAAATATTCCTGGGTTGATGTAGGATCTTCTTTTTTACCTTCTGATGTTACAGCAGCTTTTTTGTATGCACAACTTGAAAATCTAGATAAAATTCAATCCAGAAGAAGAACTTTATGGAATAACTATTATGAACGGTTAAAAAAACTTGAAGAAGAAGGGCTTTTGAAACTAGCGGAAGTCCCTAATTATGCAACAGTGAATGGTCATTTGTTTTATATAGTTTGTAAAAACATTGAAGAAAGAGATCAATTGATTCAGTTTTTGAAGGATAAAGGAATTTATTCTGTTTTTCATTATGTTTCTCTTCATAATAGCCCTTTTTATACAGAAAATGAAACTAGGGTCATCCTTAAAAATTGCGATAAATTTTCTGATTGCTTAGTTAGATTACCTTTGTTTTACGAACTTGAAATAGATGAACAAGAGCATATTATTCAAAATGTTGTTCATTTTTTTAATTTGAATAAATAGATGATGAAATCAAGATTATCATTTCAGGTAAATTACAAGAATGGTTTTATTATTCTAGCGGTAATTGTGGGGTTTTTAATGCCTTTTTTAAGTGTCGATTATAGTCAAACTGAAGATCAGAGATTTCATCAAGAACATGGAAAAAGATTATTAGATTATTATAAAGGAATAAGTGATGTTTCATTATATAGCCCTCTGGATGATCAAGGAAATTTTGTAGACGTTGTGCAAAGTGTTGAAAACGAACATCGAGGAATGAATATCTTTGGAGGTTTTTTTGATTTATTAAGTAATTTTTTACACCAATTTTTTCCATCTTCAGGTATTTATGAGTTTAGAAATATCATTAGTTCGTTATTTGGCCTCTTGTTATTTGTTTTTTGTGGTTTAATAGGTAAAGAAATAGGAGGTTGGAGAGCTGGAATTATTTCATTCATAAGTATTGTCTTAACTCCGTACTTGTTTGGCCAGGCAATGACAAATCCAAAAGATATTCCTTTTGCAGCATTTTACATATTCTCTGTTTTTCATATTATTAAACTATTAAAAGAATTACCCAAAATAACTTTAAAAAGAGTTGGATTACTTGCTTTCAATTTCTCATTATTAATTAATGTAAGATTACTTGGGTTAGTTGTGTTACCCTTATTTTTTTGTGTTACGTTTATTTGGTGGTTATTGAAACATCACGAAGAAAAATATAAAAATATAGTAACTAAAAACACATTATTCTTTGGACTTAAAATTCTTGGGATAGGAGCACTTTCTTATTTTTCTGTATTTATTTTTTGGCCATATATCCAAACAAAACCTCTTACAGGGGTCGTAGAGTTGTTTGTTAAACTAAAAGATTTTAAAGGTTTTACTAGTATTCAGCTTTTTGAAGGACAATGGGGTAATAGCCATGATGTGCCTTGGTATTATATGATTAAAAGCTTATTGTTTTTAGTCATTCCAATTCATGTTTTGATAGGATATTTTTTGATTCCTATCTATTATGTTGAAAAAAGTAAAAAGGAAATATTGTTATTTTCTTTTGTTCTTTTTAGTGGTTTGATTCCGTTGGGGTTAATTGTATTAGGAGAACCTAATAGTTATGATAATGGAAGGCATTTTATGTTTATTCTACCTCCAATCATAACATCAGTTGCTGTTTCTTATAATGGGATTTTGAATAAAATTACCAATAAAAAACATCTGATTGCTGCTTATGTTGGAATTATGTTATTTCTTTTAGAACCTTTATTTTTTACGTTAAGAAACCACCAATTACAATCACTTTATTTTACTCCTGTAATCGGTGGAGTTAAAGGAGCATTTAAAAACTATGAAATAGATTATTGGGGTGTTGGTATAAAACCTGCTATTGAATGGTTAGAGAATAATGTAGGTTCTATAGAGACTCCAGCTAGAGTAAGATTGTTTTATGGAGAACAGCTAAAATTAAAATATTATGCAGAGAATATCCCTAACCTAGACTATGTTGTTGCTCATAAAGAATCAAAAAATTGGGATTATTCAGTTGTTATGCTATCTGAAGCAAAACTTTATAAATCACTTTTAGATAATTGGCCTCCGGAAAATACAGTTTATGAGGTAAAAGTAGATGATTTAGCTATTTGCGTTGTGACCAAAAACAACTATAAAATAGATGAAGTTTTGTTATTAGAGAATCAATTAAAGACTTTGCCAAGTGCTGATGGGTACGTACAGCTTAGTTTGTTGCATTTTAATAAAGCTAATTATTTTAAAACTATTGAAGCTTCATTGAAAGCGATTCAATTAGACCCATTAAATGTAGTAGCATATAATAATCTGGGAGTTTCATATAATATGTTGTTAATGTATAGTAAAGCTAAAGTTGTTTTAGAAAAAGCTCTGGAAATAAACCCGAATTTCCAGTTAGCTATTAATAACTTGAATGTTAGTAAAGAGGGAGTTCAAAAGAGAGAGGGGCAATTATTAACAGAGAAGGAATATTTGACCTTAAGTTATAATTACTTTCAAAATAAGGATTTTTTGAGTTGCATAAAAGCTAGTGAAGAATTGCTTCTTAAAAATCCAGGTAGTGTTTCAGCTTATAATAATATTTGTAGTTCATACAATAATCTAGGTGAATGGGAGAAAGCGATTAAAGCTTGTGAAAAAGCTCTGCAAATCAATCAAAATTTTGATCTGGCAAAGAATAATTTGAAGTGGGCTCAGGAAAAGTTAAAAAAATGATTTATTAAAAGTTAGAATAACCAATGGTGAAATTTGTTGAAAAATATACTTTTTATACTCTATTGATTTTTTCAATTATTATTTTTTTTCTGATATATGGGTTTTTAGATATCAGATTTGTGGAAAATGATGATATAGTTATGGCATTAATTTCATCAGGAAGTTATAATGGAGACTTAAATAATCATTTGATCTTTATAAACATGATGTATGGATCATTGTTAAATGCTCTTTATTACATTTGGCCTTCCATAGAGTGGTATACATTGATTTTTATTGTGATAAATATTATATCAACTGCTCTTATAGGTTTAAATATTATTAGATTTTCAAAAAATTATGTTGTTAAAGCAACCTTTTTAACTTTTCTTTTTTTTGTTTTTGTTGAAATTTTAGTAAACCTTCAGTTTACTAAAACTGCAGCAATAGCAGCAATATCTGGTGTCTTGACAATTTATAATTTTAATAATAGTCAAAAGTATTGGGGAGTGCTTTTATTTGTATTGGCTGCATTAATTCGATTTGAAGCTGCATTTTTAGTTTTAATTGTTATTGGTCCGGTTTTTTTCTTAGATTACTTTAATTCTCCAAGGAAATTTAGTTTAACTGTAAGAATTAAGACTTTAATTTTATCGATTTCTATAGCTTTTGCCTGTAAATTTATTGATTATACTTATTATCAATTTCATGATGATTGGAAGCATTATTCTGAGTATAACTCATTAAGAGGTAAGATTAATGATAATCCCAATGCAAGAATGGTGTTTTATAACTTGCCTAAGGGAGTGTCAAGATTAGATTATGAGTCCCTACTTACTTTTTTTGCCAACCCTGCTGTAATGAATTATGATTCTTTACAAGATATTTATGAGGTTATTGAAGAAATTCCTTCTCTTACAAAAATTAGATATATATATGGATTACATTATTATATAACACCTCTATTTTTGCTTTTAGTTATATTGTTAAGCTGTAGGTATACGAAAGAGAAAAAAGCATCGATAAATATTGTAGTTGTTGTGATAATAGGAATAATGATTGGTGTACTATCTTTTTTATCATTTAATGCTATAGTTAAGTATAGAGTTTTCTTTTCAGTCTTGGTGCCTTTTGTATTTATACTGTCTACTTTATTAAGAGATTTTAAATGGTCAAATCAGAAAAGAGTTATGTTTTTATCGGTTTTCTTATTAGCTATGTATATAGGAAATGTAACATACTCATCTTATAAAACTAAAAGACACTATGATTACGTTTATGCCGATCAATCGAATATGATTAATAAGTATATAAAAGAAAAGAATAATAAAGTAATTGTATATTCTGGTGATTATAAAGTAGAGTATCAAAATCCATTTCAACTTTCTTTAAACCATAATATTGATAAATTATATTTTGGAGGGTGGCTTACTAATATACCATTTCATAAAAATAAGTTTGATTCATTTAAATATTTGATTGATGGTTATGGTTTACTTGTTTTAAAAAATAGATACAATCAGGCTTTAACACAAGTTTCTAATAGCGTGTTTTTAGAAACTAATGTCGAAATACATCCTAAAATTGTGGCAGAATCTGAATCTAGTTTTATTGTAGAATTTAATCAAATTAAAAATTAAATATAATCTGTTTAATCTAATAATTATTATTCATAATTAGCTAAAGCTAGATTGTAATTATTTCTCAAAAGCTGATTACTAGGATTAACTAATAATCCTTTTTTTCCTGCTTCGATTGCTTTACTCCATTGATTTAAGGAGTTATATGCAGCGCATAGGTTATTATATAACTTGTCGGATTTTGGGTGTGCAATGACTCCTTTTTCCGAGATAGTAATACACTTTTTAAAAAAACCGTAATTATAATAAAGTAAACTAAGGTTTAAATAGTTTACTTCATTTGGATTATCAATTAAGAGCTTATTAAGGTTTTGTATTTTTGATTTACGAGTCATGATATCTGTAAGATTGTTTTTTGCCAAGTCATAATCAGGGTTGAGCTCTAAGGCTTTATTACAAGCATTAATAGCTTCGTCATAATTACCTAATAAATTATAAGCAGTACAGATATTATTATAAGCTTCATAAGATTCGGGTTTAAGTTGTAAAACTTTTCTAGCCGCATCGATGCATTTTTGATATTGTTTGTTTTGATAGTATTTTAAACTTAAATTTAGGTACTGCTCTGGAGTGGGATTGTTAGATACTTCTCTTTCCTCCATATCCAACTTGCTTATTTTTTGGATACTTGCAAGTAAAAATAATTGAGCTTTTTTATTGTCTTTATCTAATTGAGTAGTAGAGTATGCAATTTCATTTAACCTCTTCCAATCTTCTTGATCTAAATAATTTTCCATCAATAAGATTCTAGTTTCCATATGAGAGGGAGATAACTCTAATGATTTTGATAGTTTTTGAATAGCTTCGGCTTTTCTTGATTTTTGTGATAAAAAACGACCGTAATAAAACCAAGAACTATAATAATTAGGGCCATGTTCTATAGCTTCTTTAAAATATTTTTCAGCCTCAGTAGCGTTTCCTTGAGCATTGTATAAAATCCCTAGATTAATGTGTAATGTATGATAATAGGGTGTCAATTTTAAAGCTTTTAAAAAATACTGTTCAGCTGTTTTGTATTGGCCTTTGGACATTAATGTTAAACCATAATTCATTAGACCACGGCCATTTTTTGGACTTTTTAAAGTAACATCCTTCCATAAACTTTCATTATTATCCCATACTTGGTTTCTTTGATAGGTGCCAAAAGCATATAATAACAAAAGGATCGAAATTCCAGATAGAATATATAACTTGCTTACTTTGTATTTTTCTTTTATGTATTGTGCCAATAATCCTATTGCATATCCCGAACCAATAATTGATCCTACATAAGGAAAAAACATACGATGATCATTCATTACTTCTGACAAAGGAAAAAAGCTGGATGTAGGAATCAAAGCAATAAAAAACCAGGCAATTCCAAAACTAATAGGATAATATTTTCTTTTCTTAGAACATCTTAATAGTATATAAACTAAAACTAGAATGAACAATATACCTATAAAAAACTTGTAGGACCATATGCTTTCTAGTGCTACCCAATCTGTATCTGCACTAAGGTGTATTGGAAATAATATACTTCCAAAATAATAAGTTACTACATAAGGTTGGGTGATAAGATAATTATAAACATTTGAAGCTCCAGTAGTATAAGTGTCTGGAGTCATTGTTGTGATGAAAAAATAAAGGAGCAAACAAACTAAAAATGAAGGGAGTGTTTCCTTCAGTACTTTTAGGCTTTTAGAAGATGATTTTGAAGAAAATAATTCATAGAAACTCATGTTGTGTTTAAAAAGCAAGAGATAACAAAATAATAAAGGAGCAAACATTATAGCTATTGGTTTTGCCAGGGCTCCAATAATAACAGCAACTAAATAGAGATAGAATTTCCTTCCGATAGCTGAGTATTGATATATAACAAAAGCTAGTACTACAAAAAATGTTGATTGTAGATCTGATCTCGCAATGATATAATTTACAGTTTCGGCCATTACAGGATGTAGCATATACCATAAAGTAATACCAGCAGCGATATAAAAATTGAAGTTGTTATTTGATGATAATTTTAAAATTCTTTTTGCCAGAAAGAAAATTAGTATTCCCTGAAAAAGAAATAATAAAAAAGAAATTAAATGAAAATAAAATGGGTTATAACTATTTCCTAACCAATAATCTATAGCGAGAGATGTTGCTACTATCGGGCGATAAGATTGGTTTTGTGGCAAAGAGCTTATCGTGCTACCATCTTTAAAAAATAAAGGGATATTTTTCAAGCTTCTGACATAAACATTGTTCTGTATTGTATGCGTATCGTCAAAATGGAAAGAATTATCAAAATGGTTAAGATATGTTATGGTGGTAAGTATCACCATAAAAACAATAAAATATAAGTTCTTCTTTTCTTTGATTAAGTTCAATGTGATTTCTTTTAATTATTTAAAATTAACTTTTTTTTGAAGAGGTAACAAATCTTACTGTTTTTCAAAAAATGGATAAACCAGTCAATGTAGTTAACCTTTCTAAAGCATACATTCCTAATTCTGAATTTCCTTTTGGGTTTAAAGGAGGGCTCCATACTGTTACTGCATATTGTCCAGGATGTATAGCAGCGATTCCTCCGCCAACTCCACTTTTACCAGGCAGTCCTACTCTAAAACTAAACTCACCGGCTTCATCATAGAACCCACAAGTTTGCATAATAGCATTGATACGTTTTATTTTTCTGGAAGAAATAAGTTGTTGATTGTTATTATCGATTACAATACCTCTATTCGAATACAGCATAAATGCTGTTGCAAGTTCTTTGCAAGACATTTCTATAGAACATTGGTATATATAAAAATCAAGAACAACCTCGATATCATTTTTTATGTTCCCAAAGGATTTCATAAGATTCAACAAAGAAGCATTTCTATAACTATACTTTTTTTCAGATTCAAAAACCTTTTGATTTATCGTAATCGATTTGTTTCTAGTGATTGTACGTATAAAATCAAGCAGATCTTCTTTTGGGTTTTCTAAATTAGAAATTAAGATATCAGAAATTACTAAAGCTCCAGCGTTGATAAATGGATTTCTGGGAATTCCGTTTTCGTATTCTAATTGAACTAATGAATTAAAAGGGTCTCCAGAAGGTTCTACATCAACTCGATTGAATAATTCATCGCCCAATAATGACATAGCAAGAGTAAAAGAGAATACTTTAGAAATACTTTGTATGGAGAATCGTTCATTTTGATCTCCAAAACCATAATGACCAGAATTGATACAGTATAGGTGCATCCCAAATTTTTTCGGATCAATTTTGGCTAATTCTGGAATATAAGAAGCGACTTTTCCTACTTGTGTTTTTGAAGATAACTCAGCCTGAATTATGTTTAATATTTCCTGATATTGCATGAGTTGTTTTAGTTTAATTGTAATAAAGAGCTGCCCGTTTCTATCTCATATGGAGTTTCATTTTTTCTAAAGATACGAGCAGATAGATTTCCTTCTAAAGTAATTTCGTTATTATGGATTCTTATCCAGCTTCCTTCTCGCAAACCAACGACTGGTTGTGAATTTAAATTATGAAACTCTTCGATTCTTGTTTCTCTGGTTTCTCCCTTATGTGTTGAATCAGGATCCGGGTCTAGATAATGAGGGTTAATATTAAACGGAATAATCCCTAATGTCTTAAAACTAGGTGGGTAAACGATAGGCATGTCATTAGTAGTTTGCATGGTTAGCCCACAAATATTGCTTCCTGCACTAGTTCCCAAATATGCTGTGCCAGAATTTATAGCTTTTTGCAGAGGTTCAATAATTTTATTACGATACAATTGATCAACTAATAAAAATGTATTTCCGCCACCTGTAAAAATTCCATTAGCATTTTTTATAGCCTCTTGTGGATTAGAGAATGTATGTAATCCAACTACTTTTTTACCGATTTTTTTAAAAGGTTTACTTACGCTAGCAGTGTACTGATCGTGCGATATTCCACCAGGTCGAGCATATGGTATAAATAAAATTTCATTACAATCCGAGAATAGCTCAAGTAGAGCATCATTAAGATACTCTAATGGTTCACTTCCATAAATTGTAGAAGTACTTGCGATTATACAATTTTGCATCAAATGATTTTTTTGTAAAGGTAGTTTAACGTTTTCTTATAGAGAAATCCTTAAAGCATATTGAAAAAATGTAGTATCTTAATACAACAGAAACGTAATCTATCCAGTTATGTGTCTGATATAAACAAGTTTTGTTTGTTTAATTAATAGAAAATCAAATACCTACATAAATGAAATTAAAATTATCCCTAGTTTTTATGTTTTGCGTAATCGGGTTGTCGTTTGCACAAATCACTTCAAGAATTGTAATAAATGGAAAAATTAGTGCTCCAATTGGTGATGACGTAGAAGGAGTGGTGGTATATAATCGTAGTACCAATAAAGGAACAATTACTAATGACAAAGGAATATTTAAAATTAGTGCAGGAATCGACGATAGGATAGAAGTGGTTGCCATGCAATTTCAAAAATTTGTTATTGTCGTCGATAAAGGTGTTTTAGATAGTAAAAGCCTTAACATTTTTCTTAATGAGTCTGTAAATCTTTTAGATGAAGTTATTGTAACTCCATATGATTTACTGGGTAATGTGTCAGTTGATGTAAAAAGAATTGGGGTTACACCAGGAGGTATTTCTCAGGTTGCAAATCAAACTGCTGCACGAATCAATGATGCTGATTATGATTTTAGACCAGATGAATTATCCTCATTAGAAAATAATGCCTTTTTAGAAGATAGAATGATAAATGGGTTAAATTTTGTCAATCTTTTTAAATTAGTGTATAACAATAAAGGGAAATCCAAAAGAAACAAAAAGGTAAAGGATATAGATGTTAAGGTTAGAAACATGTATAATGATAAGTTTTTTAAAGATTACCTTGCTTTAGAAATGGATCAAATAAATGATTTTATCTTTTTTGCAGAAGATAATGGACTTAATAACGCTTATTTTGAGACAGGAAAAGAACTGGATCTTCTACAATTTCTTTTCTTTCAAAGTAAATTATATCGACAACAATAAAATTTTAAAAAGTAAAGAAATGTAACGCACGTTTTTTTTGTGAGTCTTCTTTGGTAAGAATCAAAATGATCAGGATAGTTATAACGTCTAAATTTTAAGATCTGTTTTGGTTTTTTGATAACCCAAAAAGTATGACCAAAACTTTACTAATTTGCTTTTTTATTACAATTTCATTTCACGGTTTTAGCCAATCTCAAATTTTAAAAGGTAGAATTGTAGCTGATTCTATAGAAGGATATGCAATCAATATTGTAAATTTTACAAAAGAGATTGGTAGCACAAATGATGAAAATGGTTTTTTCAGAATTTCTGCTAGTGTAAAAGATTCCATTGTTTTTTCATCGGTTCAGTATGAAATCAAATCCATAGTTATTACTCAGGAAGATCTGGAAAAAGAAGTGCTAGAAATATCTTTAAAACCAATCGTAAGACAATTGGAACAAGTGAGAGTAAGTAATATTGGACTTACGGGTAACCTCAGTAAAGATGCTACTGTAGTAGAATTGCAACCCTTTGTGAATAATAAAAATTTAGGACTTCCTTTTGGAGATATAAAACAACCTACTCAAGCAGAAAGAAAAATATACACTGCCAAATCGGGTATTCTCGATAGACCTATTAATTATCTAAATGGAAAACTTAAAAAACTAAAACGTATCAAAGCTTTGGAAGATTTAGATAGATTAGTTGAAAAAGGAGAGACAACGTTTAACACAGCTTTTTTTGTTGAAGCCTTGAAACTACCAGAAAATTTGATAACTGATTTTATGTTTTTCTGCGCAGAAGATGAATACTTCAAAGATTTACTAGGTAATTCAAAAAGGTTAACACTAGTTGAGTTTTTTGAAAAAAAAGTGATCTTCTATAAAGAATTTAAAGGTATTGAGTAGTGATTTTTTAACAATTTTTAAAATACCTACTTAACTTTGGCACAATTTTTTAATTCAAACCTTTAAATTTAATTACATTTATCGTTTTACAAACATTAAAGAATGAAAAGAATAGTAGTTTTTGTTTTGTGTTTGGCATTATTGCCTTTAACATCATTCACTAATAAACATAAGTTTTATGTGAGTGTTACTCAAATCGATTATAATACAGAGGAACAATCTTTACAAATAATATCAAGAATTTTTATTGATGATATAGAAGAGGTTTTAAGAAAGAGGTATGATGAAGCCATAGAATTAGGAGCTAAAACTGATGATACTAAAACAGATGATTATCTCAAGAGATATTTGGAGCAAAAACTTAGCGTTTTAGTAAATGGAAAAGAAGTGCGCTTTAGTTTTTTAGGAAAGGAATATGAAGATGATCTTATTCTATGTTATCTAGAAGTAGAACAAATAACTGCCTTGGATACTATTGAGGTTTCTAATCAAGTCCTAATGGATTTTTTTGAAGAACAACAAAATATAATCCATGTAAAGAAAGGAAATCAAAGAAAAAGCCTGATCCTTGAAAAAGAAAAGGAAACCGGGATGTTAAAGTTTAGTAAATAAATTATTAAACTTTTAAAAAACAATTATTTTGCAATCTGTTTCAATTAACACAATATCATTAAGATGAGAAAAATTTTTTTAACCCTTTCAATGAGTTTTTTGTTGTCAGGAACTGTCACGTATGCACAAAACCAGCAGGAGACAAAAGAGACTCGTGAGTTAGGTCATACCAATCAAAACAAGTTCAAACAAATGTATGATGAGTTTGCTACACCAAATATGTATAGAACGGCTTCAGGGGCTCCTGGTTCTGCATATTATCAACAGCAAGCGGATTATAAAATGGATATTGAGCTTGATGACAAAAATAAAAAGCTCTCAGGAAAAGAAACGATAACATATACTAACAACTCTCCGGATAATTTAGAATTCCTTTGGGTACAGTTAGATCAAAATATGCGTGCCAAGGATTCTAAGACTCCGCTTATCCAACCTGGAGGAGTGGATGCTGCAGATCCACCAAATCGATTTGTTGGAAAATATATGGGCGAGCCTTTTGATGGTGGTTTTAATATTACATCTGTCAAGGATGTAAATGGGAAACCACTTCAATACACTATCAATAGAACTATGATGCGTGTAGAATTGCCTGGCGATCTTAAATCTGGTGAGAAGTTTGTATTCTCTATAGATTGGTGGTATAATATTAATGACCACGTTAACGGAAGAGGTAGATCAGGATATGAACAATTTGAGGATGGTAATAGAGCATATGTAATCGCTCAGTTTTATCCTCGTATGGCTGTTTATAATGATGTAGAAGGATGGCAGAACCACCAATTTTGGGGTAGAGGAGAATTTGCTTTACCATTTGGTGATTTTGAGGTAAATATTACAGTTCCTGCTGATCATATTTTGGATGGAACCGGAGTATTAGTAAATAGAAAAGAAGTATTTACTAAAGATATGATGAAGCGCTATGAAAAAGCTAAAAAATCATATGATAAACCAGTGATTGTTGTTTCTCAAAAAGAAGCAGAAGCAAAGGAAAAAAGTTTTTCTCAGGATAAAAAGACTTGGAGATTAAAAGCAGAAAATGTTCGTGATTTTGGATTCGCAACTTCTAGAAGATTTATTTGGGATATGATGGCCGTTAAAATAGGAGGTAAAGACGTGATGGCTGTTTCTATGTATCCAAAAGAAGGAAACCCATTATGGGAAGACTGGTCTACAAAAGCTGTTGCAAGTACATTAAAATCATACAGTCGTATGACTTTTGATTACCCTTATCATAAAGCAATTTCTGTACATGCAAAAAATCAAGGGATGGAATATCCAATGATATGCTGGAACTATGGAAGACCTAATCCAGATGGAACATACAGTGACCGTGTGAAATACGGAATGATGAGTGTAATCATTCATGAAGTAGGACATAATTTTTTCCCTATGATTGTTAATAGTGATGAGCGTCAATGGACTTGGATGGATGAAGGACTTAATACTTTTGTACAGTATGTTGCAGAACAGGACTTTGGAGAGTGGTATCCAGACGCGATAACTCCTTTAAAGAAATATCCTTCTCGTCGTGGACCTGCAGCTAAGATAGTTCCTTACATGAGCGGAGATCAAAGTTTTATCTCTCCGATTATGTCACAATCTAATAACATATATCAGTTTGGAGCAAATGCATATTCTAAACCAGCAACAGGATTAAATATTCTTAGAGAAACTGTAATGGGGAGAGATCTTTTTGATTATTCCTTTAGAACATACTCACAAAGATGGATGTTTAAACACCCTACACCAGAAGATTTTTTCAGAACCATGGAAGATGCTTCTGCGGTTGATTTGGATTGGTTCTGGAGGGGATGGTTCTATACAACAGACTATACTGATATCGGAGTATCTGACGTTAAGAAATATGTAGTTTCTAAAGAGCCTAATCAAAGAGCTAAAGATTTCGCAAAATCTCGTGGAGCAAAAATTGAAGATTTTGGCCCACTAGTTTTTATGGTTGAAGAAGGTAGTGAAGAATATAACACTATTAAAAGTAATGGAAACATTATAGATGATGCAAAAACATTAAAAGAATATCTTATTGATAATTTCTCTATAGATGAGCGTCAAAAACTTAAAGAACCAAAGTTTTTCTATGAAATTACTTTTGAAAAACCAGGAGGATTAGTAATGCCATTAATAGTAGAATATACCTATGAAGATGGAACAACTGAAACCGTTACCTATCCAGCTCAGATTTGGAGAAAAAATGATGATAAGGTAAAAAGAGCTATTGCTTCAGAAAAAGCAATTTCTAAAATTGTGGTAGATCCTAATCAGGAAACTGCAGATATAGATACATCTAACAATAGTTGGCCTCAAAGAAAGAAACTTGGAAAATTTGGAAAATTCAAGAATAAAGTAAAAGGACAATAAAACGTATTTTTCTTAAATTATAATTAAAGCCATCCTGAAGTTGATCAGGATGGCTTTTTTCTGCACAATATTATCTATATTTGCAGAGTTATGACCGTACTACCTTCATTCATTAGCGGAACCGAAATTACCTTTATAGTCTTTATTCTGGTGATGGTTTTTGGAGCAGATAAAATTCCTGAGATCGCTCGCGGTTTAGGAAAAGGAATGCGAGTGATTAAAGATGCTACAAACGATATTAAATCAGAAATCACCAAAAGTGCAGAAAAACACGGTCTGGATACAGATATTACTACTACAATAACTTCGGATATCAAAAAAGAGATCAATCAAGTTAAAGATGATATAGAAGAAATTACTGGACCGGTAAAACGGAAGCTTTAATTGCTCTGAAAACTGAGAATTTATTAATATTTGTATATTTATGTTCGTTTTTTGAAGAAAAATGAACATTTTTTTTGCGATAATTTTATTTTTTACCCTCCCTTCATCAAGCCCTTATAAACATTGACTTTTTCTTACACTTTTACTATGTATTTTGATCCTATGCAAGCATAATATTGAAGTTTTTATTGTGATTATGATAATTAAAAACTAAAATAATTGAATTATATTTAATATATTAGCTGAGAAATTGATTAAATGGTAATTTTTAACTAAAATTATATTTTTTCATTTAATCAATTCCTACACACAAACTCATAAATCTTATACTAAAATGAAAAGAATTACTCTTTTATGTTTAGGGCTTCTTGTTATGTTTTCTTGTTCTAAAGAAGATCCTAATGAAATTGCCGACCCGAACTCAAATTCTCCAGAATTACAAAAATTACTTTCTATTGAAGAAGTTAATACTTTCATTGAAGGAGAATTAAAAAGTAATGGTGATGTTGACTGGACATCTGCACCAGCAGTAGTTTTATGGAGCGCCACTGTACACGGAGATAATATTTTAAGCATTGGATACGGATCAAAAGGAGAAAGTTACTCTGAACAACGCTCCCCACAATTGATACAAATCAGAGAAAATATATTTTCTATTGTAGAAACTGAGGAGCAAGCAGATAAATCAAGCACAACAGTATCAGATGATGATATTCTTAATAATGTAGATTTAAAAGTTACCAAACTAGAAACAATTATTGCATTACAAGATGCAGAAGATATTCGCTATTTAGAACCTGCAGGATATGGATTTTATTTACAAAATACAGATACTGAGAAATCTGCAGGATGCTCACAAGATGGGCAATCTATTAATGGTGGGGATTATAGAACGATTTCGCCAAATGCAAAATTACCATGGAATTTTGATATACATAGGATTCCACAAGCCTGGGGATATAGTACAGGAGCAGGAATTACCGTAGGATTAATTGATACAGGGTTATCTGCTAATCAAAATTTATTAGGAAGTGGGTTTAATGATGGAGCTTCAAATGGAAGAACTGTACAACGTTTTGGAACTTTTATTGATTCACCTTGGTGGTGGTCAAATAATATAGATGGCCCTAATGATCGATGTGGTCATGGTACTCAAATGGCTTCTGCTATTGCTTCTCCTCGTAATGATGATTTTATGCCGGTTGGGGTAGCTTATAATTCTAATTTGGTAGCGTATAGAGGAACAGAAGATGTGGTGCTTAATGATTATCACGAACGTAAAGGAGTTAGCAATGCATTAAAAGCATTAGGAAATAGAGGAGATGTAAAGATAATTTCTATGTCTGTAGGATATCCCTGGTCTATAGGAAATGTAAAGGATGCAGTACGTTATGCTTACGGAAAAGGTAAAATGATTATAGCTGCAGGTGGTACATCAACAACTTTTACAAATTGGTACGGTGTTATTTTCCCTGCAAGTATGAGTGAAACAGTTGCGGTAACCGGATTAAAAGACAATGGATATAATCGTTGTAATATTTGCCATGATGGTAGCAAAATTGATTTTACCATCGTTATGCAAAGAGCAAGTAATACAAGTAGAACAGTTCCTGTATTAGGATTTAACAATGGCACTCAAGCGTATGTAGGAGGGTCTTCTGTAGCTACTGCAATGACCGCAGGAATTGCAGCACTGGTTTGGGCTCGTAATCCAAATATGTCTAGAGCACAAGTATTAGATAAACTTAAAAGAGCAGGAGATTTTTATCCTAACCGTAATAGTAAGTTTGGTTACGGAAATATTGATGCTCTAAAAGCAGTACAATAATTAACGAATTAGCAATTGTAGTTATTACTAATTTTCTAAAAGTGGAATCTCAGGGTTCCACTTTTTTATATTACTCTACTTATCGTTAATCCATCCCTAATAGGTAGCATTACGGTCTCAATTCTATCATCTTCTGCCAAGAGTTTATTGTATTCTATTAGTGCCTGTGTTGATATATCCTCTTCTTCAACCTTTTCTATTACTTTTCCATTCCAAAGCACATTATCAGATAAAATGACTCCACCAGAATTCATTTTATTAATAACCAGTTCAAAATAAGTAGGATAGTTAGGCTTGTCTGCATCTATAAAAACCAAATCAAAAGTAGTATCCAAATCAGGAATTATTTTAGTAGCTTCACCTATATGTTGATGTATTCGACTACCAAAAGGAGATTGATTAAAATATTTTCTTTGAAAATCCTCTAACTCTTCATTGATATCAATAGTATGTAAAACTCCGTTTTGCTGCATTCCTTCGGCAAGGCATAAAGCAGAATACCCAGTATAAGTCCCAATTTCAAGAATGTTTTTAGGATTAATCAGTTTGGATAGAATACTTAGCACACGACCTTGATATGGACCACTAAGCATACGTGGCTGTAAAATTTTTTGATAAGTTTCTCTATGAAGTTGCTGTAATAACTCGGGTTCTTTTTCGGTATGTAGAACAACATAATTGTCTAATGCTTCTGGTATGAAATGCATCCTATTTATTTTTTGCAAAGCTATAGATTTTTTACTTTACAATGAATTAAGTAATATTTCCTTTTATAATATGAAAAGAATTTATGTAAGCTTGATATCTAAAAAACGACATAACGTTTGGAATTAATCTAAATAAGAATTAGTTTCGCAAACGGAATATGGAACAAGTTTTTGCCTCAAAATATTATACAACTTATCAAGATTCAAAAGATAGGTGTTTTTATATAAACTTTGATCACAAGATGATTAAGGTTTCTTTTTGTCAATTACTTAGTTTACGATATAAAATTAAACAGTTATCTTCTCACGAACACTTAGAGTACATGTTAAATCATAGCGATATAACATTACTTACATTTTGTGACAAAGAGCATATAGTTATTTTGGATACTTTACAAGTTTTGGATTTTTCAGAACTTATCCAGGGTACTTTTGCAATGTTGGAACTAAACACGGCTCTGTTTACCTGATTTAGGTTAGATTTAGACTGTCTATAAATTACATTCTCCTCTATTTTTAACGTGGTATTTTCCCTAATTTTATTGAATTATCAATTAAAGTTAAAATTCGTATTATGGAAGATATTGCCAGACAACAAATCAGCATTAATTTGGAGGTTATGGATCTGCTAAATCAGCAATTATCCAAGGAACAACATTCTTCATCTGTATATTTAGCAATGGCTTCCTGGTGTGATCAGAAAGCATTAACTAATAGCGCAGCTTTTTTTTATAGACAGTCAGAGGAAGAAAGAGAGCATATGATGAAAATTTTTAAATTTATTAATGACTGTGGTGGATCTGCTTATTCGCCTAAAGTTGTTGATATACCGCACGATTATGCTTCATTAAGAGAGATTTTTGAGATTGCTTTACAACAAGAAGTCTCAATTACTCAATCTATTTATAAAATTGTAGCCAAATGCCGAAAAGTAAATGATTTTGCTACTGAAAACTTTCTACAATGGTTTGTAGAAGAACAGCTAGAAGAAGAGCAAACGATGCGAGATATTCTTGATATGTTTGATCTTATGGGAGATACCCCATTAAAGTTTATAGATGAACGTATTCCTCAAGAATAAAATTATTTAGAGTTTAAAGACCAAATATCTAAAATGAAAAAGGTAGACTACATAGTCTACCTTTTTTTGTTATCCTTTTAAAGAATTAGGTTTTATGGAAACCATTGTTGACAATCAGGACCTGCAATATAACGAACACCGACAGCATCACATCTACTACACTCTGGAAACCATAAGCCTCCAGAAGCTGCACATTGTGCGGCTGGACTATTATAATCAATATCGCCAGGACCAACATCTGGTAACCCTACATCACCAAATCCTCTTCCTCTGATGGATTCTTTTTGCGCTCTTTCCAGCGTCTTAATTCCATTAATGTTTAGAATGTTTTGTAACATTTTTTTAATTTTAGATAATATCGATCTTAAACATTTATAGACATTCAATATATATGTCTACTCTTCGCGATTGAGATTTCAAAGAGTAGTTCATCTAGAAATGTTTTGTTACCCAAGAAAATATACTTTTTTCTTTCCAAGTTCTCTTGTCTAAACAAAATGGCACTATTTTATAGTATTTAAAACTAGATTTTAGAATGTAATTATGATGAGATCTGGGTTTTAGCACACTCTTCAGCATTTGCATTACAAGTATCACTAGCAACAGCCTGTGCGACTACAACAGCAGAATGACAAAGTATACCTCCTATAATTGTAAGATCCCAAGCACCACAAGCAATATGTCCTACTGTAGCAGCAGCAGCAGCTGACGCAATACAATTTACACGTATTCTTTCACAATTATTACTTCTCTGCATTGAAGAGTTGTTATTTAAATTTTCTATGGCCAACGATTGAATCGTAGCTTCGTCATAACTGGTTAAATCATATTTTTTGTTAAGTTCTTTTAAAACAACGTTTTGATTTTTATAGAATTCTACATAATTATTTAAATCTGAGAAACCTAGAGAGTTTGATAATTCATTTAGTTCTGCCTCAGAAAGATTATCTCCTTTTGATAATAATTCTTTTGCTCTTTCGAGATTCGAAATATTAGACATTAAATCTATATTTTCTTCAATTAATTTGGTGAAAGAGGCATCTTCAGATAAATCATTTACATCTTCAAAAGTGTTTTGTTGGTCTGAAACTATATCATCTTTTGAGCAAGAAAATAATATAGATGATGCAATTAATAAAGTAAATGCGATTTTTGAAATGTTTTTCATTTTTAGTAAGTTTTGAAAGCGCTAAAACTTTCTGAGTTAGTAATGATTTTTATAACCCCCTTGTTTTTTTATAAACATTCTAAGTATAGGCCTATTCTTTGTGAATGGGATTCAAAACAAAAGTATAATCAAAATCAAAGGGAATTTTCACCCTAAAAGGGTGATTTTAAAATTAATTTGATTTAAAAAACCCAGTGAAGTTAAATCTTCACTGGGTTTTTTTAGATGATTCATTACTAATAATCTAACTATATAAGAAATATATAGTTATTAAAAAGGATATGAAACCGATAAATAATAATACTTTTTGTTTTCTTATATTGGTTATATGTTCTTTTCTCAAAGAAATACCAAGTGGAATTATAGAGATTATAATCATCCAGAGTAATAAATGGATTCTGTTTTTATAAGAAACCTCTGGACATATTAATAATATAAAACCATATGTCAATAGTAAAAAAAAGGGGAGTATTTTATACCCTTTAAAACTGGACTTCATGATTTAGTTACCTCCAGATTCACAATTTTCAGCATTTGCATTACAAGTATCACTTGCAGCAATTTGTGCAACTAAAACCGCAGAATGACAAATTGCTCCTAGTACAACCGTGATGTCTACAGTACCACATGCAATATGCCCTAATATGGCAGCAGCTCCAGCGCCAACAATACAATTTCTACGTATTCTTTCACAATTATTATTTCTTTCTATGGGAGCGATGTTATTAAAGTTTTCTATGGCCAAAGATTGAATAGTAGCTTCATCGTAGCTGGCCAAATCGTACTTTTGATTAAGTTCGTTTAGCATAACGCTTTGTTTTTCATAGAATTCAGCATAGCTGTTTAAATCTGAGAAGCCTAGTGAAATGGATAATTCATTTAATTCTGTTTCAGAAAGATTATCTCCTTTTGATAT
The DNA here is from genome assembly GCF_034322225.1 of Aquimarina callyspongiae. Classification (NCBI taxonomy): domain Bacteria; kingdom Pseudomonadati; phylum Bacteroidota; class Flavobacteriia; order Flavobacteriales; family Flavobacteriaceae; genus Aquimarina; species Aquimarina callyspongiae. Next base: position 141,617 of record NZ_JAXLPA010000007.1, on the reverse strand, counting down.
GAGTTCTTGAGCTCTTTCTAAATCAGAAACATTGGACATTAAGTCTATGTTTTCTTCAAGTAATTTGGTAAAAGAAGCATCTTTGGATAAATCGTTAACATCTTCAAAAATGTTTTGTTGCTCTGAAGTTATATCATCTTTTGAACAAGAAAATAGCATAGATGATGCAATTAGTAAAGTGAATGCGAATTTTGAAATATTTTTCATTTTTTAGTAAGTTTTGAAAGTTCTAAGACTTCCTGAGTTAATAATGATTTTTAAACCCCTTTATTTTTATAGACATGCAAGGTGAGAGTCTACTCTTCGCGATTGAGATTTCAAAGAGTAGTTCACCTAGGAATGTTTTGTTACCCAAAAAAAAATTAAAATATTTTCTAAATTTCAAATTGTAGATATATATGAAAAAAGAAAAACCTTAGAGAAGTACCTTTGCTTTTGTAACAAATTGTACTTCTCTAAGGTTTCTATACCTAGTTAAAATAATTTCTTAATCAAAAGGAGAATCTAGCGGATCTATAGGGTCACTATCTCCTTTACCACCACCATCATTTCCACCACCGTTGCTACCTCCTCCATTTTCACAAGAAGCTTTTTCACATCTACTATCATAGGTAACACATCCGTTTCCACTACTACAGTCAGTATCTGATATGTCTAAATCTATTGAATCAAGATATTCTTCATATTCTTGACAAAATACATACCATTCTTCAGTAGAGCTGTTTATTGTACTGTATCCAAAAATGGTAAAATGGTTGTTATTATAGTTGTTCCTTATTTGTGTCTTTTGAAATGGGGTAAGAAATGGGCTATTAAATGTAAAAATCACTACACAAGTTGCACTTTCTCCATCTGGCCCTACAATGTCATTGTTAGAGTTAAAATTTCGGGAACTTGTTTCACTAGCAGTTTTTTGTTCTTCGGGCATAACATCATCAATAGTGTCATCATTTTGACAGGAGATTATTAATGATAGGATGATTAGGGTTTTAAGTGTGTAAATTATTTTTTTCATGACTTTTAATTTTTAGATATAATATCTATTAATTACTTGTGTTAACTTCGATATTCTATAATACAGTTCAAAACCCTGTTTTGTGTTACCCAATAAAAATTATTTTTTCGATTTCTTTTTATAAATAAAAAATATTAGACCAATAGAAAGAATAAAACCAATAACTAAAAATAGGATTTTAGATGAGGTATATATTGGATCCGGATCACCAATTAATATTAATGAAGACCAATAATAAGGAGATGCTTGACTTAAAGAGTGATTTTGGAGATAATTAAGTTTGGCCAAACGTAAAGCTTCAGATTTTGATTTCCCTTCTTTCAGATACGCATAAAAGTCAATAGATAATTCTAAAGTAGATGAGTCGTCTGCTTTCCAGAGGGTAGAAACTACACTGTTAGCTCCTGTATTAAAGAAACCTCTGGCTAAACTCATAACACCTTCTCCTTTTTCTATTTTTCCGACAGAAGTGTTGCAGGCACTTAATACAACCAATTCTGCGTTGTTTTTTGTGGTATAAATATCATTTAATGTGATTTTATCATTTGTTGAGGCAATCCACGGAGTGATAGAGTCGTTGGCATTGGCGTGTGTAGATAAATGTATGACCTTATAATCTGTAATGAGATCTATCAAACTTTGTTTAGAAGCATTTTTTAGAAGTAAATTATCACTTTTAAAATGAATAGAAACCTCTTCGATTTCTTTTTTACTATTAGGAAGTGTAGAAAGACTATTAGAATAGTTTACGGGTGCAAAACCAAGAAATTCTTTTTTTGAAGTTCTTTTTAATTTTTTATTTTGATTAAGGAAAGAAATAGAATAGGCATAACTAATTTCAAAATCTTCAATCATATATCTATTCGTATTTGTGATTAAGGCTTCAAAAGGAATATTATTCAAAGTATAATCAGGAATAACACTGATTTTTTGCTTTAGATGGGGTCTTACCTGTTCAGGAAACAGAGAGTTATATAGAGTTTTGGCCGTTTCTTCATATAGGGATTTGTCACGTTTTGTAGAAAAGGGTTGAGAGATTAACGTGGTAAATTGTTCTATGTCTTTGAGTAATGAAGAAATGTTTTTAAGTTCAAAAAGTATTGTGTTATGATCTGAGATCATCAATCCAAACCCTTCGGTATCGTTTAAGATATATTGAAGAAATGAAGTGTTTTGCTTTTGAGTATATTTCTTTACTTCTTCTAGTTGTAATATAGTTACCCCTTTTTTAGAGTAGTAATATTGGGGGTAATCAACTTTTAAAGAGTCTACAAAATGTTCATACTTCTCTTTTTGATCAAATAATTTTATTTTTAAAGAGTCTTTAAGAGCTTTATTCTTAGTATCGCTAATTAGATTTTTTGTTTTAGCAATGTTTCTTTTAAATAAGGTTTCTTTCTTTTCAATAAAAGATGGGATATTTGTAATTCTTTTAATCTGATCTTGTGTTGCATCTTCTAGTAACAGCAAAGCTTTATTTTTTTCCATATAGTGATATGCTAACTCAGATTCACCAAGTAAATGACAGATGTCTACTATATGTATATATAATCCGGAGGCTTGTTCTCTCCAATATAATTTCGATTGATCTCCAGAGCTTTCCAGTTTGATTAAATCAATAAGTTTATCTGCTTGCTTAAAATAAGACAATGATTCTTTAAGATATAAGGTGTCTTTTTTTGTATCTGTATGATATTGTTCTAACCAGATCACTCCCGCACGTTTAAGAACTTGTAATACAAGATCTTTGTCCTTGATATTAGAAATTGATTCTGAAAAACTATCACCCGTATTTTTTTTGTGGATCCCCAAAGTGTCAAGAGCAGTTTCTAAAGAATTGATTGCTTTTGAATACTGTTTTTTATATAGATAGCTAATCCCAATATTAAAAAAAGTTCTTGCTTTTGAAATACTGTTATATTGCGGGTATTCCAGTGCTTTATGAAAATAATATAAAGATGTATCTGGATTTTTACCGTGATAAATGTTGCCAATGTTTTTGTAGGAGGCTGAGATTCGGTAACCATTATCTTGTTCAAGAGCGATCTGTAAAGCTTTCTTGTAATATTTTAAACATTCATATGGATCATACTTTTTACTAGAATTGTATAAATTACCTTTACTCTCATTGATCAGGTACTCATTATTAAGATCAATAGCGATATGTTTTTTTAAAGAATCTACTTGTTGGAGGTTCTGTAACCCTTTTTCAAAACTCTCTTCATTGTATATCTCCTGATATGTTTGAGACAATCTAATTAGTGTATTTAGCTGATTTTTGTATTTTTTTTGAGATTTGAATATGGCAAGAGCCTTTTCAAAGTAATCTATGGCTTTATGATGATCTCCAATAATTTTATTAGTCTCTGCTAATTCCAAATATATATGTGGAGTATAACTTATAACATCTATAGAAGATTCAAAAAGTATTATATCTTGAAATGCTTTAATAGCAAGAATATAATCATATGTTTTTTTATAAATCCATCCTAGGTTTAATAAACCATTAAGATAAATTTTTTTACTAGTAAGGTCTTTATCCGGGTTAGGACTATGTGATACTGATATCTTGTAATAATGAATTGCTTGATCCGTATTTTCAATCTTTGATAACCAAGCTGCATATCTACCACTGGTGAGACTATAGTTTAAAGAGTCGTTATCTTTAAGGTAATTATCTAATAAAACTTTTATACTCTTATCTTTCTCTTCCAGAGATAATTCTGAGTTAATAATCTCTCTAAAATCTTGTGCTGTTGTCTTTAAAGGAATTAGCGAAAGAAAAAGAATAAAGAAAAATACTGAGAATGTTATTTTGTGTTCGATCATACTTTTCTTTATTCTTTTATATAATTATTTTTTAGTCAAAAGGTGATTCCAAAGGATCTACCGGATCAGGATTTGAACCAGGACCACTATTCTCGCAAGAAGCTTTTTCACATTCAAGAACAATACATCCGTCACCATTACATGAAGTGTCGTCTAATTCTAATCCTAAAGAATGTAAATATGCAGAATAACTTTGACAATCAACTTGCCATCTTTCTGTATCGCTATCAACAGTTTGATAACTAAAGATCTGAAAATGATTACTATTATAAAAAGCTCTTATAACAGATTTCTGAGAAGGCGTTAAGCCAGGAGAGCTAAAATCAAATAATACTGTGCAGATTCCGTCATCCTCACCGGCCAAACCAGGCCCCATTTTATTAATGCCATTCTCAGATTTTAATTCATCAATGTCATTTGTGTCATCATTTGTACAACTTGAAATTAACAAGGTAACTATCAGGGTAATACAACCAATTAAAATTTTCCTCATCATTTAATTTTGTTTTAAAAATATTAATATTTATTTAATTGAAAACTTGTTTTCAAAGTAGTTTTCAAGAAGTAGTTCAAAATCACTAGTTTTGTTACCTTAAGTTGTAGATATTTTTAGCGAGAGCGTAAATGCAGGACAATAATTATTTTATTCAAGGGATCTTAAATTCTGATGAAAAAGTCATTACAGAGATCTATACTCTTTTTTTTCCAAAAGCGTTGAATTTTGTTTTACAAAACAAAGGGCAACGAGTAGATGCAGAAGATATTTTTCAGAAAGTTTTACTACAAATTTCAGTAAGAATTCGAAATAGAGAATTAGAGGTAATTCACTCAACGTTTGAAGGTTATTTATTTACGGCTTGTAAAAATTTATGGCGTAGAGAACTAAATAAACAAAAAAACAGGGTAACAAACGATAGAGTAGTAGAACTAGCTAGTGAAGAATCGGATATGGCTTACGCTTTATTGGAGCAGGAGCGATGGGAGCTTTTTAGAGAAAAACTAAATCAGTTGTCTGATAACTGTAAACAGATTTTAGCTTTATTTCTTAAAAAAGTATCTTATGCAGATATGGTAATTCAATTATCATACTCTTCTGAAACGGTAGCGAGACAACGTGTTTTTAAGTGTAAAGCAAAGTTGATCTCAATGGTAAAAGCTGATAATCGATTTAAAAAAATGATATCATGATGGATGCCAACCAAGAAAAATATCATGATCAAATAGATGCATACCTTAGAGAAGAACTTTCTTCTGAGGATAGGGCGCTGTTTGAGCAGTCTTTATTAGAGGATCAAGAGTTAAAAAAAGAATTCTTGATCCATAAAGAACTTTTTGCACTAGAAGATGATTCAATCTGGATTCAAGATTTATTCGATCCAGACGAATCTGAAGTAAAACAGGTGGAAGCTTATTTTAAAAGTGAAGAAGTTCAAAACTTGAAAGATGTAATTAGTACTGCACAGTCTAATTATACCGAAAGTGATAAGAAGAAATCCATATTTGTAAACAAAAAATGGTTCATTCCTATATTAGTGGCTGCTTCTTTTACTTTACTTTTCTTCGTATATACATTCAATTCGGGATATACTGCACAAGAATTATATGCAGAATATGGTGAATGGGATGATTTACCATCATTAACCAGTAGAAGTGATGAAACTCAATTAGCAGAAGGTCAACGATTCTTTGAACAAAAAGAATTTTTAGCTAGTTATGAATTATTTAAAAACCTTGAAGATAATAAACTTGAAACCTCTCCTGAGATACTGGTTTATTTAGGGCTTTCATCATTAGAATTAAATAAATATAATGAAGCTATTTCTTATTTTGATCAATTAATCAATTCTGATGCTATTGATCAATCCAAAGGATATTGGTATAAAGCCTTGACATATTTAAAACAAGAGAAAAAAGATAAAGCGATTTCGATTTTAGAAGTAATCCTTAAAGATGAAACTAATTATAAATATATCGAAGCTAAAGAACTAATGGGTAAGATAAAATAATGATTCTAAATTATTTAAATAAGATAAAAGCCAAATGTATAACGACATTTGGCTTTTTTAATGCTTCTTATTGCATCTTGATTTAGCACATTAGATTTATTCTATTGAATCATATGTACCTCTACAACGTGCTCCAGAAGAACAATATTGATTTACGGCATCTTGAAGTTCTTCCTCATTAGCATAGCTTCCAGTCCATGTACCTGGAATATCCCTACAGGAACAAGTCATACTCCCACCGTTTATAGATTTAAGCTGATTTTTTACTAAGATTTCAACACCCTCTAATTTTAAAATGTTTTTTAACATAATACTAAATTTATGAATTGTGATTTCCTGAACATTTATAGACACTCAGGCTTCTGTCTACTCTTTACGAATGAGGCTTCAATAAGAAAGAAGTTTCTATGAGTAGATTTTATAATAAGTTATATCCTTCTAAGTACTTGTATTATTATCATACAAGTAAAAGAAAACTCAGTCACAGTTTAAGTTTGACTGCGACATGTTCAGAAGATTGCTCCTTGAAAATTTAAAATACTGGTCATTGTAAAAAGGTTTTAAGAATTATTATTGCTACAATATCTTAATTTTCAGGGACTTTTCCCACATTTTTAGACGGTTTTTACAGTAAAAGGAAACGTTATTTGACTTTTACATTGCCAAGAATTTTATGGGTTAAATCCTGTTTTGCATTTTCATCGTCACCAAACAGCCATTGCAATACATTATCTTCCCAGATATCATCATATTCTTTTTGATTAATAATATCTCTTTCTATAGCCAAGTCAAGAATTTTTCCTGGATAGGAGGATTGAGGTTCACTCTCCATTTCTCCTAATGGATATGGATCATCTAATCCCATAATTACCTGTTTGCTTCCTTGTCGTTCTACTGTAAGTTTTAAAGAGTCAGTATCATGAACTAGAGTGTCGAAATAAATATTAGGATGACCTACAGCTTTTCTAGGATGTTGTTTTCCTTGAAAAAGATCCGGTCTTCCGTCAAAACCTTGAATACGTCTTCCCAAATTCATTTGTGCTAATTGACCTCCGTGAGCAAAACAAGTTCTTATATTAGGATATCTATTTTGCATACCATTAAGGGTATAGAAATGGTAAGCATCTCCACATTGAGCAAGCATCCAGACTAAATGAAAACGCCAGGCAACGTTTTCTAGTTTAATCATTTTATCACCATCATACGGATGAACTTCTATCGCTAATTTGTATTTATCTGCCAGCTCAAAAATAGGGTCATTTTCTTCGTCAAAAATACATCGCCATTGACCAATAGAATCCATAAAATGAGTTGGTAGGCACAGTACTCGCATCCCTAACTCTTCTACACATCTTTCCATTTCCCATAATGCGCCGTTTATGAATCCTGGATGTACAACAAAACCACAAGAGAACTTAGAAGGGTGATCTCTTTGTGTATTAGCATTAAAATCATTCTGGAATCGTAATGCGTGTTTCATTTCTTCAAGACGTAATCCATTACCATATAATTGAGAAAGATTAAGGACAACTGCATGATCAATCTTGTTTTGTTCCATCCATTCTAATTTTTCATCCAGGAAAAAACTAGAGTGTGTTACTGGGCGTTTCCAGCCCTTTTGTAACATGTATTTTCGTTCGTCATCAACCCAAAAAATCTCTTTGTCCTTCATGAATTTTGGAATGTCTTCTGGATAGGGCAGAAGATGGGAGTGACCATTTATTCTAAGTTTTCTTTTCATCTTGATTAGGCGTTGTTCTTTTGTTATTCTTGTTTGTTTGTATAATGTGGTTATTTTTTCTTCTGGGGAGCATCCATAATCGCTCCACAGTTAGAACAAGTGCATTTTTCTTTATCGCTATAATATTTATCAAAAATGATAGGCATATCTGTTTCTATATTATCTAGAGCAAATTCTTCTCTATAAAGAGGAGTATCACATTTTTCGCAATACCATTCTAGGGCATCCATCATACCTTTTGAACGAGGATATTCTATTACAAGCCCTACAGTATCAGCTCCTCGTTGAGGAGAATGAGGAACTTTGGGAGGTAACAGGTAGATTTCACCTTCTTTAATATGAACATCTTTAGGCTCTCCATTATCAATTATTTTTAATATAATATCTCCTTCTACCTGATAGAAAAATTCTGGAGTTTCATTATAATGATAATCTTTTCTGTTGTTTGGTCCGCCTACTACCATGACGATAAAATCACCGTTCTCCCATACACATTTATTGCCTACGGGTGGTTTTAGTAAATGGCGATGCTCATCTATCCAAGCTTTAAAATTTAATGGTGAAACTAGAGTGCTCATATGCTTACTTTAATTTAGATGTATTTTTTATGCTGTATTAAATTTAAATATTTTGATTGGTATTTTGTAATAATAAATGGTTAACTATAAGGACTTTGTGCGTCCTCCATCTACAGGAACATTAATACCGTTAATGTATGATGCTGCTTCTGAAACTAAAAATGCTACTGCATAAGCGATCTCTTCTGGTTGCGCAAACCTTTTTGCCGGCACTTCATTTTTCATTGCCTCAGAAACTTCTTCGACGGATTTACCTGTCTTTTTGGCTTTATTATTTATGATTTCGTTTAATCTCTCTGTTGCTGTGGCTCCTGGTAAAACGTTATTTACTGTAATCCCAAAAGCTCCTAGTTCATTGGCTAATGTTTTTGACCAATTAGCAACTGCTCCTCGTATTGTATTTGAAACACCTAATCCATTGAGAGGTTGTTTTACTGAGGTCGAAATAATATTAACAATTCTTCCGTATCCTTCAGTTTTCATTCCAGGAACTACCGTTTGTGCCAGGATGTGATTGCATTTAAGGTGTTGGGTAAAAGCACGTTCAAACTCTTCTAGCGAAGCGTTAAAAACAGGTCCTCCAGCGGGTCCTCCTGTATTATTTATTAAAATGTGAAAGATTCTATTGGCTGATGAAATCTTTTGTTGTAAACTATTAGGATCTTGAAAATCTGCCACAATATAATGATGAGATTGCCCCTTATCTGTGGCTAATTCTTTTAAAATATTTTGAAGTTTTTCTTCATTTCTGGCAACCAAAGTGACATTAGCACCTAGTGCAGCTAATTGTTGAGCAGAAGCTTTTCCTATACCTTGCGTGCTTCCGCATACCAATGCGTTTTTATGAGTTAAATTAAGATTCATATAACTAGTTCAATCGTTTATGATTTGTTTTTAATATTGTATACATACATTTTTAGGTTCTGTAAAGAATCGTAAAGCTTCTAACCCTCCTTCACGACCAACTCCCGAATCCTTAGTTCCACCAAAAGGAGTACGCAAATCTCGCATCATCCAGGTATTGATCCAAACAATCCCTGCCTGTATATGTTTTGATAAGTGCATACTTCGAGTTAAGTTATTGGTCCAGATCGTACAGGATAATCCATATTTTACGTTGTTTGCTAGTGTTAAAGCTTCTTTATCTGTATCAAATGGCATAATTGTTACAACAGGTCCAAAAATTTCTTCTTGAGATACTCGACAATTCGGATCTTTTATTTCAATAATTGTGGGTTGTAAATAATATCCGTTCTCATATTCTTTTACATTTACATAATCTCCTCCACATAAAATAGTTCCTCCTTCACTCTCTGCCAGATCGATGTATGATTTTACTTTTTCTAAATGTGATTTGGAAACTAAGGCACCAATATTGGTCTTTTCATCCATTGGAGCACCAACAATCAGTGATTTGGTTTTAGTAATAAAATCTTTTTTAAACTGATCATAGATTTCTCTTTCAACATATATTCTGGAGCCACAAAGACAGATTTGTCCCTGATTAGCAAAAGAAGATCGTATTGTTGTATTGAGCATATTTTCATAATCGCAATCAGCAAATATTAAATTTGGATTTTTTCCTCCTAATTCAAGAGAGAGTTTTTTGAACATTGGAGCGGCTGTTTTAGCAATATGAGCACCAGTTTTGGTACCTCCTGTAAAAGAAATAGCCTTGATATCTGGATGTTCTATGATGGCTTGTCCGGCATTATTACCTAATCCGTGAACAATGTTTAATACTCCTTTTGGTAGTCCAGCTTTTGAACAAATATCTGCTAGTAAATATGCAGTCATAGGGGTTACCTCACTAGGTTTTGCTACTACAGTATTACCAGCAGCTAGAGCCGGAGCAATTTTCCAGGTGAATAAATAGAGAGGAAGGTTCCATGGAGAAATACATCCAACAACTCCTAAAGATTGCCTTAGCGTAAAATTGATGGCGTTTAAACCAATGCTTTCGTGGGATTCACTAGAAAATTGAGTAATGGCTTGGGCAAAGAATTGAAAATTAGATGCTGCTCTGGGAATATCTACATTAGTAGCTAAACTTAAAGGTTTTCCATTGTCAATAGATTCGGCTTCAGCTAACTGATCTAGATTTTCTGTTATTAGTGATGCTATTCGGGATAATATTTCACTGCGCTTTTGTAGGGTGGTATTTGACCAATCTGGAAATGCTTTAGCTGCGGCATCGTATGCCATAGCTACATCTTCTGTTGATGAATTTGGAATTAAACTATACATCTCACCCGTAGACGGATTATAATTGTCGATCCATTGATCTAGCTTAGGAGCTCTGAATTCACCTTGTATATAGTTTAATATTTTTTTCATTGTTATTTATGTGTTCAATTAACTGAAAATATTTTTGAGTTGTTCTGCCGTTTGTTTTAGATCGCCTGTATAGGTTTGAATCTCATTTTCATTAAACCGAGCAGAAGGTCCAGAAGTACTAATAGCGGCAATAAATTTACCAGTAGTACTAAATACAGGAACGGCTACACAGACTAAACCAATTTCATTTTCTTCAAGGTCTAAAGCAAAACCTTTATTTTTAATAGTTTCAATTTCGGTAATTAACTTTCTCCTATCCGTTATGGTATTTTTAGTAACTGTTTCTAATTCTAGATTATGAATAATATTTTGATAATTGTGTTCTGCAAAAGCAAGCATAATCTTACCTAATCCAGTACAGTGTAAAGGTTTTTCTGAACCAATTTGCGAATTGATCTGCAGATCGTGTCTACCTACAACTTTATCAAGAAAATAAACTTTTTGATTTTTATAAATTGCCAGATGCGCCGTTTCCCCTGCACGCTTTACCAACTCTTCCATAAATGGCCTGGCTTTGGAAATAAAGTTTTTATGGATGCTTACTTTTTGGCTTAATTCAAATAGCTTAAGACCTAAGCGATATTTCCCATTTTCTGGGTTTTGTTGAATAACATTCAGTGCTTCCATAGTTGCCAACATGCGATATACTGCACTCTTATTAGTTCCCATCTGTTTGGCAATTTCTGTAACACCTAACTCTAATTTATCCATTGAAAAACAATCCAGAATTTTGAATGCTTTTTCAACTGAAGTATTTAGAATCTTTTTATCTGTGATGTTATTCATAACCTAATTAATTTATCCTAATTTTTTATATGCCACTACCTTGATCTCAATCAATAAATGTGGATGAGGTAATTGGTGAACCGCCACTGTTGTTCTTGTAGGGCCTTCATAATCAAAAAATTGTGCGTAAACCTCATTGTAGCCTCCAAAATCATTCATGTTTACTAAAAAAGAAGTTACATCTACTACATCTTTAAGACTAGCACCTTCTTCTTGCAGGATATCATTAATATTTTCAAGAACCGCTTTTGTTTGCTCTTTAATATCAAGATTGGTGGTCCCGAATTCATCTACCTGGACACCAGCAAAAGTGTTATCGGGCTTTCTTGAACTGGTTCCTGAAACATAAATAAAATCACCAACTCTCTTAACGTGAGGAAACTTGCCTCTTGGTGTGGCTTTTCCTTGTATTAATTTTCCTTTGTTCATGTTATATTATTGGTTCATATTTTTTTACTAATTGATTTATTTTTCCAAAAATCGATTGATCATTTTTATCTTTCATTTCAATTTCTATTCGATCACCATAGCTCATAAAAGGAGTGGAAGGTTGACCATTTTCAATAGTCTCTAAGCATCTTATTTCTGCTAAACAACTTGATCCATCTTTGCTTCCTTGATTAGCAACTGTGCCGGACCCGATTACTGTTCCTGCTATTAATGATCTGGATTTAGCAGCATGTGCTACAAGCTGACCAAAATCAAACGTCATATCTATACCAGCATTAGGAGAACCAACTTTTTTATTGTTCAAAGTTGATATTAGTGGTAGGTTTACTTTTGCTCCATCCCAGGCATCTTCTAATTCGTCAGGAGTTACCGCTACTGGAGAAAAAGAAGTCCAGGGTTTTGATTGATAAAACCCAAATTGTTTGCTTAACTCATTGGGAATTAGGTTTCTTAAAGATACGTCATTTACTAAAGAAATCAGTTTGATATGATCTTTTGCCTTTTCTGAGGAGACTCCTGCAGGAACATCATCAGTAATTATTGCTACTTCTGATTCAAAATCAATTCCCCATTCTTCATTTTCGATCTCAATGTTATCTTGCGCACCAATAAATGCATCAGAAGCTCCCATATACATCAATGGGTCGGTCCAAAATGAATCTGGCAACTCTGCATTTCTGGCTTTACGCACTAATTCTACATGAGTAACATAGGCACTAGCATCTGCCCAGTGATACGCACGAGGAATAGGAGCCATAACTTCTTTTGCATCAAAGACAAAAGTGTTTTCTATTTGATCACTTTGCAGTTTTTTATAAATATCTTCTAATTGTGGAGCAATTTCTTTCCAATTATCCATTGCTTGTTGAAGAGTTAAAGCAATATGAGGCACTTTAACTGCGAGTGTTAAGTCTTTATTGACAACTATAAGTTGTCCATCTCTACTATTGTTTTTTAAAGATGCTAATTTCATGAATCATTCGTTTTTATTTTAATCCTGCGATTTTATCTTCTTGCAAGATTTCTTTGGTCTCTTTTTGTACTTGTTTTAATAAAACTTTTAAATCCTTACTGGTATCTATTTCATTATCTGCTATTAGATTGAGTAATGCTTTATCCTGTGCTCGCCCTATTTTCATGGCTTCTGCATATTTTATAGTTTCATTAAATGTGACTAATGAATATTTTGAGAAATATTTGTTTGGAAATGTTTTTTCAAAATCCATTTCTAATTTTCTTTTTTCCTTAAAAATAGGATTTGCCACATGGTCACGCATTTCATAATAATTATCTACCGCAAGATCAGCAATCGCATCAGTATCTTCTTTTCTAGCTTTTTGATACGCTTTAAAAGTAGCATCCCAATCGCCTTGATGATCCTCTAGAATTTCATCAAAAACAACTACATCTTCAAAGGAAGCATTCATACCTTGACCATAAAAAGGAACTATCGCGTGAGCAGCATCTCCTATTAATAATGTTTTTCCTTTGTAATACCAAGGAGAACATTTTACGGTACCTAAAGCACCTGTAGGATTATTAAAGAACTCGTGATGAATATCAGGGATTAATTCTAATGCGTCTGGAAACTGGGTTTTGAAAAACTCTGTTACCTTTTCAATAGAAGTCAAATTATTAAAATTATAATCTCCTTCATCATAGGATAAAAACAAGGTCACTGTAAAACTTCCATCTAAGTTAGGTAGTGCAATAAGCATATATTGTCCTCGCGGCCAGATATGTAAATGATCTTTACTAATAAGATGATTTCCTACTTTATCTGCAGGGATTTCTAATTCTTTATATCCGTGTGTTAAGTAGTTTTGCGAATAACTAAATAAAAACTTTTTTTCTAGATAATAACTTTTTCTAAGCGCTGAACCAGCACCATCCGCTCCAAAAATAATATCAGCCTTGATTTCAAACTTGTCTTTGGTAGTATAACATTTAAATTTGGCAATATTTTTTTCTATATCAACTCCAGTACATTTTTTATTGAAATGAATTTTTACATTATCGTGTTTTTCGGCCTCAGTTAGTAATAAACCGTTTAAACCTCCTCTTGAAATAGAATTAATGTATTCTCCAGTCCTTCCTGAATAGTTAGAGGCAAAAGTATTTCCATGGATATCATGTACCATTCTACCATGCATAGGGATACATAAGGGTGTTACTTCTTTTTCTAATCCTACCATTTTCATAGCTCTAAGACCTCGATCAGATAATGCAAGGTTAATAGAGCGTCCAGAAGAAATATCTGTAGTTCTTAGATCAGGTCTACTTTCATAAACAATAACAGAATACCCTCGTTGTGCCAATCTTAAAGCTAAAAGCGATCCGCAAAGTCCAGCACCGATAATGAGTATATTTTCTTTTTTTGACATCACAAAAGGGTTTTTAATATTTCCACCATTTTATATACATCTTCAAAGCTATTATATAGAGGTACTGGAGCAAACCGTATTACATCTGGTTCTCGCCAATCTGTTATGATATGATGATCAGTAAGTTTTTGATGCAAACTTTTATCTGCATTCTTTACCTGTATAGATAGTTGACAACCTCTTTCTTCTGGGATAGTAGGAGTAATGATTTTAATCCTGTCTGTATCTATCTCGTTTATTAATGATTCTAGATAACCAGTTAAGGCAACGGATTTTTCTCTTAAAACATCCATACCTACTTTTTCAAAAATATCAAGAGAAGCTTTAATTGCTGCCATAGATAGGATAGGAGGGTTGCTTAATTGGTAACCTTCTGCACCTGGCATAACATCAAAATCTTGTCGCATGTTAAATCGAGTATCCTTATTATGACTCCACCAACCAGCAAAACGTTTTAATTCTTTGTTATGTGCGTGTTTTTCATGAACAAACAAACCTCCAAGACTTCCAGGGCCCGAGTTTAAGTATTTATAGGTACACCAAGCTGCAAAATCAACACCTGAGTGATGAAGTTCTGGTTTGATATTTCCTACACCATGCGCAAGGTCAATGCCTACCATACAATTCTGAGCATGACCTAAATCTGCTATTTTTTTAATATCTAAAAATTGACCAGTATAATAGTTAACACCACCTATAAGTAATAATGCAATTTCATCACCTTGTTGATCAAGAATCGTTTCCAGATCGTCCATTCTTAATAATTCTTCTCCCTCTCTTGGTTTCCATTCAATTAATCCCTCTTCGTGATCAAATCCATGAAAACGTAATTGAGATTCTACCGCATAACGATCCGATGGGAAAGCATCACTTTCAATTACAATTTTATATTTTGTTTTGGTAGGTTGATAAAACGATACCATCAATAAATGAAGGTTCGTAGTTAGCGTGTTCATAATCACCACTTCCAGTGGTTTTGCTCCAACCACTTTTGCCATAGCGTCTGTTAAAAACTCATGATATGGCATCCAAGGTGTTTTGGCTTCAAAATGACCTTCTACACCATAATTGGCCCAATCATCCAGTTCTTGTTGAACGTATTCTTTTGTGGTTTTAGGTTGTAATCCAAGGGAGTTTCCACACATATAGATCCAATCTTTTCCGGTATCGTCTTTTGGGATATGAAACTGATCTCTATAATGCCCTATTTTATCTTTTTGATCTAGCTCTTTTGCGTATGCTAAACTAGTCTTTGATGCTATTGTCATTTTCTGTGTTTTAATAATTGAAACAGCGTTTCACTAATTTACAAAAAATCTACTGATAGCGCATGGTTTTTATGAAAGATATTGTAATTGTTATTTAATTTAAGTTAGTGGTGTTGTTAAATTGAGGCATTTCTATTTCTATTTTGAATGTGTCAAGATGTGTGTTTAGGCCTAACTATGTAATATTATGTAATATTTTGTCGGAGGTAGAAACTATACCTTGTCTTAAAAAAATATTATGTGTACAAATTTTAAGATTAGAACAGAAACGAAAAAACCGAATGAACTTCCTGGAGTAGTAATCGGTAGAAGTATGGAATTCGCCATTTTTATGGGTGCTAAATTATATTTTAGTTATGGAAACGGAAAAACAGCTCATCAAAATTATTACGATCCTTTTATAAAAGGAGATGTTTCATCTGATATATCAAAAGACTACAAGTTCACCTGGAAAAAGAAATACTCTTTTGTGTCCATGAATGCATTTAATCAACCAATAGTAACTGATGGTATTAATACTGAAGGGCTTTGGTTTGGAACACTTCAATTAAATAGCACGATATATCAAGAGATTACTGATCCTAAAAAGGGATTGTCTTTTACTAATTTTGGTCATTGGATATTGAGTTCTTTTAAAAATTGTGAAGAAGTAAGAAAAAGCCTTGAAGCAGGAACAGTTCAGGTAAATAATTTTTGGCAAGAGGCGTTTGGGCAGCATTTTTCTATAAATGACAAACACGGAGAGTCTATTGTAATTGAGATTATTGATGGAGAAATGAAAGTGTGGGATAATACTACTTACGGGGTTTTGACAAATGATCCAATTTTACCGTGGCAGATAGAGAATTTAAAAAATTATGTGTCTGTTACTCCGGTCAATACTATGAAATCAATGAAAGGAAATTTAAAACAGGTAGAGAGTTATCAGAGTTATGGAACTGGTTTTATACCTGTTTCTAGCAGTCAACTGCCTTCTGCCAGGTTTGTGAAAGCTGCTTATTCTGTTAATTATGCTTACCCGGTTCATGATACACATGAAGCGACAAATCTAGCTTTTCATATTTTAAATACTGTAGATATTCCGATTGGTATAGTAAGAAAAGAGCCTGAAACAATTGATAATAATAGTGATCATACTCTTTGGATATCGGTTTCGAATCTTACAGATGTTATCTACAACGTTCGAATGTATGAAAGTCCATTAAGCTATTCGATCAAGCTAGATGAATTAGATTTTGAGAAATTGGACGGAAAACAATATGCAATTCCGATAAAAAACAATGCTATAGATCTAACAAATAGAATAGATCAAGAAAGCGAGATAACAAATCTTGAAATGGAACTTAATTAATTTAAGCCTACTTTTAATAAAGAAGCCTTGATAAATGATATTTGTCAAGGCTTTTTTTGCGGATAAGGAATTCAAAACTATTATTCTGTTAATACATTGATCCCGGTAAAATGAAGTTTCCAATTACCTTCATTTCGATTATGTGTTTTTGCAATTTTGATTCCATTAAAATCTTTATAATCTTCCCAGGTTGTAATTAAAGAAGATTCAGGTGCATTTCCTTTTCTGAAAGCCCATTCCTTTATTATAAAATCTCCTTGAAAATAGAAATCATATGCATCACCAGGAGTATATCCTCCTTCGTTTTTGTAAACAATCGTGAGTTTCTGCATTTTGCTTTTACTTATTGGAGCTATCTGATTTACTTGCAATGTAGAGGTAAAACTATCAGCATCCCAAATCAAATTATACGGTGCTAATAACCAATATTTGTCATTAATGAATCCTGGATCCACTTTTAGAGCAGTACTATCCATTTGAGTACGGTTATACTCAACAGTATCTTTGGTAGATAGTAAAGTAACCAAGTTTTCTTTGGGTCTCCATTTCCAAGTGCGATCATAATGACTGCTATCACGATCTACGTTAAATGTAAATTGTATTTCCTTGACATTTTTCCAGTTGTTGAAACCATTGGCCTGGGCAATTGCTTCTGTAGTACTAAGAATTTTCTTTGTGCTGTCATTAGAATTTGATTCTGAATCTATTGTTTTAACGAAATCTTCAGAATTTTCCTTAGGATTATCTTTAACGGTACTATTACACGAGAGTAGAACCAAAAGAAATAATGCTAATAGAGATAACTTTTTCATTACGGATTACTTTTTTTGCTAAAGTATAGAAAACAAAAACCTTGTTAATCTCGATTAACAAGGTTTTAACCAGCAGATAAGATGGGTTTAGCAAAGATTTAAATAAGTTTAATAATTCGTTGTTTCTAGATATTTTAAAGCTGTTAAGTATCCTTTAATTTTTATATAATCTAATGTCTTTTGTGCTGTTTTAACAGATGATTGAGGGTTCTGACCTGTAATAAGATTTTCGTCCTCGATAACAAATTCGCTCCAATCTTCTCCTTTGTGATAGATTGCTCCTTCATTAATAAGTGCCGTTTCTAACAAAAATGGTACTACATCAGTTAATTGAACTGCTTCTTCCTCACTATTAGTAAATGAGGTTAGCTTTCTTCCTTTTACAAATGGAACTCCATTTTCAATAACACCTTTTAGAGCAGCTACACCATGACATACCAATCCAATTGGTTTACTTTCTTTGTTGAAAGAATTCACAATTTTAGCAATTTCAGTGTTATCACTTAGATCCCACATAGGACCATGCCCGCCAGGAAAAAATAATACATCAAAATCAGAAGCTTGAATCTCAGAAATTTTCTTCGAATTTTTAATGGCTTCTAATGCTTTTGGATCATTATTAAATTGCCGGGTGTATTCTGTTTGCCATTCATTAAGTTCACTTTTTGGATCTAAAGGAATGGCACCTCCTTTAGGAGAAGCAATAGTGATGTTTGCATTCTCTTTTGAAAATTTATAATATGGTGCAGCTAATTCCTCCAGCCAAACTCCGGTTTTTTCTCCGGTATTACCTAATGCATCATGCGATGTGGTAATCATTAATACGCTTAAATTTTTCATCTTGATATGGGTTTTTAGATGTATAATTTTTGATACATCAAATTTCGGAAAACTAGGTGCTGGAAGAGGTTGACCTGAATCACGAAATTTTATTAACCTATGTTAAGAATTGTTCTGGATTTGTTTGCGAAGACGACTTAAACTTTCTGGTTTTATACCTAGATAATTTGCAATTTGATAATTAGGGATCCTTTGCTTTATATTAGGATAAGCTTCTTGAAATTCTAAATAACGCTCGGCGCTTGTTTTTTCTAGCGCAGATAATATTCTATCTTGAAATGAGACAAAGGCACTGGTGAGTTTGATCCGAAAAAAACGCTCAAGATTTGGGATTTTTAAATATAATATTTCCAAATCTTCTTTTTTGATACCTATTAATTCTGTATCCTCTATGCAATCAATATTGAGTCTTGCTCTTTCTTCTTTAAAAAATGCTTTAAAATCACTTATCCACCAATCTTCTATAGCAAATTGGACAATATGCTCGTTCTCTTCAGAATCTACACGATAGGCTTTAAGACATCCTTTAACGACATAGTATTCATATTCAACAATATCGCCTTCTTGAATAAGATATTGTTTCTTACGTAGTTTTTTATTAATAAGCACTGAGGTAAATAGATCCCATTCTTCTGTAGTTAACTGAATATGCTTCGAAATATGTTTTTCAAGCTCTGAATACATACTGCTAAATTAAACAAAAAAAGCTTCCTTACTAAGGAAGCTTTTTAAACTCAAGATTGCAATATAATTACTCTACAATTAATGTGTACTGCGGTGTAGGGTTCAAAGGACAGAAATATACATACTCTCCTTTTTTTAGTTTAGTTACATTGGATTTTTGAGTTTTCCCTGTTGCAACAGCTTCAGTTACATAAGCTGTTTTGATATGTGCATCAGGATTTGATTTTGGTGCAAGGACGAATCCAACATTATGTCCAACACCAGTATTAGAAACTTCAAAAATATATGAACCTTCTGATAGTTTTATTTCTTTTTGAGTAAATTCTCCTTTAGTTTGTTCTAGAGATACTGTCTTAGTTTGTTGTGCAACTCCACTGAAAGCAACTGCTAAAACAAATACGAATAATGTGATTACTTTTTTCATTCTTTTAAATTTTTAAATAGTTATAAATTGTTAATTGTATGGATTAAATGGTTGATGCTTCTAATGGTTGTGCTACTGGAAAATCAACAGGAACCTGAGTAGTACTATGTAAATAGTTAGAAATTGTTTTGTCTCCTACTAATACTATAGTATCAACTAAATTACCTTTGCTGTAACCAGCATTTAAAAAGTTGTTTACAACTCCTTCATCTGCACGACCTCTGTTTTCTGTAATGTTTTTAGCTAATTTTGCAAGAACATCCAATTTAGAATCAAAAGATGCACTACCTGTTCTAAGCTCTAATATTTGTTGGTCAGTAAAACCGTTCATTTTTCCGATAGCTGTATGAGCAGATAAACAATAAATACAGTTGTTTACTTGACTTACTGCTAAGTTTACAACTTCTTTTTCTTTTGCAGAAAGTGATGTTTTAGCGTTAGAAAAATTTAAGTAATTTTCTAATGCAGTTTCACTATGTGCATAAGTTGCATACAGGTTAGGTACAAAACCTAATGCTTTATTTAAATTATCAAAAATTGCTTGATTATTACTGCTTACTTCTTCTCTTGTTGGTACATTAAATGTGCTCATGATCTTTAATTATTTTGCCCTGAATTTTGTGTTTCAGGAATTGTTATTATTTGTTTTAAATTATTTGATACAAAATTGCGTTGTAAAGTGGAGTGGTGAAATGCTTGTTTTTCCCGAAGGCATGTCAAATCTTCCCGATTTGTTTTTAGGACCTAAAATTGCCCGCTAATAAAAGGTTTTTCAGCATCACAATAGTAATCATGAATCCCTCTTTGATCACAATGGGTTTTTGTGCTAAAAGTATTGATGATTCTTTTTCTTCCGCTTCTGAAAATTTCGATTAGGTTGAATATTGATTTATTTTGAATTCTCATCTCTGTATTGTTTTAAATTAACAGTGCAAATATGAGACGATAATCAAAGTGGATAAAGATTCAAATTTCCCGCGGACATGTCAATTTTTCCCGAGCATAAAAAAAACCTCCATAATTGGAGGTTTTTTAAGTTAATGGATATTATAATTGCTAGAAAAACTTGACTTGTTTTCTATTAATCCATAGAATAACTGCACTTAGTACAAATGTGATTACAGCTGTAATAAAAAGTACACCACCGTCATTGTTAATTTCGATACCTAATTTGGTAACGTGCATTAAAATTGCGCCTCCAATAATACCAAGTGTAAGAGCGGCGCCAATCCATATTGTTTTAGGGATAAGCAATAGGATACCTGCTAACAATTCTACAACTCCTGTTCCTATTCTCCCGTAGGGTTCAAGGCCAACTTTTGTAAAAATGTACACACTGTCGGGATGAGCGGTAAACTTAAATCTAAGTGTCTGAATTAAGATTATTGCTACGATAATTCTTAGCAATAGGGGTAATACCTTCTTCATTTTTAGTTTGCGTTAGGATTATTATTTAATTAGAAAAATTATAAAACGCCGGGTAATGCGTCTATTTTTCCGTTAAATGTATCCTTTCTAGAAATAATATACAATTCTTTTAGATTTTTATCTTTTGAGAATTGATACATCAATTCAGGAAGTTTATCCATCATGTAAATTTCAAAATCTTCTGCATTTCTACTGCGATTAGCACCCTTACGTATTGTTTTTAAGTAAATTACAGTATATAATTCTAGAGTGCTTCTTTCTGATAAGAAACGTAAATAACTATTATCTAGTTTAGCTTTTTGAATTTCTAGTTTAAAATTAATTTCATTTAAGGAAATTAATTTTTCATTAAAATTGCTAAAATTGTTCTCATACACTACTTCTTCAGATTGATCATTTAGATACACGGTTTCTAATTCATCTTGATAAGTTACTTGTGCAGTGAGAATCTGGGTAGTTAGAAATAATATACTAATTATTACTACTAACTTGCTTTTTTTTATTGAAGTGTTCATATCTATATATTCTTTACCCGAAATGACTTCGGTGGTTTATAGTATTATTACCATGCAAAGTTGATGTAAAAACTAATAAGATAGAATGGAGCTTTTTCCTTATTGTTTGTCAAAATTTCCCGACAGGTTCAAGTTTTAACTGCTTTCTGAACTCTGAAGGAGAAAAAGATGTATGTTTTTTAAACATTCTACTAAGATGAGAAGCATCTTCAAAACCAACTTCATAGGCTATCTCTTTAGCAGATTTTTCAGTATAAATAAGTAGGCGTTTGGCTTCCAGTACTATACGATCATGAATGATCTGTAAAGGACTCTTCTCAAATTTAGCAAAATTATTAGAAAGAGTCTTGGGAGATTTGAATAATTTTTCTGCATAAAACCCTACAGAATGATGCTCTCTGAAATGAGTATCAACTAAGAAATTAAATTTTCGTATTAAATCAACCTGATCTTCTGGAGCATTGTAATTATTTTGTTGTTTAATCAATCGAGTGGTGGTAATGATAAAACGAGCCATTAACATTCGTAACATTTCTGCTTGTATGGTATCAACAGTTTCTAATTCATCCAAAAATACTTGAAATAAGAAATCCAATTTAGTACTTTCTTTTGAATTAAGGTTTACCACAGGAGTAATACTACCATTATAAAAAAGAACCCCCATACAACTAACTTCTTTATCGTGGTCTTTAATGCAATAAAACTCTCTATTAAATTGATATACAATAAGGCCAGTACCCTCTATAAATTTAAAATATTGATTAGGAGTGAGCACCACAATATTTCCTTTTTGAATAGTAGTAGAGATACCATCAATTTCAAAAGTGGCTTCAGCTTCTTTGGTCCAGATAAAAGTATAAAGGCCTATAATTTCTGATGTAGTATAAGATTCTAATAGCTCTTCATTTGCTACTTTTAAGACAGCATCGGTAGAAAATTCTTTAAACTCTTTTATCATACTTAAGATAGTCGTTTTTTTAACTTTAAAATTACAGGGTTCTAGGGATTTTTTCAGAAAAAATAATATTTCCTGATTTTTTCTGAAATTCTCTTAATTTTAAGCTTTATAAAATTAACTTTATTACGCTGTAACCTCTGTTAATAGATTAATAAAAATGAAAGAATACATACAACATTTTAATACTAATAAAGAAACCTGGAATCTAAAGGTTGAGGTTCATTCAGATAGTGATTTTTATGATATGAATGGTTTTAAAGAAGGGAAAACTTCTTTAAAACGTTATGAACTCGAAGCTCTTGGAGATGTTTCAGGAAAATCGCTATTACACTTACAATGTCATTTTGGTCAGGATACCTTAAGTTGGAGTAGAATGGGAGCAAAGTGTATGGGGGTTGATATTTCTGAAAAGGGAATAGAATTGGCAAAAATGATAAATTCTGAATTGGATTTGGATGCACAATTTACTTGTTGTAATGTTTTAGAGACTTCTTCATATGTTAAGGATCAATTTGATATTGTTTTTACAAGTTATGGAGTCATCGGCTGGTTACCCGATTTAAAACCTTGGGGGAAAATGATATCCGAAAAATTAAAACCAGGAGGTGTTTTTTATATTGTAGAATTCCATCCGATTGTTTGGATGTTTGATTATCTGAAAGAAAAACCTGAAATAAGATATGGGTACCATCAAAAAGAAGCGATATATGAAGAGTATCAAGGTACTTATGCAGATCCAGATTCTGCTATGGTTAGTAAAGAATATGGATGGAATCATGGATTAGGAGAAGTAATATCTTCTCTCTCAGAAGCAGGATTAACCATTGATTATTTAGAAGAATATGATGAATCACCATATAAAATATTTCCAGATTTAATAGAAAATAAAAATGGAATGTTTGAAACAAAAGACCAATTATATCCGTTGCTTTTTGCGATTAAAGCAACAAAAAAATAATAACTTTTTTTGGATTTGATATATAGGTTTTAAGTATCTTTTGGTTTATATATGGCTGATGGTTATTGAAATAGAATTTACTCTATTACCCGATAATTCTTTTTAACCATTTTAACTTTACTGCACTATAAGGAGCATATTTGAGGTTTAATTCTACCCAGAAAGGTTTTTGTAGTATACTCTTATAATGTGAGAATGTTTCAAACCCATATTTACCGTGGTAATTACCAATACCACTATCTCCAATCCCTCCGAAAGGAAGACTTTGTTCTGTAAAATGCATAACAGCATCATTTACAGCTCCTCCTCCAAAAGAAACTTCATTTAGGATTTTATTCTTTATAGATTTATTCTTGGTAAAAACATAACAAGAAAGTGGTTTTGAGAGGGTTTTAACTTTTTTAATTGCTTCTTCTATATTATCAAAAGAAAGTACAGGTAAGATTGGTCCAAAAATCTCATCCTGCATACTTTTATCGGAGAATTCTATATCTTTTAAAACCGTTGGAGGTATGATTCTATCGTCTTTTTTATGATCTCCACCCAGATAAATTTTATCGGGATCTATCATTTCTACAAGTCGATCAAAATTTTTATGATTAATAATCTGAGTGTAATTTTGATTCTCTACTTTGTAATCTGCTTTTTTGATCTGATCCTTAATAGCTTCCAGAAGCTTATCTTTTATAGATGATTCTACTAAAACGTAATCAGGAGCTATACAGGTTTGACCGGCATTCAAAAATTTTGCCCACACCAATCTTTTGGCAGTCATATCAATATTTACATCTTTAGTGATAATGGCTGGGCTTTTTCCCCCTAATTCTAAAGTAACAGGCGTAAGATATTTTGCAGCAGCTTGATAGATGATTTTTCCTATTGTTGCGCTTCCGGTAAAGAATATTTTGTCAAACTTAATACTTAAAAGCTCTGATGTTTCTTTTACACCTCCTTCTATTACTTTAAAAAACTTAGGGTCAAAATTTTGATTTATAATTTTGGCCATTGCTTTAGAAGTGTTGGATGGTACTTCACTGGGTTTTAAAATTACAGTACAACCAGCTGCAATGGCAGCTACTGCTGGAGCAATAGATAATTGATATGGATAGTTCCAGGCACCAATGATTAAAACTGTTCCAAAGGGTTCTGGTATAATATAACTTTTTCCTGGTAGGTTTGCTAGTCCTACCGAAGCTCTCTTTCTTTTTGACCATTTTTTGATTTTGATCAATGCCAGATCAATTTCATGGTAAATTATTGATAACTCGGTTACATATGTTTCATATTCGGATTTTTTAAAATCCTGATATATTGAACTATAAATGAAAGATTCATTTTGTTGTAATACATTTTTCAAGCGTTTTAATTCTTTTATTCTAAAAGCAATATCCTTTGTTGCATTAGTATTAAAAAAACTACGTTGATGATCTATAATTTCCTGATAGTTCATAAATTGATTTAGCTTGAATAATTACACCTTATATTTGAGGTTGAAGTTTTTTCTTTTTGAGTTCTAATTCTTTTTGCATCTGTTTAACAGTTAGCGTGCTACCGTCATGGCTCCATCCTGGAGGGCCAAAAATATACATGAATTTATGATACCAGTTTTTAGATTTTTTAGTGTCGTTCCAGATATCTTTATATTCATGAGTAAGGATTACCCATGGATTGTATGAGTTAGGTGCGTGAGTAACTCCATATTGTACTTCTATATTTTCATCTAATTCTTTCCAAGTACCAAATATTTTATCAAATATGTTAAGGAATCCACCATGATTCTTATCCATATACTCTACATTTTTAGCATGATGTACTTGATGCATTGTATGGGTGTTAAAAACCTTTTCTATGAATCCCATTTTAGGGATATATACAGAATGAAGTTGAAACTGCCATAATGCTTCTATACCAAGGCATACAACTACCATTTCTGGAGGGAATCCAATTGCAGGTAGCCACATATAGAATAATGGTTTGTAAAGCAATGTAAACCAGCCATTTCGAACGGCGGTTCCGAGATTAAAATTATCAGAAGAGTGATGCACAATATGAGCTGCCCATAAAGCCCTCACCATATGATTTTGTCTATGAAACCAATAATATGTAAAGTCATCTAATAGTTGACAGGCTAACCAAATATACCAGGCATAACCAAAAGATTTCCATCCCATAATATTTGTTCGCACTCCATTAACTTCAGGATTAAATAAATCATAAACATAGGTAAAGATCAATATGGTTAAAACCGTTTTAATTAGTGGTCCTAATATAGCAGAGCCTATTCCCATGAATAAACTGGCTCCGAGATCTTTCCATTGGTATAGTTCTTTATGATCGTGAGTTTTGCTGTAGGTAAGTTCCAGCAATATAAGTCCTAAAAAACAGGGAACTCCATATACCAGAGGGTTTGTAAAATCCATTCTTTTTTTGTTGGGTTTAATTTGGGGCAGAATATAACATTAATTTTTAGTATTCCTTTAACAATCTTAATTCTTATTACACAAGATGTGGTTATTTTAACGATTGTCTAAATAAAAAATTATTATTTGCAGTAATAAAACCCGTTTTCACTGTTTTATTTTACCTCACCTCCCAAAATTTCGAATGCAGTAAGAACATTTTTCAATGCTTTTTTCTCTGTTCGACTTATGATGCGTTCATCGTTTTCTTCTTTACCTATAAACTTTATTTTGGTTTTTTTACTAGAAGCAACAGCGTTGATTAAATCAAGATCTTCTATTTTAATAACTCTATCTAACCATTCTCTTGTTCCTCCTGATTCTGCAAGAGCTTTAAATTCTCCTGGGTTTTCTTCTTCTAGTGTAAAGATTTTTCCGTCCGCATCAATAACAATCTCTTGTATAAATAACCATTCTTTTTTAGAAAAGTGATTGATTACTAATGCAAGCCAAGGTTTTCTTTTATCTTTTTTACCTATATAAGTGTAAAAAGAATTTACATTATGTTGGCGAGATGTAGATTTATCAGAATACCAGGTTACCTCATTTTCAACATCATATTTCTTATTCATTTTAGAAATAGCTCTTTTATATTCTGGAGTATTAGGAGCAGCTAGTTTATCTTTATCGTCTGCTTTTTTTGCTTCTATAATTTCCTTTTCTATTTTTTTAAGAAGTTTTTTGCCTTTTTTGGCTTCCTTTGAATTGGGATATTTTTCTACAAGAGCTATAAGTCGACTCTTACTTTTTTCATAATCCAACCCATCATAATAATCATTTGCTTGATCTAAGATCTGATTAGGTGTCAATTGACATTCTGATATTTCTTTCTTAAGTTTTTCGTTTTCTTCTTTTAATTTATCATAATCAGCTTGTGGTACTCCACAACCGACCATAATTAATGCTATTAAAATATTGAAGAGTAGATTATTTTTCATAATTAGTATTTGTTACAGTTACGATATATAATCGTATGAAATGTTAAATTATAAATATAGAATTTGTTAAGTAATGTATGAGTTTTACTAAGAGTGAACGTTTAAATATAATAAAAATGCTTTAAAAAACACATTTTTAAAAATAATTATGTAGTATTGTAGGTTTTGCACTACAAAAATGTGTTTAAATATTACTTTTATAAGCTTATTTTGCAAAAATCTGAGATGTGTCTTTAAAAGACTTAAATTCTAAAGCATTGCCACACGGATCACAAAAGAACATAGTAGCTTGTTCGCCTGTCTCACCTTTAAAGCGGATATACGGTTCAATTACAAACTGAACTTTTTTTTCTAAAAGTTTTTGAGAAAGGTTTTCCCAAGTATCCCAATCCAGAATGATTCCAAAATGAGGAACAGGTACATTTTTACCATCTACTGGATTCGTATGATTTTCTTTTAAATCAGGCTTTGCTTTATAATGAATCACCAATTGATGACCAAAAAAATTAAAATCGACCCAGTGATCACTACTTCTGCCTTCTTCTAGTTCAAGAATATTTGCATAAAAATCTCGAGCTTTTTTTAAATTGTCTACTGGTATGGCTAGATGAAAAGGGGAGAGTGTACTCATGGTATGTTTAAAATTTATATTGAAAAATAATGTTTTTTTATTCTTTTATTGAGTTCCATATATCCAGATACATCTTCCATTGGTTGTTGGCTTTTTTCCAGATAACGACATATTTTCCTTTATAGGTTATTTCTTTTCCATTTTTGTCTAAGTTTTTTCCTTTATAATAACCATAGTCGTGAGCAGTATCTCCTAGTACTACAATTTCTTCAGAAATAATCTCGTGTTCTACAGGAGTATAATCTGTTGAACCAGACCAAGCTTTTTTAATGTTTTTATACCCTGTGATTATTGGAGAACGGTTAGGAAAAGCTTTACCATTTACAGTGTAGATTTTTGACAACGCTTCATAATCTTTTTTAATATAAGCGGCAGAAAAAGCTCTGTTTGCTGCCATGATCTGATCTTTATCTGATATTTTTTGCGTGTCTTTTCTTTTTGTACACTCAATTTTCCAGGTTGGTAATGAAAAAGATTCATTAGTAGTTACCCAGGCACCAATCCATTTAAAACCATCTTCACTAATGTCGTGAAATTTTATTTTGTAGAAACCATCCATTCCATTGGGAGCCTTTTGTTTACGATATAGAATGATTTTGTCTTCTTTTTTATTTCCTTCCCAAACCGATAAGACAGTAGAAGGACTTGCACTAGAATAATAATGAACATACCATTTACTACTATCTGCTATAAATTGCCTGATACTCCCAGAATTTTTACCATCTTCTTTTATAGTTTGATCTTGAACGGCCATCCCATTCATTATATACTTAAACTCCCAGGTCATCTTAACAGGATCAGCCCAAGTTTGATCTTGATTACGAGTTTGAGAAATACAATCACAAATACCTATTAATGGAGCATAGTCTGTAATTTCTTTTGGAGCTTTAGGATTGGGTTGACCAAAAGGATAAGCATCAGACGGTTCATATTCGCTCTGCGCTATGGCAATAGTAGTGGTAAATAAGAAGGTGAGAAATACTAATTTTTTCATAAGGTTAAGAATTGATTAGTACCGTAATTTACTTATTTTGAAATAGGAGCAATAAATGCTTGGATAAAATTAATATATAATTAACAACAAGAATTAATTTCTACGATCTCTGCGTTTTTTATTTTTTGATATCGAAGAATCTCTTTTAGTAGAACTTTTTCTAATGTCATTTTTGGCATTAAAACGTTTAGGATTTTTACGTTGCCTTTTTGGTTTTGATTCTTCTATAACTGAAGCTTCTTGAGTTTTACTAGAATCTCCAACATCAGTATTAATAACCTTTAATTCTTGAGCTGTTAAATCTCGCCACTGACCAACCGGAACATCTAAAGTAACATTCATAATTCTGATTCTTTTTAATCGAATTACTTCATAACCCAGATATTCACACATTCTTCGAATCTGTCGATTAAGCCCTTGTGTCAAAACGATTCTAAAATCATATTTATTAATTTGTTCTACTTCGCACTTTCGAGTAATCGTATCCAGAATTGGAATACCATTTCCCATTCGTTTTATAAATTGAGGACTGATTAGTTTATTAACGGTAACTAAGTATTCTTTCTCGTGATTATTTCTGGCTCGAAGAATTTTATTGACAATATCTCCATCACTGGTTAAGAATATAAGGCCTTCACTAGGTTTATCTAATCGACCAATAGGGAATATACGTTTTGGGTAATTGATATAATCAATGATATTATCTTTTTCGTTTTGAGCCGTTGTACAAACAATTCCCACTGGTTTGTTAAAAGCCAAGTACACGTGTTTATCTTTTGGTTCGCTTATTAACTCACCATCAACTCGTACTACATCATTGGGTGCTACCTTGGTACCCATTTCTGGTACGTTACCATTAATTGTAACTCTACCTTGTTCTATAAGTTTATCTGCTTCGCGACGAGAACAATATCCTACCTCGCTAAGGTGTTTATTTAATCGTACAAGATTGGTTTCTGACATAGTTTGATAAATAATAGGCAAATATACTATTTCATCTGTTTATATTAGGTTGTTTTGTGATGGTTACAATGTATTAGTATTAGTAATTGATGTTTACCTTGATTTGTTTTTTGACTTTGGATTATCTAACCTACTCTTATGTTAGTTTATAAAAAGAGATATTGTATATTTTATTGAAAAGCTGTTTTGTAAAACTCAGGATTGAATTTAATAATTCCGTTATTTTCTATATAAGTTATTTGCTCTTTAGTAACTCCAGATTCAACAAGAGATGTTGTGAAAAACTCATAATTGGTTACCAAAGCTGGATCTTTTATCGCTTTTTGTAAAATATGATTAATGAATTTTGTCATCTTTTCTTCTCCTATATGTTTTTCTATGGCAAGTAATAATAAAGGAGCAATCCTATATCTATAGGTTCCATCTATTTGATTGTAGTGTTCTATTTCTTTTAGATTGATAAAAGATTGATTGATTTTATCAGAAAAGTTATTAAAATACCTTTTTGGGTAATGAGAGTCATTCATGAATTTTAGTGAGAGATATTCTGCAAAAGATTCTGTGTAGAACCAAAAAAGAGGACTGTTAGCTTTTAAAATATTACCTCCAAAATAATAATGACCAAATTCGTGTGAAAGTGTCTTTATAAGTTTATTACTTTTATAGTAATCATCATAATTATTTTGAGTAGTTACTATTACTGGATAGGTTATAAAAGCCCATTCTGTAGTTGATGGGCAGTTCGCAACGATAAAGTTATTTTGTAACTCAATTTGAGGAACGAGCGTATTATAATAGGTTCTTATTCTACCGGCAAGACTATCTGTATATTTAATTTGATTCTTGTTAAGGTTTAAAAAAGCAGCATTCTTTCCTTTTTTGTAATTGATATCTCCAGCAATAAGCATTATAGTTTTGGATCCTTTAGTATTTGTAAATTGCTTAGTGTTGTTTCCTGATTTATAGTACTGATTTTCGATAAGTATACCTTTACAAGTGTTACAATTAACTGATAAATCATAAGTGTATAACGTTTCTGAGAATGTTTTAGGAGTTTTACTATTAGTAATATGCCATACAGGCAACCATTTAGATTGTTCGCTAGCTCTTAGAGTTTTATGCTGACACGAAATTTTACCTTTATAATCTTTCTTAGGTGTATTGAATCGCCCTGAATACTTGAGTTTAATAGTGTCTTTTTTTGTTACGACGGCATCAATTTTATACCCAACACAATCATAACAGTTCTTTTTATCTTTTTTAATGCGAATTTCATTTTGATTATACTGTAAATAATCAATTTTGAATATATCGTTAAGGATTAGTTGAGAAGGGTCAGATACATCAATATTGGTAATTATCAATTCTGCCTGGATCGTTTGTTTTTCAATATTAATGGTGTATGAGCCACTTATATGTCCACTAGGTGTAGAGAACTTTTGACCTATTATACAGTTTATACATAATAAAGCAATAAGGGTTAAAAATCGTTTATCTATGATTTTGAGTAACATATTGAAAGACTATATTATGTATTGTTATAGGTTGTTAATCTAAAAATTTGATAATCATATCATCAACTTCATCAAAGAATAGGGAATGACCAAAATCTTCTGTTGTTATAAATTGAGCATCATTCCAGTTTTTACTTATTGCTTGTGCCTCAGAATAAGGAGCAATATCATCGTTTAGGTCATGTATTAATAATCCTTTACGAGTAATGTTTTTTGCAAAATCGGCAACGGAGAATTCTTTAAAATTATATCCAAATTGATCTTTATAATATTGCTCAAGAGCTTTCATGAACTTTGGTGATAATTTTAGAATTTTCTGAAAACCTTTCATAATTCTAGACAATTCCGATGGTGGCGCTAGTATTACAAGTTTTTCTATTTCATCATTCGGGTATTTATATTGATGAAAAATAGTAGTCATTCCTCCAACAGAATGCCCTATAATATGATTAGGTCTATAGAGTTCTATAACTTTTTGAAGACATTCTGCATATAGAGGTACGTTTAATATTTTTCCAGAGGAGTTTCCGTGAGCGGGAGCATCAAATGCGATAACATTGTATCCTTTCTGATGAAACTTCTGTATTAATGTCTTCCAACGGTGGGTATTACTTTCCCATCCGTGAACCATAAGGATAGTTTCACCATCATTGGGCCATCGATACGTTTGTATATACAGATTATCAACAATAACAATTTCATCTTCGGCATCTTCAAGAAAATATATTTGATCGGGTAAAACTTTACCTTTTCTTGGAGTACATACCAGTAGAAAGGCTTTATGGATTGCTTTTTTAGGAACAAAAAAGAATAATAAAAGGAGTCTCTTTCCTATTATAATCGGAGCATATTTTTTTACTTTTTTATTCATGCATCTTCTCTATGCACAGCTTCTATAGAAAAAGCAGGAAGGCAAATAGCAATATACTCACATTCTGTATCAAATGGGTTGGAGTATTGAATTCGACTGTTCTTTTTGATTTTTATAGATTGTCCGGCTTCTAAAATTATTTTTTCATCATCTATAATGAATTGCTTTTTGCCTCGAATGATATAGGTATATTCATCAAAATCGGGAGTTTGAAAAGGTTCACTCCAATGTGGGGGAGCTACCATATGAGCAATGCTTATATCAGAATTTTGATCTGATGCTTTGCCAAAATGTTCTTCTATCAATTTACCATCATTGGTGGGAACGATGAACGGAGACTTTTGAATATAATATTTCTTACTCATTTTTTGTATTTAGTTTTCATCCCAACTTATCAAAAAATGTTTGATTTTTGCTGAATCTGGAATTTTAGAGGCTTCAATTTTAATATCTGTATTGAACTTAAATTCGCTAGGCAATTCTTTCTTGTCAATAGCTATATATGCTTGAATACTATCTACAAATATAACCGCAGCACTTAAGGTGTTGTTAATTTTGGAGATCTTATAGTTTTTCTTAATATCAGTAAAATAACCTTCGGGTGATAATCCAGAAACTGTTTGATATCTTGGATCGAGTACTTGTATACTTGCGATAGTAGATGTGGAATCAGATGCTTCTCTAGGCTGAAGTATTAAAAGTTTAACGCCTCCTTTTTCATAGATTTCGATTTCATCAGAATTAGACAAAAATTTGTTCTTGGCGGTGTTTTTAACTATCGAATCATGAGAATAGATCGAATCTAATTGATAAAGTTTGGTGGTATTGGTCAAATGACCGACCCTGTTTGAAGCTATTTCAAAGGGTTCTTGTTTTGTATCTTTTTGACAACTTGAAATACAAAGCGCAACAATAAATATGAGAGAGATTTTTTTAAACATCATTTTTTAAATTAAGTAATACTATAATATAACTACTAAACGTAAATTATTTCAATAACTTATTAAGTACACCTAAAGCACCTCTAATAAAAGTTGCACTGGTCAATACTTTTACTATAGCTTTTTCAGTAGTACTGGTTCTTCTGCTTCGGGAACGAGAACGTGATGAACTCCGGTTTAGCTTTTCTCTTTCTTTTTTGGCCGCAGCTTTAGCTTCTTCAGCTTCAGCTTTTTCTATTTTTTCATTTAATATCTCATAAGCACTTTCTCGATCAATATCTTCGTTGTATCTAGAGATAAGTTTTGATTTTTTTAGCAGATCTTTGAGTTCATTTTCTTCCAGAATATCCATTCTACTCATTGGGGCACGAAGCATAGTGGCAGCAAGTGGAGTGGGTCTTCCCTTTTCATCTAATACAGTAACTAAAGCTTCACCAATACCTAGAGAGGTTAAAATTTCTTTGGTATCATAATAATCAGAAAGAGGGTAGTTTTCTGCGGTAAGTTTTATGGCTTTGCGATCTTTTGCGGTAAATGCTCTAAGTGCATGTTGTACTTTAAGCCCTAATTGACTTAAAACACCGTCTGGTACATCTGTAGGATTTTGAGTCACAAAGTATAGTCCTACTCCTTTGGATCGAATTAATTTAACAATACTTTCTATTTGCCCCATCAAGGCATTAGATGCTTCTTTAAATATAAGATGGGCTTCATCCAGAAATATAACTAATTCAGGTCTTCCGCTATCCCCTTGTTCAGGAAATGTACCATATATTTCTGCCAGAAGACTAAGCATAAAAGTAGAAAACAATTTAGGTTTGTCTTGTATATCAGTTAACCTAATGATATTGATCATTCCTCTACCATCATCATCAACTCTACATAAATCCTGTACATCAAAAGAACGTTCACCAAAAAAGAGATCTGCTCCTTGTTGCTCTAACTCCACAATTTTACGAAGAATAGACCCTGTAGAAGCTGTAGAAATTCTTCCGTAGTCTTTTTCTAACTCTTTTTTGCCTTCTTGTGTAGCAAACTGCAATACTTTTTTTAAATCCTTAAGATCCAGTAGAGGTAGTTTGTTATCATCGCAATATTTAAAGA
Organism: Aquimarina callyspongiae; assembly: GCF_034322225.1. Taxonomy (NCBI): domain Bacteria; kingdom Pseudomonadati; phylum Bacteroidota; class Flavobacteriia; order Flavobacteriales; family Flavobacteriaceae; genus Aquimarina; species Aquimarina callyspongiae. The sequence continues at coordinate 107,838 of NZ_JAXLPA010000007.1, read as the reverse complement.
TGATAGAAATAATTCCGGCTTGAGTTTCTGTAACATTCAAAATTCGAGATAGCAGGACAGGACCAAACTCACTAATAGTAGCTCTAAGTCTGACACCATCTTGTTCTGATAATGAAAGGATTTCTACAGGAAAATTCTTTGCCTCAAAAGGGATTCCTATTTTCTCGTGACGTTCATCAATTTTTGGATGTCCGGGACTAGCCGCAGCGATACCACTCAGATCTCCTTTAATATCCATAAGAAGAACAGGGATTCCTTGATCACTAAGGTTTTCTGCCAGCACTTGCAATGTTTTGGTTTTACCAGTTCCAGTAGCTCCAGCAATAAGTCCATGCCTATTTAAGGTTTTTAAAGGTACTTTTACGTGGGCATTAGTAATCGTTTCATTATTATATATCGCCGCACCTAAGGTTAAAAAATCACCTTTGGTTGTATATCCTTTATTAATATGATCCAGAAAAGCCTGAGTATCGCTCATAATTGATGTAAATTTTGATAAAAATAAGAATCTTAACTTATTCTATCGAGAATGGATGTGATTTTGTTTTTTTAGTAAATTTAGACTTTTTGACAAAAATGTAATAAAAGGAGTTAACTGTTTTATAACTTTTAAAGAATCATTTTATGAAGTATAATATACATTAAGGTGTATAATCGGTTAATTTTGATAATGCTTAAACTGTAAGAATTAATATATCACACACATCATGAAGAGACTTTATATCATTTTAGCAATTGCTTTGCTAGCGATAGGTTGTACTAATACAGATACGAACGTTCCTGTAGAAGCAATATTTCATAAAACACATGAACCTAAAAAATCCAGAGCACCATTTTCTGATGCAGTACAGGTAGGAGATTTATATTTTCTTTCTGGACAAGTTGGTATGGATCACGCAACCCGAAAACTCGTAGTGGGTGGAATTAAAGAAGAGACAAAACAAACGCTTGAAAATATTAAAGCTGTTCTGAAACACCATAACCTGGAAATGAAAGATGTAGTAAAATGTACTGTTATACTTGCAGATATTGAAGACTTTTCAGCTTTTAATGAGGTTTATAAAACATACTTGCCTCAAAAACCGGCAAGAACTACTTTTGCTGCAAAAGGATTAGCCGTAGGTGCAAAAATAGAAATAGAATGTATTGCCGTTAAAGCTAGTAAATAAATTTCTAGCTAATTTTTAAATCTAAGTTTATAAAAGATATCTGGTAAATCAATATTAATTACCTTTGCATCCTTATGCAAAAAAGTACACAGAAATTGGTGAATGAAGGAAAAATGCTTCCGTTGATGGAAGAATTTTATACCATTCAAGGAGAAGGATATCATAAAGGCACGGCTGCGTATTTTATTAGAATCGGAGGATGTGATGTAGGATGTCATTGGTGTGATGTGAAAGAAAGTTGGAATGCTGATCTTCACCCTCCAACAGATACAAATGTAATTATAGAAAATGCTCTTAGTTATAGTGATGTTATTGTAGTTACAGGAGGAGAACCTCTTACTTGGGATATGAGTGCGTTAACAAAAGGCCTTAAAGATAGAGGAGCTAAAACGCATATCGAAACTTCTGGAGCATATCAGCTCACAGGAGATTGGGATTGGATTTGTTTATCTCCTAAAAAAGTAAAATTACCTCAGGCCAAGATATATAAAAGTGCTGATGAGCTAAAATGTATAGTATATAACAAGAATGATTTTGCATTTGCTGAAGAACAGGCTGCCAAAGTTTCTGAAGACTGTATTTTATATCTACAACCAGAATGGAGCGTTCGTGAAAAAATGATCCCTTTAATAGTAGAGTATGTTATGAAAAACCCTAAATGGAAAGTGTCTCTGCAAACTCATAAATACTTAAATATTCCTTAAAAAAAGTTAAACAATTACGGTTTAAGTGAATTTTTAATCAAAAGTACAAGTATTTGATTGTTAGCGATTTACGTTTAAACCGTACATAAGGGGAAATTCCCCCATAATCACATAAAATAAAAGAAGGTTTTTTCTTACTTATTTTCTATTCAATAAATGATATTTGTGTTTTTTGTCGATTTTAATTGTGTTTAATCGAAAAAATACTTTTTAACCTTAATTTTATTTGAAAATACCATCATCCAAAGGTAACTTTATGTAACTAATTTATAATCAACATGCTATGAAACAATTCTACACTATTTTTGGATTAAATTTTCAAGGTTTTATTAACTTCTTAAAAGATTTGCCGCGAGCATCTCGTTATGCAATGCGCAGATAATATGTAATTGATACAATTATTGTATTATTACTCATTTGTTAAACAAAAATTTAAAAGAAATTATCTACATGATAATTTCTTTTTTTATTAGAATCACCTTTTGATTGATATTCTGATTAATTAGTTTTTTTATTAAAATGCTTGAATCTTAACGGATAATTCTTTATATTTATGTTCAATTAGTTCTTAATTGAACACTCCTGAATTCTATTTATGCCTATGTAAAGAACTTTAATCAGTTCTAAAGTGATATAATGTTAGATTATATAAAGTCTTATGTGTTATATCCTAAATTTAATTTTACTTATATAATCAAACTTATACAAAAGACGCCCCAAATTGTAGGTTGTCTTTTTTTGTTTAATGAAATAAGTAACAATGGGGAAGTTCTAATGATTTTTAAGATTTAGATATATTTTGAAGAGATATTTTTATTTTTTCTGGTATTGTAAAAAATGAATTATACATGCTTAGTTCATTTATAGGGGGGTAAAACCCCGGGAATTATGTTTTTTTGTGTAAGATAATTCTTCATAATTTAACAGAAAAAAATAGCTTTTAAACTTGATGTCGTTTCAAGAATGTGTTATATCTAAAATCATATTTTGATTATGTTAATTTTTTTTACAAAAAAAGAGTTAGGGTGTATCTTTGTATAATAATTTAAATGACAGTGGATTATGAAGCTATTTTACGGTATATTGGTAATAGATATAAAGGCACTAAAGAAATTTTTGAAAGAGTTACCGTCAGCGTGTAGCAACGCAATTCATAGATAGATTTCTTTATTATTTATAATGTTACGAAGTTTATTATAAATTTAAATTAAAAGATTAATAAGTTTTGTTGCGAAATATGTATTAAAACTTGTAAAATATTGGATATCAGTCAAAAAAATTAACAAAAAAAATATTTTTTGCGTTAGTTGTCGATTAATTTTTGTGTTATATCTAATAAATTAAGAAAGTTATTGACATCACTGTTTTGGGTGTTATATTTGTAATAATTAATTTTTAAATAAAGATTATGGGGCTATTTTACACGAAGTTTAAATTAACTTTTAGAGTCGTAATGGATTTTCTAAAAGAACTACCAAGTGCATCAGGTAACGCTATACACAGGTAGGTAAAGATGTTATTTCGACCTTGTGTCGAAAATTAAATCACTATTTAAGGGCATTCTAAAATTAAAAAAGAAACGAGACAGAACCACAGTCTCGTTTCTTTTTTTAATGACAATTTCTTTCTTACCAATAGATTACAGTGAAAAAGGAACCTCTACTCTGGTAGTATCCCATCCCATAACCATATGATAACCTTTGTCAGCTTTTTTGAATGCAATAGAGAAAACCTCTAAAGATTCTCCGCTAGATGTAGGTACTTTAATTCTAGCAACATCTTTTCCTTTGTCATAAGAATATGCTCCCCAACTATCTAGGTCAGAACTTAAAATAATAGTCCATTCATTTTTACCAGGAATAGTATATAGAGAATATGTTCCTGCTTTAACAGTTTTATCTCCAATTTTCATATCCTGAAATAATTTAATTTCTGTTGCTTCGTCAGCTCCAGTTCTCCATACCTTGTCGTATTTTACAAGATTACCAAATACTTCTCTTCCTTTTTTCTGTGGTCTACTATAGATTACTTTAATCGCTGGCTTAGAATTTCTATCAGCTTTTGCATAAGAAATATCGGTTGGACTTTTTTGTAGTCCTGCAAATTTCTGAGCGCTTACGGTGGACAATGCACCTAAAAACATAATAGCAACTAATAAAATTGTTTTTTTCATAATAGTGATTTTGATTTCTGTAACTGACGTAAAGATATGCTCCAACTTACATGCTAAATGTTAATCCACTCTATAAATTCTGTTAAATATTAAAAGTAACGATCTGATAGTAAATTTTATGAAATAACAATTGTAGCTTACTTATTGTTATTTTTTTGAATATTTATGATTTCAATTTATAATCAAAATAACATATATGATTTTATTATTGTAACTATAGGCTAATCTTTGACTTCTCGATTAATAGAAAAAGAAAATTTATGTGCGGAATTGTTTGTGCTTTTGATTTAAAGCAAGATGCAGAGGTGTTAAGACCTCAATTATTAGAAATGTCGAAGAAAATTCGTCATCGTGGACCTGATTGGAGCGGGATATATTCAGATAAAAAAGCAATTCTTGCTCATGAACGTCTGGCTATAGTTGATCCAGTATCAGGAAAGCAACCTTTGTTTAGTGAAGATAAAAAACTGATACTTGCAGCTAATGGTGAAATATATAACCATAGAGAGTTGCGTAAACAATTTGAAGGAAAATATAATTTTCAAACTGAATCTGATTGTGAGGTTATTCTAGCGTTATATAAAGAAAAAGGAGCTGATTTCTTGGATGATATGAATGGTATATTTGCTTTTGCGTTGTATGATGTTGAAGAAGATGAGTATTTAATTGCCAGAGATCATATGGGTATAATCCCATTATATATGGGGTGGGATCAGAACGGTACCTTTTATGTAGCCTCAGAGTTAAAGGCATTAGAAGGTGTTTGTGCGAAGATAGAATTGTTTCCTCCAGGGCATTATAAATTTAGTAGGGATAAAGACCTAAAAAAATGGTATATTAGGGACTGGAATGATTTTGAATCAGTGCAAGAAAACCAGACAAGCATAGAAGAAGTAAAAGAAGCTCTAGAAGCTGCAGTGCATAGGCAATTGATGTCAGATGTACCTTATGGTGTATTGTTGTCTGGAGGTTTGGATTCTTCTGTGACTTCTGCGATTGCTAAAAAATATTCTGAAAAACGAATAGAATCTGGAGATACCAAAGATGCTTGGTGGCCACAATTGCATTCATTTTCTGTTGGATTAGAAGGTTCTCCTGATTTAGCAGCAGCTCAAAAAGTTGCAGATCATATAGGTACTGTTCATCACGAAATTAAATTTACAATTCAAGAAGGTCTTGATGCAATTCGTGATGTTATTTATAATTTAGAAACGTATGATATTACAACCATTAGAGCTTCGACGCCAATGTATTTAATGGCGAGGGTTATTAAATCTATGGGAGTGAAAATGGTACTATCAGGAGAAGGAGCTGATGAAATATTTGGAGGATACTTATATTTTCATAAAGCACCTAGTGCAAAGGATTTTCATGAAGAAACAGTTCGTAAATTAGATAAATTACATATGTACGATTGTCTTCGAGCTAATAAATCATTAGCAGCATGGGGTATTGAAGGAAGAGTTCCGTTTTTAGATAAAGAGTTTATGGATGTTGCCATGCGTATCAACCCTCAAGATAAAATGATCAACGGAGAACGAATGGAGAAATGGGTGATCCGTAAAGCATTTGAATCATACTTGCCAGAAAGTGTTGCCTGGAGACAAAAGGAACAATTTTCTGATGGTGTGGGATATAGCTGGATTGATACTTTGAAAGAAGTAGTAGAACAAGAAGTTAGTGATGAACAAATGGCGAATGCTCATTTTAGATTTCCAATACAAACTCCGCAAAACAAAGAGGAGTTCTATTATAGATCTATTTTTGAAGGACATTTTCCAAGTGATACAGCAGCATTAAGTGTTCCTCAAGAACCATCTGTAGCCTGTAGTACCAAAATTGCTTTAGAATGGGATGAAGCTTTTAAAAACTTGAATGACCCAAGTGGAAGAGCAGTGGCCAATGTACATGATGAAGCTTATGAATTAGAAACAATCGTAGAACAATAATAAGACTAACTGCTTGAGCGTGTAGCTGTAAGTTGAGTTAATTGAGATGTGCCCCGGAAAATTTATTTTCCGGGGTTTTTTTGTTTATAGAATATTGCTTTTTTCTAAATCTTCTGTTTTTGAAGCGGATAAAAGAAATGAGTTGTTCTATTAAACTCATTTTTAACGATTTGAAAAATATAATTTTAAAACCTGTAGAAATGTTATTATAATCTTAAATCGTTTTTAAGGCTATTTTTATCGTTTTTAAGAGCATTTTTTCTTTTTCTGGTGTTATTCTTAACTAATTGTTGATAACTCTTTAAATCATCCTTGATAAAACCCTTTTATCCTTTTACTGTTTTTTTATCTTTGTTCGTTGACCAAAATTATCATAAAATAAAGCTGGTTTATGAGCGAAGAAACAAACAAAAAAAAGTATTCTGCCGATAGTATTCAGGCATTAGAGGGAATGGAACATGTACGCATGCGTCCATCTATGTATATTGGAGATGTAGGAACCAGAGGTTTACACCATTTGGTTTATGAAGTTGTGGATAACTCTATTGATGAAGCACTAGCAGGGCATTGTGATGCTATAGAGGTTACCATAAATGAAGATAATTCTATTACGACAAAAGATAATGGTCGTGGGATTCCTGTAGAGATTCATAAAAAAGAAGGTGTTTCTGCTTTAGAAGTAGTAATGACCAAGATTGGAGCAGGAGGGAAATTTGATAAAGATTCGTATAAAGTTTCAGGAGGTTTGCACGGAGTAGGGGTATCCTGTGTAAATGCACTTTCAGATCATTTACATGCCTATGTGCATAGAGATGGTAAAGTGTGGGAACAAGAATATGAAAGAGGAAAACCATTATACCCAGTAAAATCTACTGGAGATACAGATTTTAGAGGTACCGTGGTTACATTTAAACCTGATACCTCAATCTTTCAACAAACCACAGAATATAATTACGATACCTTAGCGAGTCGTTTGAGAGAACTGGCATATCTTAATAAAGGAATTACTATTTCTTTAACAGATAAGCGTCATAAAGATGATGAAGGTAATTATGTTTCTGAGGTATTTCATTCAGAAGAAGGGTTAAAAGAATTTGTAAGATTCTTAGATGCCAGCCGTAATGCTATTATTGGTCATGTAATTTCTATGGAAGGTGAAAAGAATGACATTCCTGTAGAAGTAGCAATGATCTATAATGATTCGTATGCAGAAAACCTTCATTCGTATGTGAATAATATTAATACCCATGAAGGTGGAACACACCTTTCGGGTTTTAGAAGAGGATTAACATCTACACTTAAGAAGTATGCAGATGCTTCAGGGATGTTAGATAAATTAAAGTTTGAAATTGCTGGAGATGATTTTCGTGAAGGATTAACAGCGATAGTTTCAGTAAAAGTTGCAGAACCTCAATTTGAAGGGCAAACCAAAACAAAATTGGGTAACCGTGAGGTGACCTCTGCAGTTTCTCAGGCAGTTTCTGAAATGTTAGAAAACTATCTTGAAGAAAATCCTAGTGATGCAAAAACGATTGTAGAAAAGGTTATTCTTGCCGCGCAGGCACGTCACGCTGCTAAAAAAGCTCGTGAAATGGTGCAGCGTAAGTCTGTAATGAGTATTGGAGGTTTACCTGGTAAGTTATCAGATTGCTCAGAACAAGATCCAGCGTTGTGTGAAGTATTCCTTGTAGAGGGAGATTCTGCAGGTGGTACAGCAAAGCAAGGTCGAGATCGTATGTTTCAGGCAATTCTTCCGTTAAGAGGTAAAATCTTGAATGTAGAAAAAGCAATGCATCACAAGGTTTTTGAAAACGAGGAGATTAAAAATATTTTTACCGCGTTAGGAGTAACTATTGGTACAGAAGAAGATAGTAAAGCTTTAAATCTTTCGAAATTAAGATATCATAAAGTAGTGATTATGTGTGATGCGGATGTGGATGGTAGCCATATTTCTACTTTGATTTTAACATTCTTCTTCCGTTATATGAAAGAATTAATAGAAGCAGGACACATATATATTGCAGCACCACCATTGTATTTGGTGAAAAAAGGTGCTAAGAAGCAATATGCTTGGAATGACGATCAACGTGATCAGATTGTAAGACAATTTGGAGAAAATTCAAAAATACAACGATATAAAGGTCTTGGAGAGATGAATGCAGAACAGTTGTGGGATACTACAATGAATCCTGAATTCAGAACCATGAGACAGGTAGGTATTGATAATCTTACTGAAGCAGATCGTATTTTCTCAATGTTAATGGGAGATGAGGTTCCGCCACGTAGAGAGTTTATAGAAAAGAACGCAGTATATGCAAATATCGATGCATAACCAATAGAATAAAACAAGTATATAAAATCCGTTATATCTCTGATATAGCGGATTTTTTTTATATTGCAAAGCCTATTAATATCAGATTAATGTAAAGCAGATTATTTAGTTCTTTTATAATTGACTTGATATTAAACCCAAATCTAATAAATGAATCATATTTAGATTTTGCAGAGACAAAATTGATATATGATGAGTTTAACTGTTTTTATTCTAAATAATTATTAGAGTGAAGATTGGACGAATTTAACAACCGTAAACTTAAAGACATGAAAAAACTTACATTGCTATTTGTATTACTTACCGGTCATGTTACTATTTCTCAAGTAAATATTGATCAGATTCTTGAGATAGGAATTGATAACGCACAAAGATTTAGTCAAGATTATTTTCAACCAGCGGGAGAAGGAGTGGTTAACGGAATGTCCAGTGGTTGGTATAACTCTGCTGCCGCTAAGAAGCTATTTCACTTTGAAATAGGTATTGTTGGGAATGCTTCTTTTGTAAGAGAAGAAAAGCAATCTTTTAGATTAAATGAAAACGATTATACAGATATAACATTCAGAAACGGACCATCTGTACAATCTGTGGCTAATGCTTTTGGAGAAAACGAATCTGATGTGGTTTTGGTTTTTGCTGAAGGCACAGCTGGAGAAGTTGAAATTACACTGCCTGATGGACTAGGAGGAACAGGTGTTAATTTTATGCCTACAGGATATCTTCAATTTGGTGTTGGGTTGTCTAAAGGAACAGAGTTAAAAGGACGTTTTTTACCTAAAATTGAAGCAGGTGATAATACAGAAATTCAATTATATGGAGTAGGTGTTCAGCACGAATTGACAAGTTGGATTTTTGGTTGGAAACGATGGCCAGTTAAGATTTCGGGAATTATCGGATATACCAATATAAAAGGCTCCTATGATTTTACCGAAGATAGTGCTATTGATGGAGAAGGTCAAAAGGTAGAATTAAAAGCAAATTCATGGTTGGTCTCTGGTATTGTGTCTACTAAATTACCTGTACTCAATTTTTATGCAGGACTGGGATTCTATACTGGATCAAGCACAACTGATTTATTAGGTACCTATAGAATAGAAAATGGACCATTAGTTTCACAAACGGTAACAGATCCCTTAAGTGTAGAGCATGATGAATCTGGAGTAAAAGCCACGATTGGAGCAAAATTATCACTTACATTCTTTAGAGTTAATCTTGATTATACATTGCAGAATTACAATAATGTATCGTTAGGGCTTAATTTTGGATGGTAATTTTATAACTTTTTTTACTTGATCTGACACTTTACAGTTATATTCACTTTTGTTGTAATCAATTAACCTTTTTTTGAGAAAAAAAATCGTGAAAGAATTCGTATTTTCGCGGGGCGAATAAAATTTTAATCACAACATAAAATATAAACAATGAAAGTTACAGTAGTAGGAGCTGGTGCAGTAGGTGCAAGTTGTGCCGAATATATTGCCATAAAGAATTTTGCTTCAGAAGTAGTGTTATTAGATATTAAAGAAGGATATGCAGAAGGTAAAGCAATGGACCTTATGCAAACAGCTTCTTTAAATGGATTTGATACTAAGATAACAGGAACTACCGGTGATTATTCCAAGACTGCAGGAAGCGATATTGCTGTAATCACTTCAGGAATCCCTCGTAAACCAGGAATGACTAGAGAAGAGTTGATCGGTATCAATGCAGGTATTGTTAAAACAGTATCTTCTAGTCTTATAGAGCATTCTCCAAATGCTATAATTATAGTGGTAAGTAATCCTATGGATACTATGACTTATTTAGTGCACAAGACTACAGATATACCTAAGAATAGAATTATTGGTATGGGTGGAGCACTAGATAGCGCAAGATTTAAATACAGATTAGCAGAAGCATTAGAAGCTCCTATCTCTGATGTTGATGGAATGGTGATTGGAGGACATAGTGATAAAGGAATGGTACCATTAACACGACTAGCTACCAGAAATAGTGTTCCGGTTTCAGAATTTATTTCTGATGAGCGTTTAGAGCAAGTTGCAGCAGATACTAAGGTAGGTGGAGCAACATTAACTAAGCTTTTAGGAACTTCAGCTTGGTATGCACCAGGAGCAGCAGTGTCAGGTTTAGTTCAGGCAATAGCTTGTGATCAAAAGAAAATATTCCCTTGCTCTACTTTATTAGAAGGAGAGTATGGATTAAATGATCTTTGTATTGGAGCTCCAGTGGTTCTAGGTAAAAATGGTATCGAAAAAATCGTAGAGATTAAATTAAGCGATGCTGAAAAAGCTAAACTTACAGAAAGTGCAGAAGGAGTAAGAAAAACTAATGGATTATTAGAACTATAATCTTTTTAAATCTTACTTAAATATACTAACAAGAACTGTCATATGACAGTTCTTTGTTTTTTAAATAGATAGATGAATAATAGAAATTTTATAGGTTATCTTTTTAGATCGTTATAAGTGTTTAAGATCAACCGGTGATATTTATGCAAAGACTTTAGAAATGTAGTTTTAATTTTTTTATATTTGCGGCATGTCTAAAAAATGGTACTTCGGGACTTTAATTACTGCGCTGGCATTACTTGTTGTAATCCAGCAACAAGTCGTTGTACCTAATCAAGAGATAGTTCTAGAGTTTGTTAACGCCGATGTATCTTCTCCAGAAGCTCAAAATGCGATAACAATTGTAAAAAAACAATTGGAATCAATAGGAGTAAAAAACACTAGAATATCAAGGGATTTAGAAGACGGGAAACTTAAAATAGCTTACTATAGTGATGCAGATGTCACCTATATTAAAAGAATACTTTCTGAAGGACAAAGTATAGCGCTTGATCATGTTTTTTATGATCAAAATAAGGGTGATAAAGAACTTCCGACCGATAAAAACGTAAAAGATTACAATCTTGATGTTTATGAAATCCAAAAAAGTACAGATTTTGAAACTGATTTTAATGGTTTATATGTATTAGAAATACAGCAAGAAAAAGATGGGTATTCTAATTATAATCCTCATAGCTTTGGTGTCGAATTTGATTATGATGACATAGATAGGCTTGTAAAAGTCGCCCAGAAAATAAATAGAAATATTGCAATAGCAATAGACAACACTTCTCATAACACTCCAGAAGTACGAGCCGGTCCAACTTCTTAATTACGATCGGGATTTTAAAGAGATTTCTTTAAAAAATCAATTAACCTTTACGATAGCTTATCATATATAGTATGATAAAGCTTATTACACTAATTAATATTTAAAAATAATTGTCAAACCTAAGAGTGATTATAGTGATCACGAATTTAAATATCAGGTTTGACTCAAAACAAACAACTAATGCAAAATAAAGGACTTGTAAGAGTATTTGCGATATTGTTCGGATTGGTATGTGTATACCAATTGTCATATACGTATTTAACTTATACAAAAGAAAAAGAAGCTGAAGTTTACGCACAACAAAAGTATCCTGAAGCAAAAGACTCTAAGCAAAGAGAAATAGCAGAACGTACCTATTTGGATTCAATTGGAAAAGATCCAATTTTTGCTGGTATTACTTATGTTGATGCAAAAGATAAAGAACTTAATAAAGGTCTTGACCTTAAAGGAGGTATTAACGTGATTCTTCAAATATCTGTAAAGGATATTTTAAAAGGTTTGGCTAATGGTTCTAAAGATCCATCATTTAATCAGGCTTTACTTGCTACAGACGAAGTACAGAAGAATAGTCAGAATACATACGTTGAAGATTTCTTTACTGAGTTTGAAAAAATTCCAGATGCAAAATTAGCATCTCCGGATATTTTTGCAAATAAAAATCTAAGTGATGATATCACTTATGATATGACTAATGATCTGGTAAAACCAGTTCTAAAAAGAAAGATTGATGAATCAGTAACTTCGGCTTTCGAAGTACTGCGTAAGCGTATTGATAAATTTGGTGTTACACAACCAAATATTCAGCGTTTAGGAGAATCTGGACGTATTTTGGTAGAATTACCAGGAGCCAAAGATGTTGATCGTGTAAAGAAACTATTACAGAGTACGGCACAATTAGAGTTTTGGGATGTATATAAGTCTGAAGAGCTTTCTTCTTTCCTTTTTCAAGCAAATAATCTTTTAAAACAAGAAGCAGAAAAAGCAAAAAAGACTAAAACTGAAGTAGAAGAGAAAAGCGAGATAACAGAAGCTACTGCAGATTCTACACAAGTTGATACTACAAAAACTGATGCAGATGCAGCTATCGAAAACTTATTAGAGAGTGCTGAAGATTCTGTAGAAGTAGAGGAGCAGGTAAATCCATTATTTGACTTAATGGTGGCACCTGGTGCACAAGGACAACCTGTTCTTGTTACTATTGCAGCAAAAGATACAGCTCAATTTAGTAACTATCTTAGAGATTCTAAAGTTAGAGCTTTATTACCAGCAGAACAACGTTTTGTAAAGTTTGCTTGGGGTAAACCTAAGAAAGATTCAGAATTTATTGATCTATATGCAATCAAAGGTAATCGTGATAATGAACCACAGCTTAGTGGTGGTGTAATCACTGATGCAAGACAAGAATATAGCCAGGTAGGAGAAGTTACCGTTACTATGCAAATGGATGGTAAAGGAGCTAAGAAATGGGAAGAAATGACAGGTAATGCATTTACCAATAGAAGTCAAATTGCCATTGTACTGGATAATATAGTATACTCTGCTCCAGGAGTAACTTCTGGACCTATTAGTGGAGGAAGAAGTGAGATCAGTGGAGATTTTACTATTGAAGAAGGGCAAGATTTAGCAAATGTATTAAGAGCGGGTAAATTACCAGCTTCTGCAGATATTATCCAGAGTGAAGTAGTAGGACCTTCATTGGGTCAAGAAGCTATAGATAGTGGAGTTATGTCTTTTGCAATTGCATTAGTATTAATCCTTATCTGGATGATCTTTTACTATGGTAAAGCAGGAGCATTTGCAGATGTTGCTTTGGTAGTGAATATTTTATTTATTTTTGGAGTATTGGCAGGATTAAAAGCTGTATTAACACTTCCTGGTATCGCTGGTATTGTATTGACAATTGGTATGTCTGTAGATGCGAACGTACTTATTTTTGAAAGAATTAAAGAAGAACTTGCCAAAGGTAAGTCTCAGGCTGATTCTATTAAAGATGGATTTAGAAATGCATTGTCTTCAATATTAGATGCAAATATTACTACTGGTCTTACCGGTTTAATTTTATTATTCTTTGGTACAGGACCTATTAAAGGTTTTGCAACTACATTATTGATAGGTATTCTTACTTCATTATTTACCGCAATATTCGTAACTCGATTATTTATCGATGGATATGGTAAAAATGGAAAAGAGCTAGCGTTTTCTACAAACCTTACTAAGAACCTATTTAAGAATGTGAGTGTTAATTTCTTAGGGAAGCGTAAGATAGCTTATGTAATTTCAGGAATTATTATTGCTGTTGGTGTTGGATCATTATTTACTCAAGGATTAGATCAAGGTGTAGATTTTGTTGGAGGTAGAACATATACTGTTCGTTTTGCTGAAGATGTGGTACCGACTACTGTAGAAAAAGATTTGGTAGCCGAGTTTGGAAGTGCCGAGGCAAAAACCTTAGGAGCAAATAACCAATTAAAAATTACTACCAAATATAAGATTGATGAAACAGGAACTGATATTGATTCTGAAGTTTCTAATAAATTATTTAATGCATTAAAATCATATCTCCCGGCTGGATTAACCTATGAGAAGTTCTCTGATGGAGATGAAGCCAAGCAAGTAGGGGTAATGTCTTCGATGAAGGTAGGACCGACTATTGCAGATGATATTAAGAAAGCTGCTTTCTGGTCTGTATTAGGATCATTAATTGTGGTGTTCTTATATATTTTATTACGATTTAGAAGATGGCAGTTTAGTTTAGGTGCAGTAAGTGCTGTATTCCATGATGTATTATTAGTACTTGGTGTATTCTCTTTGACATATAAATTTATGCCATTTAATATGGAGATTGATCAGGCATTTATAGCTGCTATTCTTACCGTGATTGGTTACTCATTGAATGATACGGTGGTTGTATTTGATAGAATTCGAGAATTCTTTAATGATCATCCAACATGGCCATTGAGTAAAAATATTAATGGTGCATTGAATAGTACATTGAGTCGTACATTAAATACGTCTTTAACTACTTTATTAGTACTTATTGCAATATTTATATTTGCAGAACCACTTAGAGGATTTATGTTCTCATTAATAATAGGTGTGTTAGTAGGTACGTATTCTTCATTATTTATTGCAACGCCAGTAATGTATGACACTGTAAGTAAAGTAGGTTTAAAAGTTAAAGAAGAAACTGAAGAAGAGAAGAAGTAATTCTTTCTCAATGAATAATAAAAAAAAACCGTGCGATATCGCACGGTTTTTTTATTTAAGTAATATGTTTTTATTTTATTTTAGAGAATGAAATAGAATCTCCTTTTTGTAAATTCCAAGTATCAGTAAGTTTTGCATTTACTTCTAAAACATATTGAGCAGGCCCTTCTGAAGGTAAAGAACTTTCGTCAAGAGGTTTTGCATTTTTTTGGATGCTTACTACTTTATTATTAGCATCTATAAAAATAATATCCAAAGCAAACTCAGTATTCTTCATATAAAAAGAGCGAGGAGTTTCTTCTGAAAAGATGAATAACATCCCTTGATTATTTTGCATAGATTTCCTGTACATTAAACCAGTTTGTATCTGGTAATCATCATCTGCAATTTCGATATCAAGTTTGGTGATTGGATTTACAATGGAATCTTTCAGATTAAAAAGAGAGAGCTCTGCTTCTTTGGTGAATGTCACCTCTTGAATAACTAATTTTTCATTTTTAGGATCTGTTTTACAAGAAAAGATACTAAAAGCAGTAAGAGCTATTATGAGTGGATATTTATTCTTTATCATTATATAAATTTTTAAAAAACGAAAGTAGCTAAAAAAGCCGCACTTCAAAAATACGAAGTACGACTTTTCATCACTAACTAACCAACGCGATTTTATGAAACAGCTTGTAAAAAGATGTGGTTGCTTGCTAATTCATGATATGCAGGATCTTTTTCTATCATTTCTAATAACTTTTTCTTTGCTTTAAATTTCTTCTTACGAGTATATGCTTTAGTATATCCCATGATTTTAGAAATTTCGTTTGTACTTTTTCCTTCAAAAAATAGATGTAGTAATTGACGACTAGATGTATCTAATTGTAGAAAATATTTATAATACAAACCATACTTTTCTTTAAGATTTATTTTGTCAATAATAGAATCATTATTCCCTCTGTCAAAAAGCTCAATAAACCTTTTATCAAAAAGGAGTTTCTTTCTTTTTCGTAGTTGATTGTACCAAATATTTTTTGCGACAGCATAAAAATAAGAATGGATGGTGGTACTTATTTCTAAAGTACCTAAATGAATTTTTTGATAAATAATGATTAGTGCATCTTGAAATACATCCTCCACATCTTTTTCACACCCAGAGTTTTTGAGTATATACATTCTGATGTGTGGCATATTCTTTTTGTAAAAAGCTTTTAATATTCCTGAATCCCCTTTTCCAATTCCTATGATGATATTGTTGTTTAAGTCTACCATAAACAGAGAATGTTATTGATGATTTTTTGATGTGATATATTTTTATAATAAGGATAGGATATAGAGTATTGCCCAACAGACAATACTCTATATTTCATAATTGATTTTAATAATTCCCCCAATCAATCTTGCGTGATATCATCATAATTGTTCCTAATATTAAGAAGAGTCCAATACTTCCTACTAGAAGTGCATAATTTTCTAACTGAATGATAACAAATATAAAAGTGTATAAAACAGCTAGTGAAGCAGCGATGAATCCCATGAATTTAAAACTTTTAAGAATAGCCTTAGAATACATAGAAATTAGTAATACCACAGCTATACCAGCAATAGCATATGCTTGTAGAAAACTTGAATGCTCAGAGATAGAGATAAGTAATGTGTAAAACATGGTTAATGCCAACCCTATCATAAGGTATTGAAAAGGATGAATGTTTATTTTACTGATCGTTTGGATTAAAAAGAAGACTAAAAAAGTAAGAGCAATTACAAGGTATCCATACTTTGTAGCACGTTCACTTTTTTGATACTCGTCTACAGGAATCAATAATTTTACTCCAAAAGCAGAGGAATTAATTTGTGGTAATTCTCCAAAGAACTCTTGTTCAAATTCTCTATTGGTTTCCAAAACTTTCCAGGTGGCTTTAAAACCTGATGCTGTAATTTCTTTGGTTTTTGTTTCTGGTAAATAATTGCCATTAAAACTTGGAGAAGCCCAGTTAGAGTTCATAGAAACCTTGGTTTCTCTTCCAATAGGGATAAATCTTAATTGTTCACTTCCGTTAATAATCAAATCAAGGTTAAAATTAATAGCACCTTCTTTTGGGAGTGAGTGTTCTTTAAGAAACTTAGTCTCTAAAGTATTGGTGTATGAATTTTGAGAATATCGTGATCTTAATGGGTATGAATCTGATCCGATTTTTAAATCGAGATTGCTTTTTATTCCTTTAAGATTGGTAGAATTAATTATAATGGTTGCTTTATTCCACAAGATATCTTCGTCTTTTATATCCTGAATTTCGAAACTGGGAGTGGTAAAAGAACCTTTTATTTTCATATCGGCAGAGTATACTACTGATTCATAAATACTACGACCTAGTGTTTCAGATTCGATATTGCTTTTTATGTCTAGAGTGTTAGGGAAAAAGAAAGCATATTTTGTGGAGATTAGATCTTCTTCATAATATGATTTGGTCTTATCATCCCAGATTTTTTTGAGATTATGTACTTGATAAGGAACTTTAAGTATGGGACCATATAATAAAACTTCGTTTCCCCACTTTTGATTAATTTCATTTACAACCTCTTCTTGCCTATATGCTCTTTCTTGTATTAGATTTTTAATATAAGATAACGGAATAAGGAGTACTAGAATTAATATACCAACCATTAGCATTCTAATAGTGATAGAAGTTTTTATCCATTGACCAAATGACTTTTTTTGTTTTTGCGTTTCCATAGTTTAAAAATTTTATAGTGATTGTATTTTATGATTCTTTTTGAAAGAGAAATAAAGTGTTGTTTTAAGATTTAATTTCGATTTTTTTTAAAATGATAAATAGCCTATAGGTAATGATTAGAAAACCACCAAAGCCTATAGTAAATGCCCAAGTATTGAGGTGTTGTATTGGGAACAATATTCTTTTTGCTATATCTGCCAGGATATCTAAAGGGTGTTGTAGAATGTCCCAACTATTCCATCGTAATATTCTACCCAGGTAGATACCAAACCCGCATAACAGTAGTATGAGATAAGTGATAAGATCTGTAACGGTTTTAGAAAATCGTTGTACAAGTAGTTTTTGCATCATTTTTAAGGAGACAAACCCTATAATCAACCCATTAATGGCAAAAGAAAGTATTAGTAATACATCAAACCAAACTGATTGTAACGTGCTTAATCTAATGTGTTGTAAATCGGTTAGGATATAAGGTGAATTGGGCAGAAACGCCAGCCATATGATAAAACCTGTCCAGAATAATAGATTGTTTATTTTTCTAAAACTTAAAATCATTGTGATGGCATAAGGGATACAGGCTAAGAATAAGTTCCATACCAGAAATAGGAAGAATCCAGAATCGGTTTTTATAATTCTAGTAAACAACAGAAGAATACTAAAGGTGACGGAAATAACAAACCCTTTAATAAAAGGCAGTTGCTTGCTTAGTATATTGATCATATCAAATTATGTTTAAAAGGGTTGTTGAAAACTAGGAAAAGGTACCCGGCTGTAATTGGTATATTAAGTAAGAAGATTAATATGGTAGTGATGTTTTCTCTGTAATATTGATAGTTTATAACAGAATTGACAAGTAAACCTATAAGTGTCATACCGTTTAATACCAGTGTTACTAACACATAAAACAACCCGATAATCAGAAAGGTTTCTGATTCAATGAGGAAGTAAGATAAAAGTATAATAGTGCCTAATAGAAAACTTATGGACGCTAACATCAGGGCTTTTTTATTAATTGATTGAACTATTTGCATATTGATGAGATTAAAAATGTTGTTCGAATTGTTTCTATGGATTTGTGTAATAATTTTTGATAGTCCAATTGATGAAATGGATAAGCTACTTTTCCTTTTTGATAGGCTCTTTTAAACAGTAATAGTTTATCAGGATAGAGTATTGTGCCTAGTAGAATTACCATAAATAGATAGATACTACGTTTGCCATTTCCAAGAAGGTAATACTGCATAGATATTTCTTCGGGTACAGATGTACCAGTATCTGTCAAAACGTGAAAAACATCATGGTTTTCTAATTTAGGTTGAGGGCTAAAATTATGTTTAAGCAAAAAACATCCCAGATGAAATCCTAAACTATCCTTAGGGAATTGAATCAAAGTTTTTGTTGTCATTTCCCAGGGAGGATTCTTTTTAAACCACCTTTGATATGGTGTCTTGCTCCATTCATAAATTGTTTCTAAAATAAATGCTCTCATTTGATGATTTAAAAGTACTTTGAAATTCAAAGTAAAATGATTAAAAAAATATTCTTTTTATTGTTTCAGTAATTTTTCAATAGCTTCTACGTGTTTTTTAAAAGCTTCTCTTCCTTTTTTTGTAGCGCTATATCTTGTGTTAGGTTTTCTACCTATAAATGATTTTTCTACAATGATATATTCTTCTTTTTCCAGTGCTTTGGTATGACTTGCCAAATTACCATCAGTAGCACCTAACAGTTCTTTTAAACTCTTAAAATCGGCATGTTCATTTACCATCAATATAGACATAATCCCTAATCGGATGCGATGATCAAAAGCTTTATTTATATTACCTATTATATTTTTCATTTGCTATCCCGAATTTGTTTCAGGATTTAATTAGTTGATTGTGAAAGCTTCAAACTGTTAGCTATTTCAATTCAATTATTAAGTATTTGAGTTTTCATTAAAATATATTAAACTTCCATACACAATGTGCATAACACCAAATCCCAATACCCAAAACCAGAAACCATAACCGGGATAAATTGCGCAGATCAAACCTAATACAATTTCTATATATCCCAAATATTTTACATTACCAATTGTATATTTTGAGGCATTGACTAATGCTAATCCATAAAAGATAAGCATCAATGAACCTGTGAGGCCATAATGATTGCTAAAAATCTTGATTATAATATAAATCCCTCCTGTAACAAGAGGAACTAAGAAGGCTGCAAGCAATCTTCTGGAAGTACCATTCCATAATGTTTCATTATTCTTTCTCGCCTTTCGTATACTAAGAGCGATACCAGTCAAAACACTAAGAAAGGCGACAATTACTAAATCAAGTAGTATATAGTTAAAGATTTTTCCATCAAGGATTAAATAATCTCTTCCACTAATACTTACAAGATAGTATGCCACTGCAGCGCCTATTAAAGCATAAATGCCTGCTAATATCCCTGATAAACCGCTTAAAGAAAAAAAGCGTGATGATTTATTCATCATGTCTTTGATCTCGGTAATGTCTTTTAAATAATCTTCTGTACTCATAATGCCTGGTTTTATCTCAAGTCAGTGGGTTAAGTACTGTTTAATACAAAGGAATTGTTATATATAAATAAATCATATTATTAAAAGTACTTTGAAATACAAAGTAAAATTAAAATATTGAATTGTGCAAATATTATTTTTACTCGGATTATGCATTAGAACTTTGTCAAGAAGTTTTTGAGTACAATAAATACTGTTATTTTCTTGATTTCATTATAGCACCGCTATGATGAGATTAAAAAACGAAGTGAAACGTCAGTATTTGAAGTAATTGAAAATTGTAATAAATTTTCTAATGCATAATACGGGTTTAGACCCAATAAGGATAGAATTGTGAATGGATTACTCTTTTTTAATCCTTTTGTCTATAGATTTCAGTATTTCTGAAGCGTTTTGATGATAAAGTTTTAAACGAGCAAGGTGATTTCCTTCTGCCAAAAGGTTGTATGCAGCTACTCTTTTTCGATAATCTTCACTACCAGCAAAATAGGCTATCATTTCTTCATTATACTTTCCTTGGGTCCAATCTACAAACCAGTCATATTGTTGAAAATCACTAACATTTTTTAATGCTTCGTTTTTTAGCATAGTGTTACTATCATTAATAAGACCAGAAAAAATATCATAAAACTGAACGATGTCTATAATTAGAGAATCTTTTTGCGCTGAGTTCTCATCAATCAAATTTTTTAATTGTGTATATCCTTTGGTATTAATATACAAAGGTCTGTACGTAGTAACAATACTGGCACAAGGGCGACATTCTTTAAAATTAGAAAGATTAATCTCTTTATTTAAAATACGATTACTATGAATAATAACCTCTTCTTCTGTTTTTATATAATTTCCTGCAATCGTTGTATCAGTAACCAGATCATACGAAACATTCTTCAAGATGCTTTTAAGAACCTTAGCTTGTTTTCTGGACTCATTTAGATTATTAATCTGTACTGCGACAAGAATTCCTATGACTACAAGTATGATTTCACCAATTGCATAAAAGAGGTATTTAGAAAATCTATTTGATAATAAAGAGTTCTGTCGAATGTTTCTAAAGATTTTCGCCATAAGTAATTACCTTTTTTGTAGTTACTAAAAATAGGTAAAACTTTTTAACTGAAATTGAAACCTAAAAAGATTAGATCTTTTTAGGTTTCAATATTCATAGGCCACTGATGAATTTGTGGCATATTAGGAGGCAGGTCTGGTATTTTATTTTCTATTGTATATTGTTTAATAAAAGAAGTTAATTTATTTCGGAAATCGGCCAAAGCTATATTTCTGGCGTCGGTTCCTCCACCGCTAAAAAATAGATCCTCATCCGCTCCGGTTACGGGTATTAAAGGTTCATAAGGAGCAGAATTTACAAAAGTGTAGTAGAAAGTAATCATTTCTCCTATTGTACCGGTATTGGGTAAATACTGAAGTAACTCTTCTGTTGAAAATGTACTTGAAGGTTCAGGAATATGTGCACTTTGTAGAGTAGGAGGATAGTTGCCGACAAAGGTTAAAGCGGGATTAGCTGTATTATCCATTCTTGATAATCCGTGCGCAGTAATTCTATATAAAATACTTGTGAGTATTTGTTGTAACTTTTGTTTGGTATCAACTTTGGGTAATCCTTTAATATTTCCATTTTCCTTTTGTCCGGCGGCGGCAATCCAGGCTTGTAATTCGGTGTCTTTTTTAACAGCTTCATTACTTATGTATGTGTTTTCTACAAAAATGTAGGTGTACTCTTTTACAATCTCCCAAATTTTTAAAAGATATCCAATAATTGGATACATATCCCAAGGTTCTGAAACAGTAAAATCTCTTTTTGACAAACCAAGTTTTTTTAAAGTATTGGTTGGATCATCATCAAAAAAAGTACGGTCTTTTGCAAAGTTATCGATAAGCTCTAGGAATTGATAAGGTGTCTTTATTGAGGTTGGTGGTGCTATTTTTTCCCAAAGAAGCACTAGAACATCATTAAAACCTATAATATATTTAGATTGAGGTGCCAGGATCTCATAAATAGGATGAGTTTTTGAGATATTATTGAACATGGTCATAATCATAGATGCAGTAACTAAATGCCAATGATACACATGACCTAACCATATGCCATAAACTGTAACTGATGTTTTAACTGCTTGTAAAGCATATAACCAGGCAGATTCAGTAGTTGTGTTAATATCATAAAATTGTTGATGATTTCCATTGTATCCTGATACATATATGGCGAATGGTCTAAGTTCTTTTGTTTTTGAATTTTGTTTTAACCAGGTAAAAGTTGTAGGTGTAAATCGTTCTGATCCTTTAGCTTCCTGAGGTTCAAGAGTCGCATAAATTCTAAAATCTATGACATATAAATTTCCCTTTTTATAGAGGAGGTCCATTTCTTCTGTCCATTGCTTAGGAAAAGCATTTCTATATTCTGATAGGTTTTTATCTGTTACTTTTTGAAGTATTAGCAAATTATAAGCAGCGCCATATTTGGCGATAGTTGGAAAAAATTGTTTTGTAGCCTCTTCAGCGTTAGAAATAGTTTTTGTCCATATTGGGAGTAGTTTTTCAGAAGCATTTCTAAATATGTTACCAAAAGTGGTCCATGACAAAGAAAACTGACTTGGTTTATCTAAAGATAAATTTGTTAAAGATTGTTTTGATGCAATACTAGAATTACTTTCAAATGTTAATTTACGTTTTACAAACGCTGAGTTTTTAAACTGTCGGAAATTATTTTTTTTGACTTCTCCTCTAAATTTAAGTAATTCCTTTTCTCTTTCATCATTATTAGTTTTTCCAAAGACAAATGAATATGCATTTGCAAAATATCCTTGAATTGTAAACATTTCTGAAAGCCCAGATTTTGCTTGACTTATTTCTCTTTCTCTAGCAGCAAGATTGAGTAAAGTTTCTAAAACTTCTGTTAGAATAATAGGATAAGCAGGGACGTGATGAAAACCTAATCTTTGCAAAGGTAAATGACGGATCGATTTTTCTTTTTTTATATAGGTTCGATACAAATACCATAGTAGTAGTATAAGCAAAATACCTCCGATAATTGCCAGAATTACATCCATAATAAAGAGATTTGTGATGATAAATAAGCCCTTTGATCATTTCTAATTAAAAAAATGATACTATGTAAATGTAATAAAGAGTAATGTACTATGTAAGCGTATTATTACGTGTTTTTATGTGGAAATATTTGATAATCAGGTAGTCATTGGTGTTTTGACTACCTGATTTTTTTAAGTTTTACTTAATCAAAATAAGGTCGTTCTGTGATAAATAACAATCTTTTTGCATTTTTTCTCCAATGTTTGGGAGCTTGATTACCTAGAATTACGGTCCCCATTGCATAAAACGAACCCAATTCAAAGGGATTCATTTCCTGTAATTTTGTTTCAGCTTCTTTGATACTTTTGTTTTTTACAAGACCTATAAAATCATATATAAGATTTTCATATTCTGGATATAATTCTTTTACTTTAGATCTGAATTTTTCTGGGTTTTTATTCTTTTTTGCAGCAAGTCCTAATGCTGACCATATAGAATAGCCATCGATTCCTTTTTCGTTGTCCAATAATAAAGCTGTCTCTATAATATCTTGATTTGCATTGTCTGAAGCAGCTGCTTGTCTTATAAAGAAGTCATATAAATTATCATTTTGTACATGAACTATAGCCTTTTTTAGTTCGCCATTATTTAATAAGACATATGCATAATCAGGAGAATTTCTGACTTCCACACTTTCTGTTTTAAGGTTTTCAATATAATCCAGATAATCTATTTTAAAATCACGTTTTAAAGAAGTTTGTTCATTTCTATCTAAAAGATTCTGAATTCGTTTAAGATCAATGCTGATATAATAACTAAGGGCTGGTTCTTTACTAATAGCAATCTTCATACTATTTTCAGCTTCTTTCCATTGTTTATCTTCAGCAAAAGCATAGCCTGATGCAAAAGCTAGCCAAGGATTATCGGGCCATTTTTTGTGACCATTCTTAAAAGCGTTGTTTTGTGCTATCCCATCTTCCATACAACGAGTTTTGAGGTAAAAATAATTACCATTATCAGGATTAGCATTTGCAAGATCAGTATGATCGTTACAAACTTTTGTTTTTGTTTCTCCAGTTGCGCTTTCCTGAAGCATTCTTAAGAGCATAGTATCTTCAGGATTTTGATCTAATCTCTTTTTAAGGATAGTTTTAAATTCTTCCATTTCTTGGGCTAATGTTAACCAAGTCATAATGTGGATAGAATTTCTGTCATCCCATTTAGCGTGAGCCAGAACCATGGGACTGATATCATCTTCTGATTTAACCATATTCAGTAATGTTTGGGGAGCTAGATCACTATAGGCTTCCAGAACATCCCTGGTGGTAGATCCACCTCTTGTAGAAACTGATGATGGTGGTTCTTCAAAAACATAATCAGCATTGGTTGTACTCCATCGAGAAGTGCCTAAATATTTGTTATCATTGTATGAAATCCCTCCATAAAAAGCAGTCCATTTAACTAAGGTCGCTGCATTTGCAATATTGTATACATAGGTTTTAGATGCAGATTCAGTATTTGGTGTAAATGCTTCTATTTCTGTTTGATCATCATAAGAAACCGTTTTTATAGAAATTCCATTTGAAGTAATTAGATCTATTTTTTCAGAAGAATATGGAGATAATTTAACTTCTTTATCATCAACATACACGATTACATCTTTTGCTAAACCATTATAAATAGCTAATGATGAGGTTCCAATATAACCACCTGCAAAGACAGTAGCTCCAACAACCAAAGCTGCGACTATTAATTTTACAATAGAAGGAAAAAATCCATCTGCTGTTTGAAAACGATCCCACCATCCTAATTTTTTCTGAATAGGCCTTTCTTTTCCTGGTATTAATAGATTGTATTTTTCTGGTAGATTAGAAAGTTTTGGAGGAAACATATCGGAGGTTTGTTCTGATAATACTAGATTATTGACATATTCCTCGCTTTTAAGAAGATCTTCTAGTGCAATGGACCTAAGTGCAGATAAAGCAGATTTTATAGTTCCTGTCCAGCTCTCAATTACTTCCATCCATTTGTTAATGTTATCCCTATCGGCATGAACAAGATCAAATGTACCAATGTATTCTTGCCAACTTGTTGTTTCTAGTTTATCTAGAAATTCTTTTGAGAGTTCGATGCTTCTACTATTAGTAAAGGCTTTACTCAGTACTCCACGTAGATCATTGGCAGCTCGTAATAATCTATCAAGTTCTGATGATGTTACTTTTCCATCAGCCATAACAACATTAAGTACATTGTATAGAACATTTTCTGCATCTTCTACATTTGCTCTGGTATGTTCTGTAAAATGTAAAATCCCAGATAAATTATTAAGATATTTATCCCATCCGTTTCCAGCTTGTTTTGCAGCTTCGAGTGAAATTGTTCTACTTAATTTGTCATGAGATATTACTTTATCATTTGCTGTGATAAGTTCTTTGTCTACTTTTTTGATAACTTCTGGAAGATCTTTTCTAGAAATTTGCTCACCACGGTACATGATTACACCTCCAGGGGCGGTAAGAATTTTTTCTTTCAGAGCTGTAAGTAAAACTTGCTCTTCATTAATCGTTTTAAGTATTTCTAAATCTTCATTAAGAGATTCTGGGTATAAAGAGGTAATCTCATTTTTTAGATTCTTAAAAGAATGGTTCAATAAATATATATCATTAGCATTCTCATAATTTCTGAAAAAAGATCGATCTAAATAAACTCCTCTATATTTTGGATTGTAATATACTTTATTGAAAATTTTATTTTGTTCTTCAATACTTTCTTCAGTAGATAATGGAGTTGTTTCAACTTTAGCAGTTTCTATTAGCTCAGCTGTAATTCTCTTCTTGGTACCTTCAGGGTTTTTAAAGAGACTCCAAGCAGAACGCTCATCAATAAAGGCATTTATATATACTTTTTTGGCATTGTTTTCTCGATCGTGATCTGCTGGGTGCGTAGCCCACATTTTAGGGGGATTTGCAAGTTTGGAAGTAAAGACCCTGTTATTTTCTGGATTTTCTTTTGGAACTATTGGAGATGCACCATAATCTTTTTGATTAAGTATATATCGCATTCTTTCAATAGCATTATTCTGCAAAGCAAACATATCGACTACAGCTTTTTTGTTAGTTAGTGCTATGTTTACCATATCTAAAGATTTGTCATAAGCATCATCAGCTGCTTGGAGTCGATGTAAAGCGTGTATTAAGGCATCACTACCTGTTAAAGAAACTGCGATTAAATCTGCATTAAATTCCATTTCTCTAGAAAGTGCTCGATGCGCAACAAGAACGATTTTAAAGAAAATCTCAATAAGAGACCTTATAGACCAAACAATTATAGAAAGTATCCAGCCAATCCAAGCTATTCTTATATCTACAGATGATATAGTATTTAGAAATTTATCTAAAATATCTCGTTGTCCAATTATATGAGCTGCTATTTGATGTGCCATATATACCCAACGACCCACCAACATAGAGCGTTGAGCAAAATGTCCAAATTCATGTGCCAATACGGCTTTGAACTCTCCTAAGTTTAAAACATTGATTAAACCAATCCCTATTTCTAGATTTTTCTTTGAAGGAAAAAAGAGATTTAATACAGAAAGATCATATGACACACTCGCATTTACTCTACTAGAAAGAAATACTTTATGTGGGCGAGGAGCACCAGCTTCATCTGCAAGTTGATGGAGGTAATTAAATAAAATAGGTTCCTCTTTTTCTGTGATTTCTTTTTGATTAGGATCCCCTCCTTTCTTTATGAAAAACAAGGCTTTAATCATGAAAATGAAAAGAAAAAGGTTAGGAAGAGCAAGTAAAAAGTTCAAAAACGAATTTTTTCCTCCCGCTAGCGAATCAGAAAACAATCTATACGAGGTATACCCAAACCACCAAGACAATGCTATATAGGCAATAACAAAAAGAACTAGTCCTCCCATAGCTAACCATACGTGTTTTTTAAAAGAAGTACTGGGTTTAGTTAGATTCTCAGGTATTTTGGTAGAGATTTTTTCATAAAAATTTTCCATAGTAAAAACTTAGATTTTCAGGTGATTAGTATAGGTATGTGTCTTAACCTAGGAAAATGTTACCAAACCAGTTATGATTTTTCTCCATTAAATTCAAAAGAGTAGATACATTATTTGATATAAAAACTTAATTATAAATGTATTTTTGAAATATGAATCCTGCAGAAACATATATACTTAATCAACCAGAAAAGTTTAAAACGATTCTTCTACAGTTACAAGTGCTTATAGAAACAACAATACCATCAGTAGAACTATTATATAAATATAAAATCCCCTTTTATTATATTGACGGTAAACCATTTTGTTATCTCAATGCTGCAAAAGATTATGTAGATGTTGGTTTCTGGAATGCAGCTCATCTTACAGTGCATTTAGATCATATGACAACAGCAGGACGTAAAGTAATGAAATCCCTTAGATACAGAAGTATTGAAGAAATAGACCACACTATTTTAATAGAAGTCTTACAAGATGCTTATAAAGTAAGAGGTAAGAAGTTTTGGAAATAACCGTATATCTTACGACAGATTATTTACAGTCTGTCTTATTGCTACAAGATTGGTTAATAGTTTTTCTAAGTGATCCAGATGTAACATATTAGCACCATCACTTTTTGCATTAGCAGGATCAAAATGAGTTTCCATAAATAGTCCATCAACTCCTGTTACAACTCCGGCACGGGCGATAGTTTCTATCATTTCTGGTCTACCTCCAGTAACTCCACTTGATTGATTGGGTTGTTGAAGAGAATGTGTAACATCTAATACCGTTGTTCCGTACTGTTTCATTGTAGGTATTCCTCTAAAATCTACGATCATATCCTGGTAACCAAACATAGTTCCTCGATCCGTGATCATAGCCTTAGAATTACCGCTATCATTTACTTTTTTAACTGCGTGCTGCATTGCTTCAGGACTCATAAATTGCCCTTTCTTAAGATTTACCGTTTTACCTGTTTTAGCAGCAGCAACTACTAAATCCGTCTGACGAACCAGAAAAGCTGGAATCTGCAAAATATCCACATACTCTGCCGCCATTGCAGCATCTTCATTTTCATGAATATCTGTAACGGTCGGAATTGTAAAAGTCTCGCCAACTTTACGTAATATTTTTAAAGCTTTTTCATTTCCTATACCTGTAAAACTATCAATACGACTACGATTAGCTTTCTTAAAAGAACCTTTAAATACATATGGAATCTTTAATTTATCAGTAATAGCCACAACTTTTTCTGCTATACGTAGTGCCATATCTTCTCCTTCAATAGCACAAGGGCCAGCAAGTAAGAAAAAATTATCAGCTTCAAGATTTTTAAGGTTTTTGATTTCAGAAAGATTCATATCGTTTTTTTAAGAGCAGCAAAGATAGAGTTTTAGTTAGTTTGGATTAAAGAAATTTTAGAAAAAGTGGATCTGGTATAGAGTTTGATAAATGCTTAGGCATTCACACAAAAGATAACATTCATGAAAAAAGTACTCACAGCAATTTTCTTTTTAACAACTATAGTAGTATCTGCACAATATGGGGATGCTAGTGTAGAAGATCAATTATTTAAAATTAATCTTTTTACTCCTGGGATAGAGTATGAAGTAGGTCTTAATAAAAATAGCACTCTTGATTTTAGAGTAGGAACTGGTTTTGCCTATGTAAAAACAAATAATGAAGAAGATTTTGGAGTATTTCTCACTTTTGAGGGAGCATATAGATATTATTACAATCTGGAGAAACGTTTGTCAAAAAATAAAAATATTACAAAAAACTCAGGAAACTATGTAGCATTAACTTCCTTTTTAGCTCCTGGAAACCCAATTATCGGAGATTTGGATACAGATATAGATTATATTGGAGTCGTTGGCCCTGTTTGGGGATTTCAACGAACATATAATTCTAATTTTAATATAGGTTTAGAACTTGGTTTGGGGTATGAGTTTACTAATGAGGATGGAAATATAGCACCCATTGTTGGCTTTAGACTTAGCTGGGTAATAGGTAAATAAAGAACAAGTAGTTAAATAGTTAAGCTTCATGTTTAGGTTTTAGATGCCTGATTATGAAGCTTTTTTAATAATTCAGTTTTAATATACAACCTGTCGAAATAACTCGTACATTTGCACCCTTAAAAATCAGGGAGATATGAAAGCTATAAAAAATATTGCTATAATTGCTCACGTAGATCACGGAAAAACTACGTTGGTAGATAAGATTATGTACCATTGCCAGTTATTTCGTGAGAATGAAAATACAGGGGATCTTATTTTGGATAATAATGATCTGGAACGAGAAAGAGGAATTACAATTACTTCTAAAAATGTTTCGGTTACTTATAAAGACACCAAAATTAATATTATTGACACTCCTGGTCACGCCGATTTTGGTGGTGAAGTAGAGCGTGTGTTAAATATGGCTGATGGAGTATTATTATTGGTAGATGCTTTTGAAGGACCTATGCCTCAAACTCGTTTTGTTTTACAAAAGGCAATTGACCTTGGTTTGAAACCTTGTGTTGTGGTTAATAAGGTAGATAAAGAAAATTGTACTCCTGATGAGGTTCATGAGAAAGTATTCGATTTGATGTTTGAGTTAGGAGCAGAAGAATGGCAATTGGATTTTCCAACGGTTTATGGGTCTGCTAAGAATAACTGGATGAGTGAAGATTGGAAGAATGAAACTGATAATATTGAACCATTACTTGATATGGTAATTGACCATATCCCTTCTCCTAAAATAGAAGAGGGAACCCCACAAATGCTTATCACATCATTAGATTTCTCTTCGTTTACTGGTCGTATTGCTATCGGTCGTTTACAGAGAGGAACACTAACTGAAGGGATGCAGGTTTCACTTGTAAAACGAGATGGAACTATTAAGAAGTCTAAAATAAAAGAACTTCATACTTTTGATGGTTTAGGAAGAAAAAAAGTTGAAAAAGTTGAGGCAGGAGATATATGTGCATTAGTAGGGTTAGAAGGTTTTGAAATAGGGGATACTGTTGCAGATCTTGAAAACCCTGAAGGACTTAAAACTATTGCTATAGATGAACCAACAATGAGTATGTTATTTACCATTAATGATTCACCTTTCTTTGGTAAAGACGGAAAATTTGTAACCTCAAGACATATAAAGGAAAGATTAGCAAAAGAGCTGGAAAAGAACTTAGCATTACGAGTTAATGATACGGATAGTGCAGATAAATTTTTGGTATTTGGACGAGGTGTACTGCACTTATCAGTTTTAATCGAGACTATGCGCCGTGAAGGGTATGAATTACAGATCGGACAACCACAGGTTATAATTAAGACTATTGATGGTGCACAGTGTGAACCAATAGAAGAACTTACTATCGATTTACCAGAGCACGTTTCAGGAAAAGCAGTCGAGATGGTGAGCTTGCGTAAAGGTGAAATGCTAAGTATGGAAGCTAAAGGAGATCGTATGGTTTGTGAGTTTTTGATTCCTTCAAGAGGAATTATAGGGTTACGTAATCAATTATTAACTGCAACTGCTGGTGAAGCTATAATGGCACATCGCTTTAAAGAATATCAGCCTTTAAAAGGAGATATCCCTGGAAGAATAAATGGTTCACTTGTTTCTATGGAAAAAGGAACTGCTATTCCATATTCAATTGATAAATTACAAGACAGAGGAAAATTCTTTGTGGATCCAGGAGAAGATATTTATGAAGGACAAGTAATCGGTGAGAACTCTCGTGGTGATGATATGACAGTAAATATTACTAAAACTAAAAAACTGTCTAACGTACGTTCATCGGGTGCTGATGATAAAGCTAAAATTGTTCCAGCTATTAAATTTTCATTGGAAGAAGCATTAGAGTATATCCAAAAGGATGAATATGTAGAAGTTACTCCTAATCATTTGAGATTAAGAAAAGTATTTCTGACTGAGGTAGAACGTAAGCGTAATAAAATCGTATAAAGCGATTGCATATTATATAAAAAAACAAAAATCCCGAGTGCACTCGGGATTTTTTTAGATATAATTGGGGAAAATTTTAGGGGTAAATTGGTTTTGGGGGACAATATTTTTTAACATTTATTTGTCCAGATCAATTAGGTGACAAATGTAATGTGCTTAAGTGTTCCAAAACTTGTAAAAAACAATCAAATTACCGGTAAAATACATTTTTTAACGATAAAACACATAAATGCTATGTTTTCAGATCTAGGTCTAATTACTGAAATTGTTGGATATTTCGCATCTTTTATGGTATTAATATCTTTTCTGATGAGAGATATAAAAAAGCTTCGTCTTGTAAACTCTGTGGGGTGTGTTGCCTTTGTGATTTATGGGATACTACTCAATTGGTCATTACCTATTGTTATAACCAATATGGCAATTGTGAGTATAAATCTATATTATCTTTTTATCAAAAAAGAAGCATAATATTACATATGCTCATATAAAAGTAATATTTATATTTAAATTACTACGTGCAAATTGAGTATTTTCACTTTCCAAATATAAATTTTGAGAGTATATACTATTAAAAAATATCAAAAAGATCATTATTCCCTATGGAATTCGTTTGTAGCGGATGCAAAAAATGGTACTTTTCTCTTTCACCGAGATTTTATTGAATATCATAAAGATCGATTTGATGACTTTTCACTCTTGATTTATGATGGGCAGCGCTTAATAGCATTGTTACCCGCTAACAAAAGTAATACGGATATTTATTCTCATCAAGGTTTAACATATGGAGGACTCATTTTAAGGAAAAGCATTGGCGGAGAAAAAATAAGACATATACTTCAAACACTAACAGATTATATAAAATCTGAAGGCAATCATAGACTCTTTATTAAGTATCAACCATCTTTCTATAATCAACGACCTTCGAATGAGCTTTCTTTTTTTCTTACGGATTCTGGAGGAGAGATGTATAGAAGGGATTTAAATCTGGCTATAGACTATCGCTTACCATTACAAATACATAAAAGTAAATTAAAACACTTTGACAAAAAAAGAGATCTAGGGTTTGTAATTGAAGAAGTAGAAGATTGTTCAGAATTTTGGGAACAGGTTTTAATACCAAGACTACAACAAAAACATAAAACAACTCCTGTACATTCGATTTCTGAGATTATGTTACTTAAAAATCGTTTTCCAGAAAACATTAAACAATTTGTTATACGTTTTCAAGGAAAAATTCAAGCAGGGATAACTATTTTTAAAACAACTACTGTAGTAAAATCACAGTATGGAGCAGTAACAATGGACGGAGAAAAAAATAGAGCTTTGGACTTTCTATTTATATCTTTAATTAAAAAATATAAAGAAGAAGGCTATTTATTCTTTGACATGGGTACAGTTACTGAAAATAATTTTGGCTTATTAAAACAAAAAGAAGAATTAGGTTGTGAGATTTATACTCAGGATTTTTATCGCTTATCTCTATAAATTCTAAGAATTAATTTTCCAGGTTTCAACATATTTTTTAGCTATTTGCATATAATGATGTTCTTTTTCTATAAACTCTCGGGCATTGTTACCTATTTGTATAATTTCTTTTGGGTTTAAAATAAGTTTTTCAAGACTCTGGGCAATTTTTTTACTATCCGGAGTAGCATCTATTGCTACAGTTTTATCCAGGTTATAGTAATTCCTAAAAGCACTACCAGCACCTGTAAATACGACTTTACCCATTGCCATCGCTTCAAGAGCATTGTATCCTTGATCATGAGCTTGAGCCTGATCTAAGACAATATGTGCTTCTTTATATTTTTTAATATAATCAGCATAAGGTAAATCCTTAGTGGTAGTTATTTCGATTTTATCATTATAGTTTTGGATGATGTAGTCTAAAGCTTCTTTAAAATACTGATGCCCTTTTTTTATAGTATTGGAACTATTAATCCCGTGAAAAATTTTGATTTTACCTTCTGTAGATAATGGTGTTTTCTGGATAATATCCACATTTACAGCATTGGGGATTAATGGAACTGTTTTACGAATATGACTATAAGCAATACTATATTCTACACTTGCAGGTATTACAGCTTTGATATTCTTAAAAACAAAATCATGCAATTTTCTATGTTTTTTTGTGATATATCGTAATGGGAATTTATAATGTTTTTTTAGTTTTTTATTTTTTAAAAAAGGAGTGAAAGTGCTGTAAGGGAGTTGGTTAGATAATAAATAAGAAATAAAAACATGATCATCCCCACAAGCTGATAAAAAAACATTGCTGTTATTCCTGAAAATGAAATTCAATAATCTTTTCTCAAAATAAGGCCCTATGTTAAAAGGTGTTTCATTAATAAGTTGAACAACATCGTAATCGATAAGTTGTTTTTTATGTTTTTTAACATTAGAAATGATTTCAATAGAAGCTATGTCAATACTAGTAGTAAAATATATGAAATGGCGTATTTTATTAATTAAAAAGTTGTTCTTTACCTTATGAGCATCTATATTGATGTCAACAGGATAGTTCTTAAACAAATCACCAGAACCTATAAGAGTAACTTCATGACCATTTTTTATAAGTCCTTCTTTAAGTGAATTGTGAAGTCTACTATATTCTCCTACAAGTAATATTCTCATTCAAAACGTTTCAATAAATACTATAAAAATTCTAAATACCAATTATTAGGCTTACGTAAAAAAAAATATCTTTGCTGTAAAGGTAGTTGTAAATCCTTTAATAATTAAAAAAATACAATGCTCCCGAATTGAATACTTAATCAGAGGATTGATAAGGGTAAACATAAATATGTACTTATGGCTAATCATCAACTACCCATCCCTTTCTTAGATCTTCGTAAAATCAACATATCTTATCAAGAAGAATTTAAAAATATATTTTCAGAATTCTTAGATTCAGGAGTATACCTTAAAGGTAGCTTTTTACAAAGGTTTGAAATAGAATATGCTAAGTATTGTGGTACCGGATATTGTGTTGGTACAGGAAATGGTCTTGATGCTTTAACTTTGATATTAAGAGCATATATAGAACTTGGTCGTTTAGAAGAAGGAGATGAGGTTATTGTAGCAGCAAACACATTTATAGCAACTATATTATCAATTAAACAAGCTGGTTTAGTTCCAGTTTTGGTAGAACCAGATGAAAAGACGTTTAACATTAATATACCTAATATCAAAACAAGCGTTTCTTCTAAAACAAAAGTAATTATCCCAACACATTTATACGGCCAGTTAGCACCAATACCTGAGATTAATTCGTTTGCTCAAGAAAAAGGATTCTTGGTGATTGCAGATGCAGCGCAGGCACATGGAGCAGAAGATAAAGGTGGCAATAAAGCAGGGAATCTTTGTGATGCAGCAGCTTTTAGTTTTTATCCGGCTAAAAATATGGGAGCACTGGGAGATGGAGGAGCTGTTACTACCAATGATAAAGACGTAGCTGATATGGTAAGAAGTTTAGGTAATTATGGAACTTCTACCAAGTATATTAATGATTTCATTGGAGTCAATTCTAGATTAGATGAAATACAGGCAGGTTTTTTACTGGCAAAGCTTAAGAATCTAGAGAAAGATAATATCAAACGTAGGCAAATAGCCGAAAGCTATCTTTCAGAAATAAATAACCATAAGATTCTATTACCATTTTGGAATAAAACAAATAATCATGTTTTTCATCTTTTTGTGGTTAGAGTAAAAGATAGAAAGCACTTTGTTAATTATCTTGAAAAATCAGGAATAGGTTATTTGATTCATTATCCGGTACCTCCTCATCGACAAAAAGCATTGATCGAATTTTCATATCTTTCGTTACCAATTACTGAAAGAATTCACGAAGAAGTAGTCAGTATCCCCTTGCATATTGGTTTAACAGAAGAAGAAATAAAACAAATTATTAAAATCCTTAATGCGTATTAAGTGAGTTCATACTTAGACAAATTAAAAAAGAACATATTAGTAAAAGTTAGTTCTTTTAATGCCATTGGGGTTGCGGTTAAACTTGTAACTGCTTTGGTAGGCTCCAAAGTTATAGCAGTACTTTTGGGAGCAGAAGGCATGGCGCTTATCGGTAACTTAAGAAATGTCTTAACCTCGATACAATCTGTAGGGACTTTAGGACTTTATAATGGAGTTGTTAAATACATTGCTGAGCATAAAAAAAATAAAGATGAGCTCATAGAGGTACTTTCTACAGCTTATTACAGCTGTTTTATTGTAATGACGTGCTTGGCAGGCTGGTTATACTTTAATCCAGATTTTTGGAACGACTTGGTTTTTGGAGAGAAATATGATTTTGATTATATTTTTGAAGCTATGGGCATTGCATTGCCGTTTTATGCGGTTAATATGTTATGTCTTGCAATAATTAATGGTTTTTCAAAATATAAAGTATATATACTCCTTAATATTGCTAGTAGTGTTTTAGGTTTATTAGTAACCTTATTTTTGATTTGGGAGTTTAGACTGGAAGGAGCATTTTTTGCCATTGTTTTAAACCCTGCAATTGCTCTTTTGATCACCATAATTGTGATAATGAACCAAAAGAATTTTGCCAAACTATTATTAGCAAATAGAATCTCTTTCAAATATCTTAAAAGATTTAGTTCTTATTCTATTATGGCTTTAATCTCAGCTACAGTTTTACCAGCTATATTGATTAAAATCAGAAACTTTATTATAGCTAGTCAAGGAGTGGATGAAGCAGGTTTTTGGGAAGCTATGCAGAGAATAAGCAATCAGTATATGATGTTTATTACCACTTTACTTACATTATATTTATTGCCAAAACTATCAGAAATAAAGAGAAGCAAACAATTTAAACTGGAGGTTTTAAACTTTTATAAAATCATTCTTCCAGTATTTGTTTTGGGGTTCTTATTAATTTACTTTTTAAGAGATTTTATCGTTAGGATTCTTCTGTCTGATGATTTTTTAAAAATGGAACCACTTTTTATCTGGCAGCTGTCTGGAGATGTTTTTAAAATTGCTTCATTAGTGATTGCATATCAGTTTTTGGCAAAACGAATGTTTTGGCATTATATCATTACAGAAATACTTTCATTAGGGTTTTTATATTTCTGTAGTATATTTTTGATTAAACAATATGGTTTTATTGGAGGTTCGATGGCTCATTTTTTTAATTATTTGTTTTATTTCATTTTATTGATTTTGATTTTTAGAAAATCATTTTTTGGACCAGATAGAAATATTTGATTGATATGCAGAAAGAAAGAAAGGTAAAAATCTGCTTAATGGTATATTCTCTAAGCTCAGGAGGAGCAGAAAGGTCTACAGCAATACTTTCTAGAATGTTAGTTGATAGCGGATATGAAGTAACTATCATTAGTATAGTAGATGAAATAATATTTGAATATAAAGGAAACCTTGTTAATCTGGGAAAATTAACCTTAGAAAAACGAGGTGTTTTTAAACGTTTGAAAAAATTTAGATACACCTATAACGTATTTAAAAAAGAAAATTTTGACTATGTAATTGATGCACGTACCAGACCAGGATGGTTAAAACAATGGATTACCACTATGTTTATCTATAGAGCATTACCCATAGTTTATATGGTACATAATTATAATTTGAAATCATATTTCCCTGATAATAGGTGGTTAGCGAGAAGTTTATATAAGAAAGCATATAAGCTAGCAGGTGTGTCAAAGGCTGCGGTAACTCATTTTAAGCAAAAATATGGTTTGAATAATGGTATCTGTATTTACAATGCTTTTGATGAAGGACATTGGAATACTTTATCACAAGCAAAAATTGAATTACCTGAGAGACCTTATATATTATCTTATGGAAGAATTGTAGATGAATCTAAGAATTATAGTTTTTTGATTCGAACGTATGCATCTTCAAAATTACCTTCTAAGGGAATAAAACTATGGATTCTAGGCGAAGGACCAGATAAGAAAAAAATTCAAAACTTAGTTAAAGAATATGATATAGAATCTTCGGTAGTTTTTAAAAATTTTTCAGAAAATCCATTTCCATATGTTCGTAACGCCTTGTTTACAACATTAACTAGCAATTATGAAGGATTTCCGATGGTTTTAATAGAATCTTTGGCAATGGGTACTCCAGTGGTTTCTGTAGATTGTAATTCGGGACCCTCAGAAGTGATAGTTACAGGAGAGAATGGTATCTTAGTGCCATATAAAAATGAAAATGAATTTATAAACTCCTTAAATAAAATGGTGACAGACGTAGGTTTTTATAAAAAATGTAAAGAAGGTTCTATATCGAGTGTATCAAAATTTAGAATTCAAAATATTACCCCACAATGGCAAGCAATACTTCCTCCAAAATAGTGAACCATCCTACAAAACTTTCTAGTTGTAAAATTATTGAAGTTCCTAAAATTCGTGATACAAGAGGCAATATTGCGGTTATTGAAAAAGATGTTGTTCCCTTTGAAACCAAAAGAGTATATTACTTATATGATGTTCCTAGTGATGCTAGTAGAGGAGGTCATGCACATAAAAATCTATATCAGTTTTTGATTGCCGTTAGCGGAAGTTTTGAAGTAGTTTTGAGAGATGGAGAAAACCAAGAAAGAATTACGCTTAATAAACCCGATAAAGGATTATTAATAGTTCCTGGGATATGGAGAGAATTGGATAACTTTTCTTCTGGATCAGTATGCGTGGTTCTTGCTTCTGATATATATAAAGAAGAAGATTATATCAGAAACTTTGAAGATTTTGAATTATTTAAAACTAGTTAACCTGATATTTGCTCCGTAGATTAATAATTCTTGAATCTTTTTAAGAATAACAATTATAAATTTTGGTGATCTTATTAAGAGTTTTTGCTTTTGATTAAGATGATTCTGGTCTAGCTCTGATAGTAGTTGCTTATATTCCTTAGTCTTTCCGTCTATTTTATATTGAAGAGCAATAGAAAAACGGTTTAAATCGATATACTTTTTTAAGTGCTTATCTTTTTTCTCAGCTTCGATAAATTTTAATGTAAATTTTCTGCGAGCATCAGAATTATTAGTTTTAGATAAACTGTTGTCAATGTATCTGTTATATATGGCAGTTACATTTTTATTAAATATAAATTTATATTCAAGCCCTAATCTAATCCATAAATCAGTATCCTGCCCAGAAGCTATTTGCTGATCAAAATTATATCCTTTTTTGAAAACAGAGTTATGAATACAGATTGTCGTAGAAGAGGCTATAGAATTAAATAAACTACTTTTAAAATAATTGTCAATAATAACAATGTTTCCTTTTGGTAAATAGCTAAAATGAGTAGGGATATTATTTTTTGATGTTACTTTAATCGAATAATTATTGCAAAAAATAAAATGATCAGGATATTGATCGATACTTTTTTTGAACTCCTCTAGATGATTAGGAAACCAATGATCATCGGCATCCAATAACGCAATATAATTTCCTTGAGCGGTATTAATACCTTTATTTCTGGCAACGGCCGCACCTTGATTAGTTTGATAGAAATACTTTATTCTTGGATCGGTAAATTGAGAAACAATATGTTCGCTATTATCGGTAGAACCGTCATTAATGATAATAATTTCATAGTCAATAAAACTTTGATTAATTACCGAATGCAGCGTGTTGGCAATATTATGTTCTTTATTAAAAAGTGGTATGACTACAGAAAAATAAGGCACTAATTTTTGGTTTTTAATAAACAAAAATAGCCTAAACGATAGAAATCATATAATAAAATTGAAGGATAAGAAGAATTTAAATTTATTAATAATATTTTTTTAAAGCTTGAAAAAATAAATGCAACGAGAGTATCGAGTTTTAATCTATTTAGATTATGATAGATTTTGGATACTTTATACCTGTTTTTATCAATCTTATTTGATGAAATTAAATACACCAAATTTTCTACGGCTTGCTCAGTCTTTTTCATAAATGCATAAGAATCATCTCCAGCATCATGAATTACAGGATTATTAATATACTTTATAGAAATTCCTTGTTTCAAAACTTCATCAAAAAATACAACATCTTCACAACCATATTTTTTAAGACTTTCATCAAATTGTACAGTTTCAAATATTTCTTTTCTGATCAAAAAATTAGAAGAACATATAATTGTAGCATTTTTAGAAGGATCTTGATTATTTATAGATTCTCTCTTTTGGGTATATAACCATCTTAATTTGTAAGGTTTTTTTGGTGTTTTGGATAAACAAGTCATACCACCAGTAACCACGGTATTGGACTTTTCTTTTAGATAATTGCTAATAAAATTTTTATGTTTAGGAAAAGTACCCGCATCTATAAATAATAACAATTCATAATTAGCCTCAGAAGCTAATAGGTTTCGGATAGCACTACGCCCAATATTATTTGGTAATTCTTTAAAAGTACAACCTTTAAGGTTTTTGATAGCTTTGTTTTTGGCATTGTACCGAGGATCAGAACCGTCATCATAAGCTAATATTTCAAAAATACGATCACTTGTAGTTACTTGTTTATGGATTTCGATAACCAGTGGAACGATATCATAATTATAAACAGGAATTAAAATTGATAACATCTATATGTTTTACTTAAAGTTTATAATTACTTTTAGAACAAATTTGCGATGGATCTATGAATTACCCCAATAGGACAGAAATAGCCGATCTTATATTAACAAGTCTCAAAGATAATGAAGATGCTTTAAAAAAACACTTTACAGCCTCACGTGATGCTATTGGTTTTTTTTATCTGGATAATGTTTTGCCAGACGAGCTAGCTAATAAGATATTCTCTTGCTTTCCGTCAAAAGAAGAAGTACATCTAAAAAAGAGTATTAGAGAATTTAAGTATGTAGCTGCCCAAATGGATAAGTATCATCCACTATTAGAGGAAGTAACATATGCTTTTCAAGATAAGAGAATAGTAGAGGTTATTTCTAATATATGTAACTATAACGATATACAGCCTGATAAAAATTTATATGCAGGAGGAATTTCTATGATGGGTAAAGACAATTATTTGAATCCACATTTAGATAATTCTCACGATAAAGACCGAAAATTATGGCGAGTACTTAATCTACTATATTATGTTACACCAGCGTGGGAAATTGATCATGGAGGTAACCTAGAATTATGGCCTAACGGAATAAAGGATAATCCAATAACCGTTGAATCCCGCTTTAATCGTTTAGCTGTAATGGCGACCCATAAAAAGTCCTGGCATTCTGTAAGTAAAGTAAGCGTAAGTAAGATTAGATGTTGTGTTTCTAATTACTATTTTTCAGAAAAACCTGTAGATTCAGCAAAAACTTTTCATGTCACCACATTTAGAGGAAGACCAGATCAACGCTTTAAAAATCGTATTCTTAAAATAGATTCTTCTCTAAGGATGGGATTAAGAAAATTATTCAAAAAAGGTGTAAAAGAGAATCCTCATGTGTATAAAAAGAAAGATAATGATTGAGTGTTATTACTCCTTTCTTTGAACTACTTCAAACACTTTATTGCCATCACATTTTAAAGTTTTAGATGGATATTTAAGTAGCAAAGCATAATCATGAGTTGCCATAAGAATGGTGTTTCCGTTTTTATTTATATCCTGCAATACCTCCATAACTTCTACAGAAGTTTGCGGATCAAGATTTCCTGTAGGTTCATCAGCAAGAATAAGCTCAGGATCATTTAATAGTGCTCTGGCAATAGCAATTCGTTGTTGTTCCCCTCCAGATAATTGATATGGGAATTTAAAATCTTTGGTTTTCATACCTACCTTATCCAAGACATCATCAATCTTACTTTCCATAGCCTTTTGATCCGTCCACCCAGTTGCTTTAAGAACAAATAAAAGATTATCTTTTACCGTGCGATCATTAAGTAATTTGAAATCTTGAAAAACAATACCTAATTTTCTTCTTAAAAAAGGGATTTGAGTCTCTTTAAGAGTTCTTAAATCAAAATCTACGATACTTCCATCTCCTTCCATTAACGGAATATCTCCGTATAAGGTTTTCATAAAGCTACTTTTTCCAGTACCTGTTTTACCAATAAGATATACAAAATCACCTTTGTTAACTTCAACATTTACATCTGATAGAATTAAACTTTCTCGTTGATAAATAGAAGCATTTTTTAATTGTAAAACGGTATTAGACATGTTTAGATTTCAGAATTAATTATAAGTGTAAAAATATAAAGTTTCTTTTAAAATTATTGAGTTTAAGAACTTATAAAAATATAACCTCTATTTTATTCGAATATTTTGGTTTGAGTTAGATAATTTATGGCTTTAATATGATATTTCTGAATTCACCATGTAATTAACATCAAAATCTTTCGTTATTAAAATGAAGATTAGGCTATCTTTAACACAAAATTTATTCACGGGATACGATATTTACTTTTAGAAAAATTGTGTAAGGTTTATCTTAGGCGCTCTGTAAGATTAAAATTATGGATGCTACCTATAGTGTAACCGTTAAAAGGAGTAATTAAATGAACAAGTACACCACCTTGATACTTTTTGTGATTAGCCTGTCTGCGAATCTATCCGCTCAGCAATCAGCAATATATACCAACGATTTAGTACTGTATAATCAGGCACTTGAACTTTATAACAATAAACAATTTCTGGCAGCTCAGAATTTATTTGATAAAGTCCGAGATGCAGTGGATGATGAAAATATAGATGCTGATTGTACCTATTATATTGCAAATTGTGCAGTTTGGTTAAACCAAAAAGGCGCAGATCAGCTTATGGAAGATTTTGTAGTACAGTATCCTACAAGTATTAAGCGTAACGCTGCCTACCTCGACGTGGCTAACTATTATTTTGATAATGGTAAATATGCTTATGCACGTAAATGGTATGAAAAAGTGGATGAGGGTAATATGGGGCGTTCTGAAAAAGAAAAATTTAACTTTAATAACGGATACGCGTATTTCAAAATTCAACGCTTTAATGAAGCAAAAAAATTCTTAAATAAAGTACAGGAGTCTGATAAATACGGAGCTAAAGCCAAATATTACCTTGGTTTTATTGCCTATGAAGGAGATAATTATCAAGAAGCTACTAAGTTGTTTGATGAAGTAAAAGATTTGGATCAATACAATAAGAATCTGTCATATTTTCAAAGTGACATGAATTTTAAGGCAGGTAAATTTCAAGAAGCTATTGATGAAGGATTAGGACAATTATCAAGGTCAAAACCTTCTGAGAAATCCGAATTGAATAAAATTATTGGTGAGAGTTATTTTAATCTTGGGCAATATGAAAAAGCGATCCCTTATCTTAAAGGGTATAGAGGTAGAAAAGGAAAATGGAACAATACCGATTATTATCAGTTAGGATACGCGTTCTATAAAGGAGGTGATTATACCAATGCTATTTCTGAATTTAATAAAATAGTTGACGGGAGAAATGCTACAGCTCAAAACGCTTATTATCATCTTGCAGAATCTTATTTAAATACAGATCAGAAGCAGCAAGCACTAAATGCTTTTAAGAATGCTTCAGAAATGGATTTTGAACCCAAAATCAAAGAGGATGCCTTATACAATTATGCAAAATTGAGTTATGAGATCGGGAATTCTTATGAAACAGCTCCCAAAGTTTTATTGTCTTATCTCGACAAATACCCTAATTCAGAATATAGAGAGGAAATCAGAGAATTGT
Organism: Aquimarina callyspongiae; assembly: GCF_034322225.1. Taxonomy (NCBI): domain Bacteria; kingdom Pseudomonadati; phylum Bacteroidota; class Flavobacteriia; order Flavobacteriales; family Flavobacteriaceae; genus Aquimarina; species Aquimarina callyspongiae. Next base: position 65,236 of record NZ_JAXLPA010000007.1, on the reverse strand, counting down.
TGATCAGTTCTTACATTACATCCAAGAATTATAAAGAGGCGATGGACTTGTTAGAGAGTAGCCGTAATTTTCAGGATAAGGTGGTATATCAGAAAGTAGCTTTTTATCGTGGTATCGAATTGTATAATGAAAATAACTATCCAGAAGCTATTCAGTATTTTGATAAATCTCTTAATGAGCAACGAGATCCTATTTTTACAGCTAGGGCAATCTATTGGAAAGCAGAAAGTGATTATCTGCAAAATAATTATGATGACGCCTTAATTGGGTTTAAACAATTTAAAGGAAGTTCTGATGCTGCTAACACAGTAGAATATGAAAAGATCGATTACCATATCGGTTATACTTATTTTAAATTAAAACAATACACTCAGGCAGCAGATTTTTTTGGGACGTTTTCTAAGAAAAGAGGAGTTGATGAGGTTAGTTTAACAGATGCTTATCTTAGATTAGGAGATAGCTATTTTATTTCAAGGAATTATTGGCCGGCGATGGAATCCTATAATAAAGCAATCAAAAATGGAGGCCCGGATTCTGATTATGCTCATTACCAAAAGGCAATAAGTTATGGGTTTGTGAATAAGAATAATAAAAAAATCAATGATTTAGAACTGTTTATTAAGCAGTATACTCATTCTACTTATAGAGATGATGCAATGTTTGCATTGGGAGACACCTATATAGCACAAGATAAAATTAGAAGCGGAATTAGTGCTTATGATCGTTTGATCAAAGAAATACCAAGAAGTTCTTATGTCCCTAAGGCGTTGCTAAAACAAGGACTTATATATTATAACGGAGATGAAGGAAATAGAGCTTTATCCAAATTTAAAAAAGTAGTTGCAGATTATCCAGGAACCGAAGAAGCAGTACAAGCAGTGAATACAGCTAGATTAATATATGTAGATCTCGGAAGAACAGATGAATATGCTAATTGGGTAAAAGGATTAAGTTTTGTAGATGTTAGTGATGCAGATCTGGATAATACTTCTTATGAAGCCGCAGAAAAACAGTTTTTAGAGAATAACGATAGTGGAGCTATTAGTGGATTTGAGAAATATTTAAGTGAATTCCCTAACGGAATTCATGCATTAAAAAGTCACTTTCAATTAGCACAGTTATACTTTAAAAAAGGAAATAGAGATGCTTCAATTCCGCATTACGAATATGTTTTACAACAAGATCGTACAGAGTTTACAGAGCAAGCCTTAGCTAGATTATCTCAAGTGCATTTGGAGAATAGAGCTTATGAAAAAGCAATTCCTGTATTAGAACGATTAGAAAAAGATGCCGATTTTCCGCAAAATATCATTTTTGCACAATCTAACTTAATGAAGTCTTTTTATCAATTGATCAACTATCAGAAAACCATTGATTATGCAGAAAAAGTATTGGCGAATCCCAAAATACAAAATGATGTAAAAAGTGATGCTCAGATATTTATAGCCAGAGCTGCTTTACAAACTGCAGATGAGGTAAGAGCAAAAAAAGCATATGCAGAAGTTCAGAAAATAGCAACAGGAGAACTCGCTGCAGAAGCATTGTATTATAATGCTTATTTCAAACACAGGTCAAGTGATTATAAAGCATCTAATCAAACCATACAAAAATTAGCCAAAGATTATTCAGGATATAAATTATATGGAGCAAAAGGATTAGTCTTAATGGCTAAGAATTTTTATGGGTTGAAAGATGCCTATCAAGCTACCTATATTTTAGAAAGTGTGATCAAAAACTTTTCAGATTATCCAGATGTAATTGATGAAGCGAGAGCTGAACTCAAAAAAATAAAAGCCGAAGAAGCAAAAACTAATTCATCCATCCAAACCGAACAGTAATAATCCAGTTAGTAAACGATTTGTATTGTATGTCCATAAAATTTCAAAAAATGATAAGCAGGCCTCATGCACTAGTAAAGCCTGAAAAGATACTTTTTTTATGTTTGTCTATAATGAGCTTTGGAGCCATGGTAGCGCAAGAAAAAGAAGAAGAAACTATAGAGACAGAACGCGTAGTTATTGTCAAAGCATATACACCAACTATTAGTGATGCATTTAAAATAAAATCTACCCCTATTTTAAATGATTCTGTCACACAACAGAAAAAAGAAATAAGATATAGCATTTTCTCAGTTCCAGTAGCATCTACATTTACCCCTGCAAAAGGACGGGCAGCAAGTATAGATAAACCAAAACGAGTACCTATTTATGATAATTATGCTACCTTAGGATTTGGTAATTTTACGTCAGTTCTTGCAGAGTTTTACAGTAATTTTCAGCTTAGTCGTTCTGATAATATGGGATTGTATCTGCATCATAATTCTTCTCAAGGAGGTATTGAAGATGTACAATTGGAAGATAAATTTTATAATACTTTTTTAGATCTTAATTATACGTCTCGCACTAGAGATTATACATATGGAATCGAAGTAGGAGTTGAACATCAATTATATAACTGGTATGGTTTACCAGAGTTACCTGTTTTGACACCAGATCAGATTAATGCAATCGATCCTCAGCAGAGTTATTTTGGAGCAAAAATAGGAGGGAAACTACAATTCGATGATCTTCATTTTAGAAGAGCAACACTTAATTATCGGTTTTTTGCCGATGAACTAAGCTCTGTAGAACATCATGTAGTAGCGCAACCTACTTTTGAATTCGAAATTGGTGATGAACTGATCACTACTAATTTTATTGTAGATTATTTAAACGGAAGTTTTGAGCGTGATCTGGATTTGGTTTTACAAACACCTAATGAGTATAGCATATTAAATCTTGGAGTTAATCCCAGCCTGGTAATCTTAAGAGATAATTTGACCATTAACTTGGGAGCAGCTGTGTTTTATAGTATAGATACCAAAAATAATGACAATGATTTCTTTATTTACCCAAAAGTAACAGCTTCTTATAGACTTATAGATGAAACCGTAATTGCTTATGGTGGTTTAGAAGGAGGATTAAAACAAAATACTTATAGAGATGCAGTACAAAATAATCCATATGTTTCTCCAACTCTGATTTTGACAACTACGAATAATCAATATGATGCGTTTGTAGGTTTAAAAGGAAAGGTATCAGATGTGGTAAGTTATAACTTTAGAGCTAGTTATAGTTCTGAGGATGATAAACCATTATTTGTAAACAATAGAATACCTACACTTCAATTAGAAGGTTTTGATTTTGGAAATTCATTTTCATACCGATATGATGATATTACTACAGTTACTGGATATGGCGAATTGAATTTTAATATCAATAAGAAATTCAAATTGGGAGTTACAGGAGAATATTTTAGTTATTCATTAGATGATGAGCAAGAAGCCTGGAATTTACCAGAACTTAAAGCATCTGCCATTGTGGATTATCAAATTACAGATCAATGGTTTGCCGGAGCACAATTATTTTATGTTGGTGAACGTAAGGACATTAATACAGCAATCCCATTATCACTTCCTAATCCAGAAGCTACTATAACTCTGGATTCATATTTTGATGCTAATGTAAATCTAGGATATAGATTTAATGAACAGTTATCTGTTTTTGTAAAAGGAAATAATTTGGCTGGAGAGAATTACCAACGTTGGGCTAATTTTCCGGTTCAGGGGATTCAATTCTTAGGAGGAGTAACCTATAAATTCAATTATTAAAATATCAAAACCGGCTTAAACTCAGGTTAAAGTAATATGCCAGGTATAATTTTTGATGTAAATTGAATAAAATTTTGGTTATGAAGAAGATTACGATTCTTTTTTTATGCTTTTATTCAATTGCTATATTCTCACAAGATAATTTCAAAATATATTATGAGCATACAGATACAGGTTTTGTTATTCTAGCCGATAATGATGAGTTTTGCCCTGTTTCTGCGGAAATTAACTTCAATTTAGAAAACCTGGAATCTTCTAAAGGAAATAATAAAATATTCGTTATTCCTGCTCAAAAGAAGAAGCATATAATCACCAATCTTACGGTAGTAGATCGAAAAAAAAGAATGAAACTAGGATTTAATACTTCCTATAATTTTGGAGATCATACCCTAAATAAGTACGAGGATGATTTTGGATATTACCTTCCTTTTGAGAAAGGTAAAACCTATTGGTTGTCACAAGGATACGATGGAGCCACTTCTCATAAGGGTGAAAATGCTTTAGATTTTAAAATGCCAATGAGTTCTAAAATTTATACGGCAAGAGATGGAGTCGTAATTGATGTAGAAGATAGTTATAGTAGAAGCTGTACAGATGCAGAATGTGCCAAGTTTAATAACTTTATTGTCGTATACCATTCAGACGGGACTTTTGCAGAATACACACATATCAAACAAGAAGGAGCTAAGGTAAAGATAGGTGATCAAGTAAAAATTGGGCAATTTATTGGATATAGTGGCAATGTAGGATGGGCGACAGGTCCACATTTACACTTTATTGTGTTTTTTCAAAGAATCAAAGATAGAGAGACATTAAAAACTAAATTTTTGGTGGATAAAGGAAATAAAGCTATGGAACTTATTGAGAAGGAACAATACACTAGAATGTATTAAAAATAGAAACTTAACCTCAAATATATAATTAGTGCATTAACTTAATTAGAATTCCTAGAATACCAATTACCAGACATAAAGGCGAAAAAAATAGTGTGTCTAATTTTCCAAACTTTGTTTGTCTTACACGTTTAAAAAAACCAACATATTTAAATTCTCCAATAGCTCTTAAGATAAAAATAGCAGGTATTATCCAACTACCATAGTTAAGTATGATAGAAGGAAGATCATAATCAATGATACCAGATTTTGATAAATAAAAGAGTCCAAACACCATGAGCCCTAATCCTACAACAGCACTATCTAATTTTTTAGGGTTTAATACACGTTCGCCATTTTCTTTTGTAGGTAATGAGGCTTCAAATCCAAATTTTCCGCCAAAAACCCAACTTAAATGTATAAGACCTAATACAAAAAATAACAAGCTTAATAAAATAGGTAAAATCATAATTAACTTTTTATCGATCAAAGTTTTATTGTTTGATTAATTCAAAATCTAATTTTTTACCTTCAATCCCATTGATAATTAGAGATACTTGGTGTTTTCCTGGATAAAGTTTTCTGGTGGTAATTATTTTGAATGATTGTTTTCTTTTAATAACGGTAGTTGAATTAGCACTATAATCCTTTTCACTTATTTTAAATACTTTTTTTGACAACGTACCATTAGCTTTTTGATAATACAAGCCATATTCTAGCCTTATTTTGGTTTTTACAGCACTTATATTACTAATTTTAAATTTAAATTCTACGAATTCTCCTATCTGTATATTGGGTGTTAATATTTGAAAAGAATGTACTTTAATCCTGTCAATAGAACCAAAGCCAAACAATTGCATAATTTCTTGATTACCTTCTTTTAAAAGTGTTCTACTTGCATGTTTTACTAGTTTGTTAATTTCTTTATTAGAACCGTTCCATTTTTTGACTATATCGATAACTACTTCTGGATTGTCCTTGGAAATATCATTTAGATTATTGGCTACACTTCTTCGTACATATTCTGACGTGTCATTTTTTAGGTTCTTTAATATGGGTATTATTTTTTGAGGATCTTTTTTAAAAGAAGGAATAGCCATTGCCCAAGGTAATCTCGGTCGAGACCCTTCTGATGCTAATCTACGTACATGAAGATTTTTATGAGTACTCCATAATTCTAATTGAGCTAACATCTTTTCTTCATATTTTATAATAAAGGGTCTGACAGCAAACTCACAGCTCGTAAATTTTGTTATTTCTTCAATAGCAGGAATAGAAGTATCAAAGTAATCTAAACCATATAACTCGATAAAATCGGGAAAGAACATAAACTCAAGACTGCTTTCTGTTATTTTGTTTTCTTTTAATTCTTCTATCAGAGTTAAGATAGTCTTTACATTTTGACTATAGTTTGAGGGCAAATGATTTTTTAAAGTAATGGATATATGTCGCATTCTTTGTTTAAGCTCCCTATTTTTCCATTCACCATCATGAATAGTATTAATAAAAGAAGAGGAGTTAAAGTCTGGAATTACCTTTTTAATAACCTCCGTAAATTGTTTAAAAAAATGATCGTTGTATATGTTCTTAAGTAATTCTGCCATGAGTTAATAATTATTATATGACAAAAGTAAAAGAGGGTGGTGACAACCCTATGTCAATAGTTTTATGAGAATTCTATATTTTTATATAACGAGCTACGGATTATAGTCTTTAATCCTCGAATACGGCAATTGCTCTTACAGGAGAACCAGTTCCTCCTCTTATTTTTAATGGTAATCCTATAAACCGAAATCGCCCTCTTCCAATCAAAAGATGCAAGTTGATCATATTTTCATAATGTGTGAAATTTAATTCTCCACATATTTTATGTACTTCTTTATTAGAAACTCCGGGAACTCCTGGAGACATGGTTTCAACGCCAAAAGCTGATATTTCTTTTTGCCCTAACCAGCGAGTGGCTTCAGCAGTTATTCCTGGTCCATTACCCCAATTTTCGGTAGTGAAATATTTCCTGTAATGATTAGTATATAATAGTATAGTATCTCCTTTTTTTATTTTAAGATTAGCCTTATTACATGCTTGTTTAATTTCTGTACTAGTAATAAGTTCTTTCAGGCTTTTATACGAAAAATCAAGACAAATTCCTTCTGTATAAAACATAGAAAGTGGCATTATATCAATTGATTGTTCTTTATACTCTTTTGCCATATGATTTATAGCATCTACATGAGTACCTGTGTGTTCTCCCATTTCTATTTTGTATACACTGGGTGTTGAGGTAATAGGATTTTCAACCCCATCCCATTCTTCATGAGTGTTATGAATACTCATCTTAACTTGCGGGAGACTTTTATATACGGGCATCCCTTCATAGATCTCCTGGCTTAAATCAATTATTTCACTCATTAAATTATATGTGGTGTTAACTATCTTATAAAAAATTAATTCTCGTCACTCCAGGCAACAGAGGTAATTTTCCATGTATTGTCAACTTTAATAAACTGAATTGTTTTTACACCTTTGGATTCAAAATCTACACCATTTAGTTTCCCCGATTTTTTATATAGACTAAATCGATGTGCTATATTTTGAAATATCTCAGTGGTATGCGAAATTTCACTTTCTTTAAAATCTATAAGTGTTCCATCATTTAAGATTTTTTCTCTAGGAGTAATAAATTCTTCTAAATTATATATTTCAGGATTTCCTTCAGTGTTTTTTATAATCATCCCGTTAGAAATGAATAGGTCTTTTATATTCTTTAAGTTGGGAGCTGCACCATTAGCATTGGTGAAGAGGTCAAAAAAACTGGTTGATAGAAGATCAATTTCTTCTTTATCTTTTTTATTAGACGGAGGAGAGAAGAGAAGTACACTATCGTCTTCTGATAATTTCACAGTTTTTTCAAATTGAAGCCCAATTTTATTAACAAGTTTTATCGAAGCTGTATTGTTAACATCAGTAATAGCTACAATTTTATTGAGATTAAGATGATGTTTTGCATAATTCATTGTTGCATTTGCTATTTCAAACCCATAACCTGCACCTATATATTCTGGAAGCATTGCAAATCCTATATCGATATCTTCCAAAGTATCTCTATTGACTAATCCACACATCCCGATAGGAGTATTAGTTTGTTTTAATAGTACCAGCCAAAGACCATAACCATTGATCTCATAACTTTTTATAAGGTTATTTTTTATGTAATTAATAGCATCTTCTTGAGTTCTAATACCTTTATCACCAATAAACTCAATCCATTTAGGAGAGTTTACAAGTTCAAAAACAAAATCTACATCATTTATAGTAAATTCTTGAAGTAAAAGTCGTTCTGTTTCTAAAATTTTTTTCTGCATTTTTTTCTGATTAAAACAAAAGTTTAGAATTGATTCTTTTTTTGAAAATATTAAAGCTTAATAAATTTATTCTTTTCGTTTTCTATATTTATCATACATCTTCTGAGCTATAGCCAAAGGATCCGGGTAAGGATCCATCTTTGATACTCCTTCTGTCATGATCCATTTTTCTTCCCAATCTCTCATATGTTGTTTTTTGTTATCAGAAGTATCTTTGTGATAATTAACCCAACGAGGCACATAATAATCTCTGATCAAACCAGTCCATACTCTTCCAGAATAGTCATTTACAGGATCTCCTCCCCAGGTTGTGATAAGTCTTTTAGCATTAGATTCATAATACTTTTTTTCTTCTTGAGTATCTCCCCATTTTCTAGCAAAATCTACCCATTTTTGTAAGTTATGGTTAGGATGAGAAGCCAATAGTCTATCCATAACTAAAAGTGTTTCCATAATTTCATCCAGCCTATTTGTATCATTCTTTTCTTTGGATTCGAGAAAAGATAAAAGTTGTTGATCCACCTCTAAACCTAAATACTGAACAACCATTTCGATAGCATCAGCAGTATACAGTTTACTTTCTTTTAATTCTGGTGCAGAGCTTAAAAATGCTCCTACCGCTTCTTTAAAAGTTTCGGAGGTATGAACCGTAGCATGATCTTCTACACCTTCTGGTTTAGGGTAAGGTCTAAATTGATAACGATGCATAGGGTGATCTGTAAATGATCCAAAAGCAGACTGATTTAAGAGATCAAAGGCTTTCTTCATATTTTTAGGAAAAGTACCATAGCGTTGGATAGAATAGTTTTGAATCCATTGATGAATATCTATTTTTTCTGTTTCCCAGGCGACATCAGATAGTAATTCATAAATGATTTCATTGTTTTCTATTCCTTCTGGTGCAAAGCCAAAACCAACCAGATTCCTTTTGTTTTTATAATGTAAAGCATCAAAAGAGATACTTGCATAAACATCTAATTTTCCGTTTAACGGAACTTTGCCACCCATATTGGGGATAAAAGAATAAATCCATTTTTTCCCAAAGAATCCATCATACATTTTCCAGGATGGTTGTATTTTCCAAAATACGTGGTTGTATTCATTGGCCAAATCGAGAATTAATAATTTATCATCAGGAACTTTTGAAACTAATGAATTAAGTCGCTCAGGAGTCCAGAATCGTTTACCATCTTTTCCTCTATGGTAAGGAAAAGTCCACCCTTGCATTACCCAGGTTGCTTCTGGATTTGCATCTTTGATGGATTGATATACCGAAGCGCCATATCCTGCTAATTCGATTAAAGCTTCCTCATGGTTTTCTGAAAGGGGAGCATCCATTTCATTAAAACTATCTGCTAAGTAATATTCTCCTTTCCCAAATTCTTTTTCCCATTCCTGGATATATAAAGTTCCAATATCAGTAAATAACTTACTATTTGGGGATAAAATAAATCCATTGTTTTTTTGTGGTAATCCTCCGCCCCATCCTAATTCTCTAACATTAGCATTGGGATATACTCTTGTAATCCCTTTAGGAACAAAACCAGCAAATGCATGAATGATAGGTTTGATTTCGAGTAATTCCATTCTATCTAACAATTGATGAGTGAGTGTTATTTGTTTTTGAAAGTAAGAAGGTGGTATTGGACCATCCCATCCATTTAAGTTCCCCATTCTATTCCAAGGAAAATGAGCTGGGCCTGAAAAATACTCATTAATCTCTTCTTCGGTTAGTCCTAATTTTTCAAATACACGATATAAAATGGCTTCGTGCGCTCCACCAATCAATGGCATATTGATCCCGTGTATGGCCATCCAATCGATTTCTTTTTCCCATCGTTCCCAATCCCAATAGGCAGTTGTGTATCCGTGAGTGACTACATTAAAATAATATCTAAATTGATATGGTGTTTTTACTTTTTTATCAACTGCAGGAAGCTCTTCAGGAACGATAATGTTAGAGCCAGACCAGCTTATGATACTGTTACAGTGACTTTTTAAATAATCATAAGTTCCTCTGCACAATGCAACCGGAGTATTTGCGGTTATCTTAATTTTATTATCTACTTTTTTTATCTCATAATGATCTAATGGTTCATCATCTGGATTCAAAGAAAATTCAAAGTTTTTCAGATTTTCTGCACCAATATTTCTTTGTAATACTTCAATGGCTTTTTGTTTGCTATTATTTTGATTATCAGTTTTTTTTGGAGAGTTACACGATAATAGGAGGAAGGCTGGTAAGAAAAATAAAAACTTCATGTATGTTTCAGTTTTAATATAACATACTGATGAGAGTATGTATGGTTTAGGTTTTAGTTATTCAAATATATAGAAGTTGTTTTTTTGATATGATAAAAAGTGAGTTTTTTATTCATAGTGTTTTGTTGAATCAGGAGATAGGTCAATAAAAAAGCACCTCTTTGATTAAAAGGTGCTTTACTTTATAGTTTAAAGAATAGAAATTCTATTTATTAATAAAGGACTTTGTACTTACCCAATTTATGTGCCAGGTGTTTTCTTTGTTTACATCTTCTGTTGCGTAAAAAAGAAACTTACCATCTGGAGTTAGATAAGGATTTCCTTGTCCGTTATGATTTATATACTCGGGTATTATTATAGGTGTTGACCATTCATTAACTCCTGTTTTATGAGAAATATTTAGTTCTAGATGTTCTTTGATTACTGCAAAAATCAAATGTTCCCCATCTGCTGAAATGTATGGAGTACAATAACCTTTTGCTTGATTGATATTTAATTGTAATTTTTTAGCAGGAAGATATTGATCATTTTCTAATGTTGCGTACCAGATTTCCATATTTGAATAATCAATATTACTTGAATGAAAATAAAGAATTCCATCATTAGTCAATGTAGGGTGAGACATTAATTTATCTCGTAGATTAGGAATGTCAATAAATTGAGGTTCGCTCCATTTTCCATTCTGTTTTTGAGATTTCCAGAGATGCCAGGTGTCAGAAACTTCTTCTGTATCAACGGATCTTGTCGAAGCAAAAACCAACGTATTACCATCTGGAGAGAAACTCATTCCGTGCTCATTATACGTACTGTTAAAAAAAGCATTTACAGGTGTAGACCATACGCCTTCTTTTTTTCTAGACATTTTTACATCAAAACTTGAAAAATCTGTATTTGAAATAGTAAAATAGTATGTTTCCATATCGGTAGAGAAAATACCTCTATGAACCAATTTATTACTAGTAACCAATTCTGGTTTAAATGGAATAGGTGTATCTCCTGGAATTTTATCAGTAAGAAACATATTTGATTGAGTTGCATTTTGATCTTGATTTTTGCAGGCTGTAACTACAAAAAGAATTAAGAATACTAATAATACATTCTTTATATGCATAAGTAGGTAATGTTTTTATTTAACTAATAGGTTAGTATATTCTGCTAATCTGTCAAAAACAGAGCCCCAGCCATTCATAAAGCCCATTTTTTCTTGTTGTCTGCAATATTCTTCTGTTGGGTGTACAACATTAAAGATAAAATTAGTTTTATCTCCATTTTCTTCAAATAAAGCTTGTATTTCTACCCCTTCTGTCATCGGTTTGAAATTTGCAGAACTAATTATTTTTTTCAATTCTACAATTTCTGAATAGATACCATCTGCAATAAACTCATTACCATCAGGCATAAGCATACTATATTTCCATTGGCCACCTACTTTAAAATCGTGTAGAATTACTTTTGTGGTCATTCCTTTTGGACCCCACCACCCGGCAATATGCTCAGGTTGAGTCCAGGCTTCCCAGACTAATTTAATTGGGGCATCAAAAGTTCTTTCTAATGTTAATGTGCGATTTTTTGCGTCGTTAGTTTTATTCATCGTTTTTATTTTTTGCTTGTAACTTCATTAAGTAATTTTCAAAAGAATCCAGTTTGTCTTCCCATAAGTTTTGATATTGTTCCATCCACAAAAAAGCAGGAATTAGACTTTTAGGTTCAATTTTGCATAATTGTTCCCTTCCCTGTTTATTAAGGGATATTATACCACATTCTTTAAGGATTTTTAAATGTTTTGAAATTGCCGGCCGACTGATTTCAAAATTTTCAGCTATTGCATTTACCGTTAATGTATCATTTGCAAGTAATTCGATAATATCTCTTCTGATCGGATCGGCAATTGCTTGAAATACATCTCTTCTCATATTAATATGTAACTGATTGGTTACAAATATATATGTAATCATTCGGTTACGCAAATATTTTTTTACCGTTTCAATTAATTCTTTGAATCACCTAAAAATTTCAGAGTTTTATCTGGATATAGATTTGAAGCATCAAAATTGTTTAGTTTCAAATCAGAAATAGATATTTTTTGAGTCCATCGACTTTTTTTCTTTAACTTATTTATTTGTATAATAAGTGTAGAAGGATATCGGATACCATCTATGTTTTCTGTTATGTTTTCATACCTGATAGAGCCATAAATATTATTTGGAGAGGGCAGATATGTATCTCTTACGGTATAACTGGCAAAAGCTAGGTGTCCGGTTTTTCTAGATATATAAAGTAAATATTGATCATATTCTGAATTTGGTTCTGTAGATTCCCAGGTTGCAAATACTAAATCATACAGATTGTCTTCAAATGTTGTACTCCCAGCATATTTTAAAATAGGGGCATCTTTTAATCGTAAAGGAAGTTCAAAAAGATATTGCACCGCAGGCAAAGTGAACGTCATTGATGGCTTATTTTTGAATTGTAAATTACCATCATAATCTATAGTATAATACTTGAAGGATTGTACTCCACGTTTTATTGAATCTCGACCTTTAATATAACGAAACTGTGCATCAAACGAATTTGGTCTAAACTTCATTTCCATCAATTTATTATCTTTTGGAAATGGATTGAAGAGTGCCATTATTCCTTTCCAATTATGAATGGCTTTATAAGAATACGTTTTTGAATTACTTAAAACATCTAAATTTTGATTAGCAATAACTTTGTTTATTAAGGCAATAGCTTTAGGTTCTCGATTGGGTGTTGAGTTAGTGACAGCAGATGTTCTTAAATCTGCCATTTTACAACCTGATAGTGTTATTATCAAGACAAGAATTACTAATGGAGTTTTTAAGACCTTATGTTGATTCATTTTTTGCTAGTTTAGTTTGCCCTTACAGAAATAATCAGTTTGTTTGATTTATAACTTCTTGTCAGATTGTAGAATTATACGTTTAGTCGTAGCAAATTAGTTTTAATTATAACTAAACTAGTTAGATGTTGGTCAGTATATACGAATTGTTCAGTTTTAAGACCCAAACTATCTATTTATTTGTATTCTTTTTTATTGATTAATTTAAAGAAAGAAAGAAGGTGAAATATGTGTTAATATGGTCGTCGCCTTATATGAATAGAGAATATTTATCCTTACTTTTAACCACTATACACATCAAACTTAACTATATCATGCAAAAATTCTATTTGTTATTACTTAGTGTTTTATTGCTAATTTCTTGTCAAAAACAAAAACAACCTGCTGATTTATTGGTCTTTAATGCAAATGTATATACCGTTGATGATACTCAACAAAAAGCGCAAGCTTTTGCAATTAAAGACGGAAAATTTCTAGCAATTGGATCTACAGAAAAACTAACAGATTCTTATACATTTGAAGAATTGGTTGATGCAAAAGGTAAAACAATTATTCCTGGTTTGATAGATGCTCATTGTCATTTTTATGGATTGGGGTTACAACAACGTCAGGTAAATCTTGTGGGAACGAATAGCTATGATGAGGTATTGGAGCGTATTATAACTTTTCAAAAAGAGAAAAAACTTTCTTTTATTACTGGTAGAGGTTGGGATCAAAATGATTGGGAAATAAAGGAGTTCCCTACTAAAGAAAAATTAGATAGCATCTTTCCTAATACACCAGTTGCAGTAACCAGAGTAGATGGTCATGCAATGCTTGTAAATCAAGCAGCTTTAGACCTTACCAAAATTACTGCTAAAACAAAGGTATCTGGAGGAGAGATTATCAAGAATAAGGGAAAATTAACAGGAGTTTTAATTGACAATGCCATGGAGCCAATGGAGGCTGTTTTTCCGAAGCCTACTGTTTCTGATCAAAGTTGGGCTTTACGTAATGCTGAATCTATAAATTTTAGCTATGGATTGACCACTGTGGATGATGCAGGATTAAGTCCACAGGTGATCTCGTTAATAGATAGTTTACAAAAAGAGGATAAACTTAAGATCAGGATATATGCTATGGTTAGTAATGTTCCAGAATATGTTGATCATTATCTCGAGAAAGGTGTTCATAAGACTGAAAGATTAAATGTTTCTTCTTTTAAAGTCTATGCAGATGGAGCTTTAGGTTCCAGAGGAGCAACATTAAAGCAACCTTATACAGATAAAGAAAACCACTATGGTGCTATGGTGATTAGTAATTCAAAATTTAAAGCTTTAGCCAAACGACTAGCAGGTTCACCGTTTCAGATGAATACTCATGCAATTGGAGATTCTGCCAATGCGGTTGTGATCAAAACATATTATGATGTATTAAAGAACAAATCTGATCGTAGATGGCGAGTAGAACATGCGCAGGTAGTTGCTCCAGAAGAGTTTGAAATGCTTAATGACAATCTGGTTATGAGTGTACAACCAACACATGCAACTAGTGATATGTATTGGGCAGATGAACGATTGGGAGAAGAAAGAATTAAAGGAGCTTATGCGTATAAGAAGTTATTAGAAAAAACAGGTAAATTGGCATTAGGTACTGATTATCCAGTAGAGCACGTGAGTCCTTTTTATACTTTTTATGCAGCGGTTGCACGTAAAGATTTAAAACAATACCCTGATGGAGGATTTCAGAAAAAAGATGCTTTAACAAGAGAAGAAGCACTCAAAGGGATGACTATTTGGGCTGCTTATAGCAACTTTGAAGAATTAGAAAAAGGAAGTATCTCTGTAGGTAAATTTGCCGATTTTGTGATTCTTGAAGATAATATTATGGAGATTGAGGAAGATAAAATTCCAAATATAAAAGTAAACGCTACCTATGTTAATGGAGAGAAAGTGTATTAATAACTACTAGATAAAAAATATTTATATAGGTCTATAGATTAATCATCTAAAAGAAAAAGATTTAGAGATTAGATTCTGGTCATTACTTTTTCTACTAGTTTGTCACATTTACTAAAACCAAATTCGAAAACATCGGTATGAAGAGAAAGTTCATATAGCTCTTCTCTGATCATTTCTTTTGCACGATGAATACGTACTTTTACATTCGATGTGGTTAATGATAGACAATCTGCAACTTCTGCGATGCTCATACCTTCAATTTCGCGAAGCATGTATACTGATTTATATTTAATATCTAATCGATCAATAGCATCTTCTAATACTTGTTTTGCTTCTTGTCGTATCATTTTCTTTTCAGGGTTTACTTGTTCAGTATCTGGAATCTCTAATATGAAATCATTAGAAGTTGCAGTTTCCGATATTTGTAGATCAAGGTATTTTCCTTTGGTTTTTAATCGAGCTAAGGTTTCATTAATACCTATTCGAATCAACCAGGTCGAAAATTGTGAATTGGATTTAAACTGATACAATTTTTCATAGGCTTTCAGATATGTATTTTGCATAAGATCTTCGATTTCACTTTGATCAGAAATATAACTTCGTATAACTCGATATAGTTTCTGGTTATTTCTTCTGAGTAAAATTTCATACAATTCTTTTTCACCAGAAAGAATTCGAGTTATCACATCCGTATCTGATATTTTAAAAGTTTTGTAATCGTTAATTTTAATGGGATCCATAACGTTTGTTTAGTTCTTAGATTAAAAAGACATCAAAAAGTTACAAAGTTCTGTAA
Organism: Aquimarina callyspongiae; assembly: GCF_034322225.1. Classification (NCBI taxonomy): domain Bacteria; kingdom Pseudomonadati; phylum Bacteroidota; class Flavobacteriia; order Flavobacteriales; family Flavobacteriaceae; genus Aquimarina; species Aquimarina callyspongiae. The sequence goes on along the minus strand of NZ_JAXLPA010000007.1, from coordinate 49,492 downwards.
CCAAATCTTTCTTTTTTTATCTAAATACCGAATAACTAAAAATACTTAAAATAATGGATTCGAATACTAAAACAGTTTTTACAGTATTAAAATATACCTATGGACTTGTTCCTATAGTGGCGGGATTAGATAAGTTTATAAATATTTTGACAGATTGGAGCCAATACATGTCATCGGGATTAATTGATTTACTTCCGTTTAAACCTTCAATTTTTATGGCGATCGTAGGTGTTATTGAAATAATAGCAGGGATTATGGTACTTATCCGACCTAAAATAGGAGGATATGTAGTTATGGGGTGGTTATTAGCAATCGCATTAACCTTATTATTTAGTGGTAAATTTATTGATGTTGCGGTTCGAGATATTGTTATGGCAATTGGTGCATTTTCATTAGCAACATTAGCTACCAATGAGATGGTAACCAAGAATAATTAAGATAAACAGGAGGGAGGTGTGATTCTTAATAATAGTGGTTTTTAGAAGTAGTTAGTGCCAATCTGTTGTATAACAGTACTTCATGAAAGAACTTACTTTCCTCCGTTTGCTTGTAAATCTGCTATACAAAGTGGATCAAGTGCTGGAACTCCATTACCCAACATATCCATCATACCAGAACCAAATTCGATTGCTGCTTCCATCAAACAACTTTGTACATTACAATGCCCTCTGGATTCTGTATCCTCATGCTGAGATTGTAATTGAGTACCTATATTTACTAAACCTAAAAGGTGTGCGAATTCATGATTGAGAGTTGCTGCTTCTATAGTCGATAGCATAGGAGCATTAGGACGACTACTTAAATTACGTAGCGTGCCTTCATAAATAACAATAGACGTATTTTGATATGCACTACCTAATGTAACCCTGGTATTCGTATCACCGTCGTTGCTACCATCAGCAAAATATATATAGACAGTAATCTCATCTCCTTGATTAAAAGTCGTTCTCACATCAGTTTCAATTTGTGAAATTTCTTCTATAGTAAAAGGAGCTCGATTAGAAGACGTTACAGATCGTTGATTAATCGTTATACCATCAGGTTTAAAAAGACGATCTTCAAGAAAGTTTTTAAATGCATTTACGGCAGTGGTTGTTGGTTCAAAACCTTGAACCGAGATCATTTCTATAGTTAATCCTTTAAAATTATTATCACTTAACAAATCATTGGCAGAACTTCCTAAAGGTTGTCTATTTGCTACTTGTTGAGGGTCTATAGTATCAGCATCGTCATCATTAGAACAACCTACTAATACTAAAGAGGTAAATATCAATACGCTCAGCAGTTTGGTGATTTGCATAAATTTATTTTTAGAAAATAGTTAGTTTATTCCCGAGTATTTATTTGTCAGAAACTTGTTTTCATGCATCAAAGATCATACCATCAATAATATATTAAACTACAAATAGACGAGTTTTATTGCCGTGTAAGTCTAGCCAAAAAATCATGATGTTCTCCTTCAAGAATTAACTCACAAATTAAACCATTAGCATTTGCTGCATTTTGAAGTGTGTTGTAGTCTATATATAACCAATCAAACCAATCTGATTTTTGGTTTTTATAACTTAGTCTGTATTGCATCTCACCATAATATCCGGATGATGCATCTACCCAAAAACCTCCATCATCATCGGTAAATAAATAAGAAATATCTGAAGAATCTATAAGGATCTGCCCGTTTGGTAGTAAGAGTGTTTTAAGGTGTGAAAAAAACCTGTCAATTTGATTTAATTTACCTATGATTCCACTTCCATTCATTAAAAGAAGAATTGTATCGTATTGTTGGTGATTAAAATCAAAGATATTTTTAACCAAGGTATTATGAATCCCTCTTTTTGTACAAATATCAATAGCGCCTTCAGAAATATCGATTGCAGTTACATCCAGGTTTTTTTTATCTTGTAAATATAGGCTATGACTACCAGCGCCGCATCCAACATCAAGGGTTTTTCCAGAAGAAAGATCCAACGCTTTTTGCTCGATCTTAGGCATTTCTGAATATGTTCTGAAAAGGTAAGAAACAGGAATGATGTCATCATCAAAGTCAGGAGCTTGCACAGTAATATCTGTAGGGTGATTATTGTTGTAAAAATCTTGTATTGCTATTCCAAAAATGTCCTTATTCATTATGATAAGATATAATTAATCTTGTTTTTAATGTATTGTCTTAAGGCTAGTACTTTTTACTTCGTACTTTAAATACTACTTTTGCCACATGCAAGAATTTATAGATCAATTGCCAAAACTCGCCAAAGATAAGCATAACGAGAACAAAAAGTTCTTTACTAAGCTTAAAAAGAAACCACCTAAGAATCTGGATTTAGTGATGCAGGATTTACATGAGGAAGAGTTTAGAAATACAGATTGTCTGGAGTGTGCCAATTGCTGTAAAACAACTGGACCTTTATTTACGGATAAGGATGTAGATCGAATAGCAAAGCATATGAAAATGAAATCACATCAGTTTGAAGAACAATATCTAAAAAAAGATGAAGATGGGGATTTTGTTTTACAAGAAACTCCTTGTGCTTTTTTGGCAGCAGATAATTATTGTTTGATCTACGATGTGCGCCCAAAAGGATGTAGAGAATACCCGCATACTGATCGTAAAAAATTTCATCAGATATCTGATATAACAATGCATAATGTTGCGATTTGTCCTGCTGCTTACAACATCGTAGAAAAAATGAAAACTATAATATCATTAGAACATAAGAGTAACAGGCGTGCCTAATTATAAATTTCAGAAAAATAGTCTTCATCCAGAATATATGCTGCTATCATTCTAAGTAAAACCTGGCCCATAGTCATATTCTGTGCCTTTTGGATTAAAACCGCTTCACAATCTCCATAAGATACAAAATATAAGGTAGGTTCATTTAATTGATTCATCTTTCCGGGATGTGCAATAACCCAGTTTTGCCCATAATCGATAATACCTTCGGTATCTTCGGTACCATACCCATGTTTTGTAAGAGATTCAATGAATTCACTATTCTCTTCTTCAGCTTCTTCTAAAGCTTCATATTCCCAGCTTTGATCGATAGCGTATCCTTTTTCTTGTAGACCATTAAAACCAATATAGCCACCACCAAGAGATTCCCAGAAGATTCCATTATGTATATTGGCAACTTCTACCCAGGATTTAGGACCTTGATCACCAGTAAAAGGGGCAAGACATTCTATAATTACTTCATCATCATCATATAGTGCGTGTTGAAACGTGAGTAATAAGCGATCGTTATCTGCTGTTGCTTTTATAAATTGATTCATAATTTTATGAAGAGCTTTTATATCATCTTCGTTTTTGCACAAAAAACTTAAATGTTTTGAAATAGCTTCTTTTTTCTCTTGACCTCCAATAAGAGGATTCCAGATATTGATCATAATTATAAATAGTTTTTTAATTTGTTATTTCAATAAACTTCTCTTCTTCTGTTCCAGGAATTATAGGAGCTGGTTCATAATGTCCGCTCAATGTTGATAGAATTTCGCCAGTTTCCTTATGTATTTCTTCTTTAGAAAAACCGCCGCCCAGATAGGGATCTCTAGAGGAAGTATCTACCGTGTAGGTTGTGTCTTCTTCATATATAATCATTTGCAAAGACCATCGATTCCCTTTTTTAAGAATGCTTTTGTCAGTACCAATAGCATTTAGAATAAAATCTATAATTTTTTTGTTTTCGGGAGTAGAAACAAAAAACGAACTTTTTGATCCACTACCAGCATTACTCATAGAAATAGTTCTTGAAGGTAATTCGACAGTTATATCTGTATAAACACTTATGTTTTTAGGAACATAGATTACATTATATCCAAAATAAACCATGATTCTCTTGTCACTAACCATGACTTTTATAAAATGAAAATCTTCTTGAGTTAGTTTTGCTCTGTCTTTGGGCTGTATCTCATCTAGTGCTATTTGGATGATATGATCTCGTCCTGTATCGACTAGATTTTTAATCTGTTTCTGTGTATCTGAATTTTGAGCATTTGTCATCTGAAAAAGCAGTAGAATTATTATAACATTAGTTGTTGTCTTCATGTTCTTTGGGATTAATAATTCCTTTGTTTTTAATAATCTCATCTATCATTTCTGAAGCCTGTCCATTCTGCTTTGCTTTTTTAACATAGTTCAAAGCTTCTTTTGGATTTTTGAGCTTGTAATAAATTTCTGCAATATTTGCCAAATACATAGGTTCATTGGTGGCGGTAAGAGCTGCATTTTTAAAATAAGGTAATGCTTCTTTATATTTTTTTTGAATATCTAATGCACAACCTGTTAGGTTATATAATCTTGCTAAAGCTGCCGCATCATGAGAGGCTTTATCAATAAACTCTTGTTCACGATCCAGATATGCAGGAATTCCTTCTTTTAACCATAGTAATCGTGCTTTTAGAAAATATACCTGACCAAATTGAGAATCCATTTGGATAATAGCATCTCCTTTCTGTTCTGCCAGGTCCCATTCTTTGTTCTTAAGATCATTCCATGCAGCTTGTAGCAGAGCATATTTACTTTTTTCTTTGATTTTGTATAGATCAATATCTTGCGAAAATTTATCTTTATTCTGATTTATGGTTGTAACCAGAATTTCTGCAAGACTTGCCAATTCAGGTTTTTTCTGGATACGTTTATAAGTATAATTGATAAAATTATAAGCAATTAATCTATCGTTTTCATAATTATCGTCCTTAGGAATATTAGTTGATAAACGTGATATGAATATATTCTTAAAATCATCACCATAAATTTCTGTACCCTTGTCTATAAGTTGATCAATAGTCTTATACCATGACTTTTTATATGGCTCTGGAGATATATTATTGTTCCATACAGGGTTTTCTTTATCGGTTTCGAAGCTTTTTAAAATCTGATTAACTTTTTGACTTCTGTATAATTTTAATAAGAAAGCATTTTCACTTTCATAGTCATCAAGATCTTCTCCAAACATATTATCCTCATATTCTTCAAGATATCTTCTCTCTGATTCTACTTTTGACATTAGTTTTTCTGGAAAAACTTCATGACCTAATTTATTAAGCATACCACAGATTGGAGTGATCATATTATTAATACGGTATTTTTGATCTTCATCTATTTCTGTTTTATATTGTTGATGTAGTTGTAACAATTGTTCTTCAAAAGGTTTGATGACGTCAACAGGTAGTTTAGAAATATTAACACTTCCGTTTGAATCATCCCCTATGTAGTGATGATAGTCAAGAATGTAGTATTTGTCGGTTAATAAGTTTTGTATGTATTCCTGGATAGAAGCGTGTGTGTATAACTCATATCGATAGGCTAATTTGATCTTTAAATGGGTGTCTTCGATCTTGTCTATAACGCTGATCAAGAAAGGTTTTATTTTTGGATCTTCAGAAAATTCATCCCATAACCCATACCAATTATTTACCAAAATCGAAATATATGCTGGTTTTATATTAGGTTGATCCGGGATTTCACTTAAAACAGGTTTCGGTATGCCATACTTGGCTCCATTAAAAATAATATCTCTAAAGAATTTTCTATCTGGATGAGATGATAATACTCTAAAAGCTTCTTTTTTTAGTTTTTTAATATCAAGGCTTTCTTCCTTTTCGGTTTTATTAAAAAGAGGACCTCTGATATATGTAGCTTTACTTTTTTGTATAGATTCATTAGAAATGACTTTACTATTAAGTTTAGCTTGTTCTTTACCAGGTTTTAAATTTAAAATACGAATTAACTCATCTGGAATATTTTGTTCTGAGGCCATTCTTTTTGATAATTTCTTGAGGAGATTATCATTTTCACTTAGTAAGATATTTTCAACAGTTTCAGGATCTTTTGATATGATTTGTTCTCTATAAGGTTTCCAAATGTTATTAGGATAATGTAAATATCTGGATTCATTATTTACGATTACCGCCACATATTTTGAGGCAATATTATCAAATCTCGGATCTATAATGAGTTCTTCTACAATTGGATGAAGATCAAACTGCATTTCCATAGTGAGCGTATCATAATCCACATCCTCAACATCCCGGAAATAACTATAAATACTAAAATTGCTTTGTATTACAGGAAGTTTTGGTTCATCAAAAATGTTAATATTATTTACAAAACTGGAACATTCCTGAAATGAAAGAGAAATAACTCCATAATCTGGTTTATGTTCAAAAACGATTTTGCCTAGTTTAAAATCAGGATGGTTATTTACCAAATATTCAAAACACTCCGAGGACATTTTTTTTAAAATTGGTTGGATATCAAACTGTTGTTTTTTGAATTTTGGGTTTTTACCTTTTTTAAGAATGCATATATTATAAGGAGTAAAACCTATAACCGTATCATTATCATATATGGTAGCCAGGTTACTGGTTAAAGGCTCATAATATAGGTTTTCTTTATTGATACTTTCTAACCAATTAATGGAGGAGATGTTATTATGATCTTCAGATATAGTTTTAAAAAGATATTCGCCTCCTGTACTGTATAATGGTACTTTGGGTTTTTCTGAAAAATAATAGATCGGCGCTACTTCATCCCTTGTATGACAAATATATTTAGGAGATTTAGGATTACTAATTTCTATGATAGTTCCTCCTATTAAATAGTTATCAATAAATGCTATATGATTATTGCTATAGGTATGATTATCTTTAATAGAAGATACATATGTCGGGTTACTTTTGTCGTTGATATCAATTAAAACAAGTAACCTTGAACTAGGCTCTACCACCAATATATTTTGATAGACATGTAAACTAAAACCACTATCAATAAAAAGTTCTGATGAGATAAGTTCTTTTGTTGAAAGATCAAAAATTTCTAAGTATTCATTGTTGCAAGCATATAAATGCCCATCAGATACCGTAATACTTTTGTATTTAGATAGAACGTTTTGGTTTTTAATAACTCCTTCAAGTTTAATGATTGCGTTTTCCTGAATTCTATATTGTGTAATTCCGTTATTGTAATCTGCTACATAGATAATTTCATTCTCATAAAAGAATTTATATGTATTGTCTTTATCAAGTTGTAGACTATCGTGTTTAGTTACTTCATAGGAACTTGTGATTTCTCCCAGATAAAGCTGTTTATCATCATTAACAGCAACGAATTTATCGTTATGGATAGGAACAGCCCATTGTAGATTAACATCTTTAATCTTGTGAGTCATGTAATAACAATCCTCATAAGGAGTTGTTTCAACCTCTGATTTTTCAGTTTCTGGAATAATTAAAGAGGATTCTTCTACCCAAGTGGCGAAATCCTTTTTTTTCTGTTCTTTAGAAAGATAACTTTTATGCGCATCAATCAAATATGGAACATCAGAAAACTCTTTTAAAAATAATTGAATTAAATGATCAGAAGGATGATCTAATCTGGTAAACAAATACGTCGCTTTTTGATCATCATTTAGAACGGTATAAATTTTCATTAGTGCTAACCGGGCTCTATTAGCAGTATCATAATTTATTTTGCTATCGAGAAACACTGTGATCTCCTTTTCTAATTCTAAAATTTTCTGTGAATCGTTATTTAATTCTCGGATATCAAATAACCATTTAATAAATAAGACATCGCTCTTGGCACTCTTATTTTCTAGTCCATTATAAATATGTTCAAATTCTTCTTTATGGTTAAGGAAATATAAGATTTCAAGAATATGTGTTTTTTCATGATCAGAAGGGTTTTTGATTGTATTCAGAATTTCCAGTGATTCATCATATCTGTTTTGAGAATAAAATTTTGAAGACAGGTATTTTTTAAAGCCTTCATAACTTTTATGAGTTACAGGAAATAATTGAATTGCTTTTTTATAAGCCTCTTCACTATAACCGTAAATAAGCTCTTTATGCTCATAGGTTATAGCCAAATTGTTATTAATAATGATATCTAACCATGTTTGAAAAGCAGTTTCGTTTTCAATAGGATTTGGAATATTATCAACGTCAAGGACCTTATCAGGAAATTGTTCTAAGAACGTATCATAAGCATTAAAAAAAGCTTCTTCTGATAGATCACCTTCTTCCTCTTCTATATGTCCGCCACCAAGATTCCAATCTTCAAATTCATCATGTAACCTAAATATTGCTTTTTCTCTGCGTTTTGATTTTATATAACTATAATTGAAATCTTTTATATCATACGTATAAATATTGCTTTCTTCTTCTGAACCTTCATAAATATTGCTTTTTGGATAAAATAAATTAAAACCAGTTTTATAAAATTTCAGAAAGGGATAAGAAATTTTAAAGTTAGGTAATGTTAATCTTACATTATAAAAAGGACCTGAACCATTTGGATGATTAAAGGCAATAACTCTATTGTCTTCATTAGAGTTACGATTAAAAACAACATTATGTAGTATAAAACCTACTAAATGGTGAAATACATCTGGAGAATATGATATAGCTACATTACAAATAGCCGTATTAATTTGCTCTAAAAGCTTTTCTCTTAAGCATATTAAATAACTCTTGTATAACTCTTCCTGAATATGATTAAAAGATAAAACAGGTTTTAGTTTATGATATTTATGATTGTACTCTTTGGCTTTATTAATATAATTAGGATCTATTTGTTTTCTGTTTTCAAAAGTAGCATCAGCAATATCTAACCATTCGCTAATAGAAATAACACCTATTTCACCTGCATCATTGTATTCGGATTCATAGTAGTATTCGTCCCAACTGTTATTATAAGTGACTTTAAGAGAGTCAAAAGTTTCATTAGGTGAAATAATAATCATTCGCAAGGTATCCGTATTGATTTTTTCAGATTCAATAGCCCGATCAATGATTTTTTTAAGCTGAGATTCTATAGATGAGGTAATATTTAGTGTCATGATTAAGAAATTTTTTGATATGCTGAATTAAGATATAATGATTTTTTTAAGATATGACCAGATTAATGTAATTCTTATCAGGAAGATTGTTCCCACAACTACGGTAAAAAAAAATAGATATAGGCAAATAGATAAAACCGGCTATATTACCTTCTATCTTGGTCATCCAGATTAGGAAAATGGGTATTCCCAAAAAATGATATTGATATCTATCTGCAAAAAAAGCATATACTTCCTGGTATTAAATTGTTAGAAGATGACCTGATTTCATCATAATTATACTAACATGTTATGGGATTTTGACTAATTTCAGGTCATCTGAGTATAGATTTTAAACCCTAAAAATCTACTTCTTTCTATATGATTTTTATCAATTTTATTTTATTGTAGAGCGTATGTTTTCTGTTACTCTTGATAGAGAATGGTTTGTAGAAGTTATTCCTATATTTTTAAATTCAAAAAATATAGGAATAACTATTTAAGGTGTGTCTATTATTGGTTTTGTTTTACAGCCCTTTTTTTAATTCTTCTATGGTTTTGGCCATTACTACACCCGGTAGTTTGATTGGAGCCGCAACTTCTGCTAGGAAAGTACCTTTTACTTCTCCTTTTTTATAGGTTGTGAAACCAATGCGATATAACCCAACAGTTAAAGCTTTTAAAGGATCACTTACTTCACTTTTATACCTTAACAAAGAGTTGTATGAGCTTCCGCTAGGTTGTTTTGGCATTTCGCCACTATCATCATTTCTTTCTAATGTTACCCAGTTAGCACCATCTACAGCATCCTGACTAATATTATCTTTACTGATAATATCAGAGCGCTCAAGAGTAATATAAGTATCAAAGTAATCCCCAGATTTTGCATTATCTGTATATCCTTTTGATTTGATAGCATTTTTTACTTTTGCTTTACCTACTGGAGACATCATTCTCACTCCAAGTTCTGGAGCTACAGCCGGAATCCATACATAGATGTAATAGAATTTTTTACCATCTTTTACTTCATCTTCATTACCAGGAGCGGCATATCCAAGGTATGATACTACATCAGTATATGGTACTTTAATGGTTTTTGGCCCTATTTTTTTCTCAATTGAGCTTCCAAACTTTTTTAGTTTTTGCGCTTGTATGCTAGTCGAACTTCCTAAAGCGATTATACTTAGTAGAATTAAGATCTTTGTTTTCATTATTTTAATTTTTTGTTGTTATTTATTTATGTTAGACACACTTTTATTGTTTCATTGTAAATGTTACTGTAACCTGATATTTTTGAAGTTCATCTAACCCATATACGTTAACATATTCTATGCCCGCATTAGAGTTTTCAACCTTTATAATATCACCTAATTTTTTATTAAGCTTATCTGCGATTTTTTTAGCTTTTATCTTGGCATCTTCAATAGCAGCAGTAGTTAGAATTGCCAATTGATCATTGGATTTCTCTTTTGCTATTGTTTCTACCTGAACAAGAGTAAGACCCTTCATTCTTTGCTTGATAATATTTAATATTTCTTCTTGAGAAGTTGTAGTATAATTATAACACATCGCATCTTTTATCTCTCCATATGAAGAGTATAATTGAAGTGGAATGTTCTTCTGAAAAGCATTAAAATCAACATTTATGGTTTTTAATCGATCCTTATACATTTGTATTACTTCAGATAAGGTTTTTGATTCTAATTGTTGATAACCATCAGAAACTACTTCTTTTAAAGAGATGCTAAGATGATAATAACCAATCTCTACTTTTTTGTTTGTTTCTCCTATTACCGTGATTGTCCTATCTGTGTTTCCCTGAGAAAACATAGAAGTAAAGGTGATAAGAAATATAAAAACTAGCGTTCTCATTTTTACAGATAATTAGGTTAGTAATCAAGAAATATTAGAATGACAAGAATGATAATACTATCATTGCGGCACCCACGATTAATCCTAGAATCCCTAGTTTACCTTGTTTAGGAGCTAATTTTGCTCTTAACTCATTTGCTTTTTCTTTGGCAGCTTCATTTTTGGATAAAAGTAGTTTGTTAATCATCCCAAAACCAAGCATAAATCCTAATACAGCCATAATAATATTACCTGCTAAATAAGTTACCCAACGTACTGGAAAATGAGCAAGCCATGATAATCCTAAAACAGATGAAATAATTCCCCATACTCCCCAAAAACAGAATACTAAACCGATCCATCCTTGATAAGGTTCGATTTTTTCTAAAAGCTCTTTTGCATTAGGTTTTTTGGATAATAATAATGATGGTACTGCGATAATACTTAGTAAAATTAATGTGATTCCCCAAGTCATGATTTTTAAATTTTAAGGGTTAGTAAATGTTTTAATGATTTTAGGATTATTAGTTAGCCAAAAATCACAGTACAAAGATGAGTTTTATGTGTGCTGGGCAAAACACCTTTTCTAGTGAAAATCATTACCCTGTAAACAGGGGGGACCCCTTTCTGTAGAAACACTGTTTATGGTGGTTGATATGAGTGAATCCACCAATAATTTTGCGGTGTAAGCTCAAAAAATGTCAAAGTGAGTGATATCATTTAACCTGTTTTATACACTGGAAAATCTATTGTAATTTTCGATTACTTCAAATACTACAGTTTTACTAATTTTTTCACATTATATTGTAGAGTTTAATTCTCCGAACTTGTTTGGAGATGTAAAAATTGTTTTCTCAATCGATGACTGGTGGACTAACTTTGGGGTAGTTAGCTATCACTACAGCGGTACTGTATTATAATTGAATATTGCACCTAAAAACTTCTTGACAAAGTTCTAGGACTTAATACGGATTATATTAGCATACTTTCACTAAGCTTTTATGTATTTCATCTTTAGAGCATATTTGGTCAACCCAGCTAAATTTCTAACATTGAGTTTGGCAATAAGATTTTTTCTATAACTTTCTATAGTATGTTTACTTAAGAATAATTGGTCTGCTATTTCTTGAGTTGTATACTCTTGAGCAATTAATGTAATAACATCAACTTCTCTTTGAGTTAACTTAATCTCTTCTTGCTTTTTCTTTGAAAATTTATTTTCTAAGTAAATATCTTTGATTTCTTTTGAGAAATATTTCTCTCCTTTTAAAATGGTCTGTATAGCTTTTAAAAGTTCTTCTTTTTCCGCATTTTTTGGTACATAACCATCTACATTATGTTCGATAAGATTATCTATCATATCAGCATCATTATGCATGCTTACAACAAGAGTTTTGATACTTGTTTTTCTGTCTTTAACAATCTTATTTAGAGAAATACCATCTAATTCTGGCATGCTTATATCTGTAATAATAAGATCTATCTTTTCATCAGGATTTATCTCCAGATATTTGGCGATATGTTTCCCGTCTTTTGCAGTTAATACGATATTGTAATCTTTCTCCTCATTAAGAATACTTAGTAAACCATCTAAGAACATTTTGTGATCGTCTACTATAATTAGATTATACTTCATTTGTGTGATTTATTAGTGTTGGAATTTGGATATGAATCAAGGTACCTCTTTTGATACGAGAATCTATGTTTAAAATACCTGATATTTTTGTTAGTCTATTTTTTATGTTTTCAAAACCTATACCATCAACAATTCTTTTTGTGTCAAAACCAACCCCATTATCTTCGAACATAATGCTTAATTCATTTTCTATAAAGTTGATTTGAAGTTCTATAGAAGTCGCTCTAGCATGTTTAATGGTATTAGTAATTAGTTCTTGTATAATTTTGAATAACTCTACTTGTAATTTTTCATCAATTTCATCGATTTCTTTTCTTGGATATACTACAAAAGAAGTATATAACTCACTAGCTTCAGCAATATTGTTAAAATATTCTTCAAGAACATCAGAAAAATTATTTCTGCTAAATTTTTTCGGAATCAAGTTATGAGATAGATTCCTAACCTGTTCATAAGTATCGTCAATTTGAGTATTTATGGTTGTAAGTGGTTGTCCGTTTTCAATGATATTGCCATTGTTTAATTGCAATTTAATAGCAGCAAGATTTCCTCCTATAGCATCGTGTAATTCCTGAGCAATTCTTTGTCTTTCTTTGTCTTGCCCTTCTATAGAAGCTTTGATTACTTTAAGCTCCTGATCTTTTAGTAAAGAAGTAATTTTTTGTTTACTGATTTCTTTTTGTTTTTTGTTTAATTCGCTTTGCGCCTGGAGTTTTTGATAATATGTAATCAATAGTCCGATGACTGGAATAAGAAGAATTAGGAAAGAATATAATATGGTGTTTTTAATACTTTTTTGTCGGGAAAGCTTTGCTTGCTGAATCTCATCATCTTTTTTTAGAATAATATTTTCTTTTTGCATGCGCTCTTTTGCGCTTTTAATTTCTAAGAGGGCGCTCTCGGTTTCCTTTTTTTCAACCTCTTGTTGAAGCATTAAATTTTTAATAGCTTCTTCTTGATTGATTAATTCTAATCTTCGGTTTTTATTTTCAACCTGTAGTATTTTTATTTCTTTTTCTTTTTGAAGCATTTCATACTTTACCTCTAACTCATTAATTTCTTCTATCTTTTGAAGCTTGCTGATTGAATCTTTGACTTTAAAATATTTGGATAAAAAATTAAGCGCATTCTTATAATTATCTTGTTGTATTGAAATTTCTTTTAAATTTTCATAAATATTTAATTGTTGATTAAGAAGTCCTAATTCTATAGCATCATGTAATGCTACGGAGTAAATAAGTTCTGCATCCTTGTAGTTTCCTGCATCAATTAAGACACTTCCAACATTCATCCTGGCAATTAAACCTATTCTATTTAGTTCATGTTTGTCACTTATTTCAGCGGTTTCTTCATAAAGAGAAAGAGCTTCGGGTAGATTTTCTTGATTTTGTGCGTTAGAAGCTAGATTAAGCTTAATTATAGCTAAAGCCTGATAGTTTTTTTTCTTTTGACTTAATTCAAGTCCTTTTTTGAAATATTCATTTGAAGATTCATAATCTTCAATAGAAGCATAAATTATACCTATGTTAATGTAACTACCGTAGATGATTTCAGGATCACCTTCATATTCTAAACATTTTTTAAAAAGTTCTAAAGCTCGATTATGGTCTCCCATCTCGCTGTAACTTAAAGCTAAACCATGGGTATGAGTATAATATAAATCTTCCTCACTAAACTTATTACATTCCTGAATTCCTTTTAAGTGCCATTTTTTACTTTCTTCAAATAATCCTTTGTTTTTATAATTAATGGCTCGTACATTATATGCAAGAATTCGCGATCTGGTTTGAAGCGAATCATTATTTATTTTATTAAATTTTAATGATTCGTTAACATAATACATAGAAGAATCAATTAATGATCTATTCTTGAAATAATATGCTAAAAGTAAATTAACATTAGCTTTGGCTCGATCACTTTTAACCTTTTTTAATAAATAATGTGCTTGTTGATATGCTTTCTTTGATTGACCATTATTGAATAGTTTGTATATACTATCAATTAATTTTTTTTCCTTGTATTGAGTGGTAAGTTTTTTAGGTGGGGAAGACATTTTTGTATCATCCATTTGCGCGTGGAGATTGCTTGCAACGCATATAATAGTACAAATAATTAACTTTAATAGAAACTTTAACATACGCAAATTTATGAATTATGACCTACTATTATACCCCTGAAAACAGGGGTCTTGAGTTCTTAAGGATATAATAAATATTGTGCTCTTGTTTTTTTAAAGTTTTCTAAATCAGCTAACCAAGTTTTTCGAATCTCCCTAAAAGTAAAACCTTGTTCAATCTGTTTTTGAAGTTGTTCAGTCCCAGCATGAATTGTAAAAGATTTGGTGTTGAAAAAGCGTTTTTTATCTTTTGAATTATTGTAGGCCTCGATTAACCATTCTAAGTTGACACGATCAAGATTTTCGACTTTAGTAAGATCTTTACCATAACAAGGTTCTCCTTGATGTTTAGGATATTTAGCTCCAAAATTAGGCTGAGGGACATAAACAAAATCGTACTTTTCGACAGTTAAATCGGGAGAACCAAATATTTGAAATTGCATTTCTGTTCCGCGTCCGGCGCTGATTGTAGTTCCTTCAAAAAAACCTAGACTTGGGTATAGGTTAATAGCTTTATCATTAGGTAAATTGGGAGAAGGGCGTATGGGTAGACTATACGGAGTATTATGAGTATAATTTTTTATAGGGATAACAGTTATTTTACATTTTAAATTATTACCTAACCACCCTTCGCCATTAATCATTTGAGCATACTCTCCTATAGTCATACCGTGTACTAATGGTATGGGATGTACACCTACAAAGCTCGAATGTTCTTTTTTAAGAGTAGGGCCATCAATATAATGACCGTTTGGGTTAGGTCGATCTAGTATAATAACCGGAATATTATTTTCTGAACAAGATTGCATAACATAATGAAGAGTCGAGATATATGTATAGAATCGAACTCCTACATCTTGTATATCAAAAACAACAATATCAATTCCCGATAATGAACCTTTAGAAGGTTTTTTATTTTTACCGTATAAAGAAGTTATAGGAAGCCCGGTCTTAATATCCTTACCATCTGCAACTAACTCTCCAGCATCTGCTTTACCTCTGAAACCATGTTCTGGCGCAAATACTTTTTTAATTTTAACGTCTCTGGATAATAAAGAATCAACAAGATGAGTGTGTTGTTTAAAAGAAGAAGATTGTATAGGATCTTCAATTAGTGGTGTAATGTTAGGATATTTAAAGATTACCGAAGTTTGATTTCCTACAATGGCTACTTTTTTGCCCTCTAACAAAGGAAGGTATAACTCTGTTTGATTAGCTCCAATAATTATTGGTTTAGGGACATCTATACTATCCTGTATTACACTTTCAGTGATGACACTTTTTTCATCTTCTATCGTCTTTGTGTCAGTAGATGAAGTCTGAGATATTATTTTTGTTCCGTTTCCACAAGAAATAAAAATGATAAAAACGAATAAAAACGTATTTTTGAATGCATTTCTGATAAAAACCATAGATAAGTTTGAATTTCGAATATTTTATTGCCAAACGCCTTATCAAAGGTAAGGAACATAAAAGTAGCATATCTACTCCGATCATAAAAATTGCAATTTTTGCCATTGCAATAGGTATGATCATGATGCTCATTACAGTTGCTACAGGTGTAGGTTTACAACGTAAAATAAGAGAAAAAGTTGCCGCCTTTAATGGGCATGTTGTAATTTCTAATTTTGATAACAATAATAGTGTAGAATCTTTGATACCTATTAAGATAAACCAAGATTTTTATCCGGATTTTCAAGATGTTGAAGGAGTAACACATATGCAGGGAGTTGCTACAAAGACTGGGGTAATAAGAACTGAAGAGGATTTTGAAGGTGTTGTAGTAAAAGGCGTTGGGCAAGATTATGATTGGAGTTATTTTAAAGAGTTTCTTGTGGAGGGGCGATTACCTGATTTTACTGATAAATTAAATCAGGAGATTTTACTTTCTGCTCATATTGCCAGTAGATTAAACCTGGAGATAGGAGATAAGGCGATTACTTATTTTTTAAAAAAGAACTCAACGGCTAATTCAAGGCCTAATATAAGAGCTTTTGAAATTGTAGGGATTTATAATTCAGGTTTTCAAGAATTTGATGAAACTTTTCTTTTTGCAGACATTAGGCATATTCAAAGAATGAATAAATGGCAAGAGGATGAGGTAGGGAATTTTGAAATATTTATAGATGATTTTGACGAGATTGATCAGAAAGGTCAGGAGATTTTTGAAAATATACCTTCTACCTTAGATAGTAAAACCATTGCGATGAAATATATAACAATATTTGAATGGTTAAAGCTTTTTGATCTTAATATTATTGGGATTATCGGAATCATAATCCTGGTTGCTGGTATTAATATGATAACCGCTTTATTGGTTTTGATCCTAGAAAGAACTCCAATGATTGGTATGTTAAAAGCCTTGGGGACTTCGGATTGGAGTATTCGTAAAGTATTTTTGTACAATGCGGCTTATCTTATTGCAATTGGTCTTTTTTGGGGCAATGTTATTGGGATTGGTTTGTTGTTTATTCAACAACAATATGGTGTAATAGGGCTTAATCCTGCAACTTATTATGTAAGTACGGCACCAATTTATATTAGTACCGGATACATATTTTTATTAAATATAGGAACATTGATACTTTGTCTTTTGATGCTTTTAATTCCATCATATATTGTTTCTAAAATAACACCCGTAAAAGCAATTCGATTTGAATAATTCCTTAGTAGTTATAAAAATTGCCAGTCGTTGATCTAGATTGTATCTTTGCAGGGCAAAAAATTATAATAGATTAATGATTTGCAAATATTTCTTGTAAAGAAAGCTTATATATAAAATCACCTAATTTTACGCTTGTGGAATACGCAAAAAATATATTAGAAACCATTGGTAACACTCCTTTGGTAAAAATGAATGCTTTAGTAAATGATGTAGAAGCACTAGTATTAGCAAAGTATGAAACTTTTAACCCAGGAAACTCGGTTAAGGATCGTATGGCTTTAAAAATGATAGAAGATGCTGAGGCTGATGGAAGATTAAAACCAGGAGGAACGATAATAGAAGGAACCTCTGGAAATACAGGAATGGGACTAGCATTGGTAGCTATTGTGAAAGGATATAAGCTAATTTGTGTTATGGCAGATAAGCAATCCAAAGAAAAAATGGATATTTTACGAGCTGTAGGTGCCAAAGTAATGGTTTGTCCAACAAATGTGGAACCTGATGATCCAAGATCATATTATTCAGTTTCGAAAAGACTGGCAGAAGAAACACCAAATTCATGGTACGTTAATCAATATGATAACCCTTCCAACGCAATAGCTCATTATGAAAGTACAGGTCCTGAGATCTGGAAACAAACTGAAGGTAAAATAACACACTTTATTGTTGGAGTAGGCACGGGTGGTACAATTTCAGGAGTTGGTAAATATCTGAAAGAACAAAATCCAGATGTAAAAATTTGGGGGATAGATACATATGGATCCGTTTTTAAAAAATATCACGAAACAGGTATTTTTGACGAAAACGAAATTTATTCATATATCACAGAAGGTATTGGAGAAGATATCTTACCTAAGAATGTTGACTTTTCTGTAATAGATGGATTTACCAAAGTAACGGATAAAGATGCTGCTGTTTATACACAAAAACTGGCAAAAGAAGAAGGTATGTTTTTGGGTAATAGTGCAGGAGCAGCAATAAAAGGATTATTACAACTGAAAGAAAATTTTACTAAAGATGATGTAGTAGTTATTTTATTTCATGATCATGGAAGTAGATACGTAGGTAAGATGTTTAATGACGATTGGATGCGTGAAAGAGGATTTCTTGATGAAGATGTTTCTACAGCGGTAGACCTTATAAAGGATCATGCAGAAAAGCCATTGGTTACTGTAAAAACAGAAGAGCTTGTATCTCATGCTATAGAAAGAATGCGTAAATTCCAGATTTCACAAATACCTGTAGTAGATACAGAAGGTTTTGTAGGTTCTGTAGATGAAAGCGCTTTATTTACAGCATTTTTAGATGATAAGAGTATGGATAGTACTCCTATTAAAGAAGTAATGAAAGCCCCATTCCCAATTGTAAATGCTAAAACTTCACTTGACGAAATATCTAAACTTATCAAAAACGGAAATCCAGCAGTACTCGTAGCCTTAGAAAATGGAAAACATCATATTATTACCAAATATGATGTGATAAGTCATATAAAATAAATTATTATATTTATAGAAATATTATCCCCTCTACCAATATTTTAAAGTTGGTAAAGGGGTTGTTTTTATACCCCAATCTATTTTTAGGTTGTTTTTAGCGCAACTATAAGGTCAGGTGCTAATCTATAAATGTAAGGAACCGTATTAAAAGGAAGGTTATGTATAGGTATTCATTTGATTTTTCTGACATAAACACACTTAGGGATTATTTTAGATCTCAATTAGATCCCAATAGTACCTGTGATCAGATTCATTTTCCTCCAGAAATAGGAGAAGGTTATCTCTCCTATTATAAGATATCTCCAGAAGTTTTTCTTCTTGTTAACAATTATAAAGCAAATGCTGATATAGAATATGTTAGAGAACCAATTAAAGAAAAAGATATCATACTACATTTTCGTAAATATGCCTTGAACCATGAAATTAAGGAAAATGAAATAGTTAGTGAATATTCTGATAGTTATACGCCTGGAAATATGAGATGTATGGACGCCCGACAGGGAGAACGTGTCTTTATAACCAAGGGAGCAGAAGTAAAATCTACGATGATAGTTCTTAAAAGTTCGTATACAAGGCCTTACTTTATCAAAAGTAATGATATGGCAGAACGAGTTGATAACTATATTAGATATTCTCACCAACATATCAACAAATTCTATTTATCATATAAGCAATCACATCTTTTTGACCAGATTGTGAATCCAGATATTAAAAAGGTAGAGAATTATCTCTATTATGTAGCTAGAGGGATTAAATTATTAGAAACTTTTTGGAAAGATGTACAAAAGTGGGAAACAGAAAGTAACCCATTTAATATTAATAGTAATCAGGTTGGTAATATATATAAAGTAAGCACTTATTTAGAAAATAGTCTTCATGAGCCTTTTGTTGGAGTTGATCAATTAGCAACTATGGCTCATATGAGTAGAACTAATTTTTTTAATATGTTTAAAGAAATACATAATAAAACTCCTCTAGAATTTTTTAATAATAAAAAGTTGGAAAGTTCTTATAATATGATTTTTAGTCAGGGATTGTCGATTAAAGAAGTGATGGATAATCTTAATTATTCGAATTCTTCAAAGTTTAAAAAAGCTTTTTATGACCGATTCGATGTATATCCTGACATAAATGTATAAAATAAAGATGGTCGTCAAAAAATGACAACCATCAATAACCTAACACAAACTCAACTAAGCTTAGGGTTTTGTAATCTTTATATTTTTATGAAATAATAGTTTTCCCTTCTATTATGGTAACAAAGTAAATAAATGAATCTATTACAATAATTTCCATTAATACAAAAAATGTTACCAATAGTACATTTTTCCACCTAATTAACTAGATTTTAAGAATTAAGGAGTGATATCGTACTATTTTGAGTGGGTTAGTTTTGAAATTTTGTGTTTTTTCCTACAAAGAGCCTATTTTTTTTTGAAGGGCTTAAAATCAGACTCAAAATACTTGGTGTTACACGATATGTTGATCCAAAACTTTAATAAAAGTTTCTGGTTCTGGTCGTACTCGATAATTGTCAGTTAAATCACTAAAAATAATTTTTCCATTATTATCAGTAATAATAACTGTAGGCATTACAGTATCGCTATTATAACCTAAAGTTTGAAAACCCATAGGAATTCCATTTTTCGCAAAAATGTTTAGTTGCCTAGCAACTTTATTACCTTGATCTATTAAGAAAATAAAATTGAGCTCAAATTTCTTAGCGAGCGATTTTGTGTGTTTGTGAGGTTGAGGGCTTATAAAAACTACATTAACATTCCTTTTTTCCAGTTCTTTATATTGAGAGGCAATTTCTTTGATTTGAGCCATGCATAAAGGACACCAATTACCTCTGTAGAATAAAAAAATAGAAGGATTATTCATAAACATAGAAGTATTAATTTCGTTTTTATCAGGATCCTGTAAATTGAGTTCTGGTAAAAGCTTACCAACTTTAATAACGGTATTTTCCTTTCTGTTTTCAAAAGTAGAATACCATTTTATATATAAAATCCAGCCTATAAATAAACCAACAGTTGGCAAAGAACCTAAAAAATCCTGTTGTATAATTCCGCCAGCAATCAAACTAATAATAAATCCTATAGCTATTAGCAAAGTGTAAAATTTTGGATTGGCTTCAGTTCTCGCAACAGGTTTGATAAAAAGCCCGAGAAAAAATGATGCTATTGTAACAGATACCATCAATCTACCGATATACCGATACGATATTCCGTGATTTATTAGATGAATGACACTGTCAATTACAAAATAAAGAGCTATGACTGGAAATATTGATATAAAGATAGATTTCAGTACAGTTTTCATAAATGGGTTTTGTGATTGGTCATAGATATTTATATCGACTTACAAGATTATCATAAATTTTATTACTTTCATCATCTATGAATGAAGATTTTTTACAGTATTTATGGAAGCATAAAAAGTTTAGTGTTACTAATCTAAAAACTACTCAAGGAGAAGATTTGATTCTTCAACAAATTGGGATTCATAATGTTGATAAATCTGGTCCTGATTTTTTTAATTCAAGATTGATAATTGATAATCAAAAGTGGGCAGGAAACGTTGAAGTGCATAAAAAATCAAGCGATTGGTATGTTCATAATCATGAGAATGATCCTGCATACGACAATGTTATCCTTCATGTGGTTTGGGAAGATGATGTTGAGGTTTTTCGGAAAGACAATTCAATCATTCCTACTTTGCAGTTGAAGGATCATGTGGTAGATCAGGTATTGAAGCGTTACCATAAACTCTTTAAAGACAACAATAAGCGTTGGATTAGTTGTGATAAACAATTGAAAGAAGTCTCTGATTTTGTTATATCTAATTTGCAAGAACGTTTGTACTTAGAAAGACTTGAACAAAAATCAATGTTGATTTATGATTTATTAGAGAAATCAGCAAACAACTGGGAAGCAGTTTTGTTTAAATTACTTTCTAAAAATTTTGGATTAAAAGTTAATGGAGATGCTTTTTTAAGCTTAGCTAATTCCATGGATTTTTCTATAGTAAGAAAGTGTAGTGATGATTTACAGCGATTAGAGGCTTTGTTTTTTGGGCAGTCTAATCTGCTAGAAGCAGATACTAAAGAAGAATATGTTTTAGAGCTTCACAATGAGTATGATTTCCTCAAAAATAAATTTAAGCTTAATAATAATGGGGTGTTGCCTTTTCAATTTTTCAGATTGAGACCTCCTAATTTCCCAACAGTAAGATTAGCTCAATTTGCAAACCTTTATTATAAAAATCAACAACTCTTTACAGATATTATAAGGATTGATAAAGTAGATGAATTTTATAAGCTATTTAAAGTAGAGACTAGCGAATATTGGCATAATCATTATAATTTTGGAAAAGAATCTGCTTCACAAAGAAAAAAACTAACGAATGCCTTTATTGATTTGGTTCTAATAAATACAATAATACCGATTAAATTTATTTATGCCAGAAGTTTAGGTAAAGACCCTGAAGAAGAAATTCTTGAACTGATTTCTCAATTGCCAAAAGAAAAAAACAGTATAGTTGAAAAATTTAGTGCTTTAAATGTAGATATAGAGAATGCAATGCACTCTCAGGCAATGATTCAACTCAAGAATAATTACTGCGACCAAAAGGCGTGTCTTAAATGTTCTGTAGGGAATTATTTATTAAATCAGGATTGATTTTAGGATAATATAATTATTTTGCGGTATGCTATACAACCTCAGACATTTTTTAGAAAGAAACGGGTTTTATGTTTCCAGTAGATTGGCAGATAGATTTGGGATGCGTGCAAAGAATGTACGTTTGTTTTTTATCTATCTCACATTTGCTACGGTAGGATTAGGTTTTGTGATCTATCTCAATATGGCGTTTTGGTTGAAGTTAAAGGATCTGGTATATACTAAACGAACTTCTGTATTTGATCTATGATAAATATTTATAATTGGGGTCGGCCAAAATTGTACATTGCTGTTATTCTATTGTTTATAGTGATCAGCATTGGGGTTCTGGGATTTAGGTTTTTTTCTGATTATTCTTGGATAGATGCTTTGTATATGACTGTCATCACTATGTCTACAGTTGGTTTTAGTGAAGTACAACCACTAGATGATAACGCAAAGTTGTTTACCATATTTCTTATCTCGACAAGTGTAGCAATATTTGCCTATTCAGTATCGGTGATTACTGAATTTATTGTGAGTAAGAACGACCCTAAAAGAGTACAATATCGAAAAACGCAAAAGATGATACATCATTTAAATAATCACATAATCATTGTAGGTTATGGGCGTAATGGTAAACAGGCTGCAGCAAAATTATTAGCCTATAATAAGCCATTTATCATTATAGAAAAGGATTTTGATATTATTGAAAGATATCAAAGTGATACATTATTTTTTCTAAAAGGCAATGCCACAGAAGATGAAGTTTTAATTGAAGCAGGAATAAAAAACGCATCTTGTCTAATCTGTACGCTGCCAGAAGATGCGGATAATCTTTTTATAGTACTTTCGGCAAGACAAATCAATACAAAACTTAAAATCATTAGTAGAGCCTCTCAGGATACATCGTATAAAAAGATTCGACTAGCAGGAGCGGATAATGTAATTATGCCAGATAGAATAGGAGGGGATCATATGGCATCATTAGTAGTAGTGCCTGATTTGATAGAATTTTTGGATAACCTTTCTATTGTGGGTAGAAAATCAATCAATATAGAAGAAGTGTCGTTTGAAGATATGTTTGATGATAAGATAGAGAGAACAATTCGTACAATAGATATGAGATCAAAAACTGGATGTACTATTATAGGTTATAAATCTCCAGAAGGAGAATATATTGTAAACCCTGAAGCTGACACCGTTTTAAGACCAGGTTCTAAGATCGTAATTTTAGGTCGACCAGAGCAAGTAAATCTTCTTAATAAAGAATTCAATATTTGAGTATTACAAAACATTTAACCAACAAAAAATTGTAAACAACCGTTTTTTTTAGCATCTTGCTCGCTTCTTAAACAACAAAAAATTAATTAACTCACTTTATCATGAAGAGATTTCTTCTTTCAATTTTAGCACTCACACTCCCATTATTAACATTTGCACAAGAAACCACAGAAAAAGGTCTAGATCAAAAAATAGACGAAAGTTTTAAGCCGGTTTCGGACTTTTTCTCTAAAGTTATTTTCTTCGAAGTTTTTGAAGGAGCTCCATTTGTTATAATACTACTAGTATTGAGTGCCTTGTTTTTTACTATTTATTTTGGTTTTCCAAATATTAGATATTTTGCAAAAGCGATTAATGTAGTGAGAGGTAAATATGATGATGTTGAAGGACATAGTTTAGGAGATCCAGCTGCAGCTGTAGATGGAGATATTCCAGATACTATAAGAGATGAAAGTAAAGAAGGAGAGGTAAGTCATTTCCAGGCATTGGCAACCGCTGTTTCAGGAACAGTAGGTAATGGTAACATTGCAGGTGTGGCACTAGCAATTGCTCTTGGGGGTCCTGGAGCAACATTCTGGATGATTGTATGTGGATTGTTAGGAATGTCTACAAAATTTGTAGAATGTACATTAGGAGTTCAATATAGAGATGTTGGCGAGGATGGAACTGTGTATGGAGGTCCAATGTATTATATAAGTAAAGGATTGAAAGAAAAAGGGTTTAAAACCCTTGGTAAAATTGCAGCAGTTCTATTTGCAATCTTTTGTATTGGAGGTTCATTTGGTGGTGGTAACGCGGCACAATCTAATCAGGCAACGATTGTTTTAAAAGAAATGTTTGGTCTTGAAAGTGCTGGAGCTGGTTTCTGGATAGGAATAGTTTTAGCAATTCTTGTAGGGATCATCATTATTGGAGGAATCAAGCGTATTGCTTCTGTTACAGAAAAAGTGGTTCCTTTTATGGCGGTGATGTACATCATTGCATGTTTATATATAATTTTTAGTAATTTCTCATTTATTGACGATGCAATAGGATTAATTATTAAAGAAGCATTTAACCCTACAGCCGTAGGGGTAGGAAGTCTTATTGGTGTTTTATTAGTTGGGTTTAAACGAGCAGCATTCTCTAATGAGGCAGGAGCAGGTTCGGCTTCTATTGCTCACTCGGCAGTAAAAACAAAATATTCTGCTTCTGAAGGTTTAGTAGCTTTATTAGAACCTTTTATTGATACAGTAGTGATCTGTACAATGACAGCCTTGGTAATTATTATCTTTAATTCTGGAGGAGCTTTTACGTATGGAGGTGACGGAAGTGGAGCTGTATTAATTGATGGAGTTTCTTATGAAGGAGCAGGGATTACTTCTCAAGCTTTTGGTAAATTCATTCCTTATTCTAATATATTCTTGACAATTGCAGTAGTGTTATTTGCAGTATCTACAATGATTTCCTGGTCTTATTATGGATTACAATCCTGGAAGTTCTTATTCGGAAGAGGTAAAAGAGCAGATTTAGTATATAAATTATTGTTTTTAACATTTGTTGTTATTGGAGCAGCGGCTAGTATGGGATCCATTTGGGCCTTCTCTGATGCAATGATTTTTGCAATGGTATTTCCTAATATGGTTGGATTATTCTTCTTATTCCCTGTCGTTAAAAAAGAATTAGGTAGGTATTTTGATGCCATAAAAGCCTCAAAAAAATAAGATAACAATCTTTTATGAATAATATAAAATCCCATTTCGAGATGCATAAACGTTTTCGAAATGGGATTTTTCTTTTAGTAATAGTATTGTTTACCCTGATGGCTATCTATTATTTCTATCCATCTATGGATAAAGGCGAAAAAAGTTTTGTAGAACTGAATGAATTTCAGGAACAAATAGACTCCTTAAAAGAGGTAGCGCTTAATAAAAAAACAGCCTACAAGCAAAAGCCATTCAATCCTAATTTTATTTCTGATTATAAAGGGTATGCTTTGGGTCTTTCTGCAGAAGAAATAGATAAAATATATGCCTATAGAAAACAAGGTAAATGGATTAATTCTGTTGCTGATTTTAAAAAAGTAACCGGAGTATCAGACTCTATACTTAATGTAATCTCTCCTTTATTTAAGTTTCCTGATTGGATCAATAATAGTACTGCACATAAATCAAATAAAAGAAAATATCCTATAATATCGGATTCTCAAAAAGGAGATTTAAATACGGTGACAGCTAAAGAACTTCAGGAAAAAATAAATGTTCCGGATTTTATAGCTGTCAGAATTGTGAAATTAAGAAATGATCTTGGCGGATTTAGTTCTGATATTCAGCTTAAAGATGTTTATGGATTATATGAATCTCAAAGAAAAAAAATTTTAGGATTGTATACGACAAAGACACCTAAAGAGATTCACAAAATCAATTTGAATAAAGCTAGTGTTAAGGAATTGATGGAGATACCTTATTTTGATTTTGAGACAGCGTTAGAGATTAAAGATTTTATTGAAGAAAATGGAGGGATCTCGGATTTTAAAGAATTAAGAAAAATTGAAGAGTTTTCAATAGAAAAAATAGATCGAATAGAGTTATATTTGACATTAAAATAAAAATCGGAAAAAATTGCTGTAAATTTTGATGATTCTGAAATTTAATATCGGTTTTACTGTGAATTTTTTAGAATTATTTACAGTAATATACTAGCTGCAAAATAAAGGTAAGCACATGAGTAGTATGTATTTTACAGAAGAACACGAGCTTTTTAGAGAAAGCTTAAAGGACTTTTTACAGAAAGAAGTAGTTCCTCATATTGATAAGTGGGAAAAAACAGGAACCATAGATAGGTTTATTTGGGAGAAATTTGGTGAAATGGGGTATTTTGGTATTCCATATCCAGAAGAATTTGGAGGGTTAGGATTAGATCTTTTTTATACCGTCATATTTTTAGAAGAATTGCAAAAGATTAACTCTGGAGGGTTTGCTGCTGCAATGTGGGCTCATGTATATTTAGCAATGACTCATATTAATAAAGAAGGAGATCACGATATAAGAGAAAAATATTTAACTCCAAGTATAACAGGAGAAAAAATAGGTTGTTTGTGTATTACAGAACCTTTTGGGGGGTCTGATGTTGCAGGAATGAGAACAACTGCAGTTAAAGATGGAGATTCATATGTTATAAATGGTTCCAAAACATTTATTACTAATGGAGTTTATAGTGACTATCTTGTGGTAGCGGCAAAAACAACTCCAGAACTTGGCAATAAGGGGATTAGTATTTTTGTAATCGATAGAGAAACCCCTGGTATTTCTGCTACAAAACTCGAGAAACTAGGGTGGAGAGCTTCGGATACTGGAGAGATCGCTTTTGATAATGTTAAGATTCCAGTCCAAAACTTAATGGGAGAAGAAGACAAAGGATTCTCTTATATTATGCAACATTTCGCATTAGAAAGATTGGTAATGGGGGTTAATTCTCATGCCAGAGCAGAATATGCTTTAGAGTATGTATTACAATATATGTCAGAACGAGAAGCTTTTGGTAGAACTATCGATAAATTCCAGGCGCTAAGACATTCGGTTGCTGAAATGGCAAGCGAGATAGAAATGTGTAAAGAATTTAATTATTCTGTAGCTAAACGACTTAATGAAGGGCAGTATGTGGTAAAAGAAGCTAGTATGTCAAAATTACTTTCAACAAAAATGGCAGATAAAGTGATATATGATTGTCTTCAGTTATTAGGTGGATATGGTTATATGGAAGAATATCCTTTGGCAAGATTGTTTAGAGATAGTAGATTGGGACCAATAGGAGGGGGAACTTCAGAAATATTAAAAGAAGTAATAGCCAAAATGATTATCGATAAAAAAGAGTATAAACCAGCGACATAGTTTTGTGTAAAGAATAACTTTTGCTATACATAAAAGAATAATCATTTTCATAATAAAAATGGTATGAACAATATAATTTGTTTTTACACTGATTTATGTTAAATGTTAAAATCTTATCAACACGAAAACGTTTGAGTTCCATCTCAAACGTTTTCGTTTTTTACAAAATAATTACATTGATAGAAAATTAACACAAACACTAAATTTATTATGAAAAAATTCAAGTTTTTTTATGTTGTACTTACTACAATACTCTTGTTTGTTTCGTGTAATACAGAAGAGACAAACGATATTGTAGAATCAGGAAGTAAATCTCAAGATGAAATCACATCTAGAGCGGGCTTAAAACCTATAGGGTCTGGAGTGATGATGCAGGCTTTTTATTGGGATGTTCCGGCTGGGGGAACCTGGTGGAATGTAGTTAAAGGAAAAGTTAGTTCCTGGAGTAGTGCTGGAGTTGATGCCATTTGGCTTCCGCCAGTTAGTAAAGCACAAAATGGTCCATTTTCTATGGGATACGATCCTTTTGATTATTATGATTTTGGAGAGTATAACCAGATGGGAAGTACAGAGACAAGATTTGGATCTAGGTCTGAATTAGAATCTTTGATTTCAACTGCCCATAATAATCAGTTGAGTGTAATTGCAGATATCGTAATTAATCATAATAGCGGTGGAGATCTAGAATCTAATGAATTTACAGGAACTGATACCTATACCATATTTGAACCGATGTCAAATAAATTTAATAGGACTAAGTATGATTTTCACCCAAATGATGCAATCTCATCTGATAGTGGAATCTTTGGTGGGTTTCCGGACTTAAGTCACGGTAAAGCATATGTTCAGGATTGGTTATGGGGTCGATCTAACTCTGTAGCTAAATACTATAAGAACACCATGGGATTTGATGGATGGAGATTTGATTATGTTAAGGGGTTTGAACCTTGGGTGGCAAAAGAGTTTAATCAAGCTGTAGGTGGATTTGCGGTAGGAGAATATTGGGATGGTAATGTAAACACTTTAAAATGGTGGACAGATCAGGCCCAGATGTCAGCATTTGATTTTGGATGTTATTATAAAATGCGAGACGCTTTTATGGGTAACAACCTTAATGCATTAAATGGAGATATGCTATGGAAAAGAAATGCAATGAGAGCTGTGACTTTTGTGGCTAATCACGATACGGATGAAATTATAAATAATAAGATATTGGCTTATGCATATATTCTTACTCACGAAGGATATCCAGCTATTTTTTATAGAGATTATGAAGAATGGTTAGATAAAAATAAAATGAATAATCTGATCTGGATACATAATAATCTTGCAGGTGGTGATACTACAAACTTATGGACAGATAATGATGAGTACATTGCCAGAAGAAATGGCGGTGGAGGAAAACCAGGTTTGATAGTTTATATAAATAATTCTGATTCTTGGCAAGAAAGATGGATTCAAACAAATTGGTCAAGTCAAAGAATTAAAGATTTTACAGGGCATTCTGGATGGGAGCCAGTAACTCAAGGAGGAAAATGGGTAAAGATTCAAGCTCCCCCAAAAGGGTATTCTGTATGGTCTTTAAAATAATATAAAATATTATTCAATAAAACTTTGTAGGTAATAGTTTTGTATTATATTTGCACCCAAATTATTTCTAAAGAAAGGAGGTGCAACTATGTTAATTATACCAGTTAAAGACGGAGAAAACATTGATAGAGCGTTAAAACGTTTTAAAAGAAAATTTGATCGAACAGGAACGATGCGTCAGCTTCGTAAACGTCAGGCGTTTTCAAAACCTTCTGTAGAGCGAAGAGCTCAGATCCAAAAAGCGCAATATATACAGCATTTAAGAGATCAGGAAGAAATCTAGAAAAATTGATAACGTAGTTGTCAAATGTTCTTTGTGAAAGAATAAAACTTCGTTTTTCAGTATAAATTCAAACCGTTAGAAATTCTAAAAGTTTCATACTTTTGTTTTCTAACGGTTTTTTTTATGTTTCTTACTCAATTTATTGACTATCTCTTGTTAGAAAAAAAGTATTCTATCCATACTGTAACTGCTTATAAAGGAGATTTGATGTCTTTTGCAGATTTTTATAAGCAGGAATATGAGGATACTGATATTTCTAAAGCGGGTTATTCTCAAATTCGATTCTGGATTGTTGATTTAGTAGATAAAGGAATTGCTAATCGTACGATTAATAGAAAGGTATCTTCACTTAAGACATATTATAATTTCTTGCTTAAAACAGGGGGTATAGAGAAAAACCCTCTGGCAAAACACCAGGCGTTAAAAGCTCCCAAGAAACTTCAGATTCCATTTTCTGTTCAGGAGGTGCAAGAAGTGTTAAAAAGTATTACTGATGAAAAAGATTTTACCAGTATGCGTGACAAGTTGATTGTAGAGCTTTTTTATGCTACAGGTATTAGAAGGATAGAGTTGGTTAATTTGAAGATTAGTGATTTGGATACTGGTAGAGGATTGATTAAGGTTCTGGGAAAGAGAAGTAAAGAAAGGTATGTGCCTTTACTGTCATCTGTGTGTGTAACATTGGAGAAATATCTTAAATTAAGATCTGAATTGATTGAAGTGTCAGATGTGTCTTTTTTGTTGCTGACGAAAAAAGGAGTTAAAATCTATGAAACACTTGTGTATCGAATCATAAATGGTTATTTTAGTAAAGCATCTTCTAAAGTAAAAAAGAGCCCTCATATTCTAAGGCATTCTTTTGCAACACATTTGCTTAATGAAGGAGCTAATCTTAATGCTGTAAAAGAATTACTTGGACATTCCAGTTTGGCGGCAACAGAGGTGTATACACATCATACTGTAGCCGAACTAACAAAAGTTTACAAACAATCTCACCCAAGGAATAAAAAGTAAAGATAGGTTACTTGCTTATCGTCTTTTTAGGCTTAAAATATTAAATGTTTAACCAATTAAACCTGTCAAGTATGAAAATGAACTTGCAATCCGTGAATTTTAATGTAGATCAAAAATTGGTGAATTTCACTCAAAGTAAATTAGACAAGTTAGAAAATCATTTTAATCGAATAATTCATGCCGATGTTTTTTTTAAAGTTATGAATACAAGTGGTAAAGAGAATAAGATTACAGAAATTTTATTAAGTGTGCCTGGAGACGAATTCATGATTAAAAAAATTAATAAAACCTTTGAAGAAGGTGTAGATGAGTGTGTTAGTTCGTTAGAGAGACAGTTGAAAAAACGCAAAGAAAAATTAAATGCACATGTTTGATTATTTTTTTTAAAAATAGTTTTGTGTAAAACATAAATTATTATACATTTGCAGTCCGTTAGAAATAGCGGACTTTTTTATGTTCTAAAACATAGTGAAAAGCCGATATAGCTCAGCTGGCTAGAGCAGCTGATTTGTAATCAGCAGGTCGTGGGTTCGAGTCCCTCTATCGGCTCAAAAAAGAAAGAAATTTGATATAATTTTGAACCTTTTTTGATTAAGTTTTGAATTGTCAAAATAATCACTATTTTTGCGCACTCAAAACTCATAAGTTCATAATGAAATATTGATTTTTAAATGGGGAGATACTCAAGCGGCCAACGAGGACAGACTGTAACTCTGTTGTTTTTTAACTTCGCAGGTTCGAATCCTGCTCTCCCCACTTTAATTAAAAAAACTTGATTTAATCGATTGCTATTTGTGATAGAATAATTGAGTTTGAAATTACCTTAATTCTGAATTTAAATAAGTTGAATTTAGAGTTTAAAACGCGGGAGTAGCTCAGTTGGTAGAGCGTCAGCCTTCCAAGCTGAATGTCGCCGGTTCGAACCCGGTCTCCCGCTCAAAGCATAGAGCTAATCTTGATGAGTTTTTTAAGATTGGATTTTTTAAATAAATGTGATGATAAGGCAGATTTCTTTCTGAGTTGAGATGAAAGCGTTCTGAGTTATCATTATACTTGTTAAAAAGCCGGTGTAGCTCAGGGGTAGAGCGTTTCCTTGGTAAGGAAGAGGTCACGAGTTCAAATCTCGTCATTGGCTCTTAGTTCAGAATTTTTAAATTGAACACTAATATATAACTAAGATTAAATAAATTAATTATGGCAAAGGAAACTTTTGATCGTTCCAAACCGCACTTAAATATTGGTACTATTGGACATGTTGATCACGGTAAAACAACTTTAACTGCTGCAATTACTAAAGTATTGGCAGAGGCTGGTCTTTCTGAAGCTAGAGATTTCGATACTATCGATAACGCTCCAGAAGAAAAAGAAAGAGGTATTACAATTAATACATCTCACGTAGAATACCAAACTGCTAACCGTCACTATGCACACGTTGACTGTCCAGGTCACGCCGATTATGTAAAGAACATGGTTACTGGTGCTGCTCAGATGGATGGTGCGATCTTAGTAGTTGCTGCTACAGATGGTCCAATGCCACAAACTCGTGAGCACATCCTTTTAGGACGTCAGGTAGGTATTCCTAGAATCGTAGTATTCCTTAATAAAGTGGATATGGTTGATGATGAGGAATTATTAGAGCTTGTAGAGATGGAAGTAAGAGATCTTCTTTCTTTTTATGAGTATGATGGAGATAATGGTCCTGTAATCGCTGGTTCTGCTCTTGGAGCACTTAACGGTGAGCAAAAGTGGGTTGATACAGTAATGGAGCTTATGGAAGCTGTAGATACTTGGATCGAATTACCTAAGCGTGATGTAGATAAAGATTTCTTAATGCCAATAGAAGATGTATTCTCTATTACAGGTCGTGGTACTGTAGCAACTGGTCGTATTGAGACTGGTGTAGCTAACACTGGAGATCCTGTTGAGATTATCGGTATGGGAGCTGAAAAATTAACTTCTACTATTACAGGAGTTGAGATGTTCCGTAAGATATTAGATAGAGGAGAAGCTGGAGATAACGTAGGTATCCTTTTAAGAGGTATTGAAAAAACTCAGATTTCTCGTGGTATGGTAATAACTAAGCCAGGATCTGTAACTCCTCACTCTAAATTCAAAGCTGAGGTATATATCCTTAAGAAAGAAGAAGGTGGACGTCACACTCCATTCCATAACAACTACCGTCCTCAGTTCTATGTACGTACAACTGATGTTACTGGAAACATTGCGCTTCCTGATGGAGTAGAAATGGTAATGCCTGGAGATAACTTAACAATTACTGTTGATCTTATTCAGCCAATTGCAATGAACGTAGGTCTTCGTTTTGCTATCCGTGAAGGAGGTAGAACAGTAGGTGCTGGTCAGGTAACCGAAATTTTAGACTAATACAATAAGTAAATAAAAGTTAAGGTATTCGTTCCGACGAATACCTTGACTTATGTATACGGGTTTAGCTCAGTTGGTAGAGCACTGGTCTCCAAAACCAGGTGTCGGGAGTTCGAGCCTCTCAACCCGTGCTAGAACAATTAGGGAGTCTTGTAGACTAAGATTTGATTGTTTATTAATGAATTTTATGACGGACGAATTAATTTTCGTTTAAAAAGTAAACAAGATGGCTGGATTAATAAATTACATTACAGAATCATATAACGAGTTAAAAAATCATGTGACTTGGACTCCTTGGGCTGAAGCTCAAAGGTTAACATTGGTTGTAATCGTTTTTTCGGTTATTTTTTCTTTGGCTATTTGGGGAGTAGATACTGTGTTTAGTAATGTAATAGAGTACTATTTTAAGTTAGTTAAATCTTAAATTTGTTCAAAATGGCCGAGGTAGATAATTCAAAGAAGTGGTACGTTGTTAGAGCGGTAAGTGGTCAAGAGAATAAGGTTAAAGACTATATAGAGCGTGAAATAGCTCATATGGGGCTTCAAGATTATGTTTCTCAGATTCTTGTTCCTACTGAAAAGGTAGTTCAAATCCGTAATGGAAAAAAAATAAATAAAGAAAGGGTGTATTTTCCTGGGTATGTTATGATAGAAGCAAACCTAACAGGAGAAGTTCCTCATATTATAAAATCTATTAATGGTGTAATAGGTTTTCTTGGTGAAGTAAAAGGAGGAGATCCTGTACCACTTAGAAAATCTGAAATTAATAGAA
Organism: Aquimarina callyspongiae; assembly: GCF_034322225.1. Lineage (NCBI taxonomy): Bacteria > Pseudomonadati > Bacteroidota > Flavobacteriia > Flavobacteriales > Flavobacteriaceae > Aquimarina > Aquimarina callyspongiae. Next base: position 16,053 of record NZ_JAXLPA010000007.1, on the reverse strand, counting down.
TGCTTGGTAAGGTTGATGAACTTGCTGTTAAAACAGATAATGTTGCTATCCCTTACACTGTTGGAGAAACTGTAAAAGTTATCGATGGACCTTTTAATGGTTTTAACGGAACTGTTGAAAAGGTAAATGAAGAAAAGCGTAAGCTTGAGGTAATGGTTAAGATTTTCGGAAGAAAAACTCCATTGGAATTAAGTTATATGCAAGTAGAAAAAGTATAATAATTGTTACATTATATATCTTGAATTGTTCTTTTGCTTCCACTTATAGGACAATTCTAATTTAAAATTAGAGAAATGGCTAAAGAGATAGGTAAAGTAGTAAAATTACAAGTGCGTGGAGGAGCGGCAAACCCGTCCCCACCAGTTGGACCTGCTTTAGGTGCTGCCGGAGTAAATATCATGGAATTCTGTAAGCAATTCAATGGTAGAACACAGGATAAAGCTGGTAAAGTATTACCAGTTGTAATCAACGTGTATACAGACAAGTCTTTTGACTTTGTTATTAAAACTCCACCAGCAGCTGTTCAAATATTGGAAGCAGCAAAACAAAAGAAAGGTTCAGGAGAGCCTAATCGTAAAAAAGTAGCTAGTGTTACTTGGGATCAAGTTCGTACTATAGCAGAAGATAAGATGCAGGATTTAAATGCGTTTACTATCGAGTCAGCTATGAAAATGATTGCTGGTACTGCTCGTTCAATGGGTGTAACTGTAAAAGGACAAGCTCCTTTTTAATCCAAAAACGTTTACAAAATGGCAAAAGTAACTAAAAAGCAAAAAGAGGCGAACGCTAAAGTTGAGAAAAATAAGGCGTATTCATTAGATGAAGCTTCTGCTTTAGTAAAAGAAATTACAAACGTAAATTTTGATGCTTCTGTGGATATTGCAGTTCGTTTGAACGTTGATCCACGTAAAGCTAATCAAATGGTACGTGGTGTGGTAACATTACCTCACGGAACAGGAAAAGATGTAAAAGTGTTAGCGTTAGTAACACCGGATAAGGAAGCTGAAGCTAAAGAAGCTGGTGCAGATTATGTAGGTCTTGATGAATACCTTGATAAAATTAAAGGTGGATGGACTGATGTAGATGTAATCATCACAATGCCTAGTGTAATGGGTAAATTAGGACCATTAGGTAGAGTATTAGGACCTCGTGGATTAATGCCTAACCCAAAAACAGGAACGGTGACTATGGATGTTTCAAAAGCAGTTTCTGATGTAAAAGCTGGTAAAATCGATTTTAAAGTTGATAAGACTGGAATCGTTCACGCTGCTATCGGAAAATCTTCTTTCGATGCTGAAAAGATAGCAGGAAACGCTAAAGAATTAATAACGACATTAGTAAAGTTAAAGCCACAGGCGGCAAAAGGTATATATATTAAATCAATATTTATGTCTTCTACAATGAGCCCTGGAGTGGAGATTGATTCTAAAAACTTTGCTGGGTAATTAAGATAAACGATTATGACAAGAGAAGAAAAATCATTGGTAATTGAAGACTTAACTGCTCAGTTGGCTGAAAACGCTAATATTTATTTAGCTGATATTTCAGGGTTAGATGCAGGAACGACTTCAAATTTACGTAGAGCTTGTTTTAAAGCTAATGTATCATTAAAAGTAGTAAAAAACACACTCCTTGCAAAAGCAATGGAGAATTCTGATAAGGATTTTGGAGATTTACCAACTACATTAAAAGGTAATACTTCAATCATGTTTTCTGAAACTGGTAATGCGCCAGCAAAGGTTATAAAAGAATTTCGTAAGAAATCAGAAAAGCCTGTATTAAAAGGAGCATTTGTAGAAGAAGCAGTATTTGTTGGTGATGAAAACCTTGAGGCTTTAGTTAACATTAAGTCTAAAGAAGAAGTTATCGGAGATATTATCGGTCTATTACAGTCACCTGCTAAAAATGTTATTTCAGCATTAAAATCTGGTGGAGGAACAATAGCTGGTATCCTTAAAACATTATCCGAAAAAGAAGGGTAATTAATAGTAGTGTACGCACTTTTTAACAAATTATATTTCAATTAAAAAAATTATTTAAAACGATAGAAAATGGCAGATTTAAAAGATTTCGCAGAACAATTGGTTAACTTAACAGTAAAAGAAGTTAATGAGTTAGCTGATATATTAAAAGAAGAATATGGCATTGAGCCTGCTGCTGCTGCAGTAGCTGTAGCTGGTGGTGCTGCAGCTGGTGGTGAAGCTGCTGAAGAAAAAACTGAATTTGATGTAATCCTTAAGGCAGCTGGTGGTGCTAAATTAGCAGTTGTAAAGCTTGTTAAAGAATTAACAGGTCTTGGTCTTAAAGATGCTAAAGGATTAGTTGATGAAGCTCCTAAAGCAATCAAAGAAGGAGTTTCTAAAGACGAAGCAGAAGCTCTTAAAGCTCAATTAGAAGAGGCTGGAGCTGAGGTTGAGCTTAAGTAAGCTTACCATAGATTAACACTTAAGGTTTAGACCCGGAGAGTTTTCTCTGAGGTCTAAACCATTTTGCGTATATAAGTACTAAGTACAAAAATACGCACCCGATTTTTAAAATTTTAATTTAAATTCCGTCCATTGATGTTAGCAACGCAAACTGAAAGATTGAATTTCTCTTCTGTAAAGAATAGACCTGAATATCCTGATTTTCTTGATATTCAGATCAAATCATTTCAGGATTTCTTTCAATTAGAAACAAAGTCTGAAGAAAGAGGAAACGAAGGTCTATACAATACCTTCATGGAAAACTTCCCGATTACGGATACTCGTAATCAATTTGTACTAGAATTTTTAGATTACTTCGTTGACCCTCCTAGGTACGACCTTCAAGAGTGTATAGAAAGAGGTCTTACCTATAGTGTACCTCTTAAAGCACGTCTTAAACTGTTCTGTACAGATCCAGAACATGAAGATTTTGAGACTATTGTTCAGGATGTGTATTTAGGTACAATCCCGTATATGACTCCTAGTGGTACATTTTGTATTAATGGAGCAGAACGTGTAGTAGTTTCACAATTACACCGTTCACCTGGAGTATTCTTTGGACAATCGTTCCACGCTAATGGAACAAAATTATACTCTGCCAGAGTTATTCCTTTTAAAGGATCCTGGATAGAATTTGCTACCGATATCAATAGCGTAATGTACGCATATATCGATAGAAAGAAAAAATTACCGGTAACAACACTTTTCCGTGCAATTGGTTTTGAACGAGATAAAGACATATTAGAAATATTTGATCTTGCTGAAGAAGTAAAAGTTTCTAAATCCGGATTAAAAAAGGTATTAGGACGTAAGCTTGCTGCTCGTGTTCTTAATACTTGGCATGAAGATTTTGTAGATGAAGATACTGGTGAAGTAGTATCTATTGAGCGTAATGAAATTGTTTTGGATCGTGATACGATTCTGGATAAAGATCACTTAGACGAAATTATTGATTCTGGAGCTAAGACGATCTTACTTCATAAAGAAGATAATCAAAAAGGTGATTATGCAATTATCCACAATACTTTGCAAAAAGACCCTACCAACTCAGAAAAAGAAGCGGTAGAACATATATATCGTCAATTACGTAATGCAGAACCGCCTGATGAGGAAACTGCAAGAGGTATTATTGACAAGTTATTCTTCTCAGACCAACGTTATAACTTAGGTGAAGTAGGTCGATATAGAATGAATAAAAAACTAGGTCTTAATATCGAAATGGATAAGCAAGTGCTTACCAAAGAAGATATTATTACTATCATTAAATATCTTATTGAGTTAATTAACTCTAAAGCTGAAATTGATGATATCGATCACTTATCTAACCGTCGTGTAAGAACAGTAGGAGAGCAATTATCACAACAGTTTGGAGTAGGTTTAGCTCGTATGGCTCGTACGATACGTGAGCGTATGAATGTTAGAGATAATGAGGTGTTTACGCCAATTGATTTGATCAATGCAAAAACCTTATCCTCTGTAATTAATTCATTCTTTGGAACCAATCAGCTATCTCAGTTTATGGATCAAACGAATCCATTAGCAGAGATTACACATAAACGTAGACTTTCGGCATTAGGGCCTGGAGGTTTATCTCGTGAGCGTGCTGGATTTGAGGTACGAGATGTACACTATACTCATTATGGTCGTTTATGTCCAATAGAAACACCAGAGGGACCAAATATTGGTTTGATTTCTTCGCTTTCTGTTTTTGCAAAAGTGAACTCAATGGGATTCTTAGAAACTCCTTATCGTAAAGTAGAAGATGGTAAAGTAGATTTATCAGGATTCTCCTACTTAAGTGCTGAAGAAGAAGAAGAAAAATTAATTGCTCAAGCAAATATTCCATTAAAAGAAGATGGAGCAATAGATTCTGATAAAGTAATTGCAAGAATGGAAGGTGACTTCCCGGTAATTGAACCTACTCAGGTAAATTATGCGGATGTTGCACCTAATCAGATTGCTTCTATTTCAGCTTCTTTGATTCCATTCTTAGAACATGATGATGCGAACCGTGCATTGATGGGATCGAATATGATGCGTCAGGCAGTACCATTATTAAGAGTAGATGCACCTATTGTAGGTACTGGATTAGAACGTCAGGTAGCTTCTGATTCTCGTGTATTGATAAACTCAGAAGGAGCTGGTGTTGTAGAATATGTAGATGCACAGAAGATTACTATCAAATACGATAGAACTGATGAGCAGAGAATGGTAAGTTTTGATGGTGATTCTAAAACGTATGACCTGATAAAGTTCCGTAAAACAAATCAAGGTACTAGTATCAACTTAAAACCAATCGTAAGAGTTGGGGATAGAGTTGCAAAAGGACAAGTACTTTGTCAAGGATATGCAACAGAGAATGGAGAACTAGCTTTAGGAAGAAATATGAAAGTAGCCTTTATGCCTTGGAAAGGGTATAACTTTGAGGATGCGATCGTGATTTCTGAAAAAGTAGTTAGAGATGATATATTTACTTCAATTCATATTGATGAATATTCTCTTGAAGTTAGAGATACAAAATTAGGTAATGAAGAATTAACTAACGATATCCCTAATGTTTCTGAAGAAGCGACCAAAGATCTTGACGAGAATGGTATGATCCGCGTTGGAGCAGAAATCAAACCTGGAGATATCCTTATTGGAAAGATTACTCCAAAAGGTGAAAGTGATCCAACTCCTGAAGAAAAATTATTAAGAGCAATCTTTGGTGATAAAGCAGGGGATGTAAAAGATGCTTCATTAAAAGCTTCTCCTTCATTACACGGAGTTGTAATTGATAAGAAGTTGTTTGCAAGAGCTATTAAAGATAAACGTAAACGTTCTCAGGATAAAGAAGATATTTCAATCTTAGAGAGATCATATGATGCAAAGTTTGCATTGCTTAAATCTCAGTTAGTAGATAAATTGTTTGCTATCGTTGGAGGTAAGACTTCTCAAGGAGTAATGAATGATCTTGGAGAAGAAGTATTACCAAAAGGTAAAAAGTATACTCAGAAAATGCTTAACAGTGTTGATGATTATGCTCACCTTACTAAAGGTACCTGGACAACAGATGATGATCTTAACAGAATGGTTGCAGATTTGATTCACAACTATAAGATCAAAGAAAATGATTTACAAGGTAACCTTAGAAGAGAGAAGTTTACTATTTCTGTAGGAGATGAGTTACCTTCAGGTATAATCAAATTAGCTAAAGTTTACATCGCTAAGAAACGTAAACTTAAGGTTGGAGATAAAATGGCAGGTCGTCACGGTAACAAAGGTATTGTTGCACGTATCGTAAGAGAAGAAGATATGCCATTCTTAGAAGATGGAACACCAGTAGATATCGTATTGAATCCACTAGGGGTACCATCACGTATGAACATCGGTCAGATTTATGAAACCGTATTAGGATGGGCTGGGCAAAAACTGAATAGAAAGTTTGCTACACCAATCTTTGATGGGGCATCTTTAGAACAAATCAATGGATTTACAGATGAAGCTGGGATTCCTCGATTTGGTCATACTTATCTATATGATGGTGGTACAGGAGATCGTTTTGATCAGCCAGCTACTGTAGGTGTGATTTATATGCTTAAGCTAGGTCACATGGTAGATGATAAGATGCACGCACGTTCTATAGGACCATATTCATTGATTACGCAGCAACCACTTGGAGGTAAAGCTCAGTTTGGAGGTCAGCGTTTTGGAGAGATGGAAGTATGGGCACTTGAAGCGTATGGTGCTTCAAGTACACTTCGTGAGATATTGACCGTAAAATCTGATGATGTTATTGGAAGAGCTAAAACATACGAAAGTATCGTTAAAGGAGAGCCAATGCCTGAACCAGGATTACCAGAATCATTTAATGTATTAATGCACGAATTAAAAGGACTGGGTCTGGATATCAGATTAGAAGAATAATATAAAAATAATCAAATTGTCTTCCTTAGCTAATCAAGGGAGACAGTTTGTTATCATAATATTATTCAAATTTAAATTACAATAATTCTTAAGCAACCATATATTATGGCAAGAAATAATGATAAGAATACAGTAAAGAGATTTAATAAGATCTCTATAGGTTTGGCCTCTCCAGAGTCAATTTTGGCACAATCAAACGGAGAAGTTTTAAAACCCGAAACTATCAATTATCGTACTCACAAACCTGAGCGTGATGGTTTGTTCTGTGAGCGTATTTTTGGTCCTGTAAAGGATTTTGAATGTGCTTGTGGTAAATATAAAAGAATTCGTTACAAAGGTATTGTTTGTGATCGATGTGGTGTGGAAGTTACCGAGAAGAAAGTTCGTAGAGACCGTGTAGGGCATATTAACTTAGTTGTTCCTGTTGCACATATCTGGTATTTCCGTTCATTACCAAATAAAATAGGATATCTGTTAGGATTACCATCTAAGAAATTAGATATGATCATTTACTATGAGCGTTACGTAGTAATTCAACCAGGTATTGCAAAAAATGAAGAAGGAGAACCAGTACAAAAAATGGATTTCCTTACAGAAGAAGAATATCTTAATATTTTAGATAGTCTTCCTCAAGAAAACTTGTACCTGGATGATAACGATCCTAACAAGTTTATTGCTAAAATGGGAGCAGAATGTTTGATCGAGATTCTGAGAAGAATAGATCTTGATGCATTATCCTATGAATTGAGACACAAAGCAAATAACGAAACGTCGAAGCAACGTAAAACTGAAGCACTTAAAAGACTTCAGGTAGTAGAGGCGTTACGTGATGCAAATAAAAATAGAGAGAATCGTCCAGAATGGATGATCCTTAAGGTTGTTCCAGTAATTCCGCCAGAATTACGTCCATTAGTACCATTGGATGGAGGTCGTTTTGCAACTTCGGATTTAAATGATTTATATCGAAGAGTAATTATCCGTAACAACCGTTTGAAACGTTTAATGGAAATTAAAGCTCCAGAAGTGATCTTACGTAACGAAAAGCGTATGCTTCAGGAATCTGTAGATTCATTATTCGATAATACTCGTAAAGCTTCAGCTGTAAAGACAGATTCTAATAGACCTTTAAAATCATTATCTGATTCATTAAAAGGTAAACAAGGACGTTTCCGTCAAAATTTATTAGGTAAACGTGTGGATTATTCAGCACGTTCTGTGATTGTTGTAGGACCAGAATTAAAATTATTTGAGTGTGGTCTTCCTAAAAATATGGCAGCAGAGTTGTACAAACCTTTTGTGATCAGAAAATTGATAGAAAGAGGTATTGTTAAAACAGTAAAATCTGCTAAAAAGATTATAGATAGAAAAGAGCCTGTAGTTTGGGATATCTTAGAAAATGTTCTAAAAGGACATCCGGTATTACTAAACCGTGCTCCAACGCTTCACCGTTTAGGTATTCAGGCTTTCCAACCTAAACTTATTGAAGGTAAAGCGATACAATTACACCCATTGGTATGTACGGCATTTAATGCAGATTTTGATGGTGACCAGATGGCGGTGCACTTACCACTAGGACCAGAAGCTATATTAGAAGCTCAGTTATTAATGCTGGCATCTCATAATATTTTGAATCCTGCAAATGGATCACCGGTAACGGTACCATCACAGGATATGGTACTAGGGTTGTATTATATGACTAAATCACGTAGATCTACTCCTGATTTAGAGATAAAAGGTGAAGACCTTACTTTCTATTCTCCAGAAGAAGTAATTATTGCTTATAATGAGAAAAGATTAGATATTAACGCTAATATTAAGGTTAGAACTAAAGATATTAATGAAGAAGGAGAAATAGTAACTAAAATAATAGAAACTACAACTGGTAGAGTATTATTTAATGAAAAGGTTCCTGAAAAAGCTGGATATATCAACGAAGTATTGACTAAGAAATCACTTAGAGATATTATTGGGGGTATTTTGAAAGTAACTAGTGTTCCTGAAACTGCAGCATTCCTTGATGAAATTAAAACATTAGGATATAACTTTGCATTCCAGGGTGGATTATCATTTAGTTTAGGAGATATTATTATACCAGCAGAAAAGCACACGATGATTGCGAGTGCAAACTCTCAAGTAGATAATATCGTTGCTAACTATAATATGGGTCTTATTACCAATAACGAACGTTATAACCAGGTAATTGATATATGGACTTCTACGAATGCTGAGTTGACTGAACTATCTATGAAGCGTATTAGAGAAGATCAGCAAGGATTTAACTCGGTATATATGATGCTTGATTCTGGAGCAAGGGGATCTAAAGAACAGATTCGCCAGCTAACAGGTATGCGTGGATTGATGGCAAAACCGAAGAAAGCAAGTTCAGCGGGTGGAGAGATTATTGAAAACCCGATTCTTTCTAACTTTAAAGAAGGGCTTTCAATTCTAGAATACTTTATTTCTACTCACGGTGCTCGTAAAGGACTTGCGGATACAGCACTTAAAACGGCCGATGCAGGATACTTGACTCGTCGTTTGGTGGATGTAGCACAAGATGTAATAGTAAATATTGAAGATTGTGGTACACTAAGAGGTGTAGAAGTAACGCCATTGAAGAAGAATGAAGAGATTATAGAAGGATTAGGAGCCAGAATTGTTGGTAGAACTGCTTTGATGGATGTAGTGAATCCTTTAACACAAGAAGTACTGGTTGAGGCTGGAGTTGAGATTGATGATGCAACAGCAAAAAATATAGAAAACTCTCCGGTAGAATCTGTAGAAGTACGTTCAGCATTAACTTGTGAAGCTAAAAAAGGAATCTGTGTAAAATGTTATGGTCGAAATCTTGCTACTGGTAAAACAGTACAAAGAGGTGAGGCAGTAGGTGTTGTAGCAGCTCAGTCAATTGGAGAGCCAGGTACACAGCTTACACTAAGAACATTCCACGTAGGAGGTATTGCAGGTAACATTTCAGAAGAGAATCAGTTAAGATCTAAATTTGCTGGTAAAGCAGAAATAGAAGAATTAAAAACGGTTAAAGGAGAAGATGCTGAAGGAAATGAGATAGATGTAGTAATTTCTCGTACTTCTGAGATTAAAATTATCGATCCTAAAACTAAGATTGTTTTAAGTACTAACTTAATACCATATGGTTCTCAATTGTTTATTCAGGATGGAGATAAAATTGCTGAAGACACAGTAATTTGTCAGTGGGATCCATATAACGGTGTAATTATTTCAGAATTCGCTGGTAAAGTGAAATATGAAAACATCGAACAAGGGATTACTTATCAAGTTGAAATTGATGAACAAACAGGATTCCAGGAAAAAGTTATTTCTGAATCAAGAGATAAGAAAAAGATACCAACGCTTCATATATTAGGAAAAGGAGACGAAGTATTAAGATCTTATAACCTTCCAGTTGGAGCTCACCTAATGGTGGATGACAATGATAAGATTAAAGTAGGTAAGATTTTAGTTAAAATTCCTCGTAAATCTGCAAAAGCAGGGGATATTACAGGAGGTCTTCCAAGAGTAACAGAATTATTCGAAGCTCGTAATCCATCTAACCCAGCTGTAGTAAGTGAGATTGATGGTGTTGTATCTTTTGGTAAGATTAAACGTGGTAATCGTGAGATTATCGTAGAATCTAAGATAGGAGAAATCAAAAAGTATTTGGTTAAACTATCTAATCAAATTCTTGTTCAGGAAAATGATTATGTACGTGCAGGAATGCCATTATCAGATGGTTCTGTAACTCCAGAAGATATTCTTAAGATCAAAGGGCCTTCTGCAGTTCAGCAATATCTTGTGAATGAAGTACAAGAAGTATATCGATTACAAGGTGTGAAGATTAATGATAAGCACTTTGAGGTTGTTGTACGTCAGATGATGCGTAAAGTAAGAATCCAGGATCCGGGAGATACAATTTTCTTAGAGAATCAATTAGTTCATAAATCTGACTTCATTGAAGAGAATGATGAAATTTTCGGAATGAAGGTGATTGAAGATGCTGGAGATAGTGAAAACCTTAAAGCAGGTCAAATTATTTCTCCTCGTGATCTAAGAGATGAGAATTCTGTACTTCGTAGAGAAGATAAAAATTTAGTAACTGCAAGAGATGCATCTCCGGCAACGGCGACACCAATACTTCAAGGTATTACAAGAGCATCGCTACAAACTAAATCATTTATTTCTGCAGCGTCGTTCCAGGAAACTACAAAAGTGTTAAATGAAGCTGCTGTTAGTGGTAAAGTCGATACACTAGAAGGTCTTAAAGAAAATGTTATTGTTGGACATAGAATCCCAGCAGGAACAGGAATGAGAAATTATGAAAGTATCCTTGTTGGTTCTAAAGAAGAATTCGAGGATAGAATGGAGCAACGACAGGAAGTTAATTATAATTAATAAGAACAGCCTGTCTTTTTAGGCAGGCTGATTTTTTATACCATAAATCAGTTATTTTGATATGGCAGATAATAAAGATCAAAAACAAAATCAGTTAAATATAGAATTGGATGAAGCAGTAGCAGATGGTACGTATAGCAACCTGGCTATTATTAATCATTCAGTTTCAGAGTTTGTAATTGATTTTGTGAATATTATGCCTGGTAGGCCCAAAAGTAAGGTGAAGAGTAGAATTATTTTGACGCCTCAACATGCAAAGCGATTATTAAAAGCTCTTGGAGATAATGTAAATAGATTTGAGTCTGCACACGGAGAAATTAAAGATTATGAACAACCTCCAATTCCTATGAATTTTGGCCCAACGGGTGAAGCTTAGAATTAGAGATAAAATTTTTTAAAAAGCCTATATAAATTCTTTCAAGAATTTATATAGGCTTTTTTAATATGTAATGTAAAAGGAATTAACTTTTAAAATTTTATAATAGAAGTTAATAAGAACTTTCTATTTTACTTTTGGGCGATATAGATTTTTTAAATATTATCTAAAAAAAACAACTAATAAAGTGGGCTTTTTATAAATCGAATTTTTTTAGTAATATAAATACTTGCTTTTGCTTTAAAAGTGATTTAAAACAACCTTAAATTAAATTTTAGAATTCAGAAGTGAAATGAAACTGTATTGAAGGATATTTTTGTTGAGTCATTTGTAAACTAAAAGAAGAATCAGCTAAAAAAACTAATTGACCTTGTTTATCCTTTGCCAAAAATTTATTTTTTACACGTTTAAATTCCTTAAATTCTTCATTGTCTGAATCTTCAGGATCTACCCAGCAAGCTTTATGTACATTAAGATTTTCATAGGTACATTTTGCTCCGTATTCATGTTCAAGACGATATTGGATAACTTCGTACTGAAGAGCGCCTACCGTACCAATAACTTTTCGCCCATTTAGCTCAAGTGTAAAAAGTTGAGCTACACCTTCATCCATTAATTGATCAATACCTTTGGCTAATTGCTTGGATTTCATAGGATCAGCATTGTTAATGTATCTAAAATGCTCTGGAGAAAAACTAGGAATTCCCTTATAGTGTAACACTTCTCCTTTGGTTAAAGTATCTCCAATTTTAAAATTTCCAGTGTCGTGAAGACCAACAATATCTCCAGGGTAGGAGATGTCTACAATCTCTTTCTTTTCAGCAAAGAAAGCATTAGGACTAGAAAATTTTAATTTTTTATTATGTCTTGTATGTAAATAAGGAACGTTTCTTTCAAAAGTACCAGAAACTATCTTAATAAAAGCCAGACGATCTCTATGCTTAGGATCCATGTTTGCGTGGATTTTAAAAACAAAACCAGTAAAATCTTTTTCTTCAGGTTCAACTAGGCGTGTATCACTTTCTTTGGCTCTTGGAGTTGGAGCTATTTTTACGAAACAATCCAATAACTCTCTTACACCAAAATTATTCAAAGCAGAACCAAAAAATACGGGCTGTAGATCACCATTTTGATAAGATTCTTGATTAAAATTGGGATAAATACCCTCTACAAGTTCAAGCTCTTCTCTCAAATTTTCTGCGGAAATATCCCCAACTATATCGTTTAGATCAGGTGAAGAAAGATCTGATATTTCAATGGTTTCTTCAATATTTTTTCTATTGTCACCACTAAAAAGATTGATGTTTTTTTCCCAGATATTGTATATCCCTTTAAAATCATAGCCCATACCAATAGGAAAACTTAAAGGAGTAACCTTGAGGCCTAATTTTTGCTCAATTTCATCCAGTAATTCAAAGGCATCTTTACCTTCTCTATCAAGTTTATTGATAAATACAATCATAGGGATGTTTCGCATCCTACAAACAGAAACTAACTTTTCTGTTTGTTCCTCAACACCTTTTGCAACATCAATAACCACAATTACACTATCTACAGCGGTCAAAGTTCTGAAGGTATCTTCAGCAAAATCTTTATGACCAGGAGTATCAAGAATGTTAATTTTAGTGTTCTGATATTCAAAAGCAAGAACAGACGTAGCAACGGATATCCCACGCTGACGTTCTATTTCCATAAAATCACTGGTAGCTCCTTTCTTAACCTTATTGGACTTTACGGCACCAGCCTCTTGAATAGCCCCACCAAAAAGTAATAATTTCTCAGTTAATGTAGTTTTTCCAGCATCCGGGTGAGAAATGATACCGAACGTTCTTCTTCTTTTTATTTCGTCTATAAATTTCATGCTATCAAATAATCAGGAGGCAAATATACTACTAAAAATGATAATCTATAGTAAATCAGACGCAAGGCAAATCCTATTAATACTAGTAAGTTTTATACGTTTTTATTAACGAATTATGTTTTTCGTCGAAAAAACGCGGTTTTTATCGAATATTCGCAAAATTTAGGGGGAAAAAACTGTTAAAAACTGAAAAAAATCTCATATTTGTAACACTTTAATAATTACGGTTTTACCGCATTATTATTAGTGTTTTTAAGCAATCATCATATTTGTAATTTTCACCCCAAACCCTCTAAGTGCGTATGAGAAAAATTACTCGACTTCAAAGAGTACTTAAAATCAAACAAAACAAATCCTTTTTTCAAGGAGTTCTTGTTGTGCTTTTTATGGTACTTTCGACAACAACATTTGCCCAAACAGTTGGAGCAAATTGGTGGAACGGACGAGGCTATCTCGTTGATTTTAGAACCCCAACACCGACAATTACTTGTGGTTTGCCTAGTGATGGAGCTTTTGAAGCGACCGCTACTTGGAGTGATCCTTTTACAGGTGATTTAGTTTTTTACGTAGATGATGGAACCGTTCGAGATAATACGGGTACATTATATACTAATGGAACAGGGTTGAATACAAATGGAACCCGTACGCAGATGGCTTCTGTAATGCCGGTACCAGGAACAAATGCTGAACAAATCTATATTATCCATGCCAATGGTAGAGATGAGGATAGAAATGGTACAGCATTTTACTCTATTGTTGATGTTCCTTCGCAAACAGTAATTAGTAGAAATAATTTATTACTCAATAATAATTCTGAAGCTATATACGGAACCAATAATGGTAATGGTTGTGGAGCTTGGTTAGCAGCAATTTCTAATACTGACCCTCTTTGTACTTCTGATTGTGCAGGAGTTTTAAATTTATGGGAAGTAGATGAATCAAACCCTTTGTCTTTGGCTAGAGGTAATAACCCAGATTTAACGGTTCCATTGCCTTCTGTTCTTCCTAGAAGTGGGGAGAGAGGATCGATACGATTTTCTCAACAAAATGATAGAATTGCTATTGCTATAGAAGGAGGGGATACTACAACAGATGGTGGTGTTTGGCATGCGAGTTGGGATCCTGTGACAGGAGCTGTTGGAGTTTGGACAAAAGTTCAGATATCCGCAGTAGAGGATACCGTTACAGGATATAGTATAGAGTTTTCTCCGGATGGTTCTAGATTATTTTTTGGACATCGTACCGATTTTAGTTTTGATGGACAATACGCAGGATGGTTTAGCCAAATATATGTTCACATTATTGGAAATAACTTCTCAACAGTAGTTACAACTAATAATAGTAATTCTGGAGTTCAATTAGGGCCCGATAATAAATTATATATAAGTCAAAGTAATGCAACAGTATTTCGATCTATAGACAATCCAAATACGGTTACATCAACAGCTGATGATGTACTTACGTCATTACCTATACCAGGAGGTTGTCAACAAGGGTTTAACTTTTCTCAACAGATTGTTTTCTTTGGATCTTGTTTGGTTGATACTGATAATGATGGTATTATAGATGAAACAGATAATTGCCCTAATAATGTAAATCCAGGTCAGGAGGATGCTGATGGTGATGGAGTAGGAGATGTTTGTGATAATGATGATGATAATGACGGGATTCTTGATACTAACGAAAAGAGATGTGATCAACCTAATATTGCAAATTCAAATTCAGGAAGTGGTACATTTCAGGATCAATTATACTTCTTTGATTGGAATGCAACTTTTGATAATGGAATTCAGGATGGAGATAGTCAGACATTTACATTACCTGACGGTTTAGAAATTGTCGCAACATTTTCAAATGTTTCGAATGCTGTAAATGCAGCCACATATACTCGATCAGATATATCAACCTTTGGAGGCGCTCAATTACAAAACTTATATAATGGATCAGGAAGTTTTGATGCGTTATATGGAGGTGATGGAGCAGATGTATCTTTTAGAGTAACTTTTACAGCAACTAAAGGAGGAAATCCATTCCCACTAGATTTATTAGCACTGGACTCTGAAGCTACAAATAATACAAATGAATCTTTAAGTTATACAACTAATGGAGGTGGTTGGACTCTATTAGAAACCATTGGAGGTGGTGGAGTATGGACTGGTGCAGGAACAGATACAGTAACTACAACAGATACAGAACAATCTGGAGGAAATACAATACATTATTCAGAAAATTCATCGATTATAGATGTTAATATAAATGCAGGAGGAAGACAAGCAGTCGCATTCGGAATTTATTTGATTTGTGATACTGATAACGATTCTGTACCTGATTATTTTGATACAGATAGTGACAATGATTTATGTAATGATGTAATAGAATCAGGAGGTACTGATTCTAATGGAGATGGAATTTTAGGAGGATTGCCAACAACTGTTGATGCAAATGGTCAAGTAATAGGAACTGCTCCGGTAACTGGAGGGTATTCAGGTACTAATGTTGCTGTAACTACCAATGTTACAATTTCAATAGGCACAGGGCCTTCAAATCAAACGGTTAATGCTGGAGGTAATGCTACCTTTACGGTTGTAGCTTCGGGAACAGAAGTTACAGATTTCATACCAATTCCTGATACCACAACAGATGTAAGTGGAGAACTTACGTATCAGTGGCAAGTAGATACAGGAAGCGGTTTCACCAATATAGGAGGAGAAACTAATGCAACATTAAATTTAGCTTCAGTTGCATCTGGAGATGATGGAAATATTTATAGAGTTATTGTGTCACATCCTGATAGAGCTGGATGTAATGAACAAGCTCAAGCAACCTTATCTGTTAACCCTTCTAGTGATTTAGATGTTGCTAAAGGAGTTGTACTAACTACGGATGCAGATGGTAGTACAAATACTACGCCAGGTGATACCGTTACTTTTACTGTTACAGTAAGTAATAGTGGTCCTAACAATGCTACCGGAGTTGTGGTTACAGATCAGGTTCCAAACGGATATACAATAGTTGGTAGTCCAACTACTAGTCAGGGT
>NZ_JAXLPA010000006.1:0-267966 GCF_034322225.1 Aquimarina callyspongiae | reverse complement strand
ATAGTTTACAGAATTCCCTTCACCTTTTACTTCATTATCCATCTCTTGTCCCTGGAAGCCGTAACGATAGTCGCTAGTGTTTCCGTGTCTGTTCGGGAGTAGCATCCCAAACGGATAGTAATCATTATATGTAAGAACGTCTGGTATAAAGGTACCATTATTCTGCGAATCTGCTACTTTACGATCTGTAATTACACTTAGTACATTACCCAAATGATTACTCAATTCGTAGCGCTTATCTCCTATCGAATTGGCGAACATATTTGTCGTTGGTGCATCATCATCATTCACAAGAATATCTTTCTCTTCTACTCCTAACCTACTACTACCATAGATATGGTGTTCTTTAACTCTTAGATCTTGCGCAGTACTTCCTGAAGTACCTCCTTCATACACCGTCAGGGTATTTCCTTGAGCATCTCGAGAATACAAAGTAGTCTTATTCTCTGGCATTACTGTTTTAGAAATACGGTTTCCTAATCCATCATATCCAAAACTAATAGTAGTACCATCGTTTTTAGTGATCTTACGTACTTTACCATCTACTCTCCACTCTATATTGGTGATTCCTTCCTTTTGATCACTAATCAACTGACCTATGGCATCGTATTGATAATTACCTCCGTCCTGATCTGTGAGGTCATTAAACTGACTACCATTAATTGCGTCATTTACATGATCCAACTGATTCGATCGTTTTTGTTCTCCCGTTTCAGGATCTGCTATCGTCTTATATACATAAGATAGATCGTCCATTTGTTGTACACTACCCGTATTGTCCGCTGTAGAGCGTTTTAAGATTAATAGATTCCCATTATTATCATAGGTATAACTAGAACTATAATTATTATTTACATCTGTACCATTTACACCTTTACCTTGCATGGCTTTGATACGGTTCAACTGATCATACTCATACGTATTCACTTGGGCCGTCAACATAGACTCATCATTATCCAGTAAACGATTCACCATAGTTTTGATATTACCATTATACAGGTTTTTGTTACTCTGTAATCCGGTTGTATTACTATAGTTAAAAGCTGCACTTGTATTTCCTACAGATGTATAATCACCCTGGTAATAACTTAATGAATATCCCATTGCATCTTTGGCAACAGAGGAACCGGTTGCTCCATCTCCTCCCATATCGGCATCAGGAGTCAGGTTTTCTGAATTTACACCTTTTAACCAACCTTGTAGTGTATAGGCATAATCCATACCTTGCACTTTTTTATCACCCAGTTCTGTTCTGGCCAATGGTCCGTGTGCAAAATATTGGTAACTGGCATCCTGCTCCCAAACCATAGCATCTGATGAAGTAGATACATTCACGATACGGTTATCTGCATCATATTCATAATGATGTATAAACTGATCTTGCTTTCCTTTTTGATAGGTAACAGTATTTACATTTCCACTAATGAGGTCATACTCATATTGAATACGCTTCATTCCAGAAGAAGGATCATCCAGAGTCAATGTCATTTGCCTATTATGTTGTACCAATTCATTTACATTACCATGAATATCATAAGTATAGAATATCGCATTATCATATTGACGCTCCAACGTAGTTCCTGCTTCATGAGCATCGTAATAATAAATTGCTGATACTCTGTTACGCGCATTGCCGGCATAAATATCAGGATCTGATACTGTTTCAAATACCCCTGATGGATCTGTTAAAAGATCATTGTATCGAGTGCGTGTTACTTCTACTCTATTAGTACTAATATTAATAGGGTAATTATCTTCTACTCTTGCAGGTATTTCTTCTCCATTTGAAGTAAGGATCAACTTACCTCTGGTATCATTAATACTTACAGCTACATTTGGAATGAGTTCTCCCGCTTCTACTATTCTTCCTAATCCGTCATAAGTTGTATAGCTAAATCGGTTATTCAATTTTTGCTTGGCATTTTGAGATGCTATGATCCTACCCAGGTCATCATACGCAAAAGTAGTAATACCACCATCTGGTGTTTTTTGCCATACCAATTGATTCAACGAATTATAACGATACTCTGTAACCAATTCATGATCTGGTAATAACTGATTACTCTCACTAGCAATATTATTTGCTCTATGCTGATTAATAGCATCGTTTAATGTTACACCACTAGAAAGCACTGTATTTAATTCTTCGTTGGTAAAACGATCTGTTCCTTCTGGTGGTACTGTTTGTAATAGATTACCTGACTGATCGTAGTAATACAAAGTATACTGATATTCTTTATCAAAATACTTCATATCAAAAGTCTCCACAGCATTATCAATCGCATTGGTAACATATGCTTTTATAAACGCTTCTTGTTTAATATCCAAGAAGCTTTCATAAGTATCTCTGATATATGCCGCTCTAACACTTTTTACAAACTGTTCACAATTGGTATCATCTGGAATATCAATAGTAACATTACTAAAGTCAGTCGGAAATGCTCGTGGCACACAAATACTCTCATTACCAGGAAGATTTAAATAATCCGAAGTAAATGCAGCCCAGGTTTTTACGGTCTCTGTATCATGAGTACTTACATGGGTAAAGAAAGCATCAATAATTGGTGGTTGTACTACTCCATTAACCTCATATGGTTTACTCATTCCGGGATATCCAAAATTAAATTCTGTAGCCCCAAAACGACTAATCGTCATATAGTTGAGATCTAAAGTTGAAGTAATTCCAAATTTAGTTATGTAATAATCATAATCTTCAACCAGGTATTGTAGCGAATTATTGCAGAAATCCTCTTCGCTTACTACATCACCTTCTTCATCTATTTTATCATTGATTCTATTCATCAATGTTGTATAAATACCATATACATCAGTACAACTCACTGGAGGCACTACTGGTGGAATACAGATATCTGTTCCACAAGGGACTTCTTCTGAGATGATCGAAGTTTTATGAAAAACTGATTTTTCAGCAAATGAGGTGGTTGAATTTCCTTCTAAATGTATTCCTAAAAAATCAGTACAAATAGCTGGTATAAATGAAGTAATATTATTATTTGGAAAATATTTTTTTGGTTTTAAACGTAATTCAAAAGGACTCTCTACAATTTGATTGTTTTTATTTGTGTAAGTAACGATACCTGCACCACTTATCTCCGTAATATCTATTTTATTTATTCTTCTGATCTGATTCATATCATTTACACTATAATCTGAACCATCTTCATTATGAAACTTTAAAATCAACTCAAATCCATTATGCCCGTTAGGGTCCGTACGTTGATTAATCCCCGGATCTCCCATCTGAACGGTTATGCTATTTGATGAAAATCCAGCTAATGTTCCAAAATAAGTATATACTGCTATATTTCTTAAAGCAGGAACTCCATAAACATAGTTATTTGACCAAACATTAGTTATATAAGCATTTGTCCTGTCATCAACTCTTAAAACCTGATCGTTAAGAAAATTATTTGTGATATTTGTATTTATGGCAATTCCCCTATTAGGAGTAACAATATTGGCATCAAAAGTTTGAAAAACATCATTAAATATTGCTAACGTAAAATCTTCATATCTTCTTTCTGCCTCCTCTCCTAATTCGCATGAAATAACTCTAGGGTCAGGAGTGATTTGAGGATTAAATACTAGACAATTATCCAATAATACATTATTACCAATACCTACTGGTACGTTAGGGTCTTGCGCAACAAAGAAAAATATATGTCCCAATCTCCTGGCCGAACTACCATTTTCATTAGTAATTAAAGAGGTTCCAGAGAAACTATTTATACTGGGTATAGAAGACTTATAATCCGATGATTGACTGAACTCAAGGACTTCTTCTAATGTTCTAAAATCTGGAGAAAAACTATAAAAAAACTGGTAATTATTATTAAAATCTATTCTAATTGAATTAATCAATGTACCACCAAAACCAGTCTCTATAGAATATGTCGCATTACTAACATCAAAATCTACTACATTTTGTGGAGTATAATATTGGGTATTTGCAGCTGCATATTCTAAACTCTCTTTTAGTGGGTAATTTTGAATAAAATTTTGGAAAGATGTAAACCCTGTTATATCATTATTATCACCAAAATCACTTTGTGAAAATCTAGTTTTAACATCTTTTAATATTTCATCTAACAAATCATTAAATAAAGGATCATATAATTTTAAGTTATCTCTAGTTAACAAACATGGATCATAAGGTTCGAAAAAAGAACAACTAATATCCCTTCTCTCAAAATTGCTCGATTTAAACTTAAATGTTAATGTTGCTGTTTCATTTGTATGTGTAACTCCTAATTCATCTATATAGGATAAAGAAATTAAAAAATAATGATAATCCCTTACAGAACTTATTGTGCTTTTACTAGCAGCTGCAATAGATTCTCCGCCAAAAAATGGTACAAATTCAGTAATATCAAAACACAATACTTCTTTGATAGCATTAGCTCCGTTTCTTGCTCTGCTAACATTATCACCTTTTGTTAAGAAAGTCCCCGAACCTCCTCCATCAATATTCGAAAAATCAATTTCTATAGTTACTGATGGTTCATTATTTTCAGTTGAAAATTTGAGTTCAAACTTATCTTCCAAAGAAATATCAGGATCAGAATATCTAGCAGTTGCAACAGGCAAATCTACGTCAAGACCATAATTACTAAAAGAGTTTAAAAATCGTAAATCTAATTC
The DNA here is from genome assembly GCF_034322225.1 of Aquimarina callyspongiae. NCBI lineage: Bacteria > Pseudomonadati > Bacteroidota > Flavobacteriia > Flavobacteriales > Flavobacteriaceae > Aquimarina > Aquimarina callyspongiae. The sequence continues at coordinate 263,304 of NZ_JAXLPA010000006.1, read as the reverse complement.
CATCTCTTGCCTAAACTCTTCTACCAAACTAGTATTATATGGTATAAAATCATTACCTATAGCACTATTTTGGAAAGCAGCATTCATAATTTGCTGCATATAATTTTCGAAAGACACTTCTGCATCTGCCCCTGTTCCACAAGCTGTTACTGCTGTTGGACATTCACCAAAATCTTCTTCACCCACCAAATCATTAATATCACCACAACATAGGAAGTTTAATAATCGACAACCAGATGATGCAGGACCTTGTAATTTAGAAACACTACTACTAGCAAAAGTGAATATTGTATCACCACCGCCATCTCCGCCACCAGTGCCTTCAGCGTCGCAATTTTCTGAAATTTGACCAGCAATCACTTGTTGTCTGAAAGTAGTATCAAAATAGGTAACCTTTACCGTATGGTGCGTAATCTTACCTGCTTCATTATACGCATAGCTAAAATTAACTCCTGTAATAAAAAGAATTTCTGCTGGATTTAGACTTCTTTCTAATTCCATTGTCATTAAAAAAGCACCAGTAGTTCTTGATTGTATTACATAAAAACCTGGTTGTTCTTCAAACCAAACCGCATTTGTATCTCCTAAAAAAGTGGCCAAATAGCTATCTGCATATTCTGGAATAGTATTTAATTGTACACTAGAGTTAATCGTTCCTGATCGCTCTAAACGGTTTAACAGCTTAGCCATCGCTTGTCTAAATCGACTTTCTTTATTACAACTAGCATCTGTCGAACCGCCACCATTAGGTAAGTATTCTCCTATGCCATTAGCATCTACAATACTACAGTTAGATATTCTAGCTTCTGTGGTACCACTTAAAATGATCTCTTTATAGGTTTCATCTGTACTATTAGTTCGTACTTCTGCAACTACAGAGTATTCAAAAAGAGCATCTTCTTCTTCATTTGATGGATACATATTTTTTAATCGAGTGATTACCCATCTTCCTTCTCCGTAATTACTCCAACTATAATTGGCATCATTACTAGTCACTATTAAAGGCACTTCGCCTATAGTATTACCCGCTTGTGTAAAGCGAATTTCTAAACTATTATTATTAATAACTGCATTAATACGTACAGCATCATTGGTTGGATGTTCTCCTCCTAAATCTTCAAATAAAGAAGGACTTAAGTAATTACCAGAAAAGTCACGTTCTACGGTAAAGCCTGACCCTCCGTTAGGACGATCTTTAAAGTAATTGCTTAAGAATAATTCCAGATCTCTACCTAGAGGACATATTCCTGTAGACACATAATACTCATAATTCGTTAACTCACGGATGTCATCGTATATATCCTGGTTGTTATCACCAGAATTAAATAGGTTGTCTGACGGTTTAAAACGTTGTTCTTTATTATCATATAAACTTACATGAGGATCATTACAAATATCGTTTGTATTACTAATCAAGCCATTTACCCTGTTTATAATCGTAGAACTATAATCAGAAATTACGGTAAGCAGCGTTGTTGGTGGTTCATCTGGACCAATACATCCATTATAACAACCGTTACTCTCTGCATAGATATTAGCAAACAGCGACTGTATTGTTTGCTTCATCGTTAAATAATTAGCTTTATAAGTACTCCAGAACTGATCTTTTTCTTCATCTGATAAACTACTACCATCTACTGTAGAAGTACCATTAAATGAAGTATCACAGTTCGTAATACTATTACAAGCTATAGTAGCATAGGAGAAAGCCATCAGGTTTCTATTACTACCATTATATTCTGTACTTAAGGCTTCACGAATCAGATCTCTTCGTACTGCTTGTGAGGTACTATTCTCAAATCCGGTAATCACATTTCTAAAATATGGATCTTGATCTCCAATCGTATTAAAACCACTTAATACACCTTTCGTCTTTGCTTCGGCATAGGTTTTTATAGAATGCAGATATACATCATATCCATCAGAATTCATAGTTGCTCCACCTACATTGTCTGTTACCGCACACATCCCTTCTGTATATTCAAGATAACAATACTCTGGGTGATACACCAATAGCGATTCTGCCCATTGATTTTGCCATACATCGTCTGCTAAGAAATCTGTTACATTAGCTAAATATTGAGGTTCTACGTATACAAATCCTGGTGCATCAGTTACCTCAATAACTTCTATATCTTCTAATAACGTTGGCTCATAGGTAATTTCTATTTGCTCTTCTCCATTATCATCAATAGTAATGGTAATAATCTGTTTTACCTTAATGTAACTAATGGTACCATCTTCGTTATAGTAATGTCCTTGATCATATGGTTTAGTATTACTATTTGAAGGACTGTCAAACTTATGATGACGTGGATTACGCCAGCTATTATATATTCCATCAGCTACTTTAGTACTATATAGTTCATTGGTGCCGTTTGGATCATTGCTACCATCAATATCATTAGCATCATTGAAAATACTTAACTTAGATTCAATTGCTGTTGTAGATGGGTTGTTTGTATTTGAATCCTGATTTTCATAGATATTAGCTGTATAGGCTCCATACTGTCCTAAAGGTTTCATATCATTAAGCAATGCTGTTTCTGCGATATTACAATTCACAGAATTTGCTACGATATCATCTACTTCATCTGGCGTTGGATTACCGACAGGGTCATCAATAGTACCATCAGCACAAGGAGCGTTACAAGCTCTAACTAATGCATCCCATTGTATTCCAAACACTTCTTCCAACCTAGTTGTTTCTTCTGCTAATTCATCTGTTGTCAAATAACTAAGTCCTGAAAAATCATAATTTTCTATTTGAACATCTATATATTTAGCTCTACTAGTACTGCCTGGTTCTGCAACATATTCTAACTCCAGGGCTTCTTCACATTCTTCACAAGTAACAAAACATCCTTCAAGGCTTAACTCAGGTAGATCGGACACCTCTTCTGGGCTTATATAACATACATCATTAGGATCTTTTAATCTCTCTAAATATTGTGCTGCATACAACTCTAAAGAATCTTTATTAATCATTAAGCTCTTGGTAATGCTATAGCTTCCTCGTTTTACGGGAGCTACAAATTCTGGTAAGACAAAAGTACCGTCTACTCCTTCTTTGCTTAAATCTACTGTTTGTTTTATAGGACCAGATATTAACGTATTAGCATCCATATCCAATACATCAATTGCCAGGTCATATACCATAGGATATTGAACAGTATTGTTAGACAAATCACAAGCATAATTAAAATAAGGATCATTGCTTAATGAGTAATTAAATGTACGATCCTCCGCAAATGGAGATACTTTAGTTCCTGCATATTCTAATGCATCTTCTAATGCTCCATATCGTTGCGTAGCAGTTTTGATATTGTTATCCTCATTGGTATCCTTAGCATCTCTAGTCAGTTTTCCTAATAAATCAACATTTAGTTCTTTATGCAATCCAGAATTATCTGCTTCATTAGGTAATCCATCCAGGTTTTGAGGTTTATATCCTGATAATGCTGTTGCAATCGTTCTTCCTTGAGGATCTATATAGCTAATACTAGCCTGACCGTTAGGGTCAATCACTAAGTTTTTCTTATAATGTGCTTTGTTACCAACACTATATCCAAATAAACGGTTTAATTCTTTTTGTTCTGGAGTACCATAATAATATTCCATTTCTTGACCACTACCTAATTGGTGCGTTACTCCTACTCCACCTTTTCTTCTAATACGACCTGTATTATCAGGCATATATTCTATTTGCGAAAAAGGATGTTGTGCTGCATCAGGTATTCTAGCTCTAAAAGCATCTGTAAGGTCATTAGCACCAGAATAATACTTGCTGGCTCCACTACTCGTAGCCATTGCTTTTTGAGTTGTAGGCTGATCTAATATATTTTGTGTATCTAAATCAAAATCCTGATAACTGTATAGGTCATCATTTGTTGTATTTCTTGTAAAGTTGCGGTAATAAGAAATACTGTTTGATGAAATTGGAACTGGTAGTACTTCTACCGCTGGTCTTCCTTGTGCATCATAGACCACTTCACCTACAATTACATTATCATCAGAATTAATTTTAGTTACTGTCTGACGGTTACGTAAGGTACCATCAAAATAACTAACTACTTCTTTTTTCTTTCCTTCTTCAGCATAACTAGCTTGAAACTGCCAGTTTTTATCTCTTTGATGATCAGAAGAAAGTTGATATACATTTGGCCAGCTACTTACCGTAGTTTTTTCTGAAATACCACTACTCCATTGACCATATTTATATTTAGATGTATTACTGATATATCGGCCAACTGCTCGTACTCTGTAAATAATAAAACCTTTAGAATAGATCAACGGAATATTAAACTTTGTGATATTCGTCTGGATACGAGTATTATTCAATTTAAAATCTCTCTCAGTAAAGGCTATATTATTAGCAGTTTCTGGTGTAGCAAACGTATCTCCGTAGCTATCCACCCAAGTCCACTCCAGTTGATAATGATCTGTTCCTGTAATCTCTTGCCAACTTACAGCTAATTCATTATGTACACTATCGTAAGTACCATTTATTAATGGAATATCAGAAGAAAGTTCTTGATAAAACTCAGTATCCAACTGCATTCCTAATCTAATATTTTCAGGAATATATCCATTAACATCAGCTCCTGATCCTAATTCCAGGTTTTCATACGTACCTTCTTGAACAACTACCTGAGCACCGTATCGATTACGGATTACATGCTTGTGTATATCCACACCTCCATTACCTGCTCCCGAAAGCATATTATGCTCAACAGATAGCTCTATTTGATATGCATTAGCATTATCAAAAGCACCATCAGCCAATCTTGGTGTTATATTTAATTTTAATTTATATCGATACCAATTATGTGGTGCTTCATCGGTATCCACTTTTAAAATAACATTAGTTGAAGCAGAAAGTACTGCAGCATTAGAAAAAGGGCTCAAATCAGGACTGAACTCTATAGCTGTTCCCGAAGAAATGGCAGTTCCTATTTCTGATGGATTGTATTCTGATCTATCTTGTCCATAACCAACAGTTATAACAAAAAATAGAATAATAAGTTTTAAATATTTGGAAGTATTTTTCATAATAAATACACTTATTTTTTAGTTGGCTTGATTGATTAATGTATACCCTTGATATTGTTCCTTTAATGACATTTTATTCTTTGATGACACATCGATATAATCACCAAGATTTGGTTTTGCTTTGTTTTTTAAATCTTCATGATTCAACAAGATTACTAAGCGCCCATAGTCCATCTTTTTAGCATTATTATCACTCTCTGCAAATGGTATTAATGTTGAAAAAAAGAGTTCTTGTTTTTCGATTTGATAACTATTTTTATTGATGTACATCACAACTTTTCCATACGGGTTTTGAAAGTTGGTTTTGGTCGATACCATCTCACAAATCAATACATCATTTTTTTCAGTAATCTTTGTTTGATCATAATACTCTAGAAAACCATTAATATCCAAGGGTGAGTTTTGAACATTGCCATTTTTATTATTTTGACTATATATTATTTTCTTTTCGTCGTGATCAATGCTCAATTGACTTTGAGAAAATCGAAGAATTTCAGAACTTGCCAATTTAAACTGAGTAAAATCATCATTCCTAATCATCTTACCGTTATATGATTCTGTGATTGTATTGCCTGTAAAACCCCTATGCATATTATAAGTGACAGCAATTTGATACTGCTTCTTATTTTCATAAGATGTTGTTACTTTATTAAGAAGCTCTTTTGTTTTTTCTCCCTGTGCATAACCTAGCTCTACAAAACCAAGACAGCATACTACAACAACTATATATTTAATTTTTTTCATCATTATTCCTGTGCATTATTAAGTTTAGAATTACCAGAACGTGTCTCTTGAATCGTAAATACTCCTCTTTCGGTTTCTTTTTTAACACGGATCAATCCACCTTCCTGGTCATACTCATAAAAGGTCGCATAATTATTTTCATCTAATTCTGATTGTAACCTTTGTGTTATTGGATCGTATACAAAAGTTTTCATATTGCCATCAAAAGGATGCATTCGTAGATCATCAAAGTAGACGTTCAATAATTGAGATGCATCTCCTTGAATATTGCTCTCCAGAGAAATCACCATATTTGTTGCTTCCAACGGTATTGTAAAATCTGCTGACACTCTTTGCCAACCATCAATAATTGCTCCTTTTGGTCTAAATTCTACTCTTCTTGTTTCTTGTGGAATATCAACACCTTGACTATTTCTGTATCGTAATCTTAATAGTGAATTAGCATAATCCATTACCTGATAATTAGGATTTGATACATAAGTAAATGCCTCTATTGATGAAAAAGCAAGAGATGTTGGAGCATTTGTTTGTGAAGCTCCGTTTTCTGAATGTGATAGCCCTTCTCCTTGAATCGAGAAATTAGTTTTTGTACAAAATGAAGAACCGCAAACTGAAGCTTCTCTAAATTCTAAATCTAAAGTTGGGTTACTTAATAAAGGATATCTATAACTCTCTAATACTAAACTACCAGATTGTCTATTTCTAACTCTTGGTGTTTTGTAACTAAATTTTGGAGCGTTTGATTCTGAAGTCAATGCAAATTCAAAGCCTACCGTCTTTTCTGGACCAACACCATTTTGTCTTTCTTTGATGTATTCAAAATTATAAATAGTCAGATTCTTGTCTGTTGCGTTTTTGATAAAAGGCACAAGTACATCAAATTCTCTTGTATCTGGTTTTGGGATATATACACTTGGGATATGCCTGTTTTCTGGTAAAGAAGCCATGATTTTATCATTCAACAAATGATTTAATAGACTTACAAAAACATTACTTTCTTCACTAAAGTTTTTTGTAACGGGGTTAATAGCTTCTAACCCATCTTCTCGAACCCAGGCACTTATCACATAACGTGCTCCTGGTTGAGGGCGAAATCTCACACATCCTACCAATGATGGAGGTAGTTCTTCTGTAATTCTAACAGTTACTTCTTCTCTAAAAGTACTAGTACAACACCCTATATCTCCTGGTCTACAATTAATATTGGTTTGAGCTGCATAGTATGTTGCTCCATCTATCAATCGCTCAGAAGAATCATAAGCAGTTCCTCCAAAAGGAGCATCATACCAGATAATATTGTTTCCTATAGCAACCAGATCAGAAACGAATACAGATTCATTTGTATAGAATGTTTGAACTCTCTCTGCTACATAAGGTGCAGGAACATCAAAAATGGTTACAATAATTCGCTTTCTCGAGCTTTCATTATTGTCACTATCTTTCTGGACAACAAAATACTCTCCACCGTTTATCAAACCTTCATCTAATGTATATGTTGCATCTCCTGTTTCTGCTCTGTACCAAACCAATTGGTGGTTATTAAGAATAGTATATCTTTCCTGAAGATTTGCAACGGTAGCGTCTTCAGAGGCACAGAAAGATTGCCAACCATCTCCTTCTGGTTCTAAAACTCCTACAAACACCCCTACTCCAAATCGACACGTACCATTCCCTTGTTGTGCATAATATTCTTTCCCATCTTCTAAAGCTGTAATAGAAGTTAATTCTAAACCTCCTGTGGCAGCATCAAACCATCGTATATCTGCTCCTTGTGGTTGTAAGTTTGCTATTGTTGGATTTGACGAAATTTCAAAAGATTGAAAATCCAATTCCTCAAAATCATATCCTGTGATTCCTTCATCGAGTACAGCTTGTACAGCAATTCTAGAATTTGCTGAATTACTTTCAGCCCAAAATACAGTCGTTTCTAATATTTCAGTATCTGAGCTTAGTGCTGTACCTCCAGTTTCGGTTTCAAACCAACTTACTTGTGTTTGTCCCGGGAATGGTGAAATTAAATCTCCAATCGTAGGTTCATCATTTTCTGCTAAACAAAATGATTGTATGTTGTCTACTGGTGGATTTACTACATCTTCTAATCTTAATGTAATTCGGTTACGTTCTAACACCAACCCTTCTATAGTACTATTTGTTGATGTAAAGTAGTAAGTACCCAGATCAGCTTCGGTTATATTATCAATATTGATCTCTCTTAATGTAGTCTCAATCAAAAATTCATTGTCCTTAAACCAACGATATGTATTATTAGGACTTGTGAGGTCATCTGTAAATAATCTCGCACTCCCTCCTATTTCTACCGTGATAATTTCTGTGCGATCCACTCTAGCCTGTGGGATATATGTATAATTAATTAAATTATCTCTATATCCTGGATGTTCTGGCTCAAAATCACTAAATACAAAACGGTTATCATTTATCTGTACGTCTGCATTTGGAGTATTTAAATTAGGAATCAGCAATGGAAGATCTTCTCCAAATGAGTTAAAATCTAGATGTACGCTGTACAACCCTGGAATGCTAGTAATTGTACCCGGAATACTACCTGTAAAGTTATTCTTTGATAGCCAGAAAACTTCTAACTGTAACAAATTGCCAATTGTATTTGACACACCTCCTGTAAGGTTATTTTCTTGTAGTTTAATAGTTTGTAAAGGAGCTATTGTATATAATCCTTCAGGAATAACATCTTCAAGTTTATTAAGACTTAAGTCCAGATAGGTTAGATTTTGTAATCCTCCAATAGTGGTAGGAATCACTGAAGAAAATCTATTACCTCCTAAATCAAGTACTTGTAAGTTTGCAAGGTTACTTATTGCCTCAGGTATTGCACCAACCAATACATTTTCTCTTAAATTAAGTGTTTGAAGGTTTGGCATATTAGTTAATGAAACCGGAATCTCACCAATCATATTATTTAGAGCCAAATTCAATACTTTTAAATCATCTAATATTTCTAATGAAGCTGGAATCTCACCTCTCAGATTATTATTAGGTAGTTCTATATTTTCAATTTTATAATCAGCACTTACCGTTACTCCAAACCAATCACAAACTTTGGAAGTTGGATCATTGATTAACCAAGCTTGGTTACCATCGGTAGTATTAGTCCAACCATCACCATTGGTTGTTTGGTAGAAATCGATCAATGCCTGACGATCAGCATCTGATACTTCACAAGCTCCAGAAGCTAATATTTCTAAAGTTATAGTATTACGTTCAAGTGTTAAATCAGTAACTATACTATTGGTAGCTGTAAAATGATATACTCCAGCATCAGAATTCGAAGCATTTTCGATTATTAGATCTTTAGTTACAGCTCCAGTAATAGCAGCTCCATCTTTATACCATTGGTAACTATTATTAGTACTTGTAAGTGCAGTACTTGATAACGTAATGGACTGACCAGAAATAATAGATTTGATTTCTGTTTCGTCTACTTTGGCTTGAGGGGAGTATCTAAAACTAGTACCAAGCTTTGACTTTAAATTATTAAACTCATTTTCTATATTGTTAAACACAAAATTATTAGTCTCTAAATAAAATTGTTGTAAGTCAGGTAATTGGTCTATTCCACCTGGAATACTTCCCCTCAATTTATTATTTGAAATCAATAATGATCGTAACAGTTGAGCCTGGGATACTTCTGTTGGTATAACCCCACTTAATTCATTTCCTATTAATATTAGTTCTTTAAGGTTGGGTATATTGAATAATTCAGCAGGAATTGTTCCTGATAATTCATTATTACTAAAGTTTATTCTAAATAATTTTGATGAATTACTGTTTAAAGATCTTGGTATTTCCCCATTGAATTTATTATTATTTAATATCAATGTTTGAAGTTCAATCAGAGTTCCTAACTCTTCTAATATCGAACCTGTAAAATTATTATGTGACAAATCCAGTTGCCCTAATTTTAAAGCTTGTCCTAATGTAATTGGTATTTCTCCATTTAACTGATTATTATTTAATAAAAGCATTCTTAGGTTTGGTTGAGTTCCAACCCTAGAGTTAATATTCCCGCTCAAATTGTTATTACTTAAAGCTAAATCATATAAACTGTTTAACTCTAAAACACTTATCGGTATACTCCCTTCTAAATTATTATTATGAAGATCAAGTCCCTCTAAAAGTGAAGCATTTCCAAAGGATTCGGGTATTAAACCTGATATATTATTCTCCCTTGCATAAAATATTCTTATATTAATCAGTTGATTTCCAATATTCGATGGAATTTCTCCAGTTAAATTGTTTCTAGACAACTTTAATTCTTTAACCTTTCCATCAACAACAGTAACTCCAAACCAATCACATACTGGTGTATCAGTTAACCAATTGGTATTATTGGTCCAGTTAGCTCCATCAGTACTGTTATACAAATCAATTAATGCCTGTTTTTCAATATCTGACACTCCACAGTTATCTCCTTCTGCTCTTACTTCTATACTAATAGGATTACGTATCAGGGTTAATCCTGTAATAACTGTATTTGTAGCTTCAAAGAAGTACATTCCAGAATCATCCTGCGTAGCATTTGTAATTACAAGATCTTTACTAGTAGCACCATTAATTGGCAATCCATTTTTAAACCATTGATATTGATTATTGGTGCTGGTTAATTGTGTACTTGTAAGTGTAAAAGTTCCACCAAATGCAATAGATTGTGAATCTGGTGTGTCTACCTTATCTTGTGGAGTATAACTAAAGTTTATACTTGCATAATTACTAAATTGTGTTTCGAAATCTTCAAAAACAAATCCATTATGCTCAATCGCTAATGTTTCTAAAGTTGTAATTGTTGTCAAGGAAAGTGGTACAGCTCCACCTAATTTGTTATTACTGAAATTGATCTTTTTTAAGGATGGAAGATTTGCAAATACATCTGGTAAAGTTCCTGTTAGGTTATTATTATTAAGGTTTAATTCTACCACCTTATTATCCTGAACTATTACACCATACCAATCACAAATTGATGAATTAGCGTCATTAATTAACCAGCTTTGATTGTTAGCCAACGTATTCGTCCAATTTGCACCTCCTACTGCATTGTAAAGGTTAATTAACGCTTGACGTTCAGTAATAGCAACTGTACATGTTTCTTTAACTTCTAACGTAATTGGATTACGCTCTAGAGTCAATCCTTCTATTACATTATTTATAGCGGTAAAATGATATACTCCTGCATCTGCAAGTGTTGCGTTTTGGATGGTATATTCTCTTGACGTTGCTCCAGGAATTACCACATTATCTTTAAACCATTGATAACTATTATTTTCGCTTGATAAAATGGTGGTTAGTGTAATAGCATTATTACTGGTTACGGTTTTTGTTTCTATCTCATCTGTTTTGGCTTGTGGAATATATTGATAAGCAACATTCAGATTTTGAGTATATCCAAGGTGTTTATTTTCAAAATTAGAAAAGATAAATTTGTTATTTTCGAAAACAAACTCTTCTAACTTAGAATTTTGACCTACCGTAAATGGTATAAATCCAGATAGTTTATTATCACTTAAACCTAGATACTCAAGGTTTGACAATGCTACTAATTGAGAAGGTATATTTCCTGAGAAATTGTTATTTCTGAGATCTAAGCGTTTTAATTTTACTAAGATTCCTAATTCTTTTGGTATACCTCCGGATAATTGATTTGCTGATAAGTTAAGTATCTCTAAGTTTGATAAATTACAAAATGCAATAGGGATCACTCCTTGAATCATATTAAAACTTAGATCCATTACAATTAGGTTTGATAAACTACCTAGAGATGGTGATAATACTCCGCTTAAGCTATTATGATGCATTGATAGATACGTAAGCTCTAACAGTGCTCCCATTGATGAAGGAATTTCTCCTATTAATTGATTTGTATTTAAATCTAAACTTGTAAGATGTAATAAATTACTGATAGAAGAAGGAATTGTTCCTTGTAAATTATTATTTTCCAGATTTAATACCGTTACTCGTCCATCTACAACTGTAACTCCATACCAATCACATACAGGTATTCCTAAATCCCAAGGTTGGTTATTGGCCAATGTATTTGTCCAATTCTGCCCATTAGACGAAATATATAAATCCCATAAAGCTTGTCTTTCTGATTCTGAAACTCCGCAAGTATCAGGATTAATAGTCAATGTAATTGGATTACGAACAAGTGTTAAATCTGCAATTATACTATTAGTGGCGGTAAAATGATATACTCCTGCATCAGCATTTGCAGCATTAGATATAACATAATCTTTACTAGTTGCTCCAGCAATGGCTACCCCATCTTTAAACCATTGATAACTATTGTTTGGACTAGTCAGTGCTGTACTTGATAAAGTAATACTACCGTTTTCTAAAACAGATAATGTTTCCGTTTGATCTACTTTTGCTTGTAATAAATAATTAAATGTTGTTAGTTCATTAGAATAGTTTGCATATTCAGATTCAAAATCATTAAAAACAAAATTGTTTGTATCTAATGTTAATACGTTCAAGATATTAGAGGAAGCTAGATTTGCCAATCCAGAAGGTACTTCTCCACTTAATTGATTTGTGGATAATCCTAACGTAGCTAGTTTTGATAGATTCCCTATACCTGTGGGAACAGTACCACTCAATTGATTACGATATAAATTAAGTATGGTTAACTCTGTTAATTGAGAAAACTCTGCAGGAATAGAACCTGTAAGCGAATTAGAATATAAATTCATCACTGACAACGCAGAAAGGCTTCCTAAAGATGAAGGAATTGTACCTGAAAGGTTATTGCTACTTAATCCTAATGTGGTTAAATTAGATAAATTACCTAATTCTGTAGGGATAGATCCGCTAAGTTGATTTAAATACAGATTTAAAATAAGTAAGTTTGACAGACTTCCTAACGAAGTGGGGATTTCTCCAGCTAATTGATTACTAAATAAGTTTAGAGTTGTTAAATTAGATAGATTACCTAGTTCTGAAGGAATCGATCCATCTAATTGGTTTCTAAATAAATTTAAGGTGGTTAAATTAGATAAGTTTCCTAGAGAAGAAGGAATGGATCCCGTAAACTGATTTGATCCTAAAATCAAAACTTTTAGTGCAGTCATATTCCCAATTGATGTAGGAATAGTCCCTGTCATTGCATTTCGTTCTACCGAAAATGTCTCTACATTTATCAAATTACCGATAGACGCCGGTAAACTTCCTGACAACTGATTAATAGCAAATGCTACATAATCTAAATTTGTTAGATTTCCGAAAGAATCAGGAATTGTACCTAAAAGTCCATTATTGATTAGGGAGATTTTAGTTACTTTTCCATCTACTACAGTTACACCAAACCAATCACAAACTGGTGCATTGGTATTCCAATTCGTATTATTCGTCCAATTTGGACCATTGGTACTATTATATAAATCAATTAAAGCTTGCTTCTCAGCAGCAGAAACACCACAAGTATCTTCTGTCACTGTTAATGTTATCGCGTTACGTGTTAATGTAAGATCAGTAATTATATTATTAGTAGCAGTAAAGTGATATATTCCTGCATCTGCAAGTGTTGCATTTTGGATCGTATATTCTTTTGAAGTCGCTCCAGGAATTACTGTATTATTTTTATACCATTGATAACTATTGTTTAAGCTAGTCAGTGCTGTACTTGATAATGTAATACTACCGTTCTCTAAAACAGGCAATGTTTCTGTTTGATCTACTTTAGCTTGAAATAAATAATTGTAGGTTGTTAGTTCATTAGAATACGTCGTATATTCAGATTCAAAATCATTAAAAACAAAATTATTTCTTTCTAGCGTAAGTGTATTTAAAACATCTGAAGATGCTAACGCAGTTAATCCAACAGGAACTTTCCCGCTTAACTGATTAGTTGACAGGTTTAATGCACTAAGTTTTGATAAGGCTGCTATTCCTTCGGGAATAGAACCACTTAGTTGGTTTCTATTTAGATGTAACCCTGTTAGATTAGATAAATTCTCAAAAGTAACAGGGATTTCACCTGTAAAAGTATTGCTTGATAAATCAAGGGTTACCAGGTTTTGTAAACTACCTAATTCTTGAGGTATAGAGCCACTTAATTGGTTACGTCCAACATTTAAGGTCACTAAATTAGTCATTGTCCCTAACTCTGCAGGAATTGATCCGGTTAATTGGTTTATACTTAAATTAAGAGTAGCTAAATTTGTAAGATTGCTCAATGATGATGGGATGGTTCCTGTCAAGGCATTTCTAGTCAAACCTAATGTAGTTAGGTTTACTAGATTTCCTAATTCAGTTGGAATAGGGCCATTAAGCTGATTAATAGCAACATTAAAATTTTCTAATGCTGTCAAATTCCCTATGGATGGAGGGATATCTCCCGTTAACCCGTTTTCATTAATTTCAATAGAGGTTAAATTAATTAAGTTTCCTATTGAAGATGGAATATTACCAGATAATTGATTTCTTCCTAATCGTAAAGAAATTAAGTTTGTCAAATTACCTATCTCTACAGGTATTGATCCAGTTAGTTGATTACCAAACAAATCTATTCCTGTTAAATTAGTTAGATTTCCTATCGTGGATGGAATTGATCCTGACAAACCGTAACTTCGAGTTATGGTTAATGAAGTTAAATGTATTAAATCTCCTATCGATTCTGGTAGAGGTCCTGAAACACCTCCTCCAAAAAGATAAAGTTTAGTAACTTTTCCATCTACAACGGTAACACCTGTCCAATCACAGACGGGAGCGTTACTCAACCAGTTATTTTCAGCAGTCCAATTTGGACCATCTGTACTATTATATAAATCAATCAAGGCTTGCCTCTGGGCAGCAGAAACACCACAAGTATCAGCTGTTACTGTTAATGTAATCGGATTACGTTCTAAAGTAAGATTATTTATAGTACTGTTAGTTACTGTAAAATGATACTCGCCTGCATCTGCATTTGTAACATTAGTAAGGACTAAATCTTTATTAGTAGCTCCAGCTATAGCCACACCATCTTTAAACCATTGATAAGTATTGTTTGAACTGGTCAGTGAAGTACTTGTTAAAGTAATACTACCATTTTCTGTTGCAACCAACGCTTCTGTCTGATCTACCTTAGCTTGTGGTGTATATTTAAAGCTATTTCCTAGTTTTGTAACATAGGAGTCAAAATTTGCTTCGAAATTAGAAAACACAAAATTATTGTCTTCAATCTCTACGCCTATAATATTAGGTTGTGTAGTAGTATTTAGAGTGATATTTCCTTCTAGATTATTACGATCTATTCTGAAAAACTGCAAAAAAGGTAAATTTTCAAAACCTGCCGGAACAGCACCTGTCAAATTATTATTAGAGACATTAAATCGTTGTAAATTGCTAATATTTACGATTTCCGGAGGAATTGAACCTGTTAATTCATTTCCTTCTAAATTAAAAAACGTAATCTTAGATAAATTACCAACACTTGAAGGAATTGAACCACTTAGATCATTAAATGCAAAATGGATCAGTTTTAGCTTAGATAGATTCCCTATTCCATCAGGGATTGGTCCACTAAGTTTATTTAAATAGAGTGAGAAACTAGTAAGTTCTGACAAACTAGATATAGACGCTGGAATAGATCCTGTTAATTTATTTCTATAAAGTGATAAAGTTTTAAGGCTTGTCATATTCCCTATTGCATTAGGAATCGTACCACTTAATTGATTATTGTTAAGATATAAACTCGTGACTTTTGTTAATTGTCCCAATTCATTAGGAATTGTACCTGTTAATTGATTCAGTCCAAGGTTTATAAATATCACATCTGTTAATAGTCCTATTTCTGCGGGAATAATTCCTGTAAAGCTATTTTGATTTAAGTAGAGGTATACCAATTTTGGAAGATTGGTAAATAACGAAGGTGGAATAGTTCCTGAAAGCTCAGTTTTACTTAAAGCAAGCCTTGTTAGGTTTGATAATTGTAATATTGGTTGTGGAAACGCTCCTGTAAGTTTATTCGAACTTAATGTCAAATCCTTAAGATTTATTAAATCCCCAAAAGAATTAGGAATCTGTCCATCTATATTGTTTTTAAACAAACTTAACCCTACTACTTTTCCATCAACTACAGATACTCCGTACCAGTCAGTTACTTGTGAATTTGAGTCATTAATTAACCATGGTTCATTATTAGCTGTAGTATTCGTCCAATTATCTCCGTTTGTAGCATTATAAAAATCAATCAATGCCTGACGCTCTCCAGAAGATACCTGCGCTGCAAGGTTTATACTACCAAAAATGGTTAACAAAGTCAGCAAAGTTAACTTTGTGAAGTTTGACTTTATTTGTGTTAGATTTTTCATGTATCTAAATAGGTTTAGATTATTTTTTTGATTAGTTATCAATGATCTTTTTAATGCTTAATTTGATCCAAATTACCCCAGGTTGGCTCTCCACAACTCTTTACACGTCTCCCATGTGAGCTAAGATCTATCGAAGTTCCTCTTACAGGTGTTCCGTCACTCTTATTCAATATCATAAACTCCATTCTCCAGGCATTATCTCCTTTTCTTTTCTTGGCTCTAACCACATCAAAATCAAGATCTATATATTTTTGCCCCGTGATATCCAATGTGATATCTTCAAAAATGAAGCGTTCTCCTTGTCTATTGGTTACCTCATTACCAAAAATCAATTTATCATTCATTCTTAAAGACATTCCTCTATAATTAGTTTGATGGAATATGATTGCATATTGAATTGTTTCATTAGGATTACCATGGATTACGAATTCTGCACTTCTTCCGACACATTCTTTTATTCTATGACCATCTATATTAAGGTAAAGCACTTCATTGGTAGTGTATCTACCAAAAATACTTGGCACGGCATCATCATCGCAAGCATCGCCAATCCCATCTCCATCATAATCAGCTTGATTTCTATTTGAATCATATGGACAGTTATCTTCATCATCTTCTACTCTATCATTATCATAATCAATATCCTTTGGTAATTCTCCGATAAGATTTCGTTCTAATTCAGCACTTTCGTTTGCGGGAATTAGCAAACTAGTTCTACCAGTATGAGCTACATTTTCCGATACTTGTATTCCTTCAAAACCATCTTTATCTGCGGATTTTTTAAAGTTGAAGTGAGCACTGTCTGAATTTTTAAAAGCATAATCTTCAAATCCATCCATACCCATATCACGATATCTACTATTCGAACTTACGGCAGTTGGTAATGTGTAGTTATACCCGTATTGCGCTGCAGAATATCGATCTAATGCATCTTTATTTTCTAATTCTGCCCCAAACGGACTGTATTGTGTTACTTCACTAGCAAATGTCCAGACATCATCAGCGGTATTAGATTTTTGCCAGGCACCATCTTGCAACTTGCTATAATACGGAGTAAACTCTTTAAAATAACCTTCTCTACGAGTATTTACTTTAGAAGTTGCTCCTTCATTAACATTAGTACGTTCTGTTAAATAAGCATAGGAACGTTTTGCTCTCCATTCTCCTTTTGCATTATAGAGATATGGATTAAATGCAGGTTCAAAAGGATAATCTTCTTGAGAAATATCTTCTAAACTCTGGCCATTTAAAGCCTCTGGAGCAAAAGGAAGTTCGCTTTCGCATTGACAATTCCAGAATTCATTATATTCTACCGCACTGGCGTTTACAATTCGTAAATTATCTGAAGCAGAAGTATTTGTGTTTAATGTAAAAGTGTTAGTGTCTACTTTATTTAAAGGCGCTCCGTTTTCATCGGTAATAGGGTTTTTCATCATTGTGATGGCTCCCATATTTGCCATTTGTTGATTTCTTCGTCCTGATCGTACGATTCTAAATGAAATATCATCTTCAATCGCTTCTCCTTCAGATTTATTAACCACACTACCATTTTTGTTCATAAGCAATACTCCATTGCCAGCACCATTAAAACCAACAACCCATAAACGTTTACTTAGTTCTGCTCTTCCATACGTTGCTATAATCTCATCACCCAGTGTAAAATATTTCTTTGCTTCATTTATCGTAAAGAAATCACCTGATCTTTTAAGAGTTCCTGTAATTCCGACATTACGAGATGCTTGTCCCATATCATCATATGCCCAATATGCTGGGAAATTGAAATTATAATACTCATCATCAAATTCGTTAATCGTTCGGGTTAATAGCACTTGCCCTGTTTCTGCGTCCCAGGCTTCGTTAATAGTAGATACTTTAGACCCAAGATCCGTTGCTATCTTTTCTTTCATTACTGCTGTGGTATGAATCACCTTGGTAGTAATAGTAGAATGCGCTACATTTTCTATTTTTGTAGATGAAGGAACGATCATAGGAACAGGGACCGGAAAAGGTCCAATCATTAATACAACCAGGTTTCCTTTATATCCTTTGGTCTGTGATCTTGAATAGCTTTCTCTAAAATCTGTAACTATATCATAATCTACCCCAATTTGTCTGTCATAATTAACATTACCATCCCTACTTATTACAGGAAGTTTATTATTTAGTTTAGAAACATCAGAAGCTTCTGTACTGTATTTATATTCTACCGAAGAAATTGGTTTTTCCTGATTCTCAGCATATACTTTCTGGAAACGCATTTTACCATTCATATCATTGGTATGCACCACGAATCCTTGCGATAATGCGAATTCATTTTTAGTTTCTACCGGTTGACCAAAAAGTCCTTTAATCAAATTCTGTAGAAATTCATTTTGATTCGATGCAAAATTATCAGGACTATCAATGTCTGTATAATCAACTATGGTAGGATAATCTTTTGAAGTAAAATGTTCTGTAACTACTTTTCCTGTAGCATGTTTAGTAATTCCTTCTCTAGCCAAATTACTCACGGTAATCATACTATAGGTTACTGTAGCTCCTGGAAAGAAAGATTCTCCAAACGGTTTTTCAACATAACTCACTTCTCTTGGTGCTATTAATCTTTCTCCTTTATTATAAAATGGTTCTACAAATGGATTTTCTTTACTCATGTTTGGTTCATAGGTAGCAACTCCACTAGAACTACCATCTCCTAACGTATAGTCATACGTTTGGCCGTATTCTTTAAGGTATCTTTGATCATCATCGCTAATGGTTGGATCCACCATTTTATTCCACTGATCTTTCATCACCAGCTTTTTAATTCGTGTTCCTCCTCCTAGTTTATATTTTTTTGGTGTAGATAATCGAATCCAGGATTTTTCGGGTACGAAACGCTGTGCGCATAGATATTGATTACTACGTAGCTTTGCATTGGGCCCTGTAAAAATATCTTTTATAGCCGCAAAACTGCTTACTACTTTTTGTGCAATTGTTTGAAAATTTTCTGAACGGTAATCAGAATTAATACCATAGACCTGGCCATTCAAATATTGTCTTCCAAAATACCATCCTGCCTTTGAAATAGGATTAACTTGTTTATTCCCAGATACTCCACCTTCCATATCAGAAAACTGCATAGGTATCGCCGCATAAACCGCATTATTTGCATTAAAAACTTTTACTTCCTTCTTTTTCCCTGTTAAGGGATCTGTTTCTAATTCAAAATACCCGGTTACATAATCAAAATCATTATTATTAATAGACAAAGCTCCAGCTTTTGTCATGTTCATTAGAAATCTAAAATAGACTGGTTTATCAGTAATTCCTTTTAAATATTTAGAATTAAAGTTTACACCTTGCGCATCTGTTTCGCTTGGTAATTTCACATATAGATATCGCGCATCATTGTTTCCAGAAAATTTATACAATCGCGAGTTTGATTCTGGGTTTGCAGGAGTTTCATCTCCTCCAGCACCTACGACTTTAAACATTTGCATAGTCTCGCGATCCTGAACATACTGATAGTCATCACTTTCGTAAGTAAGATCAATCTTTCCTCCTGATGGCAGATTAATCGAACTCAGTGACCAAGCTGAAGCATATGTGTTTTGTAATTCACGATCATCTTGTTGAACAAAAGGAAATTCTGGTGCCGTTATAGGATCTTCAGTATTACAACCGCCTGTTACATTAGGTTTATAGTTACCCCAAACATCATAGGACTTAAGGTTGTAATCAGGATTAGAAGCATCATTCTGAATCCATGTACCATTTTGATCATAACTACCGGTTCCATAATTAAATTTATACGGAGTGTATTTACCCATTTTAGAATTTCTATAAGTAAAATACACTTGTTTTAAGGTTAATTTCCCTCCGTTTTTAACTGTTCCATTGCCGTCAACATAATCTATTTCGTGTGCATCTAGTGCACCTCCTAAATTATTATCAACTCCCTGACATTGTGAGTAATCATATATAAAATGTGCTGTCTTAATTGCACTTATAGGTAAATCATTATTTGGATCTTCATCTAAAATTTTAGCTTTGATCGCTTCTGGTTTAGAATACAATCGTACTTTATCGATTTTATACATTTGCTGACCTGAAGAAGGATTTCCTCCATTTTCTCCATTAGTTCCTCTTCCGTCTTTACGGGTAGAAAGGTCAAAAAGAGCTACATGTGTTTTTGTGATAATCTTATTGATATATTTCAGTTCTTTTTCACCGTATATATAACTTCCTTTTTGATCCGATTTATTCGTGTTTAATCCAGCATTATAAGAAGCTGTATTAGCCGCATAAGGTACTCTCCATTTATAATCCTGAGGGATAGCTTTATATTCAAAAAGTGTATATGCTCCCAGATCGTCATCTGTTGGGCCATCACCATTTACATCTTCATAATCTGATGATAAAACAGAGGATAATAAATACGTATGTGCGTATGCAGGTGTGTGTACCGCATTAAAAAAGTGATCGATACCACTTCTGTTTCCTCTTGTATTCTCTCCGCTATTATAATTTACAATTCCTGTAGCACAATCATAATTATTGCTATCAGTAGTAAATGTAACTTCTTTCTTTATATTATTATAAGCCGTTTCACCATACACATAGGTAGATCCATCTGCATTTTGTACTCTTACTTCTGCGGTATGATGTGGTTGTGCTTTTTCGTTTATTCTGGATTCTGCATATTCTTTATCGTCATAAAATTTCGTCAATTCCTCTGCACTTACTTTTAGAATATTTTGATTACGTACATCTCTATTTTTTCTTTTAAACTTTGTTTTAAAGTTTGCTGCTCCCAAATCTTTATGTTCTGGCGTAAAATCAGAACTATACGTTTTAACTCTAAATCGGTTATCTGCATATTTATCAAAACTCTTTTTGCTACCTCCTATTTTTAACGCAATTGGCGAATATCCTCCTAAATCTTCAAATAACTGCTGATCTTTATCTACTCTAGGTTCTCCTATATATTTAAAGTATACAGATTCGTAATCTAATGATTCACCATCTCCTTTAACATCTTCTCTTTCTTGCTTAAAGTATTGTAATGCTTTAGTCTCCCAGATACCTGTATGACTTGAAGAAGGAGCAGCTGTAAAATTGACTCCTGTATGAAATCCTGAACCTGGCTCAATCTCTACACCTAAACTAAAACTGGCACTTTCATCTTCTACAAATTCATCATTTATTTGTCCTATCTGACTACGAAATGGTCTAAACATCCCTCCAGCACCTTGTCCTTGAACATTATATGTATCATAGGTATAACTTGTTGTAGGCAATACCAAAGTAGATTTACTAATCACCCCATCTTTTTCTCTATTGTAATCTAATACATCATTTGTTCCTGCAAAGCCGGTAAATTCATATCCATATGCTTTTTCTACTTTTAATGGATCTTTAATTTTTTGTACCGCTCCCATGGCTGAGACTTCTAGTTCTCCATCTAAGCCCCAAACATCTGCTCCTAAAGAAAGAGCAACCGTACCATTAATATCAGTAAAAGCGGTTCGTTTACGTGGTGTTAGTGTAGGATTTACGAAAGAAACTCTTCCAGAGCCTCCTATCCCTCCAGCAAAACTCGATATCTCGGTGCTTTCTGAACCATCTGCATTTTTTGTTGTTTTTTCTTCAAATTGACGGGCAGATAAACTTCCTGATAAACTAAAATTACTTAAACCCTGAGTAGAATTATAAGAGACTCCTGCATTTAAAGCTCCGCTAATTACACCATCTACCATTTTCCCCGATTCAAATTTTGCACTTACACTTGGTGATATCGTAGCTCCTTCAGTAGCTGAAGTTTCTACCTGCATACCCACAGTGACATTATCTGATAAGCCAATAGATAATCCAAAAGAAGGTTTAAAAGATAAACCTGAATAGTTGTTGTATTTTAAATCCGCTCCTACAGTTATATTTACTCCATCAGGTGTTTCAATACCAAAAATCTGAGGATCTAATGCTGCGTGTACTCCTACTGTTACATTATCCCGCATGTTATTTTCGTAGGTCATTTCATCGCCTTTAAAATCATCAGGGATTCCTCGTACTTGTCTATTAATCTGACCTACATTAAGGTTCCATCCTAATCCTACCCAAGAGGCTTCCTGATCCATAGATACTCCGGAATCATATGCCAGGTTTAATGGATATCCTCCTACATCCATCACGGGAATGTTGTAATTAAAATTACCTGAAGACAGGTTCACCATATCAGAAGTACCAATAGGTGTAAAAGAATTAAACTCGGGTTGTGATGGTCCACTGGTTAATGCCCATAATTGCATAGGTTGCATCATCTGAACGATTAATTGAATCGCCAGGTAACTTGCCACTACCTTGGTAACTTTACTTTTTCGAATTGTATTGATCATATCACTATATGTGTTATAATTTTATAGCTTAATTGGTGTTTCTGTAAACTTAAATTTGAGTAATCCGTTGTCAAACAACTGATCATCATATATCAATTGAATATTTTCTCCTTCGGGAATATTGCCAAAATGAAGTAGCAACCTCTTAAAAGGTGCTACTTTAAAATTTCTTTCAAATGTTAATCCTGAACAATTAATGGTATCTCCTGATTGCGTTACTACTTTAAAATCTCTTTGAATCTTAAAAGACATATACTTTACCGATGATTCATAATCAAGATTTGTATATTTTGACTTGAGTAAATCTTCTTCTTGTTCTTGCTGAAACTCAACTTCTATTACTCTTTCATTTTTTACGGTTTTATATATAGAATCTACTTTCTCTAAATCCTTATCACCCTCGTTTTTAAGGATATAATATTGCAAAGGAACTTCTGTAGCCTTGTAAGAAATATCTGCGTATATATGTGATATTGATTTGGATTTCCAACCTGCTTGTTCCAGGTTATAAATCTTTTCTTCTACCTTGGATTCGAAGTCTTTTTTTTCTTTTTGACAAGAAAACAAGACAAGCAATGCCCAGCCCATAATTATGGGTGCGTAAATCTTTTTGTTCATAATAAATTATCCGTGGATTTTATTCTATCTGATTACCCTCATATTTTTCGTTTGCATATATTAATACATTAGAGGTAATATTGATTACTTCTTCTGCATACATAACATTACCATTGCCCTGGGTACCTAAGACAATTTTATACTTGTGAGTTTCTCCGTATTCTTTTATATATTGATTCAATCTATTCCAGACTTTTCGATTTAGATCTTTGGATAAAAAATCTTTTGTCTTTCTTAATTCCTGGTCTTGAGCTCTGAGTTGTTTTTCTAATTCTGTAGTTTTCTCTTTATTTTTTTGTTCTCTAAAAATTGAATAGATTGAATACAGGCTGTCCATTTTTTTTCTTTCAACATTCATCTTCTCGGTATTTATCTTACCCAGATCTTTAGACATATTAAAGTCATTAAATAACTCGACATTATCCACATAAACGATCTCAGACTTTGAAGGCTTAACAAAATGAAGTGATAGTAAAATGATGAGTGCTACTGCCAAAACCCCATTAATGGCTAATAACAAAAAAACTTGCTTTTTTTTCAAGATGGTTTGTTTAAATTAAAGGTGGCAAAACTATGCCAAATACATTACTTTAATTGATCAAAATTTTAATTTTATTAACAATTAATCATTTCATAATTATCTAGATACATTGGTGATCTAAATATGATATTTTTGTATTGGTTTAATAATAATTATATATTAGTCTCAGCTCTTTCATATCCATCGATTTGTGTTTTTAAACTTAGCAAATTGATTGTTGTTTTTTGCTCTACTATTTATGTCTTATCTATCTCATATGTTACCCTAATTTTTTGTTTTTTTTTGATTTTAATTAAGATTCTTTTGAGAGCCTATATTTTATGCAGGATTGAAAGGTTTTTGAAGTTGTAAAAAGTAACATACTTAGGGAAATAATATTTTCTTTTTCTAAAAAAATTATAGAAATGGTTTCTATTAAAATAGTAAGAGCTACTTATTTCTAAGTAGCTCTTATCTTATATTATACGCCAATCTGATACGGTACTAGCAGGGATGCTAGCACTAGCGATCATTCATACGTTATACCTCAGAAGAATTACTTGTTAAACCTAAAATAGCTTGTTCTCTATCAATCGCGCATAGTAAATCCCCAGTCCTTACTAATTGATTTACCTCTACATTATATTGGATTAGACCATTTACAGGAGCTTCAATTTCCATATAATAGTTCTCACTTTCTATTATAATAATTATATCTCCTTTTTTAATTTTTGAATTCCTCAAATGACATATCTCGCCTACTCGCATTGGTTCTTCCATTGCACTTGGCATTTTAATCAATTCTTTCATTATTTTTTCTTCTTAGGTTTCCATACATTTTTCCTAAAATCTTTTGCCAAAACTTTTAATTCACTAAAAAACTCGATTGCAGATTCTAAATGTTCAGAAATTGGTAAATAATGACCACTTCCATTTGTTACTTCAATAATCTATATTTTATAGTTTCGAACGTATCTGAATTATTCTTTATTGGTCTAATAAAACTCATATTTATATTTTCTACTCATTTATATAAAATACAAATTCTAATATGGTTATTATTTTAAAAATATTACTACCTAATTAAAAACAAAAACTACCCACCTCTAAGTATCCCTTGTTTAAAACACTATAATTATTTAATGACACTATCTTGGATATCTGTATACCATTAATAACTCTAAACCTTCGTCCTCCTTTTCTTTAATAAAATTTAAATTATTTTCATTTAAAAAACACTCGAACTTTTGTTGAATATCCTTAATTCTAAAACTAACTCTTATATGATCTTCATCATAAGCCTCAAATCGATAAAAAACCTTATCAAAATCCTCACCTCTTATATTGGAAACAAAATTATATACATCATTTTCATTTAAATACTTACGTTTTCTTATACCTTCTTTTATTTCTGACAGTTTAGGTAAAACAGGCTCAGTCAATAAATGAGATGGAAAATATAGGTAATGAATCCTTTCGAATTCCTTCGTTAAAAGATTAATTTTTATAGGCCCTTTTCCTCCTACAGTTTTATACCTATCATCATCGGGATTATTCACTTGATCAATAGTAGGGGTAGAAATGTAAATAAAATCTCCGTCTCTGACTAAAAATTCTATTACTTCATTTTCCTTAAGTTCTCCTTTTAAGAGCTTATCTATTTCTTCATTTGTCATAATCATTATTGTCTTAATACTTCAAAAACATCGAATGCCTTAAATTCTTGTTGTAAAAATTTGTAACTCAAATTAAAAACAAAAGCTACCCATCTCTAAGTAGTTTTCTATTTTTTATAATTTCTTATTTATACACACCACTAGTCACAGATCAGCGAGGAATCAGAAGCTCTTACTATATTTTTTAGATAACCGCACCGATTACTCATCTCCTTATATATTTTTTTATGGCATTATAAAAATCGATTTTTTTCCTACCAGGTAGGTATCTTTAGATTCTAAAATTATTCTTAACTCAATATTAGAACTTGAAACTCTAATGGTATCAATTGTCATCCCAAACTCTCCAACGAATCTTTTGTCATTTGAATGATTAATATTTAAGTACTTATATCCATCTTCTTCTAAAAAATCAAAATTAAATTTAACTTTCTTCTCTCTCCAATTCAAAACAATTTTATTCACAGAATAATCTATAGTCATTGGGATTGTAGAATAAACTATATTCTGTTTATCACTTGCAAGCAAATCATTACCCTTATGATGCATCTGGTAAATCTGCCACTTCTCTATTTCTACTTCTTTATTAATACAACTAGTAAAAAGATAAAAAAATATCAGCAAAAAAGGGAATAGAATTCTCGTATTGATAAGTAAATTAGCCACCGCTACTTGCATCTTTTTCTGTTTCTTCTTGAGAATCATCTTTTTTGTTCTTTATTAATCTAATAAAACTCATATTTATATTTTCTACTTATTTATCTAAAATACAAATTCTAATATGGTAATTATTTTTAAAATATTACTACCTAAATCAAAAACAAGAGCTACCTAGAGATAAGTAGCTTTCTATTTTTTATAATTTTTTACTCATACACGCCACTAGTCATAGACAGCGAAGGTTAAAGCTCCTGAACTGTAAAAGGGATATTATTGAACACACCATTTGTTATGGTAACTATCTCTGGAGTATCAAGCCCTGACAAGTCACCTACCTTATAGTAAGTTCCTGAAAAAGTGCCAGATATCATCCCATCAGAACATGAAGTCACGGTAACTCTAATGTCACTTTCTATCGAAGGATCTGTTATCACAGTATTGCTGTGTTCGCTTACAAAATTGTCATTACCTACTCCATAGTAAAAAAGCATCACTATTTTATTAGGAAAATCATCATAAGTCTTTGATGTCATACAATCAGTAATTTGTTCCTCGAAAAGAATCATACCTACTTGATAGTTTTCATCCTTACCGGTTAGATCATATCGCTGCATTGATAAACTTGGGATGTGAGTAAGCGTGGATGTATGATCTGTTGACTCCCAAAAATCTCCGCCTATGGTAGCACTCATATAGCTCTGATCATCACCTGAGCTATCATCACTACTACAACTAATTAAAACCAACATTAATACTCCTATTAAAACTTTTGGTATTCTATTTCTCATATTTACTTTATTTTAATTTATCTATCTTTTATTATTAAGTAGGTTTTAATTATTATACTTCATCTCTTATTAATCATGTGTCGATATCATGTAAATTGTTACCTATATTTTTGTGTTTTTTTATAGTTAATTTAAGATTCTGAACGATTAGTAGTAATCTATTTTATTAAAACAAAAAAACCACCTATCTCTAGATAGTTTTCTATCTTTATCTTATTACCTGTGATAGTACTTGTTATAAATGGGCACTAGCTATGGAGAAACTAGTATTATCAGGAAATCTTTAAAGGTTTAAAAAAAATAGCATCGATGTAAAACATAAAAAAGCTACCCATCACAATAACGATAGGCAGCTATTTTATTTTTCTTACTCGTACCGCCACTAGCTACAAGCTAGCGGGAGCGGGGATTTATAATGGCTTTAAAAAAATAGCTTCGTTGTAAAACATAAAAAGCCACCTATCGTAATAACTATAGGCAACCATTTTATATTTCTTTCTCGTACCGCCACTAGCTACAAGCTAGCGGTAACGGGGGAAACCAAAAAAGCATATGCTTCCTAAAAACAAAAAAAGCTACCCAGTATAAACTAAGTAACTCCTTTTATATAATTTTATTTCTATATTTTCCAAAACTTAATGCGAGGATTTTTCGGTATATACCTTGTTGGTTCGCTATTTAAGTTAAATGTATCTGGCAATTCCACATCAACAAAGAGAAAATTTAAATAGTTTTTATCTTTTAAATAAATATTTAGATAATATTTACCAATTACTGGAGAATCTTCCCAAGGAAAAAACGAATATTGACCATACTTAATTTCGTTATTCTCTATAAACTCATACTTTACATGTTTAGTAATATAACTTCCTGATTTGATTTCTACAATTCTAGCTACTGAAAAAACTCCTTCTTTTTTTAACTCATAAGAAGTTTTAATACTAAGAACTAAAATAATTAGAAGATAAAAACCAATCAAAATAAAAAATATTCTACTAGTCTTTACCATTTTAAAAAGAGATTTTAATCTATTTAGTGCTCTCATTTTTTCTATTGATTATCCTCAGATGACACATTGTTATTTATTCCTGTACTAATACTTAACGATGTTGCTGGTGAAAAAACACCTCCATACAAATAAGTGTATGTTTTAAGAATATTCTTTGCTGAATTTAATTCTGATTTAAGTCCTGCATTAAACTTTCCTAATGAAAGAGCTCTCAATCTAAAGTGATTTGGATCTATTAAACCGATTGCTTTATAAGAATTAGTTCCTATCCCAATACTACCTATATTATTTTTCCATATTTCCCAAGCTTTTAATTGTTGCCATCTATTGAAGTTGATTTCATCAACCAAACTAGCAATTCTCTTTTCTAAACCTTCGGTAATTTTACCTCCAGCAGAATTAAATACTTTTCCAATTGTATAATCAACTCCTACATGGAGCAAATCTTTACCGTAGGAATCATAACCAAAATATTGAGCCCCTGCAACTTTTAAACCGTCATCTGTATAATCTACCAGAGGGGTTATAGCCAAATTCCAAGATACTGGTAGCGGTGATAATAATACATCAGCTCTATCAACTCCACTTAAATCTCCATTAAAAGCAACCGAAACAGTAGACTGAATAGTAAGATTCGCAACCATATTAGCTAAAGCCTGTTTTCCAGCTTCTGTTAATAATATTGGTCCCATCATCTCTAATAAAACACCTCCAGAAACTGGTGCAGATCCTATTAATATTAATTTAGCTGACATATTTGAAACCTTCACCCCTATAGGTTCTGGAGTAGCTGGAATAAACTCCTCCCATTTTCTAGTTTCATCATTATACCATCTATGCATATTTTCTCCTTCTCTATTTACTGAATTAAATATCCACCACTTATTATCAACTTTAAATCTAACTCCATGAGCAAAAGTAGAATGCTGAGAAGCTTTCCACATGTATTCTGGGTTGGTCGGTTGTAAGCCTTCCATATCAATCATATCAATAAGTCTATTTGCCGAAACAGCATAAGGAGACAAGAACGGATATCTTTTGGTTAACGGGTCAATACCAAAAAACCTGTTTAATCTAGTATCTAACATTCTAAATTTGAAGTTTGCCGAGTTACCCTCTCCTTTAATCTCATTATCCATTTCCTGTCCTTGGAAGCCATATCTATAA
Source organism: Aquimarina callyspongiae (assembly GCF_034322225.1). Taxonomy (NCBI): domain Bacteria; kingdom Pseudomonadati; phylum Bacteroidota; class Flavobacteriia; order Flavobacteriales; family Flavobacteriaceae; genus Aquimarina; species Aquimarina callyspongiae. The sequence continues at coordinate 234,374 of NZ_JAXLPA010000006.1, read as the reverse complement.
TTTCCAGAATTTCCATGAGAAACTAGTATTATCAGGAAATCTTTAAAGGTTTAAAAAAAATAGCATCGATGTAAAACATAAAAAAAGCTACCCATCACAATAACAATAGGCAGCTATTTTATTTTTCTTACTCGCACCGCCACTAGCTACAAGCTAGCGGTAGCGGGGTAACCAAGTCCGATATCGCCAGTATCACCGTTCTTCACAAACTCCAAGCCTTCCATATACTTGGCATATTTCTTACTGATATCTGTACCATCGATAATGATGAAATCATTCTTAGAAACACTGCAACAAACCGTACCCAGATGATTGGCTAAGACCTTATCAGCATAATCATCTTTCAAATATTGAGCAGATAAGCGTTTAGCAACATCTTTTAATTTCAAGCCTTCACGAAGGGAAGCTGCGATTTGATTAACAAATACGGATTTTGATTTTAAAATACCCAAAACCATATCCCTAAAACAACGCAATTCAGGTTTGGTCATCTGTTTTGTTATTGAAAAATAGCTGCTCATTAAAGTTTGTATCTTTTTTGTTAGTATCTTGTCCATCAAACTGTTTTTAAAGTGATATTTTATTGCAATTACAAAATACACTTTTTAAACAGTTTTTCCCGTTATAAAAAACTCAAATTATCAGTGAAATCAATACTTAAAGAAAATCACTGTATAATTTTCAGGGGATGGCTAATTAATTTTATCTACCTCTTACTATTAAGTAGGTTTTAATTATTATACTTCACCTCTTCTTAATCATGTGTCGATATCAGGTAAATTGTTACCTATATTTTTGTGTTTTTTTATGATTAATTTAAAATTCTGAACGATCGGTACTATTCTATTTTATTAAAACAAAAAAACTACCTATCGTAATAACCATAGGTAGCCATTTTATGTTTCTTACTCGTACCGCCACTAGCTAAAAGTTAAAGGTAGTGGAGGCTTGTCATTAACAATATTAGAAACAAACTCATTCATAGAGTATGTACAGTAGTAAAAAGGCAGCAACCTTATCTAAAAGCTGCTGCCTAGTATTTTAACAATTTCTACTTGTTTTTACCATGGAAATCGGGGAGACATAGATAACTATTATTTTATTTTAGTAACACCCTCCCATTTACAAAATTCATCTAATGTCATATCCTTTTCTTCTATTACATGAACTAAATAACGATCAAGAGTTTCATTTGCAGCACAATTTGCATCACCTCTCAAAAGTATTTGAGTATAAGGATCATAGATTAAACTATAATTTAAGTCACTATAAGGCTTATAAAAAATGTAGTAGGTTTTTAAATCTTCATCCATTATTTTGAATTCATCCACCTTATCAAAATAGGCTATTAAATCCTTACTTAATCTATGTTTTATAGTTTCGAACATAAATATTATTTAATTAAAGTTTGTTTTAAAAAATTATACTTAAAAAGGTTACTAACTAATTATCATAAAAACAAAATTAATAACGATATCATAAAAACGACTTTTTATTGCTCGGTAGTATCAAAAAATTGATATCTATACTGATTAGAATCTTTAAATTTATTTTCTAACAACCTTCCTTTCAAAGGTTGTCCATCATAAAAGAAAACTTTACCATTTTTATAAAAAACATTAAAAGCATGTCCTGTTGCACCATTTTTAGGAATAGCAAAAACTATACCTTTAACATTTCTTCCAAGATTGCCTTGAAATGATATTACCTTAGCTAGATTATCAAGTGAACTGTAACGTAAACCCAATGAAGTACCTACATACGACTTAATATCTGTAAAAGCCTGAAGAGGTCTTGCAAATTTATCACTAAGAGCAGTTACAATCCCTTTTCCGGATAAATATGAATCAACCGCTATCGAACACCCTATACAATTAACATCTCCTTTAAATCGATTTACTTCAGGAATATCACTTAAATTAAAGCTCTCAGATCCATCTGATAAATCATCAATTATTTTTTCAGTTGCACCTGCAATTCCTTGTTTTTTAGTAGATCCTGTAGATAATCTAGTATTTTTAGAGCCTATTTTAAATTTGGTTGGCAAAAATGCTCCCCAAGCTAATTCTAAATTTTCAGGTCTGGTCAATGATTCAGCAGCATCAGTAGCCAATTCTTTTGCTGGGGTGTACTGATAATATTTAGATGTTGCATCACTAGATTTTTGAAGTGGCCCAACAATATCATTATGCAAGTCATATTGTTTCTGACCAGAAATCATCCAATAAGCATTATTAATCAAAGAATTAACTGCATTATTAGAATCTACGTAAAGATTTCCTGGAGCTGTAAGTATAGTATTGGTTAAAGCATTACCTATCCTTTCTAAAATACCTACATTTTCATCTGATTTAAATACTGGTTTATATGAACTCCTACTCAAATATCCTACTAGTTCTTCTTCTAAGCCCTCTAATTCTATAAATTGAAGTACTTTGTTCCCACTAAAACTATAAGGAGTATACCACGCGTATTTTGCAGTAAGAGGATCTACCGAGAAAAAACGACCTATCCTAGCATCATGCATTCTAAAAGTATAATTAACACTATTCCCCTCTCCCTTAATCTCATTATCCGCTTCTTGCCCTTGGAAGCCATAACGGTAGTCTCCACTATTGCCATGCCTATTAGGTAACAATTGTCCAAACGGGTAGTAATCACTAAATGTAAGAACGTCGGGAATAAAGGTAATTAAATTAGGAGAAACTTGTTTGGTGATTTCTGTAATTTCTACATTATCTATCAATATATATCCTGTAACTGGTTCTGTATGATCAGTTCTATTGGATACAAGAATAGCTATTCCTCCAGATTTTGCTTCTTCTGGTAATGGTACAAGGATTTTTACTCTACCATCAATATCTGTAATATCACTTCTGTAAAACTCGCTCCCCAAACCATTACTAATCACACTAATTGAAAGCGTATTACCATTATAATTACTCCTGTCAATGTCAAAGGCATATTCTAATTCATCTCCTGTGAAAGAGGCTGTACTATTGATATAAGTAAAATTAACAATATTGTTATTTACTATTATCTGTCCTTTATTATCTGCTGTAATTACAGGACTAAAAAATGCCGGATCTGTTGTCTCAAATGTATTAGTATAGAATATCGATCTTTCTTTTACAATCGCTGGTTCTGCTATTTTACGATCGCTTACTACACTTAATACATTACCCAAATGATTGCTTAACTCATATCGTTTATCACCTGTACGATTATTAAACACGGTATTGTCTGTAGTGGTCGTTTGGTTACCCAATTGCAGGTCGGATTCTTGTAATCCTAATCGACTACTACCATAGATATGGTGTTCTTTTACCTGCAAGGTCATTGCGGTGCTACCATCTGGTAATGTGTTTACACATGCTACCTCATCAATATATGCACGTACATTACTTCCTGTTTTTACATGGGTGCCTGGTAACCATGTTACTCCCTCTTGTGCTTTGTGTTCTACTAATGCAGGCGGTTCTGTAACATAGGGTGCTGTAGCAGCTACTACAATCTCTTGCTGTGCCTGTTCAATTTCTGGTGTTGTTACTACCTGGTTATCCAGATTTAAGATCAGTGCGCAGTTATCGGTATCACTACCGGTACCATACACTGCCATTACATTGCCTTGTGCATCTCTGGCATAATACGTAGTCATACCTCCCAAAGGATCACTCATATTGGCAGTGGTTTTACTGATACGGTTTCCTAAACCATCATAGGCAAAGCTAATTACGGTACCATCATCTTTGGTTATTCTTTTTACTTTACCGTCTACTCGCCAATCAATATTTAAACCTTCTGCTTCATCCCTGGTTAACTGACCAATAGCATCGTACTGATAATTACCACTTGCCTGATTATCGACATCTACAGCAAATAAGTTTTGATCTACTGTATCTGCTACATGATCTAATTGATTGGTACCAGGGATATAGTTATAGGTAAAATTATCCATAGTTACCGCAGTACCGTTTGATAGTTTTGCTGCGCGCAACAGGTTTTGTAAGTTACCATTACGGTCATAACTATATGAAGTATTTACACCAGTAGCTGCTATAGCACCTGTATCATCAACTTCATAATTAGTCATCCCTTTGATCCTATTTAACTGATCATAATTATAAGTATTGATACTGGTATTTAGTGCCTTCTGATCCGTATCCAATATTGTGGTAACCATAGTATGGATATTACCATTATATAATCGTTTGCCTGGAACAGGAACAGCCCTCGCCAAGGTAAAAGGAGAGGTATTGCTACGCGGAGTATAATCATCATTAAAATAATTTAAAGAATATCCATACGCATCTCTTGCGACCTTTTCTGCCGTGCTTCCTACAACGCCATCTTTACCTATATCCTGGAAGGTACTTGAAGTCTCTCCGTTAACTCCTTTTAACCAGCCTTGTAGCGTATATACGTAATCCATACCCTGCACTTTTTTATCTCCAATCAGTACTCGTGCTAATGGGCCGTGCTGATAATACTGGTAATTGGCATCTTTTTCCCATAGTACTCCGTCTACAGAGGTTTCTACAGCTATAATCCTGTTATCTGCATCATAGTCATATCTATGTATGAATTGATCTGGTTTTCCTGATTGAAAAGTTACCTGGTTGACATTACCACTAATTAAATCATATTGATATTGTACTCGTTTTTGGTGTTGATTGATCGCTACCAGTTCTGTACTTTGATTATCACATACCAATTCTTTGACATTGCCATGGATATCGTAGTTATAAAAGATCCCGTGTTTATACTCTGTATCTCCTTGTGTATAGGTATCATAATATTGTACTGAGGTAACACGGTTACGGGTATGTATCACATCCTGATCGCTAAACAATGTTGTTCCTGCTGACACCTGATCATCATAGGTGGTAATGGTTACTTCAGTTCTTGGTGATTGGGTTAGATTGTATGGGTATGCCATTTGATCTACTTCAGTCACCACTGTTCCATCAGTTATTTTTACTAACCTTCCTGTAGTGTTGATCTCATAATCTCCTGATAATTCTAGTTCTCCGGCTTCTATGATTCTACCTAATGCATCATAATCTGTATAACTATAACGAGAGGATGAACAGGTTTGCTCGATGGTGTTTACGACTTTAAGGCCAAGAATAATTCCTGAAGCTTCAAAATCTACTTGTAGTGGTTTTGTCGTATCTGTATCAACAATGGATACCACAAGTGCTCCATTTTTATAGTAATTGATATTGCCTTGTTTTCTCTCTATACGGATCAAATCCTGATGATCATAAGTACCTGGAATTATCTGAGTAGGATTACTGATATTGGTAAATGTAAGCTCTCCTGTTCTAAACAATGACAATACCTCATACCCGTGCGGTGTACCATCAACTTCTACCAGTTTTACTTTGATCTTGGCCGAGTTACCAAAAGGATCATCTCCTATTATTGGGGATTTATTTAAGCCAAACTCTACATATCCATTATCTAGTACGGTTTCATTAGAACGCCCGGTTGGTGGATCAAAATTCATAGAGGTTATGACTCCTGCCAGGTTTCCTTCTGAAGTAACATTAATATCGCTATTATTACTATCTGGTGCCAGGGTAATTGGTAGTGTCGTTTCTTCATAAGAGCAATCATAAGGCTCGGCTCCAGAAGCTTTTTGCTTTGCATTTTGAGACAAAACAATTCTACCCAATTTATCATAAGCAAAGCGAGTAATACCTCCATCTGGTGTTGATTGCCATACTAATTGATTTAAAGAATTGTATTTATACTGTGTTTTTAACTCATGAGAAGGTATTACAGCATCGGTAAGATCTTCATCTCTGTTTACTCCTTCTGGCGGTACAGTTTGTACCAGGTTACCTGCCTGATCATAGTAATACAAAGTATATTGATATTCTTTATCACCATATGTCACTTTTAAAGTTTCAGTAACATTATTAATCCCTTTGGTAATATATTCACGTTTAAATCTATTGACCAGCTCGTTGATATATGCCTGATATGAATCTTCCTGATAGGTTTCTGTCACTGCAATATTGAACTCCTGGCAGTCGGTTACATCATCGTTGATTTCAATATCAAAAATCGGTAACAATGCTGCTGGAGGACAAATTCCTGGGTTATCAACCAAGTATTTATTATTTACATAGGCTGTCCAATACAAATCATCCTCTGTATTAGCTGGTGTATTGTCATTAAATTGTGAGTTATAGGTAACGTAGGCCGTAATTACCGTATTGATATCATCATACCCATAGTTAAGTTGGTTTTCCCCAAACTCAGCGATACTCAAGAAATTAGGGTCTAGTGAAGATCCATTATTCTGAGGATTTAGGATTCCTAAATCGGTAAGGTACTTCTCGTAAGAATCTACCAGGTATTGATAATTAAGGTTACAAAAGTTTTGCTGAGTATAAAAATCATCAAGCAATACATAATCAGGTATTCTGGACGATTGCCCTGTAGTTTCATCAATCCCTAACATTGTCAGAAATTTTTCAAACTTCTCTTCGCAAGGTACAGGCGCTACCGTTTGTGGGATACAGATCTCACAAGACGGATGTGTATCCATATTTGTAGAAGTTGCTGCAATCGGCTGAATCGGATCGCAAATTACTGTGAATGCCTGTACTTGTGACGTATTTATATCTGCATAAATCAACGGAAGACCATTACTATTATTAGGGTCAACTCCGAAAGACCTTAACGTATAATTTATTGCGCTTGTAGATGGGTTTATAGTTTTTAAAATTTCTATAGTACTCACCTCAAAAAACTGGCTTCGGTCAAATAATTTTATACAGGTTACTCCATTTACCAATAACCCAGAAGTATCTCCTCCAACCGTAGAATTAAAAAAGGTTACCGTTGCTACATTCTGTCCTCCAATAATTTCTGTAATTAAAGTATTCAATTCGGTAGTAATATACCCTCCTGCAATCAAATCAACGTTACCGTTAAGATCTAAATGCCATTGATTATCATATACCGCTTTATATATATTGGCCAAATCTGTTTCCAGCTTACTTTTATTGGTTTGAATATAATCATCAAAGCACTCATATACTGGAGCTACCTTACAACAAGAGTAATCTAATATTTGTTTTATAAACGTAGAAAAAGAGCTATTATCTCCTGTTATAGTAGTATAATATAAGGTTTGAGAAGTATTATTAGCTCCTTGTATGAATCTAATACTTTCATAATTCTGTACATCACTTGCAACTAATGATCTTCCTGCCTGAAATGTAAATAACGATGTATTATTTACACTAATCGTATAGAAAAAATTAGCACTATCGTATTCCCAAACTCCTGATAAGTTGGTATCACCAATAATCTCTGGAATAATGCTATTTGTATAGCTGGTAATAGTAGATAAATCTACTGTTTGATTTACGGTATTGCTACTTCCAGTGATCACTCCTAATTCATTGATCAGATTGACCAAATCATCCCCAAACTGAGCCCTATTGGTGCAACCAATACCATTATTATCATTACCTGTGTTATTATCTATTTGATCATCCAGTACCTCACCTATCCCATCATCTTCAACTCCGCACTCTCCTATAGCAACACAGGTTGCTCCGGTAAAGATAAATTCTCTTAACTCGGTTCCTATAACTACTTGTGCCAATACTTTAAAACCAAACACTCCATTTGAAGGGTCTGAAAGTTCTGCATCATAATACAACCTTGATAACTCAAGAATGGACCATCCTACTCCATCGGTGGTATTATATGTATCCCAATTATTAACATTATTCCATCCAGAAGATTGTAAAGGAAGATCGAGATATAATAGAGGATCACAACCATTTGTTATGTTGGATTGTATGGATAATCTATTTCTTTCTACAACACCGGTAAAATCTAATTGTGATTGCGTATCTACAACACCTCCAAAAGCTTCATATAAGTTCCTGTTAAGATATTGAGCTTGATATGTTCTTAAACCCACCAGGGATTTAAAGTTGTTATTACTATCTTTTTCATTTACCAATCCATCTAAGAAATACTCCAGATCATTATTTAATGGGCATTCTCCTGTTTGAACATACTCTAAATAATCGGTATCACCTTCTAGGTCGGCAATAATATCTTCTTCTTCCTGAGAAGCATCATATTGCTCATCTGCCCCAATAAATCGCTTTTGTTTATTGGTATAGAGCTCTGCATTTTGTTGATCACAAAATGCTACTGATGCTGAGTTAGCATTAACATAATTAAAGATATCTGTTGCAGTGGGGTAATTTTGAATGCTATTGGTAATATTAGAATTCTGAACATCGTTCCCTATACACCCATTATAACAACCATTTTGCTTGGCATACACATCTCTAAAAACCGTTTTTATACGTTCTTTGAGACTGATATAATAAGATACATAAGCTCTCCAGATATTATCTTTTTGACCTACGCTTAAAGATCCTCCAGCTACTTCTGCAATATTTGATAAGTCATTAAATGGTATATTATCACAATTGGTAATACCATTACAATAGGTTGTTATATAGGCAAATTGTAACATTGTGATTTTAGTGGAGCCATCAAGGTAATCTTCAAACTGATCTGTTAATGCCAGGCTCATTACTTCTCTTCTCATATTTTTAAGTGCCGTTGTTTCTCCTAACAAGAGAACATCATTACGGAAATAAGGATCTATATCCATTAACAGAGATACATTATTTGATGATAAGAAAGTAGCCGCTGTTTCCATCGATCCTATATTTCTGATATGACTATCAAATCCGTCACTATCCATATCCACATTTGTGGAGGAAGTATTTATTGAGTCTGATATAGAAATTGTAGAAGACACATCACATAATGCTGTAGCATACTCCAAATAGCAGTTTTCCGGATGATATGGAAGTAAAGATACTGACCAATATGGTTGCCAGGCATTTAAAAAATCCTGTACGTTTTCCAGGTTTTCAGGAGCAATCCATAGATACGATGCCCCAGCATCAGTAGTCCCGTTATTTGGAGCTATTCCATCTACAATTGCCGGAGTGAAGGAACCATTATCATTCTGCTCAACTATGATTTCTGAGATAATACCTGGAGTATCCTGATATGGTTCTACAGGGGTTTTCCAACTAATACTAGAAGCTCCATTATGAATTAGTTTATTGTCTACATTAAATATACTAAGCTCATCTTGTATTGCGAATATTTCATTTCCATTTTCATCTGTTGTAGGGTTTCCATTAGTATCTAACACATTTGTAAACTCACGGTTTCCGTATTGCCCTAATGGAGCCATATCCTGTAATAATAAGTTTGTACCTACCTCACAACTTATATCATTAGTAATCGTATTACAAGGAGCCTCACAAGCATCTTTGATCAATTGCCATTCTCTGGTGAAGGTTTTGATATAGGCAGTAATTTCTGCACTATCCAGAAGGGCTGTTCCATTAATATCCTGATCATTATCAATCCAGGTTACCTTAATAAAACCTTCGGTATCTGTTCCATCGAGTTGAAAACTATTATTATAAAACTGCTCACTTAATTCGGTAATAATATAAATTTCTAAACTCCCCAATTCGGTTACACACTCTTCGCAAGTAGTAAAACATCCATCTAAAGATGCTGTAGGAGCAAATTGATTGGGATCTATATAACATCCACTATTAGAGTCTTGAAGTCCATTTCTATAATGTTCTGCATATATTTCTAAGACAGAGTCATTAATCTTAAGGTTTTTGGTAAATGTATATGATCCTGTATTGAGCCTTGCAGAAAAATCTGTTGCAATTGCAGGAGTAGTTACTGGAATATGAGTACCTGTCGTACTTGCGGTTCCTGCTAATACATCTATATTTCTATTTAGTAACTCTTCGCCACAATCATCTTTAAGACTTATATTCAAATCATAAACAAAAGGATATCTGAAAGGATCAACACCTACCGGACAATATGGGTCAAAAGATATATTTTCGTTTACGCTATATTCAAAAGTATAATCCAATCCATCACCAGCGGCAACAATTTGCTTGTCTACCGTAAATGCATCGAAGGTACCAGGATAGTTATCAGATGCTACCAAAGAATTTCTTTGTATCAAATCTACAGTAAGGTTTCCTGTAGTTATTGTCTCATCAGGTAAGCTTTCTAAAGATTCAGGTGCTCCTGCTGCTAGTGCAGTAGCAATGGTTCTTCCTTGTGGATCAATATAACTTACACTCACCTGACCATTAGGATCTACTACAATATTTTTCTTATAATGTGTAGCATTCCCAACATTGGCACCAAACAACCTTGAAACCTCCTCTTGTTCTGGTACTCCATAAAAATATTTCATTTCATGTTCTGATCCAAGTTGATGTGTTATTCCAACACCTCCTTTTCTTCGTATACGTCCTGTATTATCTGGAGTATATTCAATTTGACTAAAAGGATATTTTTTAGCATCAGGCACATAATCCTGATAAGAATTCGTAGCTGTTTGCGGACCGTAATACTTACTGGCTCCTATAGCTGTTGACATTGCTTCAGTTGCAGTATCGCAATTATCATCTACTGGGTTACCATTATCTTCAACTAAAGTCCAATCAAAATTAAAATGCGAATATTGTGTATTACCATCTCCATCAGGAGTATTAAAGTCTCTATAATATTTAATGGAAGTATCATACGCTGGTACCGGTAAGACCTCTACTGCCGGACGTCCCTGATTATCATAAATAACTTCTCCTACTATTGCATTATTATCGCTATTGATCCTGGTAACCGTCTGCCTGTTACGTAGTGTGCCATCAAAATAACTAACTACTTCTTTCTTTTTTCCTTCTTCAGCATAGCTGGCTTGAAACTGCCAATTCTTATTGTTTTCATGAGCGGTAACCGTGAAAAAATTGGTGCCTCCCCAGTCATTCACTTTATTTTTAACTGTAGTACCAGTACTCCAGCCTCCATAATACTTTTTGGTAATATCCTCTATAAATCTACCTACTGCTCTTACTCTATAAATAAGATAACCATTACTATAGATTAAAGGAATTTCATATGATAATTGATCTGTAGAAATTCTTGTACTATTAAGCTGAAATTGTCTTTCTGTTAAATCTATTTCTGAAGCAGGTATTATATTATTTTGATTAATATCAGGTCCATAATTATCCAACCAGGTCCATTCGACATCATAGCTTATCGCTCCTTCAATTGCAGTCCAATTAATATCTAAAGCAATATCCTGGGTTGTTCCATTATCTGTAGTTGTAATTGGTTGCCTAGATACTACGGGTATATTAGCTGATAAAGGTTTGTATCTACTGGTTCTAAATCCAAACTCCATATTAATATTCTGAGGAGAGGTAGTAGTATTATCTGGAACAGAGCTATCTTCTCTATTCTTTGTACGAATACTCAATATCCTTATCTTGACACCATATGAATCGTTTATAATATGCTCTGTTTTATCAATATATTCTGAACCTACTATAGACGGATTATGTTCTACTGTAATACTTTTTGTATATGTACTTGCATCATCAGGTATTCCTGTTTGTGAAACCGGTGTAATCTCAAAATCTATGGTATATGAATACCAATAAAATGGTTCTTTATCAGCATCTACATAAATCTTGATATAAGATTCATTGTCCATAGTTACTGAACTATTTGAAACCCCTGCTTCTGGATCTATAAGTAATATCGAGCCTCCATTTACATGTTGATCTATTTGTGTAGATGAATATGTATCCTTTATTTGAAAAAACCCTTCTTGTGCTATGATAGTATGATATCCCAACAATACCACTACCCATAACATTTTTTTTATGAAATTATATTTGAAAGTATTCGTACCCATCATTTCTATTGTCTTGTTGTATCTATAAACTGATAATTCTTAAATCTGCCAGATATCTTGTTGTTATTTTTCCCGGTAACTACATAAGATGTCAATTCAAAATTGTTACGATATGTCGTATTATCAATACTGAAGTTGTTAAAAACGATCTCTAATCTTGGATTGGTAAGTCGTTGTTTTCCAGATTCTGTTTGCAATGGTACTTTTTGTAAAAAGAACAACGTTTGTCTTATCAAGCTGAAATCCTTTTTATTAATCTCTAAAATTGCTGTACCATATGGTGAACCTGTTATTGGAGTTGAAGTTAACTCTATCCTATATAGTGAGTCTTCTTCTTGAATCTCTGCTTTTTGAAAATTCTGAAGCAACTCTTCTATATTTAACCCTGCGATCTTTTGCTGTTTCTCTTTTTCTGAAACACCATAGATCATTGCTTTTTCTTCATGATTTACCTTTATAAAATCACTAGGAGTTATTAAGGTTTCTGTCTGGTGTATTTTAGTATAAAAGCTTTCTTGTTCTTTTGCTATCACTCCTTTATAAGATTCCATAGTTTTTGAACTCTTATAATCTTCATACAATGTATAGTCAACTTCTATATTATAACTAAGCTGCGTATCATAAAACTGTTTTACTTTGTTAATGATCTCTTTTGCTCTATTTAGATTGTCGCCTGATGCCTGAGCATTAGTATGACCTATAAACCAAAAACTAAACAGTATATATGAAATGAATATCTTGTACCTCATGCTTCTAATTATTAGTTATTTAACTTTGAATTACCAGATCTTGTTTCCTGGATAGTATATACTCCTTCTTCGGTTTCTTTTTTCACTCTGACTAATCCTCCTTCTTGATCATACTCATAAAGTGTAGCATAATTGTTTTCATCTAATTCTGCCATAAGTCGCTGTGTATCCTGATCATACACAAAGGATTTCATATTTCCGTTAAAGGGATGTATTCTGATATCATCAAAATATGTTTTGACGCCTAATTCTGCAGCTATAAATCCTATTTCCATATTAACAGCATCTTGAGGAACTTCAAAAACTCCAACAAAACGTTGCCATCCATCAATAATGTCTCCAGATGCATGAAAAATGTATTCTGGATTATCTGTAGAGGTAAAAGCTATTTTAAAGCCACTAACTGTATAAGACAATACCTGTTGTGGTCTATCTTCTTTTAACCAACCACTAACTACATATTTATTTCCTGGGATTGGTCTGAAGGAAGAACATTGTACTGTTGGTAAAATGGTTAGATCTCCATCCTGTCCAGATATACTAGACCATCCTATTATTACAAAAGCAAAAGCTAATATTTTTTTATACATTGTATCCTGTTTTTTCTCAAGCGAAACATTGTTACTCATATCTTTTTTAGTTACCATTTCCTCCAGTTGTTCCACCTCCTGGATTTCCGTTATTACATCCTTTATCATCACATAAATCTCCCAATACAACACTTACTGTATTACTTGCATTGAATGTTATATTCCATTTAACAGTTTCTGGATTTCCATATCCAAAATATCCTGTTGCTCCACCAGAAACAATGAATTCTTTTTCTCCATTTGAATCTAGTTGAATGGTTCCGCTACCACCATTGTTCGTATACTGCCTACCCGATACATTAAGATATTTAGAATCCACACATTCATTAGCATCTAATCCTGAAGATGTAAAATCGTAAGAATAATTAATTGTTTGATTTGCTGTTCCAGTAAGGAACACTCGTTTTCTTCTGGTAAAACAATTACTGTTTGGTTCTTCTGAAACTCCTCCACCATCGGTAGCACATCTAATTGTAGATACAACGGTTTCACATTCTGGTAATTGAATCATCATAGTAGTTGTTGGAGCTCCTCCTGGAACTACTAAACTGTATTTTCCTGTATGTGCCGCTTCATCTGTACGTTCTACTCGTTCTAGTAATTTGTCACCTAATAAAGGTTTAAAATCAAAATGAGAGCTTCGTACATTATTAAATCCTTGAATCGGTGATGGTATTACATCTGATGGTTTGTAATCTTCAAAACCATCATATCCCATTTCTCGATATTCCGTATTAGAACCTACTGCTACCGGCAATGTGTATTCATATCCATACTGAGCTGCAGAATAACGATCCAGGGCATCTTTATTTTCAAGTTCTGCTCCATAAGGGCTGTATTTACTAACCTGACTTGCAAAAGTCCAGTTTTCCTTCGTTTTCTTCCAACTATTGTTTTGTGTATTATCATAAAAGCTATTAAATGCACTAAAATATCCTTCTGAAGCTGTCGAAAAATTAGTATCATCTTCTACATTAGAATTTCTACCTCCTAAATAAGCATAGGATTTTATAGCTCTCCAATCTCCGCGAACATTATATAAGTAAGGATTGAATCCATATTTATGAGTAGTAATCTGTTCTCTGTCTGTAAGCTCATTTCCTTCTTCATCTACAACTTCATCGTGGATCTGATTATATAAATTACCTAATGTCGATGGAAAACCTGGTAATTCCAGTTCTTTTTGTGGTTTCCAATAATCTGAATATGCAACAGCACTAGCATTCACTATTTTAGGGTCAATCGCATTGCCTCCAGCATAAGAATAATTAGCCGTAGAAAAATCATTGAGGACTCCATCATTATTAAGATCTATTGGATTAATCATACTAGTAACTGAAGCCATCGAAGCCATTTGCTGATTACGATATCCGGAACGAATAATTTTAAAGTTCAAATCTTCTTTAGTAAAATTTGAACACTCTTGATTTATAATAAACCCATTACTGTTCATCAAGGTTACACCTGATTCAGAAACATCTATGACCCATAATTTTTCATTAGTACCATCAGGTTCAGTTGTCATTAACTCATCTCCATTTCTAAAATAGTCTAATGGTGTTTTTCCCTGATCGGGGTCCTGTAAATTAAAAACGGGTACATTTTCTGTGTATAATAATGTTCCTGATATCCCTATATTACTGCTAGCCAATTGCATACCATCATAATACCAATGCGCTGGATACTTAAAGTTATAATAGTGATCATCAAACTCGTTAATCGTTTCAGTTAACAATATATCTCCTGTTTCGGCATCCCAAGCAAGGTTTTTTGTAGATACTTCTGAACCAAGATCTCTTGCGATCTTTTCTACTAAAATTGCAGATTTATGAATCACTTTGGTAGTTGTTGCCGTTCTTAGTATTTGCTCATGATTTGCATATGCCGGTAACGGTATAGGAATCAAGTTTGGCCAAATCCCAATTATAAACCCAGTAAGATTTTGATTTACACCTGTAGTTGTTAATTGTGACTTATTTTCTCTAAACTCATTAAAAACATCATAGTGCATCGCAATAAATTTATCTGTAGAGATCTTTCCATTTGAATCTATCACAGGTAATTTATTATCTAATTGTCCTTGATCATCAACACTATACTTATACTCCACTTCAGAAATAGGTACTTCTTGTCCTTCAGCAAATACTTGTTGTCTTTTTAATCGACCATTTATGTCATTGGTTTCTATTGTAAAACCCTGAGAAAGTGTAAGATGATTCTTATCAATGACAACCACTCCCAATCCTAAAATATTTTGTAATACCGGAGTTTGATCATACGCTTTTCCATCACTTCCATTAATATCTGTATAATCAACTATTGTTGGATAGTCTTTTGTTGTATACATTTCAGTAATCACTTTACCCGTGGCACTTTTTTTAACTGTATACTTCTTACCTCCTTCTGTTCTGGTTCTTGGTAAATTTTTAACTTCTACTCTGCTATAAGTAACTTTAGGTGAAGGAAAAAAAGATTCTCCAAAAGGCTTTTCTGTATAATTTGATTCTTGTGGAGCTGCCAATTTATCTTTTCCTAGATTTTCACTACCAGGTTTTTCACTAAAAAAGGGTTCTACAAAAGGGTTTTCTTTACTTCCGTTAGGTTCGAAAGTAGCGACTCCATAACTAGACCCGTCTTTGTTGTTATAGGTATACTGCTGTCCATAAAACTGTAAATATCGAGCATCATTAGTATGATTGGTCATTGCATCCCATCGATCATGCATTTTAATTTCTTTTACTCTTATACCACCTCCCAATTTTCTTTGATCAGGATGTAGTAAACGCACCCAGGATTTTTTGGGCTCAAATTGCATTGCAGATCTTTTTTCCTGAAGCTTTCCGTTAGGGCCTCCAACAATTTCAAATATGGCTCCCAGACTTCCTACAAGATCTTTTAGAATTTCTTCAAAATTATCATTGGTACTATTACCATCGTAACTGTACACCTGTCGGTTTAAATAAGTTCTACCAAAATACCATCCTGCTTTTGTAATAGGATTTACGTCTTTATTACTATTAATCAATCCTCCTTCTCGCTTTAACTTTTTCATCGGGATCGCAGCATATGTACCCCTACCTGATTCGCTTACTATTTTTATAGGAATATCTTGATCAATCTCAAAATACCCAGAGACATAGTCAAACTGTTCTGATTGTCCTGCTACCATTTGTAACAAAAATCTAAATTGAATGGGTTTATCAATTTGATCTCCCAGATAGCGATCTTTAAATTCTTGTTCAGACAATGGTAATACATCGTCACTAAGCTTCGCAAAAATATATTCTGCATGATCATCAGGATTCTGTAAATCATACAATAAAGGATTATCTACATGATCTATAATTGGATCGCTATGAGCTCCTGTTACTTTAAACATTTGCATCGCTTTACGATCCTGTACGTATTGGTAATCATCGGACTCATATTCCATTTCAAGTTTACCACCTGAAGGAAGATCTATGGATGTTAATGTCCAAGCTGATGCAAAGGCATCTTGTAGTTTTTTATCATCTTGCTGTACAAATGGAAACTCTGGAGCTACCAGGGACGCGTCTACTTTGCAATAAGACGGATCGTCATTAAAAGAAGTATTTAGTATTGGCACCTCTATACCGGCTTCATTTACCTCATACTCCACCTCTTCATTTATATAATTTAATTTTTCTTTTACAACTGGTTTATAGTTACCCCATATATCATAACTTTTTAAATTATAATCAGGATTAAACCCCTCATAACTAAAAGTATATGGAGTATATTTTCCCATATTAGAATTTCTGTAAGTAAAGTATACTTTATCTAAGGTTAGTTTTCCATTTCCAGCAAGGTTATTTGGGACACCTTTACATAAATCATACTTATATTCAAAATGTGCTTCTTTAATTGCTGATGCAGCATCTCCTGATTCATCATATTCGGGTTTTGAGTATAATGATATCTTATCGATTTTTTTCATATATCCTGCGACACCCTCATCGTTCGTTTCCCCAATAGCCCCTCTGGCATCTTCTCGATTAGAAAGATGAAAGATTGCCACATGGGTCTTAGTTTCTATTTTAGAAATGTATTTTAATTCTTTTTCTCCATAGAGATAGTTTGCTTTCTGATCATCTTCATCAGATTTTAACCCTTCATTATAAGAAGCTTTGGTAGCATCATAAGGTACCCTCCATTTATAATCAGTATCTGCCAGATCATATGTAAATAAAGTATAAGCACCTAAATCATTAGGTGTTGGACCATTGTTATCCACATCTTCATAATCAGAAGACAAAACACTGGTCAGCATATAAGAATGTGCATACGCTGGTGTCGTAATACGATTGAGGTATCTATCGCTAAACTCAGAACTATTACCACTAAACTGACCAATAAGCGGGTTATTATTTTGAATAGAAGAAAAACCAACTGTACCATCTGTACAATCAATATCTGATCTTCCAGATACGTCAAAAGTTGCTTCTACTTTTTTGTTATTATAAGCTGCTTCACCATATACATAAGTGCTTCCATCAGGTTTTAAAATTTTCATACCTGCAGTATGATGTTTGATTGCATCATTACTACGGTATAAAATCATAGGATCGGTTTCAGCTTCTTCCTGTGTTACTTTTTGTATGTTTTGATTACGGAGATCTCTTTTTGTTCTTTTGAAATTCTGTGTTGTTATTTGCTTTTCAGGATATTGAATGGTACCATTATCTTCAGTTTTTTTTATCTGAAATACAGGAGCTGTTTTACGATTAAACTTTCCTCCAGTAATCTTTAGTTTCATAGGATCATTGCCTGATAACTGCGTTTTGTACAAATTCTCTTCGTTATCTACAGTTTGTTCTCCAATCATCTTAAAGTAAGAGGGTTCGTATGCTAAATGGTTATTATCATTTTCGGTTTCGACGAATTTTCCCAGTGCTCTGTTATTATCTTCCCATTTACCTGTTTCTCCAAAAGAAGGAGCTACTTCTAATCGTCCTCCTACAAAAAAATTCCAACCAGCTCCCAGTTTTACTCCCAAACTACCTCCATTTCCCTGATCAATCACACGATGATCATATAGATAGCTCACCTGACTTCTGTGAGGGCGAAACATTCCATTAATTCCTTGTCCTTGAACAGCATATAAATCATAGGTATAATTGGTAACAGGTATTGCGGTGGTATGTTTATTAAATGTTCTGTCTTTTTCACGATTAAAATCCAACACTCCATTTTTACCTTCTCCTTTTTCTGTATTTTCATATCCATAGGCTTTTACCAGTTTGTTTTTATCTTCTTTGATAATATCCTGATAGGAACCAAAGCCATTAACCTGTAATTGAGCATCAAACCCTAAAACTGTAGGACCTATTGATCCTGAAAATGTAAAATTCCCATTTTCTATCCCAGCTCTTTTAGTTGGCGTAAAAGTGTTGTTATTGAATGAAACATAACCCGATCCAGAAATAGTTCCTTTATTATCATAAAAACTCTCATCTCCTATATCAAATACATGTTCTAATCTCTTTACACTAAAACCCAAATTGAGAGCTTCTAAACCTTTTCTGGAATTAACGCTAATTCCAACAGTTGAGGTTAGTTCTGTTTCTATTTCTTCCAAAAACTGAGAAATACTCACATTGGGTGAGATTGTAGGACCACTTCCTACTGAAGATGATAAATCTGCTCCTACTCTGACTGGACCTTTAAATAACTGATAACTGAGTCCAACAGTTGGCCTAAAAGTAATTCCTTCATAATTATTATATTGCGCAGAAATACCCACATTACCTCTTAGTGCTTCCAAGCCTGCATACCCAGCAGTGGCATTTACACCTACCCCAACGGTTACATTAGTTTTCATGTCATTTTCATATCTCACTAAATCCCCATCAAAATCATCTGGTAATCCTCTTACATCTCTTACGATCTGACCTACATTAAGGTTCCATCCTAAACCTACCCAGGAAGCTTCCTGATCCATTGTGATCCCAGAATCATATGCCAGGTTTAGCGGATATCCCCCAACATCCATAATCGGGATATTGTAATTAAAATTACCCGAAGCCAGATTCACCATATCTGAAGTGCCAATTGGCGTAAAAGAATTAAATTCTGGCTGGGTTGGCCCACTTGTTAATGCCCAAAGCTGCATAGGTTGCATCATCTGAACAACTAATTGTATTGCCAAATAACTTGCAATAACCTTAGTAATTTTACTTTTTCGAATTGTATTGATCATATCACCTTATGTGTTATAATTTTATAGCTTAATTGGTGTTTCTGTAAACTTAAATTTGAGTAATCCGTTGTCAAACAACTGATCATCATATATCAATTGAATATTTTCTCTTTCTGGTATATTGCCAAAATGAAGCAACAACCTTTTAAAAGGTGCTACTTTAAAATTTCTTTCAAATGTTAAACCTGTACAATTAATAGTATCACCAGATTGGGTTACTACTTTAAAATCTCTTTGAATCTTAAAAGACATATACTTTACCGATGATTCATAATCAAGATTCGTATATTTTGATTTGAGTAGGTCGTCTTCCTGTTGCTGTTGAAATTCTACTTCTATAATCCTTTCGTTCTTAACCGATTGATAAATAGAATCTATTTTTTGTAAATCCGAACCTCCTTCTTTTTTAAGAATATAATATTGCAGCGGAACCTCAGTTGCTTTATAAGTTATCTCTGAAAATGCATGTGAAACAGATTTAGATTTCCAGCCAATTTTCTCAAGATTAAATAATCTCTCTTCTATTTTTGAATTGGGTATTTCATTATTATTCTGGCAAGAAGAAAACAAAATCATCCCTATCAAAAAGAACATAAAATTCTTTTTTGACATCATCTATTAATTAAATTTTGAATGATTTTAGGTTACTTTTTTATTAGTTTTTCCAGTTTCTCTAACCTCTCTTCTAATTCTTTATTTTTTTCCTTTTGTGTTTTGATGGCTTTTTCCTGGGAGATTGTATATAAAGTAAGTTCTTCTACTTTTTCTAAAAGTTTTAAATTCATTTCTTTTAGGTTCACACCTTCTTTTTCCATTTCTACGGCTGAAGGTATATTGGGTAAATGTCCTTCTTTATTGATAAAAGCCTGAACCTCATCTAATGTTATTAGGTTATAATCTTTATAGAATACATAATCCGGAGCAATGGCTCCTAAAAGATCTACCTTTACTTCCTGCACGTGGATTTTACCTTTTACTGTTAATTTATAATTAGGATCTTCTACCGTTGTACCGATCGCGATTCTACCAGTAGAAATGATATCTCCATTAATATTTGCATTCCCAATTACTTCAAGTTTTTCTGAAGGTGTTGTTGTTCCAATACCTAAATTACCTAAATTATCAATTCTGATTAATTCATTAAAGCTTGTAGCTCCATTAGCTGTTATAGTTGATGCTTTCCCTATTCTCATTTGTGAATCTTCATGAAAAACTAATGCAGGACCATACTGCATATTGTTATTCAAACCAATCCCTAAAAAATTTGATCCCGATTGTATTAATTCATAAACACTACCGGAAGCTTTATTGATATGAAGAGCTCTAACAGGGTTATCTGTTCCTATACCTACATTACCAGTAGATGAAATATTTCCATCAATATTTGCTGCTCCACCTACAGCCAAATTATATCCATCAGGTATGGTATTGGTATTAATACCTAATTGATCAGTCGCAAAATCTCCATAGATCAATGGTTGTAGGTCATTAGCAGAGTTTTCTATATATAGTTTATTATCACTATGAATACTTTCACCAACCGTATGACCAATAAGAATATTATCTGAACCTCCATTTTCCAATCCTGCACCAACACCAATAAAAATATTACCTGACCCTGTACTTTCTTCTCCCGCTTCCGCTCCTATGTATACATTATTGTTTCCGCTTATATTTGATTTTCCCGCCTTTCTACCGACAAATGTATTGAGGTTTCCTGTAGTAGTATTATCCCCTGCTAAATCTCCTACAAAAACATTGTTAGGATTGGTTGCTGTATTATTTCCTCCATTATTTGATGGTGTTCCATACACTTCTATTTCATAAAGTCTAAATAAGTTATCTCTAGTACTTCCTAAACCATACAATCTAACCTTAGAAGTAGTTATTGAATTAAATGTTTGATTTACAATCCCACTTGTATTACTCGAACCATTAATGATTACATTCCAACTGGAACCATTCCAATACTCAAATAGAAATTGTACTCCTTCATCATATCCTCCACTATGTCCAGTCCAAAATTTCATTTGATTTATTTCAAAACTTCCTTGTAAATCTATCTCAATCCAATGTGGCCAAGATGTATTTGTACTTACCCATCTTGAAGAGTTTAAATTATTATTCCCATCAACGGCTTTCCCTCCAACAAAAGTTGTATCATATTGAGAGTCTGTAATAGTAGGTTTATTAAGTGCAACATTTGTTTGCGAAAACAAAATGTAATTACTTAATAAAAAAAGTAAAAAAAATAGATTCTTCATTTGTTTCAATTTAGTGTTATAGTTTTTTCTTAATTTATTGTTCAATTTTCTTAGTATTAGTTTTTCTATAATCTCTCTGTAAGCTTAACAAACTGCTTAAATTAGTTATGTTTTTAATACTATTTCGAGTAAAATAGGCTTCTTATAACGTAAAAAAAATATGTTTATACCATAGTTTTATTCACATCTCCTATAACTATGTGTCTCCATCTTCACATTTGTTACCACCTATTTCTTTTTTTTTTTATTTTTTACTAAAAAAAGCCACAATGCATCATTCATGCATTGTGGCTTTCTTATTCTTAAGTGTACTTTTTATTATGTATCGGATCTAATTCATTAACTCATCTAACAACTTAGAGGCTTTATTTTTATAAATACCATTATATTGAATTATTTCTTGAAGTAAGGGGGGTATCTTCTTAACTTCTCCTAACTTGAGATAAGTTAATGCAAGATACCAATTCGCGTCTTCATAAAATCTACTGTCTGCTTGTATGTTTTGAAACTGAAGTATCGCTTTTTCTTCCTGATTATTATTCAAAAAACTATTTCCCAAATACAATCTTAGTTGTTCTTTATCTGATAATAAAGGAGATGTCTCAAGTGCATTTATAACTTTGTCATAATTCTTTTTTACATAATCTGTCATGATTGCATCCAAATCATCTTTTGTTCCACCTCTAGTTGCATCTTCAACAGGATAAGCCACGTAATAAGACAGGTATAAATCTGTCATCTTATCTCCAGGTTCTATTGTACTCCATAAAATTGCACCTATTCCTAATAAAACTATAATCGAAGCTGCTATTTTCCAATAAGAAAAGAAAGATTTATTCGTTGATTTAATCTGTTCTTCTTCTTTAATCTCTTTACTAATCTTAATCAACTTTTCTTTAAAGTCTAATGTATCTTGATCACTTAATGTCTGATGTAAAATTCTGTGTTTTTCTACTTCATTTTCTAACTCTGGATTAATAGATAGTTCTTTCTCAAAAGCAGCACGTTCTTCCTGAGATAATGTTTTAGCAAGATACCCTTCTATTTTTTCAAATATTTCCTGAGTTCTTTTCATAAATTTTATTGTTTTTCAGAAGTTAGATAAACCTCTATATACATTGGATCTTTCTCAATCATTTCTATTAAAGATTTCTTACATTCAAACTTCTTTTTTCTGGTATACCCTTCACTGTACCCCGTTTTTTCAGATATTTCTTTCATACTCTTTCCTTCAAAAACTAAACTTAATACCACCCTACAAGTATCATTAAGTTTTAAAAAACATTTTCTAAATAAATGTTCTCGCTCTTTATTTTCGATTTCTTCGATTATAGAATCCTCTATACTTTCTACAATCGTCAGCATGTCTTCTTTAAAAGTCAACTTCTTATTTTTTCGTAGCCTATTTCTCCAAATATTCTTACATACCGCATAAAAATATGTTTTTAAAGTAGAGCCATCAATCTCAAGAGAACCAGATCTTAATTTTTGGTACATAAATACTAGTGCATCCTGAAATACATCTTCTACATCTTCTTCTCTTCCAGAATTCTGAAGTATATAACTACTAATATAATGAAGGTTGTTTTTATAAAAATCTTTTATAATCAATTCATCTCCATTAACAATTCCTTCTATAATTTCCTGATCTTCAATTCTATTCATAGGTTAATGTTATAAAATAACAAACTGTTACCTTTAAAGATGTATTTAACGAATTGTAAAAGTAACGTTTTTCCCTTCTTTTTTATTAATAATAAAATCATAAACCTATGGAACGGTTAGAATTTCTTTTTCATATGTAAATTATTGATATTTTCTCACAATATTCAATTAGGACTAAAACTCCTATCAATGTATGATGCCAGAATACTATTTTTTTTAGATATATAGATATATTATTTTTTAAAAAAAATATTTAATCAACACACTATTAATTTTGAAGAAATTTTGAGAAAAGTAGATATGTTTTCTTCTTATATAAGATATTATAAAGTCAATAATATAGATTAAAGTAACATCTATTCTCAACCTGGAAGAAGTAATTGAAACTCTTAAGTATGTTTTTATAAATAGTGATAAGTAAGAATAGTAATTGAAAAAATTAAAATCAATTCACTTTATAAAAATCTTTGGTTTCGTTTTGAAACTGTATGATAACCTGGGTATCTTTAATTTTTTTAATTTTAAGATCTCCAATCCTAGCGCCATTTCGAACTCTCTTTAACCTTCCGTTCACTCGTAAAAGTCCTAATTTTGACTTGCTTTCTTTAGATTTTACAAACCCTAAATATTCTATTTTAGGCCAATCTTTAATAGTTGTTGATTTTGGCCTTTGTATTCTTTGTTTTTTTGAAGTTACAGCGGCTACTGCTTTTTTTACTCTTATTGTTTTACCCAGAAAAGGATCACGTTCGGGAATAATTAAATTGAAGGTATCTTTTTTACGCAAAAATGTCTCTGGTGGTTTTACCAAAACATCTGCTGTAATTACAGTTTCTTCAGACATAAAGTATGGAGCAGCAAACTTATAGATCACTACTCCCCATATCAACGCTACTGCAGCGATAAGTACTTTATTTAACTTCTTTTTTTGCATTAATTTATATTAATTTGTCCGGTACTATTGTATTCACCAACGTTTCCTGCTTCATCTTCTCCTCGCACTCTCCAATAATACATTCCTGCCGTATCAAAAGTGTTAGAAAAACTACCTGTAGCATTAGAATCCGTTAAAATAACATTACTAAAATTTTCATCAGAGGCTATTTGTATTGTTCCAGTAATTCCTGATTGTACTGTTCCGGTATCATTATCAAAATTCCATGTAAAATTTACTTCCTGACTTGTCGTAAAATTCTGCCCTGGATTTGGTGAAACTAAATTAGGTGCTGGTGGGTTTTGAGTATCAACAAACAATACTCTACCAAAATAATCTGTAAAACTAGTATCATTTTCTGCACTTACTTGCCAGATATACTCTCCATCTTCAGTAATCGTAGTATTACCAATAGTAATTGAAGTATCGATAACATTAGTATCTTCAAAAACAACAGTTTCTGTAGAACTTTCAACCTTTAAAATTTGAAATTTATAAAAAGTTGCAGTATCAATCCCTTGCCAAGAAAAGGTAAGAGCTACATCATTTGTATAAATATTATTTAATGGACTATTGAGTAATACTGTTTGTCCCGAAAGATCTTCTGATGATACTACAGAAAATCCTGAATCAAAAGAATATGCGGTTTGATATGCAAAATTTTCTCCTCGTACTCTCCATTTATAAGAACCTGGATTTATAGCAAAATTAAATACAGGAGAATTTACTAAAGAATCCAAAATAATTGTATTAGTGGATTCATTATTGATTTGTATACGATAATCATCAGCTCCATCAATAGAATTCCATCTGAATTGTACTGAGTTTCCTTCTATCTGCGTACCTTCTAAAGGAGCTACAATAGTAACTAAATCGCTTGTGATATCATCTTCTATAATATCATCGCATCCTTGAAAACTTATAATGGATAGTAATACTATATATCTAGCGTATTTTTTCATAATTCTGAAATATAATTTGTTCAAATAATCTTTTTCTTCGTGTTCTTGGTTCTTTTTCTATATAAAATCGCAGGCTTACTACTCTGGAAAAGTCAAAATTCTCTTCATAGTTATATGTAGTTTTTAATAAATCTCCATAGTTACCTGTTAGGATTAGCCTATTGGTATAAATATTAAAATAGTTATCACTGGCTTTATGAATCTCTTCAAGTTTTACTAATTGTGTATTGTTATTGATATCAGTAAATGTATTGAGTATCTCTTGTTGTACTATATCTGGATTTGCTGTTTCTTTACCAATCAGTTTATCAAGATATGCCACTTCTGATGCAAGGTTTGTAATTCGTTGCTGAGAGTTATTTACTTTTGCAAGTTTTTCTTTGGATTCATCTAATAATTTTGCAGCATCAATAGTCATTTTAAATGATCTTTTATAAGCTGTTATACCCAAAACTATCATTAAAGCTAGTAGAGCAAAAAACTTCTTTTTATATGATAGATTCTCAAACATCGAATTTTAGTATTAGTTTGATTTTAAAAGAATTTGTTCTGTTTTCTCTTTGAAAATCTATGATTTTTACATTATCTACCCAGGATTGTTTTTTTAATTCTTTTACCCAGTTAGCAAAGGCAGAATTAGACGAAACTGTTCCTTCAATATTAACTTGGTTATTAATGAAATTAATTCTCTGTTCTGCCTTAATTTTTGAAGTTGTTGGAAAAACATTCAACGTTTGAAGGTTTACTTCTGACGGAACCTCTTTTGTGATTTCTGAAATATAAAAACTCAGAAAATTACTATCTATCAGTCCGGATTCTTTTAATATTGCTTCTTTATTTTCTTTATCCTTTTCTAAAGATACTAGTTTATTATATGCTACATTTTGTTCTCCTAACTGCACTTGTAGTTTATGATGCTCTTGCTGATAATGTCCAAGTAATAAATAACTAACCAAAAGAGTTAATAAGAAAAAGGAAAGAGTAAATGCACCTACTATATTAAATGCTTTTTTATAAGTAAAATCTTCTCTTTCTGTTGAAAGAAATTCGGTATCTGATATAATATCATCATTTGGATACAGGTAATTTATCAAATTAGCAAATGGGATAATATTTTCGCTCGAAATTTTCTCATCTCCAATGTTGTAATCTTTAATTTCGTAATCTGTATTTTTTTTATATCCTATTAACTGATTCTCTTTAAAAGATAACTCAGTATCACCTACTTGTAATACAGTGTTCTCCAGTAATTGTTGTATTCCTACTCCTACAAATGGTCCTAAACTAAGATTTAATATTGAAATTTGAGACTTCTTAAATTCTTCAATCTCTTTATCAATTAATTCTTTTCTTGCTACTGAAACATATATTGTTTCTTCTTGATGAAACTCATACCAATAAAAGTCATTGGGGTCATTATTAAACAATATTTTGGATTGATAATTAGGGTCGCTATTTACTTTTTTAGAAATAACTCCTTGCCCAGTGACCGATAATATAACTGGTTTATTTTTTGATAACGTGCTGATTAGTTGATCATAATCTTTTGTCACATATCGTTCTATAATAGATACATCGTTTTTGTTCTTCTGGATTTCGAGCAAACGAAATTCTTTTTCATTTTGGTTAAAATGAATCTGAACAGATTGAATCTTGTTTCCAAAAAGGATTGTATTTAAAAACTTATTTACCATTAATAGATCACGCTTGGTTTAATAAACACATGTAATTTTGATTTATCTTTTGCTTTTCTTCTACTACTAAAAAACCATTTAATAATTGGTATTCTTGATAAAAAAGGAGTCCCACTACCAGAATTTTCTCTTTCTAATTCATCCAATCCACCAAGTAAAATCATCTCGTTGTTCTTGATCCTAATTAAAGATTCGAATTTTTGCGTTGATTTACCTGGAGGTGCATTCTCTCCTGCTCTTGCCAAAAACGCACTCTTTTCTACAGAAATCTCTAATGTTACATGTTCATCTAATGATACAAAGGGTTTTATGTTTACACTCAAATTGGCCTCTGTAGGTTTCCATTGTCCAGATTGTACAATATTATCATTAACTCCTCTATTAATTAATTGATTAGTTTGTTCAAAATAATAACTGGTTTCTCCTATGGATACATTTGCTTCGTGACCACTAAGTGTTGCAATTTTGGGAGTAGACTTCAGGTTGATAACAGAATTGTTTTCTAAAGCGCTTAGATTGGCATAAAAATTCTTGGTTACTTTACCAATATTAATAACTCCTAAACCATTAAATGCATCTATCAATTGATTGATAGAACCCGAATTTAAAGTAACGTTTGTCGTTGGAAATACTGAACCTGTAGTTTTTACATCTTCGCTTCCATCTCCTAAGATTGCCTGGATGCCAGTTTGTATATCATATGATTTTTGGTATTGAACGATTAATACTTCTATTTGTACTAGAGGGACAACTTTATCTAACTTACGAATTACTTGTTTTAATTCTATAATTACCGGTTTAGATCCTGATACCAACATCCCGTTAAGCTCTACAAACTCTTGTATTTCTACATCTTGGGTTAAAGATTTTGGTAATGTAGCAAGTACTGATTCTATTGTTCTGTTTTCTAATTGAATCAGTTCTGTTGCCCTAAGTCCTGCTGTTGTTTCTTTTCCAATAAGGTAAAAATCTTCTGATTTTTTTACTGTATATTTCTTCCCTCTGAAAATATGCTCTAGTAAAGTATCAAAATCCATTTCTTCAGAAAAAATAGTAGTAACTACCTCATCTGGCTTATCATACATAGCATACCCAATTTTTAGCATTTCTGCTGCTTTTGTGATAATTTCGGTAGCATTAGCATCAAAAGCTTTGATCGCTAAATATCCGTTATCATTGAGTTTAATATCTAAATCTCCTGATACGTTTTTTTGATTATTACGAGAAGATGTCCTTCTCCTGTTAGTATTTCTATTATTATTTGCTGATGCTTGTACAATTTCATCTTTTGACAGAAAATAAAATCCATTTTCATCTTTTTCTGCTATCAATTGATTAGATTTTGCAATCATGTCAATCACCTGATCAAATGGACGATTTATGATATAAGCAGAAACATTCATAATTTTTGTATCCGGTGCCAAAACAATGTTTTTATTAGCTAATTCTGTAATCATTGCAGCCACTGCTGGCAAAGAATCATTTTTAAGCTTAACCGAAAGAAAATCATTCTGTTCATTATATGTAATATCAAGTTTGCGTTTTTGTTTTGGCTTAGGTTGTTCCTGAATTATTTCTTTAGCCTTAAAAACTATGATATTATTCATAAACTGTACATCTAACTCATATTTTCTGATAAGAAAAAGAAAGACATCTTTTACTTTTACATCATAAAAATTACTGACTACTAACTGATTAAGACCTGGATCAACATCTACATTAAGTTTATGTTCTTCTGCCAGTGATGTAATTATCTCAAACAATGTCAAGCCAGAAACATCAAGTTGTGTTGTCTCCTTTAATCCCTCTTTTACTTCTGCTATTTCATCTAATTGTTCTTCAACTGTTTGAAATGTGTCTTGTGAACAAATTATATTGAACGTTAGCAAAAAGCTAAGTATTAGTATCTTCTTTATCATCCCTTATCCTTCTATTATAATTGAATACACCTCTTCTATTGAGGTTATTCCATTTTGAATTAATCGCATCGCTTTCCCCGAAAGACTTGATGCTGTATAATCTGAAATAGATTCTTCCAGATTTACTGAGTTTTTCTTTATTTCTTGAGTTAATTTGCTATCAATTGGTATAACTTCATAGATTGCTGTTCTTCCCTTATAACCTGTATAATGGCAATTCTCACAGCCTTTAGGTAACCAATGTTTTTCTATTTGATCAAATGCTTCATTTTTATATTCTCCTTTGGTTAAGGAGGATTCTGTTTTACAAGAATTGCATAGTTTTCTAACTAATCGTTGTGCGACAGATATTTTTAAGGTTTCTGCAATTAAAAAGGCGGGTACTCCCATATCAATTAATCGAGAAATGGTTCCTAAAGCAGAATTTGTATGAATTGTCGATAATACAAGATGTCCTGTTAAACTAGCTCTAATTGCCATTTCTGCAGTAGCACCATCTCTGATCTCTCCTAGCATAATAACATCAGGATCTTGTCGCAAGAATGTTTTTAATGCACTAGTAAAGCTTAATCCTATATCTTCACGTAATTGTACCTGATTGATTCCTTTTAACGTATATTCAATAGGATCCTCAACGGTTACTATATTACTTGTTACTTTATTTAAGAGCTTTAAACTAGCATAAAGTGTGGTTGTTTTTCCAGATCCTGTAGGACCGCTTATCAAAATAATTCCCTTAGAAGCTTTTAAAGCTTCCAAGTAGAGGTGTTTTTCTTTATCCTCTAATCCAAGTTTATCAATACTAAGATGTCCTGTATCTCTACCAAGGATTCTCATTACAATCTTTTCTCCGTGTAATGTGGGTAAAATAGAAACCCTTATATCAAACTCATCATAGTTTATTCTTCCATCTTGTGGTAGTCTCTTTTCTGTAATATCAAGATTGGATTTGATTTTAATTTTATTGACAAGCTCCAGGTAGTTCTCTTTTTCTATCTTATATTTTTCTATAAGTTTTCCATCAATTCTATAGCGAATTCTGGCTTCGTCTTTAAATACTTCAAAATGGATATCACTACTTCCTATTGCTTTAGCTTCAAAAATTAATTCTTCAAGAAAATCTTGTGATGCAGATCTAAAGCTTTCAGTTTGATTTCTATCTTTTGTAGAATTATCACCAATTCTGTAATAGGATATTAATGCTTTTTGTATTATTTCTGAAGCTACAGGATGCAAACGAACAGATTTACCTATAATTAATTCTAATTCATCAATTATTGATTCCTGTTCTTGGGATTCATCTATAAAAAAGTCAATCGTATTAACAGTATCCTTCTTTGGAATAATACCATAATTATGAGCCAGATCAGCATTAATGATCTGTTGCTCTTCAGTAGTTAAT
Source organism: Aquimarina callyspongiae (assembly GCF_034322225.1). Lineage (NCBI taxonomy): Bacteria > Pseudomonadati > Bacteroidota > Flavobacteriia > Flavobacteriales > Flavobacteriaceae > Aquimarina > Aquimarina callyspongiae. The sequence continues at coordinate 204,160 of NZ_JAXLPA010000006.1, read as the reverse complement.
ATGATCTCGTTAGCTGTGTTCAATTTTATAATATTTTATTAAAGAAAAAATCAAAATCTGTAATATAATACCCTGCTTTGAGTATGATCATATACAAAGCTAGTAACCCTGCTAATGGCACTAAATTTGTCTTGGCAAATATCTTTATTATTAAAAATCCAAGTATTGAAAATAACATACCTGTAATAAAAAACAGGATGTAGTTATACGTAGAGAAAAACGGTATTACTGCTACAAAGAACAATACATCTCCTAATCCCATTGTTTGTTTAAATGGATTTGTAAAGCGTTTATTTTTAATTGACAAGTACAAGTATAACCCACCAAAAGTTATACATAAAAATGACAGGCTATATAAGAGAAATACAAAGCTATATCCGAGTTTGAAATACGAAACTAATCCCACAATTAAAATAATGACTGGTAATAGAATATGAATAGCTCTAAGCTTTAAATCCTGAATAAAAACCACGATCAATAAAAAAATGACTAATATTTGAAGAACAGTATCCAATGAATTAGTCTTTTATAGTTTCTTTCAACATTTTTTTCTGATCAATCTCCCAGGTATTATAGTTTCCATCATCATCAAAATCTGATAATGAAGTGGCACTAGCTTTAAAAGAATTTGTAGAAGCTTCAATAATTTCTATTCTATAAACAGCTTGTCCTCCTTGCTCTATCGTAAGTGCTGGTTCAAAACCCAATTCATCAAAGTCTGCAGTATATCTAGAATGCCTATAAAAATAATTTTTCTCTAATCCATAGAGATGATTTAGCATACTTTGAGCTTCAATTGATTTGGCTTGCGTGATTACCGAAGTTTGACTTGGTAATACCATCAACAATAATATACCAATGATACAAAGTACAATAAGTATCTCTGTCATCGAATATGCAGCAGCATACCATTTACTGTTTCGTTTCTTGGGTGATATAAAAGATCTTAATCCTTTCATATGGGTTAATTTATGGGTACTCAAAAGTGTTGAAAATGTTAACAAAATCTATAAAATTTAACTTCCATTAATTATTTTACTCAGGTCAAACATTGGAGCGTACATGGCAATCATGATCAATCCTACGATTAAACCTATTATTATAATGATAAGTGGTTCTAACACCACTCCTATCATTTTGGTCTTATGTTCTACTTCTTCATCATATTCATCTGCTAATCGAGAGAACATAGTATCCAATTCATTAATTTCTTCTGCTACCTCTACCATAGAAATTAATTTATATTCATAAATCTTGTGTTTCTTCATGGCAGCAGCAAAAGGAACTCCTTTTATAATATCATTTCTGATAGGATCAATAGAGGATTCTATTGGGTAAAACCCAATCATCTTTTTAACCATATCCAGTGACTCTGTCAATGATGTTTTTGAAGTCAATAGCAGATCTAAAAACTGACAGTATCTCGCCAGGTATACCATTTTAACCAGCTTTCCAAAAAAAGGAATTTTAAGAATAAACTTAGATTTATAACTTCTAAAAGTTGGATTCTGACCATAAAACTTAACTAAAAGTATTATTGAAATTATAGTTACTACTAACACTACAAAAATTGTTGGAAACCTCTCTGATAACACAATTATATTTTTAGTCAATTCTGGCAGGTCACTATCAAACTGATTGAATACTGATTTAAACATTGGCACAACATACGTCAACATAAAATACAATACTCCAACTGTAAGTGTCAGTACAAATGAAGGGTATGTGATTACCGAAATAATCTGTTTTCTAAGTTTTATTTGGCGTTTAAAATATTTATGTAACTCTAATAATACCGTATCTAACTTCTTAGTTTCTTCTCCAATCTTGATACTAAAATATTCGTAGGCTGAGAATTTACCTGTATCTTCAAGAGCTTCATAAAAACTTTTTCCTTTTACAATTTTTCCTTTGATCGTTAAAATTAGATCTCTTAGGTATTCTTTTTTTTGTTGATTGGCCAAAATATCTAACGATGTTTTAAAATCTACTCCAGCCGTAAGTAATGTGGCAAGGTCTTTATATAGGACTTCTTTTTCTTTTGCTCCTACTTTCTTAGAAAAACTAATTTCCTGGTTAAAAAAACTTCCAGTCGATGATGACGATTTACTACCTCTAGTCGTAGTTGTGCTTTTATTTATTTTACTAACATCTATCCCCATTACAATTGTTTTAATTTAAAATTAGGGGCATACTCCTTAATTACTGTAAACTCTAATGGTTCTTCAAACAACATAGTTTTGACAACTAACTTATTTATTAAATCTTCTTTTGTAATTTGATTAAATTCACTTTCTATGCCTATACTACTTACAGGTAAAGTATCATATACCTGCAATTGTTTTCTTATTAAATACTTATCTGTGATTTTATATTCTATTTCCTGATTGTTATAGGCAATAGTCTTAAACATTTTATACCCTTTAACTACTCTTTCTGCATTATAGAAATCAGTTTTTAATTGTACATAACTTCTGGTTAATTCATTCTCTTCATCAATAGATCTTTGATAATTCATTACTTGCTGTACAAAAGAAGAATACGCAAAATAGATCAATCCCATTATGATTGACATAATTGTTAGATTAACCAGCATTTCTAATATCGTAAACGCTTTTACTTTATTCATCCTTATCATTTTTATGTAACAAGTAATTGTATACTATAGTATCCTTAAGTGTTTGTACAATGTATTTTACATTTTTTAATTCTTTGTTTCCTTGAAAGTCTACTACTTTCTTTTGTATAGAGAATGTTTTAAAATCGTATACCTCATCATCAAAATCTCTATTTATTTTTACTTGATTATATAACTGACTTACTTTAAACTTTGTTCTATATGAATTAATAGAAGAACTACTATTTAGCACTGTTGCATACAAACGAATAGCGATTAACAAACAGGTTGCAATAATCGTAATTGCAATTACTGATTCCATCAATGAACTTCCTTTTAGAAAGTATTTATTGTATGTTTTTAATTCGTTCAAGTTTTTGTTTGTCTATGTTATCAAATAAAGGTAATCTCACAAAATCTTCTGGCAGCTCAGTTACATCCACAACTCCATTAAGTATGACATCTGCATATTTAGAGCTTCGAGTCTCTAATTGTAATTTATGTGTATACAATGTGCCTATAATACTTCCTTTAAGTTCCATAACTCCATTGCAATAAACATCTCCTACGACTAAAGAGTTTTCATCAATATTTACATAATTATTCTGTCGTTCTCTAAAACTAGATCCATCTATCACAATTCCTCCATAAATTTCTACATCTTCTGCAATAGTAACTTTCTTTTCATAATCTCTGGTTGAAGCTTGAATTACAATACATGATGGATATCGTAATTTAACTTCGGGCTCTATTTCTACTTCTTTATCTGCATATATTTGTATACTTCCTTCAAAGCCTTTTTCTACTACTACTTTTGGTGCCTGAATAATTACATCTTCCAGTTTTGTTGTATCATCTATATATACAGTATCTAAAGATTTTATAATAAAATTGCCTTTGATTTGCATTCTATCTAATACTTCTCGTTTATCCAGATATACAACAGCTGTCTTTTTATCAAACCCTCTATAAACAGGTTCACTATTCTTTAGTTTTGTTAACGTGGTTTCCAAAATATTTTTTGGATATATTAATTGAGGAGGAGAAATCTTGGGTAAATTTTGAGATGATAAAGTTATATTTCCTTCTAATTTAGGGTCATTAACTTGTTGATTACCTAATATATTTACAACCTTATACCTCTTTTTTGGAAGTTTTACATTTCCTTTAATTTTTGTGGATCCAGAAATTTTAAGTTCTTCTCCAAAATCACACATATATAGTGCTAAGGGATTTTTTTTAATTGTCTGACCTACAATATATTTTTTTTCAATAGTATCTTTTCTAAAGTATGCTTTCCCCGATAACGTTGAAAACATACCCCATCGTTCTTTTTTAAACTGACATAGTAATCCATCATCAAAAAGATCTACTTTTTTAGAATCTGTATTCTCTAATTCAGAAGAATTAGATAAAAAATAATCTAAACAAGAATCACACCTATCAATTAATTGTTCTTTTACCGATTGTCTGGTAGCCAATGTTTTATTGATTGTAAATATATAAATCAAACCACCACTAAGAATAGCGATAATCACACATATATATATAGCATACAATAAAGATCCGGCTTGTATCATTATTATTGCTTTGGAGAATTTTTGGCAGCGGTTTCCTTTTTCTTTTTAGCCAATTCTGCACGTTTTTTCTTTAACTCTCGTTGTTTTTTCCTAGCTTCTTTTTCCTTTTCAGCTTTTTTCTTTTCTTCGGGAGATTTCTTTTTAAAGGTATTGGAGAAAAATGATTTTATTTTGGTTCCTATTGTCTTCTTATCTGTGTTTTCTGTATCCTTTTCTTCAGGTTTATCTTCCTTAATTACTTTTTCTCCTTTCTTGAAATATAAGGTATCTTTTATAGCATGATCAATCCAAACACCGTGTTTCTTATGATTTTTATACTTTCCGGTAACAAGTAATTCTCCTGATTTAGAAAATTTTTGATATGCACCATTCATTATTCCTTTTTGCCAGTTCTTAACCTCACTAAGTTTACCATTCTCATACCAACTTTTCCAGGCATTATCTTTTACCCCATAAAAGAAGTCTCCTTGTTCTGCCAGGCCATTGACTCTATATGTTTTTTTATATAACCCATGTAAGACCTGACCATCCACTCCTCCATAGGACGAATGGATTTCTCCACTTCTAAACCAATAGTACTTTTTATGATTTTGTGGATCAGATTTTACTTTGGTTGAAACATAAAATGTATAATTATACTCATCATCAGAAATAATCTTCTTACTCACGTCATTACCTATATTTGATATAGATCCTAGTAAAAGAAATATTGTAAGGAATAATTTCATCTGTTTATATTTATTGTTTTTTTAATGTCAGATGGAATCTTTGACGATTTCATCTTTTTTAAAATTTTACTTTTTACTGACTATTAACTATTCCAAAATAAGTGATCAATAAAATTTAAAAACTTATTGTTCATTCGTTGTCTTATTTTGGGTTAATTTATTAAGGGTGCAAATTACGTTCATTATGATCAAAAAATGAACAAAAAAAGTAGTTTCATAAAAATCAAGTACCTACAAATCAAAAAAATCAAGCTACAACATACACATACCCTTTCATGCTGCAGCTTAATGATTTTTTATACTCGATAAATTCTTGATTTTACCTGCCTTTGAATTCATCTTTCTATAAGTAAGTGTCTTGAGTTTGTCAATTGTTACCTCGTTTTTCTTACTTTTTTTATTTATTTTATAAAAAGTAAGAAAAGTATTAGTGAAGAATGTATTAATATCTTTTACGGTACTTGCTCTCCCATAGAAGCAATCCATATCATAAACCACTCTTCGTCTGTAAGGTTTATCTTGAGAGCATCTACGGCTGATTGTATCCTATTAATTTTTGTGGAGCCAATGACAGGAAGAATCCCTGAAGGGTGTTTTAGCATCCAAGCCACCAAAATCTGATCTAGAGTAACATTATATTTTTCTGCCAACTCATAAACTACCTTATTAATCCTTACTACTCGATCTTCTGGTTCTTTAGAAAAGAATTTACCACCAGCCAATGTAGAATACGCCATTGGTTTGATTTCATTTAAAATACATTGATCTAAAGATCCATCAAGAAAAGGATCTAAGTGCAAAGGTGAAACTTCTATTTGATTGGTTTCTAAAGGAAAGAATTTATGAAGCATCCCAAACTGAGAAGTCGTAAAATTAGAAACTCCAAAATGCAATACCTTACCAGCATCTTTTAATTGACTAAAAGCCTCTGCTATTTCTACAGGATTCATTAAAGGACTTGGTCTATGAATCAATAAAAGATCGATATAATCCGTATGAAGATTTTTTAATGATTGTTCTACTGACCAAATAATATATTCTGTGGTAGTATTATATGACTGAACTATATTATCTGGACGATTAGGGGTTATCAATTTGATTCCACACTTAGTCACTAATTGTATTTGTTCTCTTACTACAGAGCTTTCTTTAATCGCATCACCAAACAATTTTTCTGTAGTATAATGACCATAAATATCTGCATGATCAAATGTAGTAACTCCAATAGACAAGCAATCCTCTATTAGCTTATGAGCATCACTAATAGATAGTTTAGCTCCCCATTCACCCCAATTCATACATCCAGCTACTATTCTTGAAAATAAAGGACCATTTTTTGAAAGCTTACTATCCATGTTTTTTAGTTTATGTGTTGCTAATAATCTATCGCTTCATAGATTAATCTTTGTATTTCTGATCTAATATTGTTAGAAATCAACTTACGATTTGCAGAATCAGGATAGGTTCTATTACTTAAGAATACATAAATTATTTCTTCTTCAGGATCTGCCCAGGTAAATGTTCCGGTAAAACCACTATGCCCAAAACTTGCCTTAGAAATACATCCACAAGTAGGCCCAACATCTCCTAATTGAGGTTTATCAAATCCTACTCCTCTCCTTACCTGATTTTTACAATAATAACAGGTATTAAATTCTTGCAATGTCTCCTCTTTTATATATTGTTTCCCTCCATAATATCCTCCGTTAAGATACATTTGCATAATCTTGGTGACATCGTTTGCATTGGCAAATAATCCTGCATGACCTCCAATACCACCGAACATTGCTGCTCCTTGATCATGAACATGGCCATGTACGATTTGTTTTCTAAACGCTCGATCATTTTCTGATGGAGTAATTCTCTTTTTATCAAACTTGGATAATGGTAGATACCCAGTATTACTAGCTCCCAGAGGTTTATAAAAGTGTTGTCGTGTTAACGCATCGAGATTATTATCATAATGTTTTTCTATAAACGCTTTCATCAGGTAATAGGGTAAATCACTATACTTATAACTTAATCTATCACGTAATTCACTGTCTTTGATTCTTAACATTAAAGAATCTTTCATATCACTTCTAAAATAGAGCTCATCCGTAACTCTTATATTAAAATCTTTAGATTTTTTATTTTGATAATATTTTTTATCCGGTTTAGAAGTAATGGTATCTAAAGTTTGTAAATAGAAAGGAATCCAGGCTCTTAAACGAGCATAATGAGAAAGCATTGATTTTATAGTGATATCTTCTTTATTAGACTCCTTAAACGACGGAAGCATTTCTCCTACAGTTGTTTTTAAAGACACTATTCCTTTATCTCTCAACTCCATTGTTAATGGTAATGTCGCCAAAATCTTTGTTAACGATGCTAAATCATAAATATCAGAAGCTTTTACTTTTCTAGTCTTATTATATGTATGATATCCATAATTTTTATTGAAAACGACTTTTCCTTTTCTAGCTACTATCAATTGCAATCCAGGAGTCATTCTTTCTTTAAGAGCAATATCTACAATAGAATCAATTCTATTTAATTTATAAGAATTCATTCCTACACTTTCTGGTAATCCATATGTCAATCTTTTCAAAGATCGAGTTTCATATCCTGTACCAACAGGAAAATCTTCACCTAGACTAACCGGTAGCTTGCCTTTAGCATCAATGGCTCCAAAAAGTAACTGGGCTGCTTTTTGCTGAGCCACTTCACTATTTTGATAAGCCATTAAAATTCCTTCAAAATTAGTTGTAGTTAGCAAGTCAAGCATAGCATATGGTCGAGAAAAAATATTTAGTACCGTATTGTTAAGCCTTGCTATCTCATACAACCATACAAGTTCCTTATCTTTAAATTTATAATCTTTCCATGGAGAAGCATTAGATTTATGAAAACCTACAATTACATAATTATAATTACGTAATTGATCTATCATTTCTCCTAACTGATTAGCTTTTACCCAATCTACCTGAGTATACTTATTTAATTCTTCAAAAAAAACGTCACTCGGATCATCTCCAAATGAAACATAAGCTACCTTCTTTAAGTCAAGGTTCTTAACTGGTAAAATACTTCTTTCATTTTTTATAACTGTCAAGGAGTTTTCTACTAATTGGTGATGTAACAAATCATTCTTGATGCTATTTAATTCTTCATCAAGGTATTCTGTTTTTACAGGTTCATATTTATTTAAACCTGCTTTAAATTTTGCCATTAAAATTTTCCTAACAGAATGAGATAACCTTTCTTCTGTTACCAGACCAGAATAATAGGCTGAAACAATTTTTTGTGAGGCTAATGGCACATCTTCTGAGATCAAAAGAATATCATTTCCTGCCAATAACGCTGCCAGATCAATATCGCCTGGGTCTTTAAAATCGGATGCACCTTTCATATTTAATGCATCAGTAAATATTAAACCGTTAAACTGTAAGCTATCCTTAAGGATATTGGTCACTACATTTTCTGATATTGAAGATGGATATCCTGATCTAGGTTCTAAACTTGGGATGTTTAAATGTGCGATCATAACACTAGACAACCCTTCTTTTATCATCTGTTTATATGGATACAGCTCTATACTATCAATACGTTGCGCTCCAAAATTAATGGTTGGAAGTGTCTTGTGAGAGTCACTATCTGTATCTCCATGTCCAGGAAAATGTTTTGCACTTGCTAATACTCCTTCTTTTTGCATTCCCTTCATAAATGCAAGGGCTTTTTGAGTTACATTGTCTTTATCTTCTCCAAAAGAACGGTTTCCAATAATTGGGTTTTTAGGATTGGTATTAATATCAACTACTGGAGCAAAATTAATATGTACCCCCAAACGTTTGCAATGTTTAGCAATTTGCCTACCTGTATCTTCAATCAATTGATTGTCTTGAATAGCACCAAGTGTCATATTCCACGGAAATGCATGGGTAGAATCTAATCGCATCGATAATCCCCACTCCGCATCCATACCTATTAGCAATGGTATTTTTGACAGTTCTTGGTATTCGTTGTTTAATCGTGCCTGACGATAGGGTCCTCCTTTAGAAAAAATCACTCCACCGATATGATATTCATCGATAAGTGCTTTTATTTTATCTGTTTCTTTTTTAGATTTTGACGAAAAGATATCTACCATAAATAGTTGTCCTACCTTTTCTTTTAGCGTCATTCTATTATATATACTGTCTACCCAACGTTTTTGAGCTTCAGAATCTTCTACAACCAAAGGATTCGCTTCTTGAGCATAAATACCTATGGTTAAAATAAAAAACAGTAATGGAATATTCTTTTGAAATATATGCCGCACGAAAATTCTAATTTAAAAAACGATTATGCCAACTATCCTTTGCAGGAACCTCCCAATCAGATCGATACTCGGCGATATTTGTTACCAGGTTATTAAATACTATTGTATTGGGAGAAACAGAGCGGTTTTTGGCCATTTTTCTAAAATCAGTGAGCGATTTATAAGCCACAAATTCTCCTTGTTTATATGAGACATTCATTTTATCCATTAGATCAACATTGTATGCCTTCTCTAATTGTTGTATAAAATGTACAGAAGCATCTATTGAGCATCCTGTAGCCTGGTTCATTTCCTGGTCTAACGCAATTACAATAAATCGTTTATACTTTATATCATACCCTGCTTTGAGGTCAGCACCGTGCGCTGTCCATTGGGTTATAAATCCATCTAATTTTTGTGTAATCTCCTCAAGTTCTTCTCCGGTAAAAGATCTATTGGCTTGATATACCCAAACTCTAGATGTATCCGGAAGTTCATTAAAATCTACTAACATCAGCTACTTTTTTTCCTTACTAAAATAACAAAAACTATTCCTAATTACTGTTATAAAAAAGAGTTAATATGAACAAACATATTAACTCTAATAAAATTGTACATAACTAAGAAAAAATCCTATAGATCCTGAGCATTGGCAATCAACTCTGCCACATCCAAAACCTCTATCTTATCTTCTTTTTCTTTATTTTTTACTCCATCGGTCATCATTGTATTACAAAATGGACAACCTGCTGCAATGATATCTGGTTTAGTTTCAAGAGCATCTTCGGTTCTTTCGATATTTACATCTTTATTTCCTGGCTCTGGTTCTTTAAACATTTGTGCTCCTCCGGCACCACAACACAAACCATTACGCTTACAACGTTTCATTTCTACAAGTTCTACTTCTAATTTGCGAAGTAAATCTCTTGGTGCCTCGTATACACTATTTGCTCTTCCGAGATAGCACGGATCATGAAATGTAATTCGTTTTCCCTTAAATTTTCCACCCTCAACGAATAACCTTCCTTCATCCAAAAGAGATTTTAGAAACTGAGTGTGATGCATCACCTCATAATCTCCTCCTAGTACCGGATATTCATTTTTTAAAGTATTAAAACAATGAGGACAGGCAGTTACTACTTTTTTTATTTCATATGCGTTCATTACCTCTATATTGGTAACGGCTTGCATTTGGAATAAAAACTCATTCCCTGCACGTTTTGCAGGATCACCAGTACAACTCTCTTCTGTTCCTAATACAGCAAAGTCTACCTTGGCATTATGAAGTAGTTTTACGAAAGCTTTCGTTATCTTTTTAGCTCTATCATCAAAACTACCTGCACAACCTACCCAAAATAAAACTTCTGGTTTTTTTCCTTCGGCCATGTATTCTGCCATCGTTGGCACCTTAACTGTCTCACTCATATGTAATACTTTGTATTTCTTAGTAATTTATCCAAATAAACAATATAAAATCAATACCTATTCAGATGAATTAATCTTATCTCTTATTTGGGATTATTAAAGATCTAACATCTTTAATTAATCATGTTTTCCATCATCAAAAACCTCTATAGTCACTACTCGTTCTACCAATTCTGTAAATTTACCTGTATAGCGGGTAGCTTTTACAAGGTGATTATCTATCCAATGGTAGTTTCCTCCTCTTGGTTTTCCCATTAATAAACTATGGTATTTAAAACCATGTTTATTTAACCAGGTTTCTGTAACCTCTCTATGATCTTCTGTCCTAGATGTAAAGAAGCAGATAATATGTCCTTGATCAAACCATTTATTTAATGTTATCAATGCATCTGGAAATGGTTCACAGGTAACCATACGTTCTGGTTCTTCATTTGGTACATCTTCAGTAATAGTTCCATCGATATCGATGAGATAATTTTTCATCCCTTCTGGCAGGACCGGACTTACATGCTCTCCAGCCTCTACTTTATCGTGCAATAACTTTTCTACTTCTTCCTTCTTCATAATTGTAATTTTCTTTTGATTTATGGTTTAATCGGTTAATATTAATACTTTCTTGGTTTTGAAAGTTTTGGTTTTTTATTCATTACTCCAGTTTAATCGATCCATTTGGTTAAATGGCCACGGAGCTCCGTTGTTTTCTATATTGGACATCATATTATTTAAATCTGATGGTGCTGCACTTTCTTCCATCACCAGATAACGTCTCATATCAATAATAATAGATAACGGACTTATACTTACCGGACAGGCTTCTACACAAGCATTACAACTTGTACAGGCCCATAATTCTTCAGGAGAAATGTAATCATTAAGTAATTGTTTACCATCATCTACAAAACTACCGTTCTTATCGATATTATCTCCTACTTCTTTTAAACGATCTCTGGTATCCATCATTATTTTACGAGGAGATAGTTTTTTTCCTGTTTGATTTGCAGGACATTCACTTGTACAACGACCACATTCTGTACAGGTATATGCATTAAGTAATTGGGCCCAGTTTAAATCTGTCACATCAGAAGCTCCAAATTTTTCGGGTTCTGCTTCTCCTTCATCTTCTGCTGGTGCTGCAAAAGGATCTGCATTAGGATCCATCATCAGTTTTACTTCATTCGTTACTGCTTCCAGATTATCCAATTGTCCTTTAGGGTTTAAATCTCCAAAATATGTATTAGGGAACGCTAAAAGAATATGTAAATGTTTTGAAAAGTATAAATAATTTAGAAATACCAGTATCCCTAAAATATGTAACCACCAAGCTCCTCTTTCGATCAAAAGTAAACTTCCTTCTGACATCCCATTAAACAATGGTGATATATACTGACTTATAGGATATGCTCCTGCTTTAATATAATGATCAGCACCTAAGTTTTGTAATTGAAGGTCTGCAGCATTCATGACTAAAAACAATGTCATTAATACCATCTCGAAGTATAAAATCAAATTACCATCGTTTTTTGGCCACCCTTTCATCTCTGGATTCCAAAAACGTTTTAATTTAATCACATTACGACGAATCCAGAAAAGGACTACACCTACAAATACCAAAAATGCTAACACCTCAAAGGATCCAATCAAAAAGTCATAAAACCCTCCTAAAAATGCAAATATTCTATGGGTACCAAATATACCGTCTATAATAATCTCTAATACTTCTATATTGATAATTATAAATCCAACATATACCACAATGTGTAATATTCCAGAAACAGGTCTTCTAACCATTTTGGACTGACCCAAAGCTATTCTAGCCATATTATTGAATCGTTCTCCTTTATTATCAGATCGATTGACATCTTTACCTAAACGAATATTACGAATGACTTTACGAATATTCTTAGTGAAATATCCAATACCTGCTACTAGGGCAATTACAAATAAAATGTTAGGTATATATTGCATAAATAATCTATATTAATTTATTGAGTCGGCTGGTTTTTCGTAAGGTTTGTTTTTCTTTCCAAATACAGAGATATGTACGTATCGTTTAGGGTTTAAACGAAGATCTTGTAGCAGAAGTTCTAATTGCTTACTTGTTTTTTCTAAATTATCGTACAGCTTATCATCTTTTAGTAACTTTCCTGCTGTTCCTTTTCCGTTATTCAAATCTTTTGATATACGATCAAAATTTGACAACACAGTTTCCAGTTCCTTACTTATTTTTCCAATATTTACTTGCGACAACGAATCTGAAACTTTGCTAAGATTATTAGACATCTTATCAAGGTTAGTAAACGTTCTTCCTAATTTTTCTTCATTATTAGCCAACAAGCTATTTATTCTTTTTGAAGTAGTTTTAAATTCTTTGATTGTTATGCTTAAATCAGAAAAAATAGAATTAAGATTTCTTCTGTTGTCTACAGATACTATTGACTTAAATAATGTATCCGCATCTGTGATAGCGGCTTCTAGTTTTTCTTGTAATGGAGTAAGCCGATCGTTAACTAACTCTAATAAACCAGCTTCTATTCTTCCTGGTAAAGTATCTTTATCCTTTGCTTCTAATCCTTTTTCATAGACAGGAATAATAGCAAGTGATTTACCGCCTATTAATCCTCCTCCATAAACTTTGGCCTGACTGTTTCTTGAAAAAGAAAAATCACTATTTACCGTAAACTCTACGATAAGATTACCCTGAGTATCTGCAAAATCTATAGAAACAACCTGCCCAACGACCAAACCGTTAATAGTAACAGGCGATGAAGGAATTAATCCTTCCACATTATCATAAACCGCATATAGGGTACGATCATTTTCCAGAAGGTTTTTACCTTTTAAAAAACTATATCCAAAAATAAGTAGTGCTATAGCACATAGTGCTAATATTCCTGTTTTGACTTCTTTAGTAAATTTCAAAATAGCTTTCCTTTTAAGTCACAAATTTAGGATAAAAAATAGATTATTATGCGCAAATAATAAATGAATCGCAGTATTTATTTAGATTAATTCGACGAATTAGTTGCTTTCAGTGCTTCAACAAGAGGAATTGGCTCATTATTCCGGAAAGCAACAACAAAACTTGAAGTAAACCCTTTGCCAATTGCAATTTCTTTCAGTTCCTTAATCAAGGTATAATTTGCTGTTTTTCCGTAATAATATTTATATAATTCGCCAGATTGCTTTTTAGAAAGCTGATCCAGGCCATTAAAATTAAACGACTGCAATTCAATATCAGTAGTCCCCGCAGCTATTTGAACTTTAAACAATACCCCTTCATATACTTTATCTCCTTCCATTTCTGTTTTAATCTCAACAACTTCTTGTATCTCTGATTTTGGAACATAATATATTGCATCAAGACTTTCTTTATAATCAGTTATTGAAGTTGCAATAGATTTTGCCATTTCTTTTTGACCTTTATCAGAATTTAGATACTTCCCTTCCTTATCATTAGTAAGAAACCCAAGTTCTACAAGTACACTAGGCATATATGTTTGGTGCAATACCACAAAACCAGCTTGTTTTACACCTCGACTTTTTCTTGTTAGTGATTTTTTAAAACGGTTTTGAACAAAACTGGCCAATGTAAGACTTTGTTCTAAGTATTCTTCCTGCATCAGAGTTAAACCTATGATTGATTCTGGGGAATTAGGATCAAACCCATCATAATTCGCCTCATAATTATCTTCTAAGAGAATTACAGAGTTTTCATTTTTAGCTACATTAAAATTTTCATTATTCGCATGTAAACCTAAGACAAATGTCTCTGTACCATATGCTTGCGAACGGTGAGAATTGCAGTGTACAGATACAAAAAGATCTGCTTTGGCTTTATTAGCAATACTACCTCTTTCATGCAGTTCTATGAATTCATCAGTTTTACGAGTATACACTACATTAAATCGTCCATCTTTTTCTAACATAGTTCCTACCTCTAAAACCACTTTAAGAGAAATTTCTTTTTCTCTATAACCATTACCTCTGTTTCCCGAATCATGTCCTCCATGCCCTGCATCCAAAACAACAGTAAATTTATTGTTTTCCTGAGCAATAGTAAGGTTTACAAAACCAGATAGCATAAAACTAATGGCAGCAAATAAAGCTGTATATGTTGCTTTTCTTTTCATCAATTTTTTCAATAAATGTTATTATCCTTGAAACATTCCCTTCATGTTTCAGTATTTAATATACTATTTTCAAAATATCAAGGTTATGACCTTTGAAAACAGTAAGAAACTTTTATTATTATATAACTCAGAAGATCTCTTTTTGATATATTTTTTTATTTTTTTATCAATTCGAATCTTCACATAAAAAATATATGTAATTTTGGCACTTCAAAAACTAAGCCATAGTTTTACAAAAATAGGATTTAAACCATTGCAAACAACGGTACGCAACATACTTTATTCACTAAGTTTTTCACTGTTTTTTATTTCTCAAATAGCAGCGCAAGAAACCAATAAGACTACTAATGTTCCTATTCCGGCAACAAAAGACTCTATTGCTACGAATAAAAAAGGAGACAATACGTTAAAATTGAACTCAGAAGAACTATTAGGTGAAAAATCTCAAGACACTGTAAAGAAAGATTCTGCGCAGGTTGAACAGAGTTTTTTAACTGATAAAGTCGTTTATAAGTCTAAAGATTATATGAGGTTAAGTCGAAAAGAGAACAAAATGTATCTCTATAATGAGGCTGAAATTTTATATGGTGAAATGCAATTAAATGCCGGGCTTATTATTCTCGATAATAATAAGAATGAGGTATATGCATATGGTATAAAGGATTCTTTGGGTGAATATACACAGGCTCCTATTTTTAAACAAGGAGCTAATATTGTAGAACCAGATTCTATTCGATTTAATTTTGATACAGAAAAAGCTTTAATATACAACTCAAGAACACAACAGGGAGAAACCAAAATTAAAGGTGAAATCTCTAAGCGTGAAAATGATTCTGTTATCTATATGAGTAATGTAAGATTTACTACCTCTGATAATATAGATGATCCTGATTATTATTTTTATGCAAGACGAATCAAATTTGTTCCTAAAAAGAAACTTGTAACTGGTCTTGTAAATATGTATATAGCAGATGTACCAACACCTTTGGGATTACCTTTTGGTTATTTTCCTTTAACCGAAGACCGAACCTCTGGTTTTATTATTCCTAGTTATGGAGAAGAGAATAACCGTGGTTATTTTCTACAAAATGGTGGATATTATTTTGCTATCAACGATTACGTAGATTTAACGGTACTGGGAGATTATTACACCAATGGTAGTTACACATTATCATTAGAATCTGCATATGCTTTACGTTATCGATATAGAGGGAATTTGAGATTTAGGTTTGAGAATAATTTACAGAGTGAACGAGGGTTTCCTGATTTTTCAAGAACTACTACTTATAATATTCAGTGGAGTCATAATCAAGATGCTAAGGCCAATCCAAATTCTCGATTCTCAGCTTCGGTGAATTTTGGTAGTAGTAATTTCTTTAGGCAATCAACGAATCAGCAAAACACCGGTAATTTCCTGAATAACCAGATCAACTCATCTGTTTCTTATTCTAAGACGATTCCTGGAGATCCGCAAGTAAATATCAATGTTGCTGCAACACATAACTCTAATACCAATACAGGAATTGTGAACTTATCACTTCCTAATGTTAATGCCAGTGTTTCAAGAATTTTTCCTTTTGCTCCAAAAGCAGGTGTTAAAAAAGGAATTATTCAAAATATAAATACTCAATACAATTTTAGTGGTCAAAATCAAATAGAAACTACTGATGACGATCTTTTTACTGCAGATATGTTTAAAGATTCAAGAATTGGTTTACAACATTCTATCCCTATAAGCACTAACTTTAAGGTCTTAAAATATATTAGTGCTTCTATGGGAACCAGTTTTAGAGAAAACTGGGTATTTGAAACTATTGAGCAAAGTTATGACGAAACTCTTAACAATGGTGCTGGTGGTGTAAGAAGAGATACTATTTCTGGTTTTGATGCTTTTCGTACCTATAACTTTACCGCTAGTCTTGGAACCACTGTTTATGGTACTTTTAATTTTAAGAAAGGAAAAAAAATAGAAGCTATACGTCATACAATGCGGCCATCGATTAGTTATAATATTAATCCTGCATTTGATCAGTTTTATGACGAGTATACGATACCTGATGACCCAACCACTCCAGAAATAGAAACTGAGATTGTTGAATATTCTAGGTTCGAAGGTGGTTTTTTTGGAGCGCCAAGTAATACTTTTTCTAGTAGTATTGGTTTCTCATTAAGTAATAATGTTGAGGCAAAAGTCCGGAGTAAGGATAGTACAGCCACAGAACCTAAAAAAATAAAACTGCTTAACAACCTTACTTTTACAACGGCTTATAACTTAGCTGGAGATTCTTTAAGATTAAGTCCAATCTCTGTAAGAGGTAATCTACCTATTATAGAAAACAAATTGGATATTAATTTTAGTGCAGAGCTTGATCCTTATGCCTTAGATAACAATAATAATAGAATTGATACCTGGAATACTAAAAACGGAGGAAGTCTATTTAGATTGACGCGAGCGAGTGCTAATTTTGGATATTCGTTTTCTAGTAAAGATTTTGAGAAAGGAAAAGCTAATGATGACCCTACTCAAAATCAAACATTCCGGAACGGTGGAAGGCAAGATAACTTGTTTGGCGGTGGTACTGATTTTGGGGATCAACAATCCTATGTAGAGGATAAAAAAGGAGAAGAAAAGGATATTAAAAACTACAATTATAAGATTCCTTGGTCGTTACGTTTGTCTTATACCGTAAACTATAGTAATAACAGACGACAAAATGAGATATCTTCACACTCATTAATGTTTTCTGGTGATGTTGAATTAGCCCCTCGTTGGTCTGTTGGTGTTTCTTCTGGATATGATCTTAAAGACCCAGGATTTACTTATACCAGTTTGAGATTTCAGAGAGATCTGGAAAGTTGGCGTATGAGTTTCTCATGGATTCCTTTTAGTGATAGAACATCCTGGAATTTCTTTATAGGTATTAAATCTTCTGTACTTAGTGATATTAAATACGATAAAAGACGAGAACCGGACAGACAGTTATAGTGAGTTGTGGTTCAAGATCTTTTTTAAAATCTTGCGTAAAGCATACGCTTAAACAATACTCTAATACCATTTTTATATATTCGTAGCAGATATTTGAGTTTTTCTACATATGAAATGGAATTTCCTTTATACACTATTACTGCTATCTATATATTCAGGAATTTCTCAAAAACCTATATATAAACATTATACAACAGAAGACGGTCTACCTCATGATATTACATATGGTATCATACAAGATAGTGATGGCTATATTTGGATAGGAACTGATGACGGGTTAACTCGTTTTAATGGCATCGACTTTAAAAACTACACCTATGAGGACGGTTTATTGTCTAATTACGTTATCGATATTCTTGAAGTAAAACCCAAAGAATATGCAATCGCCACTTGGGGAGGAGGGTTACATACTATGAAAAATGATAGTATCACAAAACAGCCCATACCAAATGATGAAACTACAAAAATAAACATCCTGGATCACTTAAAGAATGGAAAGATTTATGCCAACTCCAAATTCCCTCCGTTTTACACCTATGATCTGAAAAATAACACCAAAGAAGTTCTTTATCTAAAGATTAATCATGAATCTAATACTCCTTTTTTATCTGTCACCCCTCCATTACATAATAAAGATCAATATTTGGTTTCAGAATCTATAATTGATAAAGAGTTATATATTCATGCTAATGAAGATGTCAAAGAGCTCAATGGAAAAGAATTTCCTGATCTATATGGTATTTACAAAGTTACCAAAGACTCTTTATCAATTGCTTTCGATAAATTAAAAAATCTAAAAATTCACGAAGCATATAAAAAAGATGACTTTTATTATTTCACTTCTTTTAACACCATCTTTAAGTATGAGTATGACAAGATCGTTGATCAAAAAAAACTTGAAGATATTCCTAATGAAAAAATAATACATCTAAAAAAGCACAAGGATAATTTCTATTTCATTACAATTAATAGAGTTAATGGAAGTAGGAAGTTATATACCTATAACTGGAAAAATTCTACTTTACTAAATATCTCAGATCAATTACACATCGAAAGTATGATCTCAGATTTTATCTTTGATTCCCAAAATAATTTATGGATTACCACATATGGAGAAGGAGTATATATTCTTCCGACTATTGGTCATTCTTTTTTAGGAGATGAAATATTTTCAAACCCAGATTTAAAAGATATACTGTTTATAGAGGATAACCTTTATGCGCTTTCCACTAATAAACTACATACCATTGATTCATCGTCTAAAATAACAGAAATAGACTTTCCTTTTCATACAGAATCCTTTAGATATGATAGTATCAATAATGTTTTAACATTAAATGCTTATTCGACCAAGAAAATCTTTGTTAATGATACACAAAACGACCAATTAAAAATCATAGGAGATTTCATATCCAACAACGATATATATTATAAGAACTTACACATCTCAAATGAATTTAATGTTATAAAATTCTATAAAGATAATATTCTTTTTGCTTCGGATAATACGATAAAATCCAATATGGATGAGGCCATAAAAAAAATGGTGATCCATGAAGATAAACTATATATTATAAATAGACAAATAGGAGTACTTGTTTATGACGTTTTTACAGGTAAGTTAATTCAGGAATTAAGTACTAGAAAAGGATTTTCAACCAATAAGGTTACGGATATTGTATTTGATCATTCTGGTTCTTTTTGGATAACAACCGATAGAGGAGTATTTAATATCGAATCTAAAAAAATAACACAATACACTACAAAAAATGGTCTGATTAGTAATCATATTAACAATCTGTTTTTTGATCGATTTGGTGTTTTATGGGTAGGTACTCAAAAAGGACTTAGTGTATTATCCAATAATCAATTTTATACAATAGGTAAAGAATCAGGACAACAATCCTCTTTTATCACAAAGGTTATTGAACATAAAGGTTTTATTTATGCCGCAGGCAATAAAGGTATATTTAAATATAACAATAGTGCTCCCTTTGCTCCACAAAACAATTCTTCTTTACAAATAAAGCAGAAGCGTCATTCTTTTTTTCTTACTCCTATTAATTATGTTAATGGAAACTCAATGCAATGGCAATATAAAATTGATGATCATAAATGGGTGGATACTCAACAACATCAATTGGATTTTGGCAATTTAAATCAAGGAAGATATGATATAACATTTAGGTATAAAGACAATAATAGTGATTGGAAATATAGTAAGATCTACGAGTTTATCATCATATATCCCTGGTACTCTCAAAGTTGGTTTTATTTTTTAATTATCACTATTGTTTCTCTAATTATTGTAACTATCGTTATTCAACTTTTGAAAAAAAGCATTAAAAAAAACAAAACATTACAGCAAACCATTTCTGAGCGTGAAAAATTAAGGACAGAACTTAATACTGTTAGAAAAAATGTAGCACAAGATTTTCATGATGAATTAGGTAACAAACTCGCTAGTATATCAGTACTTTCTAATCTGGTAATGCAAAAAACAAATACGGCAACTGACCTACATCAAAAAGTAAAAAAAATCAAAGAAGACTCTAAATCTTTATATTCTGGGATGAGAGATTTTATCTGGGCACTAGATCATGAAAGTGATCGGTTGGATGAATTACAATTATACCTAACTGATTTTGGAGAACAATTATTTAATAATACCGAAATCTCATTTCTTTCCTCCTCTCCTATTGATACTACAAATATCATACTACCATATTATTGGAGTAAACAATTAGTTTTTATTTTTAAAGAAGCAATGACTAATTGTATTAAACACAGTAATGCTCAAAAAGTATCTCTTTCTTTTGAAATTAACCAACAAACATTACTAATTACTCTTAATGATAATGGCCAAGGTTTTTCTATAGATACTATTAAAAGACAAAATGGTTTGATTAATATGGAATCTAGAGCAGAAAAAATCAACAGTAAACTATATATCAATTCATCTGATATCGGAACGACTATCATTTTTAAAGGTAATTTCTAATTTTAAATAATCGATTTTGATGAAATAAAATCACCCTTTTAGGGTGAAAACTCACTTTGTTTTTGAGCTTATTTTTGCCAAAAACAAAAAAATGATAAAAAAATTAGTCTTAATTATCTTATGCATTTATGGAATACAGGTAAATGCACAAAAAACGCTTCCACAAGGTTCAACCTGGTATTCTTACGGAGTTAGTGATCCATCAAAAGCTCTCGAAATCACCATTACTCATCAGGATGAAATCTACATGAAAGTAACCAGAAAACTAATAGCTACATCAACCAATTCTGAAAATCCTAAAAAGAAGAAAAAGAAAAAAGGAAGCTTTTTCAAAAATCTAAAAAATGCGGTTACAGAAAAACCTCGTTCTAATAATTCTTCTAATAAAACTAAAACTTCTCCTTTAGAAGGTACTTTTAATTATAAAGTAGTCTCAGATAATACAGACGATGGTATTTATATGGACTCCTATAAATATGATGAAGCTGTGTATGGTTTTGTATATCCAATAGGCGATGGATTATATAAAGAGGTCGTTTTTACCAAAGACCCTTCTGTTCATAACTTTCTTAAAGATGAAAACCCTGCTACTGCAAGTGTATACATCATGGGAACAGATAAAGAAGCTGTAAAAGCAAAAGCTGCAAGTCTTAATGCTGATGAAGAGCTTAAAAAATTCTACACTCCAGATTACAGTACAGGAAGATTAAAAAATCCAGCCGTAAGTTTTCATTCTTATAATGGCCGTAATTTTGATATCGACCCAGAAAACGGAACCATTGATTTATTACAAAGCACCGTATATTATCTACCTAGTAAAACTATTGAAGGCAGAAACATACAATATAATTGGTCTGCTTTTAACTTAAAACTTTTTAAAGACGGCAAGTTAGTACATAAAGTAATTGGCCAAAAAGGTCATAGAAACGGACGATGGTTAGAGAAAGTAAAAAATACTTTTGATATGTATGGAAGTTTTGAAAGAGTAACTCCGGGAAAGTATCAACTCACCTATTCTATCTATGATAATGATCCTTTTTTTACAATAGATTTTGAAGTTTATACCCATGCTAATCCAGATATCAATCATGAAATTGGTACTGTTTATACGATGAAAGGTCCTTGGGATGAAAACTTATCTATAGACTTAAGACCTGATGATCAAGGAAATCCAACTCAATTCAAAACAGAATTTCCTTTATTTCGTTTATTACCACTAGGTAATGAAAAAAACCAAATACAACAATTACAATCCAGATTATATAAAAACGGAAAATTAATAGGTCTTACAGATTCTGAAGAACACCCAGATGGAAGTGCTACTGTAAAACAAGCTTTGGAGCGTAGAGGAAGTAGTATTGATTTATTATATAGAAAAGACAAATATCAGGATAGTAACCGTACTGAATTTCATTTGATCAGTAATTCTACTAAACCTTCTAGTTGGGATTGGATTAGATCCCTCAAAGATGGTAACTATAAAATAGAATATTTAGTTAATCAAAAATCATTTGCTGAAGTTACTTTTACCGTAAAAGGTAATAAAATCCAATTGCAAGGTAATCAAGTAAAAGAAGGAACTGATCCAAAAAAATACATTATGGATGAAAGTTTAATTCTTGTTCCGATAAATTATAAATAATAATTACCCTATACTAAATACTGTCTTGAGCAAAACATAGTAATAGTTGCTTAAGGCAGTATTTCAATAAAAAAATATCCTCTTCAATAAAAAAAGTAATTATAGTATCTTACATCACTACAGAAGAAAATAGTAACTAAAACACAGTTTATGTCCATTAGAGTAGTAATTATCGAAGATTATGAGACACTATTGTCATCATTTGTAGAAATCATTAATTCTACTGATGAGTTTATTGTAGTTGGAGGTTATACTAACTGTGAGGATGCTATCATAAATTTTAAACATGATAATCCCGATGTCATGTTAATAGATGTACAATTGCCAGGAATCAATGGTATTGAAGGTATTAAACAATTCAAAGCCTTAAAACCTTCAATTCCGACTGTTGTAATAACGGTTCATGAAGATTCTAAATATATTTTTGATGCATTATGTGCTGGTGCGGTAGGATACCTTACAAAAAACACAGAGCCTCAAGAATTAATTTCTGCTTTAATCCAAGCACATCAGGGTGGTGCTCCTATGAGTGCTAAAATTGCTCGTAGAGTTGTTGAGTCCTTTCAAAATCCTAAAGAAAAAGACCTTTCTGATCGAGAAAACGATGTTTTAGAGTTATTGGCCAAAGGAAAAAGTTATGCAACCATTGCCAAAGAACTACATCTTAGTAAAAATACTATTAAAACACATACTCGTAATATTTACGAAAAACTTCAAATCAATAATCGAGAAGAAATTATTCAAAAATATAATCGGTAGTTTTTCGTCTAAAACTAACAGGAATTATATTCAACCTTACGACCAAAAACACCCTCAAATTAAGTGATTTTCAGCAATGATCGCTGGATCTCACTCTATATCATGTGAAGAAAAATTGTATCATCCCTTAGACAAGTTTTAGATGATAAAATTGTGTAAGAAAGTAATTTGTTTTCAACACATTTTTATTATTACAAAACATTACCATTGATATAATTTCCTTATCCCAATTCATTTTAAAATTAGTAGTAAAATCACCCTTTTGGGGTGAAAACGCACTTTGGTTATGGTTATACATTTGTTTCGGAAACAAAAAAACAAATATCCATGATCAAAAAATTATTTTTTATCTCAATTGTATTGTCTGCTTTTATAACTCAGGCACAAAACGTAAACATCCCAGATGCCAATTTTAAGAATGTATTGCTTAATCACAATCCAGTTATTGACACAAATAATGATGGTGAGATACAGGCTATAGAAGCCATGGCTTATAACGGAACTATCAATGCCGATGCCAAAAACATTGCAGATATGACAGGCCTTGAAGCATTTACTAACCTTACCGGATTATTTTGTTCTGTAAATCAAATAACTAATCTTGATGTATCACAAAACACAGCATTAAAAATGCTTTCTTGCCATAGAAACCAATTAACAAACATCGATGTTTCTCAGAACCTGGCATTAACGGGATTATTTGTAAATGAGAATCAACTTTCTTCTATAGATCTAACTAATAACACATTACTGACTAGATTTGGTTGTTCTGGTAACCAGTTAGAATCGCTTAATGTAGGTAATAACACTTTACTTACCGAAATTAATGCTAATAATAATCGACTATCTTCTATTGATATTAGTACAAACGTAAACCTTACATTTTTATCTTTTGACAACAATAATGTTTCTACTATAGACATTAGCAACAATATTGCTTTAACTACCTTTTCAGGTTTTAATAACAATTTTTCCACAATAGATTTCATCAATAACCCTGAATTAGGTAACATTAGATGTGCTAACAATCAACTAACTTCTATAGACATCTCTAATAACGGTAAATTATCAATTCTTCAATGTAATGGAAATCAGATTACCAATTTAGATCTATCCAATAATACATTGTTAACTTCCCTAACTTGTAGCAGCAATCAATTAACATCTATTGATGTAAGCAGTAACACATTATTAAACAGTCTTATTTGTTCAGATAATCAACTTACAAACCTTGATGTATCACAAAACACTGAGCTTTTTCAGATACAATGTGTAAACAACCAAATAAACAACCTAAACTTTAGTACAAACACAAAACTAAGTCGTTTAGATTGCTCTGGTAATCAATTAACTGCCCTTGATGTTAATAATAATATAGTTCTAGATCGAGTAAATTGTTCTAATAACCTTCTTACAAGTTTTGACATAAGCAATAACCCATCCGTTACAAATCTAATATTATCTCAAAACCAATTAACTTCTTTAAATCTAAAAAATGGAAATCAGAATACACTTATATGGATGAGAGCAACAAACAATCCAAATTTAAGATGTATCGACATTGAAGATTTGTCACAAATTCCAACTAGTTGGGAAAAAGACAATACAGCTACTTATAGTCTAGATTGTTCTACATTTGATCCTATTATTACTATCTCTGACACTAATTTTAAAACAGCATTAATAAATCAAACCAATCCTGTAATCGACACAAATACTGATGGAGAAATACAAACTTCTGAGGCCTTAGCTGCTACAGAAATTAAAGTTTGGTCAAAAAATATAAGCGATTTAACAGGTATTGAAGCATTTGAAAACATAGCTTTATTAGATGCTAGCGGAAATCAATTAACAACACTTGATCTTAGTCAAAACAGGGCGCTTAAAACACTAAATGTTAATCAAAATCAACTTACTACATTAGATCTGAGCAACAATCAATTATTAGAAAATATAAACTGCTACGAGAACCAATTGAATTCATTAAATATTGGACAAAACAATGCACTAACCTTATTAAACTGTCATACCAATAGTTTAACAAATGTAGATATCACTTCAAATCCTAATCTAGAAACTTTTTGGTGTTACTCAAATAACCTAAGTTCTTTAGATGTTAGTAATAATACGATTCTAAAACAGTTGCAAAGTTATGATAACCCTCTTACCACTCTTGACGTAACCAAAAACACAGAACTAGAAGGGTTATATTGTAGTTCTAATCAATTGACCATATTAGATGTTAGTCAAAATACTAAATTAATGTTTCTAAGTTGTTTCAATAATCAACTATCAAATTTGGATATTAGTCAAAATACTACTTTAGAAAGTATAAGCTGTTATGACAATCAAATCACTAGTTTCGATCTTAGTCAAAATACAAGGTTAAAGAGGGTAAGCTGTTTTAGAAATAAAATAAATACATTGGACATTTCAAGACTTCGAAATCTAGAAAGTTTAGATTGTTTTTCTAATGAATTGACCAGCCTTAACCTTAGAAACAATAACAATACCATACTTAACTTTTTAAGAGCTACAGATAACGCAAATTTAACCTGCATTCAGGTTGATAATGAAACTGACGCTGATGCAAAAACTAATTGGACAAAAGATGCTACAGCCGTTTATAGTGAAAACTGTGCTACATTATCTATTGATGAGTTTAATAATGATCTTGAACTAATCTTATATCCAAACCCTATTACCAATGGTACATTTGCTTTACAAAGTAAAGAAGCCATAAAAAATATCGTAATATATTCGATACAAGGAAGTAAAGTACAACAATTTGAAGTTCATCAAAATCAAACTTCTTTTTCTATCAATAATTTAACTGCAGGAATATATTTTGCTCATATCATCGGGGATGAAAAAACAGCAGTAAAAAGAATTATCGTCCAATAAACAATAACATCATAGTTAACAATTAATTTATCTTTTTTCATTTCTAAACAAAAGCCTGGAAGTAGGGGGTATTTAATATTTCCAGGCTTTATTTCTTAATAATTTTTTTTACTTATCATCTAACAATCACCCATTTAGGGTGATTGTTTGCTTTTAAATAGAAGCTATTTTTGTTAGGGAAACAAAAAAAATTAGAATGAAAAAAATCACTTTGGTATCACTTATTTTCTTATCATTTTGCTCTTGTCAATCTGAACAAAAAGAAGCTCCAGAAAAAAGTAAAACCCTTTCAAAAAAAGAAATGCTTCAGGATTTAGCCATATTTAAATCCATTTTTGAACAAGCAAACGCCGGAATTTATAAATTCAAAAGCAAAAACCAGGTAGATAGTATTTTTGAGTTATCTGAATCAAAGATCGACTCACCTTTAACTCATCGTGAGTTCTACACCATTGTATGGGATATTATTGATTATACAGGGAGTTGTCATAATAATTTGAGTTTTTCAGATTCTTTAAAAACAAAAATTAAAGAAAAAAAAGGTTTTTTCCCTTTCCCGGTAAAAGTAGTAGAAAACAAACTACGTATCAATCAACAATTAGATGATATTCCTTTGGGTGCAGAGGTTATTAGTATTAACAATGTTAAAGCTGACAACATAATTAAAGAAGTAACTCATTATACCTCTACTGATGGTATCAATAGAACTGGGAAAGTAGGTTTTGCCTCAACTTCTTTATTTCCCTTTAACTATTATTTGCGATATGGCTATGCTGATAGTTTTATTATTGAATACAAAGACATCAATAATAACTTCTTAAAAAAAACATATCAAAGCGTTACCTATAAAAGCTTTTTAAAAAATTATAAGCAAAAATATTCTGGTTACAGCAATCAAATCAATGATAGAGGGTATCATCTAGAAATTATAGATTCATTAGATATTCCACAAATAAGCGTCAGGACTTTCGATTTTGGCGGTGAAGGAGATACTATCCAAAAGCAATACGCTTCTTTTCTCGATTCTAGTTTTACCGTTTTAAAAAGAAAAAAGTATAAAAATCTTATTATTGATGTTAGAGATAATGGTGGTGGCAGTGACCCTAATGACTTATTATTATATTCATATATCACTCAAAGAAATTTCAGAGAAAACACCAGTGCCTATACCTCATTTAACAAAGTACCATTACCTCAATATTTTGTAGAAGAGTATGATGATGAAATCCTAGATCTTGAAGATGAACTAAAAGAAGAACACGCTATTTTTAGAGATTATAAGTATTATCAAATAGAAGATTTTAACAAAGAATGGACTCCTAACCCTTTGCGTTTTGAAGGCAATATCTATCTACTAATTGATGAATTCGTAGCCTCAGCAGGTTCTTTATTTGCCAGTATGGTAAAAAGTGATGCGCATACTACGGTCATGGGTATAGAAACTACTGGTGGTTATTATGGGCATACAGGACATATCCCTGTAAGATATCAATTACCTAATAGTGAACTAATTCTTGATTTTTTCATAGTAAACGTTGATCAAGATGTTAAAATACTAAAAGATCAAAAAAAGTCTGATGGAGTAAAACCTGATATAGAAATCAATTTATCCCTCAAAGATTTTATAATTCAAAAGGATACACAATTGAATTTTGTGATCGATCATATTATACAATCAACAAAAAACTTCAAAAACCAAAACAAAAAAGTTAGTGAACTCAAAAAATCAGAAAATGATAGATAAAAAAATACAAGAAATATGGGAAAAGCAGCGGCTTCGTGTTGTATTGTTTATTTTCTATTCTTCGATAATAACACTAATATATCATCTTATTTAAAAAAGAAGTAATACCAATTTAAAAACCAAAATATACTGTTTATATTTGGATGCAAATTGCTATAAACACAAATCTGATGAAACCAACCCGATTAAAAAAATCATTAAGCATATAGTGGAAAGATTATTTTAATCGTCAAAGATTCCATCTGACTTCTAAAACATTAAAAATAAACAGATGAAAAAAATTATAACAACATCCAACGCTCCTGCTCCTATAGGGCCTTATAATCAAGCCGTTCTAAATGGTAACACTTTATATACTTCTGGGCAGGTAGCTATTAACCCTAAAACTGGTGAACTTGTTTTAGACGATATTAAAACAGAAACAGAGCAAGTAATGCAAAACTTAAAAGCCATACTTGATGAGGTAGAAATGACTTTTGAAAATGTGATTAAAACCACTATTTTCTTAAGTGACATGAATAACTTTGCTCTAGTAAATGAAGTTTACGGAAGTTACTTTAATGAAGATACAGCTCCTGCCAGAGAGACGGTCGCTGTAGCTGCACTTCCAAAATTTGTTAATGTAGAGATCTCTGTAATTGCAGTAAAGTAATTATAATCTTAATATATAAAAACCCCGGATAATAAATTATCCGGGGTTTTTATATAACCACTCATTATATTATTTAATAATGATTTTTCTGCTTACGTTCGTTTTTCCGGTTTCTACTCTAATTATATATTTTCCTTCTCGAATAGCATCTGCATTAAACGATAAATTATAAATCCCTTTAGATACTTTTTTATTTTGTAATTCTTGGATAAGCTTTCCGTTTAGGTCATATAAAGAAATAGCAATTTTAGTGTCTTTATTTACTAAGTAATGTACATTACCTTCATTTTCTAATGGATTTGGATATACTCCCAGGATTATAAAATCTTCTGTAACCGTTGGCTTCTGTTTTTCTTCATCAACTAATACATCTTGATAAGAATCTTTGTTATTTGTTGCAATAGCTTGAGATGAAGCTTTTCTTAGTTTACAATCATTAGTATTTACATACCAACCTCTGGATCTCGTATCACCAGCTTGAGGTCTTACTATACTATTTACATCATACCAATCTGCCTGTACCCTATTTTCTTTTACATCCAAAACATAATATCCGTGATTATCCAGATCTACATCTTTAATATGCCTGTTTAGTAATTTGATATAAAATTCTGCGATACCAGAAGCAATACCTCCAAGAAAATCAAGGTTTTGAGAAGTTACACTAGGCACTACAAATTCACACATTTCGCAATCTCCCTGATATTTTACTTCTCCTGCAAATGTGCTATGTATATCTCCTGTAAGAACTACTAGATTGTTAATGTTGTTATTTTTTATAAAACTCAACAATCGATCACGCTCTTCTTTATATCCATCCCATGCATCACTAGAGGGAACTCCATTCCAAGGCATTACCATAACCTGATTACCAATAACTCTCCATTTTGCTTCAGATATTGATAATTGATTTGTTAACCAATTAAACTGTTCTGATCCTAGTATTGATGTGTAAGTAGATTTATTTTCTTTTGTATTATATTGTTCATTATACCTTGTTCCTTTTTTAAGCAAAGCTTCTAGATCTGAAGTTTGTTTGTTTTTTACGTCCAATGACTTTTTATTAACTATATAATCAGTAAAGCTGTTTACCAAAAATTGAAACTCTTCTATAGATAAGCCGATTTTATTTTTATCAGTATCTTTAGATATAGTAAGAACCATAGGTAATACGGTAGTTAATATCTCTTTAACATCTTCTTTATTGCTTAAATCTTTTTTAGCAATTATATTCTTTGCATATTCTTTAAACTCCTGATTTGATGCTGCAGCGCTAATTAGATTTTTAGAGCTACTTATCTGAGTTTCTCTTCCTTCGATTCGAGTATCCAACATAATCAGATCCATTAGTTTACCATAAGAAATGGTACGATACAATCTATATTGTTCAATAGTATTAGCGCGAACAGGCATCCATTCAAAATATGCTTTGTAAGCATTGTTTTTTCTTGTTTCCCAACTACCTTCTGTAGAAGGTGTATGATTTTGCGCACCAAATTTGTTAGCATCATTCGCAAATTCATGATCATCCCAAATATTAATAAAAGGGTGTTGTCTGTGAGCGTTTCTAAGCATAGGATCTAAACGGTAGTAGGAATATCTAACTCTATAATCGTCAAGTGTAATAATCTCGTTCTCTGGTAAATGACCGCGACCAATTTCACTACTGTAACCATATCCTCCGGATTCGTATTCATAGATATAATCTCCCAGATGAATCACAGCATCGATATCATTACGATTGGCGATCTGATTATAAGCATTAAAATATCCATTTTGGTAATTTGAACACGATACTACAGCAAACCTTAGATTATCTACTAAATCTTGTTTTCCTGGGGTTGTTCTGGTTTTACCAACTAACGATGTAGCACCTAATGCTTCAAACTGATAATAATAGGTAGTAAAAGGATTTAAACCGTCTACATCTATTTTAACAGTATAATCCTTACTCTGATTTGTTACAACCTGACCTTCTCTAATAATTTGTGTCATTTCCTGATCTGTAGCAACTTTCCAGTTTACATCTACAGATAAATCGTTGGTAGTAACTCTTGTCCAGATAATTACGGCATCCTCTAATGGATCTCCTGAGGCAACACCATGATAAAATGGTGCAAGTCCCGGATCAAAATAACTTTCCAAATTTCCTTGATTTGGAGATCTTTCAATTTTAGTAAGAATAGTCTCTGCATTTTGTGCATAGAAGCATTTTGTTATCAGAAACACTACGATAATTTTGTGTAATTGTGATTTCATTTTTAAGCTTGTTGAGTGAATATATTTTGCGAAAGTATAGGAATGTCAAAACAAAAAATAGACATCATTTTTCATTTAATACAAGCTTAATTTGGATAACAATCTTTTGTGATTATCAATGACAAATTAATCGTTTATTTACTTCTATATTTTTTATAATTATTATTTTATAAAAGCTAAATACACTTAGTAAACTAATAATAAACCCTTTAACAAATTTTATATCTAAAAATGGAAAACTACAAACTACAATCTGAAGATTTTCTTACTCAGATTATTCTTCAAAAAGAGGTGCGAACCTGGTTTGATTTAATAGATTACGTAAAAAACATTCCTTATGGAAGAAATCTAAGTCGTACTGATTTTTCTTTAGTGATATCAGAACATAAAGGTACCTGTAGTTCTAAACACGGGTTATTACAAAAAGTTGCCGAACTTCATAAAAAGCACGAATATGAGTTAGTGATAGGTATTTATAAAATGAATATCCTTAACACCCCTAAAATTGGAAATGCTTTATCACAAAGCAACTTAAATTATATTCCTGAAGCACATTGCTATATCAAACATAACAATGGTGTAATTGATGTAACTTCTACATCCTCTGATTTTGAAAGAATCGAAAAAGATATTTTAGTTGAAAAAATAATTACTCCTGATCAGGTTGGGGAATTTAAAATACGATACCATCAGGATTTTATTAAAAACTGGATCGTATCTAATGATATGAAAATGAGGTTTGAAGAGGTTTGGAAAATACGTGAGCAATGTATTTTAAATTTATCTAATTAGTTTTTCAGAAAGTTTTTATGTTGTTTTCAAAACTACAGTAAATAAAGGGATTTAGAAGGATTTTTCATTTTTGGCACGGCAATTGATTTCTATATTTTATACAAACAATTAAAATGATATATTATGAAAACCTTTTATTTTAAATTTAGATTTGATCTCAAAACAGTTATTAACTTTTTAAAAGAACTTCCTGCATCATCATCTTACGCGATTCACCGATAAGATGGAATCTATAACGCAGGAAACCGGAGAAAATACCGGTAATCTCGAAAATCGGAAACAAAAATTATGGAGCCCCTAAAAAGCGAGATAGTACTCAATACAATCTCGCTTTTTTTTATATCTATCTCTGAACATTTCTCTTTCTATTCTTTTATATTTTGACACTCTATAAACCTAACTTTATTTTTAACAATTTCTTGTTCCTATAGTAAGCTATACACTCATTCTTCGTCCAAATATTTATAGTAATAACTTTTAATTGATTTTATGGAACTTACAAAATTTCATCAACTATGTGATGCTTATAATAATGCACAAAATAATTTCGAAGAATACAAAAAGGACTGCCATATATTCTCTATGGAAATCGTTAGAGAACTCAAAGCGTATTACAACGTTCCTGAAAGTCAATTTTCTCTATTTAGGATTAATGAACAAAACGGTTTTGAGTTAGTTCCGTCGGCTTTGATTCATGCGATTTCTCTTGAACAAGATTTGTATTGGCATTTTGGAGTTGGATTAACAGTTTGTAAAGCTCCAGAAACATTACCTGAGGAGTTAATTCTTATTCACTTAATGTTTAGAAAGAACGAAAATAACGAGTACTTTATCAAATATGCAAACAACAAAGAAGAATTCCAGATTCAAAAGGGAGCGTCTTCTTCTTATCACGATTTTTTTGACTTTCTGTTTAATATTATAATCACCTCCTATAACGAGCAGTTACAGCATTTTATTGGTGAAAAAACAACGCGTAAATTAGGGTATAGAAAATAATAATTTTGTGATTCCCTGTATATCTTTCAATAAATAAGAAATACGAAGAATCATCTATTACAGTTATTAAATCTGACATATCGTTTGTGTAAAATTCAAGTCATTATTTACTACAATAGTTCGATATTGCGTAATCCCATGCCCTCTTAGGTAGATTGTTATTTCTTCATTAAAAGAATCATTAATTTCTGGAGCGATAATAGTGGGGATTATTTGATGATTGGATACATCGGGGATATGAGCTTTCACCCATTTTATATATCTATTGAGTTGCGAAGCTGCCGAGGCGTCTGCCTGAACTGATTTCAGTTCTATTAGATGAATAAATGAGTTCAATTCATTTTCTGAAAAGATGAGAATATCCATGCTTTGCATACCAGCTCCAGCATATATTTCATTACCAATCCAGGTTATTTCTACTTGCGGAAACAATAATTCTGTAAGTTCTGCATTTCTTTTTATTTCCTGCATTAAATATGCCTGAAGTTGTAACTCCCATCTTCTGTCTGTATTAGTCATAAGATTCTTAAGGTGATCATCGATTCTATCAATGGTGTCGGGAACATTGAGATATGTAGCGTTAGGTTGATCTGCTTCGATCAGTTTTAGGTTTTCCTGATCAAAAGCAATTGCCTTAAAACTTGATTTTTGACCTCCGTTTCTTAAGTCGAGCATTTTTTTGATTGTTTTAGACTCATGAGGTAATAAAGGAGTACATCCTCTACCGGCAGTCATTTTGCGATAAATTAATGTCCAGGGAATATCATAGATACTTTTCATATCTGTCATCTCATCCATCGTTTGCCATTCTGATATTCCTGAACTATAAATCACCTTTGGCTTTATTAATAATCGATATATCAATGATATATCTAATTCATCTTTTAAATATGTTCCGTTTTCCTCATAAAAAGGAAAAGCACTGTCAACCTCAAAAATCCCTAAAAATCTACCTCCTTCTCTACTATGATCATTAGACGTCCTTTCTAAATAAAACAATATTTCATCACCTTTATGAACTCTGCAAATATCAGCATACATGGATGCCTGAGATCTTTCTGACTGAGCGTTAACCGTTACATTTTGCCAACTACAATCATTACGCTTCATTACACCCGCAAAACTATAGTGCAAGTGTACTGGTAATGTTTTTTCTGAAACTATAAATAAGTGCATCGAAAATAATACTATTGTTAGTAAGCCTCATAATTATAAATATTCGCAAGGCTTTTTTGTGTTAATCTAAGGATTTATATTCAACACAATATACAGTTTTTACACACAATCTCATTCTTGAGATATTGATATTTTATGATAATAATAGCGCTTAATTAAAAATAAAAAAGGAGTAAAATCTGATATCGGTTTTACTCCTTTTTTAATATAAGTGTTATGATCTAATCTATCTCAAAATTCTTTATCGTCTGTTCTACAATGTTTTTTCTATATAAAAGTAATTTTCTATATCCTATATAAAACAGTAAGAACAATTTAACTACTTCCAGGATCACATAGAATATATGTGGTATATTGGATGGAGATGATCCTCCTTTAATAACGATATCTGCATATTTATCCAAAACCGGCAACAAGTAAAATGATTGAACTCCTACGATCACAAAAAGGAATAATAACCCAATGAATATTTTTTTATCGGACCTTTTCATTTCTTTTAAAGTAAATAATAAAAAAATACTAAAAAGAAGTTCAATACTATTTAGAGCTTTAAAAACGATTTTACCAATTTCGACTCCAATAGCAGTGGTTACAGAATCTGCTTGAAACTTGAGAGGAGCTTCCATAAAACTGATTGCAATTAGAAAACCGATCCAAATAAATATAATTACAAAACTATAAAGAGATATCTTTTTCATAGATCTAAACAAGATATTTATAATATTTCATTTTTAACAGGACTTGCAATATTGGAGCTTGCTTTTGTCTTTCTATTATTCATACAAGCTAATGTTTCTTTAATAGTAAACCAGCAAAAATATCCTATCCCGACAGAAAAAATAACATCTCCAATAATTCGCAACCACTTAATCACTTGAAATGAAGGAGAATATAATAATTCTGAACTTCTCGCATACCAATATCCATGTTTAATTGATGCCAAGGTTTGAATTATACCTTGTGGTAATAAACTAAACACAACCATAGCTAATAATCCTATATTTAATGACCAGAAGGAAATCTTTAACACTTTACCATTCCAAACTCTATTAGATATCATTCGTAATGAAAATAAGATTAATCCCATTCCTAACATACCATACACTCCAAATAGAGCCGTATGTGCATGAACTGCTGTAGTATTAAGTCCTTGGATATAGTATAATGCTATTGGTGGATTTATTAAAAACCCAAAAACTCCTGCTCCCAACATATTCCAAAACGAAACTGCCAAGAAGAAATAAATTGGCCATTTAAATTCTTGCACCCATTCTTTAATTTTTAATAAGTTCCAGTTTTCCCATATTTCATACCCTATTAAAGTTAGAGGAACCACCTCAAGCGCACTAAATGTAGCTCCAAAAGCAATTGCATGTACTGGTGTCCCCGAGAAATATAGGTGGTGTAAAGTTCCTATAATTCCTCCTGAAAGAAATATAATTGCAGAAAGTACGGTAACTCTCCCTGCAGATTTTTCTTTTATCAATTTCATCTTTACAAACAAAAATGCGATAACGACCGTTGCAAAAACCTCAAAGAATCCTTCTACCCATAAATGAACTAACCACCATCTCCAATAGTTTATCACCGATAATGATGTATTTTCTCCATACATCAAACCAGAAAAGAAAAATGCTCCAATTGCAATTACAGATATTAGAAATAATACCAGAAGGTTTTTAGTATTATCCTTTCTTTTAATACCAATGACAATATGTCTTCCTACCAAAAACACCCATAACACCAATCCTATAGCCAATAATATCTGCCAGAATCTACCCAAATCCATATATTCATATCCTTGGTGTCCAAAGAAGAAGTTAGTTGTTAATTCTAAGTATTGCTTAACACCTAACCACTCTCCTATCATAGATCCTAATACCACAATTAAAATTGCAATAAATAGAAAGTTGATTCCAAATTTTTGAAACTTTAGTTCTCTTTTACTTACTAATGGAGCGATAAACAATCCAGTTGATAACCAAGCCGCTGCGATCCAAAATATAGCTAATTGCGTGTGCCAGGTTCTACTTATTGAATATGGGAGATATTTTGAGAGCTCAAATCCAAAAAATGCTTGCCCTTCTACACTATAATGAACTGTTATAACCCCTAAAATCACTTGTAAAGCAATCAATAAACTAATTACTAAAAAGTATTTTAATGTTGCCTTTTGAGAAGGAAACAGAATAATTCCTTTTAGAGGATTGCTATTAGGAACCTCATCATTATGTTCTTCATTATGGCTACTTCTGATATGGTACCAAACCATAATAGAAATAAACAATAGTAATAATACGATCGAAAATCCAGACCATATTTGTGCGTCTACAGTTATTGTGTTATCTATTAATGGTTCATGTGGCCAATTAGATGTATAGGTAATATCATCACCAATTCTATTTGTAGACGCAGCCCAGGAAGCCCAAAAAAGAAAAGCATTTAAATCATCTAACTTAGATGAATCTGTGAGCATATCTTTGGGGATTGCATATTCTTCATGACCTTTAGAAAATATATTTTTATAATGAGCTGAGTTGGATACTATCGCTTCTTTTCTATCAGATGATATCAGTATATTTTTTGTTATAGTATCATATGTATTGGTCTTAACCTGATCAATCAATCTCCCTTTTAGTAATGATTGGTGCTCCAGAGATAAATCCTCATATTCTTTATCAAACTCAACGGACCACTTTTCTAGTAGAAACACGGCTTCTTTATGAATCCAATCTGCAGACCAATCTGGTGCTACGTAACTTCCATGTCCCCAGATAGACCCTACTTCCATACCTCCAATAGACTCCCATACGTTTTGTCCTCTTTGGATATTTTCTTTGGTAAACAAAACTTCATTAGTATCAGCTACTAATACTTTCTCTGGTATTGGTGGTTTCTCTTGATATATCTTTATCCCTACCCAAATTAATGCTGTAAAAGACAACACTACAATTGTGGCAAATCCTATCCATATTTTTTTCATGGTTCTTGTTTTGGTTTCTATAAATTTTAGAAGCAAAACTACCATCGTTACTAATCATATTTTATGATCCAAATCATGTTGAAAAATAAAATCAATCTCTCCCTACAATTTCAAAATGTGTTTCGTTTATATGTTCATTTAGAAATATCTGACAGGCAAGTCTACTGTTTTGATAATGTTTCCATTGATTGTTCAATGTTTTTTGCTCTAATGCATCTGGCGATATAATTGATGTATTAGGAGTCATTATTCTAATATGGCAAGTACCACACAAGCTTCTTCCTTTACAATCACCAATATCTTCGTACAGTTTATTAATCAGTAACTCCATAAGGTTAGCATATTCATTCCTGATAAATTTAATACTATGATATTCTCCTTGAGTATCTGTTATATATATCTTATACATTGCAATTAATTAATCATACAAGTCTAACAATATTAGATTCTTTTGTTTATGATCTAACTCATAAAACAATATTGAAGAAGGTTATAATTTTGACCTAAATAAAAAGAATTGATATGCATTTAAGTTCATTACTCAACGATATTACTTATGGAGATAAAAATCCTGTAATAAAAAAAATAATGGAAACCGAAGTTTCTAAGGAAATCAGGATTGTTTTCAGAAAAGGACAAGAAATGAAAAGTCATAAAACAATATTTCCTATTACTGTTGAAATCTTTGATGGAGAAATTGGTTTTGGAGTCAAAGATATAACGTATGTCCTTAAGAAAGGTGATCTTATTTCTTTAGATTCTAATGTAGTTCATAATCTTATAGCAACAGAAGACAGTATTGTCAGGCTTTCTCTATCAAAAAATGATTCTGTACAGAGGGTGCAAAAGGTAAATAATCAATAGTATTAAAGCCCTTTTAATAATAATTGTGCTGTAGCTGGATTTGTTGCCAAGGGCACATCATATACATCACATAGTCGCATTAACATAAAAATATCTGGTTCGTGAGGATGTTTTGCTAGTGGATCTCTAAAAAAAATCACCATATCTACTTTATTTTCTGCAACTCCTGCAGCGATTTGAGCATCACCTCCCAGAGGACCAGATAATAATGCCTCAACATCAAATCCGGCTCTCTTTGCTTTTTCTCCTGTAGTACCAGTAGAGATAAGCTTAATGTCCTTTGCATGTAAGATTTCCTGATGTTCGTTTAAGAATTGAACCATTTCGGCTTTTTTACCATCATGTGCAATAATCGCTATAGTCATAATCTAAATTAAGTAGATAATATATCTGATATCCGTAATAATTCTTTATTAATACCGTGATCTTCTTTTAAACCCTTATCAAAATTGGTAGCAGCAATTTTATTATTGATTAATCCTACCATTACATTTTTTTCTCCATCTAAAAGTAACTCTACTGCTTTTACACATAATCTACTAGCAAGTGTTCTATCAAAGCAGCTGGGTGAACCTCCTCGTTGCATATGTCCTAAAACTGTTACTCTAACATCATAATCAGGAAGGTTTTCTGTAACATAATCTGCCAACTCATAAACATTCTTACCTGTTTTATCTCCTTCACACACTACAACTATACTGGAGGATTTACCAGAGCGTTTACTTCGTTTTAAAGATTCTAATAAACGATCCAGTCCTAAGTCTTCTTCTGGAATCAGAATTTCTTCTGCTCCCGCACCAACACCGCTATTTAAAGCAATGAACCCAGCATCACGTCCCATTACTTCGATAAAAAATAAACGATCGTGAGAACTTGCAGTATCTCTTATTTTATCAATCGCATCAATTACTGTATTTAAAGCGGTATCATATCCTATTGTATAATTAGTTCCGGCAATATCATTATCTATTGTTCCAGGAACTCCAATTACAGGAATATCATATTCTTCGCTAAAGATTTTACCTCCTCTAAATGTTCCGTCACCTCCAATAAGTATCATCGCATCTACTCCAATTTTTTTAAGATTATCTGCTGCTTTCTTTCTTCCTTCTACTGTTTTAAATTCTTCAGAACGTGCAGATTTAAGGATGGTACCACCTCTACTAATTATATTACGTACACTTCTAGCGTCCATGACACAATAATCTCCTTCTATCATACCTTGATACCCTCTGTAAAACCCTATACACTTTACATTATAATAAGCACATGCTCTTGCTACAGCACGTATAGCTGCATTCATACCTGGAGAATCTCCTCCCGAAGTGATTACACCAATGGTTTGTATTTGTTTAGCCATTTATTGTTTTTTGGATGCTTTTAATGAATTTATGAAGTGAAATATTTTAGTTATTCTTATCTGTAAAGTTAATAAAATCCGGAGTATCTATTTTAGTAGTGTCTTTAGGTTTGGTAACCGTATCTTTAACTTTTTTCTTAAAGATTTTTTCCTTCAGTTCTTTAAAATTATCAAAATCTACTGAATATGAAATACCTAAACCTTGTTTATACCCCTGCGCTTCTCCGATATATTGTATTTCATTTTGTCTATTAAAAATCTTACCTCTTAGTGACCCATCTTCATTAAAAAGATACTCTACCTCAACATCTCCTACCACCACAGATTCGCTAACTCCACCAACCGGGACTCCAACACTACCATTAATAAGTATTCTGTTATTAATTTGCGTTGAAACGGTCAACCCAAACTCATCGGCGTTTTCTTGATCTGGTGTACGATATCCCTGTACATAGTTAAGGCCTACTTTAAATTTATCATCTTCATCTGAAAAGATATCGCTTACAAGACTAGAAGCTCGCTCAGCTACCAAACTACCTGTTATATTATTAGCGTTTAAATTTCCGCTATAAAATTGTCCTTGAGAAACTAGCGATAAGGCTTGTAATTCTTTTGTTGATTGATCGTTTAACTTGTATTCTAACTCACTTTTTACAACCGAACTTACGTTAGGGAAATTAATATTAAAATTAAGATTTGGTTGAATCAGTTCTCCCTGTAGATCAACTACTACTTCTACCGGGATTTTTCGATTCACAGCTGCATTATCTAATAATATAGCAGGGTTAGCTTCGGTTTTATATACGGCACTAAGATCAAGAACTGCACGTGTTGGACTTCCGTCCCAATTTATAGTACCTCCCGTTTTTACAGAAAATACTTTTTCTAAAAGAGCTCCATATCTAAAGTTATAGCTTCCTTCATACGCAACAAAATCTCCCCACATATTAAACTTCCCGTTGGTGTTGATTTCTATACGTAATATTCCGGCACCTCGTCCTTTTAGAGAACTTCCTGTTTTTTTATCAACTACTATTTCAACCAGAGCATTATTATTAACATCTAAATCAAAATTAAGCTCTAGTCCTTTAATTTCGTCAAGTACAATTTCTTTTCCTTCAAGACGAGCTTGTTTTTCTTCAGGACTAAAAAAATGGATGAAAGAAT
This sequence comes from Aquimarina callyspongiae, assembly GCF_034322225.1. NCBI lineage: Bacteria > Pseudomonadati > Bacteroidota > Flavobacteriia > Flavobacteriales > Flavobacteriaceae > Aquimarina > Aquimarina callyspongiae. Next base: position 164,113 of record NZ_JAXLPA010000006.1, on the reverse strand, counting down.
TATCTCCCAGAGATTCTGTTTCATTTAATGGTATTTTAAAAACAGTACCTTCTTTTGTTTCTGCCATAACATCAATGACCAACTCATCTGTAGGTCCTTTTATAGTAGCCTCACCACTTATAAAAGCAGTTCCGTAATAGAGAGATTCTTCTTCTTCTTTTGTATCTAATACAAGTAATCTATCTTGGGCAAGGAGTTCTAATCCTAACTCCCATTTAGAAAAGCGTTGATGTGCAATATATCCTCCTAAGATTCCATTAGTATTATATTTTGTATCTGTAATATTAAAATAATCGAAATTGAAGCGTTGTTTATCTAACAGTACTTTTGCATTTTCTTCAAAATCAAGATCTACATTAAGGTATGGTACTTTAAGTCCTGCTTTTTGTAGTCGTAATTCTCCATCCATTGATGGATTATTATAGCTTCCTGATATTTTGGCATTTCCAGAAACATATCCTCTTATATCAGAGATTACAATGCCCCCTAAATCGCTAAAACCTATCATATTGAGTTTCTCAAGATCTACATCTATATCTAATTGAGAACTAGTATCAGAAACATCAATAGTTCCAATAGCAGAAAGCGTTTTTATATTATCATTATTTAATAATCGCGTATTAATCTTATACTGTGTTAATGTTTCATTTCCTGATGCGTTAAGACGTAGTTCTCCCATTGGATTGCTATTGATCGCCAGATCATTTATGACAATTGTAGAACTAGGAAAATAAGCTCCTTTATCTTGAAGGATTGCCAGGTCTCCATCGACTTTTCCATCTAAGCGAAGACCTTCTATATAAGGTGTGATCTTGTTGAGGTCAACATCTTTAAAAGTAGCTTTTATATCCTTATAGTCTTTCCCAATCATTTTTCCATTAACACTAATCTCTTCTCCTTTATGATTAAGTATAATTGATTGTATATCTATATTCTGAAAATCATTATCAAAAATGATTTTGTTTTTGGCTTTGCTTTTTTCCTGATTAGTACGCCAGGTATATCCTTTAAATTTAAAATCTGATTTTCTAAAACCTACAACAGAATTATTATCTTCATTAATTGTATGATAAAATTCTAAATTATAATCATCTACATTATTTTTACCTCCCTTAAATTCTGATCTCATAAACAAGGTATCTTTTAACGTTACATTGATCAGACTAAATTTAGAAACATCATAGTATTCGGTATCAATACTATCTACGGCGATATATGTATTAAACAGTGGGTTTTTATTATCCACCTGTATGTCTACATTATCCATATAATTACCAAAGGCATTTATTGCAGGAGACTTAAAAGTAAGTTTAAATTCTGAATCATTACTTTCTACTTTTCCTTTTATAAATGTATTAGGAGCAAATTGTATATCAGGGAAGAAAACATCCACAATTTTATTGTAGATATTAAAATTGAATTCCATAAACTCATTATCGGTAATCTCTGTAGGTTCAAAGTTAGTATACAAACTTCCTATTGAGTTTCTAAACAGATCGTATACATTTTCAAACCTAAAAACTCCTTTTACATTACCATCAATAATATCTGGGCTGTTCATGGTAATGGTTCGAACGCCTTCATCATCGAAACTGGAGGTAATATCAAAATCTTCAAAGTAATAGCTTGCATTTTGATTCTTATACAATGTTTTCTCAAAGGAGATCGTTCCAAAAAGGTCATTAATGCCAGTTCCTTTCATGTTCATAATGACATCTCCATTAAAAACAGAAATATCATCTCTTGTAAATAGTTTTAATTTATTAAAATCTATATGATCTACCTTGGCAACAAAATCATAATTATTGATTTCTTCAGACAAATCTGCTACTCCATTAAAAGCAAATTGTACATTCGGGTCATATATCGTTAGCTTACCATCAAAAACAGGATCTTTAAGGTTTCCTATTACTGTTAAATTTGTATAGTTATATCCATTAAATTCTAACTTGGTAATATACCCTTCTATTTTTGTATCTAGATCTTTAAGGGTAAAACCATTACCATCTACCTGAATATCGAATGCCGCATTACCTAGAGATTCTTTTCCTAAAAGTTGACCAATATTAAAATCATACGAAATCACGGTTCCATTATAGGTAGGTTTTTTTGTACCCTCTAATTCTCCTAATAAAACAAAGGCATTAATTTTTCCTAATTGAGAAAAAAGATCCATATCAACATCTACATCATTAGGAGTAACAATAACATTTCCTATAGCTTTCACGCTACCAAATTGGTATAATTCTTTAGGTAATGATGTTCCTAAAACTCGTGGCAATAAATTTATGAGATCGTAATAATTAGTAGTTAAATTTTCAAAAGTACCATCTAACTTAAATTCTGTTGGGTCTTTAAGTGCATTTCTAATTCTGATATCTCCTTTGATTATTGATCTATCCAGTCCTCTTATATCTGAGTTAATTACTTTAAAATCATTTAAAGTACCTTTTACAAGAGTATTACTTAATATTATATCTTGATTTCTTCCAAACTCTCTATAAAACGGAATCAAATCATTAGTAGATATTTTGGCTTGACTAAAATCAGCTGTGATATTTACTTTATTTTCAAAATCATCGAGACCACCTGGTTTGTATGAAAAAAGTACTTCTCCTTCTATTTTAGAATCTTTTGTTTCTATAACAAGTTCCTGAAACTTCATAGTTGTAGGTGTTATAGCAAAGCAGGTCTGTAATCTAGAAACATTCAATCCTCGTTGATCTTTAAAAGATAATGCATCTATATTTACATATATATCATCTCCATCTACAACAAGACTCTCTGCATCTAATGTTAGATCATCATAGATAACAACATTAGGGTTATTTAGATTTTCATCAATGAAGCTAAATTGACTATTTGTCATTGCAATATTACGAGTAGTGAGCACGAATTTTTTACCAGAAGATTCTTTCTGTCCCGTATCAAACTTTCTGATAAAGGTCATAAGATTATCGCTTTTCTCTCCTTTATACATTTTCATATCAAAAGTCAAATGATCAATAGATACAGTGCCTAGCTCAGGATTTCCTTTTGATATTTTTCTTAAGTTAAGAATTGAAGTTTCTATGCTTCCAGCATATAATAATGTATCCTTATGATGATCTTTTACTAAAACTTCTTTCAGGTTTACGTTACCAGAATATGTTAATCCAATCCTTTTGATTGCTACATCAACACCATATTCATCATTAAGATAATTTGTAATCCTTTTACCAAAAAACGTTTGTACACCAGGGATTGAAAATAGTATCACTAGGATTAGAAATAGCGATAACAGGACAAGCATTGTCCTTAACAATATTTTCCCGAATTTTTTGATACGTTTTATTGTTTTAACTTTGTTGACAATATTAACAATTTCTATGCCCTTTTCCTCATAATGAGCTTACAAAATACATATATCTTAGGTATTGAATCTTCGTGCGATGATACATCGGCCGCTATATTATGCAACGGTAAAGTATTATCTAATGTTGTTGCATCACAAAAAATTCATGAATTATACGGTGGTGTAGTACCAGAATTGGCGTCAAGAGCGCATCAACAAAACATTGTACCGGTAATTGATCAAGCTATTAAACAAGCTAATATAAACAAGGAAGATTTAAGTGCGATTGCATTTACACGTGGCCCGGGATTAATGGGATCTCTTCTGGTCGGTACTTCTTTTGCTAAATCTCTTGCTTTAGCTCTGGATATACCTCTAATTGATGTAAATCATATGCAAGCACATATTCTTGCTCATTTTATAGAGGAAGAAGAATATGATAAACCCGAATTTCCATTTTTGGCAATGACTATTAGTGGAGGTCATACACAAATTGTAAAGGTAAATGACCATTTTGATATGGAAATTATCGGTGAAACTATTGATGATGCTGTCGGTGAAGCCTTTGATAAAAGTGCAAAAATATTAGGACTACCTTATCCTGGAGGTCCTTTAATCGATAAGCACGCACAATCCGGTAATCCTAAAGCTTTTCCTTTTACTAAACCAAAAGTTGGAGATCTAAACTTTAGTTTTAGCGGACTCAAAACAGCTGTACTTTATTTTGTGCAAAAACAGGTAAAAGCAGATCCTGATTTTATTGAGAAAAACCTGGATGATGTATGTGCATCTATACAATATACCATAATTAATATTTTAATAGATAAACTTAAAAAAGCTTCTAAACAAACAGGGATTAAAAGTATTGCCATTGGTGGTGGGGTTTCTGCTAATTCTGGTATAAGGAAAGCTTTAAAAGAAGGAGAGTATAAATATGGATGGAAAACATTTATTCCTAAATTTGAATACACAACGGATAATGCGGCTATGATTGCCATTGTTGGATATTTAAAATTTTTGAAAAAGGATTTTGCTGATTTAGATATCGTAGCTAAAGCCAGAATAAAATTTTAAAATTACTTAGGTACAAATCATAATATATTTAGCACATAATATCTAAGCACTAAAAAATGCAATTATTTTATAATAACACATTAACCGCATCAAACACAGAAATACGATTCTCCAGGGAAGAAAGTAAGCATATCGCTAAGGTATTACGAAAAAAAGAAGGTGACACATTATACATTACCAATGGTTTAGGATATCTCTTTACCGCCAATATCACTTTTGCGAATCCAAATCAGTGTATAGCCACAATACAAACCGCAGAAAAGCAATCTAAAAGAAGTTATCGATTACACCTTGCTGTTGCTCCCACCAAAATGAATGATCGATACGAATGGTTTTTAGAAAAAGCTACAGAAATAGGTATCGATGAAATTACTCCTGTTATATGTGATCATAGCGAAAGAAAGGTTATAAAATCCGAACGTTTTGAACGTATATTGCAAAGTGCCATGAAACAATCTCTTCAGTGTTATTTGCCAAAACTGAACCCTGCTATTCCATTTAATGAGTGGCTACTTCAAAAAAAAGAAGGTCAATTATTAATAGCACATTGCGAAGAAACTAAAAAACAATCCCTTAAAGAAGTTGCAGAATCAAATTCTGATACAACCATCTTAATTGGTCCAGAAGGGGATTTTTCCCCTAACGAAATTACAAACGCTCTAAAAAATGGGTTTACTCCTGTAACTCTAGGATCTACACGTCTTAGAACAGAAACTGCTGCTATTGCTGCGGTTCATAGTATAGCATTTATAAATTCTTAGTTCTTTAAAGTGTCTTCCTCTTAAATAAATTAATACCTTTATATAAATATAATTCGCACAAAAATGTTGAAAGGTACAAAATGGTTATTTCCAATTATTTTGTTATGCTTGAATTGTTCATCAAGTAACGACACAAATAATCAACCTCCTGTTAATGATAGTAATACAATTAGTACTATAGAGTTTATAGATGAATTTATTATTCCGAATCAAGAAATAAACGGTGTTCCGATCGGAGGATTATCAGGTATTGATTATCACGATGGAAAATGGTATTTAATATGTGATACCTCTACTCCTCCTATCCGTTATTATGAAGCCAATATATCTTACACAAAAGATGCTATACAAAATGTAGGGATTACTTCTATGGTAGAAATTAAGGACGAATCAGGAGCTCCTCTAGCATCGGGTATTGTAGATCCAGAATCTATAAGATTAGATGTAAATACGGGTACTATTTTATACACTAGTGAAGGAAGTATTAATAATGGTATCGATCCAGGATTAATCGAAATTTCTACTTCTGGTAATCAAATAAGAAATCTTACCCTTCCTGATCATTTTAAAGCCAATACAACCGATGATTTATCAGGTCCAAGACATAACGGAGTATTAGAAGGACTATCTTTAAGTTTTGACGACAAAGGATATTGGGTTTCTATGGAGTTACCTCTTATAGAAGATGGTCCTGAACCAACGACAGCTGATACCGAATCGCCTGTGCGTATTACTTTTATTGATAAAGCATCTGGAGTTGCGCAAAAACAATTTGCATATGAACTAGATCCTGTGGCTCGTGAACCTGCATTAGGAACCTCTTTTGAAGTTAATGGATTGGTAGAGATTCTTGAATATGATGAGAATCAATTTTTAGCTTTAGAACGTTCTTTTTCTTCTGGGTATATTGATGGTGGTAACACGGTTAAGATTTACAAAGTAGACATAACCAATGCTACAAACACACTTGATATTGAATCATTATCTAATACAACTCATACTAAAGCAACAAAGACGTTGCTTTTTAATTTTGATACGATCAGAGGGCAACTTACAAATTCTACAGTTGATAATATCGAAGGAATATCTTTAGGATCAAAACTAGATGATGGAAGCCGTACACTTGTAGTGGTTTCTGATAATAATTTTAATTCGTTTTTCCCTCAGTTAAATCAGCTTATTGTTTTTAAGATTATTCCATAAATAATATACAGCAAAATTTTTATAGAATTAATCTAAAACCATAGACTGGAAGTTCTCCTTGCATAAAATCAAGATCTTCGGATCTTTTGAATCCTATTTTCTCATACATCCCCCATGCAATTTCCATAGCTTTTGTAGAGTGAATGACTACTTCTTTTTGCTTTTCCTCTCTGGCGAGTTCAATACAATGATTAACTAATTGTTTGCCTATTCCTTTGCCTCTTGTAGTAGGATTAACGGCCAATAATCTAAACCCTGAAGCATTTTTTTCATTGGGAGCAGATCCTCCAGATCCATAAAACTTCATATCACCCAAATAAATTACCGCACCTCCTATTTGTTCTTTTGATGTAACAGCTATTAATAACCTTGTTTTAGGATTTTTAGTTAACTCTCCTATATTGGCTAGTACATTATAATATGCTGGCTGTTTTTTTTTTGATGGAAAACCTTTTAGTTTTGAATAGACATGAATCATTAATTGTCCTACTTCTTTAAACTCATCTGGTTGGGCGTCTCTAATAATATATTCCTGGTGATCTGAATTCAATTCTAATACTATTAAATTTATACTATTACTTATCTAAAAGAGCAATGATTCTTAATGGTCCTCCACTTCCTCCTTTTATTTTCATAGGTAACGCAATTATAGTAAATTCTTTTTCGGGGAGTTTATCCAGGTTTGTTAGATTTTCAAAAGCGGGAATATTTTGTTCAAGAAGTATCACATGGCTTTTAAAATATTGAGATTGCCCATAATCTATACTTGGCGTATCAATTCCTATGGCATTAATATTTCTGTTCTTAACCAACCATTCTGCAGCTTCAGGTGAAAGCCCAGGAAAATGAAGGTCCTTGAGAGCTTCACTTCCTCGTTGGTCTGTACCCAGGTATTTTACCTTATCCGGATAAAATTTTGAAAAACCAGTTTCTAATAAAACAATAGATTCATCAGGGATTGATTGATTTTCTTTTTCCCAATTCATAATATCTTCAATACTTATCAAATAATCAGGGTTATTTTCTGCATTCCCTGAAACATTAATCTTTATAGCTTTTCCTATTAACTTTTCTAAAGGTATTTCATCAACAGTTTGTTTGTTTTTAGCAAAATGAATCGGAGCATCAATATGAGTTCCTCCGTGTTCTGCAGTAGCAAAATTATTTGCTGCATAAAAGAATCCTTTATCTGTTTCGCCTTTGGCTACTACATCTAATTCAAATTCTTTTGCTGTTACCCAATAGATAGTTTCTTCAGAAAAAACGTGTGTTAAATCAATAATTTGACTTTCAGAAATATCTTTCTTTGAGGTTACAATAGGTTCTTGACTCTGATGAGGTTTATTGTTACATCCTATTAATAAAAAGAGACCAATTAGTGTATAGAGAGTTTTCACAAATCTGCATTTTAGTTGTTACAAAATAGTATTAGTTAACCACCGTTTTGAAGGTGGGTTACACTCAATATAAGTAGTCTTTACATAGATACAATCCAACTTATAAAAGGTTTAACATATACTGCTAGATATTACCTTGTTTCATAAAAGCTTAGAAGTTTTCAAGCTTTCGTTTCTCGCTTATTTCACCTTCAATATTGTAATAAGCTATTATCTCTTCTATTTGTTCATTTTTAAAAAAATACCATTCACTTACTTCTAATTTAAAATCATCTTTAATACCTGTATAACAAACGCAGGCTTTGTTATCTGCATATATTTCGTGATGCAATACAAAACGATGTCCTAAAAACTTGTCTTTATTAGCTTCTACCAGATTTAAGTATTCTTCTTTTCCGTTTATGGTTCCGTAAGGACTTGTATGTTTAAAATGTTCTGATATCGGTAAATTATAAAAATCTCCTTCTTCCCACTTATCAAACCACTGTTTTACTAATTGTTTTACATCCATTGTTGTATTTGGTATTTATTAAAAAGTGCTTTAAAAATTATCTTCAATCAATATTATCTAAAGTATACTACCACTTTTCAAATTAATAAAAAATCACCTCATAAAAAAACCACAACATTATCGTTGTGGTCTTTTATACATCATTGCTAATTTCAATTTATTCTCTCTATATTTCTATTTTTACTGCTCCTGTAGTTTTTAACATTTTATCTTGAGTGTACGCAATAACAGAAAGCTCATCAGAGTTTTGTATCCAATCTGGTATTATCAACTTTATCTCACCTGAGTTTTCCTTTTTCACTAAACGGTTAGCTACTATATTACTATTCTTTAAAGTTCGATTTCTATTTTCTCCTCGGCGGACTTCTGTAATTCGTTCAGAAACTACTAATGCAAGAGTTACTCTATTAAACTCATCTCCATTTACTGCATAGTTTAGTATCACCTCATTATTGTTACGCTTAACTTCAGTTAATTTGATCGCATTTGTTGCCTTGGATTTACTATATTTCTTTAAGGCATATTCTGCTTTAGTACCATTTGATCCCGTAAAATGTTCGCTTCCGTTCACTACCAATTGAGGGGTATATATAGATCTACTATAGAATTGTTGTGCATAATCTCTTTGATAATCACTAAAAGATTCTGCACTAAAAGGGTCTTTCCATCCTAAACGATTCCAATAATCCACATGGTATGAAAGCACAAAGACATTTTGATCGCTATAAGTTTCTTTTATATCATCAAGTAATACATCTGCAGGAGGGCAACTACTGCATCCTTGAGAGGTAAACAATTCGAGAACTATAACAGATTCATTATTTTCTTGTGCATGTGTATATACTGAAAAACTAAGCGTTAATAGTATTAAAAGGTATTTTGCCATCTTCTAAATTTTAGTACTTTTAAACTTTCTTATTTAGACGCATACTATGATTAAACTTACGGGATATTACTTTCTTTTTTTGTTTTCTATATCCATACAAAGCCAGGATATTGCAATATTGCAGTATAAAGGCGGTGGTGATTGGTATAGTAATCCTACTGCATTACCTAACCTAATAAGGTTTTGTAATCAAAACATAAATACTGCAATAAAAGATAAACCCGCTACCGTAAAACCAGAAAGCGTTGATATTTTTCAATACCCTTATATTCATATGACTGGCCATGGTAATGTATTTTTTACCGATGAGGATGCAGAGAATATCAGGGATTATTTATTGAGTGGTGGATTTCTACATATCGACGACAATTATGGCATGGAACCCTATATAAGAAAAGAATTAATTAAAGTATTTCCTGACAAAGAATTAGTCGAATTATCTAGTTCTCACCCTATTTTTTCATCAAAATATAATTTCCCTCAAGGTCTACCTAAAATCCACGAACATGATGGAAAACGACCACAAGCACTTGGAATAACACATGAAGGAAGATTAATCTTGTTATTTACTTTTGAAAGTGATCTTGGTGATGGTTGGGAAAATCCAGAAGTGCATAATGATCCAGAAGAAGTTCGTTTAAAAGCATTGAGAATGGGTGCCAACATCATTAAATATGCTTTCGAAAATTAATGGCTGATCAATTACATCACTATAATGTCAAATTTGAGAAGAAACAGTTTTCGATAACGTTACTATGTGATCGGGTAAATTCTCCTGCAAACATTGGTAGTATATTTAGGGTAGCTGATAGTTTTGGCGTAGAGAAAATTTACTTTTGTGGTGAAGAAATTACTGTAATTAGTAAGCGTATGTTAAGAACTTCGCGATCTACACATAATAGTATACCTTATCAACAAGAAGATAAAGCCCTGGACATTATAAAGCAGTATAAAGCTAATGGATATAGAATTCTTGCGTTGGAAATCACAAAAAACAGTATCCCGATTTCTGAATTTAAATCGTTAAATGATGAAAAAATAGTTTTAGTGATAGGCGAAGAAAATTCTGGTGTATCTGAAGATATTTTACAATTGGTGGATCAAAGTTTACACATTAATATGTACGGAACTAATAGCAGTATGAATGTTGCTCAGGCAGCAGGCATTGCATTATATGAAATCACCAAACAAGTTTCTAGTAGTTAAAATAAACGTTCTAAAAAATTAATAGATATTAGAAATAGTTCTTAGTTTTGAATATAGACAAAATAAAGCTTCCATTTTTTTGATACTTTAATAACTATAGCATATGAATTCAAAAACAATCTCCTACGGAATCCTAAGAGCTGTAGCTGCCATTATTGGTACGCTTGGGTTATTATGGTTTTTATATAAAATACAATCCATATTGATCTACATTGCATTTGCAAGTGTTATTTCATTAATGGGAAGACCTCTTGTATCCTTTCTTAAACGAAAACTAAAGTTTAGAAATACACTAGCTGTAGTATTTACTTTATTCATAACAATAGGGTTATTTACTAGTATATTTACTTTGTTTGTACCTATTATAAGTGAACAAGGACAACTAATTGGTGAGATTGATCTTAATAAAGTAGGAGAAGATTTTGATCGTCTTAATCAAGAGATTAGTGACTATTTTAATGTAGAGAAACTTAATTTGGTTGAATTGATCAAACAGACAGATTTGATGCAGTTCTTTGATTTAAAAGCTATTCCTAATGCTATTAATTCTTTTTTAAGTGGTTTTGGAGCATTATTGATTGGTTTATTCTCTGTACTATTTATTTCATTCTTTCTTTTAAAAGATAGCAAACTATTAGAAAACAGTTTATTAGTATTTGCAAAAAAAGAAGATGAAAACAAGTTTATGACGGCTTTTACCAAAATCAAAGATTTATTATCAAGATACTTTGTTGGTTTATTATTGCAGGTTACTATTTTATTTGTTTTGTACACTATACTCTTATTAATATTTGGAGTACATAATGCTATTGCCGTAGCACTTATAGCTGCTATACTCAATCTAATACCATATGTAGGACCGTTGTTTGGAGGCATCTTAGTATTGCTTCTTGCAACTACCAGTAATTTAGGGTATGATTTTTCTACAGTTATCCTTCCTAGGTTAAGCTATATATTGATCGGGTATTTAATTATACAGATGATAGATAATTTTCTTAATCAACCTTTGATTTTTGGAAACAGTGTAAAATCTCATCCTCTAGAGATCTTTTTAGCTATCTTAATCTTTGGATCATTATTTGGCATTGGAGGGCTTATTGTGGCAGTACCTTTTTACACGGCAATTAAAGTGATTTCTAAGGAGTTTTTGTCTCAGTATAAGATTGTTAAAAAGCTTACCAAAGATCTCTGATATTGTGTTTTTACCTTTTTAATATTGAATAAAAGAATTTTACATAAAGAAGTTCAGGACTTTATTTTTGAAAAATCAAATAAAAAAGTTGATCCTCATAAATTAGCGCTGTCAGGAAGTCCCTTTAAAGAGATTACTCCTCAGGAATTAGCGCAACAGGTAAACGGACGAATTAAAGCTGAGCATAAATTAAAATCTTGGTTTTCACAAAGAGATATATACTACCCTCCTACTATTAATCTTGAACAAACTTCTTCTGAAACTACAGCTCTTTATAAAAGCAATCTGGTTTCTGGAAAAGTTTTAATTGATCTCACTGGTGGTTTAGGTATAGATGATTATTTTTTTTCAAAAAAAACTCAAAAAGTAATTCATTGCGAACTTAATTCAGAGCTGAGTGACATTGCTAAGCATAATTTTACTGTTCTTACCATTAATAACATTGAAACACACTCCGGAGATGGATTAACTCTTTTAAAAGATCAAAATACTGTAGATTGGATCTATATTGATCCTTCGCGAAGAAATGAAAGTAAAGGAAAAGTGTTTTTTCTGGAAGATTGTCTTCCTGACGTACCTAAACATTTGGATTTTCTCTTTTCTAAAAGTGGCAATATAATGATTAAGACTTCTCCTCTATTAGATATACAAGCAGGTATTAAATCACTCAAAAAAATTAAGGAAATTCATGTGATTGCTGTCAATAATGAGGTTAAAGAACTTTTATGGATTCTTGATTCTTCTTATGTCGGAAATATTACTATTAAGACCGCAAATATAACAAAAGACAATACTCAAGGATTCACCTTTTTATTAAAGGATGAGACCATACATATTGCAAATCTTGGATTACCAAAAAAATACCTGTATGAACCCAATGCAGCTATCTTGAAAAGTGGAGGTTTTTCAAGTATTTCTAAGCATTTTGATTTAGATAAACTACATCTTCATTCACATCTATATACTTCTGACAACGAAATTGATTTTCCTGGAAGAAAGTTCGAGATTATAACTGTATTTCCTTATCAAAAAAAGGTTTTGGCAAAAACAGGTATTACCAAAGCTAATATCACTACCCGTAACTTTCCTGAATCTGTCGCTGGAATCCGTAAAAAATTCAAAATCAAAGATGGTGGAGATCATTACCTTTTCTTTACCACAGATTGTAAACAAAATAAGGTGGTTATACAGTGTAAAAAGGTTTTTTGATCATCATTAACATTAAAACTTACTCATTCTTCAAAAAGTGCATTCGTTTGTAAAAACTATCCAAAAAGCTACAATTTTAAGTCATTCAGCTAATTAGTTTTTCTGCTCTATGACTTATATATATCTTTTTCAACTAATCACAATAGTTAACGACTATTGATAAACTCACTTTTAAACCTACGTTATGAAACACAAACTCATTTTACTATGCCTATTTATAGGCTTTTTTGCGCATTCTCAAACTTTTATCAAAAATTACACTACTGCTTCCAGTTCTTATCAGTTAACAATAGAATTTTTACCACAATCCTGGGGTGATGTGTATTTAGACATACAGGTCAAGAATACTGGAACTACTAATATTGACGCAAGAAATTCTACAATCCGTATTGTTTCAGATAACGTTCCTTCATTAGTGAATTTTTTCCCAGAAGGAAACATTTCATATCCAACTACTTCTTTAAGCACAGTGGCAGAAGGAAATTTACAAGTAACCAGTTTAAATATTGAACTTCCGGTAGGTTCTTGGGTAGATCATACATTATTACCTAATGAAACTATATCAGCTAGATTTGATCTTAAAAGTGTTAGTTCTTCTTTTGAGAATTTAGCCGATGAAATTCGATTTTTTCAGGAAAACGAAGAACCCGATTTATTTGTTGATGTAAATACTAATATTTCAGGAAATGATAGTTCTGTAGTAACAGTACATTATAAAAACCTAAGTACTAATACAGAAGTCACCAAAAATATAACTACATCTGATATTATTCCTTTGAGAAAAAACCAGGAATATCAAGTATGGGCAGACAATTTTGTCTCTGGAACTACTCAGTACACCAGTCAATACTCAAGTAATGCTCCTTTATCATTCACTCCAACAGATACTAACACTAATATTTCAATTGCATATACCAAAACAACAATTAGCACAGAAAATGTTACCATAAACGTATCTGGGTTACCTGCAAATGCTTCTACAAGTTTAGTATTAAAAAATAACACTGTTACTGTAAATGATATTACCACACAAATTTCTAATGGTAGTAATACCATTAATAATGTTATTGTTGGATCTTATAGTATTACTATAGATTCATATAGTGACTCAGTTACTAATAAAGTATATTCACCATCATTTAATAGTACTTTACAGGTGAGTAGTGGATCTTCTAATTCTGTATCTGTGGTATTTAATGAATCTACTTTAACAGACTTTAGTGTAAAAGGATTTCCTCCTTATCTCTCTCATGGTACCATAACTAATGCATCTGAGGCTTTTGATGACAATTTTAAAAATTCGCCATTAAGTGTACTTTTCAAGTACTCAGGTCTTGATGGTGCTGGAGATCGTGGAAGAATTCCTGACATGACTCCTACTGTAAATACTATTGAACAAGCAAGACGCCTCGAAGCTAATCAAGGAGGAAGAGTTATACTACCAGTAATGGTTCATTATACTGCTAATGCCAGTGGTGGTGGATCACGTGAAGCAATCAGGGATATTGCAGAACAAGATAATTTATATTTTCATTATAGAAATCTAATTCAGGAAATCAAGGTGATGCTTAGTTATGAAGATGCTAATCATCCTAATCCTGGTGCATTTGTAATCAGTCCAGATCTTATTGGAGCCATACAACAAGATGTTGTTTTTGGAAATGATCATAATATTAGAACAATACGAATAAACGTAAATCAGGATATCAGAAGAGCTTTTCAGGATGAAAACCTTAGCGTTTCAGACATTCCCAATTTTGGCGAAGACTTAAAAGGATATTTTCAATCGGTAAACTTTGTGATTCATCATGTGGGAGAATGTAAAATTCCGTTTGGATACCAACAAAATGTATGGGCTGCAGGTTCTGCAAGATGGGTCTATGAAGCAGCAGGAGAATTTAATGATCCTGTAAGTGAAGGAATAGAAGTTGCCGATTTCATGAACAGCTTAGAATTATATACAGGAGATTGGAAACCTGATTTTATTGCTTTTGATAGATACGAACGTGATTGTTTTGGTCCTGCTGCAATACAAAACTATGCCTGGACAGCAAGACATTGGGATAAATACATGATTTTCTGTGATGAAATTGCAAAAAGGATTGGAAACGTGCCAATTATGTTATGGCAAATCCCAGGAGGTCATATGGCTACAGTAAACGAAAACATCGGTAATTATAGTATTAGTCAACATTCTTCAGCATCAGCTCCTTATTTCTTAGGAGATAGTAGAATAGGAACCAACATTAACAATATTCGTGCAGATCTTAGAAGCATCCCATTAACGCTTCCTCATTATCAAGCAAATAATGTTGGAGAACATTTAGCAAATGATAATGGATATGATTGGGGTACATCCAACCTACAAAAAATAGCAAATATGAATGTATTCTCTATCCTATGGGGCGGCGGATCTACAACAGGTGTAGGATCTATTGGCACCAATGGTGATGATAACAAATGGTTGGCTGGTAAAATAACTGATTATTATAATAATCCTCCTGTGTATAAAACGATCCCTACTACTCCATATCAAGGAGCTTCTTATTGTCAAAATGCTAATAGAACTCCTTCAGAAAACGATATTAAAGGGCAATTAGATATAAAAATATTTCCTAACCCGGCAAAAGATCAGTTATTAATAAATAGTGCAATTATCAATGAAGAATATAACATAACGATATATGATATTCACGGCAAAAAAGTTCATAATTATTCAACGGATAAAATGCAAGAAAATGTAATCGATATATCTCAACTTCAGGAAGGGATGTATATCATTAAGTTTTTAAGTAGTAATAGTGATGTAAAAAATAATATTTCAAAAATTTTCTACAAAAAGTAAATAGTAATACAAAATAGGGCAATAGTTTTCTCATCTATTCTCAGTTAAGATCATAACCTTCACCAAACTATTGTCCTATTTTATTTTTTACAACACCCTTTTTTATAAGTTTCAGGAACTTATAATTTGGCATTACGAACATATATCTGATGTTCTATTGCGTGAATAACTAGTCCCGCTATATTTTTAGAACCTGTTTTCATTAATAGGTTATTACGATGCCCTTCGACCGTTCTAGGGCTAATAAATAATTGTTCGGCAATTTCAGAAGTAGTTTTTTGTTCACATATTAATTTTAAGACTTCACGTTCTCTTCTTGTTAAGTACTCTTCATCATCATACTTATTTTTCTTAAATGTATTTATTGAAGCTTCTTCAATAATTTCTATCATGTTTTCATCATAATAGAACCCTTTTAAGGCTACCTGATTTATCGTTTCTATAACCTTTGTTGGAGTTGCATTTTTAGCAAGATAAGCCACTGCTCCCTGATTAAGCATATTAGTGATAAAAGGTTTAGAATAATAACTGGTTAGTGCGATAATCTTTATATCCGGAAATCTTTTATGAATAATTTTTGTTGCTTCTACTCCATTAAGATCTGGCATTTTAAGATCCATTAAAATAATCTCTGGAAGCTCTCTCGTTGCTTCTAATTGTTTAATAAGATCATTTCCATTCTCCGCCTGTATACAGATGTCTATGTTGGTTTCTTTATCCAGAATAAAAGATATTCCTTGTCGAAATAATGTTTCATCATCCGCAATTGCCAACCTTATAATATCTTTGCTCATTTGTCTTGATTTTTGATCATAATATTAAAAAATGCTCCTTTACCGACCTCACTGTGATAAGAAAGTTCCCCATCGAGTATATCTACTCTACTTTCTATATTTTTAAGGCCAATTCCCTTCTTTTTTTCTACTACTTGTTGATCAAATCCTTTTCCGTCATCTGTATAATTAATTTTTAGTTGTTGTTCGTGCGATTTTATTGTTAAAGTTACTGTTTTTGCTTCTCCATGCCTAACCGAATTGTTTAATAATTCTTGTATAATTCTAAATAAATGTAATTCATTGCTTTTTGATAAGAATTCTTTATACTCAATCTTATATCCTACACTTACTTTTTTACTATTTATAAACTCATCACAAAGTTCTTCTATCGCCGCTTGTAAACCAAAATTTTCTAATATAGGAGGTAATAAGTTATGCGCCAATCTCCTTGAACTTTCTAAAGTACCTGTGGTTACATTTAATATGTGTTGTAGCGTATGTGCTTCTTCTTTCTTATCTAATTTACCATCTATAAGCACATTAGTACTAAGACTTACCACATTGAGTTTTGCACTAATTGCATCATGTATGTCTTGTGCTATACGTTTACGCTCTTCTTCTTGTGTTTCTATGGTAGCATATAACAAATCCTTTTGATACGAAATCTCAAGATTTGCTTTTTCTAACTCAGTAGCTACTATTTTTTTTCTGGAAAAGAAAAAAAACAGCACCAATGCTCCTGACATTAGTAACAAGATCATTATAGCAATCAAAATAATCACGATGATCTGAGCGTCTTCTTGTAGTAATTCTTTCTCCATTCAACAAAGATCAGGGTTTGGAAAATCAAATACAAAACTAGATTAACATAAGTTAGCACCCTATAAGCATACGTTGGAATATTCAAATTTAATGATAAATTACCTGCCGCAAAAACTAATGTACTGCAAACAAGATAAATAAGAACACCTACGTTTACTATTAAAAAATGAGGTGTTTCTAATTTAAGTGATTTAAAAAAATATATTATTGAATAAATTATTAATAAGCTATGAGTAAGACTTATACCTATTGAATTATATTGATGAAATATTTCAGTATCTCTTATATATTGAATACTTAGTAGTCCCAAAATTATTATCAAAACATAAATTACGATTTTACTTTTCAATAAATAGCGATAGAAAAAGCTTAAAAATATGAATTGAAAAAATAAATAAAAGTGTGATAAAAATAGATTTGGTTTATTGAGGACAACCACAAAATAGGTCATCACAGTTTGCACTAAAAACATGCTAAAGAGATAAATAGTGAAAAACTTAAAAGCCTTACTCTCTCGAGTAAAGCTTTTTAAGAATACAATTATATTTATCAATAGGAAACAAGTTCCTAACATGCTTAAAATGATAGTAAATCTCATGAATTTAAAGGACTATTAGGGTCACATTCCCTTGGACATGGTAACGTAAAATCATAAATCCCACTACTCTCTACACCTCCTACATTAATTGTAGCTTCAGTAGCACCACCATCAATTTTACCATTGATTATATCTCTATAGATACCATCAACTTTTTCTGTTCCTACGATAAGAATTTTTTCTTCAGGCTTATCATTTGGATCTTCTGCTCCAATAGCCATATATCCTCTTACTTGAGCATCTAGTTTATTTGCTTTTTTCTTTGCTTTTTTAGCGGCTTTCTTTCCTAAAACTCCTATTTCATGTAAGACTTCTACAAGATCTACACCAGGGATTAAAAAGGCTCTACAATTTTCGGGGCATTGTTCTCTCCAGGCTGTAGTCCAATCTATAGCTTGCTGTTCAGTGACCGTGTTTTCGTTATCAGAATTCATTGTGGTATTCGGTTTTTTAATTAGTAATGCCTAAAGTTAGGATAAATCCTCAAACATGCTCAAAAAAAAACCAAAATTTCACGGTTTATTCCCGGTAAGTTAAAAAATGAAAATGTAGTATTAATAAAGAGGTTTAGACTAGAAGAATGGAGTATAAAAGTAACAAATCACTTCTCAGAAAATATTTCAGAATCTACAATAAACCCTTCTATGTATTTTTTTAAATCGGGAGAATTGATTTGATCTACATGAGTAAGAATAAAATCTTTATCAGATTCGATCTCTTTATAATATCCCAAAATTTTAGGAACATTATACTGTATACAAAGTCGGATCATTCGTATTTCTATATTATCCGGCTCCTCTTCTATCGCTTTTTCTACAAGCTTTTTTCCTTTTTTAAAATAAGATAGTTTACTAAAAAAATTACAATGAGCAGCTTTAAGAGTCAATGCCGCTCCGTGATAAGCAGTATATATAGCCTTTTCTTCTTTAACAGCTTTTTCCGTTATTTCATAAAACTGCTCTGCTTGTACCTCTGATTCATGAGAATGCTTGAAAGAAGTTCGAATATCATTAATATCTATTTCTGGTAACGTATAAACGAAACATAGAATAGTAAATAGAAATAATCTCATGAATATTTTTTAAGCAGTTGATATTATTTGGCTAACGATATTTTCAGTAATAAATTATTCTTTTTACCATCATAGGCTTCAAAGATCATATCTTTATTAGGTAAAGTGCCGTATTTACTTAACTCCATAACATCTAATCTGGCATTACGAATATCACTCCCGGTAAGTATAGGTTCTTTGGTTACTTCTCCAGTTGCATCGTTAATAACATACGATGTTAAATAAATAAACTCTTTTTTACCATCAAAGTAACGAGTTGGAAATTCATCTAATGTTCTTTTAAGATTGGTAAAATCATCTATATAAAATAGATAGTGTTTTCCTTGATTTCTAAAATTAAAATAGGACATACTTCGTTTTCCTTGAGTTCCCATTTGAAACTTAGGCAATTTGTGCATCCAATCTACATTTCCTTGAGTTGATAACTTAATAGCAAAAATATCTCTGTAGTAATATTTGTATGTTGTTCTTGATCCAGAAGAACTTGAAGTAGTAAATGATTCTGCATATCGTTGCTCTCCAAAAATAACAGAGCTACCATCACCATTAAACACCACATTATTAACTTTTAAATCTTCAAGATCTTTTTTATCGTCTTCACGCTGTGTTCCTTCATTTACTCGCTCTTCTCTTTTTAACACATATTGTTCCATTACATCAGAAGGAAAATCACTTTTTACCGTATTGTTAACAACACCTGTTTCATCTAATGAAGCCGAAAAAACTCCTGAAGTTTCTTCTTTATTATCATTATTGCTATAGAATCCTGATATTTTAATAACGCCGGAAGAGGTAACATTTATAATTGCATTGGTAATAGATTTACCAGAGATATCGATTTTACTTTTAATAATCTCCTTAGGGTTTTCTTTAATTTTAAAAACCTCAGTTCTATAACTTGATTTAATTTTATCCTTATCTGAAGAATCCCCATTAAATACAGAAGCTGTCATATAAAAGTCTCCAGCATTATCAATGGTAAAATCTTCATTTTCAATTTTATTAGTAGTATATGGCAAGGTTACTTTTCTTCTCCAGATTAATTTTAACGAAGTGTCATATACCAAAATCCCTATTTTATCTGCTTTATCCTGTGCAGTTTGTATTCTATACAGTACTAATAGCTTTGTACCATCAGGTGATTTTTTAAAAGCAAATTTGTTGATTCTTCCACCGGCATCAAAACCATAGGTACTTTTAAAACTAAAATCGTTATCAATATTCTCCTTATCAAATGCTAACTGAATAGGTTTTTCTGCAACAATACCTGTGAGTGATAATTTTTGAGCAAAAGCCTTATCTCTTATCGTATAAAAAACCACAGCCTTATTACCAAGTTTCATGACTGTTTGAAAATCTCCTTTATCCTCTATTACCTGCCTTAGCTTTACATTTTCCTTAAGATCCTTAAGTGCATAACGCTGAACGGTCATACTATTTCTTCCTTTTTTTACAGAAAGGAATCTATCTCCAGAAGCAACATAATATGTATTGAGACTTTTTATTCTCTTATATTTTTCTCCTATTTTAAATGTAAAATCATCCAGTAGAACCGGTTTTTGAGCAAAAACATAACTACTGATTAAGAAGAAGCATAAAAAAAGTGACTGGGTATACTTTTTATTAAAGTTCTGGACAATACTCATAACGATATTAATTTAGGTCAAGATATAACAAATATAAAACTCTTATCTTAAACACTGATGAAACTCTAAAGAATCAAAAGTATTGTTATAGTATATTGATAGTTTATTGAAAAAAATATAAAGAATATTGCTTCTTGAAAAAACTGATTTTCAAGTTTTTAAAATAAAGGTTTATTTAAATCAAAAATAATGCAAAAAAAATGTTGCATTGTACTCTCATAAAAGCTACATTTGCATCCGCATTTGAAACAGTAGTGCAACGTTCATAACAATTTTTTAGGAGAGGTGCCAGAGTGGTAATGGAGCAGATTGCTAATCTGTCAACGCGTAAGTGTTGCCTGGGTTCGAATCCCAGTCTCTCCGCTTTTTTTTGAGAATTTTATTTTTAAAATTCAATTCGGGGTGTAGCGTAGCCCGGTTATCGCGCCGCGTTTGGGACGCGGAGGTCGCAGGTTCGAATCCTGCCACCCCGACTTTATTTATCTTTGATAAATATTGTTGGATAAACCCGACAAAAAAATACATATTGGTCGCGTAGCTCAGCTGGATAGAGCATCTGCCTTCTAAGCAGACGGTCACAGGTTCGAATCCTGTCGCGATCACGAGAAGCCTTACTTTTGTAAGGCTTTTTTGTTTTATATAAATAATTCTATCGCTATAACATACTAATTTTCTCTCCAAGTATTATTCCTTCGATTTTTTCTTTATTGGTTTAATTTTATTAAAAGATCATCTGTATTTTAAAACATAAGGCTCAATTATAAGGAATTATGTCCAAGCGCTTATATCCCTCATATAATAATTTTAGCAAAATTTCAGTTTGAAAATTTGATTTTCTCAAGTCAAACATCAACGAAATTTTTTAGATGAATTAATAAATTATAACAACCATTAAAATGAATAATTACATCAAAAAATTATTATTGCCAACATTGGCAATAGCACTAACAGGACTTACCGCTTGTGATAAAGCTAATTCTGCAACTGATCAGAAAGCCAAAACTGCGATTAAAACAAAAGTAAATTCAGAAAACATTGTACCAGCTTCTAGAGAAACAATTTATGTTGCTTCTAATAAAACAAGCGGCAACAGTATAGTGGCTTTTGCTCAAAAAAACGATGGAACCCTTACATCTATAGGAGAGTATCCTACAGGAGGTAAAGGAACTGGTAATATAGAGATCTTTGATGGAGGCTATGATTATACAGAACCTTTGGCAGATGGTGTCGATCCACTCATTTCAGCTTACGGCGTTTTCAAAACACCAGATAATAAAAACCTTCTTGTTGTCAATTCTGGAGACGGGACAGTAAGTTCTCTTAAAATAAATAGAGATAAGAGTCTTACTATAAATAATGTGGTTAAAGCTGGGGATATTCACCCTGTGAGTATTGCATCACATGGCAGTTTTGTTTACGTAGCTAGCTCTGGATCTGTATCTACACCTCCTTTTAGCGGGAATATCTTAGGATATAAAGTTGATAGTAACGGAAAACTAACATCTATTTCGAATAGTCTTAGAGATTTGAGAGCAAGACCTACGTGTATTGCATTTACCGAGGATGGTAAATTTCTTGTGGTAGCAGAACTTGTATCTGGACTTGTAAAAGTTTATGGAGTACAAAACAACGGAAGCTTAACAGATAAACCAATATCTATGGTGTCTTCGCCACACGATGCTTCTAATGATAGATGGTTACCTATTCCTGTTGGATTTGATTTGGTAAAAAAAGGAACAAATACTACTGTACTTGTTTCTGAGGCTCGTTTTTTAAATAATAAAGGAATGTTACGCCCAGATCCAAACAAGGTACCACAGTCTCCAAAATATTCCTGGCAAACAGGATCAACTTCTTCATATGTGATCGATAAATCAGGGCAAATTAAAATGATATCAGGTGATGTAATGACAGGAACTTCTAAAGAAGGTGGACAGATTGCAAACTGTTGGGTAGAAATATCTCCTGACGGAAATACACTCTGGGCTTCAAATGCACTTTCAAGTTCTATAACTTCATATACTATTGGAGGAAATGGATCACTTACCTTACGAAATGAAAAAGCATTTAAAAAGAAAAGTGAAGATCTATTTTTTAGTGATACCTATATTAGTGCGGACGGAAAGTACTTAAATCAGCTTATAGGTAACCGAGGAGCTGTTATGGTATTCAAGGTTAAATCAAATGGGGACCTGGAGGAAGTTGGAATGTTCACTTCTTCTGATTTACCAATGGTAGGCGCCTATGGGTTAATCGTAATATAACTATTACATCAACGGCAACAAGAAGTCGTTGGTCGGTAAATCTAATAACAGTGTAACCATCAAGATTTTTTAAGAGATTCAAAACAAAATTTCTTTTTATACTGCTCTGTTTTATTTTTATCAGAATTAAACTTACAATCTATAAGATTCCCTGATGCTACTACTAAAAATCAGGGGATCTATTGGTTATGGTAGCTTTAGATACAGATCAAAGTGATCATAATGAATTGTATTTCTTCTTATCGCAATAATTCTCTGAGAAAGTAAATTACTTATCTCCTCTAGAGAAAGAAATAATTGTTTTTCAAAACTTGTTTTGGTTGTCAATAATAAAAAAATCTGTGTGGTTTTCATAAGGCCACTTTTATCCTAAAATTCAATAATGAAAAAAATATTAGTAATAATAATCTTTACGTTCATAACGCTTTTCGGAAACGCCCAAGAATCAGTTATTGAATCAATTAAAAAGAACCTGGAACTTTCTGGAAGTTTAGATGTATACTTTAGACAAAATTTTGATGCTCTTAACGAAGAAGGGATTGCTCCTAATACCGCTTTTGCAAATCTGAATGGTTTTGCTTTAGGGTTTGTAAATCTGGCTTTGAATTATCAAACTTCAAAAGTAGGAGGAGTTGTAGATCTTGTATTTGGTCCCAGAGGTGAAGATGCCGTATTTCTTTCAAGAGAACTCAGACCAGAAGGAAGTTCAAATATCATTAATCAATTATTTATTTACTGGAATATTAATAAAAAAGCAAAAATAACCTTTGGGAATTTTAATACCTATTTAGGTTATGAATTGATTTCTCCCGTGACAAATTTTAATTATAGTACCTCTTATATGTTTTCTGGTGGTCCTTTTTCGCATACAGGAATTAAATTAGATTATCAATATAACAAAGATTGGAGTTTCATGCTAGGTGTGTTTAACAGTACCGATGAAACAGAATTTAATGTATCTAATAACTATACAACAGGACTGCAAGCAGGTTATAAAAACGTTTTTCTGAATATACTTTATGGTAGACAAAGAAATAACTCTAACAGAACATTTCAAATTGATCTTACTACTGGCCATCAATTTTCTGAAAACTTCTTTATTGGTCTTAATTCGACATATAAAACTACCGAAGAATCAAACTTTTATGGTGTAGCATTGTATCCTAAGTATACTTTTTCTAAAGAAATTCAATTAGGTCTGCGTGCTGAATATTTTGTTGAACAAGAAGAAGGAGCTGGTCTTATTGGGGTTTATGATCAAAATGGTAATGCAAATGTATTTGATATCACACTTACAGGAAATTATAATATAGGAGATTTAAGCCTTAAACCTGAAATACGACTGGATAGAACTAGTGAGGATAGTTTTTTTGATGATGATGGACAACCACGAAACTTCTTAGTTTCAATAGTTATCGCTGCAATATATAAATTGTAAATAAAGATGTGGAATCAAAATTGACCCTGGAAAAGTGATATTAAAATAAATAACAATAGATTCTAATCAACAAAAGTTCATTTTCTTTAAAACAAGTACTTATTTCTACAAGAGGTCTATTGAAAAAATTAAGTTTCAACCGCTTTGAGCTACCAAGAAGCCTTACTTTTGTAAGGCTTCTTGGTTTTAAGAGATTTCCATTTCTTCTAAAATTTCTTAAAAAAACAAATACTTCAATAATCTATAATTAGAAAACAAAATCAATATAAAATCAATAAGGTTTCTTGTTATTATAAGTTTATCTCGATGATATAAGATGTAATATTATTAATCTCTGCCCATCCATAACTTTATTCTTAGAATCAAAAACTAAAGCAGTTGTCCTGCATATTTTTTGATATTAAAGGTGGATTCTGAAAAACCTATAATTGAGTAAGAGTAAATAAAATTGAAGAAAAATGTCAACTAAAACAAAAGAAAAAACAAAAGTAGTTAAGGATTACTCTAACCAAGAATTGATTAAAATTCATCAACAACAGCGAGATGAATTAATCAAACAAATTAAATCAGCATCTGCAGACAGTCAGATATTCAAAGAGAATACCAATCTTCAAAATAAATCTTCAGGTGATTATGGAGCATTTGGAGCACTAGAAACAGGTGGTTTTATCTGGTGGGGAATGAATTGTGATTTATCCATGACCTCTCCGAGGGATTTTGGCGTACCTACAGCCCGAATAAATGGAAGTGGTGTTGGATTCTTTATTGGTGGAGTAGTAACTACGGTTGTAGGCGGTTTTGAAGTATCATCATTTGAATTACCTAAGAAATGTAAGTTTGAAGTAGGAACAGTAGCAGGTGCAGCAGGCGTTTGCGTATTAACTATTTACAGTGAAAAAGGGAAATTTTTGGGGATGTTTACAGGACCAGCTGCGGGTCTTGGTATCGGTAAATCATCCGGACACGGAACCATAGATGTTTAATAAGTTATTTTAGGTTATATAAATTTTATTAATAAACAATGTATATCCAAATCATAATCATAGATTCGAATACTGTTTTGATCACAACACAAGAACCTCTGTAAATACGGAGGTTTTGTTGTTTTATCACCTTTCTCAATTTTGTTTTTCAAACAAACCGTCTTAACTAGCTAAAAATCAATCAACAACCAATTAATTCGGCGTAATTATTGATGCTATAAAACCAATAACACAAGTTTCTCTTATTAATCAATTATTCTAAATATATTCACATGAAAAAAATAACATTATTCCTTGCTTGTTTACTGGTTAGTATAAGTTCCTTTGGTCAAATCAAAAAAGTAGAAACCGTAAATAAAGAATTGATAGGAAAAGTTTCTAATTTAGGTTGGTTTTTAGTTTCAATTCATAAATCTGAAAACACATATTATGTTACTTATCAGGATGCAAAATACAATGACATTAAAGATCATAAATTCTTCAGTTTTGAAGATATAGATCATGCTTTTGACACCTTGTACCATACAATTCTAGAAGGGTTTAAAACTCCTCAAGAAGAACCTGTTATTCTAGAAATACCGAGTGGGTATGTGTGGTTAGATTACTCAAAAGAATTAGGAGTAGTTCTTTTTAGGTTTGGATATTCTATAACCAAAAACGGAGAAATGATATGGTATTCTAACTGGTTGACAAAAAGGAAGGTAAATAAAGTGTTTGGAAAAAAACAAAATAATATTAATTAGGTTGTTATAAATTTCCCTAGCTACATTTATTAAAAGAAGGATCCTATTTTATAGTAATTTACCACTAATAATCAGGAAATTATAATCTAACTAAGAGACAAAAAAAGCGCTCAGATTATGTTCTATAATAGTGGAAGTTACTGCGAAGAACTTGGTAGGTATATCTGAAGTGTTATAAGGTTGGTTATTACTTCTTTTGGATTAAAAAAAAATTGAACAATGGTTACATTGTTATGGTTAGTCAATATTTTTTTTGGATATCCTCCAATCTGAGCGCTCTCTTTGATATTTCTTTTTATTAATTGTTACATTACGAGATAACTTAAAAGCTTCTAAGAAATAAAATCTAATTGCTTCTAT
Organism: Aquimarina callyspongiae; assembly: GCF_034322225.1. Taxonomy (NCBI): domain Bacteria; kingdom Pseudomonadati; phylum Bacteroidota; class Flavobacteriia; order Flavobacteriales; family Flavobacteriaceae; genus Aquimarina; species Aquimarina callyspongiae. The sequence goes on along the minus strand of NZ_JAXLPA010000006.1, from coordinate 137,793 downwards.
TGATTTAGATTGATATTCACCATTATAAGTAAAGATGCCATCTTTTAATGTAAGAACATTCTTTCTTTGATCCACTACTTCTAAATAGCCTTTGATCATAGCAATATTGATTATTTCCTCTAATATGTTTTGTGTTATCTTCATTCGTTTGGAAGCTTTCCATATAAAGTTATAGAATAATTATGGATTTTACTTGCGGGTCTTCACCCATAATTTTAAGGGCTTTTTATCAAAAATTGGGTTTTATACTAAATCCTGTTAGAAAATTGCAGATTTAGGTTAATATTATATTAATATTACTCAGAAAGGGAAAATTCCCGAAATAAAATTTGTTCCTTTATATGTAATTGGAATTAACAGCAGTTTTGGATTTTTAAAAGTATGTTTTTCCAATTTAATTGCCACTTGAAAAAAGCTCACAGAAATGTGAGCTTTCTTATTTAACACACGATTTTCAATTGTAATCCATGTATTTGTTAAGAATTCATAAAAAAGAAAAAGCCCATTTATAAATGGGCTTTCTTAGAGAACTAATAAATCTAATAAAAACAGTTCAAAGCCTTTGGGGTTGACTTTGTTATTGATTTTAAAAGCGTGCAAAAGAATTAATAAAACAGGGAAATTTCAAACTTTTATTAAAAATTTAATAAAGTTTAACCTAAGTTTTTGAAACCAATTGTAGGAATATTTACTAAATGGATACTCAAAGTATATATCTAAGTTTTGTACCATGAAAAAACCACCTGTTTTAGGTGGCTTTTATTTACTTATTCATAAAATGATACTATATCTCAGAATGCTTTTTATTTGTCTAACTTAGCAACCCATTCTTTAAGTTTTGAACCTATTAGTTCTGGGTTGTCTTCCTGGATAAAATGTGTTCCTTTACCAATATTTACAACTTCTAAATTAGGAATATTCTCGATAATCCAATTTCTCACTGGTTCTGGCATAAAAGCTCCTGGTTCTGCATAGAAAAAAAGTTTTGGGATATTAGATTCCTGTAATTTTTCTCTATAATTCTTTACAATTGCTGATGTTAATTCTGGTTTTCCGTGAAATGGTACCTGCGAAACAAATTTCCAAATAGGTTTTCTACTCTCTACTGTTTGAAAAGGAGCTTTATACGCTGTTAATTCTTCTTCTGTTAATCCTCTTACCACCCAAGTTGGTAAAACATCATTTAGAAAGATATTATCTTCTGCAATCATTTTCCAACCATCTTTTCCTCGTAATTTTTTGAAAAATGCTTGAGTATCTTCATCAAAATATGTACCTATGTCTTGTATAATACCTTCCATAAAAGCAATTGCTTTTACATTTTCAGGATGATTAGCAAAATAATTAAATCCAAGGCCAGATCCCCAATCATGTATTACCAACGTAATATTTTTGAGCTCTAGTTGATCAATTAAAGTCTCCAGGTATTCATATTGTTCTAAATACGTATAATCAATATCAGGTTTATCTGATTTACCCATCCCTATTAGATCGGGAATATAAACCGGATGTCCCATATTCAATACTTGAGGTGCTATATTTCTCCATAGATAACTGTTCGATGGATTACCGTGTAAAAAAAGAATAGGATTGCCATCCCCTTCTTCATTAGAAAGTACATGCATTTTACTGCCTAATACTTCATGATATGTTGATGTAAATTGTTGATCTTTTTGAGCCATAAGTGTTATGTTAAAAGTTAATATTATAAAAAGCGTTGGTAATAAGAATTTGATTTTATTATTAGAGGTATACATGAATTATTTTTTACGTCTTCATTTTATTTATTGGACAAAGCTATATACATTTGTATTATAAAAAAAATGAATTGTTTTTATACATATCATAAAAAAAATGAATATATCTCTTAAAAATTTAAAACTGGTTAACGTAATTGTGAAAGAAGGCTCTGTTACCAAAGCAGCAGAAAAACTTTTCCTATCTCAACCTGCATTAAGTCATCAACTTAAAAAAATGGAAGAGGAAATAGGCATCAAGGTATTCAATCGGATGAATAAGAAATTGCTACTTACAGAAGCAGGGCAAGTTCTTTTTAATACATCAGAAGAGATGTTGGCATCTTTTGCTCAGCTCAATAATAAAATAGAACAAATTAAAAATGGTAAAAAGCGAGTTATTCGTTTAAGTACAGAATGTTATACCACATATCATTGGTTACCAAATGTAATACAAGAGTATAAAAAAGAGAATAATGATGTTAGTATTGAAATTGTAATCGAAGCTACCAAAGACCCTCTAATTTATTTGACTGAAGGTAAAATTGATCTGGCTATTGTAAGCTCTGTCATCGATCACCCATCTATTCATTTTAGACCTCTGGTTCAAGATGAAATGGTGGTCGTTTTATCAAAAGAGAATGATTTACTACAAAATAACACTATAGATTTATCTAATCTCAAAGAACAAAACCTTATTCTTTATGATATATCTGAAGAAAAAAATTATGTATTAAACCATATCTTACAACAAAACAAAGGATTTGTTAACTCTATACAGAAAGTACAATTAACAGAAGCTATTATTCAATTGGTCCGTGCCAACCTAGGAATATCGATTATGGCCAAATGGTCTGTTCAACCCTTTTTACAAGATGGACAACTAACAACAATCCCATTAAAATCAAAAAGAGGTATTCGAGAATGGTATTTAGCTAGTTTAAATGAAATTTCAGAAGTAGAACTAGGATTTATTGATCAAGTAAAATTTATTTTCAATAAATAAAAAAGATAGTTTCTTAATAACAATCCATCACCAATTGTTCACTATTTTCAAAATCACTTAAAGGTTGTTTTAATCGTTCTTTTACAATAGTTTCAAGAATATCTAATACACCATGTTGCATCGCTAATGATCCACAAATCATAATAACACCTCCTTGATTTAAAGTTTCAATAACTAATGTTTCCTTTTTTAAAAGTAAATCTTGTACATATTGCTTAGTTTCTTCTCTAGAATATGCAATATAATATTCATCAATATTCTTTTGAGAAAAGGCTCCTTCAATCTGTTCTTTATATAGTTCAAAAGAATTTTGGGTTCGACCTCCCCAAAATAGATGAACAGGGATATTATTTTTATTCTCCTTAATCATTCCCAAAAATGGTGCAATCCCTGTACCATTAGAAATCAGAAGGACAGATGATGCATTTTTTGGAAAATGAAACTCAAAATTTCTCTGAATAGTTCCTGATATTTCTTCTCCAATTTTGAGGTTATTTAAGTAAGAAGAACACGCTCCATTTTTGTGTTTTTTTATACTTAATAAAATCTCATTTCCCTGTTTGGCTATAGAATATTGTCGTTCACGTTCTTCATTTTTTGGGATAATTTCTATTAAATCTCCTGATTGAAATTTTACATTTTTATTAGGCTGTAATTTAAACAAGAAAGTATCATCCACATTGAGTTCAGTTCGTTCAGATACTTTAAAAGTTCTTTGTTTTGCTTTTCTTTTTGAAGGTTGTTGTAAATCTAATTGTACAGAAACACCTACTTGTTTTTCCCATTTATGCACCCAATCTCTAAATGCGACTTGAGATTGCTCATTGATCTTAGTCAATACCATATCAGAAGTATATCCAGGGTGGTTATTTAAAAATTGATCTGCTGTAATAGCAAATCGACAATAGTGAGGATATAACAATGATCCAAAACCAACTACAGAAAATTGCAATTGATTTATTGGATCAATATCAGAAAAAAGCTTTTCAAAATTTCTTGCGTTGTTAGGAGCATCCCCATCACCATAAGTAGCTGTGAATATGATTAGATGTTTTGCATTATTATAAGTACTATATTCATTAATAGACGAAAGAAAAACTCTCTTTTTTGATTTGATCAGTGCTTTATGAAAAGCTTTTGCAAAAATATACGTGTTCCCTGTTTCTGAGCCTACCAGAATAATATATTCACATTCATCCTTATCAGGCATCGGCAACACTTCTTGTACCTTTTTTCTTCTTTTAAGGGTCATCGCAAATCCCGAATAAATAAAGAATAGAATACTTGCTGTAGCTATTAATAGTACAATTGACCACAAAACACTTCCTTGTCCTGTATGTAATTGCATACTTAAACGAGATGCCAATTCAACAAAAGGATAGTTAACCTCACTTATAATCTCACCGGTATATTGATGTACTAAAAGTTCTTTATCTTTTAGGGATACCTGAAAATAATCTTCGGCATCTTCTGAAAAAGGAAAAGCAAGATTTTTGACATCTTTTAGTTTAAGATTCTGAAAAACTTCAAAATCTGACACAGGTAATGTCGTTAAATCTTTAGATGAAGTAGCATTCCAATTATGTTCTATTGAGGTTGCTGGCAGTAACGAAAATTTTTCTGCAGAAAGATAAACCCCTGTTACAGCAATAATAATAACAGGGATCAATAACCATCTCCCTAAAATCACGTGGTATCGTTGTTCAAAATTAGTTTCTTTAACTTTTGCAAAAAGCTTATAAAAACCTCCCTGCCGCTGGATAAGTAATAATAACCCTGTAACAGCAATTAAACAAAGAAGTAATGATACTAATCCTACAAAAAAACGCCCAGTACTTTTCAGAAAAAGTGATCGATGCAAATTGGTAGTGAAACTAAAAACCGGCGATCTTTCTTTAACAACTCCGAGTTTTTTTGCTGTTAGTGGATGAATATAAATATCTTCACTACTCCCCTCTTTGGTTATTACAGAAGCGCTTACAAAATCCTGAGCATTAATTTTTAACTCTAATGCCTCTTCATATTCACTTTTTACTGCAGAAATTGTTTGCGCAACAGATACATTTTCTATTTCATCAACTGCATAAGGTTGCATTGAATCTGAAATAGGTTCAAAGGCCAAAATAATTCCTGTAACCGAAGCAACGATCAAAAAAAGTGCCGATGATACTGCCAATATAAGATGGCTGTACCTCCAAATCGAAAGAGTCATACTAATTATCTTATTGCGGCATCATACGGACATAACGAATAAATCCTTTTCCTTCTACTTTACTTTTTACACTTTCTGAAGTAAGCTCAAACTGAACGTCATCTACATAATATTCTTGATCTTCTACAGCAGTTTCAAAGCGAATAGCATATCCCGCATCAATCTTATCTCTTGGAATTTTAACAATGCTTATAGTACGCTCACCTCCACCAACGGTTGCTCCTGAAATTGCATCAATATCTGGACGCCTTTTACCATAAAACTTCCACCATTGGGTAATATCACTATACCACTCCTTATCTTTTCCTTGTACGTATAATGTTTTCTCGTATTCTCCTTTTGGATTAATAAGGGAAACCACGACATAAGCACCTTCACCAGTATAATTAACCATCTGGATCATACATTTTACATTGGTTGTTTCTGAAGGTTTATTAAACGCTAACAACATAAAAAGTGTTAACACGGTTAATGGAAATAATTTTAAAATTGTTTTCATTTATTTTATTTTTTTAAATCAAAACCTGTCTATAAAAATAGACAGGTTTATTAACTTCCTAATTTTGGTTTGATGGTTAGTGATGGGTTATTTATTGAAGGAAGTTTAACTCTATATTTTGTTTTTGTAATAATTCATTTTCGCTAGCCAGGTCAAAAACAGTTTCTTCAAAACGGGTTTTGATATCTTTGTCAGCTCCCTGATCGAGAAGAAACTTTAATACTTTTGCATCTGTTGCTTTCATAGCTGCTATGTGTAAAGCAGTATTTCCTTCTTCATTTTTAAGGTTCAGCGGTACTTTTAACTCTGCTATTTTTCTCAATAATTCGACATTATTTTCTTTTACCGCCAAATGCCATAAGGTATTACCTTCTGCTTGAGATTGAGCAAAATCAACACCTTTGTCTTTTAGTAGGCTTAGTTTTTGTTCAAATGCTTGTGGTTTTTTGGCATCATATGATTGCAACGTATAGTATGCCAAAGAGTTTCCTTCATTATCTTTTGTCAGAGCATTAGCTCCTTTACCTAATAATAATTGAACTACCTCAATATTATTTCTTTGTGTTGCTTTCATTAACGAGGTTACACCTTTTCTGTCAGATACATTGATATCTTTTACATAATCAATAAGAAAAGTAACACTTTTTATATCATTGCGGTTCGCTGCATTCATAAAAGGAGTATTACCCTTATCATCAGCTTGATTAACATCGACTCCTTTTTCAATAAAATATTTAAATATATTTAAATCTGTATTCTTAAAAGCCAAAGCGTGTAAGGGAGTAAACCCTTTGTCTGTCTTTACGTTTGGCTGAAGCCCTAAAGTTTCCAAATATTTATATGTTTCTAAAGAATTAGCACTATTACGTGTTCCTTGACTTGCAAAAATAAAGGCGTTACCTCCTTCTTTATTCAAATTTTTATATGCTACTCCTTTCTTTATAAGTAACTCAAGTACTTTTTTACTTCCTTTTTTGGCGGCATAATTAAAAATACCATTACCTATATCATCTATACTATTTAAATCAATACCCTTATCAACAAAATAATTAATCAGTGTATCGTCTTGTAAAAATGGTGCTACAAGTAAAAGCGCATTGGCACCATCATTATTAGTTTCTGTTAATGGATTGGCTCCATTCGCAATACAGAAATCATATAGTTTAGTATTCTGTTGACCGGTAACAGCCGCAAAATTAAGTAATGAATATCCGTGACTATCAATAACATCAGTTTTTGCTCCTTTATCAATGAGATACTTCATTATTTCTAAATTGTCACGATAAGCAGCCCAAAATATATAAGTACGACCATCATGAGTCTTTTTATTGACTCCATTTCCTTTTTTAGTAAGCAGAAACTTAATGGTTTCATTATCTGTTTTTTCTATTAAAGCATAAGAAACTGCATCAAACGCAAACTTATTAAGTTCTGTTGGATCATTTCCTTCAGTTATATCTTTTTTGATTTGCTCAATAGTAGGATTTGCTTTCCAATATTCTCTATCTAAGAATACATTTTCCTGGGCGGATACTTGAACATATATCAATAGAATACCTACCCAAATGAAATTTTTAATTTGTTTCATCTTAAGGTTTTTTAACAAATGATTCTATAATAGTATCTATATCTGCTTCTGCCTGATAATCCTCTGTAAAAAGGTGTTTATACAATGCTTTATTATCAACTTTTTGTTCAAGAGATAAGTCTTTATTTCTAGCAAACACTTCGTCCCATTTTGTACGTACGATTGCCCATTTGGCTTGATTTTCTTTCCACCAATCTGCTGCAACTTTACAACGACTGTCATCCACTCGTTTATAAATATTGTACCCTTTTTCTTTTGCTACAATGATATCTTCTTTACCTGTTTCTCGAATTATTTTATCATTGTCCTGATCATGAACCCAGCCTTCTGGAGTAATTTCATGGCGATTTCCTCTTACCGTTATATTATAATCACTTCTGGTAGTATACTCACGACGTGGTAAGGGTGCATCAGTAGTATTTTCCCAAAAACTTTTGCCATCTATATGAACCCAACTTGCAGAGCCTTCATATCTTGGACTATCATCTACCTGATAAACTTTTTGTGTCCACTGCCCTTTTACATCTCCATTAGGTTTTTGTACATATTTCCAATTATTATCACCATCATACATATAGAAATCCTGGTTTTCATATACCCAATCCTGCCTCCAATGTTTCACTATATGTGGTTTTGCGGGGTTACCAACTTGTAATATATGCTGAATAGATACTTTTTCTTTCTCATCTATTACCAATTGCGCCCACTCTAGCCCTTTATCAGTTTTATTTTTGGAAGGCTTGTATAAAGAATCGTTTGAATAATTAAAGGTCTCTGCAAAGTTGAAAGTCACTTCATAACAGCCACACATCTTTTTTATGGCTTCTGCATCCTGTTTCTTTTTATTCTGTGCATTTACTGAACACAATATTAAAAAAGCAAATAGACTATAGATTGTTGTTTTCATTACGTAATGATTTTGATTTTAAAGTTTGCAGCAAAAATAGTTATTTTTATTTATTCTAAATAAAATTAATCTATATATTTGCGAACTATTAAGAATCATTCTAAACAATATGAAATACGATAGTCAGGTTTTATGTGTTTTAATATTCTTCTTTTTTTTCAAATCAGGTTTGAGTCAAGTTGAAGAAGTCAATCTCAATGAAAATAGAGCAGATACAACCAAAACCACGCAATTAGATGAAGTTTTCTTAACTGCTACTCGAACAGAAAGACAGCTCTCATCTCTTCCTTTACCCGCACAACTTATAACTAAAAAAGAGATTCAGAACATCAATTCGGTACGCTTGACCGATATCTTAAACGAACAGACAGGGCTTATTACTGTTCCGGATTTTGGAGGTGGTGAAGGGATACAACTACAAGGATTAGATAGTCAATATACACTTATCTTAATCGATGGTGTGCCATTGGTAGGTAGATCTGCCGGTACGTTAGATTTAAGTCGTCTTACTGTAGGTAATATCAAACAGATAGAAGTAGTTAAAGGAGCTTCTTCTAGTCTATATGGTAGTGAAGCTCTGGGAGGAGTTATTAATATTATAACAGAGAACCCTAAAGAAGGGTTTAAAGGAAATCTTCGCCATCGAGCAGGTAGTTTTAATACTCAAGATCTAAGTACCAATCTAAATTTCAAAAAGAAAAAATTAGGTATCAATGCTTTTTTTAATAGGTATAGTAGCGATGGTTACGATTTGGTTGATAATGATGAACTTAATACCGTAGAGCCCTTTAGTAACTATACACTAACAACAAAGGTCTCTTATGATTTTTCTGAAAACACTAAGCTTTTACTTTCTGGCCGCTATTATACTCAGGAGCAAGATAATATTGCATCTGCCACTCTTAAAGGCGAAAGCTCTATTAATGAATGGAATGCGCATTTAAAATTTAATCATAAGTTCAATCAGAAATGGAGTACTTATTTTGAATTTTACACGACTCAATATATCGCAGAAGAGTTTCTTAATGATGAAGCATCTAACAGTCGATTTTCTGAAAGTGATTTTGATCAACGATTTTTACGCCCCGAAATTCGAGCTTCTTATACACATAATAAAAAACACGCTATCATTGGCGGTATTGGTTTAACCCGAGAAACTCTGGATAGAACAGATTTTTTTGAAAAACCCGAGTTTAATTCTCCATATATATATGCGCAATATGATGCTTATCCATTAGAGAATTTAAACCTTATTATTGGTTTTAGATATGACGACCACAGCGAATATGAATCTCAATTTAGTCCAAAAATCGCACTTCGATATGAATTCACAGATAAATTAGCTGCAAAGGGTTCTGTTGGGTATGGTTTTAAAGCTCCAGACTTCAGACAACTATATTTTGACTTTACAAATGCTACCGTTGGTTATACCGTTTTAGGGTATAATGCAGTACCTTCTCAACTACAAGAATTAGCTGATCAAGGACAATTAACAGATGAAACTGTAAATGATCTTCCTGCAATTATAGCACAGTTTAATGATGCTTTAAAGCCTGAAAGTTCTATTAGCTACAACTTTGGTATTGATTACAAACCTGTTTCTGCTTTAAAACTTAATGTCAATCTTTTTAGAAATGATATTACGAATCTTATAGATACTAGGGTAATAGCCAGAAAATCAAATGGACAAAACGTATTTAGTTACACTAATGTAGACGAAGTATATACGCAAGGAATAGAATTTAATACGAATTGGAAAGTAACATCTCAATTAACGCTTTCTGGAGGATATCAATTACTTTATGCAAAGGATAAAACAGCTGAGCAAGCTTTTGAAAATGGCGAAGTATTTGCCAGAGAAAATCCAGCTTCACCTTCATTTCAGTTAACTGAAGAAGATTATTTTGGTCTTTATAACAGATCCAGACACCTTGCCAATTTTAAAGTGTTTTATACGATTCCTGATTGGAATCTTAATACCAACCTTAGAGCTACTTATCGAAGTAAATTTGGTCTATTCGATACTAACGGAAATACTTATCTAGACGACTTTGACACTTTTGTAGAAAGCTATACTATCTGGGATTTAGCCATTAATAAAACCTTTTATGATAACTACCAACTTGGTTTGGGAGTTGACAATTTATTTGACTTTACCGACCCTCAAAATATTAGTAACATTTCGGGTCGCATTTTATACGGAAAACTAAACATTAAATTTTAATTATACCATGATGAAAACACTTAGATTTTTAACACTTATAGCACTTACAGCAGGATTCTTTTCTTGTGATAGTGACGATGATTCTTGTGTCGAAAGTACTTTTTTTAAAGATGCTGATGGAGATGGATTAGGTAATTCTACAGAATCTCAAGTTGCTTGTGCGGCTCCAGATGGATTTGTAGCAAACTCAGATGATAACGATGATGATCAACCTCTTGCTAGCCTTATTTCTGAATCCGTGTCCAACCTGCATGCTCCACAACTAGGAGGGCAAGGACAGCCTGTATCCGGACCATTTACAAAGTTTGATTTTGAGACTGGTCAAATCACAACTAGTGATACCGATTGGGATATTGCTTTTAGAGGTACTACAATTATAGTCAATGGTGGAGCCACTCAAGGAACTACCGACGAACCTAACAGAACTGGTAACGCTGCAGTATATATTGCAACAGGAACTCTAGATGGAATTACTTCTATAGAAACAGGTTCTCTTACACAGGATACAGCTTCTGATCTTGCTATTCCTTCTGGAAGTAATAATGGATGGTATTCTTATGCTGGACCTCCAACACACTTAATAACTCCGTTGGCAGGTAAAATATTGGTATTTAGAACTACTGAAGGCAAGTATGCAAAAGTAGAAATCTTAAGCTACTATAAAGATGCTCCAGCTAATCCGGATGCTTTTGTAAACGAAAGTCGATACTTTACATTTAATTATGTATATCAACCTAATAATAACGTAGCTAGCTTTTAAATAAACGTTTAAAAACATTAAAAAATATCCCTGTTACCGTTTAGTAACAGGGATATTTTTATATGCACTTATCAAATCTTGATAAGGTCAGAAACTTTTAATTTTTATCTTCCTGGTCGCCCATCAACATAAAAATTTTGAGTTCTAATTTGCGTACCACATAAAGTATTATCTAAATTGGATACGACAAGCGTAACATTGGAGCTTCTTCCACGACGAAGTTGCGCAGTACGCCCTGTACTATAACGAGTTCCTATATTATCCACAATGGTCCATTCATACTTATAATTTTGATTATAATATTTTGCACTTACTGATGAATAGTATTGCTCTATATTAGCATCTCTGCTTTCTGGACATTTAATTGAAGGAGGAATTGCCTTAAAAATAGCTGTAGAAGTACCTATTACAAGCGAACCAACTTCATAAACATACGAAATCTCACCAGCCTCATCACTTGTTCTAATGGCATGTACTCTTTGAGCATTACTCTCTACAATAGTAAAACTTCCAGTAGCAGTCCAACCAATATATTTTCCACAAGTCTCATTTGAAACTCCAACTACCGTTACTCCTACATCAGGAAAAACTCCTTCCTGAGTATAAGTCACAGTTCCGTTTAAATATTTTTCTATATACCAACAGGCAGGGTTTTTATTTGACTTAGATTCATAATTTACAGCTGCATTAGATTCTTTTTTGGTTAATCCCTCAACCTCTTGAATATTATCATCATTGGTTTCGCAACTACTCATAAAAACGAGAAGTATTGCAACAGAAATTGTTTTTAAAATTGTTTTTTTCATAATCTATTTGTTTAAACTTAATTAATTGACTAGCAATATTATTAAGTTCAAAAATAGATGTGTTCTTCTATTGATTTTACACTGTTTTCAGTGAAAATCTTCTTTATAACAAAATCTGTTATTTGGCATCAAACCTTATATATCAAAAAGCAAAAATAGCCTATCATAAAAACGCCTCTCACTTAAATGTAAGAGGCGTTATGAACAAATAATACCTTGAATTAATATTTAAGATGAACTCTTACCCCTCCATATTTCCCTATTGATTTGCTATATGAATATCTTCCTTTTTGTATAATCAAATTTCTTCCTGCTATTTCTTCTGTTTCTAAAGAATAAGTTTCATCAATTTCTAAAGTCAATTCTTCTTCATTATATTCATCCACAGGAACATCAAAAGAAAGGTCGAAATAGTACCCTTCTCTCTCTTCATAAAAAACAGTACTGTTCACCGTTTGATTGCCGTTTGGCGTTACAAGAGCATTAGGAGTATCACACGGCACACTGTTTCCGCTTTCATCTACACAACCAACTGAAATCGTTGGCCAATCACAAAATCCAAAGCCTGTACATTCATGCTTTGGTCTTCCTAGCGGGATTTCAATTTTAAGAACTCTTCTTGGTTTATTTTCCCTTGTCAAAGTAGTATCTTCAATCTGACTGATTTCCAGGCTCGGTTCTACATTTTCTGTTGAACAGCTTATAAATAGAATTCCAATTAATAGTGTAAAAAATTTTAATGTTTTCATTGTAATGGTTTTAAAAGTATTCCCTACTCTCTTAAGGCTTTTCAGGTTACGCCTTATGTTATAACACTAAATAAAACTACTTTAAAACCAACTTTGGGCTACCCAAAAGTTTCCGAACTACAGTTTATTTCTTCCAAAAGGTGTTATTTAATTTCTAAAAACACACAACCAGTTTTTTAACTAAATCTTATAAAAAACTATATTTTTTTATGAATAAATACAATCAATAATCCTTAATATATAATTGTATGTTATCAACAAAAAGGCTTCAAAAAAATTAACTAATTAAAATAACATCAAAGGGTAAAATCCCACTCTTTTCAAATTATGAATCCCACATATTTCTCACAATTATCCTGTTCTTTTAACGTTTGTGCTTATTAAACACATCATTTTAATTAACTATAATACTAACCCCATAACTAACTATTTTAAATGAAAAAACTCATTTTACTCATTGTCATATTTGTACAGACGTTAAACGTTACATCCCAGGTTACTGTAAGTGATCCAATAATACTTGCTTATTTTCCTTCCTGGTCAGAGAACTTTACTTCGGCCAACCAAGATTCAAAACTGAGAAGAATTCCTCCTTTTGTAAATTATGTTTTCTTAGCTTTTGCTAAACCTGATTTAAGATACACTAAGGACTCTTTTGATATCTCACAAACCGGAATCCAGGTTCCGTACGATGGATGTACATTAAAAGAAAGTATTTCTGCTCTTAAGAATAAAGGGGTAAATGTAATTTTATCTATTGGAGGCGAAACCTATTGGACAAGCAGCACGATCTACGATCAAATAGATTATCAACAAATAAAAGACTTGGTCGATGATCTGGGAGTTGCTGGAATCGATTGGGATTTTGAACCTAATGGATCTTTTGCTAATATAGGTAGTGCTGAAAATGTACAGCATTTTATTGATTTCTTTAATAACTCAAGAGCTTTAATGCCTAGAAGTGAAGGGTATGTATTAGCATGTGCTCCAAGTGGTGTGGGTGCTTTAGGAGGACAAACTAATAATGACGCTGCTTCTCCATTTGCTTTTGAGAACAGAAATACATTAACTGGAGAATCCGATACAGAGTTATATAATGGCCCAGCACAAACTAACGGTATTAATTTATTCGGATTTTCTGCTACAGGACATATGATTCCTGTTATGCAGAGTGTAGGAGATAAGATCGATATCATTGCTTATCAAGGGTATAATGCCGGAGGTAGTATGAACAGATCTATTATGTATGATGCATTTGCCTATTATGCAGAACAATATAATTTTAAAGTGGTAGCAGGAATTCATTATCCTAATGAACCTTGGGGTCCTTATTATGAGTATACTCATGAAAATGTAGCTTCATTATCAAATCACATTAAGACTCACACCGATCGTCAAGGAGAAAAAGATGGAATTATGATTTGGCAATTACTATTAGAAGGTGCCGGCAGTTCTGCTTATTCTTATCTTAATGTAGCTAGTAAAGTGCTAAACGGAGCGACTGAAGCTACAGCTATTGCAGAAGCTAATTCGTTTTCGCTTGCTCCATATAGTGGTGGTGGCGATCGATGTACAACTGGAGGTGGTAATGTATATTGTGGCGTTACAGAATATGATAGTACTGCTGAATATCCTACCCCTAATACCAGTGTCTATCATGGGTGTAAGATTTGGGAAAATCAGTGGTATGCTAATGCCAATGAAATCCCAGGAGAAAACTCAGTTTGGGTAGAAACAGGTACTTGTACTGAAGGCCCAGGATGTACTCTAAGTGTTAATGAAGAAGAGCTTTTAGAAAATATCTCTATATATACTAGAAATGGTATCGTTTATATAGAAGAATTGTCTAGTAAGGATACATTAAAATCAGTACATCTGATCTCAATCACTGGTCAAAAAGTAATGAGTAGAACTATAGAGAATAATCGATTAGAAATTGATGTAAGATCATTATCACAAGGTTTTTATATCCTTGAATTAGATTTTGGAGCCTATAGAGTAGGTAAAAAAATTAGTATCAAATAATGTAAAACTTTAATTACCTTTTCCTCTTTGAGGCAAAATTATTTCTTTAAAAAGATGACCCAATGTTCGATAGGGTCATCTTTTTTGTTTTATCCATCTAATATAATTTACTATAAAAATCAACATCTACTAACCTTGCACCTCCTACCAAAGCTGCATTCTCTCTAAGTTGGCTTTTATAAAGTTCTGTTTTAATATTTAATTTATTAAGTGCTTGAGATAAGTTTGATTCAAAAAATGTCCAGGCATTACTTATATTACCTCCAATAACAATTGCTTCTGCCTCAAAATCTCGTAACCAAGGCTCTAAAAACACAGCTAAATTTCCTGAGAATTCTTCAAAGATTTGTACAACAATTGGATTGTTTTCTGTAAACATCATCAACTCTTTTACACCTGTTATTTCTTTATCGGTAAGCTCTTTATATCGTTTTTGAAACCATTGTGTAGAAAAATGGGTATCTGCAATATCATCTCCAAAAGGAAGATGATATAACTCACCATACAGAGGCACTCCTTTACCAGAAGTTACAGGAACTCCGTTTATTAAAAAAGTTGCTCCAAAACCTGTTCCTAAGGTAATAGCAATTGCCTTTTTGCAGGATGCTATTTGACCTATCCAGGCTTCTCCTATCCCAAAGCAAGCTGCATCATTATAAAACTGTACAGGTACAGATGATTTAAGTTTTAACCTATCTACAATACATTCTTTAAGGTTAAGATTATATAATGCTTCAAATTTACTTTCTCCTTTATCAGGAAAAACACCTTGATTATAATCAAAAGGTCCAGGAATCGCAATTCCAATGCCTTTTAACTCTTTATCTCCCAAATTATCTATAGCTAATTGCATACCACAAATCCAGCTGTCAATAATAGTTTCGAGTTTTTCTTTATGACCAACTTTAACCGTATAAATTTGTCGTACCTCATAAGGTATATTTTCATCTATAATCGCAACAGAAATATGACTTCCTCCAATATCAACGCCTAATACCATTTCTTCTTTTATATTCTTAATTATTGTACTTCTTTTACTTTATGCCCTATTAGTCCATAAAAGACCAAATATGTATAACAAACTATTGGTATAAAAAAGGATAATTGAATTCCTATATTATCTGCAACTGCACCTTGTAATAATGGAATAAGAGCTCCTCCAACAATCATCATTACTAATAAAGAAGAAGCCTGACTTGTATATTTCCCTAAATCTTTAATAGCCAAAGTAAATATATTAGACCATAAGATAGAATTAAAAGCTCCTATTGCTATAGCACTCCAGAAAGCTATTTCTCCTTGGCTCAAAATCATTATTAATAACAGTATTATTACAATCCCAGCAAATAAGGTTAATACTTTGGAGGGTTTTGATCCTCCAACAAGAAAAGCTATATAATTAATAATTAAGAATACTATAAACAACCATATTTTGGAAAACGGTAATAACTGAAGTGAAAACTCTCCTCCTTCTACCTTTATCGCTGTAATAAAATATAAGACAAAGAAAAACAAGATTGACAGTCCAGCCATAATAAGGTATTTCTTTGTTTTATCTGTGATGCTTCCCATAGAAACGGATCCCAGAAATCTTCCTATCATCGCTCCTCCCCAATAATACGAAAGAAACACACCTCCTTCAGCTTCTTCCATTCCCATGATTGATTCTAATCCAAAAAAATTGATCAAAAAACTTCCGATAGAAACCTCTCCTCCTACATAAAAGAAGATAGCAAACATTCCTAATACCACATGTCTAAATTTTAGTACACCTATTCCTTTCTCAATTTTATCTTTATTAACAAAAGAAGGGAGTTCTATAAATTTTATAATGATAGCGAGTACAAAAAATAGAGTTCCATAAATCAAGTAAGGCATTTTTAAAGAATCTACGGATATTTCTCCATCTGAAAATACTTTATATAATAGTACTGCTCCAATGATAGGCGCCAGTGTGGTTCCAAAAGAATTAAACCCTTGTGCTAAATTAAGCCTACTAGAAGCTGTTTCTGGTTTACCAAGTATTGCAGCGTATGGATTTGCCGTGATTTGTAAAATAGTAACTCCAGAAGCGAGAACAAATAATGCTCCTAGAAAAATACCATATCGTTGATAATTAGCCGCTGGATAAAAAAGACAACATCCGATACCACATAATATAAGTCCTATTATGATTCCATTTTTATAGCCTACTTTGGCTATTGGATCTCCCTGACTCACAGATATAATAAAGTAAATCAAAGAAATAACAAAAAAAGCCCCGAAAAAAGCAAATTGTATTAATGCCGCTTGAAAATATGAAAGTTCAAATACCGCTTTTAAATGCGGAATTAAAACATCATTCATTACGGTGATAAAACCCCACATAAAAAATAAAAAAGTAATCGTTATAAAGGGTTTTCTGTAATTTGTTTTTTCGTTATCCATGCTGTTCTACTTTTATCGTATTATTTATTATAACTAATTATATTATTTATCAATTGTATTTTTTGCCTGATGCTCTTCATTAAATTTAAAAAGCTGTATTTTATCATTATTATTGGCCACTATCACCCACTTTTCTTTCTCATTATCCATCCATAATAACTTCTTTACATCTCCATTGGTGAAAAAGCCACTTTCTTGAATGCTTTGAGATATAAAGCTTCCATCTCCCTTTCCGTATAACAACAACCCAGTTCCTGCATCATTACGCATTGTTTCTATTTCTGAAACATACAGATTCCCTGCTATTAATACATCCAAATTATTATCGTTATTAAAATCTTTAACAAGTATATCATTTACACTTGAAAACTGAGCTTTATTTGGCAAAGCTTTCAATTTAAACGTTCCATCACCTAGATTCTCTATATACGAAGTTGCAAAAGTTTGTACTTCATAATGTAAAGCTTCTTTCAGGTTATCATTTCCATAAACTTCTTCAAGTTCTAAAGAAGCAAAAAGATCGTACTTTTTTATTTCTTCCTTTAATTTAGGCACTTGTTGTGCCGAACATGAAAACCCTCTTAAAGGATAATGTTTTCCTGAATTATAATATCCTAATACGATATCTCCTAATCCATTTTTATCAAAATCTTGATAATATATGTCAAAAGGCTTTTCTACAGTTGTTTTATATTTATAATTAAGACCCAAATTGCCAGCAATAAAATCTATATCGCCATCATTATCAAAATCTCCTTTATGAATACTAAACCACCATCCAGATGAATTTTTAATAGTTTTTGATTTTACTAACTGTCCTGATACATTTTCAAAAATTGTAATAGGCATCCATTCTCCTACCACAATCAAATCTAGATCGTTATCCTTATCAAAGTCATCCCATATAGCATCCGTTACCATACCTACATCTATTAGTTCTGGAGCGATTTGTTGTGTAGAATTTACAAGAACTCCTTTTTTATTTTCTAAAATATAACTGGATACAGGTGTTGGATAAGCTCCCGGAAATAACCTACCGCCAACAAAGACATCAAGATCTCCATCATTATCAAAATCTCCAGGAACTGCCACTGAACCGCTAATCGAAGGGATATCTAATTCTTTAACTTTTCTAAAAACTCCTGTACCATCATTCTTATAAAGTTTATCCTTATAATTCTGCGAGCTGGATTTATATTCATTCCCTCCACTAACAACATATAAGTCTTGATCTCCATCATTATCTACATCAAAGAACACTGCATCTAAATCTTCAGAAATTGCATCTTCTTTAAACGCTTCCTGACTGGCCTCTGTAAAAGTCCCTAAGGTATTTTGAATGTATAATGAAGCTGTCTTTCCTGCGGCAGCACCTATATACACATCTAACAAATTGTCATTATTTACATCTACTGATGCTAATGCCGGT
Organism: Aquimarina callyspongiae; assembly: GCF_034322225.1. Classification (NCBI taxonomy): domain Bacteria; kingdom Pseudomonadati; phylum Bacteroidota; class Flavobacteriia; order Flavobacteriales; family Flavobacteriaceae; genus Aquimarina; species Aquimarina callyspongiae. Next base: position 119,425 of record NZ_JAXLPA010000006.1, on the reverse strand, counting down.
CCAAATTGTGATAATTTATGAGGTAATAACACCTGATTTTTATAGTCATTAAAATTATTTTCTATATGCCTATGTGTTAATTTTTGTAGCTTGGTTATTTCTTTGAAAATTGGATTTAGGATTTCTTCTTCCTTTTCTCCTGAAACCGCTTCATTCATAAAAAGTGTTATCAACTGATTAGTTTCTACATTTTTTAGAAGCGTTTGTTTACCGTTAGGCCAATTGACCACCACTTTATTTATCTTTTCTTCTGTATTTAATCCAAAATGCACTATTTGCTCACTAGTTGAATAAATACCTCTTACATTGGTAGTTTCTATAAACTGTTTTTGGTTTTTATAGTGGATTGTGATCTTGGTCCCTAATGTGTTTTTATTGTTTTTGTCTTTTAGTGCAATTCTTAAGAAGTTTTGTCTGGTGTTTTCAATAGTATTATTCTTATATATAAAAGCGGTCTCATTAATATTATTTACAATGATTTCTAAATCTCCATCATTATCTAAATCTGCGTAAGCCGCACCATTAGAGAATGTTTTCTGATCCAATCCCCAATCAGTCATTACTTTAGAAAAAGTATAATCTCCATTATTTTTAAAAGCGTAGTTTTTTAATTTTTCTGATGGAAGGATCTCTACTGTTTTTTTTAAATCCAGAATATCCCAGATACTTACGTCGCCGGCGTTAGGGTTTTCTTTTACAAATGTGTTGGCCACCTCAACAACATAATCTGCCATTTTTGCATTAGCATCTGTATTTCTAATATCTCTCAAAAGTCCATTGGTGACATAGATATCTTTTAATCCATCATTATCAAAATCTGCTATCAGATTTGCCCAACTCCAGTCTGTAGAAGATATATTAGCTAGTTCTGCAATCTCACTATAAGTTCCATTACCATTATTTAACTGTAGCGTATTATACATATATTGGTAATGTCCTCCATTATTGACTACTTTCCAAAATGCCTTTGGATCCATACCACTCATATTAGATTTTAAACGCACATTATCTTCTGCAGCCATATCTGCAACCATAATGTCCAATAATCCATCATTATCAATATCAGCAGCATCTACTCCCATACTGAAGTAAGACATATGTTTTAGAGCCTGGTCAGCTATATTAGTAAAGGTTCCATCTTGATTGTTTATGTAAAAAAAGTCGGGTAGATAAAAATCATTAGCTATATATAAATCTGTATACCCATCATTATTAAAATCTCCTGTGGATACACTATTAGCATTGCTAGTTCTTAAGACTCCAGCCTCCTCACTAACATCTACAAAATGAGTATTATCTACATTTTTATATAATTTTGATGCGTACCGAAGGTCATTTTTAAGGTTTATACCAAAAAATTTAGAATAACTACCTGGATTTGGAGGTTGATTTAATAAAAAAAGGTCTAATAGACCATCATTATTATAATCAAAAAAAGTCGCGTGTCTTGTTCGTTCTGAATTATCAATTCTAAATTGAGTTGCCTGCTCAGAAAAAGTAAGATCTCCGTTATTGATATAAAGTTTATTTCTTCTTAGTTCAGGATGATCATCATATAATTCGCGACATACATAAATATCTATAAATCCATCTCCATTAACATCAGCTAATGCAACACCAGAGGACCAACCTCCATTATTAAGAATCCCAGCCTTTTGAGTTATATTTTCAAATTTTAAATTGCCTTTGTTAATATAAATCTCATCTCCAACAAGATTGCCACTAAAAAATAAGTCCTGCAAACCATCATTATTAAAATCTGCAATACCTACTCCGCCACCTCCATAATAATTAGAGTATAATAATATATTTCTATCCTTAAGATCTTCTACATTATTAGAAAACGTGACTCCTGTATAGGCAGGTTCCAGCAATGTAAAAAGTTTATTGTCTTGAGCTGTTATGGAGCTCCAGAATAAAAAACTTAAGTAAAAAATAATATTTTTTTTCATGACCCTTAAGATAAAAAAGAAGGGATTGACTTCCCTTCTTTTTTGATTAAATCAAGTCTAATTCATTCAACAATTACAAATTATTCCACATCCCACCATATTCTGGTAGTAAATTGATCTGGTCCTTGTCTTGTAATCGCTGCTTGATAATTCTGGGGATTAGTAGTTTGTTCTCTCTCAAAATAACGAAGTCTTCTAGGAATCGTTCCATTAGATTCATTACCTGGATAATTAACCGGAGTAAGCACAGGGAAACCTGTTCTTCTCCAATTAGCGAAAGATTCTATATCATTTAAAAATGTAACTATCCAATATTGTGTATTTACCTGCTCAAGACCATTGGCGGCATCAAAAGGGGTTGCCGTTAGAAAATCCTGAATCTCAGTATCTGTCACACTCTCATCGCCTATATCGTATAAATCCATTTGTCTCATAGCTGCAGTAACTCCAGCCTCATAATGAACTGATGGGTCTCCTCCTGCAATTCCCCATCTAATATCTGCCTCTGCCAACATAAATTCTACTTCTGCATACGTTTGAAAGAAATAAGGAGCATCTTCTCCGGTAATAAGGTTTCTGTTAGGTTCAGAAAAATTATTGATATCATCTCCTCCTGGAATATTTAATACTGTAGTTGCATCTAATCCATTTGGCAATCCTAATTGTAATGCTGGATCATTGCTTCCACTTGTATTTCTATCTCCGTCTCCGTCTGGTAAAGCCGCATAAATACGCATTCTAGGATCTCCCGTTAATGCGTTAATAAAGGTATCGCTCAATCGCATATCATCATCTGCACTAAAAACCTGTCCGTTTCCATTTCTGTTGATTCCTTCTGGGCCATCTGTATGTTGCACAAATGCTATATCATCATTGGATTGCATAACTCCTCCATTAATAGCGGCCTGCACCCATTGTTGCGATGCAGATGGATCTACTTTTATTAATCGTAACCCTAATCGTAGCATCATCGAATACCCAAATCGTTTCCACTTATCCTGATCTCCAGCATAAAGTATATCTGCAGAACCAAATTGTGATGTTCCTGTTCCTAGAGCTGCTGTAGCTTCTGCAAGCTCATTTAGCATATCAGTATAAATTTGACTTTGCTCGTCATAAGCTGGTCTAAAATTTCCTGTAATGAAACCTTTTCCTGCTTCGCTATAAGGTACATCTCCATATAAATCAGTAATCTTATGATATATAAATACTCTTAGTATTCTTGCTATAGAAAGCATTTCTTCTGAATATCTATCTTCAGGATCTGTTTCTAGTTGAAAAACAATATCTTCTATGATTTTCACCATATCATTATACCCTCTTTCAAACCAAGCGCCAGACCATTGGGCATTATACAAATATTTATCTCCTGCCCAAACGCCTCCTATAGAAGCCATATGTTGAATCATCATGGAGGAGTAAATTAAATTTCCTCTCCAATTCTCAAAACGATCTCCCGAAGTTCTTAAAATTGCATTGGTAAATTTTGGCCCTGGTTCTAATTCTGTAGCAGTATTAGGGTTTTCATTAAGTTCGTCGAAACCACTGTCACAAGCAGTTGTTCCTATAAAAATTATTAGTATTGCTATGATAACTTTTTTCATTGTTGAAATGTCTTTAGAATTTTTAAAACTTCAAATTAACGGTAAGTCCATAACTAGCTATAGATGGTAATCCAAAGTATTCTAAACCTTGTGCGTTACCTCCGTTAAAACCAGCTTCGGGATCAATATTCTCTGAATCTCTTTTGATAAAAAATAGATTTCTTCCTATAAGAGAAACATTTGCTCCGGTAATAAATGTCTTACTTAATAATGATGATGGAAAAGTATATCCTAAACTAACTTGTCGTAGTTTTATAAAGTCTGCATCTTCGATCACCTCTTCTGCAATTCCTGAAATTCTATTATAATACGCTTGTAGTGTCGAATTATCATGTGTAAACGTAAATGGGTTACCCGCTTCATCAACTCCTGTTACTGTCAAACCACTTTCTCTACCTGCTAAAGTTCTTTTATCCAATCCATTTGAAAGTGCTATTGCATTTGTTCCTGCATACACTTGACCTCCAAACTTAGCATCTACCAAAAAGCTTAAGTTGATATTTTTATAACTAAATGTATTGGTAAGTCCCATTGTCCAAGGTGGTACACCTTCTCCCAAAATTTGTCGATCCGGACTCTCAATCGGTAAACCATCAGCTCCATAAACAATCTGACCTGCTGCATTTCTCGTATAAGCAGTTCCATAGATTACTCCAAATGGTTCTCCAACGATTTGACTAACATTAGCATCAAATGTTCTTACATTACCAACGGTAAGAATATTATTATTATCATCTGTTGCTACAATTTCACTTTCATTAAATGTTAGATTGTAATTTACATTCCAACGGAAATTTTTAGTCTGTACCGGAGTACCTCTAAATAATAACTCTACTCCTCTATTTTCTAGGATTCCAATATTAGATAATACATTAGAAAATCCTGATGTATTGGAAATATCAACTGGAAGTATATCTTTTTCAGTTTTGTTATCATAGTATGCAAAATCTACTCCTAATCTTCCGTTTAAGAAACTTAAATCCAATCCTACCTCTATTTCTTCTTTGCTAAAAGGTGTTAAACTATTGTTTGGAAGTGTTCCCGTAGCTATTTCTCCTAAAGGCTCACCTTGATGACCTTGTCCAAAAATTCTGAAAGGTAAACTTAATTGGTATGGTGTTTCTGCCCCTCCAGCAACTTCAGAATATCCTAATCGAACTCTACCAAATGTAAGCCAATCTGGCATTTCAAAAGCATTTGAAAATACAAAACTACCACTGATTGAAGGATAAAAATCATTATTAGGCGCCGTCTTTCCGGCAGCAGACAATGTCGAAAACCAATCATTTCGCCCTGTAACTGTTAGATATGCAAAATCTTTATATCCTAATTCTACTGATCCATAAACACCCGCAAAAGCCAGTTCTGTTAAGGTTCTTTCATTACTTGTGTTTTCTACATTTCCTAAAATCTCAAGAAAAGGAACTACAAAGCGCTCTCCTCTTAATTTAAGAAAGTCCCTTCTTTGTGTATTCTTATTAACACCAAAGAAGCCTTTTACTACAAGATCATCTGTTATATTTTTATTAATCCCAAGGATTAAATCTGCATCTACTTGTGTAATCGTATTTTCTCTTTCTTCAATACTTCCTAATGGCGTAAAAGCAGTACCATATCCCTCGATTTGGGTAGTTCTCGTAGTAGCATGATCTATACCTGCTCTTGCCGTGATATCTAACCAATCAAGAATTTGATATTTTAATGTGGCAGAACTTAGTATTCTATTTCTTCTGTCAAATGTTCTAAAGCGCTCTGCAGCCCAATAAGGGTTCTGAACAAAAGGGTTAGAAGAAATTTGTAGTTCAACACCATCTTCATTAAAGCCAGGTGCCAAGTTCTCTATATTTACGTTTGCTGGTAAAAGACCTGCAGAAAAGTTTGCATTTCCTGGAGCATCTGATACTCTTGGTCTGTTTGTTACTTTCTCAATAATATATCTTGCACTCAAATCTAAGGAAAGTTTTTCTGCAGCTACGGATCCCAAATTAAGTGAAAAAGATTTTCTATCCAGTTCAGAATTAGGCAGTACATCTTTATTATCAAAATTGGTGGCTGCAAAACGATAATTAAAATTATCACTGTTTTTTGAAATCGCTATGGTATTAATTAATGTAGTACCTGTATCATAAAACTTATCGAGATTATTTCCAGTATCTACATAAGGTCTGGACACTCCATCAAATTGAACTGATGTTGGTATACTTCCTAGTCTTGGTCCCCAAGAAGAAAAAGCAGTCTGAAGCCCTTCTTGTGCGGTGGTAGGAGCTACTCCTTGAGAACCTTGACCATAAGTATTCTGAAAATCTCTTATGTTATTAAGGATTTTATCAAAAGTTATTTGACTACTGTATTCTACGCCAAATCCTTTTTGTTTTCCTCCATTTTTTGTAGTAATTAATATAACCCCGTTAGAAGCTCTTGATCCGTACAATGCTCCCGCTGCTCCACCTTTAAGAACACTTACGGATTCTACATCATCAGGGTTAATGCTTGAAATACCATCTCCAAAATCAGAACCTCCCCATTCGCTTGCAGCTCCTAATTGTGTATTATCTATGGTTACACCATCTACTACGTATAGTGGCTGATTACCTCCTGATAAACTTGATGCTCCCCGAATAATAACTCTACTAGAACCTGCTGCCCCTGTAGAAGGAGGAGTAATATTAACTCCTGCAACTTTACCTTGCAATGCATTAAGAGCACTGGATGTTTTCACTTCGGATATGGATTCTCCTTGTAATTGAGTAACTGCATATCCTAGTGCTTTTCTATCTCGTTCAATCCCTAATGCTGTTACAATAACCTCATCCAATTGTTGTGCGGATTCAGATAAAGATACATTAATAGTGGTTTGACCGTTCACTGCAATTTCTTTGGTTTCAAACCCTAAAGATGAGAAAACCAAAATAGCATCTTGAGTAGGTAATTTGATAGAATAGTTACCATCAAAATCTGATAATACTCCAACAGATGTACCTTTTACAACGACATTCACTCCAGGGAGAACATTGCCTCCCTTAGTATCGGTTACTGTTCCCGATACTGTTGAATCTTGCGCCTTAATTGATTGAAAACCAATAAAAAACACTAGAATTAGTAACTTCTTATACATATTTGATTGTTTAATTAACGTTAAGTTGATTTATATGATATATGTTTTCCCAGGTTTAATAAAAAACCTCAGCATAAATGTTATAATATCATTAACTTTTCGGAAAGTTTTTCGACCAATGACAATGCTGAAAAGTCGAAGGGAACGATTAATTGAGCGTTTGATCGCTGAAATTTAGAATCTTCTAAGATATATAATAACAAACAGAACCAGTTCGTATCTTAAATATGTAGCAATAATTATTTAGTATAGAAATTGATCTCACCAGAATTTAGAAGATCTTCATTAGTTATGAAGTAACTATTGTATGGTTGGGTTCCTAATTTGATTATTTCTATATATTTTTCTGGATCCAATTCATTTATGTTAATCACTAATGTATTCTTGTTATAGTAATCTGTATCTAAATGAATGGTTATCTTTTCAAATTTTGGTTTACAGAAAGTATAAACAGGGGCAGCTGGTGTAACTGGATATATACCTATCATCGAAAATATTGCCCAGGCAGACATGGTTCCAGTATCATCGTTACCCGGCAAACCATCTGGTGCATTTTTATAATATGTTTGCAGTAAATCATTTACTGTCTTTTGAGTTCTCCATTCTTCTCCTTCTACATAATTAAATAAAAAAGGGTATGCGATATCTGGCTCATTGGCCATATCATACTGTTTATTATCAAAAACTTTTTGTAATTGATCTAAAAATGGTTTATCTCCGCCCATAAGTTCTTTTAAACCTTCGATATCATGTGGAACCATAAAAGTATATTGCCAGGCATTACCTTCAATAAATCCTAAGTTTTTTACAAAATTGGCACCTGTATCAGGGTTGTATGGAGATAACCAACTACCATCATCATTTTTGGGTCGCAATAGATTAAATTCATTATCAAAAAGTTTTCTATAAGATATTGAACGTTCAGAAAAACGCTGATAATCTTCTTCTTTTTTGAGTTCTTTTGCTAATTGTGCGATTGCAAAATCTGTTATATTATATTCTTGAGTAGTAGAAACAGAACCACTGTTTGTTGTTTTTGTGGTTAGGTATCCTTTTTGGAGATAGTCTTTAATTCCTGGGCGTAAAGGATTTTCTTCTAGCTGATCTGCACTTTTAAGCATTGCTTGATATGCTTTGTCAACGTCAAAGTCTTTGATTCCTTTTAGGTATGAATCTGCAATAATAATCCCGGCAGGATCTCCAACCATAGTTGTGGTTTCGGTTGCATTTAATTCCCATTTAGGAAGCCAACCTGATTCATCATAAATCTGCAGCATACTTTTTATCATATCTGACTGCTGTTTTGGGTATACCAAACTCATTAATTGATGTAGGTTTCTGTAGGTATCCCAAAGAGAGAATACAGTATACCGAGTTCCTTCGGTTTTAAGTGTTTCTCTAGTTTTCATTTTGGGATATTCTCCATTCACATCATTCAGTGTATTCGGGTGGATAAGTGTATGATATAATGCTGTATAGAATTTTATCTTATCTTCTTTCTTACCTCCTTCTACTTCTATCTTGGATAAATGTTCATTCCATTGGGTTTTAGTTTCTTTCTTAACCTGATCAAATGTTTTATCTAAAGTTTCCTTTTCAAGATTCTCACGGGCATTCTCTATACTTACATAGGATACTCCTACTTTCATTTCGACTTGAGTAGGTTTATCAAAATGATACTTCATATAGCTACCTATACTATCACCAACTACTTCTTTGGTATATCCTTTCTTGATTCTTTGTTTTCCATTGTATCCCATCCATTGTGATTCTATACCTTGATGTTTTTTTGGCTTTTTCCAAACTCCATACTCATCCGCTGGTTTTGAAAATTTTGCAACAAAATAAACTGGATACGCTTCTTCTGATTTATAATAACAAAATGATCCTACAGAACGCATTCCTTCAATCTCAGTTGGAGATACTATCTTTATCATTCCTCCTTGTTCGTTGGTCAACCCTAAGCCTAAATTGAGTAATATATTGGATTCTCCTTTCGGAAATGAATACTTACTGACTCCTACTCTGGTCGTTGCGGTGGATTCTACTTTTATATTATACTTATCTAAAGTATTAGTATAATATCCCACTTCTGCTACTTCATTAGAATAGGTAGATCCATATATTTCGTGGTTTGTTTCTACTTTACCTGTTGTTGGCATAGCCAAAATAACTCCCAGTTCAGGGCATCCCACTCCACTTAAGTTTACGTGACTAAACCCCGTAAGGAATGTATTCTCGTTTACATAAGGTGTAGAGAACCAACGACTATCTTTTTCAAGTGGTAAATTTTGTTTTCCTGCTACATTAAACGGAGATACACTGACCATTCCTCGAACTGCTATAGGTCCTGGATTAGTAGTTCCAAAATTAGAGGTTCCAATAAATGGATTTACATATTGTGTAAAATCTTTGACTATTGTTTTTTCTAAAGGTTTTTTTGTTACTTGATCTTCACCCATTTGCTTTTGACAAGAAGAGAATAACACACAAATAATCAATGCTAATGTAAATGAGCAATTTTTGTTAAGAAAAACAGTAGTCATATTCATAGTAATTTTTCTTTAAGAATTTGAAGGATTCACTTAATAGAAGCTTTTATTCTTTACTCAATGAATATGGTACGGCTTCGTCGGTATTTGCCCAATATTTGTTAGGTGTATTTCTCATTACAAAATCAAGTTTCCCGCCTTCTTGAATGGTTTCAAAACTTAAATAGCTTTTATCATACGTCTTTCCGTTTAAAGATGCTGATTGAATATACACATTTTGATCAGAGTTGTTAGAGGCATTAATCTCAAAGGTATTACCATTTTCTAATGTAATCGTTGCTTTTTTAAACAGAGGGCTTCCTATTACATATTGATTCACTCCAGGAGTTACAGGATAGTATCCCAAGGCACTAAACACATACCAGGCAGAAGTTTGACCGTTATCTTCGTCTCCACAGTATCCATCTGGTGTTGCCGAATATAATTTTGTCAATACTTCTCTAATTTTTTGTTGTGTTTTATGTGTAGCATTGGCATAATTATAAAGATAAATCATATGCTGTATTGGTTGGTTGCCGTGCGCATAGTTACCCATATTTACAATTTGCATTTCTCTTATTTCATGAATGGTAAATCCATAGTATGAATTATCAAAATCTGGAGGCATTGTAAAAACATGATCTAATTGCTTTTCGAATTCTTCTTTCCCTCCCATTAGTTGGATCAAACCTTCGATATCGTGAAAAACAGACCAGGTATAATGCAAACTATTTCCTTCAGTAAAAGCATCTCCCCATTTTAATGGATTAAAAGGAGTTTGAAAACTTCCACTTTCATTTTTGCCTCGCATCAATTTAGTAGAAGGGTCAAATAAATTCTTATAATTTTGAGATCGCTTGTAGAATTTTTCGGCAATATCTTGCTTACCCATTTTTTCTGCCATTTTTGCAATCGTGAAATCTGCATAGGCATACTCAAGGGTTCTTGCAGCATTTTCATTAATCTTTACATCATAAGGCACATATCCCAATTCATTATAGTACTCTACTCCTTCTCTTCCTACAGAATGAATCACATTGCCGTTTGATAAAGGACGTCCTTGAGAAGTCGTGGCATTTTTCATTACTGCCTCGAATAGGATATCGGTATCTATTCCTTTAACTCCTTTAAGAAAAGCATCTGCAATAATTGGAGCAGAATTAGATCCTACCATACAATCTCTATGTCCTGGACTTGCCCACTCTGGTAACCATCCCGACTCTTTATAGGTATTTGCCAATCCCTCCATAATATGCCCATTCAATTCTGGATACATCATATTAAAGAATGGAAAGACTGCTCTAAATGTATCCCAGAAACCATTATCTGTAAACATATATCCTGGTAAAACTTCTCCATTATAAGGACTATAGTGTACTATCTCATTTTTTTCGTTAAACTCATAAAACTTTCTAGGAAATAGTAAAACTCTATATAAACAAGAGTAAAAGGTTTTAAGATGATCCAGATTTTCACCTTCTACTTTTATTCTCCCTAACTCCTTTTCCCAGGCATCTTTTGCCTTTTTAAACGTGTTATCAAAAGTGTCATCTCCAATTTCTCTATCTAAGTTTAACTGTGCTTGCTCTGGACTAATAAAAGAAGAAGCTACTTTAACATGCACCACTTCTCCTTTTTTGGTTTTAAAACCAATAATAGCTCCTACGTGTTCTCCTTCATTTTCTTTAGAATTTTCTATCAATGTCCAATTATCACCCCAAGTATGGTTTACCTCAAAATCCTTATCAAACTCGGCTACAAAGTAATTATGAAAATTGTCTGGTACACCACCACTATTATTTCTACAATAGCCAATGATCTTTCTTTCTTCAGGAATAATTTTCACCATAGATCCTTTAAAAAAAGCATCTAACATAATATAGGATTGTTCTGCTTCTGGAAAAGTAAATTTAAAATGTGCAGCTCGTTCTGTTGGAGATACTTCTGCCACTATATCATAATCTGCTAAATACGTTTTATAGTGATGTGGTTTTACAGTTTCTGCTTTATGAGAAAACCAAGAAGCTCTTTCATCTTCTTTATATTTAAGATCTCCAGTAATTGCCATTAAGGAGAATGCCGCATAATCATTAATCCAAGGGCTTGGTTGATGGGTTTGTTTGATACCTCTTATTTTATTTTCATCATATTTATAAGTCCATCCATCTCCCATTTTTGAAGTCATTGGTGTCCAAAAATTCATTGCCCAAGGAGTTGCAATTGCAGGATAAGTATTTCCGTTAGATAAATCAAAGGATGAATCTGTTCCCATCAAAGGGTTTACATAATCGGTTAAACTTACTGTTACTTTTGCCGCTATCTCTTTTGATTCTATCTTTTCTTTTGTATCACACCCAGCAAGAATTAAAAGTAATAGGGAGTAGGTATATATAGATTTACGTATCATTATTGATATATTTTGTTAGGTTTTGGTAATTCTGTCTTTTTATACAATGAGTCATTTGCAGTTTGACTCATTTCGAACTCTAGAATTCCACCATTCATTATTTCTCTATGTGTTATAAATATCCTTTTTAATGGTTTCCCGTTTAAGGTTATCTTATTTATGTATTTATTCTCTTCTGAAAAACCTTTTGCTATAATTTGAAATGTTTTTTCACTTGGTAGGTTTATCTCTACCTTTTCAAATAATGGTGATGAGATATGATAAATTCCTTGCGCAGGATTTACTGGATAAAATCCAAGTGAACTAAAGATATACCAAGAAGACATTTGACCACAATCTTCATTACCACAATGTCCATTTGGTTCATTCTTATACTGCCCTTTTAAAATTCTACGGGTTAACTCTTGTGTTTTTGAAGGTTGATCTACATAATTATATAAATATGCAACATGATGACTAGGTTCATTGCCGTGCGCATATTGACCTATCATTCCTGTACTAAATATAGGGAGCTTATCCTCTGGTTCCGGATCATAAGAAAACATAGAATCTAATTTTTGTGTAAAACGTTCTTTTCCTCCTGTTTCCTCTATTAATCCCTGAATATCCTGAGGTACAAACCAATAGTATTGCCAAGCATTACTTTCACAAAAATATGCTGTATATTCTTTAGGAATAAAAGGTTCTATAAACTGTCCTATAGAATCTTTAGGCTGTAACCATGATGTTTTTTTATTGTAAAGATTCTTCCAATTTTCAGATCGTTTCAAAAAATATTTATAATCTTCTTCTTTTCCTAAATCTTTTGCAAACATAGCTATACACCAATCGTCATACGCATATTCCATAGTTTTAGAAACCGACCAATTCTCGTGATGCTCGCCTGTTGGAATATATCCTAAATCTTTATAAATATCTATCTGCCGATCATCAACCATAGCACTTTTTTTACAGGCATTATAGGCTAATTCTGCATCAAAGGAAAATCCTTTAAAATAAGCATCCACAATTACTGGAACCGCATGGTATCCGATCATCATATTTGTTTCATTGCCTTGCATCGACCATACTGGTAATAATTCTGTTTCTTTATAATGCGCTAATATTGATTCAATCATATCTGGAACCTTTTCTGATTGAATGATTGTATATAATGGATGTGCAGCTCTAAATGTATCCCATAAAGAAAAGGTATCATATCGATTAAATCCTTCAGCATTTACTATAGTACCATTAGCACCTTTATAATCTCCTTTGGGATCACTTAACAATGTGGGAGCCAGCATTGATTGATACATCATTGTATAAAAGATACTTTTTTTATCCTCATCAGAAGAAGTGATATGTATTTTCTGCAATTCGTTTTCCCAGATTCTCTGTGCATTATTTTTGTATTTATCAAAATCAAAGTCAGAAGTTTCTGAAGTTAATGATGCTCGTGCTCCTTCTAAACTAGCTGTAGAAAGTCCGGTTTTAATGATAATCTGCTCGTTGTCTTCTGTATTATATTGCACGATAACTTTTGTATCTGTTCCTTGTACCGGAAGAGATGTCGTTTTGCTTCCTTTAAAGGCTTTATAAGATTTAAAAGGCTTTGAAAACTGCATTACAAAGTAAATACGCTGATCTTTTGCCCAACCTGTAGACATCCTATATCCTTGAATCGTAGAGTCATTTACTTTTTCTATAAATGTATCTGTAGCTTTATCCCAGTTTAGAGCATATCCTAAATCTATATGAATTTCAGTTGTTGTGTCCTTCGGAAATGTATATCTATGTATACCTACACGATTTGTAGTGGTAAGTTCGGCTTTAATACCATAATCTAATAAATCTACCGTATAATATCCTGGAGATGCAAATTCTCTATCGTGACTATATTTTGAGAATGGCTTATAATTGTTAGCTTCTATTTTTTTAGAAAACCTGCTATTAGTAGGCATCACCAAAATATCATATAAATCTCCAGCCCCAGTTCCTGTAAGATGTGTATGCGAAAAACCACTTATGATAGAGTCTTTATAATAATATCCAGCTATTCGATCCCAACCAGGAATTCCTATATCGGGACTTAATTGCACCATTCCAAATGGTACTGTCGCACCTGGATATGTGTTTCCCGGGCCATCAGTACCAATAAAGGTATTTACATAGGAAGTAAGATATCGTTCAGGAAGTTTTCTCTCAATTCCTTCTTGTTTACAGGAATATAAACTGATAATAACAATACCATATAAATAAAATGCTTTCATAAGACCTCTGATCCTCTTCAAAACTTAGTTCGATTGTATTCTTATTTTTTAGAAGCTTTTATAGCTTTAAATTGTTCTTCTGTAAGGGCATTTCCATCAAAAAAGGAAATCCCAGAAGCTCCATTCTCTTTTGCCAGACGTATTGCTTCAGATACATCCTCTGCACTCATAGGCGGTAAATACACTCCTGTGTGTAATTTGGTTTCTCTTCCTTCTAAATCCTTAACTCCTTGATCGGTAGCATACCCTATCCAGTCTACTTCTTCATTATAAAAATTGTGATATATCATTGGTAATACCTCATCAATATTCCATTTATCCCAACGTTGACGAACCATATGATCTGCCATTTCGGGGTATGGGAATACCGCTGCCGTTAACTTTTTATCATATTTATGTACTATCTCATAAGCCTCATCAACAACTCTTTTTATTTGATTTAATCTAAATTGTTTCCACTCCATATCGATTGCCGTATTTTTGACATCTTTAGGATTCTTATGGTGTTCTTTTTCAAAAGTTTGTAAACACACTTCGCAATAACAAAAATCAAACTCTGGTAATTCTTCGTCTTGTACCAAATTATATTTAGGTAATAATCCAATTGGTAAGAATATATCTGAATATCGGATATAATCTAAATGTACACTTGTAATACCTTCTACTTTTGCCAGGTTTTCTACTAATCCCAGTATATGATTCCTCGACTCTTTTCTAGTTGGACATAACCATTGATAATAATCAACATACGGACGTGTATCATAACAAGATTTTCCTTCTTTACTTACTGCATACCATTCTGGATGTTGTAATGCTACTTCATCTCCTGGGCGATTCATGGTAAACATCCAAGCATGTACTTCTAACCCTTCTTTTTTAGCAAGTGGAGTTAGTTTTTTCAACACTTCTGGATCGGTCAACGTATTAATCAATACAGCATCTATACCGTTTTCTTTATATTTTTTAAACTCTGTGGTATATTCTGATTCTGATTTTGCAGGGTCAGCTGTGATCCAGGTCCAATATTTAAATGAGGGTGCTTTTACTTCTGTTTTAACATCCTGTACCATTTCTTTTTCTTTTTTAGTTTCGGTCTTGCAACTTGCACAGATAAGAATGCTGCACAATAGCATAATTCTAGAAATCCTCATATTAATCTTCTTTTTGAATAATTTTGCCATCTTCTTTAATGACATATAAATGATTTGTAAATGGACTAACTACGGTTATATTCCATCCTGTTTGGTGATTTTCTATTGTATGAATCACCTTGTTTCCTTCAATCACAGGAGTATCTTGTATTAATTCCTGAAAAGTACTTGCCCACTCATTATTCTTTTTATAGTATTCTTTTTGTTTTCTATAAAAGTGATATAATAGTTTTTTTACTTTTTCATCTTTTGGTATTTTAAATTCGTCTTGTTCTCCTATTTTTTTAGATGAAAAATATACATATCCCCAGTCCTCTGGTTGATGCATATTAATTACTCCTATAGGCGACCATACCCAATTGTATTCGTGTTTAAATTTTCCTTTATCATCTTTCTTTCTAACATACTTATTATTTTGTAGATCAAAATCCCAATTAACTCTAGAAAAATTCACTCGCCAGAAAGTGTCTTTGGGTATATTTTTATGATAATATGAGGTCTTAAAAACAGAAAACGGAATAGCCATTTCTATTGACCATGCTTTATCAGTATCACTGGGATCATTCAAGGTTCCCTGAACTTTTACTGAAGATTGAAATCCATTTGCGTCCCAATCATTTAATACTGGTGTTCCTTCTCTATAAGGCTTTGTTATAAATAAATCCCATAAGGTATTTAAAGCATTAATTTCGAACTCATAATAATTATGAGTATCGTTATCTGGATCTATAAAAACCTCAAAATCATTATTATAAAAAATTATTGTGTCTTTTTGTTTTAGGTTCCCCCATACGTGAGGTTCTTCCATTTCTGCAAAAAGATAGAAGTTTTCATTATCCCATAACATTTTTACTGTTGTCTTATATTTAGGTATTTTAACACCTTCTATATCTACAAATAAATCAGTAGATTTTGCTTTATCCCAGGAAGTTTCAGAAGGTTCACCATCAATAATAATTGATTCATCAGTGTAATGAGCAATATAGGATTTTGGAGCTATATTTATATTTTCTTTTTGACCATACATTAATACTGCAAAAAGCATTAGTGCAATACAAAAAATACTATTCTTTCTAAGTTTAATATGTTTTAATCCAACCGTAATCACTCTATAATGTATTTTCTTTAGTAAACTTAATGATTTCGCTTATCCTTCCAAAAGCTAAAGCTACTACTGTATCTGCTGCTCCATAGTAAATAGCTACTTTATCTTGTTTGATATCTTGTAATGAAGCACAAGGAAATATAACATTAGGGACATCTCCTATTTGTTCATAAGGTACCGAAGGAGTTAGAAGATATGGTTTTGTTCTATATTTAACCTGCTCAGGATGATCCCTATCTAATATTGCAGATCCCATCGCATACCTAAATCCATTACATGTATTAATAACTCCGTGATAAAACATTAACCAACCTTCATTAGTTAGAAACGGAACAGATCCAGCACCGATCTTAGTACATTGCCAGGCACTCTCTTCAAATGGTGTTACCTGCATAACATTTCTATGCTCTCCCCAGTATTTCATATCAGGACTATAGCTTATAAAAATATCACCAAATGGTGTATGTCCATTATCACTGGGTCTACTCAACATTGCATATTTACCATTGATTTTTTCAGGAAATAATACTCCGTTTCTATTAAATGGCAGAAAAGCATTTTCACATTGAAAAAATTCTTTAAAATTAAATGTGTATGCTATACCAATCGTTGGTCCATAGTACCCATTACACCAAGTGATCCAATATCTATCATTAATAAAAGTAACACGGGGATCGTATTTATAATCAGAATCTATCATTTCTGTATTTCCCGCTTGCATTATAATGGGTTCTTCATTGATTTCCCAATCAATTCCATTAGAACTAAACCCTGCAAAAATATTCATCTGCACTGCTTTATTATCGCACCTGAACACTCCTGCAAAACCATCTTTAAAAGGTACAACAGCGCTATTAAAAACACTATTTGAGGATGGTATCGCATTTCTCTCTATTATTGGATTTTCTGAATACCTCCAGATAACATCTGTAGAACCTTTAGGTTTATCTTGCCAGGGGATCTCTTTATTCATTGTGTTTAACCTAATTTAATTAATTAAAAAACAAAACGTTATAATTTACTACGTTTATTTATATATCTAAATTGTGTTTTAATCTATTTACTGTCATCTAGAACGGAATCAAGTAGTATTGATTGATACTCATTAATAATTCCTATCATAAAAATAGGTTTCTCGACTCCGCTCTATTTGACAGGGGGTTTTTAAATAAAAACCACCATTCAAACAACCATATTTACCATTAATTTTTAATTAATTTATAAATAATCGTTTTCTTATTATTTTCTAATTTCAAAAGAAATATTCCTCGTTCAAAACTCTCCAATGCTTCTATCAATATTGTATTGGATTCTGAATTTATATTTTGTTGTCTTACTAGTTGTCCAGTAATACTGAATATCTGTAAGCTAGTAAATTCATGATCCTTCGGTAATCTTAATTGGATACGATTCGTAAATGGATTGGGGTATATCGCTAGATCATTAACTTCTAATGTCTTTAATGGTTCATCATCCAATTCATCAATAATTTCCTTATTTAAAACCAACGATGCTATTGATGCTCTACTATTTTCATAAATCCTTATGTTTTTAAAGGAACCGTTATTACCACTACCACCATCATTATCATTGACTAGGATTAAATTCATTGCATTTCCTGTATATGAGTTACCTACAGGAATTACATAGGTTTTATAATTACCACTAGAATCATAATTATCGTAAGTTCCTATCCCCCAATTTTGAGTTCCGTGTACTTTAAAGATTCTATTACTACTTAGTGAATTGTTTTCATCAAAACCAATACCGTGAATTTCTCCTTCGTTTGAACTTTTAAATTCAAATTCTAATACAGTATTGGGTGTAATTGTGTATCCATTTGATGAACGTTTCCAGGTATTATTTACTAATCTGGCAGTCTCACCGTTATCTTCTATAAAAAATGTACCGTCTGCATCTTGATTAGCATATGATGATAAACTGATGGTATTAAAATCGATACATCCTGTGCATCCTCCAGGTGGATTCGTTGTTCCTTCAGGACCTAATAGTTCGATCTCACAAATCTGAGTCATCGATATTGCTCCTCTGTTCTTAGTAGTATTTATACGATAATAGGTGTAATTAGTAGTATTTGTAAAAGTAAACTCTTTTCGCTGAAAACGATTTGACCATGTTTGTCCTGACCAACTACTTAAGGTAATCCAGTTGGTACCATCATTAGATCCTTGTATGTTAAAATCTTCTGGATCTCTATCTAAAAAATCATTTGCACTGGTTATTGCTAATTTATTTACAATAACTGCTGCAGGTAATTGAATTTGAATCCAACTTGGATTGGAAGCGTTAGGGGTTCCGCCATTATCCAGCCATTTACTCCAGTTACTATTTTGAGTGCCATTTGTGGCGAGGTTATCAAAGGCTTTATCTGCTCCTTCTGCAGTATTAATCTGGGCTCTGGCGGTTATAATTCCGGTTCCTACTGGATCGGTATGATCTACAATAGTAGAAGTAGTATTCGTTGTTGTAAAATCCCATATCTGTCCTGTAGTTGTTCCAATAGAATTTACCTCATCTATTCTCCAGTAATATGTGGTATTGGAATTTAAATTACCAGGATCAAATGTAGTTGTCGATTGATTTCCTTGAGAACTTCCCGTTCCTAAAGCAGGGTCTGTTCCAAAATACACATTATGAGAAGTAGCTTCTGATCCGGCAGACCAACTTAAAGAAATATTAGTACTCACATTTGTAGCTCCATTTGTTGGGTTAGGCGCTGTTGCGGTTCCTGGTGCATTACCAGGAGATAATGCATTATTAATAGCAGCTGCATACCCTGCTACATCAGAACTATTATCAAAATCATCATACAGCCACATAAATCCTCCTGTAATACCACAACTGTTCTGCCAGGAATTCATTCTGCTTTCTACAGTGGCAATACTAGATTGACCTGATCCTCCCCAAAGACCTGGATAAACCGGTATTCCAAAATCCCAGCTTGAAGAACAAGGATTATTACCACTACCACCTGCATAACATTGCAAATAGTTTCTATCAATATTACCTGGATAAGCAGCATTAACCTGACTCACCAAAGAACTCCAAAAACTACTTCTTGTATATGGTACAATAGCATTTTTATATCCTAATCCAGCTAACATCTTGGTAAAAGCCACTGCAGAAGGTACATGATATGTGCTTTCATCATCATTATTGAATGCATCTATACCCGGAATAGCATTTTTAAGCGCTTCAAAATTTTTATATAATGTAGTTCCTGGTCCAAACCCCTCTGAATCATAAAAATTACGCACTGCGGCAAAGGTTCCTGAGCCTGCTGCACTTAATCCAAATTCTACTCGATTAATCGATGTTGGAGCTGTTTTCAGCATAATTATATCATTTGGGAAATTAGGATATGACTGATCTCCTACATATACTCCGTTTTGTACTAATGGAAATTCTCCATTAAACCCTAAATCACCATTTGCTTCGATATGAATTGTCCATACAATCACTGTAGTATATCCAGAATTACGTAATTCATTAATTGAAACATTTCTATTATTATAAATTGGTCCTCCAGCATAAATTGCAGATTCTTGAGCGCTAATCTGATTACTTACTGTCATCAATAACAGCAGCATTACTAATTTAAAAATGAGTTTGTGTGTTTTCATAATATTGATTATTGGTTTTAAGAATATGAGTTTTCTATTTTTTTATTTTATCATACCAGGTTTTTTTTAAAGTTATAGTGGTTATAATCATTAGAATTACTACAATACTCAAATAGTAATATTCTTTGATTAATAGATATATTGGAATCAAAACAAATGTCATCTGCCATATTACCCCAATAACACAGTTTAATATGTCTCTCCAGAAATCAGTATTTGCAACAAATTCGGGATCTTCTTTTTTTAGTTCATTATAAACAGGTTTCCAAAACCCCCAGGGTTTGGTTGTTTTATAAAAGTTTTTCAAAACTTCCATATCATCTGGTTTACCAAAATAAACACCTAACAAACATCCGATAAAAGAAATAACCAATATGATAGGAAATAGATAAATAGCAGATGTTTCTGGAAAGAGTCCAGGCACAATTGTGGCTGCGATTAAACCTGCCAACATTCCTCCAAAGTATCCATATGAATTAAATCTCCACCAAATCCATTTAAGCATATTTGCCGCAGCATATCCACCATACAATGCAGAGGTTAGCCATACAGTAAGTGTATTAATTGAGGAAGCAAAAAAACCAAATATCAATCCAATAATTACAATAAGAATGGATGATAAATAACTGAACCTGATATACGTTTTATTAGAGGCATTGGGTTTTATATATTTTTTATATATATCGTTTACCAGATATGCCGGTGCTGAGTTTATGAAAGCTGCAAATGTTCCCATAAAAGCAGCTAATAATCCAGCTAGTAATAACCCTTTTAAACCTATTGGAACAAAACGTTGTATAGCGACAGGTAATATGGTTTCAAAATCTATTCCTGATCCAGCGGCTTGTAATTCGGGTCCTAGATATACTAATCCTAAAATAGCAAATCCGGTAATCATTAGATAACGCGGTATAGACAAAACAACAATCGTTAATCCACTCATTTTTGCAGCTTCACTTTCATTCTTTGTAGATAATATTCGTTGCATATCATAACTGGGAACCGGACCTGCCAGGCTGGCAAAAATTCCTTTAAAAATCATCATCATAAATAAAAATCCAAAGAGAGAGAAACCATCTTCTTCAATTTTGGTATTGACACTATCTATATAACCCGTCCAATCAATATCTAGTTCCATACTAAAAAACAGGTTACTCCAATTTTGAGGAGTTGCTGCCGTAATTTGCTCTGCTGTAACCGAAGTAAATGCTATATAACCTATAACTAAGCAGGAAATGGTCATTATTACAAACTGAATCACTTCGGTTCCCACCACACTATACATTCCTCCTTTTAGTGTATAAATTGTAGTAATAGCAATAATGATCAATGCATAAGATTGTTCTGAAGAAATTAATAACGAACCTAAAGCAAATGATAAATCCCAAGGAAAAAATATAGTAGCAAATTTTCCTATTCCTTCAAAGAAATAAGCGATAAACCCTAATGTGCTTATCACTGCAAATATGGTTACTATAATATGAGATAATCGCGCTCCTAAATTTTTACCAAATCGATATGTGATCCATTGAGCTCCTGTCATTACATTAGATCTTCTAAGCCAGGCTGCCAGGAACACCATAATGAATACCTGGTTCCATACTGGCCATAACCAAGGTAGCCAGGCACTTTTAAGTCCATATACAAACATGGCTGTTACTGCCCACATTGTTCCAGAAATATCAAACATTCCTGAAGCATTAGATAACCCCAGGTAGTACCACGGGATTTCATTTCCGCCAAGGAAATAAGACTTTATATCTTTTGATGCTTTTTTAGAAACATAAAACCCAAAAAGAAGTGTAATAACAATGTAACATAGAATTACTATAATATCGATGGTTGCTAAATTCATTCAATGTCTGTTATTTGTTTACACCCCAATTTTTGTTAGGAGACGCTCCCATTACAAAATGTAATGTTCCTCCTTGCATAATTTCTTGATGTGTGATATATGATCGATTAAGTGTTTTTCCATTTAAAGTAGCGGATTGTATGTAGATATTATTCTCTGAAACATTTTCAGCCTCTATAATGAAACGTATCTCATCAGAGAGTTTTAACGTTGCTTTTTCGAATATTGGAGTCCCGATTTGGTATTCTCCTGATGCCGGGTTCATAGGGTAAATGCCTAACGAACTAAAAATATACCAAGCAGACATTTGACCACAATCTTCATTACCACTTAACCCATTGGGGGTTGTATTGTATTGTGTTTTTAAAATTTGACTTACCCAATATTGCGTTTTCCAGGGTGCATTGGCTTTATTAAACATATATGCAATATGATGACTTGGTTCGTTACCATGTGCATATTGACCAATTAATCCAGAAATGTCTGCGGAAATGTTATCTCCTGTAATTTCTGAATCTTCTGTAAACAATTGCTCTAATTTTGTTATGAAATCAGTTTCTTCTCCATAAAGCCGTATCAAATTTTCGACATCATGAGGTACAAACCAACTATGTTGCCAAGCGTTTCCTTCGGTATAATCTGCATGGACTCGATGTGCTGAATATTTAGGATCAAATGGTTCATGCCATTCAGTTCCATTTTTAGATTTGCCTCTCATGAATCCTGTTTCAGGATCAAAAAGATGTGTATATGCTTTAGATCTTTTTAGAAAATAATCATAATCCTCATTTTTACCCAACGTCTTTGCCATTTGAGCCACACACCAATCATTATAAGCATATTCTAATGTTATAGTAACTGATTCATCCAAGAGATTATAAGGGATATATCCATATTCTTTATAAAAATCTAACCCTCTTTCATCCTGCATCATGGTAGTTTTCATTGCATCATATGCTTTCTCTATATCAAAACCTCTTATTCCTTTGAGATATGCTTCTGCAATTACAGAAACCGAATGATATCCAGTCATTGTATTAGTTTCATTAGCATATAACGTCCAGACTGGTAGTATTTTTTTATCCTCATAATATGCTAACATCGAATTAATCATATCAGAAACTCTGTCAGGTGTTAAGAATATCAATAAAGGATGCTCTGATCTAAAAGTGTCCCAAAGAGATAATGTAGAATACGCTGTATAATCTTTTGCATAAATTATACTATCATTCTCTTTTCTCAAGGCTCCATTTTTATCACTATAGGTTACCGGAGCAATTTGAGAGTGATATAATGCAGTATAAAAAATAGTTTTTAATGAGTCTCTTTTGGTTTCTATATCTATTTTGGATAAAGTTTTTTCCCAAGATATGCCGGCTTCCTCCTTGATTGTATCAAATTCAAACTTATCCTTATGGTCTGAAATATTATCCTTTGCATTTTCTATACTTACAGATGAAACTCCGACCTTTACTTTTAACTGAGTATTTGTTTTTTCATTAAAAAACAATTGTGCAAAAGTATTTTCTCCTGTAGCAGATTTTATATTTTCTGCTTTATTTTTATCTACATATAGGTCATACTCCAAAATTGACTTTGAAAATTTAATTACAAAAAATACTTTTTGATTTTTGGCCCAACCGCTACTATATCTATATCCTGATATGGTATATTTATCTTCGATATTTATTTGTGAACCAACTGTTTTATCCCAATTAATGGTAAATCCTAAGTCTAATATTACCGATTGTATGTCTTCATCCTGAAAGCTATACCTATGAAAAGCTGTTCTGGTATCAGCTGTAAGCTCTGCATTGATATTATGATCTTCAAGATATACGCTATAGTATCCTGGAGTGGCTTTTTCTTTTGAGTGAGAATATCTGGATGCATAGGGAATACTATCTTTTATTGTAGGCATTATAGATAAATCCACTTTTTTATTCACTGGCATGATTCGAATATCTGCAAGATCTCCAATTCCTGTTCCACTTAGATGTAAATGACTGAATCCTATTGTTAAAGAATCAGAATAATGGTATCCAGAACACCAATCCCATCCTGAAGTACCGTTGTCTGGACTAACCTGAACCATCCCAAAAGGAGCAGTTGCTCCGGGATATGTATGACCGTGTCCTCCTGTACCTATGAAAGGGTCTACAAATTCAATTACATTAGTTTCTCGTACATTTACCTCAATATTTTGTGTTTCTTTTTTATTACACGATAAAATTATTAAGGATATTACAACCAATAATTTACTATTGTAAAGTTTTTTCATCTATTTATTTTTTTAAGATTGTCATTCTGGAAAATAACAATAATATAAATATTTAGAAATCTAATCTTTAAAAGAATAATTTTAGACCAATAACAAAGCAACTCGGTTAAACGTCTAAAAAAAGAGTAAAAGTATGCTGCAAAGAATCAGACATCTCATAGATATTACACCAAGTAATAATTATACAGTAACACTAAAACACCATTTTATCTTTTGGTTTGTATATTTTTTGTTTACCACTTTTAGATGGGGTAGCTATTTTAATGACTACATATACTCTTTTAAAACTACTGTTTTAGGTTTTGCCATTCATATGACATTGAGTTATTTTAATATTTATTACTTGATGCCCAAGTTTATACATAAACGTAAGTATCTCTTATATACTCTGGCTGTAATCCTATCTCTTTTTATAATGCTTCTGGTCAAATTTTATTTAACCTATTTTATGGTAAGTCATAATGTATGGCCAGAAGGACCCGAAGTTACGACTGAACTCACCTTAAATTATGCTATAGAAATGATGTTGGGAGAACTATATGTAATGGCGTTTGTAGCTGCTATAAAAGTTACCTTGGATTGGTTACGTGAACATAAAAAATTAGTCGATGTAGAAAGGTTACAGTTAGAAACCGAACTGCGATTTTTACGTACCCAGATATCTCCACATTTCTTTTTTAATACCTTAAATAATATATATTCTCTTTCTGTAGAAAAGTCTGATAAAACTCCAAAAACTATATTAAAATTATCAGAGCTTATGAGGTATATATTACACGAAACTAATCAGAAAAGACAAAGTCTAACAAAAGAAATTATATGCCTTCAAAATTATCTGGATTTAGAGAGAATACGGTATGGAGATTCTTTGAAAATTAACACCAATATTTCTGGGGAAATTGAAGGTAAGGAAATTGCCCCAATGTTACTTTTATCCTTTATCGAAAATTCATTCAAGCATGGTGCAAATAAAAATGTAGGGGCTGTAGAAATTAATATTGATTTTAAAGTAATTGATGATTTTCTCTATTTTAGAATCACCAATCCCATACCATTGCAAAAAGATTATAATGAAGTGATGTCAAATACTGGAGGTATTGGAATCGAAAATGTCAAAAAAAGATTAGAATTAGGATATCAAAAGGAAGAATATCACCTGGATATTCATACCGATAATGATTTATATGTAGTTGATTTAAAAATAAAAGTATGATGAATTTAAATTGTGTTATAGTTGACGACGAACCTTTGGCAATCAAAGTAATAAAAAATTATATTGCTGAAACAAAAGGATTACAACTTATCAATTCTTTTAATAACGCAGTAGAAAGTGTTGATTATATAAGGAGTAACCAAATAGATTTACTCTTTTTGGATATCAACATGCCGCTTTTAGATGGTTTTAATCTTTTAAAAAGTTTACCAGAAAAACCTCTTACAATCATTACTACTGCTCACGAGGATTTTGCCGTACAAAGTTATGAATTAGAAGTTCTGGATTATCTTGTTAAACCGATCTCGTTTCATCGGTTTATTATGGCTACTAACAGAGCTTTTAAATTGAAAGGATATCAACAAAAGATGGATCTAGCTCCGTCAAATGAAAGAGCATATATCTTTATCAAAATAGATAAAAAGAAGATAAAAAAAGTATATCTGGATGAAGTATTATCCATTGAAAGCCTAAGAGATTATATTAGAATAAATACGGTTTCCAACAAATATATTATTCATCAAACATTAAGTAGTTTTACTGAAGAATTACCGTCAGAAAAATTTATACGAATCCATAGGTCTTATACCATATCCATTGACAAAGTTGAGACCATTGAAGGTAATAGCATAGAGATTGCCGGAATCCGATATCCCATTGGCCGAAGTTATATCAATGAGGTTAAGAGTACCATTTTTAAGGAAAATGACATCAATTTATAGCTATTATATCTAGAAAACATAATTGTTTGTAAAAAGAAAAACCTACAGATGTATAAATTACATCTGTAGGTTTTTTTACACTAAAGTTTAACTAATCTTTATTCAGTCATGAATTGAATTGATTCTGACCAACCATTTCCGGTAACAATCAACATATACGTTGTTTGTGGTTGGAAATTACAATGTTTTACCATATCTACTTCTATAGTATTACATCCTCTTTCTACATGATAAGTAACTGCAGGTCCAATTCTATTACCATCCATCTTATACGTTTCGTATACGATATCTTGTTCTGCATTAACAGCTACATCAATATTTAGAACACCACTAGCACTAACCGGTATCGGGAATGCAGTAACTACATATTCTTCACTAACACAAGGATCAACCTCAACATTTACAGTTACATTATCTACAGCTGCACAACCATTTTTAGTTGCCGTAACTGTATACGTAGTCGTTTCTGAAGGAGATACTGTAATTGATTTTGTTGTAGCTCCATTTGACCATTGATATGATTCTACTTCGGATGAAGTTGTTACTGATAAGGTTGCTGTTTGTCCAGAAGTAATGTCCTGATCTTCTCCAGCATCAATACTTAATGTACTAACTGTTACTGCTATTTCGTCTGTAGCTTCACATCCGTTTTGCGTAACTGTAACAGTGTATGTAGTATCTTCTGTAGGTGAAACTGTAATAGATTGTGTTGTTTCCCCATTTGACCAAAGGTATGAATCAGCTGCAGTTGCAACTAATTCTACCTCATCACCACTACAAATATTTTGATCTTCACCTAAATCAACAGATGCTTCATTAACATATACAGTAACTTCATCTGTAGCTACACAATCCTCACAATTAGAAATAGTAACAGAATATGTAGTAGTTTCACTTGGAGATACTGTAATACTTTCTGTAGTTTCTCCAGTTGACCATAAGTACTCTACTCCATTAGAAACTGTATCGACACATTCTCCGAAATTAATATTAAAATCTCCGATACCGCCACCAACAACATCAAACCAACCAGAAGCTCCATCTTTAGCAGTTTCTGTTTCATATACATTGGCACCATTTCCTACCTGAAAAGCTTCTCCTCTACGAGCAATAGTAAATACTTCTGTTCCTCCTACTTGAGTAATAGTTCCTGTTACGGCAGTATAATATTCCCATCCAGAAGTACTCTCATCATTACAGAAATGCTCTTTTGGACTACCTTCTGGAGATGTAGTTGTTCTTCCTGAATAAATTACATCTACTTCATAATTAGTTTTAGTATAATAGTAATCATACATAGTACCTTTAAGAGTAGCTGTACCATCACTATTTTCTCTCCAAACAAGATCTACATTTGAATACCATCTACGCTCACTTGCTGTATTTACCCAAGCTACAAAATTATGATCCCCTCTACAGTAATCAGTATCTTCTATAGTGTATTCTACACAATCTTCACATTTTCCTTCTCCGGTAACCTGAGTATTTATAGTAACTTGTTCCCCTACACAAATTGATTGGTCTGCACCAGCATCTACTGTGATAGATTCAACTTCTTCTATAGTAACAGTTCCTAAATCAACAGGACAATCATCATTACCCCATCGTACCCATAAATTATAATCACCTACTTCAACTTCTGTAAATGAAAACATTCCTGAGTCATCAGTAACTGTAGTATAGTTTTCTCCTCCATCTAAAGAGAATTCTATATGTGTACGTCCTTCTGTATCTTCAAAAGTAAATTTGATCTCTCCTGTAGGAGTTACACAATCGGCATTGGTAAGAATTACCTCTGCCTCAGGAGCTTCTTTTACATGAAGATCAACACTATTAGAATAGATAAATGGTCCGCACTCTTCTCTTTTAGCTCCTCTTCTATACCACAATGATCCTGATTCGATATATGGAGCGATATAATCTTTATCATTTGCTCCTTCAATATCTTCCCATTCAGCTCCTTTAATTCTTTTTATTTGCCATTGATATACAACATCACCAGCGTTTCCTCCATCTGCCTCAGTTCCGATAAATTCTTCCGGATCAAAAGGACCACAGTTTGCTTGTGTTTCTGCAATTGTTCCTGCATCAGTTAAAGGTGTTTTAAAAGTAACTTCTACAGTATCTGTAGCTTCACAATCCTCACAATTTGTAGCTGTAACTGTATAAGTTCCTGCTTTATTTACTTTTACACTACTTTCTGTGTTTGAACCTACGATTCCAGGTCCAGCCCACTCATAAGAAACCGTATTATTAGTTGTTCCTTCAATTTCATATCTAACATAGTCTACTAAGAAAGAACATCCTCCATTATCAATTACTCTAATAAAACGTGCTGGAGCATTTAAGGTATATGTATACTCATTATACTGTTGATTCGTAAATTTAAGACTTTGTACTAAATTAGTAAATGAGTTATTCCCGTTACGTGAAGCTTGAATTTTTGCATTACTATAATTCCCTCCGTTATTAGAACAATGTTCTAATCTCATTCTTGTATGAATCTTTGTTCCTGCAGGTACTTCTCTTCCAAAATCAATAGTAACGTATGATGTTCCCCATCCACTTTTGGTCCATAGCTTTGCTCCTTTACCACTCCCACAGTAAGCTGCATTCGAATGCGGATAATAGTTGTTATAATATCCTCCAGAAGCATATAAAGAATGGTTACAATCAGATTCTGGTTCTGTAACACAAGTTGTATCACCATTTACTACAGCTTGTAATGTAATTTCGTCCTCTTCACAAATAGAAACGTCTTCGCCAGCATTAACCGTAAAAGATTCACAAGTGTCAGCACAATAATCCGGAGCTAGACTTACAACTTGTTGTCTGCTTCTTTTTACTTTATACCAAACATCATATTGTAGATTGTTAAAATCTGTTGCATATGCATCTACAATATGAAACTTAGTCCCTTTTCTTACTTTGGTAGTCCATCTTTGACCTGCTTTTAATCTTTTAACCAGATCACATCTATATCTAGTAATGATATAAATATCCACATCACAATCTCCGTTATTTTTAAAAATAACCTCTTTCTTATTTCTCCCCCAACGGGTAAAGCTCTCTTCTATGCTAGTTTCAATGTTTTCATCAGTTCCGGCATAACCAGGTGATGAAGCTAGAAATAGCATTGTAAAAAACAAACTCAGAATTGTAAGTCCCCTTAATTCCTTGTTTTTAAAAAAAGTAGTTTTAATCATTTAATTGGTTTTTGGTTGATAATTTTTGTTAGTATTTAGCATATATAAATAACCATGCTCGTTACTTTACAAAAGACACGAACAAAGTATTTTACATTAAAAATTAAAATAGATTTTAAAACTTTAGGATCTTCCCCCGAAACAAAAATTGAAGATTTTGCTCCCTAAAGTTTTCCCTTTTCCTACACAAATATTAACATTTAATAAATGTTAAAAAAGAAAAAAAAATGAAAAACGTTAAAGAGCTAAAAATTATCTATGAAATGTTAAATTTTACTAACAAATGTTAATTTGTAGTAAAATTCTAAAGACAAAAATAAATTGTTATCCATTCAGCGATAAATAGTTAACAAACAACTTTGAATTTTTATATCATTATGTATTAAGATAATATTATTACTTGTTTTGGAAATAATTAGGTAAGAAAATAGAATAGTTTTTAGCTTCATAACTGATTTAAATTGAATTTTTGAAACTAAAAACTATTCTAACTTTAAATTGTAAAAGTATATTCTAATTAAAATAAATATAGGTACTGATTACAATCAGACATATAATTACTCCAACTATTTTTGTATACTTCCAAGGAGTGATATCAACCTCCTTCGTGTATTCTTGTTCATAAGCTTGTTCTCTTGGATATAATTTTCCTATAATCAACATAATTATTACATTAAGAACAAAAAGAATCGCCATTACATGTAAGAAATGAGGGTATGATGAATCTGCTATAGCATCTAGTTCTGCTACATCTGTTATACCACTCACTTTTGCTGATTCAATAGCGTTATTTTTAACAATTGGTTTTATAACAAATTGACTAATTATATACAATATTGATCCAGATATGATTCCTATTTTACCGGCGATCGCTGGAACTTTCTTGGTAAGGTATCCCACAACAATAATTGTTAATATAGGAATACTATAGATGCCGTTTACTTCTTGTAGATATTCAAACAGACTTCCTGCTTTTGCTATAAATGGAGCTACAATCATAGCTAATAATGCTAATAAGATTCCAAAACCCTTTCCGGCTTTTACGACTTGCTTCTCACTCGCTTCTTTATTTATATATTCTTTATAAATATCTAAACCAAAAAGTGTTACTGAGCTATTTAAAGCACTGTTAAACGAACTTAAAATTGCTCCAAATAAAACTGCTGCAAAAAAACCAACTAGCGAAGCTGGTAATACTTTACTCACCAATGTAGGGTATGCTTCATCCGCTACAGCTAACTCTCCTTTAAAAAGATAATATGCTATAATCCCTGGTAACACCACTATAATTGGTCCTAGTATTTTAAGAAAAGCACCTAATAAGAGCCCTTTTTGTCCTTCTTTAAGGTTCTTTGCTCCTAATGCTCTCTGGATTATAGCTTGGTTAGTACCCCAATAGAACAACTGAACTAGCATCATTCCCGTAAAGATAGTAGCAAAAGGTATTGAAGAATCGCTGGAACCTACCGCATTGAATTTTTCGGGATGGGTTGCCATTAACCTAGTTATACCTTCAGAAATGCTCCCGCTTCCTATTTCTAACAGTCCAAATACAGGAATCATGATACCTCCTATCAATAAACCTACTGCATTAATAGTATCAGAAACCGCAACCGCTTTTAAACCTCCAAAAATAGCATAAATCGAACCGGTTATTCCTATACCAATCACACAAATCCAGATCGAAGCTTCTTTAGAAACTCCTAATAATCCGGGAACATCGAACATAGTACTTATTGCTAATGAACCAGAGTATAAAACTATTGGTAAAAACACTACTACATACCCTGTTAAGAATAAGCCTGAAGTTATTGCTTTGGTAGTAACATCATATCGTCTTTCTAAGAATTGCGGAACAGTAGTGATTCCTCCTTTTAAATACCTGGGTAATAAAAATATTGCCGTAACCACCATTGCAATTGCAGCAAGAGTCTCCCAAGCCATTACCAGAATTCCTTCTGTAAAAGATTGACCATTTAAACCAACTATTTGTTCGGTTGACAGATTGGTCAATAATAATGATCCCGCTATTACTACTGCTGTCAAACTACGACCCCCTAAGAAATAACCATCAGAAGAATTTTCATCAGTCTTTCTAGTAGCAATATATGATATGATTGCAACTAAAAGTGTAAAGCCAATAAAAGATATAATACCCATATTAAGATTTTAATGATTCTGTTAAAAAATCATAAAAATATTAGATATAATCCTAATACAACTCTTGTATTTTTAAAAAAAAGAGCTTGTATAGTTTTTGTATAGTTATTTTTGGGTATTTCAGATCACTAAATGTGCGATCTTATTTATTTCTTATAATGAACTTTATACCTCCAATAAGAAATGGCTCCTAAAATTGCTAGAAAAACAACAGAATAATATACAGAATTAGGAGTAATTACTTTATCTCCGCTTGCATAAGAATGCAATCCTTTAAGGTAAAAATTCACTCCAAAATATGTCATTAAAATACTATAAACTGCAATTACCGACATTAAGTTATACCACCATCTACTACGTAATCCAGGTACTAAACGCATATGAATTACAAAGGCATATATCATAATACTCACTAGTGCCCAGGTCTCTTTTGGGTCCCAGCCCCAATATCTACCCCAACTTTCATTAGCCCACATTCCACCAAGAAAATTTCCTATGGTTAACATAACTAAACCAATAGTAAGAGCCATTTCATTAACAATGGTTATCTCTTTGATATTAAGATCCATTCTCTTCTTATTAGAAGAAGTAGTCATAATCATTAATAATAAGGCAAGAATTCCTAAAATTGCTCCGACAAAGAATGGACCATAACTACCTACAATAATAGATACATGAATCAATACCCAATAAGAGTCCAAAACAGGTTGTAGATTTGCTATTGCTGGATCTGTCCAGTTTTGATGAGCAAAGAATAATATTATGGCTGCCACAAAGGTTGTTGCTGCAATAGTAAGATTACTTCGCTTACCAAACGCAAGACCTATTGCCAATGTCATCCAGGCAACATAAATCATAGATTCATAAGCATCACTCCAAGGTGCATGACCCGAAACATACCAACGAATTATTAGACCAGCAGTATGAGCAATGAAGAGTAAAATTACCAAACCTATGGTTCCATTAATCAAAGCTCTTATTACTTTAGATTCTTTAAATATTCTAAATATCACGAAAATCATTAAAAACAATCCGATCATCATATAATATCTATACAATGTTCTAAAGATATCATACTTATTTAGAGCAATCTCTGCTTTTATTTTTTCTTCAGATGGTAATACTTCACTACCATATTTTTCCTGAAAGCTCTTTATACTCTCTACATATTGATCTGGTCTACTATAATCTCCTGTTTTTCTTGCTTCGGCTAATGACTGCCTATATATAGGAATAATCTGGCGAGTATATACAGAATCCATTCCGCTAAATTTTACTTCATTTAATTGCGGAACAGAAACCCATTTATTGCCTTCATCTTCTGGTACGGGAAAAACTCTAAGAATCCCTCCTCCTAAAGCTTGATTTAAAAGGTAAAATTTCTCGTGCGTTTTTAGGAAATCTTTTTCAAAACTACTTGGAGTATTTGTACTACTTGCTTTCTCCAGATATGGTGCTAGCTTATAGGACCCATCGTCCTCTACCAGGTCAATTAAAGATACTCTCCTTTCGGTTTTAGGAACGCCTAAAATTTTACGAATACTATCATTTTCTCTCTGAATTTCTATAATTGGTACACTGTACCAGATAAAAGGATTTTCTACCATAGAAACAAATACCTGATCAGCATTCAGACCTTCATATGTATCTTTTTTACTTAATTTACGAAGCAATTCTGACGAAAAAGTATTTACTGGTTTCATCCTTCCTCGTTCGTCCTGAATAACAATACTTCCAAACTTAGCAGCATGTTCTGCATCAACAACATTTGCCTTTATAATGGAATCAAGTTTTTCTTTACTTGGTAAAACATTTAAATGATCAGAATGATTTGGCTGTTGCTGTCCAAAAGAAAAGGTAGATACCAATATCGCAAGAAATACTGTCAATGCTTTCTTTTTAGATTTTACTTTGCTCAACATATCTTCTAAGTCTTTAAATCGTGATCCTCTTATAAAAAGAATTAACATTAACCCAAGATATAATAACATATATCCTGCATAGGTAATCCAGGTTCCCCAGCGATCATGATTAACGGATAAAACGGTACCTTTTTCATCTTGGTCAAAAGAAGCTTGAAAAAAACGATACCCTTTATGATCCAATACGTGGTTCATATAAATCTCATAAGGTCTGGACATATTATTATCTACAATATCTACTTTACTTTTAAAAGATTTATAAACGTTTTGTGTACCTGGATACTTTTCTGCAATAAAATCATTCAGTTTTAAAGCAAATGGTAATTCTAGTTCTTTAGAACCATATGCAAAATACATATCAAGACCTCCTAATTCTATTTTGGTCATGTTATTGTTATATCCTTTTCCTCCTAAGAGTTTTACTTCTTTTGATTCGTTTCCAGTGGAAACATTAAATATTAATGCATCTTGTTGACCTTTATCTTTAATTTCTATAGGAACAACATCATATTTACCGGTCGTTACAGGATCCGGAATTACAAATTGCATTCCGGCTGTTTGATAAAGAGAACGTAAGTTAAGAGGTTGAATACTATCTTTAAACAACAATCCTTGTTTTTGATCTGCCATTCTAAGGTATGATCCATCAAAAGGAGAATCAATCATATATTCATCATCCTTATAGATAATATTAATTGCTCCCTGAACTTGCTTATTGAAGCTTATTAAAACATTATGAATGTTAGATACTTCTCCTTCTTTTAAGAAATGATCGTGTCTATTACCATCTCCTGCTTCAACAATTTTTAAATAATTCTCGCCATCTTCTGTTTCTACTAACCCCATTTCGGCACCCTGAATATAATTCTTATATTGAATAGTAACAGGTTGCTTATTGTAATCAGTATTTATTGTAAAATTATTAGCTGTAGCTTCTGCCAATTCTAATGGTTCAGAAATAATACGTCTTCGAGCTTTTCCATCAATTTCTCCGTCTAAGAATATTGTTAAGTATGTTTTCTCAGAAAGAAATACGGATGTAGTTTCTCCTTCTCGAATAGGCATAACACCTTCATAACTAATATATCTTGTTACAAACGCTCCAACAATAATTAATATAAAAGATACGTGTAATAATAAAGTAGGCCATTTCTCTCTTTTATACAAACGATAACGAGCAATATTACCGCAGAAATTAATGGCAAAGAATACCATAATTGCTTCAAACCACCACGTATTATATATCCATATTCTTGCGGCTGTAGTACCGTGAGCATCTTCTAAGAAAGTACCTATTCCCATAGATGTTGCAAAAACAATAAATAAAATGGCCATTAATTTTGTGGAGAATATAATGCTTATAAGCTTTTCCTGCATAACAACTGTAATTTTAACTCGGCAAATTTAATCTTTTTGACAGGATAATATTGCATTATTTTCTTTCGTTTTAATGGTTTTAACAGAAGTATGTATTTATACCACTATATTCTATTGTTCTTATCCATTGAGAAAGAAGAATTCATACCATAAAATGCAATGATTTTATGATAAAAACAGCACTAAAAAGTAATTGATTTTTATATAATCAGAAGCTTTTTAAAAAATCAT
Organism: Aquimarina callyspongiae; assembly: GCF_034322225.1. Taxonomy (NCBI): domain Bacteria; kingdom Pseudomonadati; phylum Bacteroidota; class Flavobacteriia; order Flavobacteriales; family Flavobacteriaceae; genus Aquimarina; species Aquimarina callyspongiae. The sequence continues at coordinate 84,697 of NZ_JAXLPA010000006.1, read as the reverse complement.
CTATTCTTTTTTATAATAGAAATAATTTAGAAAAACGTAAAAAGTATTATTGTGCATTTTAAGGTTTCTTCCTTATTTTAGCCGAATGATTAGAGTAGTAATTCTTGGTGCAGGAAATGTAGCTCAGCATTTATACGCTGGTTTAAAAAAAGAATCTTCTGTACAAATTATACAATGCTACAATAGAAAAGGAATTGTATGGGATTCTGATAAACAAAAAACAACTGTAGTTAAAGATTTAAACCTATTACAAGAAGCAGATGTTTATATTTTAGCTTTAAGTGATAATGCTATTGAAGAAGTTTCTACAAATCTATCTTTTCAAAATCGATTAGTAGTTCATACTTCTGGAAGTATACCTATGAAATCAATACACAATACTAATAGAAGAGGTGTATTTTATCCGCTACAAACATTTAGTAAAGAAAAAGAAGTTAATTTTCAGGAAATTCCTTTCTGTATAGAAGCTGAAAATAAAGATGATGAGACTACTTTAAAAAAACTGGCTTCTACCTTGTCTAATAAAATATACTCTATCTCATCAGAACAACGCAATGTTTTACATGTATCTGCAGTTTTTGTAAATAACTTTACGAATTACCTAATGTCTACAGGAAAAGATATCTGTGAGACACATCAAGTTCCTTTTGAAATTTTACATCCCTTGATTATAGAAACAGCTGGCAAAGCAACGAATATGAATCCGGACGAAGCACAAACAGGACCCGCTATTCGCAAAGACAGTAAAACAATTGACAGGCATTTAAAAATATTAGAAGATCCTACACAAATAAAAATATATAAAACCTTAACAGAGGCTATACAATCTAAATATGGAAAAAAGCTATAAAGAATATTTGAACCATATCACTACTTTCATTTTTGATGTAGATGGTGTACTGACAGATGGAACAGTTATCATCAATACAGACGGAGAGTTACTAAGAACCATGAATATCAAAGATGGATATGCTTTAAAGACAGCTATACAACAAGGCTATAATGTATGTATTATTTCTGGTGGCAAAAATGAAGGAGTAAGAAAACGTTTAAAAGGACTCGGTATCACTGATATTTATCTTGGAGCTCATCATAAAGTAGAGCAACTAGATGAGTATATGAGTAATTATAATATCAAAATCGAAAATGTACTTTATATGGGTGATGACATTCCTGATCTACCGGTTATGGAAATGGTAGGTTTACCAACTTGTCCTCAAGATGCTGTAGCAGAAATCAAAGAAGCATCAAAATATGTTTCATATAAAAAAGGAGGAAAAGGATGTGTAAGAGATGTAATTGAGCAAGTCCTGAAAGTACAAGGTAAATGGATTACTGATTTTGATGCCGAAGCATAATAACAAAGACTTATAAAAGATCTAGAAATGAAACTAGTATTTGCTACTAATAATTTAAATAAATTAAAAGAGGTTCAGGCATTGGTTCCTTCACATATAAAATTATTAAGTCTTTCTGAAATTGGATGTACTGAAGATATCCCAGAGACTTCAGCTACTATAGAAGGTAATGCCATACAAAAAGCTGAGTATATCAAACAAAATTATGGCTATGATTGCTTTGCCGATGATACCGGGCTTGAAGTTGAATCTCTTGACGGTGCTCCTGGCGTATATTCTGCCAGATATGCAGGAAGTCAAAAAGATGCGGACGCAAATATGAACAAACTTCTCACAGAATTAAAGGAAAAGAAAAATCGTAATGCTCGATTTAAAACTGTCATTGCTCTGGCGGTTGGAGACACTCTGGAAAAATTCACAGGCATTTGTGATGGTTTAATTACAGAAAAAAAACAAGGAAATAAAGGTTTTGGATATGACCCCATATTTATGCCTTCTGGATATTCTCAAACATTTGCAGAACTGCCTTTATCCGAAAAAAATAGCATAGGTCATAGAGGAAAAGCAGTTCAACAATTAATAATTTATTTAAATTCTTAAGCTATTATTCTGCTCCTGGAAAAGCTAGCATCTCTCCCATTCCAACTGTAAATAACCAATTTCCATATATAGCATGTTCTATAGAAACCAAGGTTGTTGATTTGGTTTTTTGATATGTAAAAGCAAATAATAATCCTCCTATAAAAGTTAGTAATTGTACCAAAAAGCTTTTTAAAAAAATATGAGCAAGAGAAAACAATAAGGCATTAATAAAAATAAGTAACCATTTATTAGATACTAATCTTTCATATCTATCATAAAAAAAAGTTCTGTAAATTATTTCCTGAGGCCAAACTGAAAGAAACGTATACACAAAAAGAATAATTATCCATAATTCTGGTTTTTTAACCAATACAGAAAATAATTTATCAGGTGCTATCCAAGTAACATATAAAGTTGTAACAACTATTACCACCAATAATTTGATAACGGTTGCTTTCCAAAAAGGTTTCCAATATTCTTTGCCAGGAAATCTAAATTTTAAAAGCCCCGATCTCTTTAAGAGAATTAATATATATACAAACCCAATTAAGGTAAACCCTATCTTAATCTGTATGGGATAATTTAATAAGAAACTCACAGGAAGCAAAACAAACAAAAGAAACAACTCCAACCCCCTAATATACGTAGATGACATCATTCTAGTTTTTGACTAATTTCTGTATAAAAAATGAAACTCGTTACTTTTTAACAAATAAAAAAGCCTCTTGGGGTATGAGGCTCATCAATTGGGGCGAAAAAGTTTCAGGGCAAAACAGCTAATCAAATTTTATTATCCATACTAATATTGTTATATAGTATTTTTAATACTTCAAAAATAAATCATTTTCGAAATTATCTTACAAAGACAAACTTCGAATTCATTAAAATATCCGATTAAAAGCATTTTTAATCGCTTAAAAACATTTTCATCAAATTATCTCATTATAAAAGAATTATTTAAATAAAATTAAAGAAAGTACTGATTATTATTAAAAAAAGAAGCCTCATTGGGGTATGAGGCTTATTAGCTTGGGGATATTAATTCTGTAGGATATCTTCCAAATTTGGGGCATTAACTTAAACAAACAATTATAAACTTTCCTTTACTTCTTATCTCTGGTACAAAGATATTATAGGATCACGTTTTTTAATTAAAATCAAAGGCAAACACTTTACAAAAAACCGATTAAACACCTAAAACATCGATTAAATACAATTTTATCTTATTATGTACACATAAAGTATTGTTTGTATTCTCTAATTTATTAAGATTAAACTTATGTAGACGTTGCATAAATTTTATTAATATCGTAACATTACATCCTTAAAATTATGAATTCGGTATATGGAAAGTCAAAACATCACTCCTTCTAAACCCCAAAATGAAGAAATTATTGAAAACAAAGAACTAAACATTTGGGAAGCATTGATTCCTATTATAGCTTTAGTAGGAATGTTATTTTACAATGTAACATATGCATTTGGAGATGATGCTCTGAGCGGAAGTAATCAATTTATCTTACTTCTGGGAGCAGCTGTAGCTGCCATTGTAGGTTTCTTTAATAAGGTCTCTTATAAGCAAATGATGGAGGAGATTGCTAAAAATGTAAAATCCACTACAGGAGCTTTATTAATATTACTGATGGTGGGATCTCTTGCCGGAACTTGGCTAATTAGTGGTATTATACCAACTATGATCTATTATGGTTTACAGATTCTTAATCCCACAATATTTCTACCTGCATGTGTAATCATATGTGCTATTATTTCTATTGCCACAGGTAGTTCCTGGACAACTTCTGCCACAGTAGGTATTGCATTGATAGGAATTGGTGATACTTTAGGAATCTCTCTTGGTATGACAGCAGGAGCTGTAATTTCTGGAGCGTATTTTGGAGATAAAATGTCTCCCTTATCTGATACTACAAACTTGGCTCCAGCTATGGCTGGTGGAGAATTATTTTCGCATATCAAATATATGACATATACAACAGTACCAACTATTGTAGTCACGTTAATCGTTTTTATCATTATTGGCTTTACTCTTAATACTTCTGGAACACCAGAGATTGGTGGACAGTTAGCAGCCATTAAAAGTGCTTTTAATATTTCTCCGTGGTTATTTCTTGTACCAGTGCTTGTTATTGGTTTGATTATCAAAAAAACCCCTCCTTTAATTGCTCTATTAGCTGGGACATTACTGGGCGGAATTGCAGCAATTATTGCTCAACCAGAAATCGTAATGAGTATTGCGGATAGTAAAGATTTTACATTTAACGCAGCTTATATTGGTGTTATGAAAGCTATGACTGTTGATGTAAGTATCGAAACATCTAGTGCTGAACTTAACGATTTATTTACCTCTGGCGGAATGAACGGTATGTTAGGTACTATATGGTTAATTATATGTGCAATGGTATTTGGAGGCGTTATGGATGCTATTGGCGCTCTGGCCAGAATAAGTAAGGCGCTTCTTAATCTGTTTGATTCTGTTTTTGGACTTTTTGCAAGTACCGTTGCGAGTTGTTTAGCATTAAATGTTACAGCTTCTGATCAATATCTAGCTATTGTAGTTCCTGGTAGAATGTATGCCAAAGCATTTAAAGATAAAGGACTAGCTCCAGAAAACTTAAGTCGTACTCTTGAAGATTCAGGAACGGTGACATCAGTTTTAGTTCCCTGGAATACCTGTGGTGCATATCAAAGTGGAGTATTAGGAGTACCTGTTGTTGATTATTTCTTTTTTGCAATTTTCAATTGGTTAAGTCCTTTTATGACATTAATCTTTGCAGCTTTCAGAATTAAGATCAAACAATTATCAGAAAAATAGATTTTAATACTTTAAAATATATAACAAAAAAGCACATTAAAATCAATGTGCTTTTTTGTTATACGCACATTATCTACCTTCGATTATAGGTATCGGCTTTTTATTATTATCCACAGCTACAAATTTAAAATGACCAGAAACAGCTATTTCTCGGTCATAACTATACATATCTTCTTTATATATATCCACTTTTACATTACAACTAGTTCTGCCCACTTCTGATACTTTTGCTACTAGTTCAATAATTGTACCTTCAGGAATGGGTTTTTCAAAATCAATTTTATCAGTTGAAATGGTGACAACTTTTTTTCTACTAAAACGCGTTGCGCAAATAAAAGACACTTCATCCATTAATTGTAAAGCAGTACCTCCAAATAAAGTTTCATAATGATTTGTAGTATTAGGAAACACAGCTTTAAAAATTCGTGTTTCTGATTTTTCAATCAATTCTTCTATAGAGTTCATATAATCGGGATATAATTTTTTCTTATGGTTATACATACCAAAGGTAAATGTTATCCTAGTATCTTTGCAGTATATTAAAAAAACTTCGAATGAATATTATAGAAAGTTTACGCTGGCGCTATGCTACCAAAAAATTTGACTCCACTAAAATTCTTCCAAAAGAAAAAATAGATATACTTTCAGAAGCTTTTAATCTAACAGCAACCTCTTATGGGTTGCAACCTCTTAGATTACTCGTCATAAAAGACAAGGAGCTTCAAAAACAGCTAACAGAGCATTCCTGGAATCAACAACAGGTTGCAGAAGCTTCTCACCTGTTGGTTTTTTGTATCGAAAATACGGTAAGTGAAAACTATATTCAAAAGCATTTTGATAATGTAAAAAACACACGCAATACCCCTGAAGAAGTTTTAAAACCTTTCCGTGATCAACTGGTAGATTCCTTTAAAAGCAAACCCGTTGAAGAAATTTCGAACTGGGCTGCTAAACAAGCTTATTTAGCGCTTGGAAATATATTAACTGTTTGTGCCCTGGAAAAAATAGATGCTTGTCCTATGGAAGGCTTTATCCCCGAAAAATATGATGAGATTTTAGACCTTAAAAAACTTGAGCTTACTTCTGTACTTGTTTTACCAATAGGTTACCGAGCAGAAGATGATATGTTTGCTGATTTTAAAAAGGTAAGACGACCGATTGAAGATACAGTTATTTTGTTTTAGTATCTATTTGATTCTAAATCTATAAAGCGCTAGGTTTAAGAAAAACACCTAACCTATTCAAGAAAGTTGGTTTTTCTCTATTAGAATACTGACTCTTTTCGGTATTTTTGCCGAAAAGCATTTTTAAATATAATCACACAGCTATGCCAGGATTTGAATTATTTGGAGACGAAGAAAGAAAAGAAGTTCAGGATGTCTTAGATAATGGAGTTTTAATGCGTTATGGATTTGACGGTAATCGAAACGGTCATTATAAAGCATTAGAATTAGAAAAAGATCTGGCAACTAAAATGCAAACCAAGTACGCTCAAGTAGTTTCTAGCGGAACTTCTGCATTAACGGTAGCCCTGGCTTCTGCAGGAATCGGTGCTGGTGATGAAGTAATTATGCCCACTTTTACTTTTGTAGCTAGTTTTGAAGCTATCCTATCCGTTGGGGCTGTTCCTGTTCTTTGTGATATTGATGACACACTAACCCTAGATCCAAAAGCTGTTGAAGCAGCAATCACTCCAAAAACCAAAGTCGTTATGCCAGTCCATATGTGTGGATCAATGGCAGATCTTAAAAGTTTGAAAGCAATCTGTGACAAACATAATTTAATTTTATTAGAAGATGCTTGTCAAGCTATTGGCGGTTCATATAACGGTAAGCCATTAGGAAGTTATGGAGATTTAGGTTGTTTTTCTTTTGACTATGTAAAAACAGTTACCTGTGGTGAAGGAGGAGGATTAATAACTAATTCGCAACAATATGCAGACAATGCTCATAAATATCAGGATCACGGACACGATCATGTAGGTAATGATCGAGGAGCAGAAACACATCCTTTTCTTGGGTATAACTATAGAATATCAGAACTCAACGCTGCCGTCGGAATTGCGCAATTACGTAAGTTAGATCATACGATTGCTCTGCAGAAAAAGAATTATACAATATTAAGAAATGCTCTCTCTTCTATACCCGAAGTTAGTTTTAGACGTGTTCCTGATACCGGTGAAGAAAGTTATGCTTTCTTAAGTATCTTTTTACCTGATGAAGAACTTGCTCAAAAAGCTCACAAAGCATTAGGACAATACGGAGTTGACGCCTGTTTCTACTGGTACAATAACAATTGGCATTATTATAAAAAATGGGAACATCTGTTAGATCAGAAATCTCTAACTAAGTTTTCTCAAGAAATACAAGAAGGACTACAAAAAAACAAAAGATCATTTGATGCTAGTGATGCCTGGATGAGTCGAACTATATCTTGTTTGATCAAAATTAGTTGGTCTGAAGCAGAAGTTCAGGAAAGAGCTTCAAAAATGATTGAAGCTTTCAAAAGTATTTTACAAGAAGCTTAAAAAGAGTAGATTAATACTCTACGTATTCTACAATTTCAAGACCATATCCTATCATTCCAACACGTTTTTGTTGTACTGAATTAGAGACTAATCTTAATTTATGAATATTAAGGTCGTGTAATATTTGTGCTCCGATTCCAAAATCTTTAGAATCCATTGCAATTTTAGGAGCTTTTATTACATCTTCTCCATTTTGAATTTCTTTTAATTCACTTAATCGATTAAGTAGATTAAGTGATTGGCTCTCTTGATTAATAAATAATATTGCCCCTTTACCCTCTGAATTAACACGTTGAAACATTGCGTCCAAACGCTTATCAGCGTTATTGGTAAGGGTTCCTAAAATATCATTATTAAACAATGTGGAATTGATCCTGGTTAAAACCGGTTCATTCTCAGCCCAATTACCTAATGTAAGAGCAATATGGATTTGATTATTGGTAGTTTGTTTATAGGCTCTTAATCTATATTTACCAAAACGAGTAACAATATCAAAATCTTCTTTCTTTTCTATCAAAGAATCATGTTGCATACGATACGCAACCAAATCCTCTATAGATATTAGTTTAAGATCAAATTTTTTGGCTACCTCAACCAACTGAGGTAATCTTGCCATTGTACCGTTCTCATTTAATATTTCTACTAAAATCCCTGCTGGTTCTAAACCGGCAAGTCTTGCCAAATCTACCGCAGCTTCAGTATGTCCGGTACGTCTTAAAACGCCTCCGTTCTTAGCTCTTAATGGAAAAATATGACCTGGCCTACCTAAATGATGTGGTTTGGTATTATCATCAACAAGCGCTTTAATAGTTTTTGACCTATCGTGAACTGAAATCCCTGTAGTACATCCATTTCCGATTAAATCTACAGATACTGTAAATTGAGTTTCGTGTAATACGGTATTATTTTGAACCATCATATTGAGATCCAATTCTTCACAACGATCTTGAGTTAAAGGAGCGCATATCAAACCCCTTCCATGAGTAGCCATAAAATTGATCATTTCTGGCGTTACTTTCTCTGCCGCTGCAATAAAATCTCCTTCATTCTCTCTATCTTCATCATCAACTACTATAACTACCTTACCCTGACGGATATCATCTATAGCTTCTTGAATCGAATTTAATTGTATTTTATTTTTAGTCTTAGCAACCTGCGACATAATTGTAATATTGTAAATTAAAGGACAAAGGTAATTTATATAATTCTTTTGAAGAACTCCCAAGTGAATTATCTGATGGATTAAATATCCATCAATTTATAATCATCTTGATCCTTTTGTAATTGATTAAAATAATTGTTGGATTGACATTAATTATAAGCCTTTTTTCTTTTCCTTTTTAGACTTTCTTTTTTCAAAGAAATCTCTAATTGGTTGTATAAAGTTATCAAAACTAAAAAAACCTTGATCTGTTGTAGCTCGGTATGTTAAGAATATACTCAGCGGGAAAATAATAAATGTAGAAAGCCAAGATCCTAAAAATGGTGGTATCCCTCCTTCTTCTGCACTATTTTTTGCAAAAATACCTATAAAATGATACGTTAAAAACAGTACAACTCCTATTACTATTGGCAAACCTAAACCTCCTTTACGAATAATTGCTCCCAAAGGCGCCCCAACAAAAAACAATAATATGCAAGCAATTCCTAAAGCATATTTATTATGCAATGACATCTCATATTTATTTAATGCTCGCCTTTTTATTTCTTGATTCTTCTCTGTAGTATTTAGTTTACGCAGACTACCATCGGTACTTGAAAAAGCAAGATTATAAATCTGCATTTTTTCTTTTGTAGTAAAATGATCTTTAAAATCTAATGTATCCACCTCTTTTTTCTTTAAAGTATCTACTTTTAAATTTTTATTTAACTCATTAAAACCATTTCTTTTATTAATATCATCCCTGGTTGACCTAAGTTCTTCATTAACTTTTAGAGACAACGTGTCTATCTCATAACGTAATCCTGTTACGTTAAGCATATTATACCCTTTTTTATACTGTTGTTCATCCATATCTACATTATCTAGAGAAGACAGATCCATATTGAGTACATATTGTTCGAAATGTGTTTTTGCAAAAGGTAGCTTTTTTCTTCTTTTAGGAGATTTTTGTTGAATCTCATCATAATAATTACCATCATTAAGAATCAAGGTAATCAGATCAGAATCTATACTCCCTTTTAATTCTCCATCTACTGCTTTAATTACAGTAAAATTACCAGGTCGTGCTGCTTTTTTATGTATAATTATATCTTTGAGAAATTCATCGTTCTCTCCATATTTTTCTCCAACCTTAATATTGATATCCCCTAAATCATTAAATTGATTCGGGGTGATTACCATAGCTGGTTTTACTTTTACAATGTTTTTCCTGAGATTTACAAACCTTTTTTCTGAAGAAGGAATAACTGTATTAGAAAAAAGAAAAGCTCCAATACCCACAAAAAATATAAAAACAGATAGCGTTCTCATAGCTCTCTGAAGTGATATTCCTGAGGACTTCATTGCCGCGAACTCATAATTTTCTGCAAAATTACCAAAAATCATTATCGAAGTTAACAGAATAGTAAGTGGCAAAACCATTGGAATAAGTCGTGGTGTTGCAAACGTCAGAAATTTAATAATTACTGAAACATCTAAATCTTTACCTGCCAATTCTGATATAAATAACCAAATAGTTTGCAGTAAAAGAATAAACATAATAATTATAAAGAGCGGAAAAAATGTCTTTAAAAAAGTGGTTAATATATATCTATCAAGTATTTTCACACGTTCAATTCTTTACCTATAAATAAGTCCCGAAACGATTCGGGACAAAGGTTTTGTTATATTATCAAATTTATTCAAAGATATATTTAATCTAGACGATTGATGTAATAATTTTCATATTTTGATTCGTCAAACATGAATAATTTCTCAGATAATGGCTGATTTGTTTTAAAACTATTTACTGTTATAGTAACATTAGTACCATTGTTCTGTATTTGAATCATTTTATAAATATGCTTGGTTTCCTTATCTATTCCTAGCAGTATTTCTTTTAAATCACTCTTAGAGTCGATCGGTATAAGTTTTACAAATTGGATTTTTCTACCACTTACATTTTGTACAATATCCATTTTATAAGTGTATCCTTCTTCATAAAATGTCAACATCTTTGAGGGAGTTACGCTGTTATCCTCTTCTTCGTTTTGAGATGAAATATTAATCTCTTCATCTTCGGGAATAATAACGTATAATTTTTTTCCATCATATAACTGAGCAGTTCCCATTAAATTAAGCAAATACTTATTTCCTCGAAGTGTAACATCTCCTCTTGTTTCTTGGGATACATTTTCAGCAGGATTATTAAGAGCATATTTAAACCCTATAACAATATTATCATAACTTCGAACTTTTTGAGAAACCTCATCCAAAAGTTCTTTAGCACTTTGTGCTTGTGTTGTAGTAATACAAAATGCAAATAATAGAAGTATTATATTTTTCATCATTTATTCGTTTCTTCTTTTAATTTAATTATTTATTCTATTTAGCCCTAAGCTATTTTTCTTCATCTAACAATTGCTGAAGAGCTATTAAATCAGTAACTAATACTTGTCTCGCTTTACTTCCTTCAAAAGGGCCAACTATTCCTGCAGCTTCTAATTGATCTATCAATCTACCTGCACGGTTATACCCTAGTTTTAACTTTCGTTGTAATAAAGACGCCGATCCTTGTTGTGCTGTGACAATTACTTCTGCTGCTTCTTTAAAAAGTTTATCGCGATCTTTTACATCTATATCAAGACTTGTGCCACTTTCTTCCCCTACATATTCCGGCAATAAATGTGCATCAGGATAAGCTTTTTGACTACCTATATACTCAGTAATCCTCTCTACTTCTGGGGTATCTACAAAAGCACACTGTATCCTTACCAGGTCATTTCCTTGAGTATATAACATATCTCCTCGTCCTATCAATTGATCGGCTCCTCCTGTGTCTAATATTGTACGAGAATCGATCTTAGAAGTTACTCTAAATGCAATTCTCGCAGGGAAATTGGCTTTAATCATACCTGTTATCACATTTACAGATGGTCGCTGAGTAGCTATAATAAGATGTATTCCAATAGCTCTTGCCAATTGAGCAAGTCTAGCGATAGGTGTTTCTACTTCTTTTCCTGCAGTCATAATCAAGTCTGCAAATTCATCGACTACCAGAACTATATAAGGTAAAAATCTATGTCCATTTTCAGGATTGAGTTTTCTTGCTTTAAACTTAGTATTATACTCTTTAATATTTCTTACCATCGCTTGTTTAAGCAGATCATAACGAGCATCCATTTCGATACACAATGAATTAAGTGTATTAATAACCTTGGTGTTATCTGTTATAATTGCCTCTTCTGTATCTGGTAGTTTTGCCAAGTAATGACGCTCTATTTTATTAAATAGTGTAAGTTCTACTTTCTTAGGATCTACCAAAACAAATTTTACTTCGGCAGGATGTTTTTTATAAAGCAAAGATGTCAGAATAGCATTAAGCCCAACAGATTTACCTTGCCCTGTTGCTCCTGCCATTAATAAGTGTGGCATTTTTGCTAAATCAGCTACAAATGTTTCGTTTGAGATCGTTTTTCCTAAAGATAATGGTAATTCCATCTCTGCATTTTGAAACTTTGAGGCAGCGATTGCTGATCTCATGGATACAATCGTTGAATTTTTATTTGGTACCTCGATACCAATAGTTCCTTTACCAGGTATTGGAGCAATAATACGTATCCCCAAAGCGGCCAGAGAAAGTGCTATATCATCTTCCAGGTTTTTAATTTTCGAAATTCTTATTCCTGCTTCCGGCACAATTTCATAAAGTGTAACCGTTGGTCCAACTGTAGCTTTAATTTGAGCAATTTCAATCTTATAGTTTTTAAGCGTTTCAACTATACGATTTTTATTTTCTTCAAGTTCTCCCTGATCAATTGTAATTCCTCCTGTTTGTCCAGAATAATCTTTTAATAATTCTATAGTAGGGAACTTATAATTACCCAATTCAAGTTTTGGATCAAATTCTCCAAAATCTTTTACCAATTTATCACTTAAGTTTTCTACTACCTCTTCTTCGACCACTGTTTCAACCTCCATGGCAATATCCTCGGGATTGTCTTCGGATTTGATAATTAGTTTCTCCGGGATATCATTTGATCTATTATCAGGGTCCTTATAGAACTCATTAATAGTAGGTTGTACATTTAAATCCTGAACATTAGAAGTGTTCTCTTTTGTTTTAAGAGTTTCAGAAACCTTAACAGTAGGAGTTTCTTTCACCTCTAGTTCTTCAATCACTTCTTTATCAACATCTTTTGATACTACTTTTTCACTTTTATTTCCATTAATTTTGGCAGCAGATTCAAAATCGTTATTAATTGTTTTCTGAGTGTTTTTTATGGAAGCTGTAATTTTTTCGGGAGTATATTTAAGTCTAACTACTATGTATATTATAGCAAAAAAGGCCAGAACCAATACTGTTCCTATAAAACCTATATAATCTCTTAAGAAATCATTCGACTCATAACCAATAATCCCTGCTAGTAGTCCTCCTTCTTTTTTCACAAATCCTAAAACCACTGATATCCATAACATTACCAAAACACCCCAAAACCAAAATCCTGCAAGGCGTTTTCTGCTTAAGTCAAAAAATAAATAAACTCCTGTTAAAGATGTTAATACCGGGATAATTAAAGAAGCTACTCCAAAACCTCTATAAATAAAGAAGTGACTTACTGAAGCGCCAAATTTACTCAGCCAGTTTTTAACAGAAGTAGATCTGTTATAAAATTGAGAAACTTCGCTTTGATCTATTTTCCAGTTATAGAAAAATGATATAAAAGCAAAGAACAGACCTATCCCTAAAAAGAATAAAAAACTACCTAAAACAACTTTCTGTTGTCTTGACATAGTTAATCTTTCTTTTAAAGGAGTTTTAGTTTTTGCTTTTTTAGTGGTTTTCCTTCTTGTTGTTGCCTTTTTTTTAGCCATTAATTTGAATGTCTTCTCGCAAAAATACGAATATCTATATTGGAACGTAAAAATGCCTGAAAAATTTTCTAAATGAAATAAGGCACATAAATAAATAATCCAATAATTACAGCCGTTATTGCAGCAATAAAGACAGCTCCAGCAGCGACATCTTTTATAAAACCAATTTTATTATGAAAATCTGGATGTATAAAATCTGCAATAGCTTCTATAGTAGTATTGAGGCCTTCTATACTCATAACTAACCCTATTGCAAAAGTTTGTAAAATCCATTCTGTTGAAGTAATATCCAGGTAAAAGCCAAGTCCTGTAATGATCACAGCAATTCCAGCTTGTACCTGAATACTAGGTTCTGTTTTAAGTAATAACAAGGCTCCTTTAAAGGCATATCCACAACCGCGCAGTCTACCAAGGATAAATTTAGAAGCTTTACTCATAGGTTTTTTAAGACAATGTTTCTATTGCAGCCTTATAATTAGGTTCTTGAACAATTTCTGGTACTTGTTCTGTGTATAAAACGGTTCCTTGTTCATCGAGAACCACAACAGCTCTAGAATGTAGTCCTTTCATAGGCCCGTCTATTATTTCTACTCCATAATCCTTTCCAAATTTTCCATTTACAAAATCTGAGTGGTTTACAACATTTTCAAGTCCTTCAGTTCCACAAAATCTCGCTTGAGCAAAAGGAAGATCTCTGGAGATGCATAAAACTTTAGTGTTAGATAAATTACTCGCTTCTTTATTAAATTCTCTTACTGAAGCTGCACATATACCTGTATCCAGAGATGGAAATATATTAAGAACCAATCGCGATCCATTATAATCAGATAATTTTGCAGTAGATAAATCAGTGTTTACTAATTCAAAATCAGGGGATTTCTGTCCTACTTCTGGCAAATTGCCATTTGTATTTATTGCATTACCCTTTAATGTTATTGTTGCCATTTTTTTGTGTGTTTTTGTGTAAAATTAAGTTTATTTTTATAGTTCAAGTTTACACATAACGAAATAAATAAAAAAATATTTAGGGTTTTTATGATCTCAAATGTTATAATTACATAGACAATACATTTTTAAACATAACAAAAACAACAGAAATCATTATGAGTAAAAATTATATGATGACCGTTATTGCAATGGTTATATTTTCTTTTGCTTACGCACAAAAAACGCCAGATCAAATTGGTCGTGACTGGATAGAAAAAAACCGAACGAATCTTAAAATTGCCAATGATGACAATTTTATACTACGAGCTTCTAGAAGTAGTTTATCAGGACATACTCTTAGATATCAGCAAACTATTAATGGTGTGCCTGTATATGATACTGAAATAACTATTCACATATCTAAAAAAAATAAAATTACTAACGTCGCTAATAACTTTGATGATAGGGTTTCAAAAATAAACACAGCTCCAGCAGTGTTTAAAACTTCGGCTCTGGATATTGCCAAATCACACATTAATGCACAAGGAAACTTTTCTAGAGAAGAATCTAAGTTATATGTGTACAATAAAATGGATGCTACCCGATTAGTATATGTTAACAGAATTAGTGCTACAACCCCTGTTGGATACTGGGAAGTTATTATTGATGCACAAACAGGAGAAGTATTGAAGGCAGAAGAAATATCGATCAAACGTAATCCACATGCTAAAATTAAAAAATCAACAGGAAATGGTTCTTCCAGCACTCCCGTAAAACATGCTGAAAAAACTTCGGAATCAAAAAAAAGTGCCGCTGTTTCCTTTTTGGTAGACGGAACGGGAATGATATTTGATCCAGATCCTCTATCGGCAAGTGGTCAAACTTATGGTGGAAATTACTCTGATAATAATGACGCAGCAAATACACAATTAAATGCTGCAAGATCTTCGGTTACTTTGAAAGATATAGATTTTTCTGGTGGTGTTTACACTCTTAAAGGTCCTTACACAGAAATTAAAGATCTTGAAGCTCCGAGCAAAGGATTATTTACGCAAGCGAACTCTAACTTTAACTTTGATAGAGGAAATGATGGTTTTGAAGCGGTTAATTGCTATTATCATCTGGATAAAAGTTTACGATATATTAATGAGACTTTAGGGATTACTTTAGTTTCTTTATTTAATAATGGTGTGTTAGAGTTTGATCCTAGTGCATGGAATGGACAAGATAACTCCTCTTATGGAGGAGGTCAATTAAGGTTTGGTGAAGGTGGTGTTGATGATGGTGAAGACGCAGATGTAATTCTTCACGAATTAGGACATGGGCTTCATGACTGGATAACCAACGGATCTTTATCACAGGTTAACGGTTTAAGTGAAGGTTGTGGAGATTACTGGGCTCAATCATACAAAAGAAGTCTTGGACAATGGCAATCTACTGATGCTTCATATCATTTTGTTTTTGGATGGGATGGGCATAACGAATTTTGGCCAGGAAGATCTACTAACCACTCTGCAAGTTATCCTGGAGGACTTACTGGATCAATCCACACAGATGGGCAAATTTGGGCAACTTCTCTTATGAGAATATTTGATATCATAGGAAGAGAAAAAACTGACAAAGCATTTTTAGAAGGATTAGGGATGACCAATAGCTCGACCAATCAAGAAAATGCTGCTATTGCCGTAAGACAAGCAGCAATTGACATGGGATATAGTTGTGCCGATGTAGATGTTTTTACTACGCAGTTCACGAATACTGGTTATAATATGCCAGCAATTAATCTTGTAATTAATTGCCCAGGTAACCAAACAGCACTTTCTGATCCTTCAAATACTATGTATACAATACCAGATTATACAGGAATGGCTAATGCTATTAACACAGGTTGTACAGCAACTGTTACTCAAAGTCCTGCCGCAGGTACATCAGTAGCAGAAGGAACACATACAATTACTTTAACTGCTACTGCAGGTTCATCTGTTAATTGTACTTTCCAATTAACAGTAGATAGTTCATTAAGTATTGATGACTTTATTCTAAAGACTGGATTAATTTTATATCCTGTTCCTGCTAATGATAACATTATTGTTGAAGGAAGATTTGACAACAAGGAAACTCTTGAAGTTTATGATATACTAGGTCAAAAACTAATGGAAGTTAGTATTGATCAAAATATCACAAACATCGATATCTCAAAACTATCAAAAGGAGTGTATTTTGCGACTTTTAAAGGTCAAAAAGGATCACTCAAATTTGTTAAGAACTAATTCTGGAATGTTTGTTTGACCCAATATTAGTAAATTACCCTTAACTAAGCTTAATAAAAAAGGCCGTTCTGGAATAGAACGGCCTTTTTAAATCATACTTTAGACAGTAATTAAATACTATTCTATTAATTATCTATGGACCCTAAAACTCTTTGCATAAAACTATTGAGTGCTTCTTTTTTAGGAGTTCCCTCTTTCACCATCTTATCTACTTCCAAAGCTCCATACATATTGGAGATTAATTCTCCAATAACATCCAGTTCTTCATCTTTTAAAGAAGGTACTTCTGTAAGAGCTTCTAAGGTTTCTATCGTTTCAATAAGAAAATCTTGATCATTCTCTTCAATAAAACTAGTAAGGTGCTTAATTACTGGTAACTTCATCAACTAATTCTTTAAGAACTTCAAATTTATTGGTCTGAACCTGCTTAACAAAAGCTCCATTCTTGAATGTTGCAAAAGTAGGAAGGTTATCAACAGTAGCCATTTTTCTAGATTCAGGATATTTCTCAGCATCGACTATAATAAAAGAAATATTATCATTTTCAGAAGCTAGTTTCTTAAATTTCGGTTTCATAATACGACAATTACCACACCAGGTAGCAGAATATTGTACTACAACTGTTTCTGCATTATCTATAACTTGAGGAAGATTATCTTCTGTTAATTCTTGAACCATAAAATTATAATTAGAAATTAAATTAAAAATCTCCCCAGAATGATTCTCCTGGAGAGATTTTAAATAAATATATATTATTATATTAATTAGAAGCTAAATAAGAAGCTACACCTTCTCTATTTGCATTCATAGCCTCTTTACCTTCTTCCCAGTTAGCAGGACACACTTCTCCATTCTTTTGAACGTGAGAATACGCATCGATCAATCTTAAAAATTCTGCAACATTTCTTCCTACTGGCATATGGTTTATACCTTCATGAAAAACTGTTCCTTCTTCATCAATTAGATATGTAGCTCTATAGGTAACATTATCACCATCTACAGTAACAATTCCTGTTTCTTCGTTATATGTTTCATTTGTAATATCAAGAATACCTAAAGTACTTGATAGGTTACGATTTGAATCAGCAAGAATTGGATAGGTAACTCCTTCTATCCCACCGTTATCTTTAGAAGTATTTAACCAAGCAAAGTGTACTTCTGGAGTATCACAAGAAGCACCTACGACAATAGTGTTTCTTTTTTCGAACTCACTTAAAGCTTCTTGAAACGCGTGAAGTTCTGTAGGACAAACAAATGTAAAGTCCTTTGGATACCAAAAAAGTAATACTTTTTTATTTTTATTTTTAGCTTCTTCTAAAATATTAAGCTTGAATGTATCCCCCATATCATTCATTGCATCAACATCAAGATTTGGAAATTTTTTACCTACGAATGCCATTTTGTAATTTTTAAAAATTTATATTTTGTTTTTTGACACCGCAAATATACATTTCCGAAACTGTTCCATTATATAAGACAATTTTAATTCTCTATATAAGGATAGTTTTTTCTAATATCACAAAATTCCTTCATTTTGCATAAAATTCCTACAAAAAACAAAAATACCTTACAATAATTACGGATAAATTACACTTTTTACACGATGATTAGCACGATGTTTAATCTATTTTTGTATTTTCGCTTACGTAGTTAAACCAAACTTAAAGCAATCTGAAAAACAATATTAAACATATAATTGTTTTATTATTAATATGTTATTTACAAAATACTCAGTCCCAAACTTCCTTAGTTTCGGATAGTATTCCGCAGTATATTAAAAAGGCAGAAAAGCTTCAAGAAGAATATCGATACGAAGAATCCTTAGAGCTTGCAGAAGCTGCCTGGAATGCTGCTAAGTATAACAATGATGATAAAAACCTGGGGTACATTCATAACATAATTGCCAAAAATTATGAAATGAATGATGACCACAGTAAAGCGCTTACTAATTATATCAAAGCAAAATCATATTCTCAAATATCTAAAAATCAAACATTAGAAGCAGACATTCTCAATAATATGGCGAATGTTTATAGCAAAAATGACTCTACCAGAAAAAGTGCTCTGGATTATTATGACGATTCATACCAACTGGCATATAGATTAAAGGATACGTCTAGAATGATTAATCCATTACTTAATCTGGCAGAATATTATATTTCAAAAGAAAATTATACTAAATCTTATAATCATTTATCACCGGCACGAAAGTTAATTACAGAAAAATCTTCAAGTCTTGACAAAACAAGGTTAAATAGATTATTAGGTAAGTATTTTATGAGTCAAGAAAGGTATGTTAAGACAGAAGTACACTTAGAAAAATCTATAACATTTGCGATTAAAGAAATTAAAAATGATAACAATACAGATGAATTAACTTCTATTTTTTATGATGAACTAGCTCTCTCCTATAGCACAAAGTCAAAACTTAGTGCTAATCAAATGGATTTTGAACGCGCCTACAACTATCATCAGGAACACGTGAAAAACCTTTTGAAATCTCAAGAAATTAGAAAAGTAATAGATCTACAACGCGCTAATATCAAATATGACGTTGGCCAATATGAAAAAACGATAAAACAAAACGAATCCGATATTGCCAAACGTGATTCTGAAGAAATTATATGGAGGATTAGTATTATACTAGGTATTGTGCTTATTCTAATTTCTTTGGCTTTTTTAATTAGTTCTTACAGAAATAATTTACAAAAAAGAAAGCTTAATAATGATCTTATAAATAAGAATAAAGAGCTTGTAAGTGCTAAAGAAACAGCAGAGCAAGTCTCTACTTTAAAATCACAATTTATATCTACAGTAAGTCACGAACTTAGAACTCCTCTTTATGGAGTTATTGGTTTAACATCTTTGT
This sequence comes from Aquimarina callyspongiae, assembly GCF_034322225.1. NCBI lineage: Bacteria > Pseudomonadati > Bacteroidota > Flavobacteriia > Flavobacteriales > Flavobacteriaceae > Aquimarina > Aquimarina callyspongiae. Next base: position 65,318 of record NZ_JAXLPA010000006.1, on the reverse strand, counting down.
TAATGGAGAACCCTGAAGAAAAGAAAAAAAGTGAATACTTAGAATCTTTAAAGTTTTCTGGAGATTACCTATTAGCTTTGATTAATGATGTTTTACAATTAAGTAAAATAGAGACTAATGAAGTAAGGTTGGAAAAAGTATCTTTTGACATAAGATCTCTTATTGAAGGAATAGTTAATTCTCTCCATACAAAGCAAAAAAACAATAACAATACGGTACACATCGATATTGATAATAAAATAAAAACTACTCTTTTAGGAGATTCTGTCAGGTTATCGCAAATCCTAATTAACTTAATTGGTAATGCACTTAAGTTTACTAATGATGGTAACATATGGATAAAAGTGCAATGTCAGGAGTACCAAGATGATATCTATAAATTGCGATTTATTATAAAAGATGATGGAATCGGAATACCAAAAAGCAAACAAAATACCATATTTGATAATTTTGCACAGGTTAAAAATCAAAATCAGGAATATGAAGGAACAGGACTTGGTTTAGCTATTGTAAAAAAACTTATTCACCTACACGATAGCGAAATATTCATTAAAAGTAAAGAAGGTATCGGTTCTGAGTTTCATTTTGATCTTCTCTATGAAAAAGCAATTAAAGCGCAAGAAATTTCATTAAAATCTGGAGAAAATCTAAGTATAGGAACTAGTAACTTTAACATCCTGATTGTTGATGATAATAGAATTAATCAGATTGTTACTCAAAATATATTAAAAAAGAAAGGATACACCTGTGATGTAGCTAGCAATGGTTCTGATGCTATAGATATGCTTAAAGAAAAAGAGTTTGATCTAGTTCTTATGGATATTAACATGCCAGAAATGAATGGATTAGATGCTACCAAAGTTATTCGCACATTTAATCCACAAATACCTGTTATTGCATTAACAGCTGTAGAAGAAGGAGAAGTAAGAGAACAGGCATTATCTGTTGGAATGAACGATGTCATCATAAAACCTTATGATACTCAACAATTTTTCCAGACGATTATTCGTAACATTTCCAAAGTCAAGTTAATGTAAAAGCTGTTAATTTTCGTCATTAGATAATCAGCTTTGCCCACTCCTCTTGTAGATTTATTAAATCCTAATAATTAATAGTTTATATATCAGATTAAGTTTTTTCTAAAATTTATAAAACTACGCTATTGATTTTATATGTTAAACCTTATCTTCTTTATTCTTAATATCTTAATTTAGAGCTTTAATTCTTTATTATTGCACTGGTTATGGATTCAAAAAAAATTGGTTTTAACACCATCTGCACACATCTTGGAGAAGTTAAAGATGAGCAGTTTCAAGGAGCTATCTCTCCAATCTATTTATCAACATCATACGCATTTGAGGATGTAGCTGTAAAACGCTATCCCAGGTATTTTAATACACCCAATCAAGAAGCGCTTTGTAAAAAGATTGCTCGTTTAGAAAAAGGAGAAGCTTCATTGATTTTTGGAAGCGGGATGGCCGCCATTAGCACTACACTATTTGCTTTTTTACAAAAAGGAGATCACGTTGTTCTTCAGCGAACCTTATATGGTGGCACAGCTAATCTGGTAAACGAAGAATTTGAAAAACACGGTATTGAATACACATATATAGATACTCAAACAGCCTCAGGCTTTGAACAAAAAATAAAACCGAATACCAAAGTTATTTATATAGAAACACCCTCTAACCCCTTATTGACTATTATAGACATCAATGAAGTAGCAGAATTAGCAAAAAGCAAAGGAATCGTAACAATGATTGATAATACTTTTGCTTCTCCTGTAAATCAAAATCCAATTGAGTTAGGTATTGACATTGTTATTCATTCTGCCACAAAATATCTTGGGGGTCATAGTGATATTCTGGCCGGAGCTGTTGTTTCTACAGAAAAAAATATAGACCGTATCTTTCAGGTTGCCAAAAATTTTGGTGGAAGTTTGAGTGATTTTACCGTATGGATGCTAGAACGTAGCATCAAAACTTTAGGATTAAGAGTAAAACGGCAAAATAGAAATGCTATGAAAATAGCCAAGTGGCTTAATAAACATCAAGACATCTCTTCTGTACATTATCCAGGCCTTAAATCACATCCAGGGCATGATATTGCAAAAAAACAAATGAAAGGCTATGGAGGAATGTTATCTTTTGAATTAAAAGAAGGTTTAGATGCAAGTAAATTTCAAAAAGAACTACGACTAATAAAAAGCTCTATGAGCCTTGCTGGAGTAGAAAGTACTATGCTCTCCCCTGTTCTTACCTCTCATGCTTTACTTACAGAAGAAGAAAGGAATATACAAGGTATCCATGATGGATTACTTAGGTTTAGTGTAGGTATTGAAGAAAAAGAAGATCTAATGCAAGATATTGAACAAGCTCTGGAAAAAATTAAAGTCCCTGAATTAGAACATTAAATAAATTATGAAATTAGACATTCTTGCTATTGGAGCACATCCAGATGATGTAGAACTATCCTGTTCAGGAACCATAGCAAAAGCTATTAGCGATGGTAAAAAGGTAGGTATATTGGATCTCACCAGAGGCGAATTAGGCACAAGAGGAACTCCTGAAATACGGGATCAAGAAGCCAAAAAAGCAGCAGAAATATTAGGCGTTTCTGTCCGAAAGAACCTTGGGTTTAGAGATGGATTTTTCATTAATGATGAAAAGCATCAATTAGAGATCATTAAAGTTTTGAGACAATACAAGCCTGACATTGTACTTTGTAATGCGATTAGAGATCGTCACATAGATCATGGTAAAGGAAGTAAACTTACTAGTGATGCTTGTTTTTTATCTGGGTTACAAAAAATAGAAACCGAACTAGAAGGAATATCTCAGGAAGCCTGGAGACCTAAAAAAGTATATCATTATATCCAATGGCATCATATTGAACCCGATTTTGTGGTAGACATCAGTGGTCATATCGATATTAAGATACAAAGTGTAAAAGCGTATGCTTCTCAGTTTTACGATGCTAATAGTAAAGAACCTTCTACTCCTATATCCAGTAAAAACTTTTTAGAAAGTATAAAATACAGAGCAGCAGATTTAGGAAGAATTGTAGGGGTTCCCTATGCAGAAGGTTTTACTGTAGAACGCTATGTAGCAGTAAATTCCATTTTTGATTTAATTTAATGCAAAAAATGTTTGTATAAATAGAGAAATACTTTATTTTTGCACCCTGAATTTGAATGACGAACGATACGCATCCTAGTTTTTGAAGGAAAGTAAGTTATCAAAGGATAAAAATAAACATATCCATTAAAATATAAATGGTGGTTGTAGCTCAGTTGGTTAGAGCGCCTGATTGTGGTTCAGGAGGTCGTCGGTTCGAGACCGATCTTCCACCCTTAATTAAAAAAGCCTTGTTTATCAAGGCTTTTTTTATGCTCTCTATTGATCAAAATAAGACCAACATAACAAAATATCAACTTATTAGAAACCGTTTACAAAAAAATGCCTTATGAAATTCATAAGGCATTTTAAGCTATATTATTTTATTTAATACTTTTCTTTACTGACCTTCTTTACCAACTCCATCAACAATCAACCTATTTTCTCTGTTAGCAACGTCCCAGGCTGTATAAAAAACCAATTGGGCCCTTTTTGTCAGCAGATCATATTCTATTTTATCTGGAGTATCCGTTGGCATATGATAATCCTCATGAACACCATTAAAATAAAAAATAATAGGAATATTATGTTTAGCAAAGTTATAGTGATCACTTCTAAAATAAAATCGATTAGGATCATTCTTTGCATTATAGGTATAATCCAAATCCAATTTGACATATTTATTATTCATAGCCTCACTAATATTGTGAAGTTCTGTACTCAATCGATCACTACCAATTAAATAAATATAATTACTCTTTTCACCTTGATGATTAGAATCAATCCTACCTATCATATCAATATTAAGATTCGTTACCGTATTCTCCAACGGAAATACTGGATTCTCTGTATAATATCGTGATCCATAAAGCCCTTTCTCTTCTCCGGTAACATGTAGGAATAAAATAGATCTTTTAGGCCCTTTACCGTCTTTCTTAGCCTTATTAAAAGCTTCTGCAATTTCGAATAGGCTTACTGTACCAGAACCATCATCATCTGCTCCATTAAATACATTACCATTTTTATCTTTACCCACATGATCCAAATGTGCTGATATCACAACTATTTCTTCCGGCTTCTCAGTTCCTTCTATATAAGCCAGAACATTCTCAGAATCTTTAATTCCTCCTCTAAAATAACTTTGAGGTATTTCTTGATAATAATCATCTCCGCCTAAAGGAGAAGGAATTCCCATTTTTTTATATTGTTTTTTAATATACTCTGAAGCCTTCTTTTGACCAGGTTCTCCAGTATCCCTACCTTCAAATTCATCTCCTGCAAAAGTATATAGGTAACTTTTTAATTCTTTTGCTGTTATTGTTTTTGCATATTTTTCAACATCTTCATTATTTATGGACTCTACAGAAGTAGATTTATTTTCATTATCAGATTTTTTATTAGAAGGTGTGTGTGAACTGCCACAAGAATAAACAACTAAAAAGCTGATGGCAATTAAAAAATTTTTCATGAACTATTCTTTTTTTTAAAAGCACAAGATACTCATTTACACCAACATGTTTTAGAGTTTTTTTCATTTATAGAAATATTGATAAATTATTTTTAAAATAATGCTTTATAGATCCAAAAAAGATTTTATATTTGCACCCGCATTCAGGGAATATCTGATGAGACTAATATCTGGAGAAATGGCAGAGTGGTCGAATGCACCGGTCTTGAAAACCGGCGAGGGTCACACCTCCGGGGGTTCGAATCCCTCTTTCTCCGCAAAACCCCGTTATCTTAATGATGACGGGGTTTTATTTTTTTAGTTAAAAAAATTATTAACTACATAGTGTAGAAAAACAATTGATGATAAAATCTTATAAAGCTATATCCTTTTTACCAAAAATCAATATCTTTTCCTAAATTCAAATGGAGTAATCCCTGTATTTTCTTTAAATACTTTTGAGAAATACGAATAGTCTTCAAACCCTAAAATTTCTGCAATAGATGATAAAGTGTTATTAGAATGTACTAATAGACGTTTTGCTTCTAATAAAACCCGTTCTTTAATTACTGTAGAACAAGTTTTATCTATGGTACTTTTTGTTATTCTGTTTAAATGTTTAGTAGTAACATTAAGTTTATCAGCATAGAACTTTGGAGATTTCTCTGTTTTAAAGAATTCCTCTAAAATTGTCTGAAGTTTTTCTAAAGTTTTTAGGTAGGTTTTTGATGAAATTATTTTGTCAGAATCCTGATTGGTATAATGCCTGGATAAATCAATATAAATTAAATTAATTAAGCTATTTAACCTTTGGTATTTATAGATATCATTGCCTTTATACTCTGCATTCACCGCATTAAATAATAACTGAATGTTTTTTGTCTGTTCATTATTCAATCTAAGATATGGAGGATTCTCGTGAGTAAAATAAAACGGAAATTGTGAAAGGTTACTATGCAAACACAATTCATAAAAATCTTTTGTATGAAAAAAGATATATCCTTTGGGAGTTTCTTTAAACTCCCAACAATGTGTTTGTCCTGGTTTTAGAAAAAACACACTTCCGGGTGTAATATCATACGTATTAAAATCTATTTCGTGGATTCCTGAGCCACTGGTAAAAAGTACGCAAAGATAAAAATCATGACTATGAGGCTTATAGATCATGTCTCCATTTCTAATTAAATGTTTTTCAAAATCATTACTATAAAAATTGTCATTCGAGATTGTTGTTTCAAATTGACCAATATTTAAAATAGGGATTACTTTTTTCAAACTCATAATGTCTCAAAATTACAAATTAATGAGTTATTAGTGTTACACTTAACGATAGATAAAACCATAAATTTGTCTTGTTTTAACAATTGAACTAAACACTTGTTAAACAAACAAGTAGCAATGTTAAAAAATATACCTTTAATTAAAAACAGTAGTATATGAATTTTTTAAAAGGAACAAAAATATATAGCATCTTTACTGGTAATTGTCCTGTTTGTCAAAAAGAAAGTATGTATCAAGAAACTAATCCTTATATCCTTTCTAAAACACTAAAAATGCAGGAACGCTGTAAAAACTGTAATACCAAATACAAAATAGAGCCTTCTTTCTTTTACGGAGCTATGTATGTAAGCTATCCAGTTGGGATAATTTTTGCAGGGATCGCATTCCTTATTTCATATTTTGTTTTTGATTTAAACCTGATTCCTACTTATCTGATTATTGTTTTAGTAATGTTTATTTCTTTACCCATCATTTTAAGATTATCCAGAAATATTTGGATTAGTTTTTTTATGAGTCTTAGAAAAGAAAAAGTCAATTAAAAGAAATGAAATTTACCGGCCGAGCGCAGGAATACATATATCTGAATACTATTGATCATACAAGCTGTTCTGTACTTTCTGATACAATCGAAAACACCTTAACAGTATTGTGGTTTGAATCTAATGAGAATATCCTTAACATAGATGGCAAGGACATTGCTTTTCAAAAAAATGAAATAGTTTTTTTGACAGAGTTTCATCAATTAAAACCAATACGAATCGGAAATATTCGTCTATTACGTTTTAATCGGCCATTTTATTGTGTTCTAGATCACGATAGTGAAGTTGGATGCAAAGGAATATTATTTTTTGGAGCTGCTCAATTACCTGTAGTTACCATTCCACCAGAAGAATTACTCAAATTTAATACACTGTGGGAAATGTTTATTATAGAAATTCATTCTAATGATAAATTACAAATAGATATGCTTCAGATTATGCTGAAACGGTATCTAATCATGTGTGCAAGATTATTTAAAGAAGAGAAAAAATATCCAGATGATAAAAATGAAGTTGATATTATTAGGGAGTATAATTTTTTAGTAGAAAAACACTTTAAGCAAAAACACACTGTTAAAGAGTATGCAGATTTATTACACAAATCTCCTAAAACATTATCAAACATTTTCTCAAAAGCGGGATCCAAATCTCCTTTATTATATATTAAAGAACGTATCTTATTAGAAGCACGTCGATTACTTCTATATACAGAAAAACCAATAAAACAGATTGCTTATGAGCTAGGTTATGACGACATACAATCTTTTAGTCGATTTTTTAAAAAACTTCAAGGAGTTTCTCCTTCAGAATACAAGAAAAACCCTATCGTTTAAGTAAGCTTTTATTCAATTACACACATAATGAAATCCAGCAAGAAAAATTGCTAACTAATCGGGCATACTTGCCTACCCATTGCCTGTCTTTACGCTTGATCTTTGCATTGTAAATAAGTTTAACAATTAAAAGTATATAAACAATGTCACGATTTAAAAAATTAGAAACTATAAAAAAGATAGCAGTATTAATCGTATTAATTTTAAGCACAATAAACACTTATGCGCAACTACCCGATCCTGGATTTGAAGTAGATGCTAGAACTGCAATTGTAATTACAGATCCACAAAATGATTTCCTGAGTCCTAATGGTGTAACTTGGGGTGTGGTAGGAGAAAGCGTTAAAGCCAACAATACTGTAGAAAATCTTGAAAAACTATTTAAAGTAGCAAAACAAAAAGGAATTACTGTTTTTGTATCTCCTCACTATTATTTCAAACATGACCATAATTGGAAAATTGAAGGGGCCTTGGAAGCCTTAATGCACAATATTAAAATGTTTGATAGAACACATACATTAAGAACTGATGGTTTTGAAGGTTCTGGTGCAGATTGGTTAGATCGTTATAAAAAATACATTAATGAAGATAATGTTGTTGTAACTAGCCCTCATAAAGTATACGGCCCTGAATCTAATGATCTAGCTTTACAATTACGTAAGCATGGGTATGACAATATAATTTTAGCAGGGATGTCTTCTAATCTTTGTACAGAATCTCATATGCGGGATTTAATAGAATCCGGTTTTAAAGTAGCAGTGGTAAAAGATGCAACAGCAGGAGCAATATTACCAAACCTTAATGCATATGAAGCTTCTCTAGTAAACTTTCAGATGATCGCTAGTCATGTTTTCACAACAAAAGAAATTGTAAAAGAAATTAAAAGCTTCTCTAAATAATATTATTTCAATAAAATTTTAAAAAAGGGCACTGTAAAAACAGTGCCCTTTTTATGTATTTTCAGGGGAATTTACCCGTTTTTTAAATCAAATAAAATCAATATGTAAAAAACAAAAAAGCTCTAAATCATCAATAAAATCAATACCTTTCAGCTCTTAAAGAAATATTTTTGAATTAAAATGTGATTTAAATCACATTTTTTTTGTGACATAGATCATTTCACACATATAACTATGATTATACATTTGTAATCAACAACTAATAAAACTTAATAAATGGAACAAAACAGATTTAAATCACTATTAAGAAATGTTCTTTTAACCTAAAAATAATGCAAAGAATAAACAAACCAATTGAACAACGGGGAAAAAACCCCTTATTTTGCAGTCAAAACCCTCTTACACATTTTCAAGTTTAAGAATACTTTTGAAAAAACAAATTAATAACCACTTAAAACTTAAAATTAATGAATTAGCTTTCTTTTTGTTCTTATCCATTTATCTTAATTATACCAACTAATACAATAGATAATAAATACAAGTAAAATAGAAAAGCAATACAAAAATTATTATTAAACCAATACTGAAATTAAAACCTATTAAAACCAAGTAATCTCTTAAAACCAAAACCAATGAAATTCTTTAAATTTTTAATTCCAACATCCCTCCTGTTTTTTAGACAGAAAAATGAAATAAGTCATTTTCGACAACAGCATTGACTTATGTACGATCATTTTAGGACTCTCAAATTTATCTTTTAATAAACTGAGATAGGTAAAAATAATATAACTGACAACTATATTATTATTTAACCTATTCTAAAAGAGTCCATTAACTCAATATAGAGATATAAAAAAGTTACTGACGAAATTCATCGTCCAGAAGAATTACTGCCATATTTCAACAGAGAAAAAAGATTAGAAATATTCTTAGAAATCTGAAAAATATGATCAGTTACAAGGAATTCTATGCCAAAAAACAACGAAGAAATTCAAAACAAACAACTATAAAAAAATGAAACCAAATTTTAAATCATTAGTAGAGCTTTTAAGATTTAGATCAGAAGAATCTCCAAACGAAATATTATATACTTTCCTAGCAGATTCTGGTCAAGAAAATCAAACGATAACATACTCTCAATTAGATGAGAGGGCCAGAGCAATCGCGGCTTATTTATTAGAACAGATAAAAGCAGGAGATAGAGCACTACTACTCTTTCAGCCAGGAATAGACTATATAGAAGCATTTATGGGGTGTCTTTATGCAGGGATTGTTCCCGTACCTGCTTATCCGCCTGATGGAAGAAACTTAAAAAGGTTAATGGATGTGATCCAAAATGCCAAAGCCGAGATAGCATTAAGTACTTCTACCGTATTAAATAACGTAACTGCCTTAACAGCAAAAGGAGGTACTGATACGATTAGACAAGAAGCTGCAACATTTGCCAATACCATAAAATGGGTATTAAGTGATGAAATAAAAACACAAGAAGCTACTAATTGGAAGGAAAACCTAATGACAGGAGAAACTCTTGCTTTCTTGCAATATACTTCTGGATCTACCAGTAATCCTAAAGGAGTAATTCTTAATCACGAAAATCTTCTATACAATTTTGAATTTAGTAAACATGCCTTTGGTATGAATGAGGATAAGCAAATGATTAGTTGGCTACCACCTTATCACGATATGGGACTTATAGGAGGTATTTTACAACCTATGTATGTGGGAATGCAAACAACGTTAATGTCACCTATATCTTTTCTCAAGAGACCTTTAAGATGGTTACAAACTATCTCTGAATGTGGGAACAATGGTGAAATCATAAGTGGTGCTCCAAATTTTGCTTACGAGTTATGTTCAGATAGAATACAGGATCGCGACCTGGAAGGATTAGACTTAAGTAATTGGAAAGTAGCTTTTAATGGTGCAGAACCCATTCGAAGTAATACAATGGATCGGTTTACAAACAAGTTTACTGATACAGGATTCAAAAAAGAGTTTTTCTTTCCAGTATATGGTTTGGCAGAAGCAACATTGTTAGTTACTGCAGGGGATTATAAACAATTACCTGTAATCAGCGACTTAGACAAAGAGCAACTAGAAAAACACACTGCAATTCCTTCTTCAGGAAATCCAGAAAATGAAATAAAAAAAGTAGGGTGCGGACAAGAATTAGACGGTCAAAAAGTACGTGTTGTAGATCCAGAAACAAATTTGACTTGTAATGAAAATAACATAGGAGAAGTTTGGATCGCAGGTCCCAACGTAAGTCAAGGATATTGGAATAATGAAGAAGAAACAGCAAAATCCTTTGGAGCATTAACAGCAGACACTAATGAAGGTCCCTTCTTCAGAACAGGAGATATGGGTTTCTATTCAAATGGTGAATTATATATCACTGGTAGATTAAAAGAAATGATCATAATCAGAGGTAGAAATTATTACCCACAAGATATAGAGCTTACCGTTCAACAAAGTGATCCATCACTAAGAATGGGATGCGGTGCAGCATTTAGCATTGATAGAAATGATGAAGAGCAACTAATTATTGTACAAGAGGTACGCCGAGATTTTAAACGTAAAATAGATCCTGAAGTTGTAAAAAGAAATATTGCGATGGCAGTATCCAAAGAACATCAATTGCAAGCTAGTGATATTGTTCTTATTGAACCTTCTTCGTTTCCAAAAACGTCAAGCGGCAAGTTACAACGTCGCGCTTCTAGAGAAATGTACAAACAAGGGGAACTTAAAACATTGGATATACCAAAAATAGCACAGGTACAACCTTAGAGCCGCTTACACTAAAAACAAATTGGAGAAAACGATTAAAGCCTTAACCACAAAAGAAAAATAATAATCATGTTGGATACAACGTATAAGGAAAAAACAACAGACGTTTTACAAACGTATAAAACTGTAGAAGAACTAGAACGTTACCTGGGGAGCCCGTTTGATGATGATAATGTTATATCATTTAAGAATTCTGCAGATATGGATGAAGATGAAATTTTTCCAAGAAAAGCAATTAATTTTTTACACGATTGGGATTATAACCAATATTATATTCCGCAAGCACTCGGAGGAAAATTAAAATCTTTTGAAGAACTCCTGTTTTTATCGAGAGTTCTTTCAAGAAGAGATCTTTCAATATCTATAACAGATGCACATACTTTACTAGGATCATTACCCGTATGGATCGGTGGATCAGAAAGTCAGAAAGAAGCATTAGCATCCTTGGTAGCCAACAGAAAAACTGCTTGCCTTGCTGTAACAGAAAGAAACCACGGAAGTGATCTAAACACCAGTGGAGTTCATACTTCAGAAACGAATGAAGGGTATGTTTTAAATGGTGAGAAGTGGCCTATAAATAAAGCTACTCTGACCGATACTGTATGTGTATTGGCCAGAACAGGAGAGAAAAAAAATGCAAGAAGTTTATCAATTTTCCTGGTAGATAAGTCAAAATTGACAGATGAGCAATACACACATCTTCCTAAAGTTAAAACACTAGGTATTAGAGCTTGTGATATAAGCGGTATCAATTTTAACGATGCTTTATTATCAAAAGATGCACTAATTGGTAAAGAAGGTTCTGGTCTTGAGCTTGCATTAAAAGGATTTCATATTACAAGAACCATGTGTGCTGGATTATCTCTTGGTGCCGTAGATACTGCACTTAGAACAACATTACGATTTGTTCTAAAAAGAGAATTATACGGAAGCACAGTTTTTGATATCGACCATGCCAGACATACTTTGGCAAAAGCCTTTATAAATATCATAAGCTGTGATTGTCTGGCTATAGCCGCTTCCAGAGGGCTTCATGTCGTTCCTGGTCAGTTTAGCATATGGTCGGCTATTGTAAAGAATTATGTTCCTGTAAAAGTAGAAAATGTAATTCAGGATTTATCTATAATCCTAGGATCAAGGTTTTATTTAAGAGGTGATCATGATCACGGAGTATTCCAAAAAATGATGAGAGATAATGCTATAATCAGTCTTTTTGATGGAAGCACTATCATCAACCAGCACTCTTTATCCTTACAGTTAAAATTTCTTGCTAAGAAAAGAAGAAAAAAGAATGGTGCAAATATTGAAAACAAGCTAGAAGATATCTTCACCTTAGGTAAAGAGTTAGCAGATTTCAGATATGACAAGTTAGATCTATTTAGCAAAGGAAATAACGAAGTCCTTCAAGGAATAGAGATAGCATTATTAAAGCTAGGTGATCTAAAAGGAAACCGTCAGGTATCACAGAAAGTTTTAACCGAGATTACAAATCTAACTATTGGTGTAATTAGTTCATTGATGGATCTTGAAGAACAAGCTTTACAATTACCTACAGTAGAAACAGGTCACAATTTACCAATAGAATATTTTAATCTGGCTCAGGACTACTGTCGATTACATACAGCAACAACTAATATTTTCATGTGGATTTATAATCGAGAAGCACTCGGAGATTTTTTTGCACAAGGAGAGTGGCTAGTATTATCACTTCAACAAACACTTAGTGCCTTTAATATATATACAAAAGAAGTAAACAAAGAATACCTGGAGAATGCAGCTAATGAACTTTTACGCCTTCACACAGAAGATAAATTATTCTCAATCATACCTATTCAAACTAATAACTAATAAACAATAAATAACAACTTAAAATATTCAATCATGATGACATTAACAATAGAACAGAACGTAGCAACCATAACAAAAGAAAATATTCAAAATTGGTTAATAGAAAAAGTAGCAGAACAATTAGGAATTAAAATTACCGATATCTCTACAAATGAAGAATTAGCAGCATATGGATTAGACTCTATGGATGCCGTAATGATTTCAGGAGAATTAGAAGAAATGCTTGATCTGGAACTGCCATCAACAATCTTATGGGACTACCCTACTATTGATAGTATTTCAACACATTTGATAGAATTAACCAATTCAGAAGAAATTAGCTTGATCTGATTCTATTATCAATAAGAGCTAATAAACCTCCTAAACTAAGGAGATAAGCTAACCGCATTACTCTTAAAACCAATAAACAATTTTCAAAAGGAATAAATAAAATGAACACCAATAAAGAACTTATATACCGATTATCAAAAGAACAGGAAGGGCTCTGGTTTTTACAACAATTAGATCCTACAATTTCTGCGTATAATGTTGTATTTGGGGCAGAAATAAATGGAGAACTGAATTTAGAGAAATTAAAACAAACATTTAATTTTCTAATCAAACGCCACGAAGTTCTCAATACAAAGTTTAAAATTATAGATGGGGTTCCACATCAATGTACTTCTACATCAAAGAATTTTGATTTTGATATAGAGGTAAATACATCTCTGACTTGCAAGAACACAATCAAAAGTCAGATCAATTTAGACTCTAAAAAACCATTTGATTTAAGTAAGGACCTATTAATTAGAGCTAATATATATAGTCAAAATGATAATGAACATGTATTAGTAATCACAGCACACCATATTGCTATGGATCTATGGTCGCTGGCAATACTACTTAATGAGTTACAAATTGTATACAATGCCTTATCTAATAATGAAACACCGATATTAGAAAATACAAAAACCACTTTTCAAAATCATGTAGAAATTCAAGAAAGTATTTTGAATTCAGAAAAAGGAGATTCACTTCGTGAGTTTTGGAATAAAAAACTATCAGGAGACCTACCCATCTTAGATTTTCCTATTGATAAAACAAGACCCAAAGTACTAACCTATAACGGTGATGTAATTAGATTTACGCTAGATAGAGCACTTAGTGAAAAATTAGTAGAACTCGCAAAAAAAGAAGGAGTAACACTATATATGTTACTATTAGCTGCATACAAAGTATTAGTGCACCGATATAGTAATCAAGAAGATATATTGGTAGGAGCTCCAGTCGCAGGTAGAAATCAAAAAGCTACACGTAACATAATAGGAAATTTTGTAAATACAATTGTTCTAAAATCCACTTTTGATGCGTCCATAAGTTTTTCTGATTTTGTAAAAAGTGTTCGTAACAATTTAATTGAAGGGATAAAGCATCAAGAATATCCTTTTTCTCAATTAGTAAAAGATTTACAACCAGATAGAGATCCAGGAAGAGCTCCTTTAATACAAACCGCTTTTGCCTGGGAAAGATTGCCTGTCATAAAAAATATTGAGACTCAACTTAATGATGGAGAAAATCGTAATGCCTTGAATATAAATCCTTTTGATGTAAACCAGCAAGAAGGGCAGTTTGAACTAAGTTTAGAAATGGGTAATGAACTAAATGGAGAACTACACGGATTGTTTAAATATAACACTGATCTATTCGAAAAAGAAACTATCGCACAGGTAGTTAGTCATTTTAAAAATTTATTAAAAGCGATTACAGAAACACCAGAACAGACCATTGCCAAACTACCATTAATGTCTAAAGATGAACAAGAAGAAATTTTAACCATTTGGAAAGAGAAACCTCAAAAATATCCACAGTTTAACACATTACACGAAGGTTTCGAGGCAATGGTAGCTAAAAACCCAGAAGCAATCGCTGCGGTACTGGATCAAACCGAGGTAACTTATGATGAACTAAATAAAAAAGCAAATGCACTAGCTCGCCATTTGATTGATCTTGGTGTAGAAAAAGGGACATTGGTAGGGATGTGTGTAAACAGAACTATAGAAATGTTAATTGGGATTATGGGAGTTCTTAAAGCTGGAGGAGCATATGTCCCATTAGATCCAAAAAATCCAAAAGAACGATTAGCATTAATTCTTGAAGATTCAAAGGTTCCAATTGTACTTACACAAGGAACTGAAGAATTAATACAAACAGAAGAAAAAGTCATAAAAGTAGATCTTGAAAAAGACTGGGAAATTATCGACCAATACGATACTTATAATTTAAATCTTACAACAGGAAAAGAAGAGTTAGCCTATGTGATTTATACATCTGGATCTACGGGAAAACCTAAAGGAGTACTCAATACTCATCATAATGTACTTAGGTTATATTCTGCAACCGATCATTGGTACAAATTTAATGAGAACGATGTCTGGAGTTTGTTTCATACCTATGCATTTGATGTAAGCGTATGGGAAATATGGGGAGCATTATTACACGGAGGCAAATTAGCAGTTGTATCTTATGAAACAAGCCGTACACCAGAGTTATTTTATCAACTATTGGTTGACAAGAAAGTGACTGTATTAAGTCAGACTCCATCTGCATTTAAGCAATTAGTAAACTACGAAACCTCTTTGGACAGCCCAAAAGCATTATCACTGGGTTATGTTGTTTTTGGAGGAGAAGCATTAGATATTCCTGCGTTAAAACCCTGGATAGACAGACATGGTGATCAAAAACCACAATTGATCAATATGTACGGTATTACAGAAACAACAGTACATACTACTTTTAGAAAAGTCACTAAAAAAGATTTAGCATCTCCCAAGAGTATGGTAGGGCAACCTATCACAGATATGAAAATTCATCTATTAGACAATGAAGGCAATCCTGTTCCTTATGGTGTTACCGGAGAAATCTATGTTGGTGGAGAAGGATTAGCTGTTAAATACCTCAACAGACCAGAATTAACTGCAGAACGTTTTATCACAGATCCTTTTAGTAATACTCCTGGAGCACGATTATATAAAAGTGGGGATTTGGCTCAATTATATAAAAATGGTGATATGAAGTATGTAGGAAGAGCTGATACTCAAGTAAAAATTAGAGGATTTCGTATAGAATTGGGTGAAATACAAACCTTACTCGCACAGCATGAAAGTATTAAAAATGCTGTAGTCACTGTAAAAAATATACAAAATAGTGATCAACGAATTGTTGCCTATTACACTACCGAAGAAGGAACAAAAACTGACGATAAGACCCTAAGGAATTATCTAACCAATCGATTACCAGATTATATGGTACCATCAGTTTTTATGAAGATGGAGCAATTTGCATTAACTAACAATGGAAAAATTGACTATCGCAAACTTCCAACTCCAGAAATAAAAAGAGACAACTCAGAACTAGTACCTGCTAGAGACGTTGTTGAGTTAGAACTTCAAAAAATCTGGGAACGCACATTATCTATAGCACCTATTGGAGTAACAGATGACTTTTTTCATTTAGGAGGGCATTCTATGCTTGCCGTAAATATTATGAGTGATGTCAAATTGTTATTTGGAGAAAATCTTCCAATTTCTGTATTGTTTCAATATCCCACAATAGAAAAACTTGCAGAAGTAATACGAGATAAAAAAGAAGTAGCAGACAACTCTGCGTTGGTTCAACTACAAAAGGGAAACACTGATAAGCAGCCTATATTTTGTATGCATCCTATTGGTGGAAATGTTTTCTGCTACACTCCAATGGTAGAAAGTATAGAAAATGATCGTCCGGTTTATGCACTTCAAGTACCTTTTTTATATCAAGAAGGAACTCCTCATGTATCTGTAGAAGATCTAGCAACAGATTATATTAAAAGTATAAAATCTATGCAGGAAAACGGGCCATATAATTTAGCAGGATATTGTTTTGGAGGATTAATCGCTACTGAAGCGGCACATCAATTAATAGAAGCTGGAGAAGAAATTGCCAGTCTTACTTTGTTAGACACCAGATCTCCTTTATATGAAGAGGATGAAGAGTTTGATGATGCTGTATTATTATCCTGGTTTGCAAGAGACCTAGCACTCCCCTACGGAAAAACATTAACTATAGATCCAGAAGAATTTAGAAAATTTGACACTGTAGAAGAAATGTTTGATTTGGTGATGGAAAGAGCCAAAAAAGGTCAAATCATGACCGACGATATTAATTATGAACAAGTATATAGATATCTACAAGTATATGTCGCTAATGGAGCTGCTTTAGCATTGTACGAAGCAAAACCATTTCCTGGTAGAATTAACTTATTAAGAGCTACAGAAGAACCTTTGATAGAATCTATAGGTATTAATCTAGGATGGGATCGTATCGGTGTAGAAGATTTAAGAGTATATGATGTACCAGGGGATCATAATACAATGATGTATCAACCCAATGCTGCGGTATTAGCCAAAAACTTACAAAGCATTGTACAACAGAGAGAACCAGAATTAGAACTAACCTAAAAGAAATCAAAAAACACAAAAAACAATGATAACAATTAACCACACTTTTTATCTAGATCACGGCCTTCAAGACTCATTTAACTTTATTAATAATGCAAAGAACGAGACCGATTGGAGTTCTTCAATAATTCAGGTAGACGAACTTCCAGAAAACCGAATCAAACTTCGTTATAATTTTTTGGGAAAAAAGGAAGATTTCATTCTACAAATAACAACCGATTCATTTAGAACCAGAACATTTGAATCTATAGAAGGTGCTTTTCCTATTAGAGGAAGTCAAACATTCACACCTTCTGAGGATGGTACCAAAACACAAGTCGAATGGTTTTTTGAGATGAATCCAGGAAAATATTTTGGGATAATACCAATCATCATCATTAAAAAAGCGACCGAAAAAGTGATGAAAAAAGATGCGGAAACGCTTAATAAATTAATGACAGACAAACTAGTTCTTCAAAAATAAACAAATGAAAAATAATAGCATAGCGTATATATATTCGCTTACACCACTTAGAGGTATTGCTGCGATATTAGTATTCTTTCATCATTATGATAATACAATAGGACAGTTATTACCTAACGGAAATTACTTAGTTACCAAATGGTATCTAATGGTAGATTTTTTCTTTTTACTCAGTGGATTCATAATGTACCACGTCTATGGCGATGTGTTTAGAAACAGCATTAGGAAAAAAGATATAATAGAGTTTTTTAAAGCACGATTTGCCAGACTTTATCCATTACATTTTTTTACACTAATGTTCTTAATTGGGATGTTTGCTTTATTAAATTTTAAGTTACCAGCATCAGATATTCCACCGGTATTAAATGTATTATTTGACCCCAACACTATTATTAGCAATCTGCTTCTAATACAAGCTTGGGGGATGCATATAGAAACTAGTTGGAATATTCCTTCCTGGTCTATAAGTGTAGAGTGGTTTTTGTATATGGTATTTCCATTTTTGTTATTCTTTTTGACCCGTTATAAAAAAGTAGCAAAATGGTTAATTGCAATAATTGCCATTTTAGGACTCACCTCTATTATGTACTATTTCCAGCCATATACCTGGGCAATACGAAATCAACATTTTAATATCCCGGATATTAATGTCCCTCAGAACTCTATCAATGTAGTAACAGGTATTGCATTATTAAGAGGACTTTGCACATTTACAGTGGGAATGGTCCTGTATGAAGCTTTTCAGTCAAAATGGTTAATTAAATATTTATCAAAAGGATACATCTCTTTATTAGTTTGGAGTTTCTTGTTTGTTGTTTGGATTGGAGATTGGTTGCCTGATGTTTTAGCGATACCTTTTTTCTGCATTCTTTTATTAAACACTGCTTATTCACAAGGTACAATAAAGAGATTGCTTAACAATAAAGTATTTAATTATTTAGGAGAAATATCATATTCTATCTATATGGTACATATGCCATTGATGCTTTCTTTTTACATCGTAATTCTAATATTAGGAGTAGAAGCACATCCCGCTCATGAATCAACAGATTTTCTAAACAATTTTATTGGATCCATTATTGGATTATTGTTAGTGATTGGATTAGCCTCATTAACCTATAGGTATATCGAGAAGCCATTCAGAAAATATTTAAAAGGAAAATTATCAGGAAACAGATCCTATCAGCACATAAAAAACTAAAAACAAAATGAAATCGACGCGATTAAAATAACCTTTAAACAAAAAGACTAACGGTTATTTTAATCGTCAAAGATTCCATCTGATCTCTAAAACAATAAAAACAAACAGATGAAAAAAATAGCACAAATTGTAGTTAAATCTCCTCGACTGGTATTGCTTGGGTTATTTATTGCAACCATTGCCATAGGTTTTGGGTTAACCAAGCTAGAAACCAAAAATAATCAGGATTCAGAACTTCCTGAGGATGACGAAATCGTAAGAACAAATGATTATATTAAAGAGGTTTTCGGAAAGAAAGAAGTATTAATGATTGGTATTGAATCCAAAACCATATATAATAAATCAACCTTAAATAAGGTCGCTGAAATCTCTAAAGAAATAGAGGTTATCGATGGCGTTATAGCTGATGAAATCAGTAGTATTTCTACTATAAACAATATTCAAGGTAAAGATTGGGGGCTTGAAGTAGGACCACTTATGGATGAAGTACCTCAATCTAATGAAGAGATACAAAGATTAAAGCAAGAAATCGCTTCTAATGACCTTGTTAATGGTCGATTAGTATCTAAAGATGGGACTTTTACAGCCATTATTGCTAATCTGGAAGAAGAATATGATCAAACAGCTGTACATACCGCAGTATTAGAAATTTTAGAAAAATATAAAGGTGAAGAAAAATATTTTCTTGCGGGATCACCTACCAGTCAACATGAAATTGACAGTGGTATAGAAAAGGATATCGGTTTATTGTTTCCTTTAGCACTCGTTTTATTACTAATTGGGTATTTCTTATCCTTCAGAACAGGAAAAGGAGTCATATTACCATTTCTAGTAGTATTATTAAGTATCATATGGACAATGGGCTTAATGGGACATATTGGTTTTCCTATCACCGTTGTATCATCAGTAGTACCTATGCTAATGATCGCCGTATCCAGTTCTTATGGAATACACGTTTTGCATCGTTATTATGAAGAAGTAGTTAATAATACAAGAAAAGAAGCAGCGCGATTAACGATAGAAAAAATTGGTCCAGCGGTATTGATGACAGGAATAACATCTGCTTTGGGATCAGCAACATTAATCATTTTCAAAGTAACCTCTATACAAGAGTTTGGTATCATTACTGCTATCGGGATTCTTTCGACCTTAGTATTATCAGTATTATTGATACCTGCTATACTGGCACTATCCAAGAAAAAAAGTGAAAAGAAAAATCCTGAGAGTAAAAATACTGTATTAGATAGGTTCTTATTAAAATTAGCACATATCTCAATAGCTCATAAGAAAAAAGTGTTAGGGTTCACTATTGCTTTATTAATTATATCTATATTCGGGATTATGCAGATTCGCATAGGTGCAGATTTTGTTAAATATTTTCCAAAAGATCATGCGCTAACCACAGCCTTTGAAAAATTTAATGACAAATTAGGTGGAGTACGATCGTTAGATATTATGATTGAAGCAGAAAATGAAGACCAGATTAAAGATCCTGTTTTCTTGAAAAAAATCGCGGACTTTCAAAAATTTGCAGAATCTCAAGAAGGTGTTGGATATAGTAGTTCATTTTCTGATATCATAAAGAGAATTAACTTAGAAGTAAATGATGGTAATACCAGTTTTAATACTATTCCTGATGATCAAAATACCATTGCTCAATACTTATTATTGTATTCTATTTCTGGAGATCCTGGTGATTTTGGAGATCTTGTAGACTATGATTACCAAAGAGCTAAAGTAAAATTATTTTTAACAACATCAGAACAGGCGGATCATATCAGGTTATATGAAACTTTTAAAAGTTATGCTGCTACAAATTTTGGAGAAACTGCTAATGTAGAATTTGGAGGAGAAGTTATGTTTTGGTTGGCCCAGGTGAATTATATCGTAATCGGGAAAATTCAAAATATTCTATTAGCAATATTTGTAGTACTTATATTCTGTATGCTCGTATTACGATCCTTTGTAGGAGGAATATTAAGTGTTGTACCGTTAACCGTATCAAGCATTCTCACTTTTGGAGTTATGGGATTCCTAGGAATTCGTATGGAAGCTGGAACAGCCATTATCACTGCAATAGGAATTGGTATTGGTGTAGATTTTGCGATCCACTTCTTACTTAGATTTCAAGAAGAAATCAAGCAAGCTGGAAATCTGGAAATCGCGACTCAGGCAACTCTACAAACATCTGGAAAAGCAATTGTTTATGATGTTATATCCAATGTCTTAGGATTCATGGTATTTATATTTTCTGGCTTTTTACCAATACAATATTTTGGATGGTTAATATCATTAACTATGATTACTGTAGCCTTTGGATCACTTGTCTTTTTCCCTGCTTTGATCGCAGTATTTAAACCAAAATTTTACACCAAACACTATACAAATCAGGAAGTACCTAAGCGTACCATATCAATGGTATCCTAACACAAATCATTTAAAAAAATATCAAAAATTAAAAAGATGAAAATCACAGCAATAATTCACAAATCTATATATGTAGTTGCACTATTAGTAGTAACTACTACATCTCTTATCGCCCAAACTGGTTTAGAAATCATGACCAAAAATGATCAACAAATCTTTGCCAATGATGAGAAGTATGAAATTACAATGACATTAATTAACAAAAAAGGGAAAAGTAGAGTTAGAGAATTAAAACAAGTATCTCAAAAAGATGAAGCAAAGAATCGATCTACTCTACTCACCTTTCTTTCTCCTGCAGATGTAAAAGGAACCGGATTTCTATCTATTGAACATACTGCAGCAGAAGATGATCAATGGTTATTTCTACCTGCATTAAAAAGATCCAGAAGAATATCAGCTAGCGATAAAACAGATAACTTCATGGGATCTGATTTTACTTATGAAGATTTAGACACAGAAGATCTGGAAAATTTTAACTACAAGCTAAATGGTGAAGAAGTTTTAAATGATATAAAGCATTATATAATAGAAGCAACACCAAAAAATGTAAAAAAAGAAAAAGAAAGCGGTTATGGTAAGCGAATTATCTATGTGCGATACGATAATCATATTATATCTAAAATAAAATTCTTTGATAAAAAAGGAACATTTTTTAAAGAAATGACAGCTTCTAATATCAGGAAAATTGATAATTCCGAAAAATGGAGAGCCTTTAAAAGAGAAGTTCACAATGTAAAAACCGGTCATAAGACAATTTTAGATTTCAAAAACATTGTTATCGATACTGGAGTTGAAGAAGATCAGTTTACTAAAAGAAATTTAGAACGAAGTCTGTAAGCAATAGCATTTTACCAAAAAGACAAATTGTTTAATTATACCTACTTACAAGTGTTGAATATTCCGGTATTATCTGATAAGACAGGTAAGCCGGAATATTTTTGCAGAAAACTCAATGGTATAGAGCAATAAAATAACAACCAATGAAAAACACAAAAAGTATCAACATTATAGTTATACCTATAGTGATGATGATACATAGTTTTATTTTTGCCCAAATAGAAGATAAAATACAATTTGGAGGCTTTGTAGAACTAGATCATATTAGTTATTTTGATAACGATGTAGATGACACCAAAATCAGTGGTCGTAATCAAGGGATTATCCAATTAGAAGCAAAAAGCAAAATAGATAAAACCTTCAATTTCTTTGGTAGTGTTGAAATAAGAAATGATCTGTCAGACCCTGATAGAAATAGAGTATTCATTGATGAAGCATATATGGATATGTTTTTTTCTAAAGTAGATGTGCGTATCGGTAAACAAATTATCGCCTGGGGAGAAGCAGACGGAATAAACCCAACTAATAATATTAATCCTATTGATTATAGTGATCTTATCGACACAGAAGATGAACGCATCGGTGTTTTTTCATTACAAGCAAAATACTATGTTAAGGATTTTACATTTGAAGGAGTAATAATACCTGTTGTTAACTCTTCAATTTTACCCAATCCTAGCTCACGCTGGTTTTTAGATTTTCCTACTCAAATAATGACACCTACGGGAGCATTAGTCGATGCCAATTTCAGTTTGGAAGACACCAAATTACCTGCAAAAAAAATAAGTAATGCTCAATATGCTTTAAAAGCAAAAACCTCATTAAAAGGATGGGATTTATCTGTAAGCTACTTTAATGGTTACGATGATCTCCCTTCATTTCAACAAAGCATACAACCCAATGATGATGGTAGTTTAAATGTAGTTGTAACTCCTGAGGTTAATAAGCTAGAGGTATACGGGTTTGATTTTTCTACTATTGTAGGTAAATATGGGTTACGAGGAGAATTAGCTTATTTCAAAACCGATGATCCTAATGGAACAAATCCTGCAATAGATGATCCATTTTATCAATATGTTATCGGTTTAGACCGAAATTTTAGTAACGTCATTCAAGACAACAATATGTTTGTTATTGTACAATGGATCCATCAGATAATAGAAACAGGAGTAGATGTGCCTAATACCAATTTAAACAACATTTTTCAACAAGCAGTATCTACAAAAATTGATTGTGAAATTAGTCCCTATGCAAAAATAAGTCTTCAAGGCATATATGATTTTAAAGCAGAAAATCACTATGTAAAATCCGAACTATTATATAATCTGACTAGTGATCTAAAATTAGGAATGATTCTAGATATTTTCGGAGGAGAAAAAAACACTTTTTTTGGTAATTACAACGATAATAATAGAGCTCAATTAAAACTAAAATATAGTTTTTAAACAACGTAAATGATTATTAAAATTGCTTTTCCTCACTTACACTGAAGCATGTTTTCGGATCGTAGAATCAATCTAAACCTATAATTTAATCGTATTCTAACACAAAAATATATCTACAAATCAATAAAGAAGAGAAAAACGTATTACTTATCTTATTCATCTTTCGCTATACATAATTTAACAAAACTTAAATTCAGTTCTATGCTTGTGTAATTGAGAGTTTGTTGTATTTTTGAAATCTTTTGAGGTTATTTTATTATCAATTATACACCTTAAGATATGTCCCAAAAACAAATTGAACTTACCTTAAAAAATCAGATAGTTATAGTTTATTTACAAAAATCACTTTAATGAGATCTACACAAATCATTGTTTTACTCTTTTTAGTTCAATTAGGGTTTTCTCAAGTAAGAAATGAATATGAAATTTCTTTTAAAAATGCAGTTCACCATGAAGCTCAGATTCAGGCAACATTTACCAATCTAGAAAATGGTACTATTTCCCTTAGAATGAGTAGAACTTCTCCAGGAAGATATGCTCTTCATGAGTTTGCGAAAAATGTCTATAATGTAAAAATTACCGATAGTAAAGGAAAAGAGCTCTCTGTAAGAAGGCCAAACCTGCATCAATGGGATGTTTTAGGTCATGATGGCACAATAAATGTTTCTTATACTCTATTTGCAAATAGAGGAGATGGGACATATTCTCAAATTGATGAGACTCACGCACACCTCAACATTCCTGCGACATTTATGTTCATCCCAACATTAAAAGAACGTCCGATTCAAGTGACATTCTCTACAAGAGATGATCTAAAATGGAAAGTTGCTACTCAATTAATCCCTCTGGGAGGAAATAAATTTCTGGCTCCTAACCTACAATATTTTATGGATAGTCCAGTAGAGGTTAGTAATCACACTATAAAAGAATTTAAAGTTAATTCCAGAGGCACTGAATATAATATTAAGTTGGCATTACATCATCAAGGAACAGAAGAAGAAGCTAACACGTATTTTGAGCAGGTTAAAAAAATAGTTGTGCAAGAAAAAATGGTGTTTGGAGATTATCCAAATTTCGATTATGGAGAATACACTTTTCTTGCTTGTTATATGCCTAATGTTTCTGGTGATGGAATGGAACATAGAAACTCAACCATTTTAACTAGTACCAGAAGTCTTGCAGATGGTGGTATGAAAAGAAATTTAGGAACTATCTCTCACGAGTTTTTTCATGCCTGGAACGTAGAACGTATACGTCCTAGTTCATTAGAGCCTTTTGATTTTGAAGAAGCTAATATGTCTGGAGAGTTATGGTTTGCAGAAGGTTTTACCAGTTATTATACTAACCTGATTTTATGTAGAGCAGGAATCCTCACACAGGATGAATATATCGAAAGGCTTACTGGAACTTTTAATTATGTATGGAACTCTCCAGGGTTGCAATATTTTAATCCAATTGAAATGAGTTACCAGGCTCCATTTGTAGATGCTGCAAGATCCGTTGACCCAGTAAATAGAGATAATACTTTTGTATCATATTACTCTTACGGAAGTATGCTTGGGTTAGCATTGGATCTTTCGCTTAGAAATGAAGGAAAAAACCTTAATCTAGATGATTACATGAGATTAGTATGGAATAAATACGGAAAAAACGAAGTTCCATACACCATAGAAAACCTATTCTTTACACTTAGAGAATATGCTGGAGAATCTTTTGCAGATAATTTTTTCAAAAAACATATTTTTGATAGTCAGGTTCCGGATTTCAAAAAGCTTTTTGCTTCTGTAGCCATCTATTTAAAAAGTGATTCTAAAAAAGGCTTTCTTGGAGCTGATATCAGATTTAATGATGAAGGAAGAGCAGAAATCTCAAGATACACTCTAAAAGGATCTCCCGCTTATGAAGCAGGTCTTGAAAAAGGAGATATTATCATTGCTATAAACAATCAACCTTTCTCTGACAAAGATCAATTTTATCAAGTAATTGAAAAAAACAAACCTGGTAAAAAGATTACTGTAACTTATGAAAGACTAGGTAAAGAACGAAAAGCTTCTGTTAAAGTAGGAATCAATCCTTATAAAACGGTTACTCAATATAACAAACCTAGTAAAAAAGCTTTACAGCAACGAGAAAACTGGTTAAAAGCAAAAGAATAAATGATTTAAAAGAAATTAAATTATTAATAATAAAAAAGAGGATAATGATATCATTATCCTCTTTTTTTATATGAAATAGTTCTGTTTAACGGTTTAACGTCTTAAAGCATCAAGGTATCTATTTGCTTCATTTAATTCTTGTCTTACTTTATCCAATTCTTCTTGATATTCTTCTATTCTCTCATCAACATCATCAAATTCTTTGAGCTTAGTTTTTAACGCCTGAATATCTACATAAGAATTTACAATATTTGTATACATATCATATCTATAAGTAGAATCTTCTTTAGGAATAGATTTCTGCAGATCTACTATTTTAGAGTTTATCAAAGCATTAATATACTGTAAGTTTTGACCTGGAGTATCTAAAGAATCTATTAGAGATTTTACCTCTATCATTCCTTCTGAGAATTTTTCCTGAAATTGCATTTCTTTTTCAATCAATGCAGAACGTTCTCTCCAAACGGCATTTTCTTTAAACGGAATTCTGTCAAAATCAAAATAGAACGCAGTTACTATCAACGCGGTAGTAAATAGAAACAATAGAAAAAATTTAAGTATACTATTCCTTCTTTCTTTACTATTCTTAGGTTTCATAAATATAATTTAGATTTGTGTAATATGTTTTCTTAGTCCAATAAAAAGCTTCGTCTACTCTTAACGTCTGTTTTAGCAATAACTTCTTCCTTAACAAATATATTAGAATCTGATTTTTTTCCAATATAATCCAACTCATTTAATTTTTTAAACAGAGATAGCATAAGTTTAGTAAAGCCAGAAACGTGATGTAATGATTTATTAATATCTGTATGTTGATATTCTAACTCTATCATTTCAACTAATACATTTTCAAAAGCTCCTTGATTAAGATCACACCAATCAGACAAATAATTTAATAATTCTTCCTTACCTGTACCAACATATACATCCATACTATTTTTGATCACTCTTGATAAAGCCATAAGCTTTATAATCATTGTAACAGGAGGTAATTGCCTATCGTATAATCTAAATTCTGGTAAAACTCCTCCCAGATGTTGTAGTACATTCTCTGTTAAAGTCAACACCATTCTGGCAAGATCATTTGTTTGCTTCTTTTGATGAATTTTTTGAATGATATTCATCGAATACTTTTCTATTGCATTAAAAAAAGTATGAATCTCGGTATATATGTATCTTAAATCTTGATGACTTTGTATCGAAGTACAGGGTGGTATAAAATCTTCTGCCAAAGCTGGTACTCCTTCTGTAAAAACAATTTTTCCAATAGTTATATGATGTTTTCCAAATTCATCTAAATTAGCTTCATTCGTACTTATCACATGAAGATTATATTGAGGTAACACATAAGGATGTCTTGGTGGTTCTTCATCGGCATCAGAATCTCCGATAGGAACTCTAACATATGGGTTGACACTTAAAACGACATAACACTCCTGATCCTCTTCATTGACTTTATATTCAGTTTTAATGACATTTCCCATTTGCTCAAGAAAAGAAGATATCTCAGGAGTAATAGTAATAATATAACCTCCTGAAGTTATCGCTTTACACCTATTAAGCTGAACCTTAATCGTATCTTGCCCATCCATAGAAAACACCATATCAACAGCTTCTTGAGCTACTAAATCTGGAAGTAATCCATAATTAACCGCATTTATATCTCTAGACGCAATCAATTGTAAAGACTGAGTAAAAGCATTTTCAGATTCTATAAAATGCTTTTTATTTATTTTCATACCATCGATCCAATTAACCTGATGGTGATTTTTGTTTACTGTACTCATATATTATCCAAATAAAGCTGTTTTAGAATATCTAATAACAATACTCTTTATGCAATTATTTTTTTCTCTAGCAAGCTCTAATTCTTTTATTTTAATTCCTTTTCCTTTGATCTTTTGACAAAATTCAATAAACGAAGTTCTTTTCTTATTTACAATAATTGTCAAATTAAGATTACCACATAAATATTCATCAAAATCATTTGCACTTGCTTTTTTCTTAGATACCGCAAGTAGTTTAGCTTTAAATTCTGACTCTCCAATAAAAGGAGCTTTAGCCTCTTCCTTATTTTTTTCTTCTTCATTATCAATTATCGGGGCATATTTAAGGTTTGATCTAGAGTCTTTTGGTCTTGAAATGGTTGTAACAACACGTTTGTCTCTTTTCTTTTTCTTAGAAAGAACTGTAATTTGCTTTCTGCTGCCATATCTAGGATCTCCATTAACAACCAGAGTAATCGTCTTTAAGCCTGGTTCTTTGTAAATATACTCTGGATTCTTTTTGGTAGAATTAATCGCAGCTGTTTCTCCAAACCTCCACTCCCAACTATCAGCTTCTAAAGTCTTATCTTTTATTTTTAAAACCTCTCCAACTTTTATTGTTTCAGGAATATCAAATCTTGCCAATCTAGTCGAATCCAGGATAAAAACTTTTTCTTTAATGGTTATCGTTTCTATACTATTGCACTTGCCGTTAATTGATAATCTAACCTCGTATTTTCCAGGTTTCTCATAAGTATGAAAGGGAGATACACGCGTATCCACTTTAGAACTATCCCCAAAATCCCATTCTCTTGTTACTACACCTGTAGTATTATCTTTAAATCTAATGATCTCTCCAGCCCTATAGTTTCTGGCAACGACATCAAAATCAATAATCTCACAAGGAGTATGGTTCATATATCGATAACCAAATACAGTTGCTGAGATCAAAATAGTGATCACAAAAAAAAGTGTTATACTTTTATCCATGTGATAATTTGTTATACTATCCTTCTTCATTATTGTTCTGTTTTTTTAAAATAAAAAATACAATCATTAACTCATTACCCTTAGCTTATATGGGAAAACATTAAGAGATTGTTCTTCTAAAATAGCCAAAATATTACTTTTAAGCGCATTCCATTCTACCTCCATTGTTTTAACCTTTTTATTTGGGTATAATAATATTTCTATACACGGAATTAAGCCTTTACTGATTCTTATATCCGTTTTAAATCCTTTATTTACTTTAACCTCTTCTACTTTATTACTACAAAGTTCATAACAAAGAGCTTTAACATCTTCTTTGGTTACAATTCGATTTCTAGATAACAATGCTCTACGATAGGCATGTAATCTTTCATCCATACTTAAATTATTTTTACCTTGAAAAGTAGATGTTAAAAACATACTTCCTTTTTGTTTTAAATCACTTCCTTGGTATATATTTAAGCTATTTCCTGATTTGATTTGATTGGCTTCTTCTCCATTTGTTGTCCAATATTCTACTAATAGTGTATCTTTTTTCTTATACGGCTTCACAGAAATATAATTAGTATCTGCAGAAGCTTTATTCATATCAGAAACCTTTTTTTCTAATAATGATATGTTTTGATTAAGTTCATTAATATTCGCTTGTAAAAAATCATTCCCAAAAAAAGAAAAAGAAGCACTCTCGTCTTTTAATAATTCTATTAAGTGTGACAAATATTCTCGTGCCTTTCTAGAGTCTAGTTTACTAACATTATCTCTACGCACAACAAATGTGCCTTTATGCTCCTTAGAAGAATCATTTTCTCTTAACTTATATATTTTACCAGAAGTATTGGTGACTTTTTTTACATCCAAAAACAAATCCTGGGTACTAACCGGTACTATATCTATATAATCTTTTAATTGATATGAAATACTTTCCCACTTTCTATTCAAAGTTGGAAACGCATTAAAAGAAGAATACACACTTTCTAAAACAGAATCATCTATTATTCTTGGAAATACTATTTTAATCCAATTAAGCCCTTCTAAATCATCATGATTATCTAGATTTATAAAATTAGAAAATTCTTCCGGAATTTTACCATCCTTTCTTAAGGAAACCTTTGATTTTATAGAAATAAAATGTTTTTGATACAGCTTTTTAACCTGTTCTTCTATATTTCTTGTTTTATTAGGTTTATAATCAAAAATCGATTCTAAATGTGCTTTATCAGAATGATTGCTATTATGATAACCTGTAACTACATTTATTAGCTTTCCTTCAAAGAAAAATTCAGCATTTTTAAGATGGTGATAAAAGAGCTCATTCTTTAATACATCTAGAAACTCAAAATAAAGCGAAGTATCCTTTAATAATACTCCATCTTTTTCCGTTTTTATTCCCAAATACAAAGTAGACGGTTGAGCTGTACCTCGATTAATTACAGAAAGGTCTATATTGGATTTACGTTTTCCTTCAATTTCATACAATTGATTACCACATAACATATGGGTTATTGATGCATCAATGAGAACACAATCCTGCACTGGAGAGAAATATATGTTTTTTAATTCATGACTAGCATTCTGAGTCCTAATCTTCTTTTTATAGTACAAAAGATGTTCTTGAGTAATATTTGTTCTTTTCTCTACAGGTTCGGCATAGGCGATCGCATGAGAAGGTCTTGCCCCATATAATGTTTCAGGAGTCATTAACTGAATCAATCGTTCAGTAACTCTGGTTTGAGAACTATCAATCTCTCCAGAGATTTTTTCAATTTCTGATGCACAAGCACCTATAAGTAATGAAACAATAGGATCAAAAGAGCTTTCAATCTCATTAGGAGAAACTCCCCAAAGAGAAGCTGCCTTTTTAATCATTCTATTCTTTATCTGTATCTTGGTTTCTGAGCTCATAAAACGATATTAATATGAGAGAGGAGCGATATAAAATCTTTCTAAACAAGCAAAAGGTTCATTGGTTTGTTTAATAATACCATTTACATTTATATCTACACGTTTTTTAATTCTATTTAAATTTCCTCTATTTTTAAATTCTTCTTGTTGAATCATTACCTCTACTGTAACTTTTTTCAATCTTTTTTCTTGAGAAGTAATACTATCCACAAGAGATTCTGTTATAGTATTACGTAATTTATTGGTACTAGTAAGGTTATCAAAATCTACATTCCAAATAGAACACCCAAAAGTTTCATCAAAAGAGCATTCCCCAAAATAAGAAGTAGTGATAAGATGAATAAAATTGATAATAGACTGTTTAATATCACACTTATCGACCTCTTTATTATTAGCCATACCCAAAGTATCCAAAGGCAATTTGTAATAAGATGTAATCATGGATTTAATTAGTGATTTGTGAACAATAAAAGTATACCGCAATTTAATAAAGATTTTATTTAAAGAAGCTTCTTTGACTAATAAAGTAGCTCTTAAATAAAGATATTTTTATAATAATCTTTAATTTAATGTTATCACTGAAAGTAGGGATAAAATTAACTACAAGTTTTTTATCTTTGCTAAAATTACTCTTGAAAATGAACATATTTTGTAAAACTTTAGCTGTTTTTATTGTTTTAATCGGAATGGTGAGTTGTGGAGGTGCTAAAAAAGCACAAGAAGAAGCTCTTGCCCAAGCCAGAAAAGATTCTATCGCCCGAGCACAACAAAATGCCATTCTACCTATTCAAAAAAAGTATGGCACTATCCTTAGTGTTTCTCCTAAAGAAATTAAACCAGTAACTTTATATAAGTTTATTGATAACTGGATGGATACTCCTTATAAAATGGGTGGAGAGACAAAAGACGGAATTGATTGTTCATTTTTTTCGCAATACCTTTTCCATGATGTTTTTGGACATTTAATAGAAAGAACTGCTCAAAAGCAATACGATGCTCCTGATACCGATAAATTTATCGGACAAGAATTTTTAAAACTAGGAGATTTACTCTTTTTTAACGAACGTGGTTCTGAGCATATGCCTATTACTCACGTCGGTGTTTACTTAGGTAATGACAGGTTTGTTCATTCTACAGCTCGTAAAGAAACTAATTCTGGAAAAAACGGAGTTCAAATCAGTGTATTATCTAAAAGGCATTGGCAAAAAATGTTTGTAGCTGCTGGAAGAAAACCAGGGATTACCAAAGCATTAAGCAATCAATAAACGTATTTTTATCTGTTCCATTACAATTAACAATGAAAAACAAATCTGTACAAAAAGTCTATGAAGAACTCGTATCTACGTATCAAAACTTAAAAGCTGAAGTTTTTGTTACAGAGATTCTTGAGAATTCTGATTTAGATCTTACAGATATTGATATTTTTAATAAAAGTACTTTCTCAAGATCATATCGAAGAGATATTATTGATTTTGATTTAAATTCTTATTCAAATCCCGAAGAAAAAATTCAATTTAATCTAGCTCGAAATGGTATCTATGATATCCTTCCTGAAGGGTTATTTCACGATCCCATTAAAAACAAAGACAATCAGTCTTTTAAAGAACTAAGACAAAAACATAAGACACAAGAAAAAGAAGCCAGAGCGTTTTTCACTCCTTTAGAAAATGAATTTTTTGTTCAAAAGGTAAAAATCGAACAAAATGAAAGAACGTTAATCAATAAATTCACTGATCTAAAAAACGATTTTCTTCAAAAATTCTGGAAACTTCATAAAGATATCCCAACAACCTATAGTATTAGACTCATCCAATTATTACCATACGCCCATAATATTTCGGGAGATTTAGATTTAATCGCATTAAGTCTTGAAAAAATAATTGATGAAAAAGTCCTGATAAAGAAAAAGTACAAAACCATAAAAGAAGTTGAACAAAAAAATGGTAATAATTCAGAATTAGGTATAGATTTTGTATTGGCTTTAGAAGAGACCAATATTTCATATCCATTTTTAGAATTTACCATTGGTCCCATAAAAAAGGAAAGCGTCGATAATTATACCAAGAACGGTATTACTTATAAATTTATTAGTATCTTTTGTGACTATTTTCTCCCCATGGAGATGGATTCTGATATCAATATAACATATTCGGATACCGAAGAATCTTTTGTCCTTAATGAGATTAACAGTCCCAGAATAGGTCTAACAACAATAATATGAGATAAGCCATAAAAACAAGATTGGCACTAACCAATATGATTATTGGTGATTCCATCTGACTTATGGAAAACAATAAAATAAACAGATGAATATAATATTACAGTCTCCCGTGAGTATGGATTTTTTAAAAGTAGGAATAGTAATGTTAATGATAAGTGCATTACTAATGGGCTTTGTTGTTGGTCTAAAAAGACTTTTCACCAAAAACAAGAAAAAATTCTTTCTTTATCTAATAGTAACTTTATTATTGTTTGCAGGTACTGCTTTGTTAAGTAATGAAAAAGTACTTAATGATATCCCATTAAACAGTTTTATAGGGTTTCAAATTATCTTCTTAATTCTGGGATGTATTCATGTAATTGCTTTACGAAAAGTTTTTCCTGATCTATCTGAGAATTTTTCAGATTTTTGGACAGAATTTTTGTATACTATTGTTATTACATGCCTGGGATTAATAACCTTTATAATGGTCGTAGGAATATATAAACCAGAGTATCAATATATATTTACTGCCTCTGCATTATGGTTTGTTATTCCATTTATGGTTGTTAAATTATACGAATTTGCTATTTCCATTCCTGTCTCAGTATATAAAAAATGGTTTTATCCTATTGATAAAAAAATCAAAGATCCTAGTGACGAAGAATTACAAAATCCTCTAGTTATTTCTTTTGAATTTAATAAAGGAAAAAACTTGGATGAGTTGAGCAATTTTAGATTAAAAGCTCCTGAAAAAATGGAATTTGGAAAACTATTCTATTTTTTCATTAACGATTATAATGATAGACATCCTGAAGGAGAAATAAAATTTCTTGATGATAAAAACAATCCATACGGATGGATTTTCTACACAAAACCAAAATGGTATAAATCTCAAAGACATATTGACTTTACAAGAACCATAGAAGGCAATAATATTAGAGAAGATAATATCATTATCTGTCAAAGAACATAGATTTCACAAATTCTTTAAAAAAATTTAAAAAAATAAGGCTTTAATTTTCTCGTTAAAGCCTTATTTTTTTTGGATCAACGCCAAAAAAAGAGAGAATTCCCCTGAAAACAGTGTAATACTTTTCTGTCGCAATCCCTTGTTTTACTTAAGCTTAACACAGAATCCATAAGGTTATTCGCTATTTTTTGAGTATATTTATGCTGTGCATAGTCACGTTTATTTATACTTTATTATTTATTATTAATTAAAATTTTTTATTATGTCATTTAATGCAACCTTAGAGATCGACGGTAAGAATTTTACCGTATTATCATTTAACTACCAAACTAAGCAAGAAGTTGATGTAACAGGTCGTCCTTCTTCTGTTAATAGAGCAGGTATGGCTACCTTTACTCTTGAACTATCCAAAGATGCTGATCTTTTTTCAAGTTGGGCATTTGACAGTTACTTAATGAAAACTGTAACTGTAAAATATGAAAAACGAGATACTAAAGCCACTCAAAGGACAATTACCTTTGATCATGCCTATTTAGTGAAGTTTAGTGAAAACTTTGAATCTACTGGTTCAATTCCTGCAACAATTACATGTACTATTTCGGCTCAGAAGCTTACTGCAGAAGCAGATGTTCATGAAAACAACTGGGTATAAACTCCCTTTAGTTACATAGGAATTATAAAAGGGAGTGGTTTTCACTCCCTTTGTTCACTTTGCGCATTAATCAGTTTTATATTATGAATAAAAAACATTTATAAATAGTTTGTATTCGTGATGTAATAATCTGGTTGATGATATAGTTATTAATACTAAAACATCACTTATGTCATTTTTAGCAACATTAGAGCTTGATGGTGAGACCTGTAATATTCTTGACTGTTCTTTTACATTTAGACAAGATACCGATTATACAGGCAGACCTTGTTCAAAACCTCAAGGAGGGCAAATCAGGTTACTTATTGAATCTACATCAAAAACTGATTTTTTAGAATGGATGATCTCTCCAACAATTACAAAAAAAGGTGAAATTACTTTTTATCGTAGAGATAATATGTCTAGTCTTAAAAAAGTAGAATTTACAGGGGCCTATTGCATTGAATACACCGAGCATTTTAACGGAGAAAATGCACAACCATTACAAATTCATTTGATTCTGTCTGCAAAAGAAATCACCGTTAAAGGAACCACTTTTGAGAATAACTGGCCTGCAAAGGCTTAAACAAAAGCTGGTATGGGAAAGCAGCATAAGAAAAAATCAAAGCTCGAGCGTAAAAAAGAGCTCGGTAAATTATACGGCGTTTATATGAACGCTTATGGTGGTTATGCGGATGAAAAAAAAGAACAACCTCTGGTTGAGATTATAGAAGAAGTTGCCACTCACGTTAACATGACACCATCATATCTCTATACTATTATTATAGGAGAAGGTCTTGGCGAAGTTTATGTAAAACATGATTTTAACTATAAGAAAGGTAAATTAATTACTGATAAGAAAATAAATGGTTTTCAGAACTTAGGTTTGGATTTTTTTAGTTCTCCAAAAGAACTTCCTAGATTTAAAAAATACCTTCCTAAAGATTATAATGAAGGAGATGAATATACAGCCAGGTCAGAGGTTCGAGATGAAAGATATGGCAGAGAAACTGTTCCTAGCGCTGATTTTAAAGATCTGGAGAGTGCAATTTATGGATTTGCAGCGGTAATTAAACATCGAGAAGAGTTATTTATAAAGCATTATAAAAACTATGGTTATTCTAAGCCAGATGAAGATCAAATGGCTTATTGGACCTATTATTATTATCAGGCAGAAGGAGATGCAAGAAGAGCATTAAAAAATAGAGGTGAATTTGATATTTTTAAAAACAAATCCACGTCTAGATCGACCATTCATGTAAAAGCTTTAGAAAGAGTTGCTGCTTGGAGGTACGTACAGCATTATAATATTTTTTCAAAATGAAAAAACTGATTGTCTTTAGTATTTTATTACTTGCTTGTATTTCTTGTAATGCACAGGCCAAACTGCCTGATGAAAACTTTCAAGAAACCCAAGACGATAATCTAGTTAAAATCTATCAAAAGTTTAAAGAAAATCAACACGATTATGGAGAGAATGCCAGGGATACTATTTTAAATCGTTTCCGTAGTTCTCTTCTTAGAACACTTAAAGATCCTAAGTTTTCAAACTACACCTTTGATAACCTAAAAAAAGAAATGCTAATTAAATCCTCAAAGGATAACAAATTAATGGTGGTTTCCTGGGATGAATTAAATGGCGGTACCTGGAAAATCTTTAACTCTGCATATCGATATCAAAAAGGAAATAAGATTTATGTTGATTATTTAGCAAAAGAGATAAAAACTGATGGAAAAATTGATTTTACAGATGTTAATTATTATAAAATTTATAAAATCAAAGAAGATAACTATCTTGTATTAGGATATGGTACTCACGGACATGGTCATGAGTTTTATACTATGCGTCTTATGAAATTCAAAGAAAATTCTTTACAAGATTGTAAAAATTGTTTTGATAAAAAAGATCAATTGGTGTTATATAAAACTCGAGGTGGAGATGACAGCATTACTTATGATCCAGATCAATTAAAAATACAATATCCAGAATATGTAGAGGACAAGGAAACAGGTTTTATGAAATCTACAGGCAATACTATTACACTCATATATAAAGATAATGGATTTGCAAAAGTGAAATAATTAAAAACAGGTGGCTTTTATAGATATAACCTGAAATAAAAAAATAAATATTATGGCATTACAATCTAATACACAAATATACATTGGAGGATCTGCAATAAAAGCTTATAAACGATTAATGCTGCATCAAGAAATAGATTCTCACCATATATTAGAACTGGTTTGTAGAATGGATGTTCTTGAAAGTATCACTCAAGATATTGCCTCAGAAAGTAAAAACTATCTTGGACAAGTTTTAACTATACAAATATCTTCTATAGGAGAGTTATCAGGATATCATCAATTAGAATTTAAAGGTATTGTAACTGCTGTTAATAGTACAAAGGGATTTCATCGTCAAAATGGCGACTTGGTCACTATTAAAGCGCAAAGTTGTAGTATTATTGCAGATGACGGTCCAAATTACACCTCATATAATGATATCGATTTAGGTTCTATATTGGAGAACACTTTTCAAGGATATGATCAATCCAAATTAGAAAATATATTCGCTCCCAGGTATGCAGATAATATTCACTATAGTGTACAACATAATGAAAGTGCTTATGAATATGCAAGTCGATTAGCTGCTCAATATAGTGAATGGTTTTATTATGATGGAAAAGCGTTAGTTTTTGGGAAACCAGAAGACGATGAAGAAGTAGAGCTAACGTATGGACATGACCTTCAAGAATTTTCAGTTAATTTAATTCCTTTATCTAATAACTATAGATACTTCACTAATGACTACCTTACTGATTCACAACACAATAAATCCTCAAGTCAAGTAAGTTCAGGAGCCAATGGTTATAATGGTTTTACTAGTAATAAAAGTGATGCAATTTTTTCTAAAGAAACCGCTGTCTACCTAAATTCTTATAATGATCCTCAGCTCAAACAACGATTAGATCGTCACGTAGAACAACAAAAAAAATCAAACGAAATTAATCAAGTTGTCCTCTCAGGAGTTAGTGATAATCCAGGAGTAAATATTGGTAAAGTCATTAAAATTCAAGGTGACGGAGCTGAGTATGGTCGTTTCAGAATCACGAGAGTAACACATACCAATACCGAAAATGGAAAATATCAAAATAGATTTGAAGGTGTAACCGCTGATCTTGATGTTTACCCTAACACTAATATGATGGCTTTTCCTAAAAGTGATACACAGGTGGCTATTGTAAGAGAAAATAATGACCCTGACGGTCTTAGTAGAGTAAGAGTTGAATTTCCTTGGCAAAAACAAAACGGTGAACTTACACCGTGGTTACGAATTGTAACTCCTCATGCAGGAGGAGATAAAGGTTTTCATTTCGTTCCCGAAATTGATGAAGAAGTTCTTATAGGATTTGAAGGAAGGAATGCAGAGCGCCCTTTTGTTATGGGGACTTTGTATAACGGAAGTGCTAACCCCTCAAGTTGGCAAACCGAGGCTAATGATATAAAGGCTATCAGAACCAGAAGTGGTCATACTATAGAATTTAATGATACGAATGGCAGTGAATTTATTTCTATAACAGATAAAAATAGAAATTTAATCCATATTGATACTGCTAATAACGATATTACAATATCTGCTGGCGAAAACATGGTTTTAAACGCAAAAAACATGCAAATTAATGTAGAAGAAAATCTCGATATTACTGTTGGTAAAAATAAAACAGAAAATATTAGTGAAGATTCATTTATCATTGCCACCAATGAGGAGAAACAAATAGGAGAAACAATCAAAGTCATAAGTAGCGAATACAAACAAGAAGCTCAGGAAATTAGTACTGATGCCAGTGGAGAAATAAAAACTAATGCAGGAGGTAAAATTACGATTGCAAGTGCAGAAACGGTGGAATATGGCGAGTAAAAACAGTATACTTAATACTGTTCTATGGATAACAATATTTACCATGATGAGTGTTGGAATTGTTTCTTGTCAGAAAAACAATTCTCATAAAACTAAAATTAATACCACTAAAGAAATGGAAAAATACGAATGGAGACCTACCGCTTGTGCACCTAAGTATAACCCTATGCAGATTCATAATGGTCGTCTGATATATAAAAATGGAGAAAGTATTTATATTCCAAAAGGACATACCTTACATCAAGGGTGGGGTAAAATAGGACCTACTCATGTGGTTGGGGATGATTTAAAACCTATACCTATAAAACTAGAAATCACCTGGATTTCATACCGTGAAAAGAAATTTTACAAAGGAACCTTTGATCTTCCAACAGAAAAAATAAATAAATTATTTAAAGAAGGATATATTAATCGTTTTGGCAAAAAAGATACCTACAGTAGAATAAATGTGGGATTAGCTCCTAAAGGAGTACTTGTATTATGGATGATGGGCAATGGATGGTCTAAAGAAATTGCAAGATTTCAAGCTTCAGAAACAGAAATAACCATTCAAGAATTTGCTCCTTCTGCTATTATCTCAATGGAAGAGTATCTCAATTCAGTATTAGAAGACGACTTTAATGAGGAAACTAAAGCTAAAATGAATCCCGATAGTATTCCTTTCGGAAAATGGGATAACTATAGAACAAGGTATAACTGGAGACCGGTAATAAAGTTTACAAATGAAGCAACTTTAAAAGAAACTCAAATAACATTCTATAATGGAGAAAGCTTATATACTTTAGGGTCAAACAAAATACTCAATCAATTTATCGACTACCCTATCCCTGATCATATAAAATTAGAGTGGACGGATAAAAACAATAATGAGTTCGGAGCTAAAATATATTTTGACGAAAATGAAAGTAATATACTTTTTGAAAAAGTATACAAAAATAAAAATCAAACACCAACGGAGTTAGTTTTAGAAATTGATAAATACAATAGTAACCTTACAATCTCTTTACAGAATGAATTAGAAACCATCAGTTTTAAAAAAGTAAGAATTAAGGTTTACGAAACTTCTAATTAAAAATAATATGGGAAGTATAGGATTAACAGCAACATCGTCTGGAGCGCAAGAAACTACAAAAAATGTACTTAGCGGAGTAAATGTACAAACTGCACCTGTACACGTGGGTAATGCCGAATACGAAGAATTAACTCCTGATGAAAGCGTAAACATTACCGCAGCAGTATTTTTTGATGGTACCGCAAATAATAGAGAAAACACTAATATTCGTTTAGAATATGAAAAAATGAAGCGAGGGGAACCTCATAATGAAGAATTAGTAAGAAAGTATCGTGATTTTTGGTGGGGAACTCCTTGGAGTCCAAATAAAACAGGTAGCTATGACAATGATCATTCTAATATCTCAAGAATAGAACCTTCTTATGAAGCCGTAGATGAAGAAAGAGAAAAGAAATTTTCTATTTATATAGAAGGACAGGGAACAGAAAATGGCAAATCCGATTCTACTCTTGGGTTAGGTTTAGGAACAGGATCCACTGGTATTCGTGGAAAAGTAAAAAAGGGATGTGAAGAAGTTTCTAACGTAATAGCTGATTTAGGAGTTACAGATATAAACATTTTAACTATCGAAACCTATGGTTTTAGTAGAGGAGCAGCGGCAGCAAGAAATTTCATACATGAGATAACACAGAGAAAAGGACAAGTTAAAGAAATTATTACAACTGGATCTGGTGAATATGCTCCAGTTAGTACAACCTTTATATATTACGATGTGGATAATGGAGCGTTAGGTGAATTTTTAAAAGAAAAAGGTATTAAAGTAAAAATGGTTATTATTCATTTTGCTGGGTTATTTGATACAGTAGCTTCTCTAGGAATTTCACACGATAATAATACCGCCGAACTAAAATTAAATGCCGTAAAGAAATCATTACACACTCTGCAATTAGCAGCTGATGATGAACATCGCGCTAATTTTAGATTAACCAATATCAATAGTACAGGAAATCGAGGAGTTGAGAAATTCTTACCAGGAGTGCATTCTGATATTGGAGGTGGATATATCCACAATTCAGATGAAGAAGTGCGCCTTGATTATACACTAACTAATCTTAATGACTTAAGAAGAGAGCGAGAATTTTTAATAGAACAAGGGTGGTTCAAGCCAAATGAGATAGAAGTTAGTGATTTTTGGGGAACTCTTACAGGATCAAGGAAAAACTTAAGTAATAGGTATAGTTATATTCCTTTACAGATTATGGCCAAGTTTTCAATTAACAAAAATGTAAATTTAGTGATGGGCAAAATTACTAGAGACTTTGCTATAACATCAGAATTAAGTTCTACTAAAACCATTTTGGATGAATATGTATTTAATGATGGTATAGAAATGTCTTATGACAACCCAGAACATAAAATGCTATTAAAAACACTTAGAAATCGCTATTTCCATTTTTCTGCTCATTATAGCAGTATAGGAATGGGGCCAAATAGAGTGAGTGGTAATCGAGAACGTGTAACACAAGCGGGATAAACTAAACGAATATGCAACGCCCCCTATCTCATATCGCTCAAATCATTAAACTCAATGGAGAAAGAGTTACTCGTACCTATACTTCAGAAGTAATAAATCAAATTGAACAAGGTAAAAATAAATCATACTCTGCAATTGGTATCGAGTTTGATCTTACTTTTTATGGTATGGATGAGAATGGTTTGCTTAATTATAGGATAGAAAATCGTAAACGTTTTTTATTAAATGAAAAATTCAGTGTTATTCGTAAAGTTGATAAAGCTCAAAAAATCGCATTGAAAGTAGCTGCAATTAATGACGTACTAGAATTTAAAGCTGACAAAAGTTTCAAACTAAACAAAGTTATTAATACCAAAGAAATAAGACGGAAATGGAAGGAAATCAAGATCGATCTATTAGAAGAATATCCTGATTTACTTACAATGATAAGTGATTTTGATTGGCAATTACAAGAAGATAACATTCAGCAACTATTTTTAGAAGATAATTTTTATCAGTTCTTTTTTGCAAATATTTTTTATCAGGAATTCGAAAATAAAAAATCAATCCAACAACCCAAAGTTGTGTCTAATGCGTTAGGTACTATTAACATCCCAATTATAGAACAAAAAAACATCAATAAACAAGATGTTGGGTTCACCAAAGTAGTAATTACATCTGATGCAGAAATGGATATTGATCACAAAAAATTCCCATTAGCTAAGCTTAATGGTTTTTTAGGAAAACTACCAACCAAACCAGGTGATAAACACACACTTGATTTTGATTACAAAGGAAGGTATAAAGTAAAACCAGAATTTGGGTTAGTTACAAAAGGAAAACTAGAATACTCCTTTGAAGTAAAGGATTTATATAAAAAGACAACTACTATAACCTTCAATTTAGAAAAAGATGAGTAGTAAAATCTATGTATTAGACGGTGCATTATTAGAATGCAATCAGGGTTTTGTACCTGCTAAGCTTCTGGTAACAGAAAATCAAAAAGTAAAGATCCAGGGCAAATTCAAAGCCACTGATATGGATGTACAAGTGCCCGCAACTTTTGGACAATGTAAGCTAAAACCAACCAGTGGTGGATACTTACCTTGCGTACCTGCTTTGCAAAAATGGACAAAAACTACCAAGACCTCAACATTAGG
Organism: Aquimarina callyspongiae; assembly: GCF_034322225.1. NCBI lineage: Bacteria > Pseudomonadati > Bacteroidota > Flavobacteriia > Flavobacteriales > Flavobacteriaceae > Aquimarina > Aquimarina callyspongiae. Next base: position 23,495 of record NZ_JAXLPA010000006.1, on the reverse strand, counting down.
CGGAAGTAAAAAATTCTTATACGAAGATTCTGAATGTATGTGTGCAACTGGTGGTAAAGTTACCATTATACAACCCATGCAAATCAATACAGCCGGTAGTGTCAAAGAAAAATTTAAAGAATTAGCCATGACCATTCCTGGTGCAATGATGGGTAATGACAAAGCTCCTAAGGTCGTAGAAAGTTACTGGATGGATGAAAATGGCAAAAAGCAAATTGGTAAAATCAATTATGGTCAGAAAGCTTCCATATTTGTCCTAACAGAGAATATGGATCCCGGAAAAAGTTTAGAAGTAACTGTTTCAGAGAAAGAAAATAAGGAGATTGATGGTCAACAAAAGAAAATGATCTTTTCAGGAACTGTACAAAATGATGGCACTGCAGAATTACAACTTTTAGAAACTGAAGAAGATTGGAATAAAGAAAATTAAATGTCTAGATAACTATGGGAGGCAGAACAAGAGAATTGACATTACAAATAGAAGCAGAAGGTAGAACTTTTGACTTCAGTGATCAGGCTTTAATTTTAGAATGTAGAGCAGAACCCAATGTAAAATTACATTTTTTAAGGTTTGGACAATTGTTAGATGAACCTAAAGAAAGTCATTTACAAGCCAAAGTAAAAACCGATGGGGGGCAACCTCAAAAAGATGAAAATGGAAATATCATTTTAGAAGAAGTTATCATTGCAGAACCTAGGTTAGAAAATTTTAGTACCGTCAGAACGGGATTAAATCAAGGATATATATATATCATTGATGAAAATAAACCAAACGAACCCATAGAGTTTAAAATAGATGGGTACGGTAATTTTTCATCTGTTTCATGGGAGAGTCAACGGGGCGGAGTTCCAGATATTCGAGATGTTGACGGAAAAACAAACACAAATGGATACTATGAAGCTGACCATAATGCCATTGTGTGGGCAGCTTACTCTCCTATCCAATGGACAAAGGATTATTATGATCAGATGGTTGGTGACATGCAAAAACGTCAGGATCGAATGATCAAAATAGAGGCCAATGGTTTTCCATTAGGTACTACACAAAGTAATTCTAATGACATATCTCCTTATAACGGTATTACCACTTACTTTTCTTCAGAAAACCGGAGCCTTTGCCGTAGAATACAACAAAAAATAGATATTATACAAAGGCAAGAAGAACGTAGTGAAGAAAATAGAAATGAAAACCCTGATCACCAGGAGCCAGAGATCATGACTGATATGTTCATTACACTTGATGATCCTATCGGAAATGCTAATGAAATTTCACTTCATCTTGCGTCCGAAATTATTATGCATAGAGCCATTATTGAGTCTATGCAAACTGGTACAGATGTCATCGACATACACAAAAGAATGTTAAGAGGAGGACAACCTGGAAGATTATCAGGTGAAAAAGAGCAGATAAATGCTATGTTTTCTTTAGCCTTAACTACATATCAATTAGTGTATAATGATGAAGAAATGATTGATGATTATGATGGCGGTAGAATTGGATGGGGTCGCGGAATTTACAAACAGAAATTACTAGACGTTTTAGGGGTAGAAGAACGAAAAAAACAAAGAGAAAAAGTTAATAGTTTTAGAGATGATCTAGGTACATTTTTAAATTCTGACTCATATAAAGAAGCCTATCTCGATTATGTTGAAGGTTCAATATTGAATATTATTGATGGTAAATTCACTATTATGCAGCACCTAAGACTGCTAGTTATTAACCCTCACGATATTGATCGCACCTTAGATCTTAAGGATGAATATGAAAATAACCATCAATGGGATCCTTTTATTGAAGAAACATTAAAGGAAAATGAAGAGTACTCGTTCCATGCTGTTCTTAACAAACAGGTAGACATAGATGAAGAAACGATTAAACAAAGTATTGATCTAGCGAATAAATTTGCTGCTTTTGTAACTGCCTCCCTTGAAACTTATGCTAAGTATGCCTTAGAAGATGTTGTTAAAGTAGAATCTTATATAACTCTAAAAAAAGTTCCAGTACAAGGTAGGTATAAATTGCTGGTAACTCGTTTAAACAAAATCAACGCCTATGGCGAAGATCTTTTTGAAGTAAAAGGCTATGAGGTGAGACAAAAGTTGGAGGCAAAAGGAATGGCATTAGATAAGTCGAAAAGTATTTTTGGACGTTATAAAGGTAAAAAAGACATTATCCGTTTTAAAACCAATACTCCAGAAATTGTATTAGTCGAAACTGCTCGTGGGAAACATATTTTTGATATTCCAGTTGTACAAGAGGTCGAAAAAGAAATCACAAAATACCGCGAAGTATCTAGCACACAACCTACAAAAATGGGGCAACGAGTTGGTAAAGTACTGGACGGAGCACCATTTCGAGGAGTGGTAGCTTTATTACAAATACTAAATATCAGTGCTGCTTATAAAACGCTAAGTGATCACGATTCAGTTAAGAACAGAATGGCACTAATTGGTGTTAGTGCAGAATTAGCTGCTGCCTCAGGATATTTTGCTAAAGCAGTTTTTCAAAAAAGACTTGGTCAAAGCTCTTTAGCTTTAATTGGTAAATGGGCATTACGATTAGAAGTTGCAGGAATGGGGATCACAGTGGTTATGTGTGGTTGGGAAGCTATCGATAGTTATGGGGCACGAGATCAAGATGCTATGTGGGCCTGGATTGGTGCTGGAGCTGCTTTTTCTATAACCACAGCTGCAGCTACATCTGCTAGTGTTGCGGCTTTTTTAGGACCTATTGGTTGGATTGCTGCTGGTATCGGCGTAGGCTTGGTTTTTCTTGCTTATTATCTAAAAGATTCTCCTTTAGAAGCGTATTTCAAACATTTTACTTTTAGCGATGATGTAGCACTGGATAAAAGAAATGGTGAGTTAACTTGGGCATATAATAAACGTTTTTATGATTCTAGAGTATTATTAATGGGAGATGACAATGATTATATGAAATATACCAACTTTAAATTAGCCGCTGCAGAATTAACCGATCTTATTGTTTGTGCTAATATTGAATTGACACCAAAAAAAGTAATTAATCAAACAGAAGAATATATCCCTTCTTACTCTATGCATTCTTCTGGTACTTTTATAAAAGAAGGAGATATTAAAGAGTTTACTTCAGAAATAAGTTTTAGACAATTTTTCTCCGACCCCAGTCAACTTTCTTATCAGGTATTTTATTATCAGGATGGGATACGTAATGGTAACGGAGTTAGCTTAAATATTACCAACGAAGTAATTCGAAAAGCAGGAACCAGCGAATCTCCTCCAAAGGCCGTGGTTAGCTTTGAAATTCCTGATCGCTTCTTAAATTCAGATAACAATAACAGTCAAATACTATTTGTATGTAACTTGGATTTGGGTGAAGGTAAATACTATCCTAATAGATATGATGGTAATGAACGGTATTTAGGAATCATTGGTGGAATCAATCAACTTCGTTCAACACATCTCGGTATAGGGGTAACAAAAATGGATCATACCTATAGTAGTAATGTGAGAGTAAACACACTTAATAATTTAAAATCTTATAATTCCTGGGTAAATGAGTAAGACAAAATGGGATAAAATTAAAGAGTTTTTAAAAGGTTATGTAAATACTGAAATTCATAGTACTCCTGCTCCAGTTAATAGTGAATTGATTAACAACAAAGTTTTTAAAAAAATCGATGATAATTCTATAACTGCAATCAGTGACGCTCAAACTTCACCTCAAGCAATTATAATTATTCCTATCATCATATTTTTATTCTTACTAGTATTAGGAGGAGTCGATGATATATTAGTGCCTCCAAGTATTTATATAAATATTGCGTTATTAGTTATTATTATTTTTGGAGTAATATACTATTTTACAATGCCGGAAAAGAATATTATATTCAATCGAAAAGACGGGTTATTAAGTGTTCCAGGGTTCTTATGGAAAAAAGGTTTTACAATTAAATTTAATCAGGGTAAATTTGGCTGGGTAGGAACTGGAGGTGCTTCTGGTAATTTAGACATGAAATTAGCTGTTAAGCATCCTGATCATCTTCTAAAAGGAGCCGGAATTTATGGGCATATAAGTAATTTTGATGAATTACTATCATTCTATGTTTGGTATATGGATAAGAATAGGCCTTTGCCGCCTGGTAATGCCTTTGACCCATATCGTGATCTGGATTTTAAACGTCGTAAAGCCGAAGGCTTCCCTCCTCCTCTATACAGAAGTTATATCCCAACACCTGAAGCAACTCCAGAACAGCAAACAGAACGAGAACAGTATTGGACAGATCAAGACTATACCGAAACATTTGAACGCGAACAAGGATCAGAACTTTATAACCCAGAGATCCATACTGATTGGGAGGAAGTTACATATCTTAAACCTGATTCTCGAGAACCTTTGGCTAATACTTATATACGGTTTACCTTTCCTAATGGTAACATCATCTATTCAATAAGTAACTCTGAAGGTAAATTTTATCAACCTCCTGAGGACTTGAATTATGAAACGGTCGTAATTAACGTAAAAAAATAATCTGATTTTTAAGTTATCAACACACTAATAAGCGTATTAAAACAATAAATAGAATACCCCTAAAGTAATTCAAAACACGTATTGGTAATAGTTTAATGATATCTAAATAATCTTGTTCAGACCATAACTTAATTAATTATAAAATCATTTTGTAACTTGTAGGTAGAATTAAACCGACTATGCCATTTACGCTAGAGCAACTAGGAACCTTATCTGAAAAAACTTTACTCTTCCTTCTGATTTTTAAAAAGAATGGAAAAATCATAGCAATAAACAATAGAAGCAAAATTCTGTTTCCTTGCGATATAGATGATATAAAAGGAAAAAATCTAACAGATTTTATTATTGATGATGATGTTCCTATTTTTAAATCTGTCACCTCAACTATTTCAGATAAAAACCCTATAATAAATCAAAGTTTTAGTTTTCCTACACAAAAAGAAGGTGTGCTCTCTTTAAAACTTGATCTAATATATTATAATGATCTTATTTATGCTACAGGGCTTGATACTACTGAAGAGTACAAAGAACATAGGGCTTTAGTTACCATTTCTCAACTCACCAAAACAGGAGCTTGGTATTACAACCCGAAGAATAAAGATATGTATTGGTCCAAAGGGTGTTACCTTATCAAAGAATTAGCTCCTGACACACCTATTACGAGAGAAAAAGGAATCGGTTATTATCCAATAAAAACAAGAAAAAAGGTAGAAAGTTATTTAAATAACCTCATCAAAGATAAAGAACCTTATGAGTATACCGAAAAAATAATTACCGAGAAAGGTAATGAAAAATGGGTCAAAGTAGTAGCGCACCCGGTTATATACAAGGGAGAAGTTGTATTTGTTAACGGGACCATTGCTGATGTTACTGAGCGTTATAATTATATTGAAAAGCTACGACAAAATGAAGAAACTAAACACCTTGCTTTAAAAGGAATCAGGTCTGGTTTGTTTGATCATCTAATAGAAAAAAATGTTGTTTTTTACAGTGAGGATTTTAAAAAAATGCTAGGCCTTCCTCTGGAAGAAGATTTTTTTCCTGAAGAAGCCTTTAGAAAAATGATTCACCCAGATGATGCAGAAGATGCATTACAAAGACACTTGGATAATCTTAAACAAGAAGGTCCTCATTATTATAACCATTATCGTCTTAAACTTATTAACGGAGAGTATAGGCATTATGAGGTTTATGGTTTTAAAAGAAAAAACAAAAAAGGTAAAACCATCAGAATGATCGGTAACCTCATCGATGTACATCAAAGAAAACTAAATGAGAAAGCCATTGCCAATAGCAGAAATCGACTACAAGCTATGGTCAACAATGGGTTTGCCTATACTGTTCTTCTGGACACTAACGGAAAAATCTTGATGACGGATGAAGCGTCATTGAAAATAATTAAGCAAGACTTTAATGTGAATCCCTATGAAACTCCCTGTCAGTTTATAGATGTAACACCTCTTAATTTTAAAAACACTTTTGCTCACGAATTTAATGAAGCTTTAAAAGGAAATATTGTAAGAAAAGAAATCGAACGTACTACAAACAAGGGGAATATTATGTGGTTAGAATCTAAGTACACTCCTATCTTTGATAATGAAAACATAATTAATTCGGTACTGATAAGCTTTCACGATATTACCGAACAAAAATTAGCAGATTTATCGATCAAAGAAGCTCATATCAAAGAGCAAGAGCTAAGTGAACTTAAATCTAACATCTTATCAAATTTTAGTCATGAAATAAGAACACCTCTTAATGGGATCATTACCATAAGTAAGCTTTTGATTGAAAACAATGACCCTGAAGAGCAAAAAGAGTTAATTGGATACCTTGAAGAAAGTAAAGACAGGTTACTAGATACAATTACCAACTTATCCAACTTTAGTGAGATAGAGAGTATTCAAAAAAATCTTAACTATAACGAAGTTGATACAAACTACTTAGTAGAAACTTCATTTCGTGAATATCGACATATGGCTAATGTCAAGAACTTAAAATATCGTTTAGAGCTTGATGAAACATCTCCTGTCATTAAAATAGATGAAGCATTATTTAAGCCTGCTTTAGATAATATTATACATAATGCAATAAAGTACACTAAAAAAGGAGGTATATTAATTAAAATTTATTCTGTACCTTCAAAAAATAATATTTATATTTCGATTCAGGATACCGGTATCGGAATTAAAAAGGCTTTCATTAAAAAAATATTCGAGCCTTTTATCCAAGAGAGTATTGGATTAAGCCGAAAATATGAAGGAACGGGTATCGGGCTAAGTTTGTCAAAACGTTATATTGAGATTCTTGGAGGGAAAATAAAAGTAAAAAGTAAGGTAGGTAAGGGAACTGAGTTTATTATTATAATTCCAAAAAGCATATGAATATACTTTACGTAGAAGACAATAAAATAAATGCAATAGTAATGGACAAGATGTTATCTAGAGATGCATCCAGAGTTATTATTGCAGACAACCCAATGCAAGCTTTAAAAGTCGTAACAGAGTCTCCATTGGATCTTATTCTTGTAGATATCAACCTCGGACTTAATCAAATGGACGGTTGTGAGTTACTTAAAAGATTTAGAAAATTAGATATTTTAAAAGATATTCCAGTATATGCTGTGACTGCATATGCTATGCCCGGAGATGAAAAAAGATTTATTAATCTGGGATTTGATAAGTATTTTTCTAAACCTGTTAATTTTAACAAACTCAAAAACGCTATTGCCAAGATCAATCCTGCGCTATCATAATAATGAGAATTTTACAATATAAAAAAAGCGAGTACAAATTGTACTCGCTTTTTCTTATTATATCGTAAAAAATTATTGTTGCTCATAATCAGAATCCCAATCGGTCCCATCATCTCCTTTTTGACCATCCATTTTAATCATAAAGTTTTTTGCCGGGAAATAAGGTTTCATATGAATATCAAGATATACTCTATCTTTTTGTTGTGGATCTTGCTCAAAACGTTTTATAGAAAAATCCTCTATCAATTGATCCGGCCCTGTAATATTATCAAGAAACTTGACGATTTGTCCCATTAACTCTTTACGAGTTCTGGAGTTAAAGTTTTCAAAAGCTCTTCTGTTTAAGAAATCCATAAGCACTTTGGTAACATAGTCAAATACTCTTACAACAGAATAAGTTTGAAGCCCAAGATTATCTCCATTAAATAAAGTTTTAGCAGAAAACGCCATAACTTTACCATATTCATTTACCATAGGAACCAATCCTAATTTCTCTAATTGGGCAATCTCACTTTTCTTTAGATCAAATCTTACACCATCAACCTCATTCATACCACCATACTTTTTACCGGCAGTTACTTGCGACATTAATGTTTTGTATATTTTACCTGCTAATGCACTGGATGGCGGGACAAAAAGATCATCCTCTTCTCCTACTTCATCGTGTTTACCTCTTCCCACTAACCAGTTACAAGCCATAATGACGTTCGAACGATATTTATCGCCTCCGGTTAAATTTGCTGATTCAAACATTTCCATTACATCATCTGGCTCATCTAAATGCTCAAAATCAGTAACCATCATTACTTTATTCTCGTGAGCTATTTTTGCCCACTTTTCAACTACTTTATTAGAACCTAAATATCCTGGAACTACCAATAAACCATAGTTATCTCGTAAATCCAAACGATCAAACCCTTGTACAAGTTCTTCTTCTATAGCATCTATAAATCTGGTATTATCCAGATCTTTAAGTTGGTCCAGTTCTGCATTCAAAATATTAATATTCTTAACTTTTGAAGATTCTGTATTTTTGAAGAATAATGCAACGGATCTATATGATTGTTCTAATTCTCTGGTTTGTTCAAGAGCATCTCCTAAATTCTTTTCAAGTGATTTTCCTGCTATTTCAGAACGTTTTTCGGATTCATCTACCATGGTAGGAATATCTTCTGATGAAGATAAGATATCACTCCATATCTCTAACGTTTTTTGAAGCTTGGCACGCTCTAGTTTCTTAGACGATTCTGTAAGAAAAATCTTTTTACGTGCTTTACGGTCCGGATTCATATTCTGTACATCATCAATACAGGCTTCTAACAAATCAAATCCACCATATCTGGCTAATTTCTCTTCATTGATTTTTAATTCCTTAACCGGGTCTTCTATTTTAACACTCTTGCGAGCTTCTTTTCCTGCTGCCATTTATTGATTTTTTAACCTTGTTGTAATTCTGCTATTAATGATTCGATTGACCTTATTAAAGCTTCTTTGGCCTCAGGGTCCGCAAGTGCCGTTTTTAATATTTTATTTGATTTAAGTTGTTTAACCACTTTTAAATACTGATCTTTTTCTGTACTAAGATCATTCAAATATTTACTTTGATTAACAATCCCTTTTTTACCAAAATCTCCCAGGTTATTAAACTTTAAAGTTTCCTTGCTTTCTACACCATCTGCATTCTCAAAATCTACGTCTATCTCAGGTTTATAATTTTCGAATACAGCTTCAACAGAGGTTAATCCACTAACTACCTCAGGTTTAATCGGCTGATCATTTGTTAGTTTTTGAACAAGAAGAGTTTTATTCTGGCCAATTTCCAGAATTGCCTCACTGGCATCGGTTTTAATCTCTGTTCCTCCTAATCCATAAGTATTACCGCTCATATCTCTTATATAATGATTTGTTAATGATAAATATACTAAATTTTATTGCAGGTCATAACTTTTATTGAAACGACCATTGCATTTTTTCATCCTTTACATCCAGTTGCACCAAAGTGCCTTTTCCTATTTCTCCGGTTATCAATTTTTTTGAAAGTACAGACCTTAATTCTGTACGTATAACACCTCGTAATGGTCTTGCTCCATACTTAGGTGTAAAACCTTTATGAGCCAAATATTCTTGGGCTGCATCTGTAAGTTTTAAAGTTACTTCTTGTTTAGCCAAAGCTTTATGTAAATCTTTTAACTGAATGTTAAAGATCTTAACCACATTTTCCTTGGTTATCGGAGCAAAAGGAACAATTTCTGTTAGTCTTCCTAAAAATTCAGGCCTAAAATGTTTTGACATTAATTCTAAAAGATCTGAAGATTTAGGGATTTCTCCATCTGTAAAAGATTGTACTACATGCTCGCTTCCAATATTAGAAGTAAATAATATAACTGCGTTTGAAAAATCTCCCGTCTTACCAAGTCTGTCATTCAATTTTCCTTCATCAAGAATTTGCAAGAAAATATCAAATACAGAAGGGTGCGCTTTTTCAATTTCATCAAAAAGAACAATCGAATATGGTTTCTGACGGATTTTATTAACTAACAATCCTCCTTCTTCATATCCCACATATCCTGGAGGTGCACCATATAATAATGCTGCAGAATGTTCTTCTTTGAATTCAGACATATCAAACCTAATAATTGCTTCTTCTGTCTGAAACAAAAATTCTGCCAATGACTTCGCTAATTCTGTTTTCCCAGTTCCTGTGGGTCCTGTAAAAAAGAAAGATCCTGTTGGTAAGCCAGGTTTGCTCAAACCTGATCTTGATTCTAATACCGCTTCTGTAATCGTTTGTATCGCATGATCCTGACCTATAACCCGTTTTTTAAGATGGTCTTCCATATTCAACAAGCGCTCTTTTTCATCTGCCTGAAGTTTACCTACAGGAATTCCTGTTTTATTAGCAATGGTTGCAGAAACATCGTTTTTATCTACATCTTCTTTATTTTCTGAAGCTTTTTTTAGGAAACGATCTAGAATATTCTCTATTTTTTCAATATTTTGTTCTATAGTTTCAGATCTCAAAAATGTATCCTCCTCACCCAATTCGGTAAATAAAAGGTAGCTAAACTTGTTTTTTAAATTATTGTAAAACCACTCTATTTCATCTACCATATCTTCTTGAGAAACTTCTTTGTTTTTTATTTCTTCGAGATCCGATTGCAATAATAGAATCTGATCAGAAGTAGTCTCTATCATATATCTTGAGGCAGACATTGTTCTATCTATTAAATCAATAGCTGCATCCGGTAAACTTCTGTCTTTATTATAACGTTTTGAAAGGCGAATTGCCTCTGCAATTGTATCATTATCTATTGCTAATTTATGATGCTCTTGATACTTACTAATCGTATTAGAAATCATTTTTAAAGTATCATTCTCTGAAGGTTCTTCTAAGGATACTGTTTCAAATCTCCTTGTTAATCCTTCGTCTGTTTCAACATGTTTTCTATAGGCATCATTGGTTGCTGTAGCAATAAAAGTAACCTCACCTTTTGCCAATTCTGATTTTAAGATATTAACCAATCCTTGGTTTCCACTATCTTTATCAGCAAGGTTATTAATTTCATCTATTAAAATAATAGGCTTGTCGAATTCTTTAACGGCCGTAATGATTTTTTTGAACCTATCCTCTACTTCACTTTTATAAGAAGCCCCAGACACAAGATTGATAAAATCCAATTCATATACCTGCGCATTTTTTATAGAGTCAGGAACATTATCTTGAGAAATCGCTTCAGAAAAACCATCTAATAAGACAGTTTTCCCTACTCCAGGTTCTCCTACAATTAATACATTGGGCTTAGCATGTCTTCCTAAAATCTCAATAATCATTTTGATTTCGGCATCTCGCCCAAAAATAGTATCAAGTAATTGATTTTTTGCCTCAAACGTTTTATCGATACAATATTCTTCTAAAACACCAGCACCTGTTTTGTTGCCTTTTCTAACAGGTGTTGTCTTATTTTCGTTTGTTTTGCTATTTGAGTTAGATGCTCCTTGAGTAGATGCTATCAAAAGTTCATCTGCTTTAAGCGGTAAAGTTTTTAATTGCTCATAAGAAAACCCTACTCCTGGAGTACAAAGAGAAATTAATAATGCTTGTGGTGTAATTTCTTCTTCTCCAAGCTTTAACTTAATCGTATCTCCTTCATTAAATACAGCTTCAATTGACTTGTCGCCTACAATATTATCGGGCATAGCAACAACTCTAGGTAATGCTTCTATTCTTACCTCTGACCACTCTTCATAATAATATATATCTCCATCTATTTGATTAAAAAAATCTCTTAACCCAACGTCTTTATGCAACAATGCTTTTAACAAATGAGCAGCGTTATATTGATCGTTATAATATTCTTTGGCGATAGATTGTGCTATATGAATTGCCGTATCAACAGAAGATGATAATTTGTAATCTAATATTTGCATGAAGTTGGTTTTTGGTAAAATAAGCAAATAACCCAATAATTAGCAAAAATATAAGTGCTAAGTATTTACAATATTTGTTTTTTTATTGGATTCATAATCTAATAATCTTTCAGCGAATAATTCCCCATAGACTATTTTAGATTTTATTGCCAATAATAAATCAAATATACATCGATAATTATCGATTATTTACACCTTTATTAGTGAAATAATACCCCCTGTTTTCAGGGTAGTGATTATAATTAAAAGTGTGCTATGTATACCAAAGAATATCGGTTAAGCAAATATTATCAAATATAAAGATTGATTTAATATTATCTTATCTGAGTAAATCGAATACCTAAATTCTTTTCAAGATCTCTGATTACTTTTAATTCCTGTTTTACAATCAAAGCCAAAGACAACCCTGTTTTGCCAGCTCTGGCAGTCCTACCGCTTCTGTGTGTATAATAATCGATTTGATCAGGAAGCTGATAATGTACTACAAAAGCAAGATTAGCTACATCAATACCTCTGGCAGCTACATCTGTAGATACTAACAATTGTAAAGTTTTATTTTTAAAAGCTCGCATAACCTTATCTCGCTCTTTTTGTGTCATTTCTCCTTCCAGCAATCCTATTTCATAGTTTTTTGCTTTCAGTTGTTTAGAGAGTGTACGGGCAGCAACCTTAGTTTTAGTAAAAATAATACCTCTGTTATTTTTTTGAGATTTTAAAAAATAAGTAAGTGTATCTAACTTATTTGCTTCTTCCCCAACCACAAAATGATGATCAATGCCTTTATTAACAGCATCGTTTTTATCAATCGTTACTTTAATAGCCTGCTTACTAACATAGGTATTAATAATTTCATGCAAGGAAGAAGGCATCGTAGCAGAAAAAAGCCAAACGTTTCTATCCCCTTTAGTTTTACTAAGAATAGTAGTTAAATCCTTTTTAAACCCCATACTTAACATTTCATCAGCTTCATCCATTACGATAGTTCTGATCTTAGAGATATCTACAACTTTTTTCTCTATAAGATCAATAAGCCTTCCTGGTGTAGCAACTATAATATGAGTGGGGCGTTTTAGTCTAGAAATTTGTTTTTCTATCTTCTCTCCTCCATACACAGATTCAGTAAAAATCTTATCTGTATACTTTGTATACTTAAATAATTGTTTTGCTATCTGTTGTCCAAGTTCTCTGGTAGGTGCAAGAATCAAGGCTTGAATATGTTTTAATTCTGGGTTTATATGTGTAAGTAACGGAATACCAAAAGCCGCTGTTTTTCCTGTTCCTGTTTGAGCTTTACCTATAAAATCTGTTTGGTTATTAATTAATACAGGTATTGCTTGTTCTTGTATTTTTGTTGGGGTACTAATTCCTATATCAGCTAACCCTTTATTAAGGTTCTTGGATACTCCTAAATCTAAAAATGTCATGTCTTACACTATTTGGAGTACAAAAGTAGTCTAATACATCCACACCTCAAATAAAATAAAACTACTTAGCTTTTAACAGGCTATATTTTTAAAATAATCAAAAAATTGTTTCTTAAGGGTTAGTCCTTTCTTATGAAAGTGTGACTTGGTCATACAAAACCCTCCGGAGCAATTAAAATCTGCTCCTTCATCAGAAGAAATAATATCTATTAATGATAATTCATGTAGAGTATCATGATCAAGGATAAATCTATTCTCAAAATGATGCTCTTCAAAAGTATTTTTTAAAAAACTGTAAGAAAAAACTTTCTTTTCTATACTGAAATGTTTATCTTCATTGTCTACTTCAGATTCTAAAAAGAAAAAATGGAGATCAGATTTGGTATGTTGTGAATGCCCCGTATTTAAACAAAACATAGTAATTATGGTAGATAAAGTGAGTAATAGTTTATTCATAATATAGGGAAATTACGTTAATTGTATTTTTGAAATCACGCACAAATATTAATAATAGCTTCGGCAAAGCATATAACCTAATAAGGTTTGTTATTCAAAAACATCGGTAAAGTACTCAAAAAATCGACAAGAGACAAAATATAATAGTATTTTAACACTATATCCTGCACTTTTTTCTACTTTTTTTATCGTTTCACCCTAATTCACTGATTGTTTAACAGTTAAAATAATTTTGGCCCATCAGAATCATGATTAGGCAAACTTAAATCTGTACCAATTTTTGCATTAAGTTTTTCGATAAAGTATTTTGATAATAATGGAGATTCTTTTTCAACATTTTGATGAACGAAAAAATGAACATTACTCAATCCAATATCGGTCCAAGTGCTTAATCGATTAATCCAATCATCTAACCTTGTGTAATCTGATTCATGATTTGCTCCAACATATCTAATAAAAGATTCATTATTTGTAAGTCTCATATGTAATAAATCTCTTCTTCCCGCAGTATCTGTAATAATATTTGCAATGTTATGCTGTTCCAAAAGATCATATAATTCACCAGAAACTGTTTCATCATTGAACCAATCTGTATGCCTAAATTCTACTGCTAATTTTACTTCTTTAGGCCATTGTTCCATAAACTTTATAACTCGATCAAAGTTTTTAGGAGCAAAATTACCGTGCATTTGTAAAAAAATAGTACCTAACTTTTCTTTTAGATGTAGGGCATTTGATAAATATTGATCAACATACGGTTGGACATCATCATTGAGACGTTTTAAATGTGAAATATTTTGAACTAGTTTAGGAAAAAACTTAAACCCTTCTGGTGTCTTATCATACCACTTCTTAAATTGATCCTCTGGAAAAATTCTATAAAACGTAGCATTAAGCTCTATACAATTAAATTGTCTTGAGTAGTATTGTAATTCATCCTTTGTTCCACGAGGATAAAACCCTTTGAGATCTTGTTTATTCCATTTTGCACATCCAACATATACTGATAGGTTGTCAGTAGATCCCTTTTCTGATAATACTCTACTAGTATCTTTATGATCCTCTGGTAATATAAAATCTATTGTTTCTGGATGATCGACTTTTCCAAATTTCATAAGAAAGTTTTATGGTTTTTATCAATTAGACATTATTTATTATAATCACAACTAAATAACAATTCTATAAACATCTATCAAATTTTCACAGTTTATTTCTTTGTTTTAACTTAAAAAGATTCATAAAATAGTGTAACAAAAATAAGATACGATTGACTAACTTTACAGTAACAACAATTAAAATTTAAACAATGAATACTTTAAAGTCATTAATCGTAGCAATGGTAATTGCCATTATTGCACCTGTTCAAGCACAAACAGCAGATGAAATAATCGCTAATTATTTTGAAAATACCGGAGGAAAAGAAAATTGGGAAAAGCTTAAAGGGATCGAAATGGTTGGTGTGATGAAAATGCAAGGAATGGAAATTCCTTTTGAACAAGTATCCACAAAAGATGGTAAACAATTAATCACTATAGAACTTCAAGGTAGTCGTATGATATGGTCTGCTTTTGATGGAGAAACTTCATGGACTAGAAACCAAATGACTATGGAAGCTGAAAAAAGTGATAGTGAAGCTACTGATAATATGAAAAAGCAAACTAAAGATTTTCCTGATCCTTTCTTAAATTATAAAGAAAAAGGGTATGCTGTAGAATTAATCGGTAAGGAAACTATTGACGGTACTGAAACTTTTAAAGTAAAATTAACCAAAGATCCGATCACTATAGATGGGCAATCTCAGCCTAATATTACTCATTACTACTTTGATACGGAAAACTTTGTTCCTATAATTATGGAATCTCAAATAAATGAAGGTCCTATGAAGGGTCAAACAATAAAATCTTCTATAAGTGATTATCAAGAAGTAAATGGTGTTTATTTTCCTTTTACAATAGGTAATGATTTTCAAACGATGAATTTTACTGAAATCAAAATCGATCCAGAAGTTGACAATACGAAGTTTGCTTTCCCTGAAAAGAAGTAATTCATACATATAAATACATCATCCCCAACTTGTTTGGGGATTTTTTTTCACACAACTAATAATCAACCAAGTAATTATGAATAAACGGATTATAATTGCAGGTCTTAGTCTTATTTTATCTTTAGGCTTGCAGGCTCAAGACATTGTTCTTAAAGGCAAAGAGCTATTCGGAAAATTAGAAGCCAGACATATTGGCCCTGCTCTTATGAGTGGGCGGATTATCGATTTAGAAAACCATCCAACCAACGATCGTGTTATCTATGCCGGAGCAGCAGGTGGCGGTGTATGGAAATCTTCAAACGGCGGAGCCAGCTTTGCTCCTATTTTTGATAAACACGCGCAATCCATCGGTGCTATTAAAATTGATCCCAGTGATCCTGATAATACTATTTGGGTAGGTACCGGTGAAATCTGGACCAGAAATAGTGTCTCTATAGGTGATGGATTATATAAATCCAATGATGGAGGAGCAAACTGGAAAAAAATAGGGTTCGAAAAATCTGAACGTATCAGTAGCATTGAGATTAATCCAAAAAACTCTAACGAAATTTATGTTGGTGTTTTAGGAGCTTTATGGGGAGATAGTTCAGAGAGAGGTGTCTACAAAACTACAGATGGTGGTAAAAACTGGGAAAAAATACTTTATATCAATGAACGTACAGGAGCTACAGATGTAGTTATGGATCCTAATGATCCTAATACATTATATGCAGGAATGTGGGAATTTAGACGAACTGGATGGGGATTTAATTCTGGAGGTCCTAACAGTGCTTTATACAAATCTACAGATGCCGGTAAAACCTGGAATAAAATTCATAACGGTTTCCCAGAAGGAGATTTAGGTAGGTTTGCATTTGCCATTGCACCATCAAATTCTAAAATACTATATGCTGTTGTTGAAAGTAAAGAAGATAAAGGACTTTATAGATCTGATGATGCAGGAGCCAACTGGAAATTACTCAATGGTGATTTCGGGCTTGTGGTAAGGCCCTTTTATTTTTCAAGAATTGTAGTAAATCCTAGAAACCCAGATATATTGGTTAAAGGAGGTTTGTTTGGTTCAATTTCTCGAGATGGAGGAAAAACCTTTAAGAACCTTGGTAATATGCATGCGGATATCCATGATATTGTTTTTGATATTAAAAACTCTGATCGTATGTATGTAGGAACAGATGGTGGTGTATACAGAAGTTGGGACGGAGGAGCAACTCTGGATATTGTAGATAATATGCCTGTTTCTCAGTTTTACCAAATCAGTGTTGACGATCTTGAACCATATAATATTTATGGAGGCTTACAAGATAATGGTTCTTGGTATGGCCCTTCTTCTTCTCCTGGAGGCATCGAAGCTAGAGATTGGAAACGAGTTGGAGTTGGAGATGGATTTAGAGTATTAAAACATCCTACTAAGAACATTATTTATTCAGAAATGCAAGGAGCTCAAAATGTTTGGAGATATGATGTTGATAAAAATACTACCAAAACTATACAACCATTACAAATCAAAGGAGAAGCCGATTTACGATTTAACTGGAACGCTCCTATAGCAGTAAGCAAACATCAACCAGATAGAATATATATAGGAAGTCAATTTTTACATATCAGTGAAGACAAAGGTGATAACTGGAAAAAAATCTCTCCAGATCTCACAACAAATGATCCTCTAAAACAGGATAAAGAATCAGGTGGGATTTCTATTGATAAATCAGGAGCAGAAACCCATACTACTATATTTACAATTGCAGAATCTCCTTTGGATGAAAAAATAATTTGGGTAGGTACCGATGATGGTAATGTTCAAGTAACACAAGATGGAGGTAAAACATGGACAAATACAATAGCAAACATACAAGGTTTACCAAAAAACACTTGGGTATATCATATAGAAGCTAGTTCACATAACAAGGGTACTGCTTATGCTGTCTTTGATGGTCATGCTCAAAACGATATGAACCCATATGTATACAAAACCACAGATTACGGAAATACCTGGAATTCAATCGTAACAGATGATATTATTGGTTTTGCCAGAAATATTCAAGAAGATTATGTAAACAAAGAGTTACTCTATTTGGGAACAGAATTTGGGTTATTTATTACCATCGATGGAGGAAAAAACTGGTCTCGTTTTACAAATAATATGCCTGCTACTGCAGTACATTTTATTGATTTACAAAAAAGGACAAACGATCTGGTATTAGGAACTCATGGTAGAGGTGTCATTATTATAGATGATATTTCTCCTTTAAGACAGATCAGTCAAGAAGTACTAAAAAAAGATGTTCATTTTTTTGATACTAAAACTGCTATTATAAAGGAAGAAGGTGGTTTTGGTGGAGGAAGTACAGAACTTCAATTTGTAGGAGATAACCCTAGTTCTTCTGCTCAAATTATTTACTATTTAAAGAAACGACACACTTTTGGAAAAATGACTTTATCAATTCAAGATTTATCTGGCAATGAATTGGTAACTCTAACTCCAGGAAAATCCAAAGGAATCAATATCGTTAATTGGAATTTTAGAAAAAAAGCACCAAAAGTAGCTGCCGGTAAAACATTTACCTTTGGCGGGTTTACTGCTCCCAGAGTTTCTGAAGGAGAGTATAAAGTAATTCTTAGCAAAGGAAAAAACAAGTATGAGAGTACCATTAAGCTAAAAAACGATCCTAATTCTATAGTTACTACCGAAGAGCGTAAAGAGCAATTGAAAACGACTAAGAGCTTATTTGATGAGATGCAGAACTTAGCTTATCTGGTATATCAGATTGATCAAAATATAAAGGCTGCTGAATCTCTGAAAAAAAATGACCCTAAGTCTAAAAAAACTACCACTCCTGTAATTGATAAGTTAAATGCTTTAAAAGAAACATTAGTAGTAACAACTGGTGATAACTATGTGGCAGAAGCAGAACCTCAATTAAGAGAAAAGTTAGCAGAACTATATGGTGAAGTTGCAGATCAGTTCGAAAAACCTTCTTCTTCTCAATTAGAAAATAAAGAAGTACTCGAATCCAGATTAAATGAGGCTAAGATAGCTTTTGATAAAATAGAAGCAAAAGAAATAGCCAAGCTAAAGAAATACCTGGAAAAGAACTCCTCTACTCCTATTAATATATTAAGCAAAGAGGATTTTATAAATAAATAATCACTTTTCTTCCTTAAAAAAATGCTCCTGAAAAAGGAGCATTTTTTTTACCATATCCTAAAAATTTGGTAACACTATTAAAGAAATCTTCTTATTACTTTATAGTTACAAAGGTTGTTCATAAATAGTTTAAAACTCTATTAAGGCTTCTTTAATTTGGATAGAACAATTAAGTAATTTTAGTAAACACTCTTTATTATGGAAAACAGGGAAACAAATTTATTGGCGATGAGGCCGCAAATTTTGAATGCAAGAGTTTCTGATAATATGTCCAGAGATGAGCAATTTCAAAATAAAACTATTCGTCCGATAATCAAATTACAGAATGATTTACTTATTGCGGTATTTAAAAACTATATAGGAAAGAGAAAAAACACTTTTTATGATCTAACTTTAGAAAAAAGAATGTTATTTATTGAAAATGCCGTTCAAAAAGACATGAAATTCCGGAATAGCCTTAAGGGAATGATCATAGGTCAATTTACTGTTGAAGAATACGCTGTCTATATTAAAAATTCATCTGCCCTTAATAAGAGAATGATGAATATTGTAAAAGAACGTTTACAAAGTAATATTCAGTTATTAGAAAAAGACATTGCGTGTTAAAAGAAAAAACTTTTTAAAAAATTTAAACATACCAAATAAAAAGCCGAAAGAAATCTATTTCCTTCGGCTTTTTTATAACGAATAATTACAACACCTGCTTACTCTTCCATCAATTTAAATTTCTTAATCAATTATTTACAAGCATGTTTATTTTCTAAATAAAAAAGATACCGAAATTAATACATCTTAAATAATCATCCGTTTTATGGAGATTTTCATTTTAAATTAAACACGTTTATTATTATTTAATTCAAAACTTCCTGAATTTTTAAATTCTTTCGTCTATTTAAAGAAGTATTCAATCTCTAGATACATTTCTTATGTTTTCAGGGAATAATCACTGTTTGCAAAGCTTACAGGCACCAGCTTCAACAAGTTAAAACAATCAAAAAATCCGTTTAAAAACATTTTTTTAACAAAAAAATAATAAATTCCATTATTATTAATATGTTTTTTCTTACTTTTAATGAACACAAATTAACGTAATTAACCAATCGATTATATGGAAAAAAACTACTCTCCTACAACAAACATTATTCTTTGCACTTTAAAAACCCTCTATCTCATGTCTATTTTTAAGGCTTAAATAGATCTATCCGCTTTTTTAGAACCACTTTTTGATATCATTAATTCATTTTATAGTGATAATCTCAATTATTTGATCATAAAAACAAATAATTCAGTTAAACCCCAAAACTACCCCAATGAATATAAAGACACTAATCAACTTGTGCCCTGCTAAATTATGCTTTGTAGGGTTTTTATTATTTTTTTTCAATCCGCTTTTTTCCCAAGATTGTACTACAGTAAATAATATTGGTATTACTGATAGTGATAATGACAACATATGTGATCTCTATGATCTTGATGATGACAATGACGGTATTCCTGATACTGTAGAATGCGGAATTCCTGATATTATACTAAACGGAAGTTTTGAACTTGGTAATCTAGTCCCTCCAAATAATTGGGGATTAATTCATGATTCTAATATCGTAGGCTGGAATAGTTCATTACCTAATAGACTAATAGAATATTGGGGAAGAAATTTCTTAGGGATTACAGCACCTGAAGGTGATATTATAGTAGAACTTAATTCAACCGCTCCTTCAGCGATTTATCAAACTATCAATGTAAATCCAGGAGATCAAATCCTCTGGTCATTAAATCATAAAGGTCGAGTTGGTATTGACAGAGCTTCTGTAAGAATCGGAAATAATTTTGCCACAGCTCCAGTTCAAACCATTATGGAAACAGATAGGTTTACTTTTGAACAATATGCCGGTTTATATACGGTTCCTGCTGGTCAAACTAATACATTATTTATAATCGAATCCGTATCCACAGCAGGAAACAGGCCTAGTGTAGGAAACCTTATAGATAATGTCCAGATTTTTTTAATTAGAAATTGCCCGGATTTTGATGGTGATGGAATTCCAAACGATCAAGATTTAGATAGTGATAATGATGGGGTTTATGATGTTGTTGAATCTGGAGGAGATGATCTAAATGATGACGGAAGAGCTGATGATGACGATAACAATGTAGATAATTCTACAACTAAAGGAATTCCTACTTCTGCAGGAAATGGTACAACTCCCATAGATACAGGCAATGATGGAACTCCTGATTTTCTAAACCTGGATAGCGATGCTGATGGGTGTAGTGATGCTGATGAAGCTTATAATGATCCCGATGCTGATGGTAATGATACCGGAGTATACGGAGTTGACCCTGCCACAGTGGATAGTAATGGATTAGTGATAGGAGCTCCTTACACAGATCCTTTCGTTATAAATCGGCCTATATTAAAAGTAAAGAAACAAGTTTTAGACATTAATGGTATCGATATCACCGGTGGTGCAGTAAACCCAGGAGATCAGTTATTCTATGAATTAGAAATAGAAAATCAGGGTAATGAAGATATTATTAATGCAAGTATTAGGGATGCTTTACCTACTAACGTTATTTTTAATACAGGAAGCATTACTGGTAGTTTAGGGTTAAACGGGTCCTATAACTCAGCAAATCATGAGGTTAATATTACTATAGATGATGAGCAAATAGAACGGTTCGATGGTCCGACATCTATTCGTTTTGGAGTAAATGTGGTATCCAGTTGTGCCGATTTACGTGATGCTTGTTCTAATGAAATTACAAATATAGCAGTGTCTAGTTATACAGGCAGTGTTTCTAATATCAATATTACAAATGAAGATAGTGTATTAGCACAAGATAGTTGTTTATTCGATATTGAAGGAGCTTCTACAGTCACTATAGATTTAGCAAGTTGTGATGGTAATTTTGAAGCTTTTATTTGTACAGGAAGTATAGATTTAGTAGCTGGATCAGGATTTTCTACATATGTATGGACAAATTTAGATACTGGTGCTACCGTAGGCACAAACCAAACACTTACAGTTAGTACTGGAGGACGATATCGTGTAGATAAAGGAGGTAATCCAAGCTGTAATGATCTTTTCGAGATCTGGACGGTAACGGCTTTTAATACCGTTACTAACCCTATTATCCCAATTGCTAATGATCCAAATGTTAATGGTAATGTTAGAACCTGTCCTATTACTGGAGATCCATTACCAGAATTATTTTTATGTGGAGCTACAGATTCAATTTATTTAGATTCAGGTTTTGTAGATGCTAATTCTATAATTTGGGAACGATTAGATCCTGCTGCCTGTCCGACAGTTCCAAGAAATGGAGATTGTCCTACAGTTGATGGCGGTTGTGCTGCAGACTGGACCCAGGTAGCTACTACCAGAGATTATACAGTTAGTGATGCAGGAGAATATAGAATTACTACTGTTTTTGATGGTAACTGTACAATTACTTTCTATTTTAATGTCTTTAAAAATAACTTTGAACCAAACCTGGTTATTGTAAGAGATATCGTATGTAGTACTCCTGGTACACTTAGAGTACAGAACTCTTCTAGCCAATATGAATATCAATTAGTAACGCCAGGTGGTGGAACAATTGGTTACCAGGCATCGCCAGAATTTACTGGTTTAACAGAAGGAGGTACTTATACAGTAAACGTACGTCAAAACAGTGGATTATCAACCGCCTGTTTATTTACAACAACACAGTTTATGGAGGTACTGGATTCAACAGTTTCTATAACTGCAACCGATCCAGGATGCCCTGGAGGTAGAGGCGAAGTTCATATCCAGGTGACTGATGGGGATGCTAATTATACCTATAACATTAGTAGTGCTACTAATCCATTTACGGCTAGTGAAGGACCTACTACGAATCCTAATCATACGTTTACCGGTTTAAATATAGATACCTATAATGTAGAGGTACTTTCATATGATGGAGAATGTATAGATACACAAAGTATAACAGTAGATCCATCTCCTGTATTTTCTGCTATAACTACACTTCAGAGAGATCTAAGTTGTAATGTTAATTACCAACCGGATCCAGGTGTGAGTAGTCCACCTTTTGATCCTGATCAATTTATTGCTTTAGTCGAAGTAAATGTTACAGGAGGAATAGGAGGTTTTATATACGGAACTAACAGTACGATGACTCCGCCATTATTGACACCAGAGCCATCGACTTCCAACGTATTTAGGTTTACAACAATTGGAACTCATACCATATTCGTTCAAGATACTTCTACAGGGTGTATTATTCCTGCAGGAAGTGTTGTTGTAAGTCCATATGAAGAAATACAAGCTACTCTTACTGCTATAAATCCTGATTGTCCTGGAGATGATGGTTCTCTATTTATACAGCTCATTGCAGGAGAAGGGCCATTTACTTATGTTTTAAACAGTTCAACTTTTGTAAGTTCTAATGGTGATCATACCTTCATTAATATTCCTGTAGGAAATCATTCTGTTCAGGTAATTGATCGTTTTGGTTGCAGACATCCTGCTTTAAATGCTACGGTTGTTGGAGCAGACATCCTTACCGCTGATATAGCGATCACTCAGGAGTATCGTTGTGATGCTAGTGGTTCTAGTGTTACTCCTCAGTTAGGAGAGATTACGATTTCGAACCCACAGAATGGTAACGGGAGTTATGAGTATAGTATTGACGGAGTTGATTTCACTAATACGACGGGTATTTTCACGGGTCTTACCGATGGTACCTAT
>NZ_JAXLPA010000005.1:0-576268 GCF_034322225.1 Aquimarina callyspongiae | reverse complement strand
ACGTCCTGCTAAGCAATTAGCAGGACGGAGAATTGCTTAGAACAATGCTTTTAGTTACTCAAACTCGTATATTAAATCAATATGTCAACAATATTAGTATTCCCGTATAGACGGGAATCTCCTAGCAAAGGATAAGGAATACTTTAAAAAGATTCCTGCCTATGCAGGAAACAATTTAAGGTGGTTATAGCATCGGGGCTCACCTCTTACCATTCCGAACAGAGAAGTTAAGCCCGTTAGCGCCAATGGTACTACAATCGTGGGAGAGTAGGTCGCCGCCTTCTTTGAAACCCTCATCTAAAATGATGAGGGTTTTTTTATGCTTGAAAGTTTTAAAATAGATATAAAAAAACCTTCATTTTATTTAATGAAGGTTTTTAACTGATTAACTTTAGAATGCACTAATACAACATCCTCTAAAACAAGCTACAGGAAACCCAGGAAGTAAAGGCCTGCATTGCGAAGCGGTAGTACAACTTTGACCGGTAGACCCCCCACCATTAGAATTACATTCATTAGCATAAGATCCCGTAATTAATGATTGTTCTTTTTTGCTTAATTTTTGAACATTTTGTAATGCTAAAATTTTTGTGTGCATAATATTTAATTTAAAGGTTAATAATTAATTTTAATATACTACTATTTTTTGCACAACATCAAAACTTTAAGAAACTTGAGATGCTTTTTATGAATTTACTTATATGTTTGTGGTGATGGGTGTTTCTGCATACCTAGGATCAGGAATATAATCTTGTTTAAGAATTTTAATGATTTCTATACTGAGAAAACCAAATTCTTCTACTACTTTACCATAGATGCGGTATACTCCTTTATATTTTAATTTATATTTTTCCTGGACCTTGGGAAATAGAACAGTATCAAAAATATCACCAAACTGATCAAGAAATGTTCCAAAAGCCATACGTTTACCATTAGAAGTACGAGTGCTTTTCATAGCTATTAGATATCCATAAATATCAATGTTTTTATTGAGATATTGTTTTAATTGATTAGCTCTGTTTTTATTTTGTATATCTGATGCTAATATCTGGTAATAGCCGGATAATGGAAATCCAAAAGATTCGATTTGTTCAAAAGCAATTTCTAAGGATGAAGCTGTTAATTTGGGTAATGTATATTCTTTACGTTTTTGTGTAAATAAAAGAGGTTGATTTTTATTAGAATAATCTGTGTTATTCATTTTAAAATAGGCTTGCCACAATAACTCGTGTTTATTTTTTTTAGTAAACTCAAAGGCTCCTATTTTTATTAGAATAGAAATTTGTTCTATACCTATTGGAACTCTATTAATAAAATTATCTAATGATGAATAGTTTCCATTTTTATTACGGTCTGTTAAAATAGATTCAATAGTTTTATGATCTAAGTTTCTTAGGATCATAAAACCCAAGAATATAGTTTTATCCTGTAGTATATGTTCGTATTGACTAGTATTAATACAAGGAGGTATAATTTTCGCTCCAAAAAGTTTAGCTTCGTGTAAATATACTTCAGGCCTATAGAATCCACCTCCATTATTTAGCGTGGCGACTAAGTATTCTATAGGGAAATAAGCTTTTAAGAAAAGACTTTGGTAGCTCTCTACAGCATAAGAAGCAGAGTGCCCTTTTGGAAAAGCATATCCTGCAAAACTTGCTACCTGATTCCATATTTCAGAAATAAGATGTTCTTTGTATCCTTCAGTTCTGCAATTATTGATGAATTTGTTTTTAACTTGTTTGAATTCTTCTCGAGATCTAAATTTACCACTCATACCTCGCCTTAATACGTCAGCTTCATCTAGGGTAAGTTTCGCAAAAAAATGAGCAACTTTTATTACATCTTCCTGATATACCATTATTCCGTGAGTATCACTCATAAGATCTAGCATAATAGGGTGTGAGTTTTTTCTTCTTTCTTTGTCATGTTCTCTGAGAATATATTCACGCATCATTCCGCTTTTGGCAACTCCGGGTCTAATAATAGAGCTAGCAGCTACTAACCCCAAATAGTTATCTGTTTTAAGTTTGCTAAGTAGCATACGCATAGCAGGAGATTCTACATAAAAGCAGGCAAGACATTTGGCATCTCGTATCAAACTATTGATTTTATCATCTTTCTTAAATCGGTTAATATCATGAATATCAAAATTGGCTTTTTGAGGTTGGTTGTACTGAATGATTCTAATGGCATCTTTGATTTTAGCTAACCCTCGTTGTCCTAGGATATCATATTTATACAAACCTAGATCTTCTGCGATAATCATATCAAATTGTACTGTAGGAAATCCTTTAGGAGGTAAGTCTGTAGCTGAATAATAATGTAAAGGCTTTTCACTAACTAATATTCCACTAGCGTGAATACTTATATAGTTAGGAATACCTTGAATAAGACGACTATATATAATCACCAATTTGTGAATGTGATCCAGAGAATTGTAGTTATAATCTCCTTCACTTAACTTATCAATTTCAAATTTAGGTAACCCAAATACTTTACCAATTTCTCTTACAGCACCTTTATAATGAAAAGTTACATAAGCGCCTAATAATGCTACGTGATTAAATTCTTTAAAAATAAAACGAGTAATATCTTGTCGATCTTTCCAGGAAAAATCTATATCAAAATCTGGAGGACTGGTGCGATGAGAATTGATAAAACGTTCAAAATATAAATCTAACTCAATGGGGTCTACATCTGTGATCCGTAACAAGTATGCTACAATGCTATTTGCACCACTACCGCGACCTACATAATAATATCCTTTGCTTTGTGCATAATTGATAATTCTCCAGTTAATCAAGAAGTAAGGGATAAAATTCATTTTGCTAATGAGAGAAAGCTCTTTTTTTAACCTTGCCAATACTTTTTGATCTGCTGTAGGATAGCGATAGGAGAGGCCTTGTTTACAAAGTTTCTTTAATAATTTATAATCATCTTGAATATTACCAGTATATGTTTTTTGATTAAGAGGAGGTTTGTTTTTTGAAAAATCAAATTCTATATGACATTGATTTAAAACCTTGATTGTATTCTCTATAATAAAATTAAATTCTGAAAATTGTTTTATGATCTCATCTTCAGGAATCATTTGTTCTGAAAAACAAGCTTGTTGATCGTCTGATAAACGGCTTAGAAGAATATTATTGTCAATAGATCTAAGCAAACGATGTGCGTTAAAATCCTTTTTGTTTCTGAAAGTTACTGGTTGTAGAACAATTAGTTTCTTTCTTAATTTTTTATATCTCGAAAATGTAAGTTTAGTAAGATCTTTTGAGCATATACCTATAAACTCATTTGAAGCAAAATTAATTTTTTGCGATGATAGGATCTGTTTAAAAGGATAGATAATGAAAGCATTTTTAAAATCAGGAGCTATGTTAGGAAAACTCTTTTTTTTATGTAGATGATATGCTAAAAAATCATTAAGCTCTTTATATCCTTCATTGTTCTTTGCTAGTCCTACATACAATGGTTGATGGTTATTTCTAAAATCAATACCTATAATGGGTTTGATTTGATAATCTTTAGCTTTTCTGATGAAATTAAGACAAGCAGAGGTGTTATTAATATCAGTTAAAGCCAAACATTTTACTTGGTTTTGTTGTGCAAGTTCTAGTAGATCTATTTCAGAGAAAGTTCCGAAACGTAGACTATAATATGAATGGCAATTTAGATACATATTTACATCATTGTTTTCTGTGAGCTAGCACAATCGGTGGTTGCCCATTAAATGGATTATGCATCCTACCGATTGTTTTAGCTCCCATAGCAGCGGCTCTGATAACACTTCGATCACCGTATCGAATTCGGATATTGTCTAATGCTTTGTATAAACTAAGTTGTTTTTCATCATCAAATAAATTGATTTGGTAATTACCACTTACTAAATGGCTAAAACGAATACCAATTAATCGCACTAATAATCGTTTTTGATATAGTTTATCAAAGAGTTCCAGGATTTTAGGTATAAGAGTATGATCTGCGCTGGTATATGGTATTTTGAGTTGTTTGGTATAAGTATTAAAATCAGAATATCTCACTTTTACAGCAATACAAGCTGTAAGTTTATTGCCCCTACGTAATTGATATGAGAGGTTTTCTGTCATTGCGATAAGAATATTACGAAGTTTATACACATCTATGGTATCTCTGTCAAAAGTTCGTTCGGTAGAGATTGATTTACGTTCAGAGAAAGCGATAACGGGAGTATTATCTATACCATTAGCTCTTTTCCAGATCGTACGACCATTGACGCCTAATACTCCTTGCATTACTTCTACAGGCATATCTTGTATTGTTTTTACATATCGTACGCCTAAATTTCTGAGCGAATGATAAGTTTTGTCTCCAACCATAGGTATTTTTTTGATAGATAAAGGGGCGAGAAAAGGTTTTTCGGCACCAAAATCTATTTTCATCTGATTATTAGGTTTAGCTTCATTAGTAGCTACTTTAGATACTACTTTGTTTTGTGAAAGGCCAAAAGAAATAGGAAGTCCAGTTTCTGAAATTATTTTCTGACGTAATTCTGTAGCATATTTATAAGTGCCAAAAAACTTATCCATACCAGAGAGGTCGGCATAGAATTCATCAATACTAGATTTTTCGAATAGAGGAACATTTTCTTTTATGATCTCTGTTACATCATCAGAATACTTACTGTAGGTTCCAGCGTTTCCTTTTATGATAGTAGCTTCCGGACATAATTCTTTGGCTATTTTCATGGGCATACCAGAATGTACCCCAAAAGTTCGGGTCTCGTAGCTGCAGGCAGCAACGACGCCTCTGTCACTAATACCACCTACGAGTAAAGGCTTGTTTTTTAATGAACTGTCAATGAGACGTTCTACAGATACATAAAATGTATCCAGATCGAGATGTAATATGGCTCTCAATATTTACTTTTTTGGAATATTTCCAAAATTATGGAATATTTCCAATTTAGTAACTATTAATTCAATTATTTTATTAACAATAGGGCAATAAAAAACGGCATCAATACTGATGCCGTTTTGAAAAAAATTTTATTCTGGGGCTACAAAATAAAATTAACTCTTCACTAATTCTCTATATAACCAGCAAATTGTTGCATAGCTGTTCTAGTAAGTTCTTTTGCTCTGTTCACGTAGAAAGTTTTAGTGTCATCAAGCGATTCGTTTTGTAGCTCAACATCGCTTCTTACATAATCTTTCTGAGATTCGAATACTGATTCTTTATCATTGATTACTACGCTTAATTCTTGTAATGCGTTTTCTAATTTGTGTAGGGCTTGTTCAGCTTTGTTTTTTATTAGCGCTTGCTCTTTTAACTCAGCCGCACGTCTTGCTTCAAACTCAGCTTGCCTTTTATTTTGTTCAGCTATTTGCTGCTCTAATTTTCTTTGTTCGATTTCTAACTGACGTCTTTTTTCTTCTAATTCTTGCTGTTTAAGAGATACCTCTGCAGTAGCTTCTGCAATTCCTTCTTCATCAAGGCTAGCAGTATCTTCACTATAAGGGGATCCGTTATCTTGACAAATTGTTAATTGTTCTAAAACTTTAGATCCAAGATCTTTAGCACGTTTAGCAAAGTATCTGCTTCGCTCATAAGTATCTTGTGCTAAAGAACTTTCCATATCGGTTTTAGCCTGGTATGCTGTTTCATTTGCTTCTTTACATCCGCATTGATCTGCTAAATCTTCTACTTTTTGAAATGCTTCGATTGCTTTATCAGCGTATTCCTGAGTATGAAATACATTATTTGCTCCGTGTGCTTTCTTACTATGTGAGTAAGCATAACTAGCAGCGGTAAGTGCATCTTCATATAGATCTTGAGCATTTATTTGGGGAACTAGGCAAGATAAAAATAAGATCAGTGAGAACTTCTTCATGTCTTTGGGGGCTTTTTATTTACATGACAATTATACAATATTTATAACGTAACTTCCAAAAAAAAACGTCATTAATCGATGAAATGCGCACTTTGTCTTGATTTTTATGGTTTAACCTCAAATAAAGTGATAAATATCCTACTGTCAGTGAGTTCGCTGTGTATAACGATATACGATAAACGTAAATATCTATTTTATATTTTGACAGAAACCGAAAATCACAATTTTAACTTCTATTAATAATATCTTGTAAGTAAATTATGTATATTCGTCTAATAGCCTATGAAAAAACTAATTATTTCTTCAGTTAATCATAATCTCAATAACGCAATCGCCTTATTAGACGCAATAGATTCAGAAACTTACAAGGATGCATCAGTAGGGCCATACTACTCTAGTATAGGTTCGCATATCAGGCATACACTAGATTTTTTTGATTGTATAATTAATGGTTTGGATGCTAATAATATTGATTTAACAGCTCGTAAACGAGATGAAGTTTTATCAACCGATAAAGAGGCAGCAAAAGAACATATTTATAAACTTCAGGAGACGTTGATTTCTTACGTAGATGTTAATACAGATTACTTAATTCATGTAACCGATAATTTAGGACAAGGAAAAGTAACTGTAAGCTATACTTTAGAAAGTATTCTAGCTCATGCAAATAGCCATGCAGTGCATCACTATGCTACTATTGGGTATATTCTTGATCGATTAAGAGTTGCCATAGAAATTGCGGGATTTGGATATAACCCTACTACACCTGTAAATAAAAGAGAAGGGATTTAAGAAGCCCATTCTATAAAAGTTAAAAAAACCATAAATAGTGTAAGTTGTAATGTACATGTAAGACTTATTAGGGCCTTTTTGGATTTTATAAAATAAAAATGACTTAATGAGATTATTGCTTATCTCCCTTTTTACAATTTTTACAATCATTACATTTAGATTACAAGCACAGGAAACAACAGGTTCTATACAAGGAATTATCAAGGATAAAGATCAAAATCCAATTCCTTATGCAACCATAATTATGGTAGATACCGAAACAAATTTTAAGTACGGTACTACTTCTCAGGATAATGGTTTTTATCTTATAAATAACTTATCACCATCAATTAATTATAGAGTAGAAGTATCTTTTCTAGGGTATAAGACTGAAGAAGAAAGTAATATTGTTATTAATTTAGGAAGTATTATAACCCGCAATTTTGTTCTTAATGAAGATAATGTAGCTTTAGATACAGTAGTGATACAATCTTCTGCTGGAGATAAACAAAAAACGGGAAACGAAACATTACTTAGTTCAGCCCAAATTTCTACTACTCCGACCATCAATAGAAGTATTCAGGATTTGACAAAAAATTTACCTGAGAATAATCTTAATTCTTTTGGTGGAGCAAGTAATAGGTTTAATAGTCTTAACATTGATGGAATTGCTAATAATGATGTCGTTGGTTTTCAGGAACCTGCCAGTGGAGCTTCTGGATCTTCTGCAAATGGAACACCAGGTAGTTTATCCCGTTCACAACCGATAGGTTTAGGAGCAGTGAAACAACTATCAGTTAAAATAGCACCTTTTGATGTTAGTATAGGAAATTTTAGCGGAGCAAATATAAATCTTGTAACAAAGAATGGTACAAATACCCTTAAAGGTGAAGTGTATGGCTTTGGAAATAACCAAAATTTAGTAGGGAAATATGCTGACGGAATCAGACAAGATGTCTCTGGTTTTCATGATGTACAGTTTGGATTTGGTATTGGTGGAGCGATAAAAAAAGATAAACTATTTTACTATTTTAATTTTGAGCAAGCACTATCTGATAATCCTGTGTTAAATGCTCCAGGAAGCGCAACCTCAAACATCTCATTTGATGTTGTAGAACAGATTGCAGATAGATTACGCACCAGGTATAACTATGATCCGGGAACATTTACAAATGCTTCTGTAAAAACAGCTAGCACAAAGGTTTTTGCCAGGTTAGATTATAATATCTCTGAAAAACACAAGCTTACCTTGCGTAATAATTATGTGAATAGTTATGCCGATAATCTAGAGTGGAATACTTCTATTTTTAATTTTGGAAACCAAGGATACAGACATAATAGTGTTGCTAATAGTTTGGCTTTAGAATTAAAATCAAACTTTGAGAACAATCTTTCTAATAATCTTACACTAGGATATAATATTGTAAAAGAAGATCGTGATTTTGATGGGCGTGTTTTTCCTCATATCCAAATAGCATCTAACTCTACCAATAGGATATTTGCGGGAACGTATCGAGAAGCTTCTGTGTATAAAACAGATTTTTCAACGATCCAAGTTGCAGATAAACTAACTTATGTTACTAAAAATAATACATTGACTTTTGGGGGATTGGCCCAATTTAATAATATAGATTATGGGTTTTTATCTGCTTGGAACGGAAGGTGGGAGTATCGTTCTGTAGATGATTTTTTAAATGATCGCCCAAGTAGAATAAGAGGAGTATATAACATAAATAATAATGACTTTGATTTTGTAAGTAACCGACCTTCTGCAACTATTTCTGTGATTGAAGCCGGCTTGTATGCTCAAGATAAAATCAGGATATCTGATAAACTTACATTAACAGCAGGAATACGCCTGGATACTCAATTTTTACCAGAATCATTACCAATAAGTAATGAAGTATTGAATACACCAGAGTTTAGTCGTTTTGACAATAAAATATCCAAAAAACCACAATTCAACCCAAGGATAGGTTTTAATTATGCTTTTGATCAAGGTAAGAAGTATAAGTTAAGAGGTGGTACAGGATTGTTTTCGGGAAGAATCCCTTATTTATGGTTCGCATATGCAGAATATATTTCGGGTACCGAATATTTCAATATTGATTTACGACCTACAGAAGTAACACCTCTAACAGAAAACTTGGGTGATTTAAGAGCTACACAACCAAATCTTACAGAAATTAATTTAATAGATACTGATTTTACCCTTCCTAGAGAGTGGAATACAAATATTGCTTTTGAGGCTAAATTACCCCAACAATGGAAAGTAACTATTGAAGGAACGTATACAGAGGTATTAAAGGGAATATTTTTTAAATCAATTAATAGAAGAGATGAATTAGGTAACTTTGAAGGAGCTGATAATAGACCTTATTTTCTACAAACAGGAGATGATATAAAGATTAACTCCAATTTTACCAATGTCTTTTTATTGACAAATACTGATAAAGGATATCGTTATAACTTTACTACAGGAGTCTCTAAATCTATAAAAAATTACTCGGGTTATTTAGGGTATAGTTATGGAGTAAGTAAAGATATATCAAGTACTGTACGTAACTCTCCTGCAGCAAACTTTGAATGGAACCAAGCTGTTTTTGGTAATGATCCTGGACTTTCGTTTTCTAATTTTGATCTTAGACATAAATTTGTGTCTACCCATTCGTATAATTTTAATTTTGGACAACATAATAATGCTACTATCTCATTTTTATATAATGGCCGATCAGGAAGTCCATATTCATTTGTCTATCAGGGCGATCCTAACAGAGATGGCTCATCCAGAAATGATCTGATATATGTTCCTGCCAATCAGAGTGAAATTAATCTGGTAGATATTATTGATAGTAATGGAGTGGTAACAACTTCAGCAGAGGAGCAATGGCAACGTTTAAATAGTTATATAGAAAATAATAGCTATTTAAGAAGTAGGAGAGGAGATTATGTAGAACGTAATGGAGCTAAAACTCCTTGGAATCATGAATTGGATATGAAACTTCAATATCGAAGAAGCTTAAAAAATGGAAAAGCAATTACACTATCTCTTGATATGCTTAATGTTTTAAACTTTGTCAATAGAGATTGGGGGCGTTTGGTTTTTGTCCCTAATGTAGTGAATTCGAGCTTTAGCCTTCTCAATTTTGTAGGGATTGAAAATGAGCAACCGCAATACCAGTTTAATATTTCTGATGGAGAACAGCCTTGGGTAGTAGATCTAGAGAATTCTAGATGGAGAGCTCAATTGGGATTAAAATTTAGTTTTTGATATTATTTTTTACCAAATATTGAATTCATAATCGTTTTAATACCTCTAAATGCCATAAATATTGCAAAACCAGCACCAATAATTCCTAAAATTAAAATAGGGATGTATAATGGATGATTTTGATTTTTAAAAGCAGAGTGTATTATAACAGGGCTAATAAACATAAAAATTAATGCAATAGCCATACGTTGTACTCCTTTACCAAGTAGTTCTTTATCTGTTCTTTTAGTTTCCATAGTTGATTATTGCAT
This sequence comes from Aquimarina callyspongiae, assembly GCF_034322225.1. Lineage (NCBI taxonomy): Bacteria > Pseudomonadati > Bacteroidota > Flavobacteriia > Flavobacteriales > Flavobacteriaceae > Aquimarina > Aquimarina callyspongiae. The sequence continues at coordinate 566,103 of NZ_JAXLPA010000005.1, read as the reverse complement.
TACGAACACTACCATATTTTTTAAGTAAAGATTCTGCTTGTTCTCGTTGTATGTCTAGCTCTTCCATAACCATACGAGTCCCTCGATCTACAAGCTTATTATTACTAAGTTGCATATCAACCATTTTATTGCCTTTTACTTTTCCTAATTGGATCATAGTAGCAGTTGAGATCATATTTAGTACTAATTTTTGAGCGGTTCCAGCTTTCATCCGAGAACTACCTGTTACAAATTCGGGACCTACAGTAACTACTACCGGGAACTGTGCAGTAGTAGCTAATGGACTTCCTTCATTGCAAGTAATACAGCCAGTAATAATGTTATTGTTATTGCATTTTTGTAATGCTCCAATAACATAAGGTGTGGTTCCGGAAGCAGCAATGCCAACAACCACATCTTTTTGGGAAATGTTGTATTCTTCTAGATCTTTCCAACCTTGATCAGTATCATCTTCAGCGTGTTCTACTGATTTTCTAATTGCAGTATCTCCTCCGGCAATTAAACCTATAACAACATCAGGAGAAACCCCAAAAGTGGGTGGACACTCACTAGCATCCACAACGCCTAATCGACCACTGGTTCCTGCTCCCATATAAAATAATCTTCCACCATCTTTTAATTTTTGAACTATTTGAGCAATCAATATTTCAATTTTTGGAATCACTTTTTGCACCGCATTTGGTACCGTTTTGTCCTCAGTATTGATGTTAGTTAATAACTCATTGATAGTCATCTTTTCAAGATGATCGTATTTTGAAGCTTGTTCTGTGGTTTTTGTAAAATGCATACTTCAAAAATACTCATTTTTCTGAGTTATTCTCTAATCATAAACTGAAAACGATCGGCTTCAGAAAGATTAAAATACCCTAATGCATAATTATCAGGATTGGTAGTATTGATGATATTGCCTCGTATTCTTGCAGGCGGCGTCTGAAAAGGATTTCCACCTTCTTGTTCACTTTGTTCTATAAGTAGGTTACTGTAGTTATAGTACCTTTCATCGATCCCCAGAATTTTTATCGTGACTTCTCTCCCTGCAACCGGATCTTCATAGAAATACGAAAAATTAAATGCCTCACCTTGATAGAATCGATCCTCACTTGGTAGGAATAAATTAAAATCAAAATCAAATAAATAAAAATCATCACGATTGCCATCATCGGTAAAGAAAACGATCACCTCTGTTTCATCTCCATCAAAAAGAGTTCCATCACCTTGCTCTATATTATCTATTGCCACTGTAGGAATGAGTTGCGTTGTCGCCTTATATGTTTCTGAGTTATAAACAACAGTGAGTTCGTATTCTATGCCAAATTCTGGAAGGATTGAGGTGTTTTCAGGAATATAAAACCCTGGTTCTCCAGTTTCAATAAAATTAACAATAGAATTATCAGAAAGATTGGTGATAAACACAGTCGCATCACTTACTGTGGGTACATCTTCATCAAAAAATGGAGCTGATAATGTTAATCTAACACCTCCTTCTGCATCTACGGGAGTTTCATTAAGATATATCTCAAAAGAGGCGTCTATTACCAATCGCGGTTCTCCATTAGGGACATCGACATCAACTACATCTTCACAACTTGCAAATAGAAAAAAAACGAATATAATGTATAGTAACTTTTTCATAAGTTTTAAAATTTAAAATTGTAGGTTACCGCTGGGATAACCCCAAAAATTGAAGTCCTGATAGCTTCGTTTACAAAAGTGTCTTGATTTCTTGTAAACGTAATAGAAGCTGCATTTCTACGATTGTATAAATTGTAAATACTGAATACCCATTCTCCTTGCCATTTTCTGTTTTTATTTTTTTGAGGAGTAAGAGTGGCTGAGATATCAATACGATGATATGAAGGTAAACGCTGATCATTACGTGGCCCATCAAATATAGGAACTACTAATCCTTGAAATTCAAATTGCCCTGAAGGATAATTAGTAGGTTGTCCGGTCTGGAAGACAAAATTAGCGCCGAATTTCCATTTAGAATTTAACTCATAACTTCCATTAAAAGAGATATCATGAGTTTTATCATAAGGAGTGTTATACCACTCACCATTATTAATTCCGGTTTCTTCTGGAGTTCTTCCAGGAGTTCTTTGCTCTGATTTTGATAAAGTATATGCTAACCAACCTTTAAATTTACCCTCATTTTTTCTTAATAAAAATTCCAAACCATAAGCTCTGGCTTCTCCGTTTAGAATATCTTGTTCAATAGCATTATTGGCAATGAGATCTGCTCCGTCAATATAATCAATCCTATTTTTGATTTCTTTATAAAACACTTCAGTTTCTAACGTATACTGGTTGTCTTTAAAATTCTTAAAATAACCTAGTGCATACTGATCCAATAATTGTGGTTTAATGTATTTACCACTAGGAGTCCATACATCTAATGGAGTAGGGGAGTTCGTATTTGATAATAGGTGTAAATATTGAGCCATCCTATTATAACTAGCTTTTACAGAGGTGTTATCATTAAAAGCATATGCGAGAGCTAATCGTGGTTCGAGATTAGTAAAACTTTCTATTTTATCACTTCTACTGATGGTTTCTGTTCCTATTGGATCTGCAGCTTCATATATCTGCAATTCTTGATTAAATAGTAGAGGATTGTCATTTTGATAAATGTTTAATTCATCCTGTCCTAATCTTATAAAATTGCTAAGCCTTAATCCGTATTGAAGGGTAAGGTTATCGGTGATTTTATGCTCTGCATCTACATATGCAGCAAATTCATTGGCGTACTTATCAATTAACTTTTCTCGTATAATTCCTGAATCTGGGCGATTAGGTTTGATTTCACCCGGATTAAATCTAAAATAGATATTGTTGACTCCGTAATTAAGTTGAAAATTATTGTTTAGGTAATGTTTAAAATCATATTTGATATTAAAATTACGTATGCCTGAATCCCATTCGAACCCTACAAAATCAAGCTCTAATCCATAAAAATAATCAGAATAGATTAAAGAAAGATTAGAAAATAGCTTGTCAGAAAATAAATGATTCCATCTTAGATTAAGCACCGTGTTGCCATAGATGTTTTCAAAGCTTTCATTGATACCAAAAACATCTCGCCCAAAATATCCTGAAAGGTATATGTTATTGTTATCATTTATTTTGTAATTCAATTTAGTATTTAGATCATAGAAATATGCGGTATTATCGTTATCCAGGAGTGGTAAAAATAGGTGAGCATAAGAAGCTCGTCCTCCAACTAGAAATGCTCCTTTATTTTTTTTGATAGGTCCTTCTGCTAATAATCTACTAGAAACAGCTCCAATTCCGCCATTGAGGTGATATTCTTTACTATTCCCTTCTTTTTGATAGATATCAAGCACAGATGATACACGACCTCCATATTTGGCTGGAATTCCTCCTTTGTATAATTTGATATCTTTAATCGCATCTGGATTAAATACAGAGAAAAAACCAAAAAGGTGAGATGAATTAAAGATAGTAGCTTCATCTAGTAATATTAAGTTTTGATCTGCAGCTCCTCCTCGAACATTAAAACCAGAAGCTCCTTCACCACCACTGGTAACTCCTGGTAATAAAACAATGGATTTTATTACATCTGCCTCTCCAAGTACTACAGGGATTTGTTTGATTGTTGCCGCACTGAGTTTGTTAAGGCTCATTTGGGGTGCTTTGATGCTTACTTTTTCGACGTTTTCTTTAATGATTACTTCTTCCAACGTTTCAGAAGCTTCGGTGAGCTGAAAATTTAGCTTCTTATCTTCGTTAATATTGATTTCTTGTATAATATCCTTAAAACCTAAATAACTGACTTGAAGTTTATAAACTCCTTCGGGTAAAGTGATAGAGTAGAAGCCATATTCATTGGTGACTACACCTTTACCCATTTCTGGGAAAAGAACATTTACTCCTATAAGAGTTTCGTTACTTGATTGCTCCGAAATGGTACCACTAATGGTATATTTTTCCTGGCTAAGTACGATAGAATGCACAAGCAAACATATCGTAATTAGTATTACGTTAATTGAGATGTGTTTTTTCAAAGGAAAATGTTTTGGCGATAAGCGCTACTATTGTAGACGCATTAGCGAAAGTTAAATTACAAATTCTTCGTTTATACTTGTTTATAACAGTATGTTAATTTTAATTAAGGTTTCCAGCAAAAACTAATGGGAAGCCATTTTTCGGTGTGTACAGAATGACTATTTGTGGATTTATCACGAATACTTCTTTTAAGATATACTTGGTTGTTTTCTGAAAATACATAAGCCGTATTTATTTTTGGTGATACTTCAGTTTTGCTTTTCATCAGGAGCTTTTTTTTCATATCGGTTTTTACCTAAATTAAACACACCAATTTTTATGCCTAAACCGGCAGAAAACCCATTAATTCTATTTATTCCGTCAGGATATATATCAAACCTACTTGATAATCTATATTTTACACCACCTTCTAATTGAACAAATCGTGATAGATTGTATAGTATACTGATCCCTGGTTCGGCGACAAATATTGCATCCCATTTTCTATTATCACTATCTATATCTTCATCAAACTCTCGATCTCCATCTATATATCCAACCCCTCCAAAACCTACTAGTAATGGGAATGAAAGATTGATTTTGGATTTGCTAAATAAAATAGGTTCTATATGTATTCCGCCATAAGCACTTATAAGATCTTCATTGTTGGAAATTGTGTTTCTTGTTAAATTTTGCTGAGAATAAAGGCCTTTTACAGAAAAACCTGCTTCAAATTTACGATTAGCCACATAAGCAACTTTTAATCCAAATATTCCTGTGTCTTTGCCATCAATTTTTCCATAGGCAGTATTGAATCCTAAATAAACTCCGTGTACAATATTTTTTCTATCGTTAAACTCGATGTAATCTGTATTTTCTGATTCTTGCGCTTGTAAACAAAGTGTCGAAAGAAACATGAAAAGAATCAATGGTTTGTTTAGTTTTTTCATAAGGATTGGTTTGCTGTAATGATTGATAAATGATTTTATTGATGATTGTTTTTGTTCTTCTTTTTTTTAATGTGTGGATGATGTAATTACTCTTTTAAAATGATAACTCCCTTTTTGCCAGTAATCTGGAATTTTCCTTTCAGATCATTGCTTCCATAAGTTGCTGTGATATCTCTCAATCTTTTTTTATCATCTATAACATTGTTTTTTATGTTTTTAAATGATTTAGGGATTCTTAATAAACCTTGTTCTAATGATGCATTAAAGTCAAAACTGATATCCGAAATATTGATGTTTAATTCTGAAGATTTTTGTTTTATGACAATGTTTGGATTCCTATTTAAGATTTTATTTACATAAAAATCAGATACTTCCATATAAAGATTAATATCTTCTTCTAATTGTTCCAATATCATATTCGAAAATCGAAGTTCTCCCTGAACTCTTTCTAGATTTTTAATGGTTATTTTATCTTTACTAGAATAGATTTCAAGGTTTGCTATGTTATTAATGGCGATAGTAGATCCATTACTGTTGATTTTTAAATCTTTGATTGTTTCGATATCAAGCTCACTGTTTTTAAGTTGTAGGTCGCCATAAGTAATTGATTTGGTCTGCAGTTTCCCGAATTTCATTTCTATAGCGGCATCAGTCAAATCATTATTGATATACATATCTCCGTGATGAAGGTTTGCTTTGAGCTTTCCGTTCCAGTCATTGATAATAATATCTCCAAACTTGTTTTTTACCTGTACTGTAGCGTTTAAAGGCAAATGGATGGTGTAATCGATTTGAACACTTCCTTTATCAAAATCAAAAGGATTGGCTTTGTTTAGCATTCTAGAAAAGAAATTATTACTCTTCTCTTCAATATTCAGGAAAATTATAAGAGAATTACTTGCCTTATTTATAAAAGGCTTTATTCTTTCTAATAGCTCCTTTGCATCGTCTTTATCTTTTTTAGTTACAACTATATCAATAGTAACAGCTATTTCATTTTGATCCCATCCATTTATTTTGATATTACCATATTTGTTTTCCAATTTAAGTTTTCCAGCATTGGTAAAATCGAATGACTTTTCTATCTTTTTGGATACTCTTTCTTGTGCTAAAAGATGAGTTCCAGAGCAGAGACAGAATATAATAAGGATTAGTTTGTTATAAAATATAACCTTCATTGGTATTGGATTTTTTGGAATCATTAATTTGTTCCAGTAGGTTTTCTATTAACTCTATTCTCTTTTTGTAATTATCGACAATAGCTTCTAAAATGTATTCGTTGTTTAGGTTTTTTGTCATTTCTTGTTTCAAGAGAATATACTCTTGGTCTAATTCGTCCATAAAGGATAAAAACTCTTTTTTATCTTCTGGCTGCAGTTTTGTGTTGTCTTGTATCATCTGTACCTGTAGAGATATTAACCCTTTGTAATAGGTGTTAATATCATTTAGCTCTTGGTTTGTGGTGCTATTATTTGAATTCGTATGTATTCCTGAATTTATAAGTAATCCAGCACCAGAAAATATGCTGAATATAATTGCTATAGTGGCTGCAATTTTCAGGAAAGGAGATTGCCATATATTGAGAGTTTTTGAATTTCTATCTTCAAGTTTATCTTCAATATTCTTCCATATCTTATCTTTATCAGCTTTGTGCTGATCAAATTGATGTTTATTATTTTTTATAAACTCTTCTAAACTGTCCATTGCTTTATAATGAGTTAATAATTTGAATTAGTTTTTTCTTTGCTCTATGATATTGAGATTTAGAAGTCGATGATGTAATTCCTAAAATCTCAGAAATCTCAATATGATCATACCCTTCTATCAAATACAGGTTTAGTATCTGTTTGTACCCATCTGGAAGAAGGCTAATACCTTTCTTTATTTTAGATACATCCATTTGTATTATTTTTTCTTCGGGTTCTGGGTTAATATGATATTCTTGTTGATCATATGGTACAATCGGTATTTTTTTTAATTTTAAATGATTGATACTTTTATTGATTACAATTCTTTTTAACCAGGAACCAAAAGTGCTTTCATATCTAAAATTCTTTAAGTTTTTGAATGCTTCTATAAAACTTTCTTGCAATATATCCTCTGCATCTTCTTTATTACCTAACATACGCATACAGATATTATACATAGCATCTACATAGAGCTTATATAATTGGTATTGCGAATTCCTATTACCAGACTTACTTTTTTCTACAAGGTCTTTATGCGTATGCAGGATGTTGGTTTCCAATGATGTTGATCAATTGTAAGTTTCTTTAAAAGTACTTTCTCTTTTAGTATTGACAGATGAGAAATTGAAGGGTTGCATTAGTGTAGAAAAAAAAATATTTTTTTTGAAACATGAAAAAAGGCCTGCAAAATTATTCGTTTTACAGGCCTTTTTTCTATAGTACTTAGAATTATTATATAGTAATAATCGTGTTAAGTGTTTCACTTGGTCTCATAGCTTTAGCAACTTTATCAGTGTTAGGCCAGTAATAACCACCCATATCTACAGCATTTCCTTGTGCGTCATTTAGTTCATTGATAATTGTTACTTCATTATCAGCCAATTGTTGAGCAATGGCTTTAAACTCTTCTTGTAGATCTGTATCTTGAGTTTGTTCGGCTAGTGCTTGTGCCCAATACAATGCTAAGTAAAAGTGACTGCCTCGGTTATCAAGTTCGTTTACTTTTCTAGAAGGAGACTTTTTGTTTTCTAAAAACTCTTCGGTTGCCTTGTCTAAGGCTTCAGCAATAACCAAAGCTTTAGAATTATTATTGGTTTCTCCTAAGTGTTCTAAAGAAACGGCTAACGCCAAGAACTCACCTAATGAATCCCAACGCAAATGTCCTTCTTTATTAAACTGTTGTACGTGTTTAGGAGCAGATCCTCCTGCACCGGTTTCAAAAAGACCTCCACCATTCATTAAAGGAACAATAGAAAGCATTTTTGCACTAGTACCTAACTCTAGGATAGGGAATAAATCAGTATTGTAATCTCTTAATACATTTCCGGTAACAGAAATGGTGTCATTACCATCTTTTATTCTTTCTAATGAGAAGCGAGTAGCTTCTATAGGAGATAAGATTCTAATATCTAATCCATCAGTATCATGTTCTGGTAGATATTTTTCTACTTTAGTAATTAAACTAGCATCGTGTGCTCTGTTTTTATCTAACCAAAAAATAGCAGGTACATTGGTAGCTCGAGCTCTGCTTACTGCTAATTTTACCCAATCTCTAATTGGAGCATCTTTGGTTTGACACATTCTCCAGATATCCCCTTCTTCTACAGTGTGTTCAATTAATACATTTCCTGAAGCATCGATGACTTTTACCGTTCCGTTTCCTTTGATCTCAAATGTTTTATCGTGAGATCCATACTCTTCAGCTTTTTTGGCCATTAACCCTACGTTAGGAACTGTACCCATAGTAGTTGGGTCAAAAGCACCGTGTTTTTTACAGAAATCTATAGTTTCCTGGTAGATACCTGCATAGCTACTGTCTGGTATAACCGCTTTGGTGTCTTGAGTTTTACCTTCTGCATCCCACATTTGCCCAGAATTACGGATCATAGCGGGCATAGAGGCGTCAATAATTACATCACTTGGTACATGTAAATTAGTAATACCTTCATCAGAATTTACCATAGCTAGTTTTGGTCGATTAGCATAGCAAGCTTGTATATCAGCTTCTATTTCTGTTCTCTTAGCATCTGGTAATTTCTTTAACTTATTAATTAAATCTCCAAAACCATTGTTTACTTCTACACCAATTTCTTCTAAAGCAGCGCTATGTTTTTCAAAAACATCTTTGAAGTATACTTCTACAGCATGACCAAAGATGATCGGGTCAGAAACCTTCATCATGGTTGCTTTCATATGTAGAGAAAATAATAGATTCTTTTCTTTTGCATCTGCTACTTGTTCTTCAAGAAAAGCAATTAATGCTTTTTTACTCATAACAGTAGCATCAATAACTTCGCCTTCTAATAGTGATGTTTTTTCTTTTAAAATAGTGGCGTTTCCACTGGTATCTGTAAATTCTATTTTTACATCACCATCTTCTGCAATTGTAACTGATTTTTCATTAGATCTAAAATCACCAGTTGACATGGTTGCTACATGCGTTTTGGAATCAGAGGTCCAGGCTCCCATTGAGTGAGGATTCTTTCTGGCGTACTGCTTAACAGGTTTTGGTGCTCTACGATCAGAGTTTCCTTCTCTAAGTACTGGATTTACAGCACTACCTTTGATCTTGTCATATCTGGATTTAACCTCTTTTTCTGTATCATTTTCTGGTTCTTCTGGATATGAAGGAATATCAAACCCTTGAAGTTGTAGTTCTAAAATAGCTGCTTTTAATTGCGGAACTGAAGCACTAATATTAGGGAGTTTGATAATATTAGCTTCTGGTTTTTGTGCCAGTTCACCAAGTTCTGCCAAAGCATTAGCTTGTTTTTGTTTATCCGTTAAGTTTTCAGGAAAAATAGCAAGAATTCTTGAGGCTAAAGAAATATCTTTTGTTTCGATAGCTATTCCTGCGGATTGAGTGAATTTTTTTACGATTGGTAAAAAAGAGTATGTTGCTAATGCAGGCGCTTCGTCTGTCTTGGTGTAAATGATCTTTGAGGTTTCGACTCCCATATTTTAGTTTTTTTTGAGGTATCTTCTTGATTTTCGAACTCAAACCATCCTGACACCTACGTTGAGTTAGTATCTATTTATAGAAAAACAATTAGTCGTTTGATTTTTCTATGACAAACAATACATATAGTTTTTTTAAGATTTTGACTAAGTATTAGAATACTGCAATAGTGTTTGTCGGAGATTTTCCGAGCGCGAAGATACAAATCTAGTTAGGCAAATGCAACCTGGTTGTTGTTAGTTTTGAGTTAAACGAATTGAATTATAAATTCTTAAAAAATAGTATAGATAAAAAAAAGAGATGGAAATTTTTTACTTAAAAAATAGAAGTATTCATAAAGAAACAAAAAAAGCCATATCAAGAATACGGATATTTTGATATGGCTTCATCAAAAATAGAATATTTATGTCAGTTGTTTTACCCACTGTAAAATAAAAACTTTCGTTTTTTAAACCATATCATCATATTTCTGACTTTGAGTAGATTTAAAATTTATCAAATAATGATTTGTTTAACTTTAATGCTACTCGTACGACTTATACAGATGTGTGTTTCTAAAATCACGATTGTAATTTTATATTTCTTTCATCTGAAAAGTCTAATGATTCTTAAAATTAAAAAGGTGTCAAAACTTAATTTTTTCCTTTGAATTTCATTTTGAAATGATTTTAAAGTAAAGCCCTTAAAGTTATTTCAAGGATGTACTCAAAAAAATAACTTTCGTTTCATATTTATTTTAATCTCAAGTGATCTTTGTGTATTCAAAGAACGTTTTTGAAAATCATAGCATCAGGAATCCTTGTGTCATCACTTGTTTGATATGAATTTCTAGTATAAATATAAGGAAAACTGATTGAACGGTCAATATTTCTTATTGTATTAGTTATCAACTGGTTATGAACTATAGTTGTTAACTTTTGTTCATAAAAAAAAGCTGTCATTTGACAGCTTTTTAATTTGTAAAAGAAAGGGAAATTATCCTCTTTTTTCTTTAATACGTGCTTTCTTACCGGTAAGTCCTCTAAAGTAGAATATACGTGCTCTACGAACTTTACCTCTTTTATTAACTTCAATTTTTTGAAGCGCTGGTAAGTTAATTGGAAAAATACGCTCTACACCAACTGTTCCTGACATTTTTCTGATAGTAAAAGTTTCAGTAGAACCAGAACCTCTTCTTTGGATAACAACTCCTCTAAAGAACTGTGTACGTGTCTTGTTTCCTTCTTTAATTTCGTAATATACTGTGATCGTATCACCTGCTGCAAATTCAGGTAATTCTTTTCTTGTAACAAATTCGTCTTGTACGAATTTTACTAAATCTTCCATTTTGATATAGTTTACTTTGTGGTTTTATTAAAGCAACATTCGCGATTCTCGCCAGAGGTTGTTCTAATCAGGGTGCAAAAATAATAAAATATTTATTATTTAAAAGTTCTTAGCCAGTTATTTTTAATTATCTAATCAGGCTAAAATGCCCTCGTTCTACATTGTTATCCAGATAATTAATGAGATACCAATATTCTGAAGCAGGCATTTGTTTTCCGTTATAATTTCCATCCCAACTGTTGTTATTTGGGGTGAGTTGTTTTAGCAATTTGCCATAGCGATCAAATATATGAATATAGTTAAAAGATATTAGTGTTGGGTCTATCAACCATTGATCATGGAAACCATCACCATTAGGTGTAAAATACAATGGGATTTCAACAGTTTCCTCACAGGATTGAACCGAAAGGTTTAGAAAATGCGTTTCTTCTATAGTCGAACCACAATAAGGAAGGGATAATGTCAAAGTGTATATACCTGCATTAGACTCTTCTGTATTAGTTATATTTAAAGCTTGTTCATTAGACTGAAATCCATTAGGTCCTTCCCAATTATAAGATGCATTTTCATAGTAGGGTGCCTCCTGAAATATAGGCTCATTATTACATATTTCTAATGCTTCTGGGATGTTTGAAAGATCAATTTCTGTTAATTCTTCTATTGTTAAAATTACCTGATTACTTTCTATGGATATGGTCCCATCGCAATTTCTATAAGAAGCGGTAACAATATAGGTTCCTTCTTGCTCGATAGTTACATTGTTAATAATTGCTTCTCGTTCATCGAAGGCAAAATTATTAGGACCAATCCACTCGTAGATTACGTTTTCTATTTCGTTAACAGTTAACAATACGCTATCTCCTTCACAGGCACTTATATCATTTGTAGTGAGAGATAGCACACTATCTTCCTGGATACGTATATCTGTTGTTTCTGTTTTGGTTATCATTTGACCGTTACAGGCTGGAGCAGTTACATTTACAGTATATATTCCTTGATGAGTAAGGTTTACATTTGTTATTGTGATTTGCTGGCTGTTGGATGTAAAGCCTCCAGGTCCAGACCAATTATAGGTGGCTCCATTAATAAGACTAGCTTCTATGAATAGTGTTTCATTTTGACAGATAGAAGTTTCCCCAGAAATTGTTACGTCAAAATCATTTTCCTGAACAATGACCTGTGTAGTTTTGGTCTTAGAAACAGGATCTGTTGCCCCGCATTCTGATGCTGTAACTGTTACTGTGTAATCTCCCTGATCTGCAAGTGCTATGTTATTTATAGTTATTGATCTAGTACTGGCGGTGAAACCGTTTGGTCCTGTCCAAGAGTAAACAGCTCCGTTTACTTCTTCGGTTTCAAGAGTTATTGTGTCTTGTAGACAGGTGATTATTTCATTTGGATTGGTAAGGTCAAAATTTTTATTTAATACAGTTACAATCGTATTTTTTGTTTTTGTAATTGGACTACCATTACAATCATCAGCGGTAATTGTAAGTTCATATGTTCCTTGATCCTCAAATGTAATATCAACAATAGACAAAATCCTGGAATTAATTGTCGTACCATCTGGTAACTCCCAGGTATAAGTTGCATTGCTAACTTCATTCCCTTCAATGGTTAACGTATCTTCTTCGCATATGGTTATTGTATCTGGAGTAGTAACATCAAATGAAGTATTGTTTATGGTAACATTAACCTCTCGATTGATTATACAACCATATAATGTTATTTCTAAAGTGTATTCTCCACTATGTAATGTTTCTGATGCGTTTGTTATTGTGTGATCTACGGTTGTGGCTATTTCAGTTCCAGAAGGGTCAAGCCATCGGTAGGTTACTCTGCTATCATTGTCCAAAATATCAGGAAAATTATTAGAGACAGATAATGTAATATCATCTCCTTCGCAAGCACTTACATCAGCTACTGTAAATTCAATATCTTCAAAATCATCAATATTGAATAAGAATAATTGGGATCCAGATAAACCATCTCCATACCTGATATTACGAAAATCAATTTTATGTTGTGAACAGTCTTCGCTAATGTAAATCGAATGTACTTTTCCGGGTTCAGAATATCTACGATCTCCTCGACCTCCTTGTCGATGAGGTTCTGTTTCTAAAACTGAAGCCCAGTCTCGATTGCCGATAAATGCTCCATTTTGTATTGTGACGTAATTTTCTTCTCCAAAATTCTCGTGTTCTAAAACTAATTTACCATTAACTAGAACGGTATCATCATTAGATTTTATTCCACCAATGACTCCATCTTTCTGAACCAGATCATCTCCGTGTAATCTATAATAGGTTCCTGTATAATTGTTTCCTTCAAACCTAATTTCATATCGATATAATCCCAGCTCACTTAGCCCAGAAACGATTTGGCTATTTGGATCTGGGAGGTTGTTGGGTAAATCACTGTGATTTCTATCTGTGGTAGAAGTAGCTCTAAAATCATGGGTTTCAATTGCTTCTGGTCGCTTTCCACATCCGGGTTGTGTACAATCGTTTCTACCATCATTTCCTGTAAATACACCGTTATATCTTAAAAAATTAGCTCCTTGGTAAGGGCCTAAATACTCTGGAACTCCGTTATCTAAACTTCGTTTGTTATTTCGGATACCAATGGATTGGTGTAAGGTGTTGTCATAATTATATATCTGAAGTTCTCCGTTTATATTATTTGTTTGTATGTACCATCTTTTAGAATTATCAGGATTAGCTTGATCTATTTCATCCCAGGACCATTCATTTCCTTCGGGTAAATTTTGAGTCTCTATTACATGGATTCTATTATCTAAGGTATGGATTCTAGGAGGGTCTACACTATGAAAAGTTAGCATGTGAACTTTATTTCCGGGAGTCACTTTACAATCTAATATTCGTTGATTATCAATCCATTCTGTAATTGGTGTTCTCTCGACTTCTGATATTACAGATTCAAAAACATTGATCATTAAATCTCTTGAAGGGATTAAATTGTGATTTGCATTTAACTGCTGATAGTATGCGGTATTAAATTTTTTAAATACTTCTTGATCTTCAACATATATTTTTTGCATAGCCGCCTGGCTGGTTCCGTAACGTTCCCAATGAGCACCTGTTCCAATATCACTGGAGAAAAAATCGGTGGTAGTCAATTGATCGTGGTTTTGGAAATCATAATCCCAGTCAAAAGGCATTCCTCTGGCATGACTCCAATGAACCTTAAACTCATCTCCATTAAAAAAATTGGGATAACGGTCAATGAAAATATCCATAACAATAACAGCTACTGCTTCTGCCATTCCTTCTTCAAAACCACTTAAAGTGGGCTCGTAGTGCCATTCTCTATCACTGCTTACGGTAACATTGTCTCGATAAGCATGTACCAATTCATGAATCATTAAACGTGGTTGGTCTAAGTCACCGTCACCATTTTCTCTATACGATGAGCTTATTTGATTAGGACCATTATAAAAAGTATTAGTTCCTACTGCAAATCCGTCATTAACAATATAAACAGTATGATTTCTAGAAGGAGGACCGTATATTTCTTTAATGATAGGATTGACAAGATTATAAAACTCCATCATTTTATCTCTTTGCCAATCTGCAAAAGGTCCAACACCATTAACTCCGTAATTGGTTTCTACTTCTATGGTTAAAGAGTTTGAAGGTGTTCCTAGATTTTCCCATTCAAATTTTAAAGGAGGAGATACCCACTCTGAACTTAGTCCTGCATCCATAGTAATATAAAACTCATCACCAATGTTAAAATTTGCAGGGCCACCAGGGTTATTTAATGCTATTAATCGTAATTCTTCATAACTGTGTCCACCAGTATGTCTTGCATTGGCTCCTAATCCCTGTCCCCATTTAATATCTTGTAACCCAGGAGCTGTTCCTATGCGAAAAGATTGAAATGAACCTCCATCCCATTTGACAATTACATTATGAATGCTTTGAGTGTAAGCTCTTGTATTAACTCCAGGAAGTCTGGTTGTGTTTTTTTCTATGAGGTCTTTGTGCTTTTTATAATAATCTTTTTCTTGTTGTAGAGCTCGTTTTGGAGTTGTGCAAGTTATAGATTGTTTTTCTTGGGCATTCAAACCAATACTTAATAGTAATAATATGGTTATTAAGGTATAAGCTTTCATTGTGTTGAGTTTGGTTGTGTAAAGTTGATCGTTGTGGTTGTATACTTAAATGCAATATTCATAATTTTATTATAAAGCAAAGTAAATATGTTAATATAGTATCAGTGTAGGTTGAATTAGTACAAGAAGAAATATTACCTGTTTTATGTCAGATATGTATTGAAAAATATGATTAAAAATAATCATAAGGTCCAAGTTCGAAATTGGACGTCAGGGAGAGATGTAAATTCTTTTAGAAATAGGTTTTACCTAAAAAGAATGATATAAAAACTAATCTGTTATAGATTAATCATCTAATAAATCAGGTCTTCTTTCCTTGGTTCTTTGGTAGGCTTGTTCTTCACGCCAGGATTCTATTTTCGGGAAATTTCCTGAAGTTAAAACCTCTGGGACTTTCCATCCTTTATATTCTGCGGGTCTGGTATATATTGGAGGTGCTAATAGATTGTCTTGAAAAGAATCAGTGAGGGCAGAGGTTTCGTTACCTAATACTCCAGGAATTAATCGTATGATTGCATCACATAGGATTAAAGCTCCTAATTCTCCTCCGGATAACACATAATCTCCTACAGAGATTTCTTTTGTGATAAAATGATCTCTCACACGTTGATCTACTCCTTTATAGTGACCACAAAGTATAATAATGTTTCCTTTTAATGATAATTGATTAGCGATCCCTTGATTTAATGTCTCTCCGTCTGGAGTCATATAAATGATCTCATCGTAATCGCGTTCAGATTTAAGTTTAGAGACACATTTGTCGATGGGTTCAACCATCATGACCATACCAGCACCACCACCAAACTGGTAATCATCAACAGTTTTGTAATTATCAGTAGTGTAGTCTCTAAGATTATGTAGATGAACTTCGACAAGACCTTTTTCTATAGAACGCTTCATGATAGAAGCTTCAAAAGGGCTTTTTAAAATATCGGGTACTACAGTGATAATATCTATACGCATCTTTACTTAAATTCAAATAAGGAGTGCAAAGATGCAAAAGAATCTAGTAAAAATCCAGAGATTTATACTACTTCGCTCCAGCTTTACGTTGTTTGTTGATCTCATCTTGTAGTTTACGCATAACTTTTTGTTCTCTTTCCAGAGCTCTGCGTCTATGATCTTCAAACTCAGCCTCAGTTTCTGCCAGTGCTTTTTTGGCTTGAACAGTTATAGTATTACTATTTTTGAATCTAAAAATAAAGAAAGTTAGTAATGCTAAAAGAGCCCCAATAATAACCCACATAATGGTTTTATAACTGGATTTAGTTACAGCAGCTCCAAAAAAGCTCATATTATCTTTTTCTTCTGTTACAGAAGTGAGATTTTCATTAGTCTTAGCTAATGATTCCTGAAGCCCATTTATAGTTGCTTTTTGTTCTGAGATTTCAAGGTTCGTAGCCTTAAGTTTAGATTCTAATGTTTTGATAGTATCTATGGTGTTGCCTTTTAATTTATCAAGCCATACTCTTTTTACTACTTTGTAATCTTGATATCTACCGGATTTCTTTATTACCATATCAAACTGACCTTCAATCTTTTCTTCTTTTAAAGCTTGATTAACAGTAGTGTTTTCTTCTTGTAATTGGGCAGTTGCAAAGAATGGTAATAATGCTATTAAAATTAATAGATACTTTGGTAATTTCATGAGCTTAATTTTATCGTTTTTGATGGTTGTATGATCAGATATCTTTGTGTGAGATTTGATCATGTATAACAGATATAACCAGTGTAATCAACAATGCTTTTATAGCATAGAGATCAGGTTGGTTTCTTCTTTATATAGTATGTTAGTTGTTAATTTCTTTTGTAACGCAAATAAATGTACGATATTGTAAGAAATCAACAAGGTTTTTTGAATAATCTTTTCTTCATAACCTTTATTTGAGGTTATTTTATCGATAAAGCTACTTTGTTTTTTTATCTAGTGATATAGTTGTAATTCGAGAGGTTTAAAAACAATATTTTCGACACATCCTTTATTTGTTTAACAATTTAATAATATAGCTTTTCACCATAAGATCAAATGTAATGGATATAACACTATAAGTTGAAATATCAGGCAATATTATAGTTGCAAAATCATATACAAGTTCTTGTAGTGAGAGTTATGCTTATCCAGAATACTCTTATGACTTCACGAATTTTTTAGACTAAAACCCTTATAATATATTGGTTAAAATCTCTTGACTTAGTCAAGAGATTTTTTTGTCTTGTACAATTTCTTTGATAAAACACTAGCAAATTTGAAATAGAGAGGTACAGTTATGAATTTACTATTGTAGGGATCTTTTTTTTTCTGAATTTTAGCTTAGCAATTTATTTTAAACAATAAGTTAAGTGTTATTGAAGATCAGATATACAATATACTTGAAAGCCTAATTGTTAAAAATAACATTCAAATCAAGAATAAAAAAGTATTAATGGAGTGGTGTTTTCTCATTTCTACAACAAATTTCTTTTGAATTACAAGGGTGCACTGGGTATCTCTAGGGACAAATTGTTTGAGTGTGCATTGGGGTAAACTATAAATAATATGTGCTTATAGACATAAATGAAGGATGTCTTTTAAATATTTACTAAAAATTTTAATTATGAAAAATTTATTAAACTTAAATGGAGCTCAAAAATTGAGTAAAAACGAACAGCAATCTATTAATGGAGGTGTAGCTGGATGCACTCCTTGTCCAGAAGATGTGGCAGGTAGAGCATCGTGTATTGCGGATGGAGGTCTTTGGATAGAAGGATGTATGGAACAGCGTAAATGCGGATTTTGTAAATGTTTTGATGGTACTCATGATAATAGATAATAATCTACATAGTAACATAAATAGTGAATGTAATAGAAATTGTAGTTTGATTAGGCACGATTTTGTAGTAATTGTTATGAGTATCTGGATAATTCTGGTAACGACTAAAAATAATTATCCAAAAACTAGTATAGTAATTTAATTAATACAGCTAAGTTTGAAAAACTTAGCTGTATTAAAAGATTGTTTTTTGAAAAAAACAATCTATAACAAATAGAAGCTTAAGGTTGTGGATCAATTACTATTAAAATGTTGGCAAAGTATTATGGTAAAACAATTAGATTACTTTGGTGTAATAAAAATAAAGGTCGTTATATTTAAAATAACGACCTTTATAAAGATATGTGTAATCTTTGCTTTCTAATAATAAGTAAACCTTCTTACTTTGGCGATATATTTTGATAATCGAATCACTTGGTGACTATATCCATATTCATTGTCATACCATACATAAAGAACAGTATTGTTTCCTTTGGCGTCAACGATAGTTGCATTACTATCATATATTGAAGGAGCCGAAGACCCTACGATATCACTTGAAACCAATTCATTATCTAAAGAATATTTTATTTGCTCAACCAGGTTGCCTTCTAATGCATATTTTTTGATAATTGCATTCATACTTTCTTTAGAGGCCTTTTTGTCTAGGTTAAGGTTCAATATTGCCAGAGATCCATTAGGAACAGGAACTCTAATCGCATTTGAAGTAAGCTTTCCTTCAAAACTTGGTAATGCTTTAGAGACAGCTTTTCCAGCACCTGTTTCGGTAATTACCATATTTAAAGCTGCCGCACGACCTCTTCTATATTTTTTATGCATATTATCTACCAGGTTCTGGTCATTAGTATATGCGTGGATTGTTTCTAAATGTCCGTTTATTACTCCAAAACTTTCATCTACTGCTTGTAGGATAGGAGTAATTGCATTTGTAGTACAAGATGCAGCAGAGAAAATGTTTACTTTATCAGGATCATTTTCTTTATGGTTTACACCGTGAACAATATTTGGGATTCCTTTTCCAGGAGCAGTTAATAATACTTTGTCGATACCTTTAGCAACCAAGTGACGACTTAAAGCTTCTTTGTCTCTAAAAGCACCTGTATTATCAATCAAAAGAGCGTTATTGATTCCGTATTTTGTGTAATCAATATCTTCTGGATTGTTAGCACTAATAATATTTACAGTAGTACCATTTATAATAAGGGCGCTATTGGCAATATCAGTTTCTACAGTACCAGCAAAATCACCGTGTACTGAATCACTTCTTAATAAAGAAGCTCTTTTTTCTAATACTTCTTCTGTAATGTTACCTCTGGTTACAACAGCTCTTAATCGTAACTGACTTCCTTTACCAGTAATGGTCATTAGCTCTCTAGCAACAAGACGTCCAATTCTTCCAAAACCATATAAAACCACATCTTTTGGAGATATGCTTTTGAATTTTTTAGCATCTTTAAGCTTATTCATTACAAAACCAGTAGCAGAATCATATTCGTTTCCTGCAAGATGATATTCATAAGTAAGTTTACCGATGTCTAATTTTGCAGGTGGTAAATCCATTAATTTAATTGCCTGAGCAATTTCTACCGAGTCAAAAATCGAAATCGGTTTTTGAACAAACTCTCCGGCATACTCATGCAAATTAAGAATCTCACTTACATTTTTGTCAATAAGCTGATTTCTAAAAAGTACCAACTCGATAGAGTTATCATACCATAAATCGCTTACAGTCTTAATAAATGCCACCGTTGCGCGGCGTCTGTCTGCCTGAAAGGCAAGTTCTTTTTCATAAACTTCGTTAGAACTCATAATGTTGTTGTGTTTTTACAGTCTTGAAATTTCGTGCAAAAGTATATATTTCAAACGTTTTCGTGAAACCTTTTTTAATAAAAAACTCCCATTGCTTTATATGGACAATGGGAGATGTTGTTTTATACAGGTTTTTAATTGATTATTGAAAGACAAATTCTCTTTTTTCACCATTTTGACCTACAAGGCTTATAGTGATATCTTCATCTTCATATTTATTATCAATAATGTTTTTTACTTCTAGAACATTATTTACTTTCTTTCCATCTATTTCGCTTATAACCAATCCCTTGAGGTTGTATCGTTGTTGCATTCTTGAATTAAGAATTTTACTAATAACTACCCCGTGATCGATGTTGAACTTTTTTAAATAATCTTTTGGAGGATTGGCTACTTCTAAACCAATAGCTTCAATATCATAGCGATCTATTATATATTTAGATAGTTTAACAGGTAGTGTTAGTTCTGTTTTCTTTCGTAATATT
This sequence comes from Aquimarina callyspongiae, assembly GCF_034322225.1. Taxonomy (NCBI): domain Bacteria; kingdom Pseudomonadati; phylum Bacteroidota; class Flavobacteriia; order Flavobacteriales; family Flavobacteriaceae; genus Aquimarina; species Aquimarina callyspongiae. The sequence continues at coordinate 545,933 of NZ_JAXLPA010000005.1, read as the reverse complement.
TTTACATTGATAATATCATTCGGGCTTTTGGTATTTACATATCCAGTAAGGTCAGAGAATTTTTTGATTGGTAAACCATCAATTTCTTTAATAACATCACCTTCTTTTAACCCTGCCTTTTTAGCACCACTATCATCTGCAACAGAAGCTACAAATACACCTTGCGAAGTAGAAATATCATAATCTTCTACAACTCTAGGGTTTATAGTTCCACCAGTAATACCTAAAATACCTTTTTGGACATCCCCGAATTCTAGTATGTCTTCAACAATTTTTCGAGCATTATTAGAAGGTACTGCAAAGGCGTACCCCACATAACTTCCGGTCTGAGAAGTGATAGCGGTATTAATACCAATTAATTCTCCTTTTATATTTACAAGTGCACCGCCACTGTTTCCTGGGTTAATAGCGGCGTCTGTCTGGATAAAAGATTGTGCATTATTATCGGTTTCATCTAGATCTCTCGATTTTGCACTTATGATACCAGCTGTTACCGTGGAAGTTAGATTAAAAGGATTACCAACAGCAAGTACCCATTCTCCAATCTTTGCACTATTAGAATCCCCAAACGGAATATAAATTAACTTTTCTTCAGTATCGATTTTTATTAAAGCAATATCATTTTGCGGAGAAGTTCCTATTACTTCAGCTTTGTAAGATTTATTATTATTTAGAGTGACTTCTAGTTCTGAAGCTCCATCAATAACATGATTGTTAGTTACAATATAACCATCTTCAGTAATGATTACTCCCGAGCCAACCCCTTGAATTCTTTTTTCTTTAGCACCGCCATTTCTAAAAAACTCCATCAGATTTCTTGGTGAACGACTAATTCCATACTGTTTAACGTGTACAACGGCATTCACCGTTTTTTCTGCAGCAACAGTAAAATCAGAATTAGCGTTTAAAGGATTTAGATTTGTATTGGTGACTTTATATGTCGCCGGGATCATATTGGGAATGCCCTTATCCTGTGTGGCAACAATGTTTTCTGGTTCTAAAAATAATTTATAGGCACTTAATGTGAATACTCCCGCAAGGATAGCAACAACCAACAAACTCAAAATTTTTTTCATCTTCTTTTCTTTTTTTGATTCAACTAGTACAGTAGTATAGACTGTGTATAACTTTTAAAATTACAACTATAGTATACTTTTTTTTGATATTTAACTCACTATTAACAACAGTTTTTTGTGATCATTCTTTGTACCTTTGCTTCATAATTAATAAAGATAATGACCCTTAGTTTTTATAAATATCAAGGTACCGGAAATGATTTTGTAATCATTGATAATCGAGAATCTATAATATCCAAAAATAATACCAAATTGATTTCCAGACTATGTGACAGGAAATTTGGTGTTGGAGCAGATGGCTTAATGCTGTTGGAACGCCCTGATAATGAGGAGGATGATTTTAAGATGGTTTATTTTAATGCAGATGGAAATGAGAGTTCTATGTGTGGTAATGGAGGTAGGTGTTTAGTAGCATTTGCAGCTTTTTTGGGGATTATAAAAGATAAAGCAACGTTTACCGCAATTGATGGAAAGCATCAGGCAGAAATCAAAGATGATTTAGTGTATCTGCAAATGCAAGATGTTTTTGATATTGAAAAATTTGATTCTCACTTGTTTTTAGACACAGGTTCTCCTCATCATGTTGAGGTGGTTGAAAGATTACCAGAATTTGATGTTTTTTCTGAAGGAAAAAGGATTAGAAATGGAGCCCCATATTTTGAAACGGGTAGTAATGTGAATTTTGTTGAGAAAAAAGACGGAAATACATTTGCAGTACGTACTTATGAAAGAGGAGTCGAAGACGAAACACTATCTTGTGGTACCGGAGTTACGGCTGTTGCACTATCTATGCACGCCACTCAATTAACAGATCAGGAGGAGGTACAAATTCATACTCCTGGTGGAGAGTTAAAAGTTTCTTTTAAGAAAACACCACAAGGATATGAAGATGTGTTTTTAATTGGCCCCGCAAAACAAGTTTTTAAAGGAGAGATACCATGGTAACATTAAAGGGTGAACATATTTATTTGCGTGCCCTGGAACCAGAAGATCTTGATTTTATTTATATTGTTGAGAATGATGAAGAGATTTGGGAAATGAGCTCAACTCAAACCCCTTATTCTCGATTTTTAATTAAGCAATATTTAGAAAATGCGCATAAAGATATTTATGAAGTAAAACAATTGCGATTAGTAATTTGTTCTAATGACGATGCAGCACTTGGCTTAATAGATCTCTTTGATTTTAACCCTACACACAATAGAGCAGGAGTGGGGATATTAATTGCAGAAAAAGAAGATAGAGGAAAAGGGTATGGAGCAGAAGCTTTAGAGCTTCTTGTTAAATATGGTTCTACACACCTTAACTTACATCAAGTGTATGCCAATATTTCAGAAGATAATTTTACAAGTATAAAACTGTTTGAAAAGAAAGGTTTTCGTAAAATTGGAGTTAAGAAAGATTGGAATAGAGTAAATAATACTTATAAAGACGAAATTTTATATCAACTATTATATGTACATTAAAAAAATATTATTAGCAATTGTATTGATCGGATTAGTAGCAGGAGGGGTTTTTGCATTTTATGTGTATAGAGCTGTTTTTTCACCTAACACAAATTTTGAAACCGAAAATGTTGTTGTATATATACCAACTCATGCCACATATACAGAATTAATCGAAGTGATAACACCATCGGTAAAAGATATTTATAGTTTTGATAGAATAGCTAGGAGAAAGGGGTATATTAAAAATATTAAAGCAGGGCGTTATATTTTAAAAAAGGACTTAAATAATAACGATATTATTAACATACTTCGAAGTAAAAACTCACCAGTACAGGTGAATTTTAATAATCAAGAAAGACTCGAGAACTTAGCCGGTAGGATTGCTCAACAAATAGAGGCGGATAGTACTTCATTAATACAAGCTTTTAAGGAAGAATCATTTCTTAGAGATAAAGGTTTTACTATTGATAATGCATTAACTATGTATATCCCTAATAAATACGAGTTTTTCTGGAACACTTCTGCAGAACAGTTTAGGGATAGAATGTTAAAAGAGTATAATCGTTTTTGGAATGATAAACGTATCTCAAAAGCTAAAGCCATTGGATTGACTCCAACTCAGGTAATAACATTAGCTTCTATTGTTCAGAAAGAAACAGCAAAGGTTGATGAGCGTCCTAGAGTAGCAGGAGTTTATATGAATAGATATAATGATAGTTGGAAACTAGATGCAGACCCAACCGTTATTTATGCTTTAAAAAAACATCAAAATGATTGGGATATAGTTATCAAACGTGTATTGTATAAAGATTTAGAGTTGGATAGCTCTTATAATACATATAAATATGCTGGTTTGCCTCCAGGACCAATCGCAATGCCAGATATCTCTTCAATTGACGCGGTACTTAATTATGAAAAGCATGAGTATTACTTTTTTGTTGCAAACATAGAGCAAATCGGATACCACAAATTTGCTAAGACTATTGCTCAGCATAATCGCAATAAAAAGCAGTATATATCCTGGATCAAAAAACAAGGAATTAAACGCTAAAAATCACTTCTCTTTTTGTAGGAAAAAAATAGGTTATTCATTTTTTATAACGGTTATATTTGTCAACTTATTCACAAAATGTGATTTTTATTGTGAATAAACCTATTTATGTATAGGTTACTTTTTTTCGATCAAAATACTCTATTTGACGTTTAAGTGCTTGTTTTTTGTTCTTTTTTAATATTTTTGGCTGTTTTTTAAAGAGTTTTTTACCGTAAAACACTGTTTTTCAGCATTATAATTATTTTAACATTTGGCTGTTTGATATTTAAAATAATGTTGTATATTTGCACGGCAAAAATTTAAGTAGTGGGGGACATTTTTAGGAATGACTACTTAGAAATTTTTTATATGATAAAGAGGATAATAGGGTTATCTATTTTACTTACAATTGGGGGGATTCTTTTGTTAAGTTTTAAAACCACAAAAACTCCGGATCTGAGCGCTTATAGCACTTCTGGCTTAGACTTGTATTATATCACTCCAAACTTTAATGAAATAGAGGATAATATACCTGAGGCATTTGTGTCTCCAAAATTGGGGAAATCTTATATTGGTTTTAAAGAAGCGGTTGCTTTTAAGGAGTCAAGAGGAGATTATGGAGTTGTGAATCAATTTGGATATCTTGGTAAATATCAATTCGGCAAAGGTACATTGGCCATGATAGGAATTAAGAATAAGAATAAGTTTCTTAATGACCCCGAATTGCAGGAGAAAGCTTTTTATGCTAATCTTTCAAGAAATAAATGGATTTTGAGAAGAGATATCAAGTGGTATGTTGGTAAACGTATTAATGGTATTGTGGTAACAGAATCTGGTGTTCTTGCTGCAGCACATCTTGCCGGACCAGGAGCTGTTAAGAAATATCTCCGTAGTGGAGGAGTAGAGGGCTTTGCTGATGCTTTTGGTACTACAGTACGTTATTATATGAAAAGATTCGCAGGATATGACACTTCTTTCGTCGTTCCTAATAGAAAAGCTAAGGCAGTTTTACCTGATGCTTAATTTATAATCATTTAGTGATCTCTTTGCAGGATAAAGATAGTAGGTCTTTTGTGTAGTTCTACTTCTTCTTTTTGCCATTCTTCTATAGTTTTGGTAGCAATAGACTCTGTAGTTAATGTAATATCACTAGCAATACATAAACGAGTGTTGTTGTGAAGTATTGATTTTAAATCAGAAAGCATTTTGTCATTTCTGTAAGGGGTTTCAATAAAAATTTGCGCTTGACTTTTCTCTAATGAAATTCGCTCTAATTGTTTGATAGTTGATTTTCTTTCATTTTTGTCTATAGGTAGGTAGCCGTTAAATGTGAAATTCTGCCCATTCATTCCGCTACTCATCATTGCTAATAAAATAGAAGAAGGTCCAACTAATGGGGTTACTTGTATGCCTTTTTCGTGAGCAATCCTTACTACTTCAGCTCCTGGATCTGCTACGCCAGGACATCCTGCATCGGATAGTAAGCCTATAGATTGACCATTAATACAAGGAGTTAGGTATCCTGGGATTTCAGAAGTATCGGTGTATTTGTTTACTGTTTGGATTATCAGAGAGCGTTGGGATTTACTTGGACTTACTTTTTTAATAAACCTTCTAGCAGGCTTTTCATTTTCTACTATATAGTGGTTTACTTGTTCAAGTACTTTTTTTATAGATATAGGTAATACTTCTAAAGGTACATCATCACCTAAGCGAGTAGGGATTAAATATAATTTTCCTTTGGGATCCAGGGCTTTAAATTCCATAGGTTATTTGATAGTTAGTTTTTGATTAAAATTATTTTGATTGATATCTGTGATTTTTACTATGTAAAATCCCGAAGACAAGAAACTTACATCGATTATATGCTGATCTTTGGGATTGATTGTTTCTTGTTGTATTAATTTTCCTTTCAGATCATATATTGCAATACTACTAATTTTTTTATTAAAGTCAATGGTAATATTGTTATCTGTGGGATTAGGGTATATTGATAACGAAGGAAAATCATTTTCTGATATATTTAGTACATTGTCATCTATGACTTTGTAAACAACACCATTATCTCTTCCTGCTACATACAATTCTTTGTTAATATCTTCTCCAAATGTAGCAAATCCTGCTCCAGAAACTCCTGTGAAATATGTTATAGATCCTCCAGAATTTTCTATCATACATATTTCGTTGCTACAATAATCGGCAAATATGTATTTGCCTTGCATGGCAGGATATGTTGTTCCCCGATATACGTAACCTCCGGTGACAGAGCATTTAAATAGGCCGTCATTGGTGTGTGAGTATTCGGATACAGGAAATGTGAGTTCGTTACTATTTGCTGGGCAGTCTCCAGTTTGATTAAAACTGGTCGATCCTTCATAGCATCTCCATCCGTAATTAACACCTGTCGTGCTCCCTGGTGTTTTATTGACTTCTTCAATGTCTTGTTGTCCTACATCGGCAATCCATAGATCATCAGTTAGACTATCAAATGAAAATTTCCAAGGATTCCGTAGTCCATATGCCCAGACTTCATCTGCTCCTGGAACTCCGACAAAAGGATTATCTGAAGGGATGTAAGGGCTGGGTTGGTCGATATCTAATCGAAGTATTTTACCTAGAAGAAGATTGATGTTTTGCGCGCGATCTCCAGGATCTCCACCGCTCCCGCCATCTCCACTGCTTATATATAATTTGTTATCCGGGCCAAAGATTAAATTACCTCCATTGTGATTGGTAAAAGGTTGAGAGAATCTAAGAATTTCTAGCCTTGTATTAATGTTTCCAAGGTTAGGGTCGCTGCTATTTCTTTCGTATCTGTCTATTACAGAATCATCATTAGGATCTGTATAGTACACATAAAAAAAACCGTTAGAGGAATAGTTGGGATGAAATGCTAATCCTAGCAAACCTTGTTCGTTTTCTCTTGTGACGGGGGATTCTAATCTATTTGAGAGATCAATAAATGGGGAGGCGTTTGTTGTGCCGTTTGAGTTTAATATTTTAATAAGTCCTCCTTGTTCTACAATAAATAAACGACTATCACCAGCATTAGTTATTACAACAGGTCTTGAAAAACCAGTAGCAAATGACTCAGTGGTTATGTTTTGGCTATGTGTATAGATGGAAAATAATAGAATAGCAGAAATGACGATTTTTTTCATGGCTATGTATATTTAAGTAGGGTTAATGCTACTAAATATACAAAAACTTTGTTTTTTAAATGAGTGGTTAGTTGGTTTTGAGTTTTTTAGCTATTTTGTCACTAGCTTTGTCTAACATAGAGAAAACATCTTCAAAACCTTGATCTCCTCCATAATAAGGATCAGGAACGTCCATAGAGCCTTTAGGATATAGCTCATCTAAAATTAGTGATACCTTTTTTTTGTCTTCTGGATTTCTAGCGAGTTTGGTAATGTTTTGATAATTAGAATTATCCATCGCATAGATCAAATCATATGTATCAAAATCCGAAGTTTTAAATTGAGCAGCTCTCTGGTTGGATATGTTTATATCATATTTTTTGGCAACCTGTATCGAGCGTGAGTCTGGTCTTTCTCCTATGTGATAACTACTGGTGCCGCAAGAATCAACCTGGTAATGATCAGAATCAAGTTTGGATTGTAAAATTCCTTCTGCCAGTGGGGATCGACAGATGTTTCCCAGGCAAACCATAAGAATTTTGACTTTCATCAGATCGGGGGATTATAATGTAAGCTTTTTGCCTAAATCTTCAACGTACTTTCTAAACTGCTTGTCTGTTGAGGATAAGTTGTCTACAGTCTTGCAAGCATGAAGAACCGTTGCATGATCTCTTTTTCCTATTTGAGTACCAATACTGGCTAAAGAAGCTTTTGTTAGTTTTTTTGCAAAAAACATAGCTAGTTGACGAGCTTGAACAATATGACGCTTTCTTGTTTTGGACTGAAGTGTTTCTACATCCATTTGGAAGTAATCACTTACTACTTTTTGAATATAATCTATTGAAACTTCTCGTTTTGTGTTTTTGACATAATTATCAACAATCGCTTTGGCTAAATCAATAGTAATATCCTTTTTGTTAAAAGATGAATGAGCGATCAAAGAAATGATTGCACCTTCTAATTCGCGAATATTGGTTTTGATGTTGTTAGCTAAAAACTCGATAATATCTTCTGGCATTTCTACACCATCCCGATATAGCTTGTTTTTAATTATAGAGATTCTTGTTTCAAAATCTGGTTGATGCAACTCTGCAGATAATCCCCATTTAAAACGAGAAAGTAGTCGCTGTTCGATATCTTGCATATCTACAGGGGCTTTATCACTCGTAAGGATTACTTGTTTTCCGTTTTGATGTAAATGATTAAATATATGAAAGAATACATCTTGTGTACCTGCTTTACCAGATAACAATTGTATGTCATCTACTATCAGAACATCAATAATCTGGTAAAAATGAATAAAATCATTTCGATTATTCTTTTTTACAGATTCTATATATTGTTGAGTAAACTTTTCAGCAGATATGTATAAAACAGTCTTCTCTGGATAGTTGTCTTTTATATTTACACCAATAGCATGAGCCAGATGTGTTTTCCCGAGTCCTACTCCTCCAAAAATTAATAAAGGATTAAATGAAGTTCCTCCTGGTTTATTGGCAACTGCCATTCCTGCAGAACGTGCTAATCGATTTGAGTCTCCTTCTAAAAAATTATCAAAGTTGTAACTAGGATTCAGTTGTGATTCGATTTTTACATTTCGAATTCCAGGAATAACAAATGGATTTTTAAGCTCTGGGTTTTTACTTTTTATAGGTACATCTACCTCTTGTGAGCTAACAGCAGTTCTATTGGCACTTGGAATTTTTTCTGTAAATGGCTTTTTGTTGCCATAAGTATTTTCCATTTTAATAATGTAAACCAATTTAGCTGTCTCGCCCAATTCGCGGGTTAAGGAAACCTTAAGTAGATTTACATAATGCTCTTCTAACCATTCATAAAAAAACTTACTAGGTACCTGAATACTTAACGCATTATCTGTAAGTTTTACAGCCTTGATAGGTTCAAACCATGTTTTAAAAGCTTGTGGTGTGATATTATCTTCGATAAAAGACAAGCAATTATCCCAAACTGATTGCGCAGTTATATTCATTACTGTGGTTAGATTTCTGTTTTTATTAGGTTATTAAAGGAAAATTGTTGAAAAACTCCTCGCTTCTTTTGTTTGACAAATATGTGAACAAAAAATGTAAAAAAAAAACGTTTTAAGGGTTGAATATTAATTATTTTTTTTGCATACTTTAAATACTGCATTATTTAACATTTTTAATTAAAAATATGCTTTTTACATCAGAAACTTCACTAAAAGTTCGATATTCTGAGACCGATCAGATGGGAATCGTACATCACGGTAATTACGCACAATATTTGGAGTTAGCACGTATTCACTGGTTATCTCTTTTGGGTATTTCTTATAAAACCATGGAAGAAAACGGTGTTATGCTACCTATATTTACTTTAGATCTTAAATTTAAGAAATCTGCTTTCTTTGACGACGAATTGACTGTTAAAACTTCACTAAGGAAAATTCCTACAGTTAAAATTGTCTTCGACTATGAAATCTATAATAAAAATAGAGAGTTATTAACAACTGCCTCTACAACCTTGGTTTTTGTTGATAGTGAAACAAGAAAACCGGTCAAATGCCCTACCTATTTGTTAGAAAAAATACAAAATTGTGACAAATCAAGTGTCTAATTTTATAATTTCTACTTCATACAACGGTTGAAAAAAGCTATTTATTTTATCTGCGATCTTTTTTCTTGCAGAAATATAGAGTTTGCAATTTAGTTCGAGTTCTTGTTTGGTGATTTTAAGTTGGTGCTCTTTGATAATTCGCATTACCTTGTTCATGTCTTTATACTCAAAGATAATGGCAAAATGTATATCAATGGTTTTTTCAATAATTTCTGAAGCTTCTAAAGCTAATTGGGCAGTAGTTTTGTAAGCGTTTATAAGACCACCAACTCCTAGCTTAACACCTCCAAAATATCTTACCACCACTATTAATATATTAGTTACATCAAAAGATTGAATTTGGCCATAAATAGGCTGGCCTGCAGAGTTAGAAGGTTCTCCATCATCGTTTGCACGGTATCTTATAGTTTCTGTACCTATTTGCCAGGCATAACACCAATGTCTGGCAGAATGATGTTGTTTTTTTAACTTTTCAATACATAATTTAATTTCCTCTTCGGATTGAACAGGAAAAGTGTATCCAAAGAATTTACTATTCTTATCTTTAAATAGAACCTCCTGTCCTGGAGTTTTGATTGTTTTATAGGTGTCTTTATTATTCAAATTCTAGACTAGATTATATGGATAATGCAACAAATAAAATACTAATAACCGCCAAGATAATACCAATCCAGTTTTTTAGAATCAATTTTTCTTTAAAAAATAATATTCCAGCTATGGTAGAAACTAATAATACAGCAACATTATTTATGGTAAAAATGGAGGAACTATCCATGCCGTCATGACGTAAGGCTTTTATCAAGAAATATATAGAACCATAATTAGGAACTCCCAAAGCAATTCCTGCAATAATATTTTTAATAGAGATGGTAAATGAGCCAGTAAAGATTTTATAAATAGAAATCAAAATCCCTACTAAGGCAGCACAACCAAATACAGTAGAAGAAAAAATAGGAATATCATTTTGCGCTACATGATGAGTTTCCATGTATTTAATGCTTGTGTCAATGATTCCGCTACCGATAAAGACTAATATTGGGAAAATTAAATTTTCCGGTTTTATTGCTATGCCATTGGTTGTCTTCATGGCAGTTAAATACACTGCAAAGAGAGCAATTATAATTCCGATTATTTTTAAAACACCTGTGCTTTCCTGGTATACTATAATCCCAAATACTATAGGAATGGCTACACTCATTTTGGTGGCTACCGCTGCTACCGACAGCCCATTTTTTTGAGTTGTAATCGCCATTAAGTTAAATACTAAAATAAAAATTACTCCTAGAATAATGGATCCTAAAAACCAGCTATTGTTTGTTATCTTGGAGAAACTAATTGGTTCAGAATAAGCAACCATGCCCGAAATAGAAGCAACTATATAATTGGTAACAATTGCCTGGAAAGTATCTACATTGTATTTTGAGAATAGTTTAAAAATGATAAATATCAACGTTGATGCTAAAACGCTAAGAATTAGATAGATCAAAATAAAACAGATTTTATAGTGAATAAATCAGTGATGTCTTCTTTTTTTGGATTGTTATTCCATACGTGAATTCCTAAACCAGCAGCTGTATTCGTATTGGCCTTGGTATCATCAATAAATAAGGTTTCTGATGGGATTAAATTATGCTGACTAATTACAAATTCAAAGATGTTGATATTGGGTTTTCTTAAGTGAATTTGATGAGAAAGGTAAAAAGAATCAAAACAAGATTTAAAAACCTCATAAAATGAAACATTATTTTTGATCCAATCAATATGTAGCTCATTTGTGTTGCTTAAGAGAATTAATTTGTATTTTTTTTCTAAAGCAAGTTGCTTGATAAAATTTAATCGACTTTCTGGAAAATCAAGTAAAATAGCATTCCAGGCATCGATAAGTTGTTTTTCTGAAGCTTTTGGTAAAAGCTTATTGTAATGATCTAGAAAAATCTGAGTTGATATATCTCCAGTTTCATATGTGTCATTAATTTCCTGAAGCTCATTATCAAAGTTGATATCACCAAGTTTTAATAACTCATTTTGAGTCGCTGGTTTATCAAGATTTATGAAAACATCTCCAAAGTCAAATATTATCGTCTTAATCATTTTGATAGATTCTTAGAGTATCATTATTAATTTTTTGTTCAAAAACCGAGTTTTCTTTAAAAACAGGAGCTTCAACTCCGGATTTAAATTTGCTATTTCCTGTAAAAACTCTGGCTTCATCCCAGATATTGTTATCTATAAAAGATTGAAGAGTTTGGGTGCCACCTTCAATAATAACGGATTGAATATCATGAGAATGTAGTATAGAGCAAAACTCTTGAATACTGTTTGTTTTAGGGTTTATGACCTCGTAAATAACGTTTTGTTTATTATCTTTTTTATGGGTTTCTGTCGTAATTACAATTGTTTTTACTTCGTTATCCAATATAGCAGAGTTATCAGGGGTTTTATTAGTTCTGTCAATAATAATTCTTATCGGATTTTGACCAAACCAGTTTCTGGTAGTAAGTTGAGGGTTGTCCTTAATTACTGTTTGGTTGCCTACCAGAATTGCTTGTTCTTCAGAACGCCATTTGTGGGTTAATTGCCGAGAGTATTTGTTAGTGATCCATACAGGAGCTCTTTTGTCAGTAGATTCTGGAGCAATAAAACCATCCAGAGTTTCTGCCCATTTAAGAATGATATAAGGACGTTTTTTATTGTGGAAAGTAAAAAATCTCTTGTTTAGATCGTTGCATTCTTTTTCCAGAATACCTACCACAACATCACAACCAGCATTTATTAGTTTTTGAATTCCTGCACCACTTACTTTTGCAAAAGGATCTATTGTTCCGATAACTACTTTTTTTATCCCTTTTTCGATAATCAAATCACTGCAAGGAGGTGTTTTTCCATAATGACTACAAGGCTCTAGGCTTACGTAGATAGTTGCATCTTTTAATAAATCAGGGTTGGTCACAGAATTAATAGCATTGACTTCTGCATGAGGTTTGCCGGATTGATAATGCCATCCTTCGCCTATAATGGTGTCATTATGAACAATTACACTGCCTACCAAAGGATTTGGGTATGAGGTGCCTAAGCCATTTTTGGCAATTTGAATGCATCGCTTTAAATATTTTTTGTGTACACTCACTTACTGTAAAGGGATTTTTTGTTCTTTATTAATTTTATAAGGGTAAGAAAAGCTTCCTAAATGATATTTGATTACACCTTGATATTGAATATTTATCGAATCTCTGATAATGGCATTTAAAACATTGCCTAAAAGCCCTTTTTTATTTTCTTTATAGATTTTTGAAAGCGAAAAAGTTCCTTGAAGAGGTATGGCAAATTCATCTTTAGAAGGAACATCAAACTCTTGCGAAGAAATAACACCTACATCAATGTTATCAACAAAAATATGAATGTCTTCTATAGAAAGTTTTCCTGTAAGGTTGTTTGGGTTTTCAAAAATGACATCTGCGTTAAGAGTTATGTTACGCATACTGATATTTTTAACCTTAATATTATCAACATATTTAAATTCGGGTTTTTTAGAAACAGAACACCCAATAATAGTGATGAGTATTGTTGATAATAATAAAAACTTCTTCATTGATTACTAGTTAGATTTAACGTATATTTCCAATACTAATATGGTAATATTGGTAAAGCTAATTTTATTAAAAAACATGGTTTTGTTTAATACCTACAGCTATGTTTTTTAGAACAAGACAAAAGTAGTATTTAAAAACAGAAATGAGCACAATAAAAATTCGTTCTATTGCATTTGATGATAATGTAGCATTGGCAGAAGTCATACGCACGGTATTGATAGAAATGGGAGTTCCAAAAGTGGGTACAGCTTATGAAGACAAGGCTTTGGATATGATGTATGAAACATATAATCACCCAAGAAGTGAGTATTATGTGGTAGAAATTGACGGAAGAATAATTGGAGGAGGAGGAATTGCTCCATTAGAAGGAGAAATTGCAGAGATTTGTGAGCTTCAAAAGATGTACTTTTTACCGATTGCCAGAGGAAAAGGATTGGGATATAAAGTGATTGATACTTGTCTTAGTTATGCAAAAGAACAAGGGTATACAAAATGTTATCTGGAAACAATGCCTTATATGGAATCAGCTAGAAAATTATATCGCAAAGTAGGTTTTAAGGCTTTAGAAAAACCAATAGGTAATACTGGACACTATAGTTGCCAGGAATGGATGATAAAGAATTTATAAAATAAAAACTTCAGAGTGCAAATAAAAGATTTAAGAACAAGTTTTGTAGCTTCTTTATCAGAGAAATATGGATCAGAAGAAGCATTATCTTTTTTTTATATGCTTACCACAGAGTTTTTTTCTCTCAAAAGAGTTGATATAGCATTGCAATTGACTAGAGAAGTTTCTGATGAAGAATTATTGAATTTTAAAAGTGCCCAAAGTAGATTAGAAACTCAAGAACCTATTCAGTATATTTTAGGACATGAGGAGTTTTATGGGGCAAGATTTATTGTAAATCAACACGTTTTAATTCCCAGACCCGAAACTGAAGAATTAGTAAATTGGATTATAAAAGATTATGCAAAGACAAAAACTACCTTAAAAATATTAGATATAGGAACAGGGAGCGGATGCATAGCTATTTCTTTAGCAAAAAAAATACCTAATTCAAAAGTATATGCGATTGATGTTTCTGAAGAAGCTCTTAAGGTAGCGAAGCAAAATGCAAGTTTAAATAAGGTGGATATACAATTTATTAAGGCGGATATACTGGAAGAAAATGATTTAAAAGAAGAATTTGAGATTATAGTATCAAATCCTCCTTATGTTAGGGAATTAGAGAAACAAGAAATAAAACCAAATGTGCTCGATCATGAGCCACATCAGGCTCTGTTTGTAGAAGATGGAGATCCATTAGTTTTTTATGAAAAGATTGCGAGTTTAGCAAAAAAGAACCTTAAGAATAATGGAGTTTTGTATTTTGAAATAAATCAATATTTAGGAGAGGCAACAAAAAATATGATAAGAGATATGGGGTTTGCTTCAGTTGTCTTAAGAAAAGATATATATCAAAATGATCGTATGATTAAAGCATGTATAAATTAGAAAAAAATAGAAGTTATGAATTCTATCTGTGTTTTTTGCGGGAGTAGTGAAGGAAATGATGTTCAAGTGATTTCTCAAGCACTTTTACTGGGAGAGAAATTGGCAGATCAAAATATCACATTGGTTTATGGTGCTGCCAAAATAGGAATTATGGGTAAAGTGGCAGAGGGAGCACTGAAACAAAAAGGTAAAGTGATTGGAGTAATCCCTGAATTTTTAAAAGTGAAAGAGGTAGTGCATCAAGGATTAACAGAATTGGTGACTACAAATAATATGCATGAGCGAAAATTAAAAATGCATGAACTCAGTGAGGGTTTTATCACAATGCCGGGAGGTTTTGGTACATTAGAAGAATTATTTGAGATTATTACCTGGTCACAATTAGGATTACATCAAAAACCTATTGGATTGCTTAATACAGGAGGCTTTTATGATCATTTATTGTTGATGTTAGAGAATATGGTACGTAGAGGTTTTTTGAAAATGGAAAACTATGAATTATTATTAGTAGATGATGATATCGATCGTTTACTGATGAAAATGAAAGAGTTTAAGCCTGTTCAGGTACCAAAATGGTTAAAAACAGAAAGAACATAGTACTTAGCTATAGGCTTCTAAGAAAATAAATTATAAATTGGATACTTAATCTGATACCAGTAAACGGATACCAGACACATGAATATAGAACAAAAAATCAATCAATTAAGAGAAGAATTAAGACAACATAATTATAATTATTATGTGCTGGATGCGCCTACAATAAGTGATTATGAATTTGATATAAGACTAAAAGAGCTTCAGAAGCTAGAAGAAGAACATCCAGAATTTTACGATGCTAATTCACCGACACTAAGAGTAGGAGGAGAGGTGACTAAAAATTTTGAAACAGTTGTGCACGAACAACGTATGTACTCTTTGGACAACTCTTATTCTAAAGAAGATCTTTTGGATTGGGAGAAACGTATTAAAAAATTAGTAGATGGAGATGTTTCGTATACATGTGAACTTAAATATGATGGAGCCTCAATAAACCTGACGTATGAAGAAGGAGAGCTGGTTAGGGCGGTAACAAGAGGTGATGGAATTCAAGGTGATAATGTATCAACTAACGTCAAAACAATTAAATCGGTTCCTTTAAAGCTAAAAGGAGATTTTCCTCCAAAGTTTGATATTCGAGGCGAAATTATTTTGCCATATGATGGTTTTGCTAAAATGAATCAGGAGCGTATCGCAGCGGGAGAAGAGCCTTATGCTAATCCTAGAAATACGGCTTCAGGAAGTTTGAAACTTCAAGATAGTGGAGAAGTAGCAAAACGACCACTGGATTGTTTGTTGTACAATATTGTTGGTGACAGATTAGGGCTGGTAACTCAGTATGAAAGCCTTGAGAAAGCTAGAAATTGGGGATTTAAGGTTCCGGCAGAATCCAAACTGGTTAATTCTATAGAAGAAGTATTAACTTTTGTAGAACACTGGGATGAGCATCGTCATAACCTTCCTTATGAGACAGATGGAGTGGTGATAAAGGTGAACAACCTACAACAACAAGATGAATTAGGATTTACGGCAAAAGCCCCTAGATGGGCAATGGCTTATAAATTCAAAGCAGAACAAGAATCCACTGTTCTTAATGAGATTACATATCAAGTAGGGAGAACTGGAGCAATTACACCTGTAGCAAATCTGGAACCAGTATTATTAGCAGGAACTACTGTAAAAAGAGCTTCTTTGCATAATGCCGATCAAATTGAAAAACTTGATATTCGAGTAGGAGATACGGTTTTTGTAGAAAAAGGAGGAGAAATTATACCAAAGATTGTAGGGGTAGATTTTGCAAAAAGAGATCAAGATTCAACACCTACAAAATATATAACAGAATGCCCAGAATGTAATACAACGTTGATCCGTAAAGATGGTGAGGCACAACATTATTGCCCTAATGATCAAGGATGTTCACCGCAGATTGTGGGACGAATACAACATTACATATCTCGTAAAGCTATGGATATTGAAGGGCTTGGTGGAGAAACTGTAGCTTTATTGGTTCAAGAAGGACTGATCTCTAACTATGCTGATTTATACGAATTAAAGAAAGAACAGGTTATTCCTCTTGAAAGAATGGCAGAAAAAAGTGCAGATAACCTGGTGATAGGGATTGATAAATCAAAAGAAATTCCTTTTGAACGTGTTTTGTTTGCATTAGGAATTAGATATGTAGGGGAAACGGTTGCTAAGAAACTAGCTAAACACTATAAAACTATTGATGCTATTATTATTGCATCCGAGGAGGAATTGGTAAATGTGGATGAAATCGGAATTAAAATTGCACAAAGTGTAAGAGAATTTTTTAACTCTGAAGAAAATACTACCTTAGTAAGAAGATTACAACAACACGGAATACAATTAGAAATTTCAGCAGAGAAACTGGCAAATCAAACAGATACCCTAAAAGGGCAAACTTTTGTGGTGTCTGGTGTTTTTGAAAAAGTGTCTCGTAATGAGCTTAAAAAGATGATTGAGGATAATGGAGGAAAAGTGTCCAGTTCAATATCTTCAAAAACCTCTTATATTGTAGCTGGGGCTAATATGGGACCGAGTAAGCTTGAAAAAGCCAATAAATTGCAGATCCCTATAATTAGTGAAGATGATTTTTTAAACTTAATTTCTTAATAAGTTTATTTTTAGAAGGTTGTAATGTTTTTGGTTTTAAAGATTATACCATTTGAAAGTACGTACGCTAATAAAAATTTTATTGATTATAGCTGGAGGGCTTTGTGTATTAAGTACAATTATGCAATGGCCAGAATTAGAGCTTTATGTAAAGCCTGCAACGGTTCCCTTATTTTTCATGCTTTATTGGTTCAATGTTAAAAAACTAGATAATTTATTTCTGATAATACTATTTCTGTGTTTTTTAGGAGATATTTTTCTTCTAACAAAAATTGAAAATAGCTTTATTTATGTATTGATTAGTTATACTCTCTGCTATTTTATATTGTTCTATTATCTGTATAAAAACCACAAACCTATTGATTATAATAATTCGGATATAATATATCTAGGAGTATTTTTTGTTATATGGACTGTTGTTGTTTATGAAATATATGCAGCAACGACACCTTCAATGGGAGATGTGAAGCCTTATGGAATTGCATATATTATAATCCTCTATTTACTTTTGATCGGAGTTGTATTTCAGTATATAAACGTACGATCAACTAAATCTTTATGGCTTCTTCTAGCAGTGATTAATTTTGTGATTTCAGATACAAGTTTTGCATTAGATAAATTTTACTTTTCAATATTAGAACTTAAAGTTATTAATTCTATTTATCAGTTGTTGGCGGTTTTCTTTCTGGTTCGATTTAAAATAGCTAGTTCTACCTCTTTGAGATTAAAGGAATCGTAACTTTTAATTGTTTTGAGTCCTATTTTAATTAGTTAAAAATTAGTATATTGTATGAGTAAGGAAAGAATAGTTTAACCTAAGCATAAATGGTTTGGAATATAGTTTGACTTTTTGTGCTCATTAAAAAAATAATGAATGAAGAAAAAGTACTAAAGTTTTAATTTCTATTTTAATTGTATTGAGAGGTGTTATTGTGTGTTTAGATACCTTTCTCAGATACAAGTAGCAACCCAATTTTTATATAAGATGACTTTTCTTTGTTATTAGTAATTAGGGAGAAGTTATTTACATGTACTGATTATAATAATTTTTATTAAAGTGAATTGATAAAGCTTCTAAGCGTAATTATGCTATAAAAGTCAAAATGATCAAATATGTATTTATATATACTTCTTCTTTGCGTATAATCATAAGTGGATTTTATGTCATAGTAGAGAAGTTTTTTTAAGCTTTTTGTAAGTCCTTGTTTTTAAATTATGAATTGTACGTGGATTTATATAAAAACGTAATTCTTTAGTTTTCCATTTGTTATTACTCTATGCAGTAGGTAGTTTTAATCTTCAGTTCAAAGAGTTAAGTTCTGGTTTTGATTAGCAAACCATTGACTTTGTTTTTTTCTAGGTAGGCTATGTGATTTCTTATGCTTCACACCTAAGTCAGAAGAATTTTAAAGGCTTTTAAAAGACCTTGAAAATGATGATAGAAAAAACAAAGACATTGTATCAGTTGTTCTGTGTCTTCAGTGTGTTAACCTTAATGGCTACAATATTTACTCCAGAAATTGTGGTTTTCCTAAAACCTTGGGTAATTATAGTACTAAGTTATTTGTATGTTACTAAAGTAAAAAAAGTAAACTATTTGGTTTTGTTTACTATGTTTTTAATTATAGTAATAGAAATCATATCGATGATAGGTTTTGTGAAATACTTTAAGGAAATGAGTCTTTTACTTTGCCTGTATTATTGTTTGAATATTGTTTTGTTATGGAAAAGCCTTCAAAAAATTAAAATAAAATTGAATAAGATTTTTACGTTTAATTTGGTTATTACTATGGCTTTGGTGATTTATATATTGATTTCTGTAGTTAAGCTCATTTTGCCATCTGTTGATAGTTCTATGCTGTATCTAATCATTTCTACATCATCTTTTCTATTGTTTATAGGATGTTGTTATTATGTGTATTTAAACAGTAAAACCCTGATAAGTTATTCCTTAATGGTAGCTGCATCGTGTTTTTTGATTGTAAACATAACATCGGCTCTCAATCATTTATATGTTTCTCTTGAAATCTTTTTGGTTATTATTAGATTATTACAAATATCAGGGCAGTTTTTCTTGGTTAAATTTTTTATAGAACAAAATGATTTGATTCCTAATGGAGAAGATTATTTCTAGTATATCAGGCTTTACTAAATGTTAATTTGTATTTTACAGTCAGGAAACGATAAATTTTCTTCGCGTTGCATAAAAAGATTCAAAAGACATATATATTCTTTTACCTTTCTTTTTTGGTAGTTGTTTTAACCGCTGTTTTTTTTGAAAAAAAAAATTTGGTTTATGTAAAACCTATTGCAACTATTTCGCTTTTGCTGGGGTATATTTTACATGCTAAAAAAAATCACTTCCTGTATATATTGAGTATGTTGGTTATAATGTTTAATGATACTTTGGTTTATCTTGATTTGATACGATATTTTAATAGTATAGCGATTACAGTGTCTATATATTATATATTAAACATGGTGTTGTTAAAAGATTTTATAGCTATTAATGATATGAAAATAGATAAGTTGTTTACTTTTCCAATCGTGATAAGTATAGTATTGATCGGGTATTTAATATACTCTATATCAGAACTCGTACTACCACGTATTATGAACTCGATGTGGTTTTTTATCCTTATTTTGATTAGCATGACAATATTTATAGGGATATGTTTTTTTACATATATCGCAGATCGTTATGAAGGTGGTTTTAGACTTTTTGTTGCAGCCTGTTGTTGTGTTTTTGTAAATGCACTGTTGCCAATCAATGAGTTGTTTTATTATAATAAAGTGTTTACAGTTCTGATTAATATTGCTGAGATGGGAGGGATGTATTTTTTTATGTTATTCCTTATTGAAGTTAAACCTAAAAAGATAGGTTTAGAGGATACAGAATACTTTTAGTTAGAATATGATTTTGACCTCTTGAGTTAAAATAACTTTGATTTAAAATACCATATTGGATATCAACTTTCGGGATTAGTGATTGATATTCTTGTAGAAAAAGATGGAAAATATTTAGGAATTGACTTGATTGGATATCCTGGTGACTTTCAGCATTCTTTCTCTATCGAGAGATACAGAATTTTGTATCGTGTTGGTATAGAGGTGATTCCTTTAAGTTATGTTACCTGGTATTTTGATGAAACTATTAAGTCAAAACTAATGCATTGGGTAGGCAGAATTGGATCACTATAGTTTTTATACTTTCTTAAGAATCATAGGTTATTTTTTAAAGCCTAAAATAGCTACATTTGTGACTTAATCTTTTTTATGAATGATTTTAAAAGGCCTTAAAAAAAACGCAATAAAAAAAAGTATAGAATCGCATCTTAAAAAAAGTGATTCGGCATCAAAAAGTGTTACAAATCTTAAAACACTAGCTGTACTCATAGATGCTTCTCAATCTGTAAATGTGTTGTCATTAGTAAAATTAGCTAACGAGTTAGGGGTAAAATCCGATAGGCTTAAAGTAATGGGGTATAAAGAAGATCAAAAAGAGATAACAGATGATAAAGATGCTGCCTATTATAATGATAAAAGCTTTGGAGTTAATGGAGGTGTAAAGAGTAGCTCTTTACAAGAGTTTATTAAAAAGGATTATGATGTTTTAATAAGCTTTTATACCGAGAATAAAATAGAATTAAATTATGTAGCAGCGTTTTCAAAAGCTAAATTAAAAGTGGGGTTTGCCGAAGTAGATAATCGAATTAATGATTTAATAATCGGATCAGCGATGGATGATACAAACCTCTTTATTGCAGAATTGAAAAAGTATTTAAAAATTTTACAGATAATATAAAATATGAGTGGTTTTCTCAGAGGAACTGGTGTAGCATTAGCAACACCGTTTAACAGCGATGGTTCAATAGATTATGATGGAGTAACGTCGTTAGTAAATTATTGTATTGAAGGAAAAATTGAGTATCTGGTAGTTCTAGGAACTACTGCAGAGTCCGTTACGCTCACTAAAGAAGAAAAGAAAAAACTGGTTGAGCATATTGTAAAAATAAATAATAAAAGACTTCCTTTGGTAATAGGAATTGGAGGAAATAATACTCAGGTTATACTTGAGGAAATGAAAGAAGCTGATTTGTCAGATTTTGATGCGATTCTTTCTGTGGTTCCCATGTATAATAAACCTACGCAAGAAGGAATATATCAGCATTATAAATCAATAAATGATCATGCGCCTTTACCGGTGCTTTTGTATAATGTCCCTTCTCGCACAGGTACTAATATGACTGCAGAAACTACGCTTCGCTTAGCTCAGTTAGATAAAGTAGTGGGTATAAAAGAAGCGGTAGGAGATTTTACACAGGTTTTAAAAATTATAAAAGATAAGCCAAAAGATTTTCTTGTTATTTCAGGAGATGATGCATTAGCGTTACCTTCAGTTGCTGCTGGAGGAGATGGAGTTATTAGTGTGGTAGGTCAAGGTTTTCCTGTAGAATTTTCAGAAATGATACGTTTAGGACTTTCTGGAAAAACGGAAAAAGCTTTTAGTACGTTATATCAGTTATTACCAGTATTAGACTATGCTTTTGAAGAAGGAAATCCAGCAGGGATTAAGCATGTTTTAAAAGTAAAAGGTATTTGTGAAGACCATGTACGTTTGCCACTGGTGCCTGTGTCTAAAGGTTTAGCGCAAAAAATAAAACAGTTTATTGAAAATCAATAAACCTTTTCAAAAATGGCTAAAAAGATAAAAGATCCAGGATTAGGTAAATCTTCCAATCAATATGCCAAACGTTTTATCAACTCTGATGGCTCTTTTAATATAAAACATATTAATCGACCCACCTCATTATCTGATAGCTACCATTACCTAATAAATATCAGTTGGGGGAAGTTTTTTTTATGGGTTGTTTTGGGGTATGCTCTTATCAATACGCTATTTGCAATTATTTATACACTTTTAGGAATCTCTGATATCGTTGCTCCAACGGGTAATGTGTTTAGAGATTTCTTAAATGCATTTTTCTTTTCGGCACAAACTATTACAACCGTTGGTTATGGCGCTATGGCTCCAAAAGGATTGGTGTTTGGGATTATATCTTCTTTTGAAGCTTTAATAGGTTTACTCAGCTTTTCTTTTATCACAGGTTTGTTATATGGTCGATTCTCTAAACCAAGGGCTAATATTCGATTTAATGATGGTTTGATTCTTAGAAAACATAATGGAATGGATTGCATTATGTTTCGATTGATGAGTAAAAATACAAACATAATGATAAGACCAAGGATTGAAGCTACTTTGGCATTGTCACAAAAAAACAAAGAAGGTAAATACATAAATAATTTTTACAAGTTAGCATTAGAACGCGATACTATCACATATCTTCCTACAACCTGGACACTGGTACACCCTGTAGACGATGCAAGTCCATTGCAACAGTTTGATAGAAATAAATTAAAAGAATTGAATGCCGAAATTCTTATACTCGTTAGTTATTATGATGAATCTTTTTCACAAGAAGTATATCAAGCACATTCTTTTGAGTTAAAAGACCTCGAGCTTGATCGACGTTTTACGCCAGCCTTTTTTTATGATGATGATGGCTATACTGTTTTGGATCACAATAAAATAGATAAACATTACCCTGTTGATAAAGAGTAATGTGATGAAGAATTAAAGGTTTTTGACAGGTATAAACCTTACTTAATTTGCAACACAGCGTTGTTTTTGTAGTTATAAAAGCAGAACTCAGTTAGAGTTTTTATATCCAAATCTATAGATCAATTTAATCATTAGATAGAATTTAATGAATCTATGAATAGTAATTCATTAAGTATGACAGGATGAATAGATGAATTAAAGTTTTTGTAATACGGTAGAAATATCTATTTTTGCCAGATGTTTTTTAAGATATGAAGAGATTATTGTACGTACTAGTTTGTTTAATTGCCTTAACCTTAGGGTCTTGTAGTGAGTATCAAAAGGTGCTCAAAAATGAAGAAATAGGTCCTAAATATACGATGGCAGAAGCCATGTATAAAGAAGGTAAATATAAAAAGGCATTACGTCTTTTTGAACAAATTGTACCACAATTCAGAGGTAAGCCACAAGCAGAACGTATCATGTATTATTATGCAGATACTTATTATCAGTTAGGAGATTTTTACTTGGCTGGTTATCAGTTTGAAAGATTTGCCAAGTCATACCCTAATAGTGAAAAACAACAAGAAGCTGCTTATAAAAGTGCTAAGAGTTATTATCAGTTATCTCCAAGATATAGTTTGGATCAAACAGAGACTTCTGAAGCTATAGAGAAATTACAAGCGTATATTAATAACTATCCTGAAAGTGATAAGTTAGAAGAAGCGAATAAATTAGTTGCAGAACTTAGGTTAAAGAGAGAAAAGAAAGCTTTTGAAATTGCAAAGCAATATCATCATAGAGAGAACTATAAGGTTGCAATTTCAGCTTTTGATAATTATTTAGTTGATTATCCGGGTTCTCCTTTTAGAGAAAAAGTTTTATATTACAAGTTAGAATCTGAGTATCTTTTAGCAGTTGGTAGTTATGAAAGCCTTGTTAAAGATCGCTTAGAGATAGCAGAAACATATTATAATAATTATAAGAAATATTATAAGACTGGAGAATATACTGAAAAGGCTGAAGAGATATTTCAGGATATTAGATCAAGATTAGAAAAATTAAAATAGAAAATAAAGGAGAAGATGGATTTGAAAAAAAGCAACGCGCCTATAAATACTACAACAATAGATAAAAATCTGATAGATCAACCTACAGATAATATTTATGAGGCGATTTCTATAATATCTAAGAGAGCTACTCAAATTAATACAGATATTAAAAAAGAGTTATTAGAAAAACTTGATGAGTTTGCTACTTATAATGATAGTTTAGAAGAGATTTTTGAAAATAAAGAGCAGATTGAGGTTTCTAAATTTTATGAAAGATTACCAAAACCACATGCATTAGCTGTTCAAGAGTGGTTAGAAGGTAAGATCTACCATAGAAATACAAAGACAGATTCAGAATCTTTATAAGTCTCTATGTCAATTTTAAGCGGTAAGAAGATTTTAATTGGTGTCACCGCTGGTATAGCCGCATATAAAACTGCTTCTTTAGTGAGGTTATGCATAAAATCTGGAGCTGAGGTCAGGGTTGTTATGACACCTGCAGCAAAGGATTTTGTTACGCCTCTTACGTTATCTACATTATCTAAAAACCCTGTATATTCTTCTTTTTTTAATGAAGAAGATGAAAATGCAGAATGGAATAATCACGTAGAGTTAGGATTGTGGGCAGATTTATTTCTTATAGCACCTGCTACTGCCAATACTCTTTCTAAAATGTCTACGGGTAATAGTGATAATTTATTGCTAGCTACGTATTTATCTGCTAAGTGTCCAATCTATTTTGCACCAGCTATGGATTTGGATATGTATCAACATCCTTCAACCCATGAGACTTTTAAAAAGCTAGAAAGCTTCGGGAATATTATGATTCCGGCTGAATCTGGTGAGTTAGCAAGTGGTCTGACAGGACAAGGACGAATGGCAGAACCTGAAAATATCATTGGTTTTATAGAAAATGATATTTTAGGAAAACTTCCTTTAAAAAATCAAAAAGTACTAATAACGGCAGGACCAACATATGAAGCTATTGACCCTGTTAGATTTATCGGGAATCATTCTAGTGGTAGAATGGGGATAGAACTAGCAACTGTAGCGGCAAACCTTGGAGCTCAAGTAACATTGGTTTTAGGACCATCCTCACTTAAGGTTAAACATGCTAGTATAGCAGTCGTAAATGTTGTAAGTGCAAAAGATATGTATGAAGCAGTTGTTAAAGAGTATGATAATTGCGATATTGCTATAGGATCAGCAGCAGTTGCAGATTATAGGCCTAAGAATGTTTCAGACCAAAAAATCAAAAAAGCAGATAGTGAATTTGCAATAGAATTAGAGCGTACTACTGATATCCTTAAATGGATGGGAGCAAAAAAGAAAAGTCAATTGCTTGTAGGTTTTGCTCTAGAAACAGAAAATGAAGAAGAGAACGCAAAAAATAAGCTTAAGAAAAAGAATCTGGATTTAATTGTTCTTAATTCATTAAATGATAAAGGAGCAGGTTTTAAAGGTCAAACTAATAAAGTAACACTTATTAATCATAAATTAGAGATTAAAGCGTTTGAGTTAAAAACCAAAACAGAAGTTGCTCAGGATATATTCAATGAAATCAATCAGCTAAAAAATGCATAGACTCGTCTTTCTTATCGTACTTGTAATAAGCGTTGGAGTAAACGCTCAGGAATTTAATGCCACTGTTGCAATCAATGCAGAGCAAACAGGAAACCCTAATTTACAAGTCTTTAAGACATTGGAACGATCGTTGACTGAATTCATTAATAATACAAAATGGACAAATGTAGGTTATAGAACAGAAGAAAGGATTGATTGTAGCTTTTTTATCACTGTAAATGGTTATAATAATGATACTTTTTCAGCAACACTTCAGGTGCAAGCTTCGCGCCCGGTATTTGGTTCTAACTATGCTACTACAATCTTTAATGTTAATGATAAGCAATTTAATTTTACCTATTTAGAATTTCAACCTCTTAATTATGACCCTAATAATTTTGAATCTAATTTAATTTCGGTTTTAGCATTTTATTTATACACGATACTTGGTGTAGATGCGGATTCTTTTGAGTTAAATAGTGGTACGTCGTATTACCAGGAAGCAAAAAATATTGTAGGTAATGCTCAAGGTAGTAATTCATTAGGTTGGAATTTGCAAGACGGAACGCAAACCAGATTTAGACTTAATGATGATTTGCTTTCAGGAACGTATGATGGTTATAGAACAGCTATGTATAACTACCACAGAGAAGCACTTGATGAAATGCATAACAATGTTAAAAAAGGAAAAGAAGCTATTACCGAAGCTCTAAAGCCACTCCAGGATATGCATAATACAAGGCCTAATTCATATATGATGCGAGTGTTTTTTGATTCAAAAGCTGACGAAATTTCAAGCATTTTATCAGGAGGCCCTTCAGTTAATATCGCAGAAACTATACAGGTATTAAATAGAATAGCTCCCACATATTCTCAAAACTGGAAAGATATAAAGTTTTAAATCATTCTTTAGGATAAACTTTATTATAACTTTACATCAATCCATTCTGGATTTAGATAATATAAAAATTTAAGAGTAACAGTTATAATTTTTTCAAAACTATAGTATCTTTACTTTTTTAAAACAATAAAATTTTTCTATCCTTTGCTTAGAGGACTTTCTATAAAAAATTTTGCATTAATTGAAGAATTACAAGTGTCTTTTGATTCTGGTTTAATTACTATAACCGGAGAGACAGGCGCTGGTAAATCCTTGCTCTTAGGTGCGTTAGGTTTGCTTTTGGGTAAAAGAGCAGATTTAAACAGTGTAAAAGATAATTCTGCTAAATGTGTAATAGAAGGAGTTTTTCAAGTAGCTAAATATGATCTTAAAGCTCTTTTTGAGCAAGAGGAGTTGGATTATGAAGATGAGACGATTATCAGAAGAGAGATATTACCTTCGGGTAAATCGAGAGCTTTTGTTAATGATACGCCTGTAACTTTACAGTCTCTTTCATTATTAGGAATACGATTAATAGATATTCATAGTCAGCATCAGACGTTACAAGTGACTACTAATGATTTTCAATTTGAAGTCCTGGATGCTCTTGCAGATGCAGATCGAGAGATTAAATCTTATAAGAGGGGTTTAAAACTACTAAAAGAAAAGAAAAAAGAAATGAATGCCCTGATTGCTAATCAGGAAGATTTTACAAAAGAGTATGATTATAATGCTTTTCTTTTAAAAGAGCTTGAGGAAGCTAAGCTAAAACCTGGCGAATTGCCCGAATTAGAAGAACGTTATGAGCAGTTAAATAATATAGAGGAAATACAGGAGAGATTATCAGCATCAGTGTCCTTGGTTTCTTCAGAAGAAATAGGAGGGTTAGATCAATTAAACACGATCAAAGCCAATCTGTCAAGAATAGAATCGTATTCTGGAGCATTAAAAGAATTGTCAGATCGTGTCCAGAGTATTTATATAGAATTAGATGATGTTAATGCATCATTACAAGATGAGTTAGAAAAACTTGAAGCAGATCCTCAATTACTAGAAGAAACAAGTCAGCGATTACAGTTGTTGCATAATCTACAGGTAAAACATACGGTATCAACTATTGAAGAGCTGATTGTGATCTATGAAGAGCTTCAGCAAAAGGTATCAAAAACAGAATCGCTTTCTGAAGATATTGAGAAATTGGAACAAGAGGTGAGTACTATCCAATTGCAGTTGGATGAGGTAGCCACAAAAATCCATAGTAAAAGAAAAAAAGCACTTCCTAAATTGATAAAGGAATTAGAAGAAATTCTAAAAGCACTTGGGATGCCTAATGCAGTATTTAAGGCTTCATTACAATTACAAGAAAAATACTTGCCAAATGGAAAAGAAATACTGGAATTTTTGTTCTCAGCAAATAAAGGAGGCGCTTTTGGTGAGTTAAAAAAGGTAGCATCAGGAGGAGAATTATCTAGGATAATGATTGCGATCAAAGCTATACTTTCTAGGTATGCACAATTACCAACTATAATTTTTGATGAAATCGATACGGGAGTTTCAGGAGAGGTGGCACATAAAATGGCAGACCTTATGATGAATATGAGTAAAAACCTTCAGGTTTTTAGTATTACTCACTTACCGCAGATTGCGGCAAATGGACAGAGTCAATATAAGGTTTTTAAAGAAGATGTGCAGAATACGACTGTGACTCGATTAAAATTACTTGATGAGAATGAGCGTGTTCGGGAGATTGCCGAAATGATTGGTGGAAAGAATATTTCAGACTCTGCACTGGTGCATGCAAGATCATTATTAATGAGTTAAAAATAGTAGCGTTTTAGGTCGTTTTGTTATCTTTACCGCTTGTACAACTTACTTTAATTTATAATTAAATGTCACACAATTTATTAAAAGGTAAAAGAGGAATTATTTTTGGTGCTCTTGATGAAAGTTCAATAGCCTGGAAAACTGCAGAACGAGTTTTTGAAGAAGGAGGAAGCTTTGTTTTAACTAATGCTCCAGTTGCCATGAGAATGGGAGCTATTAATGAGCTGGCAGAAAAAACAAATTCTCAAATAATTCCAGCTGATGCGACTTCATTAGAAGACCTAGAAAACCTTGTTGAGAAAGCAACAGAAATTCTGGGTGGTAAACTGGATTTTGTATTACATTCTATTGGCATGTCTGTAAATGTGCGAAAAGGTCGTCATTATACAGATCTTAATTATAGCTGGAGTGAAAAAGGATGGGATGTATCGGCACTTTCTTTTCATAAGACAATGCAAACTTTGTACAAAAAAGATGCAATGAATGATTGGGGAAGTATTGTAGCCTTGACTTATATGGCTGCGCAACGTGTGTTTCCTGATTATAATGATATGGCAGATAATAAAGCATATTTAGAATCTATAGCTCGTAGTTTTGGGTATTTCTTTGGAAGAGATAAAAAAGTACGTGTAAATACGATTTCGCAATCACCTACACCTACAACTGCAGGTAAAGGAGTAAAAGGTTTTGATGGTTTTATTGAATATGCAGATAAAATGTCGCCATTAGGAAATGCAACCGCTCTGGAGTGTGCAGATTATACAGTTACTTTGTTTTCTGATTTGACTAAAAAAGTAACACTTCAAAATTTATATCATGATGGAGGATTCTCTAATATGGGAGTAAGTCAAATGGTAATGGAGAAATTTGTTGGAGAAGAATAATCTGATAAACTAAAAAAATATAATTAATATAGTAAGTAAAAAATCCCATCGATGATTAAGATGGGATTTTTTTATGATACCCATTACCTTTGTAATATGAAATAAGCCATATTAATCAGGATGATACCCATCGGTATGATTACATGGCGATTCCATCTGACCATTAAAAAACAATAAATATAAACAGATGAAAATTGACTTTTCTTTTATAATTCCGGTGTATAACAGGCCTAATGAGATCAAAGAGTTGCTAGAGAGCATGAAAGCAATGGATTATCAAGAAGCTTATGAAATTGTAATTGTAGAAGATGGATCCTCAGAGACATCTGAAAATGTTATAGCATCTTTTAGGGATTCGCTACATATAAGTTATTACAAAAAAAATAATACCGGACCTGGGGATTCTCGTAATTACGGAATGCGAAAGGCACAAAATAATTATTTTATTATTTTGGATAGTGATGTCATATTGCCAGAAGATTATTTGTCAAAAGTAAAAAAGTTTCTTTCGGATAATTATGTGCATTGTTTTGGAGGGCCTGATGATGCACATAAAGATTTTTCTAATCTTCAAAAAGCTATTAGTTTTAGTATGACCTCTTATTTAACAACTGGAGGGATACGAGGGCGGAAAAACACATTAGGAAAATTTCAACCCAGGAGTTTTAATATGGGGCTCTCAAGAGAAGCATTTTTGGCTTCTCAAGGTTTTGGGAATATTCATCCAGGTGAAGATCCTGATTTAACAATAAGGTTGTGGGGATTAGGATATGATACGGCACTTATCCCTGATGCAAAGGTATTTCATAAAAGAAGAATTTCTTGGGATAAGTTTTATACACAAGTCAATAAGTTTGGCTTAGTTAGGCCTATTTTAAACCTATGGCATCCAGAAACTGCAAAAATCACCTATTGGTTCCCAACAATGTTCTTGGTTTATACAGTTTTTTCTTGGGTCGCAATATTCTTTGGGTATTGGTATTTTGCTGCATTCTGGAGTTTGTATTTGGTTGTTATTTTCTTAGGAGCTTCTTGGATGTATAAAAATATTGCTATTGGAATACAATCGGTAATTGCGGTTTTGATTCAATTTTATGGATACGGAAAAGGATTCCTAAAATCTTATTACTATATTCATCTATTAAAAAAAATACCAGAACAGAAGTTTAAAGCACTGTTTTTCTCAAAATAAAACCAATGTCTGCCAGAAGAAAGAATAGATTTTCATTTAAAAGAAACAACGTCAAAACCTTTTTGTTTTTTTTAATATTCACATCACTTTTATGGTTGTTTACACAGTTTTCTAAAAACTATACTGAAGAAGTGGAGGTAGGTATTCGTTATATAAACCTTCCAGATGATAGGATTTTGAATGATAGAAGTGATCAAACCCTTAAGCTAACACTTAATGGAAACGGTTTTAGATTAATGAATCATTATTGGAGTACTTCTCATATAGAATTTGATGTGGCTAATGCTACTACTTATATAGATAATGAATATCATTTTTTTGTTAATAAAGAGGCACAGTTCCTTAAAAATGAATTAGATTTTAAAGGAAGGATTTTGGCTGTACAAAAAGATACTGTAAAGCTTAAGTTGGATATTAACTTAGAAAAAAGAATACCTGTAAAAATTGAACAAAATATAGAATATACTACAGGTTATGGAAGCGATAAAGGATTAGAAATCTCTCCAGATTCGATAACGATTAGTGGTCCTGAAAAAATTGTAGATACTATACAGTCTATAAGTACTAAGGAATTAGAATTAGAAGCAGTGAACTCTGATTTTAGTTCAAGATTAGAAATTGATATTCAGGATTTGCCTCCTTCAGTTACTATTTATCCAGCAGAGGTAGATGCTTCTATAGTGGTGAGTAAATTTACTGAAGGTAGAAGCGAAGTACCTATTACCTTACAAAATGTACCTGAAGGAGATAAAATTAAAATTTTTCCTAAAGAGGTGACCGTTGTGTATCGAGTAGGTTTGGATCGTTATAATGAGATAACTCCAATGGATTTTAAGGTAGTAGCAAACTATAATAATGTGGCGGATGATAGTTCATTTTTGATTTTAGAACTTGTGCAAATTCCAGAATCTATTCACGATGTAAGATTACGTGATAAGCAGGTTCAATACGTTATTTTAAAATAAGTAGATGAAAGTAGTTGGGTTAACAGGAGGTATAGGTAGTGGTAAATCTACTATTGCAGCATTGTTTAAAAAGCTGGGAGTATCTGTTTATATAGCAGATAAAGAAGCTAAAGAATTGATGAATGAAAATGTTGAGTTAAAAGAACAGATTGTTGCTTTATTAGGAAAAAAAGCATATCATAATAAAAAGTTGAATAGAGCTTATATCGCTGATAAAGTTTTTAATGATTCATCATTATTGGAGCAATTAAATGCAATTGTTCATCCTGCTGTAGCAAAAAGTTTTAATGATTGGAAAAACAAACAGCAAGGACAATATGTGATTAAAGAAGCAGCAATTCTATTTGAAAATGAAGGGTATAAAAAGTGTGATTATACCATTCTTGTTTCCGCTCCAGAAGAGATTAGAATCGCTAGAGTGCTCAAAAGAGACGGTGTAACGCGGGATCAAGTGCTGTCTAGAATAGGAAATCAATGGGATGATAAGCAAAAAATACCGTTGGCTGATTTCGTTATAAATAACCTGGATTTAGAAGAAGCTGAGAATCAGGTGTTAAAAATTCATGATAAAATTACTTCATAAAACGTTTGTAATCCTAATCTTTCATTTTGTTAACATTTGGTTAAACCATAAAGTAGCTAAATGTTAAAGTCTTACTTTTGAACTATGAATAAAAGGTTATTCGTGTTACTGATAATCCTGATGAGTTTATCGTTGATTGGGATTATTTTCGTTCAGGGGTATTGGATTAATAACACGGTGGAAAACAATGAAGAACAGTTTTCTTTTAATGCCAAACAGATTCTTATTTCTGTATCTAATAACATTCAATACAGAGAGTTTGAAGAGATGTTTTTTCCCCTTCAAGAGGTGTTGGCTAACATAGAAGAACTGGATGATAAAACATTAAGACAGTCGTTAAATGTTACAATTGATAATACAACCAGAACATTTGCATACGCAAATGGTATTTTAGAAGAAGATTATAAATTATTTTCTTCCTTTATCAATTATAATATAGACACCGTCAAACTTAAAAATATTTTAAATCGTAATGTAGATATCTCAATAGAGAAAAAAAATAATGTTACACAGCAAAAATCGAAAGATAAGTTAGATAGAATAAAAAAGTTAACTGACCTCCAAAGAAAGGATTATGAGATTGTAATAGGAGAGTTTGCTAATTTGATTCCTATCCATCGACGAGTAAAGAAAGAGGAGATCCATAGTTTGCTGAAAAAAGAATTAAAAGAGCGGGATATTAAAATTGACTATGAATTTGCAATTTATAGTAATGCCTTAGCGACAAGAGTACGTTCTGAAGATTTTAGTTTAGATTATTCTAATACCTATGCGGTGCCTTTGTTTGTGAATGAAGAAGGAGTAAGCAGGTATCAGTTGTATGTTAATTTTACAGGAGAAAAACGATATGTATTATCAACAATCCTGGGAATGGGAATTTTATCTATAATATTTACATTGGTCATTGTAGTTGCTTATTCAAGTGCTTTATCACAATTATTACAGCAACGACAAATATCTCAGATAAAGACCGATTTTATAAATAATATGACCCATGAGTTAAAAACACCTATAGCAACGATAAATCTTGCGTTGGATTCAATTAAAAATCCAAAAATAGGTGGAGATCCGGAGAAAGTGAAACGGTATATGGGGATGATCCGGGAAGAAAATAAGAGAATGCATGCTCAGGTAGAAAATGTATTGAGAATATCGCAGTTAGAAAAGAATGAATTAAATATTAAGAAAGACAGACAAGAGTTACATCATATTATAGAAGACGCAGTAACTCACGTTTCGTTGATTATAGAAAATAGAGAAGGATATATTAAATCACATTTAGGAGCTCTTAAATCAACAGTTTTGGCAAATGATAATCATTTGACGAATGTAGTGGTTAATATTTTGGATAATGCTATTAAATATTCAGAAGAAGAGCCTAAAATTGATATTTATACAGAAAATGTAAAGAATAGCATAGTTCTTAAGGTTCGTGACCAGGGAATTGGAATGAGCAAAGTTGCGCAAAAGAAGATTTTTGAAAAGTTCTTTAGAGAACATACAGGTGATCTTCATAACGTAAAAGGTCATGGCTTAGGACTAACATATGTAAAAAGAATCATAGATGATCATCATGGTCAAATATGGGTGGAGAGCGAACGGGGGAAAGGCTCCACATTTATAATTAAATTACCGTTAATATCTTAAAATATGGAAACAGAAAACAAAAAGATTTTGCTTGTAGAGGACGACCCTAACTTTGGTACTGTACTAAAGGACTATCTGGTTATGAATGATTATGATGTTGTACACGCTAAAAATGGTATGGAAGGCTTCGAAAAATTCAAGAAAGATGACTATGATATGTGTATCCTTGATGTTATGATGCCTTATAAAGATGGATTTACTTTAGCAAAAGAGATAAGGGATAAAAATGAAGAAATACCGATCATCTTCCTTACTGCCAAAGCAATGAAAGAAGATGTGCTAAAAGGGTATAAAGTAGGAGCTGATGATTATCTTAATAAGCCTTTTGATAGCGAAGTGTTACTTATGAAAATACAGGCGATTATGCAGCGTAAAAGCACAGAGTCTGTAGCAGATAGTAAACAATTCGAATTTAAAATAGGTGGTTTTCACTTAAATTCAAAACTTAGATTTTTGACTTATAAAGAAGAAGAACCTATTAAACTATCACCTAAAGAGAATGAACTTCTTCGTCTACTTGCTTTACATCTTAATGATTTGATGCCAAGAGAGCTTGCACTTACAAAAATATGGAGGGATGATAATTATTTTACTTCTCGAAGTATGGATGTTTATATCGCAAAGCTTAGAAAGTATCTAAAGAAAGATGAAAATGTCGAGATTCTGAATATTCACGGAGAAGGATTCAGATTAGTTGTAAGAAGCGACGAGTCTTAAAAGGGAAATAAAACGGTAAAATCTACATAAATGTGAAATCCACTATTAATTACTAATAGTGGATTTTTCTATATATAAAATAATGAATTCTAATTCTTCCTGATAATCAAACCAAGAAATCTCTGTATCTTTTCTAAACCAGGTCAATTGCCTTTTTGCAAATCTACGGGTGTTTTTTTTGATTTCAGAAATTGCAAAATCTAATTCCCAATCATTATTAAAGTGATTAAATAATTCTTTGTAACCAACAGTGTTTAGTGCATTGAGAGATCGGTATGGGTATAAGTTTTTCGCTTCTTCTATAAGCCCTTGATTAACCATAATATCCACTCTTTGATTAATTCTATCGTAAATAATCTGTCTATCTGCAGTTATTCCAACTTTGATAATATTGAAAGGACGGTTTTTAGAAGATTTAGTAAGAAAAGAAGAGTAAGGTTGCTCACTAGAAATACATACTTCTAAAGCTCGGATTACCCGGTGAGGATTTTGTAAATCTACCTTTTTGTAATGTTCAGGATCTAAAACCCTTAATTGTTCCTGCAAACCTTCAATTCCGTTTACATTAAATTCTTCCTGAAGTTGTTGACGGACTTGTGCATCGGTTTCAGGAAAATAATCTAAACCTTTAGTAACAGCATCTACATAAAGACCTGAACCACCAACAAGAATTGCGTAATTATTCTGTTCAAAGAGCGTGTTTAACAATTCTAAGGATTCTTTTTCAAAATCACCTACAGTATAAGTGTCTTCAATACTTTTGTGTTGAATACAATGATGGGTAGCCTGACTTATTTCTTCTGGAGTAGGAACAGCAGTACCAATACTCATTTCTTTGTAAAACTGTCTGCTATCTGCAGAAATAATTTCGCAATTAAAATGATTTGCTAGTTTTATGCTTAAGCTGGTTTTGCCAATAGCAGTAGGACCTACGATTACAATTAATGTTTTATCCATTATGAAGATTCTCTCCGCATTTATGGCAGAATTTAGCATTATCAGAATGATTGCCCTCGTGGCAGTTCCCACAAGACTGCGTATTAAGATTGATTTTCTTATGTTGTTGGGTATACTCGGCACTTACAATACCAGTAGGAACGGCTATAATACCATACCCCAGAATCATAATTACTGAAGCAATTAATTGTCCAAGAGGGGTTTCGGGAGAGATGTCTCCATATCCCACGGTTGTGAGAGTAACAATACACCAATATACACTTTTAGGAATACTATTAAAACCATGTTCAGAACCTTCGACCAGGTACATAACGGTTCCCAGGATGATAGAAACAATCAAAACAGCAAATAGAAATACAGCTATTTTTGCTCTGCTCGCCTTTAATGCTCTGACTAATCGATTTGATTCTCCAATAAATCTTGCTAATTTTAAAATCCTAAATACCCTTAATAAACGTAATGCTCTGAGTGCAACAAGTGCATGCGTACCAATAAAGAGTAATGATAAATATTTAGGGATCGTGGATAAGAAATCAATAATCCCAAAAAAACTAAAAATGTAGTTTTTGGGCTTGTTGATAGCAATAATCCTTAAAAAATATTCTATGGTAAATACAATAGTAATTATCCATTCTAGAATATTAAACAACGATGCATGTTTTTCATTGATGTAAGAAACGCTTTCGAGCATTACCAATATAATACTGGCAAGAATCATTATAAGAATGATTAGATCAAAGGATTTACCGGCAGGAGTATCAGCTTCATAAATGATCTCGTGCAATCGATCTTTCCAGGTTTTGTGTGATGAATTTTTATTCAAGTGTATTGATTTTGATTAAAAATACTAAAACTAACTGATTTTTTTGATGGTTATGAAATAGTTGTTTTCCATATCTATGATAAGATTAAAAAACTCTTTTAATGATGCATAATATTTTGGAGAATAATAAGAAGTATTAAATATTACCCTGTGAGTCATGATTAAAGTATTGCCGTTCTTTTGAAAACGAATACTGGTTCGTCCTAATTTATCAGGAATTGCATAGGATAAATCTTTAGGGATGTTTTCGAATTCATATCCTTCTGGGATTTCTAACGATACTAAATAGGTGTAAGAATCCTTATAACCAAAATCAACGGGATATGTTCGTTCATTTAATTTAAAAGGATTTTTGCTGAAAAAAGGCTTGGTAAAAGGTTTTATATAGATGAGGTTATCTATTTCTTCAGTATTTCTGACGAAATCAAATTCTTGCCGAAAGGCTGTCTCAAAATCATTTTCATTTTTTAAAATTAAATCATTAATACTTACTTCAGAATACGAGTTTTTGATTTCTTGAATGTACTTTTCTTTATTTACTTTATTAAGTTTTTTTCTTTTGTTATATGCGTGATATCCAGCAAAAACATGTTTTGCTTTACCAGTTAATTCAAGCTTACTATTGAGTTGTATTTTTTCTCTGAAAGTAAATGAAGAATGTTGTTTGTTTTTAATGTCTATCCAGGAGCTTCCATTTTTAAAGTCTAATAATCTACCATATTGATTGAGGCACCTGAACGGAAGTTCCCCAAAACTTAGTACTTTTTCTGTGGCGTCTAATAAAAATATTTTATCATCTATAGAAAGTTGTACAATAAGATAATTAAAATCAGTGATGACTGGATGTAAACGTGTAGCATAACCGTTTCTTCGAGTAGATAGTAGAACGGGTAACACATTAAACCCTTGTTGCTTTAAGGTGTTATGCAGTAATATATTGATGCTGGATACGTTTCCTGTTTTATTTTCGATGGTTTTTTTAATATTACCATCTTTAAATATGCGATATTTTTTGTTCCAGGTGTAATTGTTTGCAATATGCCTATATATAGCTTTAGCCTTATCAAGAACTTGTGGTGTTGATTGGATTGATGTAGGAAGTACATCTTTTGTAATGTTTATTTTTTTTAATTGAAGCCCGATCGAAGGCTCTTTCTTTAATTTATTATCGACATTTTTCCATGTTTCAGTGTATTTTATATTTGTCCCGTCAAAGCCCTTGAATTCTTTGAGTTCATATTCGATACGTGAAAAATAGTTTTTCTTGGCCGTCATATAACTTTCCTCTTTAAAGGCAGGAATATTGCTCATGGCGTAGATATTATGGGAGCAATCTGCTGATGCACCCCCTATTTCAAGGCATTCTTTTATAATTGAAGAATCATTTGTGTCTAATTTCAAAATTCCATTAAGGCGTATGTTGTATACATAATTACCTGGAAGGTCAGCAATATATTCACTATACAGTTTTGGGATATCATCCTGAAAGTCCCATCCATTAAAATTGTATATAAAAGGAGATTCTATCTGATACTTATAGGTTAGAACAGATCCAGATTTTAGATTAGGAAAAGTAAATTTTACAAGGGTGTAATTATCATTATACTTCTCTCTATATATATGATCTTTGTCTATTTTGGTTTTTATAATTTTACCATTTTCTATATTATGAGTATATGCAGTCAAATCCTGAAGCCATTCCTTTTTTCGGTTATTTCTGTATAAAAGGATTTCAATAGTAGCTTTTTTAAACCCTTGTTCGTTTAGGATTTTTACTTTTGCTTGATAATTAGTAAGAAGATTATAGCCTCCACCATTTTCGACTCTGCTAAATCCTTTTTCGTAAATAAAAAAAGCATTGGCTGTAGTATCTTGTTTAAATGTGTTGTTTTCAAGATCAGCCATGCTGACTACCATATTTTTATTATTGTAATTTTCTTGAGATGTAATGCATAGTGAGAAGAAAGCAAGAAATATTAATATAAGGTACTTAGTCATTCTTGGGTAGTTTGATAATCTTTAATCTTTTATTTTTTCGGGTATAACTTTGGATAATGTGTTGAGCATCTCGATTATGCTTCATTGGGGTAATGATTGATCGTAATACTTCTATATTTTGGATTTGAAAATTAAGATTAAAATAACCAATACCTTTAAATTTTCCTTCTTCAACTAATACTATACTCTGCTCGTCAACATCTCGACCACGATCTACAATAATCATGTTTTGACCGTTAAAGGAGTTATTAAAGATAAGTTTTCGTGCTCTTTCATTATACTCTTCGGCAGATTCATCTTTAATACAGGCACCATGGCATTGTTTTATCGTATAATTAAAACAGTTACTTTCTCCATTATCAAGTCCCATTAACTTTAAACACAGATTATACTCTTCTGTCCAGCGATGCATAAAAGATTTAGCTTGTTGTTTGTTGCTAAATGTAGTAATGCTAGTGTTTTTACGGGCATCAGCTTTTGCTGTTTTAAAATTTATATACCCTTGATCATCTACAAACTGATAAAGAGCTTGATCAAACTTTGTTCTACGTAATGCTCTGTTGTATTTTGGTTTATTGATTTTGATTTCTTCACTCTCTTTTAAAAGTGCTAACAGTTCACTACCAGTTATTTCATATGTAATACGGATTACTTCTACCTGGATTCTTCTGGATTTTCTATTGTCACTAGTAAAGTGTTGATTTAATCGTTTTTTTATATTCTTACTTTTACCAATATATATAATAGTACCATCTTCTCGGTGCATATAGTATACTCCTGTAGCTGTTGGAGCTTCTTCTATTAGTCTAAGTAATTTATTATCGATTTGCTTTTTAGGATCTGCTCTTACGGTTTCAGTTATAATCTTTTTTTCAAGATCTTTTGTAAGTAAAAGTTTGAATAGTTTTACAGTAGCCTGAGCATCACCATCAGCTCTATGTCTATCAGAAAGAGGAATTCCTAATCCTCGCACAAGCTTACCTAAACTGTACGACTTTTGATCTGGAATTAATTTTTTAGAAAGCTCTACAGTACATAAGGACTTTCTTTCATATTCAAACCCTAATCGTGAGAATTCTGTTCTTAGAATGCGATAATCAAAACTAGAATTATGAGCTACTATGACACAATCTTCTGTAATCTCAACAATTCTTTTGGCAACTTCATAAAACTTAGGAGCGTTACGAAGCATTTGATTATTAATACCTGTAAGATTTGCTACAAATGGTTGTATCGGCCTTTCTGGATTGATAAGAGAAATAAATTGATCTACAACCTGATGCCCATCAAATTTATATATAGCAATCTCAGTAATTCCTTCTTCATTATATTTTCCTCCAGTAGTTTCTATATCTAAAATTGCATACATTCTTAATCCCGATTGTTTGTTTTCCCTATACTTATATTAAAACAGTTATAATTTGTGTTATTTTAACTTTTTTTGTTTGAAATTTTAAAGCTATAAAATAATTTAGTATTAGTCTTTTGTAACTAAATTAATGATAGTTTCTTGCTCCAAAGATAGAACTTCCTATTCTAACCATGGTACTACCACAATCAATAGCTAATTTATAATCTCCGCTCATTCCTATAGATAAGGTTTTTAATTCAGGATATTGCGGAGTAAGTAGGTTAAAAAAAGTAGTAATAATACCAAATTCTTTTTTGATTTGCTCCATATCTTCAGTAAAAGTAGCCATACCCATAAGTCCTTGGATATTTACATTAGTAAGAGCTTTAATTTCTTCAGAATTCAATAAAGAGGAGATTTCTTCTTTGGTTAATCCAAATTTACTTTCTTCTTCAGCTATTTTTAGTTGTAGTAAACAGTTTATTATTCTATTGTGCTTTTTTGCTTGTTTATCAATTTCTTTTAAAAGCTTGTAACTGTCAACGGCATGAATCAAATCTACAAAAGGTGCCATATACTTCACCTTATTTGTTTGTACATGACCGATCATATGCCAACTAATATCTTTGGGCATGGTTTCCCATTTTTCAGCCATTTCCTGAATCTTGTTTTCTCCAAAAATACGTTGTCCGGCATTATAAGCTTCTAATAAATCAGTTACTGGTTTTGTTTTAGAAACGGCTACTAATGTGACATTTTTAGGGATTGACGTTATGACCTCTTCAAGGTTCTTTTGGATGTTGCTCATAGTTTGCAAATATATCTAAATGGCAACCAACCTCAAAAATAGAATTGTATTTACATCTTATTAGATGTGCTTGATTCGTTTTTGTAGATAAATTCAAACAATAGAATCTCTGGTTATTTATTAGATATTAGAATTCATATACCGTTACACCACTTCTTAGTTTGGGCTCAATATAGGTGCTTTTAGGAGGCATCTTTAGGCCTTCGTCAGCGATGTTTTTCATTTGTTTTACAGAAGCGGGAAACAATCCAAAGCCAACATTAAACTCACCACTATCTACTTTACTTTTGACAAAGACGATATCATTTTTGCCATGAGAATAATCCATTCGAGTATCTGTTCGCAAATCCTCTATACCTAATATAGGTTCTAATACTGTTTTATAAAGGATTTGGGCATCTAACTCATCAAGAGCATTATTAAATTCATAACTTGTTTTTCTGAGATACAACGAATAGAATTCTCCATCCAGGTACATACTAAAATGATGAGGTTTAGAAGGCTTGTATACTTCGATTCCTCGATTTTCTATACGAAACCATTCATCTAGACGTATTAAAAACTCTTCTTTACTTAAACCATTAAGATCTTTAATAAGTCGATTAAATTCATAGATTCTTAAATCTGATTCTGGAATCAAATAACTCATAAAGAAGTTGTAAG
The DNA here is from genome assembly GCF_034322225.1 of Aquimarina callyspongiae. Taxonomy (NCBI): domain Bacteria; kingdom Pseudomonadati; phylum Bacteroidota; class Flavobacteriia; order Flavobacteriales; family Flavobacteriaceae; genus Aquimarina; species Aquimarina callyspongiae. Next base: position 505,377 of record NZ_JAXLPA010000005.1, on the reverse strand, counting down.
GTTCTGTTCCTTTGTGTTCTAGGTTATTCTCTTTGGATTCTTTTGCTAATAGATAAGAAGAAGCTGATCGATGATGACCATCTGCAATGTAAATAGTTTCTATAGTGTCAAATTCTTTTTGAATACTTTCAATTGCTTTTTTATCACTTATTTTCCAAAGAAAATGAGTATCCCTATATGTGGTAGTAAACTCATATTCAGCTCTGCTTTTAATTGTATCCGCAACAATTTTGGTTATGTTTTGATTATCCGGATAGGTGAGTAATACCGGTTCGGCATTAAACCCTACAGTTTTAAGATACTCTTTAAAAGTAGTTTCTCTATCCTGTATAGTGTCTTCATGCTTTTTAATAATATCATTTTCATAATCTTCTGCACTCGCTGCAGCGATGATTCCTGAAAAAGATTCTTGTTCGCGATTTACAATTTTGTATACATAGTAACACGGGGTGTCTTCTTGCATAAAGATATTATCTTCTTTAAACTCGAGATATCGGTTACGCACTAATTTATAACGCTCTTCTCCAGAGATTTCTTTTTGATATTTATATCCTGGATTTATAATATGTAGAAAAGAGTAGGGGTTGTAGTCCATCCTTGAATCTCTTTCGTCAGCAGTATAGCTTTGATAAGATCTTGTCGCTACTAAACTTACTTTATCTCTTGTTGGTCGTACTGCTCTGAATGGAAAAATTTTTGCCATTAGTTTTGTTCTATAAATTTGGTTGGATCTAAATATCCTTTTATGTTTTCTGAATATCCACCACCAATATCCATAAAGATATTATCTCTTATTTCAAGGTGTAAATGTGCCCAATAAATACCGTTTGCATTTCCAATAGTACCAATTAAGCTACCTTTTTCAATAAATCTACCAGGTTTAACTTTGATGCTATCACAATGTGCGTAAACGGATTCATAATAATTGCCTTCAAACTTATGAATAATACGGATTACATTTCCCCATCCTCCACCTATATTCTCTGCATATGATATATAACCATTAGCAATTGCATAAATAGGATCACCTAGATCTGTATTGCCTCCACCGGTTCCGTTCCAGTCATCTCCTAAGTGAAGATTTTCTCCAAATTTTTGAGCATTATAGTATCCTTTACCGTTAGGTTTACCTACTGGAAAATCAAAATCTATAGCTACAAATTTAGGGTTTGCAGTAAAAAGTGAATCATATTTTGAATAGTTGTTCTGAAGAGTTTTATTACTTGTTATTACAGATTTATTTTCTGGCATAGAAAACGCTGTACTCTTTTTTTTACAAGAATAGAAAACAAGAAAAATAACTATGAGATATAGATATCTTTTCATTTAACAAATCCCAGATGACTATTCATTTCTAACTATTTGAACTGTTTTGCTACTTTCTCTGCTTTTCTACTTTCAGAGTAGTCATAAAAACCTTCTCCACTTTTTACACCTAATTTACCAGCCATTACCATATTAACTAATAAAGGACAAGGTGCATATTTAGGATTTTTAAAACCATCATACATTACATTAAGAATAGAAAGACAAACGTCAAGACCTATAAAATCAGCTAGTTGTAATGGTCCCATCGGGTGTGCCATACCTAGTTTCATTACGGTATCTATTTCTGAAACTCCGGCTACGCCATTATATAAGGTTTCAATAGATTCATTTATCATTGGCATGAGGATACGATTAGCCACAAATCCAGGGTAATCATTTACTTCTACAGGGATTTTACCAAGGTCTTTGGATACTTCCATAATAGTATTGGTTACCTCATCAGAAGTATTGTATCCTCTTATAATTTCTACCAGTTTCATTATTGGTACCGGATTCATAAAATGCATTCCGATTACCATTTCTGGTCTTTTAGTTACTGCAGCAATTTGTGTAATAGAAATCGAAGAGGTATTGGTTGCCAGAATCGTGTCTTCTGAACACGTTTCACTAAGGTCTTTAAAGATTTTTAATTTAAGGTCTATATTTTCAGTAGCAGCTTCAACGACTAGTCCTGCATATTCTACTCCCTCTTTAATATTAGTGTAAGTTGATATATTGGAAAGAGTATCTTCTTTGTCATTTTGAGTGATTTTCTCTTTGGCAATCATTCTATCCAGATTTTTGGTGATTGTTGCCAGGCCTTTATCCAAGGCTTGTTGCGAGATATCGATTAATTGTACTTTAAATCCTTTTTGTGCAAAAGTATGTGCAATACCATTCCCCATTGTTCCTGCTCCTATAACTGCTATGTTTTTCATTATTTTATGTTTAAGTGTATTGTGTAGTAATTTTGTTTTAATTTTTAAAGCAATCGATAATTTTAAGTGCCACTTCTAACGCTTTTTTCCCTTGTTCAAGAGAAACAATAGGAGTGGTGTTATTATTGATCGCATGTGCAAAGGTGTCTAGTTCATCCAAAATGGCATTATTAGAAGGAACACCTGGATTGTCAAAGTATATTTGTTTTTTAACACCTTCTGCATTTTGAAGTATCATGGCAAAGTCGTCTGGTTGCTCAGGAGCATCTTTCATTTTTACAACTTCACACTTTTTTTCAAAGAAATCAACAGAGATATAAGCATCTCTCTGAAAAAACCTGGATTTTCTCATATTTTTCAGAGAAATTCGACTCGCGGTTAGATTAGCAACACAACCATTTTCAAATTCAATCCGTGCATTGGCAATATCTGGAGTTTCACTAATTACTGAAACTCCACTGGCACTGATCTGCTTTACTTCAGAATGTACAACACTTAATATCGCATCGATATCATGAATCATAAGATCTAAAACCACAGGAACATCTGTTCCACGAGGATTAAACTCTGCTAATCTATGAGCTTCAATAAACATAGGATTGTCTATTTTATCAGCTACTGCAGTATAGGCAGGATTAAAGCGTTCAACATGACCAACTTGCCCTTTTACCTTATAGGTTTCTGCTAATTGAATTAATTGTTCAGCTTCTTCAACAGTATTAGTGATCGGCTTTTCTATAAAGACGTGTTTTCCAGCTTGTATTGCTTGTTTTGCAACTTCAAAATGAGCAAAGGTTGGGGTTACAATATCAACAACATCTACAGAGTCAATCAATTCTTCAACAGAATTGAATAATTGATAACCAAATTCTTCGGCTATAGATTTTGCTTGTTGTTCGCTAGTATCATAGAAACCTGCTAGATCATAATTTTCGGATTGTTCGAGAAGTCGTAAATGGATTTTACCTAGGTGTCCCGCACCGATTACTCCTGCTTTGAGCATAATTCAAGATTTTACACAAAAATAGTATTATTTATAAATTTTAAATCCTAATTATATCTAAAAAGCAAAATATTCATAATAGAGGTGAAATAGTTTATTATTCTATTAAAATCTTTGCGTAATTTTGACCCGCTAAACAACCAAATAAAGTGAAAGATACCCTAAGACATGCTGGAAAAAGAAAGCAGTTAGTTGATGTTTTAACCCGAAAAGGAATCAAGGATGAGGCCGTTTTGGCGGCTATTGGAAAAATTCCAAGGCATTTATTTATGGATTCTGGTTTTGAGGATCATGCTTATCAGGATAAAGCTTTTCCAATTGCTGCAGAGCAGACTATTTCTCAACCATATACTGTTGCTTTTCAGAGTGAATTGTTACAAGTCGATAGGGGAGATAGTGTCTTGGAAATAGGAACAGGCTCTGGATATCAAACAGCAGTTTTATGTGAATTGGGAGCAAAGGTATATAGTATAGAACGCCAACAAGAATTGTTTAAAAAAACAAAGCTTTTTCTATCTAAGTTAGGATATCGTCCTAAACGACTTTCTTTTGGAGATGGATATAAAGGGATGACTGAATTTGCACCATACGACTCTATTATTGTAACTGCTGGTGCTCCTTATGTGCCAAAACCGTTGCTGAGTCAATTAAAAATAGGAGGTAGGTTAGTGATTCCTGTTGGAAAAAATAATCAGATTATGAACTTGTTTACCCGAAAAAGCGAGACAGAATTTGAAAAAAGAGAATTAGGTGAGTTTAGATTTGTTCCTCTATTAGAAGATAAAAATTAGTCAAATAACAGATTAATTAACTGGGTTGGATTAATAGTAATTCTGAAGAAGAAGGATAATTAAGAAATAGAAGATTTACAAGAATCTTCTATTTATAACTCTTTTTAATTCGATCCAGTGCTCGTTTATTATCACGATCTTTAATAGTCTCTCTCTTGTCATACATTTTCTTACCACGAGCTAAAACGACATCAAGTTTAGCTAAGCCTCGTTCATTAACAAATAAACGAGTAGGTATAATTGTCAAACCAGAGTTTTTTACCTCTTTTTCAAGTTTACGTAACTCTTTCTTATTTAGTAATAGTTTTCGTTCACTTTTGGGTTTGTGATTAAAATAAGTAGCGTGTGAGTATTCTTCAATATTCATATTGATTACAAAAAGTTCTCCATTATTAAACTCACAAAAACTCTCTGCGATCCCTGCCTTTCCTTCTCGAATAGCTTTTATTTCTGTTCCTACCAGTTTGATACCCGCAGTATATTTATCCAGAAATTCATATTCGAACTTGGCTTTTCTGTTAAGTATGTTAATTTTATTCGGATTCATTTTTATTTTCTCACTCAATATTGATAAAGATCACAAAAATACAAAGCTTTCTCGAAAGAAAGCTTTTCTAAATGATGATTATATGATAAAATATTTTAAGGTGCCTGAAGTTGGATCGTAGAAATCTTACCTTCTTTAGAGATTTTTATATCCATAGCGAGGGTACCTTTTTCAAATTCTACCAAATAACTATATATTCCTTCTGCGGTTTCAATAAAACTAAATGTCTTTAGATTTCCAAACTTATTGTAACAACCTTTTACAAATCCGGCAACTCCTTCTTTAGTCATTTCTTCTTGTAATTCAGTAGTATATTGAGCAAAAATTGCATCAGTATTTTGAGCATTAAAGTTTTCTTGAAACGTTTTTATTGTCTTTTCGTAAGACTCAGCATCTTGCGCTAATAGAGGTTGTGAAATAGCAAAAGCTAAAAGTAATATTAGATATTTCATTATAATAAGATTTAGGATTCGCAAAATAATTATCTTTTTGAAAATTTAAAAACATCATCGAACAATTTTAATTGATTTTTATGGGTGGTTTAACAAAATTGTTACAATTATTTATTGTATAAAAATTACTTTAGCCCCTATAAAATATATTGCTATGACACGATTTTTGTTTCTAATAATTGCATTGGTTTTTGTTTCTTTTACAACAATAATCAATGAATTTTCTGCACAAGAAATTATTGATAAAACTATAGAAAAAGCTGGAGGATCAAAATATGATCATGCAGTAATACATTTTACTTTTAGAGGAAAACAATATCGTAGTAGACGTGATAAAGGGGTGTATGAATTAGAACGATTTGTAAATGCTCCTCAAGGACTGACTCATGATATTGTAAGTAATAGAGGATTAGAAAGATCTATAGAGAACTGCCCAGTGAAGGTAGCAGATTCATTGATAACCAGAATTAGCGATGGGGTGAACTCAGTGCACTACTTTGCTAATTTACCATACGGACTTAACGATGCGGCTGTAAATAAAGAATTGATTGGAGAATCAAAAATCAAAGACATTTCTTATTATAAGATTAGAGTAACTTTTAAGAAAGAAGGAGGAGGAACTGATTATGATGATGAATTTATGTACTGGATTCATAAAGATAATTTTACCATAGATTATCTAGCGTATAAATACGCAGTTAATGGTGGAGGAATTAGATTTAGAGAAGCTTTTAATTCACGAATAGTAAGCGGAATACGATTTGTCGATTATAATAATTATAAAACAGATGATCTTTCAACTCCTTTATCTCAATTAGATAAACTTTTTGATGATGAGAAGCTTACATTACTCTCTAAAATAGAACTAGAAGATATCTTTGTGTATGTTGAGGGTAACTGTTGCTAGTTAATAATTTAAGACTGTATCAATAATTGTGTTATTGGCAGAAATTGTTACTACAAATAATTTTCCATAATCTTTTTCATCAATAGAAGAGTGTTTCTTCTGTTTTAATATCTTATTGACAAAAGCAGGAGTAGTGTTACTATGACCAACAATGACAACTGTTTTTCCTTTGGTTTTTTGTTGAAAATCTGAGTTGTATAGATCTCTTGGATCGTAAAGAGTAACTTTTAGATTTTTACTATTGGCAATTGGATTGGCGGTTTCAAGAGTTCTGTAGTAATCTGTACTAAAAACCATATCTATATTGGCATTAGAAAGAATATGAGACCAGTTTTGTGCTCTGGTTTTTCCCTCTTGAGTTAAGTGAGGATTTCGGTTATTAGGATCGCTAAGATCTTTTTCTGCATGTCTGATAAAGAAATATGTAGTAGTATTATCACTGCTTTGAGCCTGGGCTATTAATCCAAATAAGAAAAAAGATAGTAGAAAAAATGATCTCGTGATTTTCATAATATACGTTTTTGCGAATTGCAATAAAAGCAACAAAATACTGAAAACCTTATAATTTAACAATTTTTGTCTTTATCCAATGATTTTTATAGTGTGGATATAGAAGAGATATAGAATGTATTTTGGATTAAATTAGAAGTTGTTTTGTTGAGTTTCTATAAATGATATTTGAGTGAGTGTAATTATAAAACCCTATATGAAGTTTCTCGGGGTGATATTATACAAGAGGTGTATTTTTTTAAATCTACGCAAACTCTTGAAAAAGTCTGCGTAGCTTTGATATTGAACAAATATGCTATTATAACATTCCCATTTTCCAAATGACTATAATCATGGATAAAATAGCTATGATAAAAAATCCTATATAAATATATGATGAGCTCTTCTTTTTGTTTGAAGAGCCTAAATCCCCGGAAGATTTCATAGTGGTTAGGTTTAATTGATTGATGATGTCTTTATAAGACTGTAAAAAAACCTTTTTGTTACACTTTTTGTGGTTTTAATTGTAAAATTCTTTTTTCAAAGTTTTTTGCTTCTAACGGGTTTAGGATATTTTCGAATAATTCCATTAATTTTTTATCGTGATTCCAGCGTTTTTGCTGTAATAAATTAAAGTGAACAAAAGTGCTCCACATCACAGCTTTAAGCTCAGATTTATCGTGATTCCACATACGAATCTCTACGTGTAATTGATTTTCTGAATAATAGAATAATTGCGAATCGATAACCACATCTTCCATTAATAAAGCAGGTTTTAAATAAGCAATTTGGTTGGATCCTACGACCCAACTAACTCCTTGTGTCTTTGCCAGAGTAAAAATATCAAGATCATAATGTTTATCAATTTGATCTTCTCTCGCATTGATCATATAATTGATGTATGAAGCGTTGTTAAGGTGGTTAAATGGATCGCAATCCTGAAATCTGATTTTCGCTTTACTTTCTAGGGTTTTTGGTAGTGCTGTCATAATTTATTTTAGTTTTATACCAATCGGTATATTTTGTTTCAAAAAATATAATTTATTTTAAAGTTTTAGTTCATTTTGAATCATACTATCGATTTGATCCATAGTATGTAATAAGTAACTATTATCTTCCATAGTATGGGTCATAAAAATAGCACCACTGATCATGGTGTATAATCTTTTAGCATATAAAGAAGAGTTAACTTCTGGAGCTATTTCTTTTACTTCTTTACCCGCATTAATGAGTTTAACAACGTTATTCTGTATTTTGTCTATAGTATATTGTACATATTGAAAAAGTGCTGGATTTTGATGTTTGGCATCTACTCCCATGTTTAATACTGGGCAACCGCCAAGCTCTTGACTATAATTATAATAATTTCTATAAAAGTCAGTAACTAAGAATAATTTTTCAAGAGGAGAATTACTCAAGGATTGATGATCAGTAATACGTCTTAACATCTTTTTTACAGTCATCGTAAATGATGCAATAGCTAATTCTTCTTTGTTTTTAAAGTTGCCGTAGATAGCGCCTTTCGTTAAACCTGTGGCTTTGGTAATATCACTCAAACTAGTAGCTGCATACCCATTTTTATTAAAAATAGGAGCTACTGTTTGAATAATAAATTCTGTTGTTTGTTCAGCTTTGCTTAACATAAGGTATTACAGGTAATTTTTACAAAGATAATAAAAAATATACCAATCGGTATATTTTTGTTGTTAACTCTTTCTATAGCATAAATTTAATAGAAATATAACAGAGACAAAGTCAGAATATCTGTATATTTCAAGATTGACAATAAATTAAATTATGAATAAATATTACTTACTTTTTATCGTTTCATTGACTGTTTACTTTTCTCATGGACAAGTTGTGATTAATGAGTTAGATGTGGATACGCCAAGCACCGATGATATGGAGTTTATAGAGCTTAAGTCTGATACTCCTAATTTTTCTCTAAATGGATATGTATTAGTATTTTTTAATGGGTCAACAAGCGGAGCAGATTCAAGTTATCTGGCTTTTGACCTTGATGGATACACAACAGATGTCAACGGTATTTTTTTAATAGGTGGTAATAATGTTTCTCCTGTTCCTGAGTTTGTGATTTTTGAAAATGCAATTCAGAATGGAGCTGATGCAGTAGCTATTTATTTGGGTAATGATTCTGATTTTCCGGATGGAACTTTGGCAACCACAAGTAACTTGGTAGATGCATTGGTATATGATACAAATGATGCAGATGATACGGTTTTACTAGGACTTTTAGGAGAAACCGAACAAATTAACGAAGGGCAAAATGGAAATCAGACCACAGAATCAATCCAGCGTAATAATGATGGTAGTTATACTGTTACGACACCTACTCCTGGAGTTTTAAATGATGGAAGTGGTGTTCTTTTTAATGGTGTATCTTATATGCTTACAGGAAGTCAATATAATGAAGGTGATAGTATTGATATTGTTTTTAATACACAGAATAATGTTACCAGTGATCTTAATTTTAATGTTTCTCTAGCTAACGGAACTTTTGATAATAGTGATTATACGGGGAGTTTATCTGTAACAATTCCTACGGGAACAAATACAGATACTATTACCGTACTAATTACAGATGATAACGATGATGAAGGAGATGAAGTGATGAAGATTGTTTTTGGAGCTTTACCTTCAGGATTTAATCGTCTTAATGATAATGAAGAAATACGAATTGTAGATAATGATTTTACTACTGCTTCTTGGGGAACGCCCCTAAACCCTACATTTGGAAATGTAGCAAATACAGCTCCGGCAGATTATTATGATACTCTTAATGGGTTAGCAGATGCTGCGTTGGTTCAAGCTGTTCAGAATGTAATTGCAGATCCAAATTCGGTTCGTACACAAACGTATTCTGATATAATTGATATTTTAAAAGAGGCCGATCAAAGTCCTTTAAATAGTAATCAGGTGTGGTTATTGTATACAGAACAACAACGCCCTAAATTGGATTTTCAAACCTCTGGAGGGAGTAATGTTGGAAAATGGAACAGAGAGCATACATATCCAAGATCAAGAGGAGGTTTTAATAGTATAGATGCAGATGATATTGCTGATGGAATAAATGTTTTTGTAACTACAAATGCTGATTCATTACGTCATGCTAATTCTGATGCCCACGGACTTCGTGCTACCGATGGACCTGAAAATAGTTCTAGAGGAAATCAAGACTATGGTGAATATTCTGGACCGACAGGTAATCAAGGTAGTTGGCAGGGTGATGTGGCGAGAGGTATATTTTTTCTTGCCATTCGTTATAATGGTTTGGATGTGGTGAACGGAGATCCAAGTAATTCTACAGTTGGAGAATTAGGAGATCTTGCTACTTTGCTGGATTGGCACCGAAATGATCCTCCGGACGATTATGAAATGAATCGAAATAATATTATTTACACTTGGCAGCGAAATCGAAATCCATTTATTGATCAACCAGACCTTGCTGAGTATATTTGGGGTAACAATCAAGGAGAAACCTGGGCAAATACCTTATCTATAGGAGATAATCAAAATGATGAAAGATTCTTAATCTATCCAAATCCTGCAGAAAATTATGTTACGATCTCAGCTCCGGGAAAAAAAGGAAAAATTAATATTTATAATGCTTTAGGAGTTTTGGTTTTTAAAAGTTCTTTTCAGGAAATGGAGAGAGTAAATGTTGATTTTTCGTCAGGAATATATATGGTACAAATAGTATCTGATGAAAGAGTAGTTAACAGACGACTTTTTGTAAAGTAGTTTTAGTTAAGACCCATGTTTCCGTAAATAACATCATCTTTAAGTATTTTAGAAATGCTTTTGGGCAATACACAGGCATTGGCTAAATCTAATTCTTGCTGTTGTAATAACACTTGGTATTTTAGTAACACTTTCTGTGCTTGTTCGCAATTTGTAATTTGATTTCTTACGTAATTGGTTCTTGGGTTTTTGGATTTGTTGCTTCGAGTTTCAAAATCTTTGAATTGACATTTTATGGCATTCTCTTCATGAAAATAGAATCGTTCCTCGAGTGTAAGAGTGACATTTACTTTTTCAACTTTTCCGTATTTTTTCCTTTCGTAATCTTTATATCTAATTTTATGTATAGCGAACTGAAAAAATAACTGATCATCCCAAATGTAATACTCATCCTTAAATGTTACATGACCCTGAGTGTAGGTATGAAGTATGTGTTTTAATTCTCTACTATTATAATAAAAAGTAAGGGAGCCTTTATCTGATGATTCTTCGCAAGTATATTCAATATGATGTTGTCTTAAAGTATTGTCATCTACCAACTCTCTTATAAGCTGATATTTGTTACTTATGTCCACAAGAATTTCCTTTCTACTTTGCCCAAAAGAGATGTGAATGTTTAGGAAAAAGAGTATGATTAAGGTTGGTTTCATGTGCATTGCAATTTACTTAAAACTTTAATGCAGTTATTATTTAGTTATTAACTATTGTAGGAATAAAGTTGTTAATATCTATGGTAAAACCGTAATAACCTAATCTGAAAGAACCTTAGAATTGTTGATTTATTATATATAATACTAAAAAGATCAACCAGTTTTAATATAAAACTGGTTGACTCTTAGTTTGTTATTGTTTTTAAGATACTAAATCTGCCTGATTTCTAAATACCAAATTATGATCAAATTCATCAAGTAATATGATGCTTTCTGTGGAAACCTTACCAGCAAGAATCTCTTTTGATAGTTGATTGAGTACCTCTTTCTGAATGGTACGTTTAACTGGCCTTGCTCCAAACTCTGGTTGAAATCCTTTTTCTGAAAGATATACAATTGCTTCTTCTGTTGCGTCTAATGTTATACGTTGTTGTAATAACATTTCTGAAACCTTACTTAATTGTAATTTTACAATCTCTTTGATATTGGCTTTTGTAAGAGGCGAAAACATAATAATATCATCAATTCTGTTCAGGAATTCTGGTCGTACGGTTTGTTTTAATAAGCCTAAAATTTCAATTTTAGAAGCTTCCATAGCGGTATCCATATCTTTAATTGCTTCAAATTTCTCTTGTATAATATGACTTCCCATATTGCTGGTCATAATTATAATGGTATTTCTGAAATCTGCTGTCCTACCTTTATTATCTGTTAGCCTTCCTTCATCGAGTACCTGCAAAAGTATATTAAAGGTATCGGGATGTGCTTTTTCTATTTCATCGAGTAAAATTACAGAATATGGCTTTCTTCTTACCGCTTCAGTAAGCTGTCCGCCTTCATCATATCCTACATATCCAGGAGGTGCTCCTACTAATCTGCTTACTGCATGTCTCTCTTGATACTCACTCATGTCGATGCGAGTCATTGCGTTTTCATCATCAAACAGATATTCTGCCAGTGTCTTTGCGAGTTCTGTTTTACCTACACCAGTGGTACCTAGAAAAAGAAAAGATCCTATTGGTTTTTTTTGATCCTGCAAACCTGCACGACTTCTTCTAACAGCATCACTAACAGCTTGAATAGCTTCAATCTGACCAACTACGCGTTTTTGTAATTCTTTTTCAAGAACTAATAACTTTTCTCGCTCACTTTGCAACATTTTAGTAACAGGAATCCCGGTCCATTTTGCTACAACTTCTGCAATGTCATCATTAGTGACCTCTTCTTTTATTAATGAAGACTTACTTTGTTGCTCATTTAACTGATGCTGTAGACTTTCTAGATTTTCCTGAGCTTCTTTGATTTTTCCATAACGTAACTCTGCTACTTTACCGTAATCTCCATTACGTTCTGCACGTTCTGCTTCAAGTTTATGTTCTTCTATAGCTGTTTTTGTGTTTTGAATAGCATCAACAACTTCTTTTTCGCTTTGCCATTTGGAAAAGATCTCATTACGATCTTCTTTGATATTGGCAAGATCTGCGTTGAGAACCTTTAATTTGACTTCATCATTCTCTCTTTTTATTGCTTCGATTTCTATCTCAAGTTGCATAATCTTACGATCTAATGCATCTAATTCTTCAGGTTTTGAATTGATCTCCATTCGTAATTTTGAAGCGGCTTCATCCATCAAGTCGATTGCTTTATCCGGTAAAAAACGATTGGTGATGTATCGTTGAGATAGTTCAACAGCGGCAATTATGGCCTCATCTTTAATTCGAACTTTATGGTGTGTCTCATAATTACCTTTAATTCCTCTTAAAATGGAGATAGCACTTTCGGTATCAGGTTCATCAATAGTTACTTTTTGAAAACGCCTTTCTAATGCTTTGTCTTTTTCAAAATATTTTTGATACTCATCAAGCGTTGTTGCTCCAATAGCCCTAAGTTCACCACGCGCTAAAGCAGGCTTTAAAATATTAGCGGCGTCCATAGCTCCCTGACCACCACCAGCACCAACTAATGTATGTATCTCATCAATAAACAATACGATATCTCCGTCACTTGTAGTTACTTCTTTTACAACGGCTTTAAGACGTTCCTCAAATTCTCCTTTAAATTTGGCTCCGGCAATTAATGCTCCCATATCCAGAGAGAAGATTTGCTTGTTTTTTAAGTTTTCAGGAATATCTCCCGCAATGATCCTGTGAGCTAAACCTTCAGCAATTGCAGTTTTACCAACACCTGGCTCTCCTACGAGCATTGGATTGTTTTTGGTACGACGAGAAAGAATCTGTAATACTCTTCGAATTTCTTCATCTCGTCCAATAACCGGATCAAGTTTCCCACTCTCAGCAAGTTCATTAAGGTTTTTTGCATATTTATTTAATGCCTGATACGTTTCTTCTGCACTTTGAGAAGTTACTCTCTCTCCTTTTCTAATTTCTTGTATCGCCTCGTTAAGATGTTTTTCTGTTACTCCCTGATCTTTTAGGATTTGTGCTATTTTACTTTTAGATTTAAAAATAGCAATTACCAAATGCTCAATTGAAACATAATCATCATTCATCTTTTTGGCAATAATACTAGCTTCATTTAAAGATTTTCCGGCTTCTCTGGATAATTGTAAATCGCCACCACTTACTTTAGGAAAACTTTCTAAAGTGCTTTCTAAAACCTGTAGTAACAAACTCATATTAACATCAAGCTTTTTTAATAGAAAAGGAAGTACATTTTCATCTACATCGAAAATAGCTTTGAAAATATGTTCGTTCTCAATTTGCTGATGCCCTAAACCCTGAGCAAGTTGTTGCGCTTGCTGTATGGTTTCTTGTGATTTTATAGTAAAATTATTAAAGTTCATCTGCTTTTCTTTTTAATTTTTATTGAGGTAGATCAAATAACATTCCTGATAGATAAATATGTCAAAATGTCTTGTAAACACTAGGGGTTTATGCCTTTTTGACTTATTGTAAAGTTACACAATTCATATCGACCAATAAAAGAACGATGATCAATAATAAAAATCATTTGATTAAGTTTGTAATACAATAATAGAAAGAGGAAAATGGGAATATTTAATAAATTATTTGGATCAGAAAATCAAGAGTCAAAAGAAGAAAAGCAAGCCTTACCTTGGCAAGAGCTTAAATCGTTATCTCAACTGGACCAAATAGCGAAGGCATCAAAAACTAAAACACAAGCTATTTTTAAACATTCTACCCGATGTGGAATTAGTCGAATGGTGATTCGTAATTTTGAAAGTAGTTTTGATCTTACAGAGGATCAAGTGGATTTATACTATTTAGATTTATTAAATCATAGAGATATATCTTCAGAAATAGCAGCAAAATTTCAAGTGTTCCATGAATCTCCACAATTTATTGTAATTCGTAATAATGTTGCAGTGCATCATTCTTCTCATAGTATGATTACTCCACAGGTATTACATGAGTTTGTTTAAAATACATTTTTACTTTTTTCAGTAAGAAAGGGACATACGGTTATGTCTTGGACTCTTGATTCATACATTTTTATATATAAGTGAGTAGACATTTTTCTTGCTCTTCTTTTTGCGATCTCGGCTTTTTCTCCGAGATGTAATTGATCAATAGTCTCAAACCATAGATTCAACCAATTACCAAAGTGTTCTTGAGTAATTGTACCATTAAAAGTTTTGTCTACCTTTTGATGTACGGCAATGGGATTGCCTTTAAATTTTGCTACAAATAGTAAATTGGTTTCCCAGAAATCGGTTAATCGTTCAATATGCTCGTCCCAGTTGTGAATCATATTATTAAATATATACCCCAACATTTTGTCTTTTCTAATTTTAGCATAAAACAGAGAAACTAATTTATGTATGTCTTCTCTACTTTCGATATCAATAAGATGCTCTCTTTTCATAGTAGTTAATATTATGCCATATAATACCCAAAGTTTATTATGGTTAGAATAGAATTGGTAAGTAAGCTAATAATTAAAAGATTGAATACAAATTTTGCTTTCATCTGAGCTAAAATCGACGCATTAAAAGTCATACAGACCATTACACATAATGATAATTGTACTATTTGAAAAGATGAACGTTCTTGCATAAGAATATACATAGCAGCTACGGATCCTAAGCAGCTAGATAATATAATCATAAGGGGTATATATGCCATATACATTTCTTTGAAATCCTTTAGAAATTTTGAATACATAACAATAGTTTTTAAGTTATGGTTCAAAGATATCTCAGGAATAGGGTAAGAGTTTATGATCCTAATCATAAAGGCTTAAAAACGATATTTATCTGTATACTTTTCGATCTTTAATTAGTAGTTCACCTTTTTGTTCCAGCTTTTTTATTGCTCTAATTACAGTTTCTACTCTAAGACCTGTGAGGTCAGCTAATTGTTGCCTGGTGAATTGTATTTTGTAGCGAGTAGTGCTATTTGTATGGTCTTGTTGATTGTTCTTTTTAAAATAATCCAAAATTCTGAGGATACGGTGCTCAGGTTCCTGAGTTGATATTTCGGAAACCATAATGGCTTTGTAATATAGTCGTAAAGCGAGTGTGCTTGTAAATTTATGATGAATTGAGGGGTGTTCTTCCAGGAGTTTTAAAAATTTTTCTTTTGAAAGTTGCCAGACCTCTGCATCAATAATAGCTTCTGCATTAGCAGGATATCTAAAATCAGCAAATAATGGAGGTTCTCCAAAGCTTTTTTCTGGACCAAAGATACCTTGTATATATTCTTTACCTTCATCATTAAAATTATTCATTTTCACCTCCCCAGATTGTATCTGATAGTAATATTTTGCAATATCGTTTTCTTTAAAAAGTTGTTCCCCTTTCTGATATTTTTTTAATACAGCACCGGCATTAAGTAAGGTGTCTTGATCGATCATTTGAAGTACGGTATTTATATATTCAAAATACTAATTTATTGTATGCTAGTTTTCAAATAATTGAATACGATTGCCATCAGGGTCTTTAATAATAATCATTTTTTTTCCAGAGACAGGATCTTTTACAACAGAACCGTGAAATTCTGCTTTGGATTCAGATAAATGCTTTATCCATTGATCAAAATCTGAAACAGCAAAACCAAATTTAAAATACCCATTAATGAATGTTCCTCGTGGCTTTTCTTTAAGAATATCTTTTGGTGATAGAGAAGATTTTAATTGTATAAGTTCAATAATAGCATCTGCTCGTTGTAAGTTAGCTTGTTTTAAACCTCTTTCTTCAACTTCGGTTTTGTTACGTACTTTAAATCCAAGTTTATCTTCATACCATTGGATAGAAACATCAATGTCGCTTACTACAATAGCTGTAAAGTAAGGTTTTAGATCAGATAAATTTTTATCCTGAGAATATCCGGTTATTGATATTAATAGTAACACGGATATTCCTAAGATATATTTCATAACTAACGTATTTGAGTTATTGTTTAAAACGGTATTGGGTAATAATACCTTTAAGTTTGTTTTTTAAGTCTTCTCCAGAATCATAAACCATTTGTTCGTTAGATGGAAATGGTACAGACTGAAGACCTAGGTAACGAACTAAATCATCGTCTAAAGCTCTTTTGTCACCATTGTAATTAGCATAGATATGTTCAAAAACAAATTCACTTGCTAATGGAAAAGCATCAAGAAGTTGTCGGGTTCTAAGGTTTTTGTATTGTACGTTACCTACAACATTTGTCGCTTTAAACTGAGTGAATTCATAATATTCACATCGTACTTTAACCATTTTATCAACTTTTACTTTTTCTCCTTTGTCATCTACAACAATCTCATCATTTTCATCCAAAAGATATTCCCAGCCATCTTTAACCAGTTTTTCTTTCTCTAACTGGCGTTCTCTAATTTGTTCTGGAGAGATATTGATCTCTCTTAAATCTACCTCCATCGAATAATCATATTGGATCTTACGTTGAGGTTTACTATGATATACTGTCCACAGATCATTTAATCCATAAGTTCCGAAATTAAGAAGATCTTCTTCCAGTCGTCTTGGAATGATTACGTTGGTTCTGTTTTTCATAGTAACCTTTACAAAATCAGTTCCTTTAAAGTGTGCTTCTTCGATAAGGTCCTGAATGTTTTTATAATTAGGATTGATTTTATCTAAATAAACTAAGTCATCATACACTTTTCTATAGTCTGTCTTTCTTTTTGCAGAAGACAGTAAACCTTTAGCGCTATCGTATAGATAATCAGAAAGCTGTTCTTTGGTATTGATAATTCTCTGATCGTAATTATCCATAGAAAAATTAGCATTTCTTCCTTGTTCGACAAGGTATAGAGGTAATAAAGGTTTAATACGCTCTTGTCGGTTTTTTAAAGTTAGATACGTATTATAGATTCGTTCCAGGTTTGCAGGATTACCATCTTTTTGCATATAATCAATAGCATTTTTATCTCTGTCATTTACTTTTACATATGCTTGCTCTAACATAAGAATATAAGGTTGTTTTCCTTTTTTCTCTTTGTTAGTTCTAAGTTTGTTTAAAGCTATATTTATTGCCTGATCATAGTTTCCTGTATTCAGAGCTTTTTCTGTTTGTTTAACACTGCTACATGAAAGTATCAGGGTAGTAATCGATAGTATTAGTAGTAGTTTTTTCATAATAGTCTTTGGTTTATCGTTTGGAGCATATAACCAATTTTGATGCCAAAAGGTAATAAAAAAACCTCAAAAATTTTTTGTTTGAGGTTTTATAAGGGTTTACAGCTATAATTATTTTTTAAATACGGGTAGTAATTTTGTAGACACTTCTCCAAAACCAATTCGCACTCCATCTTTTTGGCAATGCCCTCTAATGATTACAGTATCATTGTCTTCAATAAATTTACGACTTCCACCTTCTTTAAGTGGCACAGGCTTTTCTCCTCGCCAACTGAGCTCTAGCATTGAACCATAAGAATCCGGAGTAGGCCCAGAAATGGTTCCACTACCCATCATGTCACCAGAATTTACCGGACAACCATTAATAGTGTGATGGGTTAATTGTTGTGCCATATTCCAGTACATATATTTAAAATTACTTTTAGAAACGATAGTTTCTTTAGCTTTTTCTGGTTGAATGGCTACCTCAAGATTAATATCAAAACTCTTCTTGCCTTTATATTGAAGATAAGGTAATTGTTCTTTTAGAGGTTTAGGACCTTCTACTCTAAATGGCTCTAAAGCATCTAGTGTTACGATCCAAGGAGAGATAGAAGAAGCAAAATTCTTAGCTAAGAATGGTCCTAAAGGAACATACTCCCATTTTTGGATATCACGAGCACTCCAATCATTAAATAATACTAAACCAAAAATGTAATCTTCGGCTTCTTCAATAGGGATAGGTTCTCCTAGAAGGTTAGCATCAGTAGTAATAAAGGCCATTTCTAACTCAAAATCTACTAATCGGGATGGGCCAAAAATTGGACTTTCTGCTCCATTAATTATTTTTTGTCCTTGTGGTCTATGTACTGGAATACCAGAAGGGATAATCGAACTACTACGTCCGTGATACCCTACAGGTATATGAAGCCAGTTAGGTAATAAAGCGTTTTCCGGATCCCTAAACATTTTTCCTACATTAGTTGCGTGCTCTATACTACTATAGAAATCAGTATAATCTCCAACGGTTACAGGAAGTTGCATTTCGATCTCATCCAATGTGAAGAGTACGATCTTGCGATGTTCTTCATTATTTTTTAAGGCATCATTTTCTTCATCAAAAATATCTGCAATTCTATTACGTACCAATCTCCAGGTCTTTTTTCCATCAGAAATAAAATCATTCAAAGAATCCTGTAGAAAAATATCATCGGTTAATGGAATGTTGTCAAAGTATCCTAATTGATGTAATGCTCCAAGATCAATAGCAGTATCTCCGATACGAGTACCTATAGTAATAATGTCATCACGAGTCAGGAAAACACCAAATGGTATATTTTGAATGGGAAAATCTGTATTTTTTGGGGTTTGTATCCAGGTTTTTCTATTTGGGTTATTTGCTGTTATGGGCATTATAGTTTTTTTAATATGTTGTTGGAAAATCTTATATCAAATATATAATATTCGAGCGTCTAAAATATTGTATTTAAGTGAAAGTTACTGAAAAAATATAATATTTTTAATTGTGAAGAAAATGTTCATATTTATTAATATTGCATTAACGTATTTTAAGGAATGTTCCTATTTTTGGACATCTATTATATAAATTAAACAACATGCAACGCGACGAACAAATTTTTGATTTAATTCAGGACGAAAAAGAACGTCAGATCAACGGGTTAGAACTCATCGCTTCAGAGAACTTTGTTAGTGAACAAGTAATGGAAGCAGCAGGTTCTGTATTGACAAATAAATATGCTGAAGGATATCCTGGAAAGCGTTATTATGGAGGATGCTCAGTAGTAGATGTAGTGGAACAAATAGCGATAGACCGCGCCAAAGAATTGTTTGGTGCAGAGTATGCTAATGTACAACCGCATTCGGGATCTCAAGCAAATACAGCAGTATACCATGCTTGCCTTAAACCAGGAGATAAAATTTTAGGTTTTGACCTTTCTCATGGAGGACATTTAACTCACGGATCTCCGGTTAATTTTTCGGGTAAATTATATAATCCTGTTTTTTATGGAGTAGAGAAGGAGACCGGTAGATTAAACTATGATAAAATCCAAGAAATAGCTGAAGCAGAAAAACCACAATTAATCATTGCGGGAGCATCTGCATATTCTCGAGATATTGACTATAAAAGATTCAGAGAGATAGCAGATAGTGTAGGAGCTATTCTTTTTGCAGATATAGCTCATCCAGCAGGATTAATTGCCAAAGGAGTTCTTTCTGATCCAATTCCTCATTGTCATGTAGTAACTACTACTACTCACAAAACATTAAGAGGACCAAGAGGAGGTCTGATTTTAATGGGAAAAGATTTTGAAAACCCATTTGGGATTACTCTTAAAAGCGGAAAGAAACGAATGATGTCTTCCATTCTGGATAGCGCAGTGTTTCCAGGAAATCAAGGAGGTCCATTAGAACATATCATTGCTGCTAAAGCAATTGCTTTTGGTGAGGCTTTAACTGATGAGTTCTTGCATTATATCGTTCAGGTAAAGAAAAATGCCGCAACAATGGCAGAAGCTTTTGTAGAAAAAGGATATGAGGTAATTTCTAAAGGTACAGATAACCATATGATGTTAATCGACCTTAGAAACAAAAATGTAACAGGAAAACAAGCCGAAGAAGCACTAGGTGTTGCTGAAATTACAGTAAACAAGAATATGGTGCCATTTGATGATAAATCACCATTTGTAACATCTGGTATTCGAATAGGTGTTGCTGCAGTTACAACTCGAGGATTAAAAGAAAACGATATGTTAGAAATCGTTGAGTTGATCGATAAAGTGATTACTAATGTAGAAGATGAATCAGCATTACATACTATCGCAGATGATGTAAATGCTATGATGGCAGATAAACCATTGTTTGTAAATAGTGTACTTGCTTAGAGTATTTCTATTATATGATATAAAAAAACGCGTGATTTAATAATCACGCGTTTTTTATTTTGAAATAATTAATATTAGGAATGCCCCCAATTATTAGGATCATCACTATCATTAGGAGATAATCCTATGATATCCCCTTCTGTATTGACTCCCAAGCCTACTACGGTGCGATTTACATAATTAAAATAGCTGACTACCTGATTGATTTCCAGTATTTCACCGTCAGAGAAACCTAATTTTTTTAATTCTTCGATATCAGATTTGTTAATAGTACGATGAGCAAGGGTTAGTTTTTTTGCATATCCTAAGCCTTTAAGATAATGACCATCAAAAAATGATTCTATATTATCAGAAGTAAGGCAATTAAGGATGTTTTGAAATTTCTCTTCATTATTTATTAATCTTTGTAATCCAGCAGAATGATGATCCACACAGTAACTACATTGATTTAAGTGACTGACATAAACGCCAAGAGTTTCTAAATACCATTTAGGTAAAGTGTTATTAGAATTATGCAGTACATTTTTATACAATCCCATATGTCCGGTAAGTGTATGCGGTCGTAAGCTATGGATTGATAATACATTATCTATATTATTATTAGGCCCTTTGACACGATCATAAATGCTTTTAAGTTTTCCGGTAGCCTCGTCATATGGTATTTCTTTTATCCAGCTCATATTTATTGATTAGATGTTTTAAAAAATGATCCATTTTTGTTTAATAGAGTTGTAATAAGAATTATTGCTGATCCAACCATAATAGATACATCTGCCATATTGAATATTTCGGTTTTTATAATACCAAGATCCATAATCATAAAATCAGTTACTGATCCACGTATAATTCGGTCAAAAAGGTTACCAATTCCACCACCAATAATAAAGGTAAAACCAATAATAGTTTCTCTGGAATAGTTAGTTTTTATAATAAGCTGTCTAAGTAAAAAGATTAATACGATAATAGGTAATAATTGTAAAAGAAGTATTTTTAGAATAGGAGCAAGATCAGATCCCAGGCTATAAGCAGCTCCTCTATTTTCTACTTTTGTAAGAATGAAGTTTTCTTTAAAAACCTGTATCTGTTCATTTTTTTCAATTGTATGACGAACTACGTTTTTAGATATTTGATCACAACTAACATTAAGTAGAATCAACGATAATATAAGTAGTAGTCTTATTTTTTTACTTATTTTTTTCATGCTAATTTAAGTAACGATAAAATTTTTCAAATGTGGCATTAATAGCAGATTAATTTTTATGAACCCAATATTTTTCATAATTAGTTAACGCAAATGCCGAATCATAACTCTTCTTATCAATTGTTTTATTTTCATTAGAGTCATAGTCAATAAGTATTTTCCAGTGTCCTTTTTCTAATCGCAGTAATACGTGAAACTGACCATAAGAATATTTTGTCTCTTTATCATTATTGACGTATGTAATACGGTATATTCCTCTATCTGAAACTAAGGAGTCAGAAGTGACCCTTTCAAACAATCTGAAATCTATTGGAGAGGGTTTTTTAGCAGGAGTACCCCATCGTTTTTGATACCCTTTGAGATATTCTTTTACTTTTTTTATGGCTCCTCCATTTCCACCAGAGATTCTAATCATATCTTGACTATGAATTGAAGCAAATAGATTATAATCAAGAGTTTCAAATGCTTTAGAGAAATTACTATACATGTCCTGATTAATAGAGTAATGAAGTTGCTTTTCCTGTCCTAAAACGATATTATTCAAACTAATTGAGAAGACAAAAAATAGTGTTAGGTGTATAAAAGAAGGTTTCATAATTATTGATTGATGTTAAGATGTTATAAAAACTCACTTTGATTATTTCATGCTAGTTTCTTTTTTTGGTATAAAACACAAGACATTAATTGAGGATAGTCTTTTAATTTAGGATGGTCAAAAGTTTCTATTCTTTGCATTCCTATCTTTTTCATAATAAGTTCGGATTTTACATTAATTTCTGGAGCAACAGAATAAATATTTTCTAAACCGATTTGAGTAAACCCATAATCCAAACAGGCTTTGGCACCTTCAGTAGCATATCCTTTATTCCAAATACTTTTTTTAAGCCTCCAACCGATGTCTACAAAGGGGCCAAAATTTTCAAGATAGGTTTGTTCACTCAAACCAATAAACCCAATTAACTCTTTGGTATCTAATATATCTACTGCAAAATAGCAAAACCTCTTTTCTTCAAACTGTTGTTGCATTCTGACAATAAAACTTTTAGTGTCTTCTTTTGATGGTTTGAAAGGAAAAAACTCCATAACATCATCATCGTTATTAATTGAAGCAAGATCATCAAGATCATTAAGTGACCAGTTTCGAAATCCAAGTCGTTCAGATTTAAAGAGATATGTATTCATACTGGGATAAGATTGAAAAGAATAAGAATATAAAGATACTGCATATAATTTATTATTCTGTATGTTTTTTTGATACTTAATACAATCACTTTGGCTAGTGAAATGGGATAAAACCTGTTTTTTGATCATTAAAACTTTGCTTCGATATATAAGACTGTTAATTTGATTAAACTTGTTTATGTGTTTGTAAGCCAGATTGTTTTTTGATAGATTCGTATCATATAAAAAACAACTAAAAATCACTGACCTTTTGAGTGGTGTTTTTATTATTTAAGCTTTGAATTGTAGTATAATAAAGGTTTTAAAATGAACAAGTTATTACAGGAATATTTTGGTTTTGATCAAGTTGAGATAAAAAAACTCAACGGATACGATAATGAAAATTATAAAGTTAAAACTAGCAGTAATAGCTATATTTTTAAAACCTATCTGTATACCAAAGAGATGTATGATTTGGTTGAAGCCGAGAATGCCACTCTTTTATTTCTTAAAGAAAATAACCAAAAAAACATACCAGACCCATTTCCTTTTAAAGATGGATCTTTTATTAAAGTCCTAGATGTAAATGGAAAAAAGAGCATATGCAGAATGTTATCTTTTCTGGAAGGGAAATTTATTGGAGATGTAACAGTATCAGAAAAGATGTTAGAATCTCTTGGGGTATTCCTTGCTGAAATTGATTTGAAGTTTCAAAACTTTGATAATTATGTGCTTAAATCGCGTAAGTGGGAGTGGGATATTCAATACCTAAATTTAAATAAAGATTATATTCAAGATATTCCTGATGCAAAAGATAGAAGTATTGTTACTTATTTCTTTCAGCAATTTGAAGAATACGTAACTCCAGTTCTTCCAGATTTAGAAAAATCAGTTATTCATAATGATGCTAATGAGTGGAATGTTTTGATAGAAGGTGATGAGGTTTGCGGTATTATTGATTTTGGGGATTTAGCATATTCACCACGTATTAATGAGCTGGCTATCGCTATTACCTATGCTTGTTATGATAAAGAAAATGGTTTGGATTGGGCTTTACCAATCTTAAAGGCTTATCACACTATATTACCAATTAAGGAAAATGAAATAGAGATATTATACTATTTGATTGCTGCGCGGTTGTGTACAAGTGTTTGTAATTCTGCACATGCGAAAAAGGAAAACCCAAATAATGAGTATGCTTCAGTAAGTGAAAAATCTGCTTGGAATATGTTATATAACATATTGAAAATTAATCCAATAAAAGCAGAGAGCGCTTTTCGTGCTGAATTAGGTTTTGACGTTAAGCAACCATTACCAATAGAAAAAGCGTTAGATCGCAGATATAACCATATTAGTTCAATACTTTCTGTGAGTTATGATACACCTATCTATATGGATAGATCTGCATTTCAATATATGTATGATGTATATGGAAACACTTTTCTGGATGCTTACAATAACATACCTCATGTTGGACATTCGCATCCAAAGGTTGTTAAAGCCGGACAAAAACAGATGGCAAAGCTTAATACAAATACAAGGTATGTTTATGATTTGTTATCAGAATATGCAGAAAAGCTTTTATCAAAATTCCCTTCATCCCTAGATACGGTGTATTTTGTTAATTCAGGAAGTGCAGCAAGTGATTTAGCAATTCGTTTGGCAAAAAATCATACCAAACAAGAAAAACTGATGGTCATGGAACATGGCTATCATGGCAATACACAAACCGCAATTGATATTAGTGATTATAAGTTTAATAACCCAAAAGGACAAGGGCAGAAAGAATACGTTCTTAAAACAGTAATTCCTGATACTTATAAAGGTAAATATACTCAAAATGATGGTACAGCAGGAAAGATGTATGCTCAAGAAGCTATTGAACAAATAAAAGAGTCAGAAATACCAATTGCTGCATTTATAACCGAACCTATAGTAGGTTGTGGAGGTCAGGTGCCACTTGCAAAAGGATATCTAAAGGAGATTTATCCTGCTATCAGACAGCAGGGAGGAGTTTGTATTAGTGATGAAGTTCAAACGGGATTTGGAAGGTTAGGGGAATATTTTTGGGGGTATGAAGCACAAGAGGTGGTTCCGGATATTGTTATTGTAGGCAAACCCATGGCTAATGGACACCCTATGGGTGCTGTAATAACAACTAGCAAAATAGCAGAATCTTTTGGTAAGGGAGTTGAATTTTTTAGTTCTTTTGGAGGTAATCCGGTTTCGTGCGCTATAGCTTCATCAGTACTGGATGTTATAGAAGAAGAAAAATTACAAGAAAATGCCAAAGAGGTAGGGAATTACTATAAATCACTTTTTTTAGAGCTTAAAGAAAAATTTGATTGTATTGGTGATGTAAGAGGTTCAGGATTGTTTTTAGGGGTAGAAATAGTAGAGGAGAATACTAAAGAGCCGGATACAGCATTAGCACACTTAATAAAAAATGAACTTAGGAATCAATATATCCTTATTAGTACAGATGGTCCATATGATAATGTGCTTAAAACTAAACCTCCATTGATTTTTACTAAAGAAAATGCTAAGGTAGTGGTGACAAAGATTGCCCATGTTTTAGAAACTCATAAAAGTATTAAAGCAGTTAAAGCATAAGATTAGGATCAACCTAATGATTTAGATGTACTATCATTAAAAAATAAAAAAGACTTTGGTAATTCAATTACCAAAGTCTTTTTTATAATATGGTTTAGTAGTATTATTTATTTTTTAGAAAGACCGCATCAAATTCTTGTAGTTTCATTTTGCTTATTTGTTTCGGTGTTTTTCCTTTTTGATATTCAAAATATCCATTAAAAACGTGACTTAAATAAAGAGGAGATTTATTAGTTCCGTTAAGGCTTGCAGAATTATGACATAAAAAACAATTTACCAGATTTCCTGCATTAATATTATGTGTGCTACTTTGAAAAGTTTGTACATAGGTTTCCATGGTTGTATTAGCAGCATTTAAAGAACCTCTTGCGATAGATCCTTTGGTAGCTTTATCAATATTACCACCAAGATTTCTTATAGTATCAGCTTGTTTAGTTGGACTTAATCCATCTGTATTTATCCATAAAGCTCCATTATAGAAATAGTTTTTCCAAACATCAGTTAATTGACTAGACACACAAATATTTAAGCTGTCTATGTTATTATAATTTTCGGGCTCGTTTTGACTGGTTTCCATGTATCCATTTCCAGGAGTTCTAGGTACACCATATTTAAAAAGGTCATATACTTCATTAGGTGTTATAGGAAAATCGCTTCCCGATGCAAGTTTGATTCCGTCAAGGGATGAAGTACTTCCAGAACCGAAAAGTAGTTTTTCATCTGTTGAACTGGCAGAACCAGCACTCCAATCATAGTTAGGAGCCATGTCTGAGTGTTCAAAAGTTGCCCAGATAAATTCAGGATGATTCTCGACGATTCCGACAACGTGCACTCCTAATAAAGCAACAGTACTTTCTACATATTTTCCATTCTCATATACGGCTGCTTTTGTTTGATAATATGAAGAAAGTTGGGCTTCTGGTATAGCATTGGTTTTGATCCAAGAAGTTTTTACCTCTAATGATCCAACCGGAAAAGTAAATGAATTATTAAGTAGTGTAGTGTCCTTTAGAATAAGTTTGGTAAAAGCTTCAGTAGCGTCCTTTAAAGTAGAATCCACATATATAGCATAGTATACAGTATCAGCTTTTTTATGACTGCTATTAAACTCTGGATTAGAAAGCAAAATACCACCAGGCCCTGCTTGACCTATTGAATCCAATACTAAAGAAAGGCCTAATTGTGGTTTAACAGGTAGCATTAATGGACTAACAGGTATAAGCTCATTTTCAAAAAGAGTTTTTCCATTACTTTGAGGTTTTGTTAACCACAAAAACTTCTGCCAAGCCCATTGTTGAAAAATACAGTTAGTAGTACTAGTTGTATCAAATGGACTTCCTTTTCCTTCTTCTGGAGGCGGAGTTTGGCTATGCGGAAACCAATTAGATTCACATTCACAGTCACTTGAAGATGCTTTAGAATCATTATAAGCGACAGTTTCTTGATCAACATCTTTCTTTTCTTCTTTCTTATTGTTTTTGCTGCAGGAAATAATGAGCATAATTCCAAAGCAAGCCAATATAAAGATACTTGAGATGTTACTGAATTTAGTTTTCATACTGATAAAAATTAGTTAGTTGATTGGTTATTGATGATATGGTTTGATTATCAACTCAAATCTAATTTTTAACAAGAAAATTCCCTATAGGTATAAACCCTTGGTTTGCAGTGTGGTTTATCCGTATTTTTAAGTTTTACGTTATGTTTTTTTGGAAATATGTTAAATGGCGGGTAATTTTTTATAAAACTATAAGACCGCTAAACAGAAGGGCAATAGTACAGGTTATTCCCAATACAGAACCCATTAAGATGCTTAATATGATTTTGTTTAAACCATTTAATCTTTTTAAAACAATTTTTAACAGTAGTAGCTGACCTAAAAAAATTGGTATGGCATATAATAAAAAAACCAACCATACAAAAGGTTCTGTAACCCAACTAAAGTTGTAGTTTCCTTCATCGATAAAAAACAAAAAAGATGTAATCAAAATAGAGCTAATGGCTAGAATATAAAGCTCTGTTTTTTGTGAAATTCTCATATGTTTCGCTTTTAGATAATGAATAAAAATAACCAAAAAAATATTTTTACGTAATATCGTTATTAATCAATAGCTATAATGGTTTAGTTATCTGGATCAAAAATAATACTTTCATAAGCTCCAATATCTGGAGCAGTAGCATTTCTAATTGTTCCTAAAATATCAGTTCCTGATGTTGGTGTGGATGCCTGACCATTAGCGGCAGAGGCGTCACCAATAGTGAGTAAGTTTTCAAAAGGAGCTTTAAAATCTGGATCCTCATTAAGTATTATGTTTTCAAACAAATTGGTATCTGTAAAATCATACATAGCATCACTACTAAATTGATCATTAATATCATTAAAACGAATCAAACAATTTTTAAAGTTATAATTAAAAGCGGTTTCTCCCACTTTACTGAAAATTAATTCTAAGTTTTCATTACCATAGATAATACAATTTGTGAAATTTGCTTCTACAAGATCTGCCACTGCTACTTCTGTAGCACTAATCTGTAGATTATTATCGATTAATACAGAAGGAAATTGCCTAAAACTACTGGTCCAGTAATTTGCAAATGTGCAATGATTAAAATTGTATCTGCCTCCTAAAGCACAATTAAGAGAAGCTTGTCCAGAATTATTGATAACGAGATTTTCGCCAAGAACATTTCCAGTTCGAGCAAGTAAACCTACATTGGCACTATTATATATTTGTGTATTGGTTATCGTAAGAGTAGGATCAACACCTCCATCATTAGAATCCATTAAAATCCCAACAGTGGCATTTTTTATAGTTGCATGATTAATTACATGTCCTGTACTGCCTGCAGTTAGCCAGATGGTTCCCCATTGCCCAGGAACATCACTAAATCCAGGTTCTAAACGATCGCCTTCAAATATGACCTCGTTTTCCATAAGATCCTGATCTGTACTTACTTCTCCATTTACTAACAGAGTTGCATTATTGGCCACGATAATTCCAGAATTGGCATGAAAATGTATTCTGGCTCCTGCTTCGATAGTTAGTGTTCTATCAGAAGGTACCGCAGCGTAGCCATATACTACATAAGGTTTTTCATTAGTAAGTGTTAGTTGATCATCTTCAAGGAAAAAGCCTTCAATACGGATCTCTTCATTATTTTCATCTAATCCCAACAATAAAGTCTCGATTTCTCCTGTCATAGCATCTCGTGAAGGAAATAAAAAGACAGCGTCCTTAACCAATGTAACCAAATCTACATCTTGTTGATTACCACCAGTGTCAAAAAGAACACGATCTGTATATAAAAATTCGATATCACCAGTTTGTTGTGTGATATCAGTGGTTGTTTCTACAAAAACAAAAATACTATCCTTGGCTAATACTTGTATGTTCTCAAATGATTTACCTGGTATTCCGTCTACATTAAGTCTATAATTAGAGCTTTCGCCTCGTTCTAACGCAATTGTAGGAATAGTAAAATCATCATTTGTTCGATTATATACTTTAAAACTATACGTACTAGAACCAATATTAGTAAAAACAGTATCCAACAATAAAGTATCTGTTGAGAATTGTAAGTTCCCGGTGCTTGGACCAGATTCAAAATCATTTCGACAAGAACTCCATAAGACTATTAATACCAATAAGAAAAGAGTAGATAAATAACGCATTGTTTAGCTTCAATTTTATTAAAATATAACTGGTTTTATCGATCAAAAAACATTTGTTTTTTTTAATCGATTACCAAAGGACTAAATGTATAACTTTTTAATTAGTACTAATATTGCTTTTTAATAAAAATTTGATAAGATCCTGGCTTCTGTAAGAAGTAAAACATTTGTACATTTGTTCTTTATTTATATAATACGACAACATAACAATCTCTTATGAGTACATATGATGTAGCCGTAATCGGCTCTGGACCTGGAGGATATGTAGCAGCTATTCGTTGCGCACAACTAGGTATGAAAACTGCAATAATTGAGAAATACGCAACACTTGGAGGAACTTGTCTTAACGTAGGATGTATTCCTAGTAAAGCATTATTAGATTCTTCTCATCACTATGAGCATGCTGTAAAGCATTTTGCGGATCACGGAATTGAAATTCCTGGAGATGTAAAAATCAATTTAGAAAAAATGATTGCCAGAAAACAAACTGTGGTTGATCAGACATGTGATGGTGTTAGTTTTTTAATGAAAAAAAACAATATTGATGTTTATGAAGGATTAGGATCTTTTAAAGATGCTACTCATATTAATATTACTAAAGCAGATGGAACTGTAGATACAATTGAAGCAAAAAATACAATTATTGCTACAGGATCTAAACCATCTACTTTACCATTTATTAAGATTGATAAGAAACGAGTAATCACTTCTACAGAAGCTTTAAAACTTAAAGAAGTTCCTAAGCATTTAGTGATTATTGGAGGAGGAGTTATCGGTCTTGAATTAGGTCAGGTATATAGACGCTTGGGAGCTGATGTTTCTGTGGTTGAATATATGGATAGAATTATTCCTGGAATGGATAAAGCATTATCCAGAGAATTGACAAAGGTAATGAAGAAACAAGGTGTAAAATTCTATACATCTCATAAGGTAACTGGTGTAAAAGGTACCGCCAAAGAAGTAGTAATTACTGCTGATGACAAAAAAGGAAAACCTGTAGAGTTTAAAGGAGATTACTGCTTAGTTTCTGTTGGTCGTCGTCCATATACTGATGGATTAAATGCAGAGGCAGCGGGTGTTAAGTTAAATGATAGAGGGCAAGTTGAAGTAAATGATCATTTACAAACTTCGGCTTCTAATGTTTATGCCATAGGAGATGTAATCAAAGGAGCTATGCTGGCACATAAAGCCGAAGAAGAAGGTGTATTTGTAGCAGAAACGCTTGCTGGTCAAAAACCACATATCGATTATAACTTAATACCAGGAGTTGTTTATACCTGGCCAGAAGTAGCAGCAGTAGGAAAAACTGAAGAAGAACTAAAAGAAGCTGGTATAAAATATAAATCAGGACAATTTCCATTTAGAGCATTAGGTAGATCAAGAGCTAGTGCAGATTTAGATGGATTTGTAAAGATTTTAGCAGATGAGACAACAGATGAGGTATTAGGTGTTCATATGATTGGGGCACGTTGTGCCGATCTGATTGCTGAAGCAGTTACGGCTATGGAGTTTAGAGCATCTGCAGAAGATATTTCAAGAATGTCGCACGCACATCCAACATTTACAGAAGCAATAAAAGAAGCAGCATTGGCTGCAACAGAGAATAGAGCATTACACGTGTAATAACTATTTGATAGATATAAAAAAAGCGAGCTATATGCTCGCTTTTTTGTTTTTTTAGATATTATTACGGCGCATTACTACCAATATTACCTTGAGCAATGACAATAGGTTGTTCATCATTACTAAGAACTTTAATATGACCATTAAACTGAATCAACTCTTCATATGTAAGATTAGATCCCATAATCATTAACGGGTTTAAAGAATCGAAGAAATCACCAGAAATAATTGTTTCAGTAGAACCATCAAAATTCCTGAGAGGAATAGCAATATCGCCACCTGTTGATAGTGAATTATGATAAATGTTAGCTGTATAAGATTTGCCTAATTCGGTTCCATCAAGTGTAACATTAATAAAAAGAACGGTATCAGTAGTAGATCTTGAAAATATTACTGAACCGCTAATTCCTGAATCATTAACTTCTTGGATAGTAAATTCCTCAAAAAGGGCACTATTATTGTCATCGTCATTATTACAAGAGTAGCAGAATAAGACTGTAGCAAATAAAAATAAAAGTTTCTTCATTGTTTAAAAAGGTTTTAAAGTTTTCTTAATTAATTTGTTCAGAAAGAAGACCAGCTTCTGATAAAGAAGTTGCGATATTAATAGTTAAGGCATTGTTAACACTATTGTATGTGGTTGATAATCTATACCTTTAGATAGGTGTAAAAAGATATTATTTTTATCTGAAGACACTTTTATACGGTACCTAATCGGCCCAATACTTCAGATTTATAATTCCGACTGATCGGAATAGATTTATTATTCAGAACAATTTCTTCGTTAGAAAAAGAATCTATTTTTGGGATAGATATAATAAAAGAACGGTGGGTTCGTATAAACTGATGTTGGGGTAATTTAGCTTCAATATTACCAATAGTTTCTCTGGTAATAATAGTATTAGATTGACAATGAATTTTTACATAATCACTATAACTTTCGATATATATAATTTCTGAGAAATCTACTTTTTTCATTCTTCGATCCGATCTTACAAAAATAAAATTGTTCAGTTCGGTTTCTTTTGATTTTATCGATTCTTGTTTATGGTATACTTCAAAATAATTATTTATCGAATTGAGTAACCTTTCAAAAGAAATTGGTTTTAATAAATAATCCACTGCATGAAGATCAAATCCATCTATTGCATATTCGCGATAAGCAGTGGTAAAAATGATTTTGATATTCTTATTTATTGATTTAGCAAAAGAAATACCTGATATCTCGGGCATGTTGATGTCCAGAAAAATAAGGTCAATTTTTTGAGTGTTAATACAATTAAATGCTTCTAATGCATTACTACAAATTCCGATTACTTGGATACGATCAATTTGTGAGAGATGTGATGCAATGATCTCTCTTGCTGTAGGTTCATCATCTACTATGATACATGAAATTTTTGAGCTCATAGATTTTTAAGTTTTAGCGATGTTAAGTTTAAGATTAACTTTGAACCATTCCTGATCTTTATCAATCTTTAATACATGAGTATCCTTATAGAGTGTAGATAGTCTTTTTTTGATATTAGGCAAACCAATACCTTTATTACTACTTTCTGGGGTATTATGAATTGAATTCTTAATGTCAAAAAATAATTTATTGTCTTCGTATTTTAAATCTATGATGATAGACAACTTTTTATTTCTTATTTGCCCATGTTTAAAACTGTTCTCTACAAAAGGAAGTAATAACATAGGTGCTATCTCGATAGAATCATCCATTTCTTCATAATTCATAGAGATATCTAAAGTATCACTGAAACGCATTTTTTCTAGAGAAATATAATCTTTAATATGATCCATTTCATCTTTTAAAAGTACAAATGGTTTGTCTACCTGGTATAACAAATAATCTAATAAGTTAGAAAGTTTCAGAATCATTTCAGGAGTTTCTTCAGATTTTTTCAACGCAAAACCATACATCGTATTTAGTGTATTGAATAAAAAATGTGGGTGTATTTGCATTTTTAGATATTGTAATTCCTGCTCTTTTAGTTTTAACTGAGCTTCAAGGATTTTTGTTTTTAGTTTCTGATTCGCTGATGTGGATTTATAATTATGTTGCGCCAAACTAAGAGCGCTTGCGATAAAAACAACAAAATAAACGGCTACAAATAAAAATAAGGGGCTACGAGTCATAGGAGCCATTTCTCCGATTTTTATATCTGTTAAAAATACCAATCCATAAAAAAAGGAAAAAACAATAAAAAAAGCAGAAGCTATAAGAGTATAAATACAATAGAGTATAAACAATAAGTATTTTTCTTTGATCAGATATTTGGGGATTAAAATATCTATTACAGTATAGGTAGTGCCAATGGTTACAGGCATTAAAAATAGTGAGAAAGAAAATACATAATTGATGTTTTCAGTGTTATATCCAAAAAAATAGGTATAACCAAATAAGACTATTGCCCAAAAGATAGTGTGCAATAATAGCTTAGCAATTTTGGTAAGTATAAATTCTCTGGAGATCATATAAGGTTACAATATCCGTAATTTTTATATTTAAAATTGTTTTTTGAGGTGAATAACGGATTTAATACCCCGTTTAGCAAAATAGATATACCTTTATCACAAGAAGGTTTTAATCAGGTTTTAATCGGGACTAATCTGGTTAGTAGACGCAAAAAAATAATTGAAACGGTATTAAGAAATAGTTTTGGGGATATATAATCCTAAAATGTATAATAATTATGATTTCATTGATAGTAAAATTGACTCACAATCCGTTACTCTTTATTCAATTATTTGATAGAATGCAAGAAGGAGGAATGTTCTTTATGTTTCCCATCTTTATCATATTATTGCTAGTAATTTTTTTAATAATAAAAAGTGTATTAGGAATACTTAAAGGGCATTCTGGACTAGAGAAAAATATTCGACTTCTTAATTCGATAGGCTTGTTAACAGTAGTTTGGGGTATGTTAGGACAGTTAATTGGCGTTATCGGAATGTTTGATCAGGTTGATATGATTGGCGAGATTTCTACCCATATTTTTGCAGGTGGTTTAAAAGTATCAGCGCTTCCTCCAGTATTTGGTTTTGTTGTTTTCATCATTTCAAGAGTAGCTTCTATAATCTTTACCTGGTTAGATAAAGATTCTGAATAAAAGCCATGAAATCATCATTAGTTAGTATTCTATTAGGGTTAATTACCATAATAGTGATAAATGTATTGATCTTTTTGTTGTTACGAGAAATCCGACTTATTTACAATTTTTCGATCTTACAATGGGTTCCCATACTTTCGAGTGTAATAAGTTTTTATGTTGCTGGTTGTATAAACAAAAAAACTCCGGATAAATTATTGGTATTCTTATTAGTGGCATTATTGGTTTTTAAACCATTTAGATACTTCTATTTCCCATTTGTTATAACCTTATTACTATTTGCTGTTGGATCTCTATCGCTCACACGCAAAGCAATAGCTAGAAAGTATAGGTTTGGAATAGGAGGAGGGATGTTGATCATTTTTATGATATATCTTTTTGCTCAACCTTTGATCATTCGCCAAAAAGGATTTTACGAAAACCCGGATGGGAGCTTGGAAAATGCTATGGTTGTATGGGGTGAAATACCGGGTGAAAAACGACACTTACCATCGGTTGGCTTTATAGATGTTAATAATCAAAAGGTAAAACTAAATCAGTTCGAAGGTAAGGTGCTATATGTTAGTTTTTGGGCAACTTGGTGTGCTCCCTGTTTAAGAGAAAAACCAGTATTGGATCAAATGAAGACTAAGTTTTCTAACAAAGAAAATATAGTATTTATTGATGTTTCTATCAATCGAAATCGCCAAAAATGGTTACACTATCTCGATAAGAATAATGTAAAGGGTATACAATTACACACCAATGGTAATGAGGTTCAAGTAATGCAGGTATTTAATTTTTCGGGCCTGCCATACCACATTATAATTACTCCTGATGGTAAGTATACACAAAGCAATGACCTTTCGTTATCAGAACAATTTCTAAACAAATTTTAAAACACAGCTAATATTAGCTTAAAACAAAATAATTATGATAAAAAGAATAATGATACTATTCCTTTTAATAAGCCATGGTATCACAGCACAGGGTTTTAACAAAACAAAATTGGATAGCTTGTTTACAATTATCCAAAAACACAATAAGGGAATGGGAAGCTTTTCCATATTTCAAAACGGAAAAGAGGTATATAGGAATTCTATCGGGTATGCAGATGTAAATAATAATATAAAGGCAGATCAGAATACAAAATATCGTATAGGTTCTATCACCAAGACGTTTACGGCAACTATGATTTTGCAATTAATAGATGAGAAGAAACTTACATTAGCAACTTTATTAAGTGATTATTTTCCTGAAATCCCTAATGCCTCAAAAATTACTATAGAACATTTATTAAGGCATAGAAGTGGATTATATAATCTTACGAATGATAGAGATTTTGTGAAATGGATGGTGGTTCCACAGACCAGAAAGCAAATGATGAATAGAATTATAGAGAAAAAGGTTGATTTTGAGCCTGATGAAAAAACAGAATATTCAAATACCAATTACTTGTTATTATCCTATATTTTGGAAGATATTGAAGGTAAGTCGTATGCGAACATTCTACAATCCAGAATTGTGATACCATGTAAATTGGAAAATACTTGCTATGGAGGAAAAATAGATACTTCAGAAAATGAGGCACTGTCATATGACCTGGAGGACGAATGGACAGAAACGATTCAGACAGATATGAGTGTTCCGATGGGAGCAGGAGGAATTATAGCGACTCCTACAGATCTTAATACATTTTATCATGATTTGTTTAATGGAAAACTAATTTCTGAAAGTGCTTTAGATCAAATGAAAACGATAAAAGAAGGATTAGGAATGGGAGTTATGAAAATGCCTTTCCAAGATAAAGAAATATATGGCCATAACGGAAAAATTGATGGATTTCAATCCTTAGCAGGGTATTTTACAAATGAAAGAATAGGAGTGTCTTATATTGCAAACGGACTTGTGTTGCCAATAGAAACTATTGTATTGGGAGCTTTACAAATTTACATTGGAGCAGATTATGAATTACCAGATTTTAAACCTGCTATGACATTAAAAAAAGAAGACTTAGAACCATACTTGGGAATGTATAGTAGTCCTGATTTTCCGATGGAGATAGAAATCTTGAATAAAGATGCTATTCTGATCGCAAAAGCTACCGGAAAACCTTTACTTCCTTTAGAACCAGTTGAAAAGGATAAGTTTAAGTCAGACAGGGCAATGCTTACTATAGAGTTTGTACCAAAAGAAGGGAAGTTAATTTTTGAAAGAGGGCAACAAAAGCACGTTCTGACCAGAAAGTAAAACAACTACAATCTGTTTGTTATACAAAGAAACCTTATTTGATCGTATATCGAATAAGGTTTTTTAATATTAAAATTAGATTAAAATCTTTTTGCAATTATATCCAATAATAACTTACTTATTATGTGATCCATCACAGTATGGAGGGTTATTGGTTTGCTTGCAGGTACATAAATATGCTTCTTTAGATTCTTCTATGCTAAAAATCATTGGTGGTGTACCACCTTCTTTTTTATGAGTACCATTACAAAAAGGTTGATCAGTACTATGACCGCAACTGCACCAGGCATAGTTTTTATCTGCTTCTAATTGACAAGGGATAGGAGCATCACCTCCACGAATATTATTTTCCATGTTCGTAACCTTTGATTTCTTTTAAAGTTATCAAATCTAAGGTTAAGATTCATTTTAAATTGAGGATGGAGGATAGCGTAAAAACAAAAACCGTAGTATAATTATTCTATCATACTACGGTTTAGTTTTATATGTTGCTTCGAAGTTACAAACTTCGAAGAGCAGTCTATTTTTGATTTATTTCCTACCATCCTACCAAACTTTAACGCCACTAACCTAGAGGCATAGCAGTAGCCGTACGCTTTGGAAGAGCGGAGAAACAAAATTTAGATTTCCGAAAAAAAATCTCATTAAAACGATAGATAGGGTCTCTTAAAACCCTTAATAAGAAAGCTAGTATTATAATAAAAAATTATAGCCTTAAAAGAAAAAATATTCTTTCTCTCATAAGTAAAATATCTTTTCCCGATAAGCTTATATGCTACTATAGTCATTAACATTACCACTGTCAATGTTAGCAATTCCAAAAGGTAAATCTTATCATTACTATCCAAAAAATCAATGGGTACATTCGTGAAAAGCACATACGTTAACCCATTGAGAATCGAATAATATATTATTGTTAATCCAATTACCTTAAAAATAGAATTTATTTGATCTCTTGACAACAAATTAACCTTTGATTTTTTTCTTTTTTAGATTAATAGATTTTTTTCTTTTATTAACAGAATTAGGGTTCTTAATAATACTTTGTCTTTTCTTTATTTCTGCATTCTTTTTATCGATCTCTTTTGACAAACTATCAATAGAATTATTATTTAGATCAATCAATTTACCGTCCTTATAAACTTTTGCTTCTCTTCTTGCTTGGGTTATTAACCCTCCTAAAATAGGTCCTTTATCTGGGTCGCCCATATCACCCTTAATACCTACTTTATTTGTAAGATCTATATATTGTTGCGTGGTTTCTTTCGATATTAGAATTGAGTCATTATCCTTGTTTAATTTATCAATAGATGCATTATCTTCAGAAATGCTTTTCTCGGCATTTTCAATACCTTCTTTATTGATATCTATGATTGTTTTTTGCTCAGGAATAGCCACTACATCTCCTTCATCAACAGCAGATTTTTCAACACCATCATTAGTATCTATATAAGTCCCCATATTACCCAAAGAAGAACTTTCATTAGGAGTATTAGCCATTATTTCTTTTGCTCTTTCAAAAGAAATTCCGGCATCCCTTGCTAATGTCGAAGCACTATCGCCAGCTTCCGCAGTATAAGTTCCATCACCATTATTTATCCAAAAAGGAGCCATTCCATCAGGATCGATAAAACTGATTGGATTATCAAATGCGTAATTATAAGGTGAGTGCCTTCTCATTTCATCAGCAAGAGGATCGATATTCATCCAACGTCCAATAGAAGCATCGTAATTTCTAGCTCCAAAATCTAACCAAGCTATACCAAATTCGTCTTGCTCTTCTTTTCCAACAAACCCATAGTTATGTTTTCTTCCAACTATTGTATTATTATATCCTTTATGAAGTAAACCAAAGGGATAATAATTCTTTTCTTCACGAATCTCGTGCGCTAAATCTTCATCACCATCGATATCTGCATTATTTTTCAATACATCGATCTTACCATCACCATCTTTATCAGAGTATGATAATCTAATATTATCATTATGATCAAGGAATTGATACACATAATCGAACCCTCCTAAAGTATTCGGTTCAACGTAACCTTCTTTATGTTTGAAAAACTCTAATTGTCCGTTTTTATAGACATAGTTACCCGCATAATCCGTTGTTGTTACAGAACTTCCCTCTGTGGCGATCTTTTTTAATTTCACTCCAGTGGCATCGTAAATATAGGTAATATTTACGGTATGTGTAGTGTTATTGACAGTGACTGTTTCTGGTAAATTAAGATAGTTATAAGTGATATTGGTGATTCCTTTATTAAGATCCGTGGTCATATTACCATTAATATCATAGGTATAATCATCTCCAGAGGTATTTCCATCCCTAAAACCTTCTGCTATACCACTACTATCGGTAACACTTTCTAGAATGTTTCCTGCATTGTAGGTATAGGATAAATCATCCATCACACCAAAAGCAGAAGCACTTTCATTGTTATGACCTTGTCGCTTTAAGGTATTAATGTTTCCATTTTTATCATAAGTAACACCAGTAAGTGAATAATTACCCGTATTATCTACTGCACTGATAATCCGGTTTAGCGCATCATAAGTATAAGTGTATGTATTACCTATAGGGTTATTGGTACCATTATCATTAGCTGTGTCCCAGAATGTTTGACTAATATTACCATTATAAAGTTTTTTAGTTGGATCGGTTATATCATTGTATTTGATCGTAAAATCAAACAGGTCATGATCATTTTTGATATCATTGTTAATTTTCTTTAACCAACCTCTTACATTATAACTATAATCTATCTCTTGTAGACCGCCTCCAACTATTTTGGATTCTAATTGCCCCAACACATCATAACTATTAGAAACAATAGTTTCTTCGTGATTACCTATCGTTTGTTTTTGGGTTAACAGCCTACCTATAGGGTCGTACTCGAAAACATCAATGGTTACAATAGGTAAATTGCTCCCTTTGGTATGTGTAGTTATAGTTTGTTCAACTTTACCGGTAAAGTCTAGTTTACTTTCGACAATATCAGTAGTGTTTAGATATTCATTTTTACTGGCTACATAGATCGGCCTGGATTTTTTGTCATAATAAGTTACCGTCGTAATCCAGGTATTGGTATCTAGTACTTTTACTTTTGATCCAGTAGCTAGCGTTTTAGGAGTATTGTTAATGGATTGACCTTGAGCTGTCCCAGGGTTGGTCAACCCAACCAAATCGAACTCATAATCATCATAATAGTTAATAGTTAGTACTTCTGCTTGCTGTACATTAGGATATCCCTCATTAGTATAAAACATAGTTACCCCACCAATAATTGCTGCTGTACTTCTCGTGACCCATAAAGGATTAGTAAAAGCAGTCACTTCATCCTGTATGATTTTTCTACTTCTTTTATCAGTTAATTTACCAGTATAAGCTACTCTTCCCAAAGCATCATATTTTGTAAATAACCATTCTTTTGGGTTTTTAGCTGCTTGCTTAGCATCTTGTGTTAAAATGGGGCGATCTAAATTGTCATATACAATATATTCCCATCCTTTACTAGGGATTTTCTTTTCGATCAATCGATTTCTATAGTCATATCGGTATTGATAACATAGTTCTGAAAGTTCGATACTAGAGACCTGATCGCTAGTAGTTACCTTTGGAGGAATCACAAAAGTAAGGTTACCATAGTCATCATATACATAGTAAGTATCGTGAGGTATACCAGTATCATAGGTTCTTTTTAAAAGTACTCTTCCTTGTTTATCTTTATATTCTTTGATTGTATGATCATCTGGGTGTGTTTGACCAGGCTGCCAGTTCTCGTCTTTTGTAATGGTCACATACAATTCGTTTGCTGTATAGTAACTAGGAGGGATGGTATGAGGTTTTATGATGTCTGTGGTATTCATTACCAATTGTGGCTTCTCGAAATCATTATTCTCAAAAGCTACCTTGAAATAGATGACTTCATTAGCGGTATTAGTATCCCAATTAAATTTGATCGTATGATCGGTATCATTATTACGATCTGCTTTCCAGGCTGCTCCGGGAGCTCCTTGTTCTAAAACACGATTAAGAGGTGAAGCCTCAAGTATACTTTCTGAATACGCATTGATATCAGTGGTGGCTACTCCAGTAAAATCATCTTTGTAGACATCTTGATAATATGAATTAATGTCATTATTGATATTTACGTTTCTGTAACTTCCAGAAGCTCCTGTAGGT
Source organism: Aquimarina callyspongiae (assembly GCF_034322225.1). Lineage (NCBI taxonomy): Bacteria > Pseudomonadati > Bacteroidota > Flavobacteriia > Flavobacteriales > Flavobacteriaceae > Aquimarina > Aquimarina callyspongiae. The sequence goes on along the minus strand of NZ_JAXLPA010000005.1, from coordinate 465,284 downwards.
ACAAATGGCAGATATTCTTTGGCCTGTCTTCCGTAGCCATCATACGCAATATGAGTAGTTATATCCTTACCGTCTTTAGATGCGTGGATAGCTGTTTGTTGTTTAGGCCTACCTAAACCGTCATAATATGTAACACTCTCTATAACATCTTTGTTGTATCGTATAAGAGATGGTGAGTTCATGGGGTTCTGATATACTCTTGTATATACATAATTCTCATGATCTGATAGATTCAGATCATGAGGAGGATTTATACATCCTTGTTGTTCTCCAAATTCATTAGGACATCGATCCAAATCATTGGTAACATAGCCTGAAGGTTGATCACATTGATTTTTAACAGTATTAGGATCTCCAAAACCATCACCATCTGTATCGGCATACCAGTTTCTAGGATATCTAATACTATAATTTATTGTTCTAGGACTACTCCAGCATCCTGTACTGCTGTTTTTTGCTCTCAAATAATAAACAGTGCCTTCTGTAATAGTGATAGAAGTAGAAGAATTTATTGTGCTAATACCATTAATTTCATTTTGCCAATACCAGGTGATACCACTAGGAGGAGTACCATTAAAAGTAAATATATTTTGACCACACTGATCTGTAATTGTCGGGGCATCTGGTACTGGAGTTATTTCTGGAATGACATAATTAATCTCTCTAGGTGCACTCCAACAACCGGATTCATTTACAGCTCGTATATAATACTTAGTACCACTTGTTAGTACAAGATCTACTATTGCTGGTCTTGATCTACATATTCCTGTTGCAGTGCTTTGCCAATACCATTTTACATCACTCGGTTTTCCATCTGCTTTCTTAATAGATACACTTCCATCACAATTATTAATAACTGATGGTATTCCAGGAATAAGAACATCAGATGGCTGACAGCTGGTAGGAGGTGGGATTGCCATCACATATCCCGTTCCAGGATTGGTACATTGTATAACTTCATCCTCAGTAAAATCTCCGGTTTCCTTACACCAAACAGTGTTTGGGTGTAAATTTGCATTACTATCATTACAATCGTTAAGAGGAAGTACAACCTGAGTATATCCTCCTCCAGGATTACTGCATTGAGTAATCTTAGTGCTGGCAAATCCATCACCATCACTGTCTTTATACCATACTGGGCTAGGGGTAACACTATAGTTAATGGTTCGTATCGTACTCCAACATCCAGAACTATTATCTCTGGCCCTTATGTAATATACAGTGCCGCTAGTACGAGTGATACTTTTGGCAGCGTTGGTGGTACTGGTACCTGTAGCAGTGCTTTGCCAATACCAGGTAGCTCCTGTAAGAGGTTCGTCTCTGGTAAGCATAGTACTACCACAATTGTTAACTGGAGGCTGAACTGAAGGGTGTTTTGGTGTTTTCTTTACGGTATAAGTAACAGTCCTGACAGAACTCCAACATCTACTTGTATTATTTCTTGCTCTTAGATAATACACACTTCCTGTAGTACGGGTAATACTTCTGGAAGTATTGGATGTACTGGTACCAGTAGGAGTACTCTGCCAATACCAGGTGGTATTACTTGGGGGAGTGGTTGAGAAGTTTAAAATAGTACTTCCACAATTTTCAATAACTACTGGTGGAGCAGGAATTGATGGAGTAGTTTTAATAGCATAGTTTACGGTTCTTGCAGTACTCCAGCAATTGGCAGAAGTATATTTTGCTCTTAGGTAATACTTTGTGCCACTGGTTCTGGTAATACTTCTAGCTGTGTTGGAAGTACTTGTTCCTGAAGCACTACTTTGCCAATACCATGCAACTCCACTTGGTGGATTGCCATTGAAGGTTAGCGTACTTTTGCCACATTGATTTACCACGGTAACCGAATTAGGAATGGGAACTCCCTGACTTGGATCAGCATAGTTTATTTCTCTGGCGTTACCCCAGCAACCATTACTTGTTATAGCTTTTATATAATATCTGGTACCACTGGTAAGAACTGCATCAGTTCTAGCTGGTTTTGCCCTGCTTGTTGCAGAAGCACTACTTTGCCAATACCATTTTATTGTGCTAGGTTTATTCGTTGCTTTTTTTAAGGTTACACTCCCATTACAATTATAAATAACAGAAGGCGCTCCCGGAATTGGTACATTAGATGGATTGCAACTCTGACCGTACCCAAAACTGATACAAGTTGTTGCAAAGATTAGTATAGTATATATTTTCATTTTTTTCCTTAATTGATTCGTTGCACTATTATTTTTTGTAATTGTATAGGTTTTCAGAGACCAAGTTTCCATCTGCATCTTTTATAAATTTCAGACGGTTAAAATCGTCATAGGTATAATAGATGGTATATCCTTGTGGATCTGTTATACTCGTCACTCCGATTAACGGATCGTATGTATAACTATTGATTTGTGCTTCAGAGAAATATGGATGATTTCTGAGTTGTTTAAACAGGTTACGTATGGTGTTTTCTTCACTGGAAGTATCTTCATTATCAGATACTTCTTTTAATTGATTAATTAGAGTAGTTACATCTGCAGGCATTCCTGTATAACTGGCATTATCAATTTTAACAATGGGTTGCGTATCTTTATATCCCCAGATATATATAATATGAATTCCATTGGTCATTGAAACTTCCAAGGGGTTACCTTTTGTATCATATGCTAAATATTCGATACGATCTTCTAACTCATAACCTTTTTGTGCAGCTTGTACTTTTTGGAGAGCTATTATATTTCTACTCCAGTTTTTATATTCATTGTGTATTTTAGAAACTAATTGTTCAGAACTTGTTCCTTGCTGTACAATAGTGGTAACTTCAATTGGTGTTGCAATACGATATTGATCTATTAGTTTTTGTTCTGCAGCAGTTTTCACACTAATATCCCCTGGGTATTTGGTACGAGTTATTATCTTCTTGTTTTCACTATCCGTAATTTCTGTTTGGGTGGGTTGTTTGTGACTTCCATTTTGATAAAGTTTTTGGTTCGTCTCTATAATAGTTTTGTCATTATAAAAATTTGTGTTTGTTGTAGATGTATTGACAAACCATCTTTTTAGGTATTCATTGGTTGTGATATGACAAACATACTCGCCAACACCTCCTACTCTATAGCAGGTGGCTGTAGCTCCCACAATTGCCCTATTTGTGCCGTCAAGCTTAAATTCATAACTGTTTTCAGTAGTTTTTACTATTCGTCGCTGAGCATCGAGGTATTCCTCTTTAATAAGTATTCCATTAGCGTAATCTTCTATTGTAGGGATGCTAAATAGTGTTCCTATATGAGTTTCAAAGCTAAAGCCTTTACGGTTTATACCATGATTCTTAAAATACCTTTTAATAGTATATGCTTCATCATTCTTTCCAATAAATTTTTCTTCAACATTTTCATAGATAAGAGGGCTGTTATTAGTATATGCCAGTGTTTGGGTTGCTCCAGAAAGTAATTTTTTAAATTTTTGTTGCCTTAACTTAGAACTACCAGCTTCCCAAACCACCCTACTATGAACAAACTCATCTTCATAATTCCTTAATTTGCCTACTGCCTTACCACTTGATTCATCAGAGGCGTCAAACTTATTATAGGAGAATGCTCTTTGGCCGGATAATTCGCTATTGTGATCATAATTTTTAATGGATGTAACTCTAAGTCCTCCATAATATTTATTTTTTATTAAGTTACTTTCTTTAGCATTACCTATAATCCTTACATTATACACATAGTCATTACTATTGTATATGTTTAACTTTATTCTATAGCTTCGATCTTTTGGAAGATTAATCTTAAGAGGAACATCACCTTGATAGTTTTCTCCTCGAAAATTTAAAGTTCTTTCGAAATGTACCTCACCTGTATTATCTATTATTTGAAAAGAAGGTCTTCCCCAATTTAATCCTGGATCAACAGTATCAAAAATAAATACCTTAAAACTTGAAAACTCAACTTGCCCAAAGTTCGTGGTAAACCAATTCGAATAATGTGTTTGCCACCCCAATGGATCGTCATCCGGCACACGGCTATAACTAATACTCTTTTTTGATGTCTCATATTGTCCATAATACCCTTCATTGGGCTCATAATCAAATTCTGCCCATCCTTTAGTTGGATATATTAACTTAGTAAGTATACCTTTTTTAAGATGAGGTTCGCTTAGATCACGATTAGCACCGTTATAACTTACTGTAAAACGTGTTCCGTTATGAATATAAGGAGTTTCATAAACTCCTCCTGGAATTAATTTGGTATTTAAAACCCCATTGTTATATCCAAAATGATCTTTTGAAAAGCTTCCTTTTTCTGGAAAAGAATCTAAATCATTATACTCAAATGAATAATAATCTTGTAGTGTATTGCTTGATCCTATACGCTTAATATTATCCAGAAACATTCTATTGCTATGCGTATAATTAAATTGATAACCTTCTACCAGATGTCCTAGGTTAAACACTTTAAAATTATCGAGTTTTTTACCTGAATCATTAGCGCTTCCTGGTTTATCAGAATACTGAAAAACAACCTGAAAGTTTTTATAAGAAATACTTTGCAGTAACTTAATGTTGTAAGTGTTGATAGTCGTACAAGTTTTCAATGTTGAATCTGGAGCGGGTAATGAACCATCATTATAAATAGATGGAGTAGCTAATACTTGTGATTGTGATTGAACAAAATCTTCTTTATAAGTATCATGACTATACGTATAGGTAATTTGATCACCGTTTTGTAGTAATACACGATCCAACATCCATGATGACGGGGTATAAAAATCGGTATTGCAAGGGCTTCTTCCACTACAGTTTAGATAAACGGTGTTGTATTCAATACTTCCAAATTCATATCGATGACCTCTTTGATCGGTAATTGTAAAACCAGAATTTAAGGTGTAATCATTATTAAAATCTATTGAAACACTACTATCATTTGGGATCAATACAATTTGTTTGTTGGCATCAAATAAAAATTTACCACTTACTCCATTAGGTAGGTTGTAATGAAACTCATCAGGTTGAAAATCATAACATCCTTGAGCTATTTTGGCCTTGTCTAAATCGCTAAGGTCATCTAATTCTACCAGGTTTAAATCAAAATTCATGTTGAACCATCCTGCGTTGGGGTGTTCATTTTGTTCATCCGGTCTTCCATTAATAGTCCTGCTGATTCTTCCTCCTCCATTACTGAGTGTCCATTTTAGACCTACTTGCCCTTCATCATCATCCACTTTTACCCCAGAAGCGTGATATGATAATGATATAGGAATTGAATACCCCTGTAAGTTTAGGTTATACAACGGAGCATTTATATTAGGTACTCCTGTGGCATAATTAAGAGGTACATTACCATATTCAATTATTTTCCTAGCCTCTGGTGAAGGAGGTATTATGGTAGGGAGTTCTTGTGCTATAACAGCTACTCCTATAATCAGTAAAAAAAATAAAACTTTGTTTTTCATCTTTCCTTTTATTGTCTTCGTTTTTTAATATCTGATCTAAATCTATAGACCTGAGTTTATCCCTTTTTTTGTTCTCTTATTAATATCATAAAGCGTAGAAATGTTACCTCTTGATATATCGTTTAATGGGCAATTCAATACCTTACCATCTAAGAAAATAGAGGCACTTCTTCATATCTTAATTTTTGTTAATGAATTTATGTTTACAATCAATGTTCTCGAGAGGACTAAAGTATATATTGCAAATAGATATAGGATTAAAAATTTATAACCACTTCTCTGTTTTCATGAAAAAAGACTTTCAATCCATTGAAAAACAATTGTTTGTGTTTTTCTTAGATTTGCCTCTTTTTTGATATGCTTTTTGGTTTTCCATCTTTAAAGCAAATTCATTTTAACAGTTGATTAAAAAAATCAACACTATGGAATTTTTGATACTAAAAATTTAGGAAGATTACTCAACAATTGTGTTTTGTGAGCATTTTATGATGTTTTTTGAAGTAATTAGAACAATCTTATCGAGTTTTAATATTTTATTCTTACCTCTAATTGATCTTTTTTATATAACAATGCGAATTTTTAATTATTCATTGATTTGTGTGTATTGCGGATAAAAAAATAACATTGTAACAATTTTGATGAATATAGTATTAGTTTTTGATTTTTTTATTGAAAATATCACTGTTAAGGAAAATTAAATACTACCCATTTCGGGTGGGGAAATAATACCTTTCGTTCTATACATTTGACTCTCATAAAAAGATTAGAATGTATAAGGTTATCTTTAAATATCTGAAATATCATAAAATCAATATTTCAAAAAAATATTTTGAAAACTTGATAGTTTCAAATGCTAATTTCCCATCTCTCCTGGGTATTTCGGATGTATTCGAAAGACTTTCAATACCTAATGATATAGGGAAAATAAATAAAGAAAATTTAAATGATTTGGAGTTTCCGTATTTACTACATATGGATGATGGAGAAGGAGATTTGGTTTTTGTTAAAGATAAAAAGGCTTTAGTAAAAAATACCTCAAAATTAAAACGCTGGAGTGGAACTATTATAAAAATATATCCAGATCAGAATATAAAGAATAAAAAAAACAAAGAATCCCTAAAGGAAGAAAAACTTACTAAAACAGCTTTAACTTTTTTCTTAGTATCCATAATAGCATTACTACTAATATCTAATATAAAATATATTTTTTGGGGTGATGGTTTGTTGCTTTTATGTTCCTTATTGGGCTTAACTTCAGGTTATTTTTTGGTTGCAAAAGATGTTGGTGTTAAATATGCTTCAGTAGAAAATTTTTGTCATTCAGGAAAAGAAAATAAATCGGGATGTGATGAGATTCTAAGCTCTGATGCAGCTCAGGTTTTTGGAATTGTTAAGTTTTCAGATCTAGTGTTTTCCTATTTCTTATTTCAGACTATTCTTTTTAGTATTTCTAATTATTTGTCTTCAGGACACCTAATTATGGCAATACTTAGTTTTTTAACTATTCCAATTATCTTTTTTTCCATTTATTACCAATATTTCAAAGCCAAAACATGGTGTCGCCTATGTCTTATGGTTAATGCTGTTTTAATTATTCAAGCAGTTGTTTTTGGTTTTCAGTTTTCTACCAGTTTAGAAATTATAGGTATAACATTTTTAGAAGTAATTGTTTCCTTTTTACTTTTTGTGATCATTATTACTGCTTTAGTGATGGTTAAAGGCTATTTAAAAGAAATAGGAATGGTTAAAATTGATACTTTTAAATATAAACGAATAGCAGAATCTGTTTCTGTATTTAGTTACCTATTGTTGGGGCAACGAATGGTAAAGACTACACCGATTCCTAAAGAAATAATATTAGGGAACCCAAGTGCACCTGTTAAAATTATTATGGTTAGCAATTTATATTGTACACCCTGCAAACTTCAGCATGAAATCATTGATGAATTACTAGTAACATATCCTGAAAAAGTTAATATAACCTTACGGTTTTTAATGAGTGGAAAAGATGACAATCAAAAAATAACCTCTAGTCATTATCTAATAAGTTACTGGTTAAAAAAAGTGCATAACAAAGAAAGGGAAACCAATATGGCGATGAAGATGTTGCATGACTGGTTTGAGATGATGGATTTAGATAAGTTTAAGGAACGATACCCTCTAGACGCTGAAGATTTAAATGAAGAAAGTAAATATATAGAAGAAGAACATTTTAAATGGGTAGAAGAATCGGGAATTGAAAAAACTCCTACGTTTTTTATAAACGGACATTTATTACCAGAGGCTTATAGCCTGGAAAACTTAGCATCCGTTATACCCGAATTGGCAGAGAATTTCCAAAATACTCAAATGCAAGTAGAAAATATTCTTTTAGAAGAAGTATAAAAATTTTGTTCGGCCGAGCGAAGAGGTAAATCTTACCTAACCGAGAGGTTAAAAAGACATATATTAATTATTAATAAATCAAAAAATGAAAAAATTTAAATCGAATCTATCATTTCAATCTTTAAATCGTTCAGAAATGAAAACCCTTACTGGTGGAGGTATTCCTGGAACTGGAGGATCCGGTTCATGCGGTAGTTGTAAGAATCCAGGTGGAGGTTCTGGAAACTATGGATGTTATAAACAACAAGGTGGCTCTACAAATGGACAATGTAGATGCCTATGGCAATCACAGAGTTGTAGTTAACCCTAATTGCCTTGTTTACATTTTGATATTTCCAATTTAGAATAGATTGGAAATCCAATATGTTGCTTAATTTCAAATTGTCTCCATATTAAAATTTTAATATGGAGACAATTTATTTAATCAAAGTAGCCTCAGGAAAAGCAGCGTGATATCCAAACCAAAAGGCATTGTGAGTAGGTAAACGTTTTAATGTTTCACCTGTAATTGTATTTTTTAAAATATTTTCTTGTAATTCCCAGGTAGTACCATTTTCATCTTTTGCCAATGTTTTTTTATCATAAGAGTTGAACTGTACATTCTTAGTAAAGTAAACCCGATGAGCTCCACTTTTATCAGTAAAAACAGTAAAGTTTTTAGTATTAATAACACCTGTGTGAATTTTATGTTTTCTCAGGAATTTTGAAGAAATAGCTATGTTTTCATCTGTTTCTGCCGGAAGGCGAATTGCTAAAATTTCTTGCTTGTTTTTTAACCTGGTATCCTTTGTCGAAACTGAAAACATGAGATCATCGTTAGAGAAATAATCTCTGTATGCAACTCCTTCTCCATAATCTCTACTATGACCTGTTTGTAATGATAATACCGTAGTTTTGGGATGTAGTTTTTTCCATTCTCCCCAAGTCGTAGTTACAACGCTTAAATAATCCAGTTGGATATCTTTATCAGCCAACGGTCCTAAAACGGGCGTTCCCCATAAGGTATTCCACAATGATTGTGTTTTTTGATCATACATAAGTTTATTTGAACGATATAAGAATCCACTGGTTCCTAATTGATAAGCAGTCCCGTTGCTTTTAGTTTTGTAAAGAATTACTGTTCCGCAAAGCGTACAATAAACTCCTGCGACAGGAATTTCACCAACAGTATCTGTAAACATCTCATGCCAGGCCAATATCCTTTTGGGGTAAGCCCTGGTATCACTATTTATAGAAATGCCAAACACAATATCATTATCATTAAGATATTCTGCGCGAGTTGCATGTATCATTTGTGGATTACGTAATGGAGGAATACCATCTTGAACCACGCCGCCCCAACGTACTTCGTCTAGCCTAATTTTGGATTGATCATCACGGTTTATAAAATATTTTTCAAATTTTGGATCTATAAAACTATGTAGCTTTGCTTTAAAGCTGAAATAAGAAGAATTATATGCAGGGTTTTTATTCCATATATATTCATACCATCGATTAAATTCGTAACCGTAGTATTTTTTAGTTTTTTTTTGAAGTAGGGTTAGAAGTTTTAAACCGTTAGAAGGACTTTTAAGTAGATATACTGATTCTACTGCCATAATCTCAAAATCCTCTTTCCAATGAGTATCTATATATTTTAACGCTTCTTTATGCGTTTGGTTATCTTGAGATGTGAAAAGATCCAGGAAGTATTCATAATCTGGCTTTACAGCATCAGTATCAACAATGGTTTGGCCACTGCTAATAGCTATACTCAAAATCAATAACAAGTTTGTTAAAAAAGTATTCATTCGACCTATTTTTATAATTAAGTCGAATTAAATAGCTGATTTCAACAGGTTTTAAGGAAATTTTTAAATACCCATTACATCAAATCCTTGCCTGATAGGTGTATAAATCGAAGTATCGCCCTTCTGCTGCGATTAATTCATCATGTGTTCCTCGTTCTGCAATATTACCAGATTCAATAACCAAGATTTGATCTGCTTTTTTGATAGTACTTAATCTATGTGCTATGACAAAAGTGGTTCTGCCTTTCATTAATTCACCCAAACTCTTTTGTATTAAGGCTTCACTTTCTGTATCTAAATTTGAGGTAGCTTCATCAAGGATAATAATTTTGGGGTCAGCGAGAATAGCTCTTGCAATAGCTATTCGTTGTCGTTGACCTCCTGATAATTTTACACCTCGTTCCCCAATACGTGTATCCAATCCATCATCAAAACGATCTGTAAATTCATTTACATAACCAGCTTTAACAGCTTGCTGCAATTGATCTTCTGTGGCATTAGGTCTTGGAAATAATATGTTTTCTCGTATGGTACCTTCAAATAAAAATTCATCTTGCAGAACGACACCAAGGTTTTTGCGATAACTACCTAGGTTTACTTTTGATAAATCCTGATTATCAATTGTGATTTGTCCTGATTCAGGATTTAAAAATGTAGCAGCTAATCCTGCTATGGTTGATTTACCCGAGCCAGAACTACCAACCAATGCGGTAACTGATCCTGAAGATGCTTTAAAACTGATGTTATGCAATACTTCTTTTCCTTCTTCATAAGAAAATGATACGTCATCAAATATGATATTACCTTGTATATTATCTAACATAATGGTTCGATCCTCTATCTCATCTTCTGGAGTCATGTTCATTAATTCTTCGGTGCGGTCGAGACCAGCTAATGCTTCTGTAAGTTGACTTCCTATATTGCTCATTTGCACAATAGGAGCAATCATAAAAGCAAGAACCATCGTGAAAAATAAAAAGTCTCCAGTAGTCATAGGATCTACATCCTGCATCATATAATACCCACCAATTCCCATAATTCCTGTAGAAGCTATTCCTGCCAATAAGAATGTTGAAGAACTAGTCATTAAAGCGGTAGCAGTAAGACTCTTTTTTACATTTTGAAATAAACGATTAACACCTTTTTCAAAAATTTTATTTTCTTGTTCTTCTGCACCAAAACCTTTGATTACTCGAACACCTGCAAGAGTTTCTGTTAATCGTCCTTTTACTTCGGCATTGATTTCTCCTCGTACCCTAAATATTGGTCGTATATATTTAAATGCTTTTAAGGCCACGATTCCAAATAAACTAACAGGAACCAGAACAAAGAGTGTCATCCATGGGTTGATATAGATAAGAATTCCCAGAGATACAATAGCAGTAAAGGTTCCACCAACCATTTGTACTAGACCTGTACCAATAAGATTTCTTACACCTTCTACATCACTCATAATTCTTGATACCAAAGCTCCCGATTTTGTATTGTCAAAAAAACTGATCGGTAGTGATAGTACTTTTTTCTGAACTTGTGCTCTAAGTTCTGAGATGAGATATTGTGCTTGTACACTTAGTATGCGGGTCAATAAGAAGGAAGTAGTGGCTTGGATCAAAATAGCAGATCCTACAATAATGAGTAATTCATATAACTGTCCCATATCCTTACTTGGGATTACCTCATCTAATAATGTTTTACTCTTCCAGGGAAGAATAAGTCCAGCGATTCTATTAAAAATAATTAGAATCAAACCAATAAATACCAGATTTCGCCTTGGCCATATTATGGTTTTAAACGCTTTGGCTATACTTACTTTTGGTTTTTTCTTTTTTTCTTTTAGCTCTTTCATTGGATTATTCAGTTTTGAATAAAGAAATGGTATAATCTAATAATGCCATATCTCCGTGATCTCCGTGTCCCGGAATAACAATTTGTAGATTGGGGTAAGCTTCCTTTATTTTGGAAACTGTTTTTGACCAATCAGCCAAGTTGGCATCGGCAAGGTTTCCTTTTTTTGCATTAAGACTCTTGATCATACATCCTCCAAAAATCAAATTTTCTTCAGGAAAGAAAGACACAATATTATCATGAGTATGTGCTCCTCCAAAAAAAGTATTTATAATTTTCTTACTTCCTAAAGTTAATTCTAATTGATTTTTAAATACAGTATCCGGTTTTGTATACCCTTCGTTTATCATCAATGTTTTTGTAATATGACTTGCAATTGTTGAAATCCCTTGTTCTTTAAAAATATCAATGCCTTTGGTACAATCACTATGAAAATGGTTAAAAACAACTCCTTTTACAGTAAGGTGTTTTTCATCTCTTAACCAATTAATTAACTCTGTGGTGGCTTGATCGGTTGCTGGAGAATCAAAAATATAAGCTTCATTGTTATTTACATATACAAATCCATTACAAGGAAATTTTTTTCCGTTTGAAAGGGTAATGGTCGAAATATGAATGTAGTTATGGTCACTAAGTTTATTAATTGTTAATTCAGGAGATATTGAAATCACTTCTGAAGTTGACTTCTTTTTACAAGATATAATAGTAACCAATAGTGTGGTTACAAGGATGATTTTTTTGATCACGTTGTTTTTAAGGTTTGTTTTTTTTTGTTTATTTTGTCTGAGCTGGTTGGTTACTAAGATATAAATAGTTCCTGGGATTCCGATCCAGATTAATTCACTTAACAATACTTTAATGCCCCATTTACTAAAGAATTTACTCGCGCCAATTGGCGAAACTTGAATTGGGCGCCAAGGAAAGAAGTATCGAGTATCATCAAAGGGAGAGAAAAAAGCAATACCTAGTCCACCAGTAGTCATCGCATCAAGGACACCGTGGGACGCGGTACATACCATAAAATATAGTATAAGAATAAAACCGGTTTTTGAGAAAAACTTGCGATTGTAGAAAAGAAATGTAATGACTATTCCTAATAACAAGGCAAATACAAGCGAATGAGAAAAGCCTCGATGTCCCCAAAAATCTTCATAAGGAATGCCAAAAGCAAAACTAATCACATCAGCATCTGGAAGTATGGCACAAACTATACCTAAAATCCAAAACTTAGTGGCGGTAATTTCTTTAGAGAATGTTTTTCCTAAGGCATAGGCGGTAAATCCATGAGCAAAGATAGAAGCCATTATTTATAGTCCGATTATTTTGTTAAGATCTGACTCTGATACATTTAATAATCCTGATTTGGGCAATCGCTTTGTTAATTCTTTCCAGTTTTTATCTTTATCAAAGATTTGTTTAAAAATAGGTAGTGCTTCTTCTAATCTTTTATTATTCGTAAGTGCAACAGCTTTCCAATATTTCATTTCTAAATTATCTGGGAATAGTTGCTCTGCAGCACCATATTCTTTTAATGCTTTTGTCATATCTCCAACCTCAACGGCTAAATCTCCTTGGTTCATATGCTCATAAGCTTTATGAACTTGAAGTAATCGTTGTAATTCTTCAAGAGGGTTCTTGTGATCATCAACTCTAAGATTAACTTTTTTATCTTCCCAAGAATTTTTTACTGGTTCTGGACCTACTACTACCAATGCAGCAGATTGTTTACCTCTAATATCTCCACCAGCATCTTGTGCTGCCAATAAAACTTTTACGATGCGTTCTGCTAATGGTAAATTATTATGTTCTTCGAAAGCTTTAGCCATAGCAGGAACTACTTTGTCGTTTAACATCATATTGGCTTGTACAGAAAAATTATCTCCTATAATATGATGGGCAGAAACAATACATTTTTTGCCAGTAAAAGCAGCAACGTTTCCTTGAGAGTCAAGAAATGCTACTTGTCTAAAGTCTTTACCTTCATCTTTACCAACAAGTTGATCCAAAGCTTCTTTTGCATTTATGCCTTCAGACATTAATTTAAGACCATCAGGGCCGTATGCTGGGTTTACAAAAGACTGTGTGGCGACCACTCCTACACCAGATTGTCCCCACGATACTATAGATCCAACAGAAAACCAATGACTTTGTACACCTACAGCCATTTCGCCTGTATTTTTATCCCTAGCCACAATAGAAAAGGTATGCGCAAATTTTTCTTTATACACCTGTTGAGCCTGAACCGCAAATGATGAAAACATAAAATAAGTTATAAGAATTTTTAGTGAGAACAATTTCATAAGACAATTTTTGTGTTTTGAGTAGTGTAATGTACAGAAATATAAGGGTTACTACAATTTCGCAAAAATCAAAATTTAGAGAATCATCTTTGCCTACATAATACCATCACCTATGATTGGGGATCACAAAAGCTGTACTATTTATGTTTAGATATAATTAAAAACGGACTAATTGCCGAATTTTTCAATCAGTTGCGGAAGCTTTTTATTAAGAAATTTGATTTGCTGCTCAATACCTTTAGGAGTATCGTGATTATGTGTCGCTACTATTACTAAATCTTTATTAGGAACTATAATAATGAATTGCCCACCATATCCCATTCCATAATTTATAGTATCTCCTTTTAATTCAGATGTATACCAACAGAAACCATGTGTAGAATTTTGTAATCCCCATCGTGTAGGTAATTTTTGGGCAGTATCAAAAAGTTGGTTTACCCATTCTTTAGAGATTAATCTTTTGTCATCATATACTCCTTGGTTTTCTAATAATTGGCCTATTTTCATTAAATCTATAGATTTCATTTCTAAACCAAGACCTCCTCCAGCATAATAACCATCATTTCTTTTCTTCCAGTCAATTTTATCGATAGTCAATGTATCAAACAGATATTCATTTGCAAATTCAAGAGTTGTTTTTTCTGTGGCTCTGCTTATGATGGCAGAGAGTAAATGGGTTGCAGCAGTATTATAATTATATTTTTCTCCCGGAGTATACTCTAACTTCTTTTGTAATACAAAAGTGATTGGGTTTTCACTGTTGATCCAATTTTGGTGTTCAGGAAAACCTTTCCAGGAAAGACCAGATGTTTGATTGAGCAGATGTTTTATAGTAATCTGTTTTTTTCTTTCATCTTTTAGATTCTTGAATTCTTCAGGAAAATATTTTTCTATTGGTTCGTTTTCATTCTCAATTATCTTTTGATCAATGGCAATCCCGATAAGAATGCTCATGATTCCTTTGGTTAGAGATTGTACATTACATAAATCATCAGATTTTTTACTATTATAATATTCCTCAAACACAATCTGATCATCTTTAGATACTAAAACTGAATATATCCCACTATCTTCTGATACTTTTTCCGGAACGGGTTTGTTTATTGTATTAGAGGTGTTTTTTACAGGCTTTTTACAGGAAAGAGCTACAATTAAAAAAGTAAATAAGAGATATGACTGATGTTTCATTTATACTGGTTTGAAATGTTTATTTCTTTTTTCTTTTTTTATGCTTTAGGTTAAAGGTTTTATCTCCTTTAGTTTTCGGTTTTTTGTACTTCTTTTTAATCTCTCGTTTATACTTTCCACCTAGATTTACTTTTCTGTTTTTTTCTTTCTTTTCATGAAAAGCTGTCCCTGCTTCATCATCATTAGGACGCTTATGAGGATTGTAAATTTCTTTTATTTTGGGTTGTTCTTCAGGAGTTAGTTCTTTAGATATTTCTACCTGTTCAGGAAAGTCTGATTGTGTTACTTCCATTTCCATTAACTCTTCTATAGTCTTTAGGTATTCTCCTTCAGCCTCTGTAGTTAATACGATAGAAACTCCTTCCTTTTGAGCACGACCAGTTCTACCAATACGATGCATATAATTTTCAGGATATCCTGGGGTATCTACGTTGATTACATGACTGATATCATCAATGTCTAATCCACGAGCCATAACATCAGTGGCAACAAGAATTCTGTGTTCTCCACTTTCAAACTGTTCTATACTTCTAAGTCGATAGTTTTGCGTTTTATTAGAGTGAATAACTGCACATTCATCAGTAAAGGTATTTTCAAATCGTTCAAATAATCGATCAGCCATTTTTTTATTACTAACAAAAACCAGCACTTTTTCAAACTTCTCCTTATCTCTAAGTAAATGCTCGAGTAAGTTTACTTTGGTATAAAAATTAGGAACTTTATATCCATATTGTTTGATATTATTTAAAGGAGTACCGCTTTTTGCAATAGAAACTTTTTTAGGATTGATAAAGATTTCAGTAATAATACTTTCTACCTCATCAGTCATAGTTGCAGAAAACATAATGTTTTGTCGTTGCTGAGGTAAGATATCAAAGATATTCATTAACTGATGTCTGAATCCTAAATCCATCATAACATCAACTTCGTCAATAACCAATTTTTGAATAGACTTTAATTGTAGTGCCCTACTTACAGCGAGATCATATAAGCGTCCTGGAGTAGCGACAATAATATCAAGTCCTTGAGAGACAATTTCTTTTTGCGTATTAATATTAGTTCCGCCATATACACCTGTTACACGCACATTAATATAAGTAGCGAGTTTTTCGATTTCATCAACTACTTGTACAACTAATTCACGCGTAGGAACTAATACTAAAACCCGAGGGTTTTGCTGTACAGAATATTTAAGCATTCTTAGTATAGGAAGCATATAGGCAAATGTTTTACCTGTACCTGTTTGCGCAATACCTACCACATCTTTGCCAGACATCACTGTTGAAAAAGCCTGCTCTTGGATAGGTGTGGGAGTTTCAAAACCTAGATCATCTAGCGAATTGAGTAATTGTGTGCTTAAATTTAAGTCTCTAAAAGTCACGATACTATTTAATGATTATCATCGGCGAAAGTAATTGTATTTAATTACAAAACGGTCTAAATACAACGAAAAATATATGTCAAGTTATATAAAATTTTTAAAAAGATACGCAACCTTTATATGTTTATCGAATCTATAAAATATAACTAGTCGAGAAATTACAATATTTGGGGCACTTTTAATCGAGTGTATATAAAACGCCTGCTATAGTTTTATGGCAGGTGTTTTTTTGTTGGGGGATACATTTTATTTACATTTGATTTTCAATTCAGACTAAAAAAACAATGAAAAATATTTTGGCATTTGCCGGATCCAATAGTAGTACATCAATTAATCATAAATTGGTAGAATTTGTAGCTTCAGAAATTAAGGAACACCCTGTTAAGATTATAAAATTAACGGATTACCCTTTGTCAATTTATAGTGAGGACGAAGAAAAAAGTCAAGGATTCCCTGAAATTCTTAAAAACTTAAAAGAAGAAATTTCTGAAGCAGATGCTTTAATTATTTCTTTAAATGAACATAATGGTAGTTGGAGTGCGTTTTTTAAAAATATTATGGATTGGATGTCACGTCTAGATCGTAACTTTTTGGAAGGAAAAAAGATACTATTGATGAGTACATCTCCTGGAAAAAGAGGAGGGTTAAGTTCATTAGAATTTGCAAAAAGTGTATTTCCGCGTTTTGGTGCAGAGATAATAGAAAGTTTTAGTTTCCCATCGTTTTACGAGAATTTTTCTGTAGAATCTAATACAGTAACAGAAGAAACTCTTTTGTTGGGATTAAACGAAGTTCTCAGTACTTTTGCACATCAAATTAAATGACAAAGTGCGAATTACCCAAAAATACAATGTAACAGATCCATCAGAGTTCAAAAACAGATTATTGCATTGGGGGCAACAATTTGGCGAAGTCATTTGGTTAGATTCTAATAGTTATAATCAGGAATACTCTAGTTATGATGCGGTTCTAGCGGTAGATGCTTTTACATCTATTAAAACAGACTATTATACTGCTTTTGAAAAATTAAAAGAATATCAGCAACAAACCAAAGATTGGATTTTTGGTTATTTATCATATGACTTAAAAAATGATGTAGAACGATTAAACTCGGAAAATCAAGATAATCTTCATTTCCCGGATTTATTCTTTTTTCAGCCTAAAAAGTTATTCTTGCTTAAAAACAATTTGCTGGAAGTTCACTATTTAAGAATGGTAGATGATGAAATTGAAGAGGATTTCAAAACGATTTCAACAATTTCTTTAGAGAAAGCAGATAATACAGAACAATCTTGCGATAAGGTGAAGATTAGTTTAAGTATTACCAAAGATGTGTATAAAGAAAAAGTAAATCAAATGCTTGTTCATATACATAGAGGGGATATTTATGAAGCTAATTTTTGCCAGGAGTTTTTTGCAAAGGATAGTTGCATAGATCCATTACAAACTTATTATCATTTAAACGATATTTCTAAACCTCCGTTTGCTACATTTTTTAGAATGGATGATCAATATTTATTATCAGCATCACCAGAGCGGTATTTAAGAAAAGAAGATCAAAAAATTATTTCTCAACCTATTAAAGGGACGGCTAAAAGATCAGATAATATTTATGATGATCAAAAACTAATCTCTGATTTACAAAATGATCCCAAGGAACGATCAGAAAACATAATGATAGTTGATCTGGTAAGGAATGATTTATCAAAAACGGCAGTTAAAGGTACTGTAAAAGTTGAAGAGTTATGTAAAGTGTATTCTTTTAAGCAAGTACATCAAATGATTTCGACGGTAGTTTCTGAAATGGAACCAGATATTTCTCCGGTAGATGTAATCAAAGCTACTTTTCCTATGGGAAGTATGACAGGAGCTCCTAAAATATCCGCTATGAAAATTATCGAAAACCTTGAAGTATCAAAAAGAGGATTATACAGCGGTGCTGTAGGGTATTTTACACCAGATGAAGATTTTGATTTTAATGTAGTCATTAGAAGTATTTTGTATAACAAAAAGCAAAACTATATTTCTTATACAGTAGGAGGGGCAATAACGGCTAAATCAGATCCCGATAAAGAATATGAAGAATGCCTTCTTAAAGCAAAAGCCATGAGAGAAGTATTAGAAGGAATGTGAAATTATGAACCAACAGAAATTGTTTAATTATCCAATTCTATGATTTAAATAAGGTTTTTTCTGAAACTTTTGCGAACATCAATAATAATCTCTTTTACTTCTTGAGCTGTAATTTCTCTGATGGTAGCGATTTCTTCAAAATTTAATTTTCCAAATACAAAAAGATCTATAATTTTAGAAGTTTCCATAGGTAACCAGCTATAAAACTTTCCAAGAAGTTTTTGTTTTTTGTTTTCTGTAGAATGTTCTGAATCAATAATTTTTAGAATATCAGAATCTGTGTCGTCATAGATAAAAGCTTGTTTTTTCTCAACGTGTTGATAATAACAAATATCACTTAATTCTTCATTCATGATAAGTTCATTGTCAGCTTCAACGGTATAGACCTCTTCTAATTTGCTAAGCTCTTCTTTTAAGATATAACTGGTGCTGATATTTTTTTGATGCCATCCTTCTCGAATATATAACTCATCAATAAGTTCGTCGGCAATTTTAAAAAGCTTAAGTTCTAATGAAAGTGTATTCACATCTAGTTCGTAACGGTCGTTATACAAGCTAACAATAGCATCATCAATAATACCATTGGAACAATACATATTTCTAGGTAAAATTCCTGTACTTTCGGCAATATATAAGCGATGTTTTACGTAAGGATGTAAGTGTGGAACTATGGATAATAACCTTTTATCAAAATCTTTTTGATCATCTGCTCTAAAATACTTCTGTAGTTCATTGATCCTGTTCATAGTATTGGAGTTTAAGAGTTTCTTAAAAATAACAAAAACAAATCAATTTAGATGTTAAAAACTTGAAAATCAACGTT
Source organism: Aquimarina callyspongiae (assembly GCF_034322225.1). Classification (NCBI taxonomy): domain Bacteria; kingdom Pseudomonadati; phylum Bacteroidota; class Flavobacteriia; order Flavobacteriales; family Flavobacteriaceae; genus Aquimarina; species Aquimarina callyspongiae. The sequence continues at coordinate 446,015 of NZ_JAXLPA010000005.1, read as the reverse complement.
TAAAAGCGATTTTTTCTTTACTTGTCGAAGCAATACAAAATCGTATATTTGACAAAAGGCAAAAAAACAAAACAGAATTTGTTGTTAAATAAGTTTCAGGATCATATTAACCAGAATCTTCAGTTTGTTGCTGGGGGTAAATTATTAATTGCCTGTAGTGGAGGATTAGATAGTGCTGTACTAGTTGCATTGTTTGACTCTCTTGCATTAGAATTTAGTATTGCGCATTGTAATTTTAATCTTCGAGGAGAAGAAAGCGATTGGGATGAAAAATTTGTTTCAAATGTGGCGAATAAGGTAAATGCTCCTTTTTTTATCAAACATTTTGATACTAATAAATATGCTAAAGATCATAAGCTTTCTACTCAAATGGCAGCAAGAGAACTGAGATATGATTGGTTTAAAGAATTAGTAGTAGAGTATCAATTTGATTATATTTTAACTGCACATCATGCTGATGATAATCTAGAAACTTTTTTGATCAACCTTTCAAGAGGAACTGGAATTGATGGTTTGACCGGTATTCCTGAAGTGAATGATATGTTTATTCGTCCCTTGCTTCCCTTTTCGAGAGAAGAAATCTTATCATTTGCCAAGCAAAATAGTGTAGATTGGAGAGAAGATAGTAGTAATGCAAGTACTAAGTATCTCAGAAATAAACTTAGACATGAAGTTATCCCGGCTCTAAAAGATACAGCGCCTCAATTCTTACAAAATTTTGAGAATACTCTGGAATATTTGAAGCAGAGTAAGACATTTATTAAAAGCCAAGTGTTTCAACTTCAAGAAGAGCTATTCGAATTTTCAGAATCTGATATTATTAGAATATCTATTCATCGACTTCGCCAATATGGTTATCCTAAAGCTTATTTATATTTTTTATTGAAAGATTATGGTTTTACAGCTTGGAATGATATTACACAAATTCTTACCGCACAATCAGGGAAACAAATTTTTTCAGAATCACATAGATTAGTAAAAGATAGAGATTATATATTATTAAGCCCTATTGCTGAAGAAATAACAGATCGTTATTATAAGATACCCGAAGAAGAAAGCATGTTAATGATTCCTTCAGGAACATTGAAATTCAGGATGGTAGATGAAATAACGGATATTGATCTAAAAACAATTTATGTTGATAAAGAAAAGTTAAAATACCCTTTGATTGTAAGAAAATGGGAAGAAGGCGACTATTTTTATCCGCTGGGAATGAAGGGTAAAAAGAAGTTAAGTAAATATTTTAAAGATGAAAAACTATCCTTATTCGCCAAAGAAAGAGTATGGCTACTTTGTTCTGGAAAAGAAATCCTTTGGATTATAAATTACAGAGCAGATAATAGATTTAAGATAGTACCCCAAACAAAACAAATATTAAAAATTACAATAACCTGATGCGATACTTCATATTATTACTAACTACGTTATTATTTTCTAATACACTTTTCTCACAGGCGTTTGATCCTGTTAAATGGGATGCTAGTGTTGAAAAAGAATCAGAGGATATTTATGTGTTATATTTTAAGGCTACTTTGGATAAAGGATGGCACTTATATTCTCAAAACGAAGCGGATACTGATGAGATCGCTCCAACACCTACAGAATTCACCTATAATAATACATCAGAAACATATGAACTTATTGGAGAAACTTTTGAACCAAAAGGGATTGAAAAGTTTGACAATATTTTTGAGATGGATGTAAAATATTTTGAGGACGAGGTAACTTTTTCTCAAAAAATCAAGTTGATAAATAAAAGCTTAACTGATGTTAAAGCAGAGGTTTTCTTTTCGGTTTGCGATGATGAGAAATGTCTTGCTCCAGAAGTAATAGAGTTTGATTTAAACCTTGCAGGAAAAGCTAAAGAAAATAAAGGAGATGTAGCCAGTATTACAACAGAAGATCGTAGTAAATCTGAAGCTTTAGATGTTAAAATTAAAGGGTGGGATGTTTTCCCTAAAGAAGATGTAAAAGACAAAAGTTATTTAACCATATTTGTTTTAGGGTTTTTAGGAGGTTTAATTGCTTTATTAACTCCTTGTGTCTTCCCAATGATACCATTAACGGTTTCATTTTTCACCAAAGGAGCTAAGGATCGTAAAAAAGGATTGTTTAATGCCGTACTGTACGGTTTTTTCATATTTGCAATATACATATTACTCAGTCTTCCGTTTCACTTGTTAGATTCATTAGATCCTGAGATCTTAAATAATATTTCTACCAATGTCACTCTTAATATTATATTCTTCGTAATATTTATAGTTTTTGCTATTTCGTTTTTTGGATATTTTGAAATCACATTACCAGCCTCATGGAGTAATAAAATGGATAGTAAAGCTACTAGTGTAGGAGGAATACTAGGTGTCTTTTTTATGGCATTAACCCTTGCTTTAGTTTCTTTTTCTTGTACGGGACCAATTCTAGGTTCTTTACTAGGAGGTTCCTTGAGTAGTGATGGAGGAGCAATGCAACTAAGTTTTGGTATGGGAGGTTTTGGTTTAGCACTTGCATTACCTTTTGGTTTATTTGCGCTTTTTCCTAATTGGTTAAATTCTTTACCAAAGAGTGGAGGATGGTTAAATGCCGTAAAAGTTGTTCTAGGATTTGCAGAACTAGCTTTAGCATTTAAGTTTTTATCCAATGCAGATCTGGTAGAGCATTGGGGAATTCTGAAACGTGAAATATTTATCGCTATTTGGATTATTATTGGTATTGGTATGACGCTGTATCTGTTTGGTAAAATACGTTTTCCGCATGATAGCCCTATTAAAAAACTTAGTGCCGGAAGAAAAACTCTAGGTGTTTTGATATTAGCATTTGTATTATATTTAATACCAGGACTTACGAATACAACATATGCAAATCTTAAATTACTAAGTGGTTTTCCGCCACCTTTATTCTATAGTGTATATGAAAAAGAAGCACATGGACCGTTGGGTCTCGATGCCTATACTGATTTTGAGAAAGGTGTAAAAGCCGCAAAAGCTCAAAACAAACCGATAATGCTGGATTTTACTGGATGGGCTTGTGTAAACTGTAGAAAAATGGAAGAACAGGTATGGAGCTATCCTGAGATCATGGAAATCTTAAAAAATGACTATGTTCTTATTTCACTATATGTGGATGATCGAGAAAAGTTATCAGAAGAAAATCAGTTCAAATTTTTGAAACCCGACGGAAGAGTAAAAAATATTAAAACAGTTGGTGATAAATGGGCTACTTTTCAAACGTTAAATTTTGAAAACAATTCACAACCATATTATGTATTGATAGATTCAGAAATGAATTTGTTAAATACAACCACAGCATATACTCCAGATGAATCGGAATACCTTAAATGGTTAAAAAAGGGATTGAAAAATTATCAAAAAAGATAAATTGCTTATAACAGAATAGATTTTTATTATAGCTCTGTTGTAAGTATAGCTGGATTTTTCGACTTTATTTAAGTACTAACAATAAATTAAGTTGAAAAGATGCACGCTGAAAAGATTGAACTTTCTAATTGCTTCCCCTTTATCGAACCACAACTAAAAGAAGAAATCGTATCATTCGGAGAATTTAAAAGTGTCCCAAAGGGAGAATATGTTGTAAAACAAGGTAGCTACCTTAATTTTTTACCCATTATTTTGGATGGCCTAATTAAGATGTATGCCGAAGAAGATGAAGTAGAGTTTTTATTATACTACATACATCCTAATCATTGTTGTATTCTAAGCTTTAACCACCTGTTTAATCAAGAAGCTGTTCGTTTTTCTGCAGTCACAGAAAAAGATACAAAGGTATTGTGCTTACCAGTAGATAAAGTAAAAGAATGGTTTATAAAATATCCATCTTTTACAAGAATTATCTTACAAGATTTTCAACGTAACTATGAAGATTTGCTTAATACAACAAAACAAGTTGTATGTTATAAAATAGAAGATAGGTTAGTAAATTATCTCACTAAAAAAGCAAAACTTCAAAATTGTAATATGATTCAAATGTCTCATAAACAAATAGCCTCGGATTTAGGCACTTCAAGAGAAGTAGTTTCTCGTATAACTAAGAAATTAGAAGCGTCAAGTGTTTTGGTTCAACATAAAAGACATATTGAACTTTTATCAAATAACGTAGCATAAAATAGTATATAGAATAATTTAAAAAAAAGGTGTCCATATGGACACCTTTTTTTATAGGCTTATAATTAGCAAATTTTTAAGAAACAGCTTATAAAAATATGTAAATAACATTTTTTTAACACTTTGTGGTGATTTTTGTCACCGTTTTCAGGCAATTGCGGGGTTTAAATTTGTGGAAAAATTGATGAACAAATAAAATTTACTAATTATGAAAAACAAATTATTTTACTTAATTCTTGGATTATTTGTCTTTGTTGCCTGTAGCGACGATGACGATGTAGTAACTCCACCAGATGGAGGACCCGATGCAGTAGAAAACAAAGTGGTTTTAAATGAAGTTAGATATCAGGGAACTGATTTAATAGAAATTTTTAACGAAGGAGATCAAGAAGCAGATCTTAATGATTATTGGTTATGTTTAGGACCTGGAACATACCAAAGAATTGGAGATTTAACTCCAGAAAGTGGAAACATTGTAATTCCTTCAGGAGGATATTTAGTATTAGCTTATGATTTACCTGATACCGATGGAGGATTAGGGTTATATTCTACAAATACTTTTGGTGATTCAGATGCTATTGTTGATTTCGTACAATATGGATCGGGTGGTAGCGCTAGAGAAAATGTAGCAGTTGCTGCTGGAATCTGGGCAGCAGGAGAATTTGTACCTACAGTAAGTAGTACAGATAATAGTATTGTATTTGATGGAGAAGGAAATGGGGCTGCAAACTGGGCAGAAACTACTTCTGTTACTTTTGGACAAGAAAATGTATTAACAGTACCTGTAGAAGTACGTTCTGTAGTATTTAATGAAGTACAATACGGAAACAGAAACCTAGTAGAATTATACAATAACGGAGAAGCAACAATAGATCTTAGTACCTACTGGTTATGTCTAGGACCTGGTACATACGTGCAAATAGGAGACCTTACTCCGGAAAGTGGAAATATTGAATTAGCAGCTGGTGAATTAGTAGTATTACCTTATGATATGCCAGACGATGAAGGAGGATTAGGATTATATTCTATGAATCAATTTGCAAATCCTGACGCAATAATGGATTTCGTACAATGGGGTGCAGGAGGAAGTGCTAGAGAAAATGTAGCAGTATCTGCAGGAATCTGGACGGCTGGTGATTTTGTACCTACAGTAAGATTAAATAGCTATAGTATTGAGTATGATGGAGAAGGTGATACTTCTGCTGACTGGAGCGAAGAAGTGAACCCATCTTTAGGAGCATCAAATGATGTTGTAAGTCCAACAACTACTTTTAGTGTAACAATTAAAAATGCTGTTAATTACTTAAACGTTCATACGTTTACAACTCCAGTAGGAGCAGGATCTCCTGGTCCGTTGACTACAAATGGAGCGCAATATCAAATCTCTTTCCAAGCAGTGCCTGGAACCAAGTTTACACCTGTTACCATGATGGGTAATAGTAACGACTGGTTTTTAGCTCCAACAGATCTTGACGGGATTGATTTATTCCCGAACGGTCAAGCACTTAACGGTGTAGATATCGCAAGTCAACTTTCTTTATATGATTTAGGTTCAGAAGCTGATGGAGATCCAAGTACTTTTCCGCCAGCAGGAACAAATGTTGGACCAGCTGATTCTAACCCATTAGTACGTTTAGTACCAGGAAGAGGAACAGGAGATATATATATGACAGCAGTATTAGATTATGCAAATGGAGATGGTAATTCTGCAGGTACTTTTACTTTAACAATTACTGCTATTAATACTCCTGATCCATCAATGGCAGCAAGTTCAAATAATGGATTTGTAATTACACCAGGTATCGCAGTATTACATGCTCAAGGAGAACCATTATTTACTATAGGAGAAGAAGATAGAGGAGTAGGACTAGAGCGTATTGCAGAAGATGGTATGCCAGGTGAGTTATATAACTGGTTTACTGAAGCAGGATCTCAAGGAGCACCATTAAGATTATCTTCCTCACTGACCCCACTATCACCAGCATTTATTTATGCTTTTAATACTGATAGAGATCCATGGTTTACACAAGGAGAAGCTATTTCAACGCCTAACGGTTTAGAAGAAATTGCTGAAGATGGTAACAGAATGGTAGCATATAACTATATGAAAGATTTCGGAATTCCTGTAGCACTAAGTGCAGAAAGTGGACCAATTGGCCCAGGAGGATCTTATACCTTTACTATAGAAGTACCACAAGGACAAAACTATAAGTTTGGATTCGGGACTATGTTAGTAGAATCAAATGATTGGGTTGTAAGTTATAACAATGCAGGTTTCCCATTATTCTTAGAAGATGGTAGCCCATATTCTGGAACAGATGTAAGTTCTAAAACGTACTTATATGATGCAGGTACTGAAGATGATGAACCAGTAGGTTTTGGTCCAAATCAGGTAAGAAGACAAGCAGATGTAAATACAGGACCAGCAGATGCAAACACAACAATCAGACGAGTATCAGCTCTAGAAGATGTTCAGTTTGGAAAAGGTGTTATCAATAGTGGTCCAGGAGTAACCTGGTCTGGAGATCCAAGAGGTGGATACAATATTATTGAAATTAACATTCAAGCACAATAATTACCCTGCCCTAGAACCAAGTTATCTATATTTATAGGGGATATAGGTAAACTATAATTATTACAATTAGGGACAAAAGCCTTTGACATCGTGTCAAAGGCTTTTTTGATGAACATAAATGAGCGTATTTTTATTAAAAAACCTCTATTGATTTTATGTAAATAGATTCTTTTTATAATATACTGTAGACGTAGATTTGTACGTCTTAAATTCATACCATTTTAGCATATGGTTGTTAATATCTACCTAAAACCGTGTTGGTCATAATACCATTTTTTATCTTCAGTGATAAACTAAACTCAAATCCATGAGATCAATCAGAATACTTTTATTAGCTGTCTTTTTTATAACAATCTCTTTTTCTTCCTGTCAAGAAAATGATACGGTTGCTCATAAAGAAACAGAAGCTAAAAAAGAAAGCAAGGAAAATAATGTTAATGCCTACGACGTAAAAAAACATTACACAAAACAAGAGGTGGATATTGTTATGCGAGATGGAATAAAATTGCATACCACTATATATTCACCAAAGGATACGAGTAAAACATATCCTATTCTTATGCAACGTACACCATATAGTTCCAGACCTTATGGAGAAGATCAATTTCGTTCTAAGATCGGACCTAATGAGTTCTTAATGAAAGAAGGAAATATATTTGTGTATCAAGATGTTCGAGGTCGATGGATGAGTGAAGGAGAATATGATAATATGAGAGCTTATATTCCTAATAAAAAAGGAAAGCAAATAGATGAATCCAGTGATACCTACGATAGTATAGATTGGTTGGTAAAAAATGTTTCTAATTTTAATGGAAATGTGGGGGTATATGGTATTTCTTATCCTGGGTTTTATGCTCTATGTGCCTTATTAGATGTACATCCATCAGTAAAAGCAGTATCACCACAAGCACCAATTGGTGATTTCTTTTTTGATGATTTTCATCATAATGGAGCATATATTTTGAGTTATTGGAGAGGGACTGCAGTTTTCGGTTACCCAAAAGAAGGAAGAGTTAAAGAAACCTGGTATGAATTCCCTAAACTAAAGAGTAAGGATCAATATGATTTTTTCTTAAAAGCGGGCTCATTAAACAATTTGGGAGGGTATTTTAAAGATAATTTTTTCTGGAAGCAATTAACAGAACACCCTAATTATGACGATTTCTGGAAGTCGAGAGGAATTATACAACATTTAGAAAATATCAAACCAGCAGTAATGACAGTAGGAGGCTTGTTTGATGCAGAAGATCTTTATGGACCTTTAGAAGCATATAAAAATATAGAAGAACGTAGTAATAATTACAATATTGCGGTTTTTGGACCTTGGGGCCATGGAGATTGGTATAGAACTAAAAAACGACAAGCTATAGGGAATGTTTATTTTGGAGATGATTTATCAATAACATATCAAAAAGATGTAGAAACTAAGTTTTTCAATCATTTTCTAAAAGATAATGGGGATAATAATACGGGGTTATCAGAAATCAGAATATTTGATACGGGTAAAAAAGAATGGAACTCGTATGAAGCATGGCCGCCAAATAATGCTGTTAAAAAATCATTTTTCTTAACAAGCAATGAAACATTAGGAGATAGTGCTCAAGATGGATATGCCGAGTTCGTAAGCAACCCTAAAAAACCAGTTCCATATTCTGAAGATATAAAAATGGAATATAAGTTAAGAAAGTATATGACAGATGATCAGCGATTTGCAGCCAGACGTCCAGATGTAATGGTTTATCAAACTCCAGAATTGACAGAAGATATAACATTAACAGGTGAGATACTAGCAAAATTAAAAGTTGCAACTACAGGCACAGATGCTGATTGGATAGTAAAAATAATAGATGTATATCCCAATGAAACTGAAGATACAGAAGAAACTCAGAAGTATCTTAAAATGTCTAATTACCATTTGATGGTGCGTAGTGAAGTAATGCGTGGTCGTTTTAGAAATGATTTTAGTAAACCTGAACCTTTTATACCAAATCAAAAAACGAATGTTACTATTAAGTTACAAGATATACATCACACTTTTAAGAAGGGACATAAGCTACAGATTCAGGTACAAAGTACTTGGTTTCCATTGATAGATTTGAACCCTCAAACTTTTGTACCTAATATTTTCAAGGCAAAAGATGAAGATTTTAAAAAACATAAGCACAAGATATTTTATGATTCTGAAATACAGTTTTCTTTATTAAAGAAGGATAACCTTAAATGAACAGGATAGTACAAATACGAATACAATAAGAATTACTTCCATATTTTTTTTCACTTTTATTCGTATTCTTAACACAGCTGAAACCACTTGGTTTATATAAGTAGAAAATACAATGGTATCTAATGGATTAGAGGAAATTGTTTAGGAAGGACAAAATGTTACGTTTAATTTATAACATAGAAACAGAGGGAGATAAGTAATAGAATTTGAAGGAGATCAAGTGATGAACCTGAAATCAAATACGATCTGATACAAGTGTAGTTGATAACCATACTATAATTAAAAGGGATTCGGGTTTTAAAGGTATTTATTTGAAAATGATGAGATTAATAGTCTTTAAGATGTGCCCTGTTAAAAAAAGAGAGAGGGGTAATGTAATATAAATGAGTATTTATTATAGGTATTTATTCTAATTAAGAACTCAACCAGAAAAATAATGTAGATGTGATTTGTTGTTTTTTTAGAGTTTCTAAGAGTATTCGGGTGTGTTAAAACCTCCTTAAAACCGTGTTGGTTATAATACCATTTTTTATCTTCAGCGATAAACTAAACTCAAACCCATGAGATCAATCAGAATACTTTTATTAGCAGTCTTTTTTATAACAATTTCTTTTTCCTCTTGTAAAGAAAATGATACAGTTGCTCATAAAGAAACAGAAGCTAAAAAAGAAAGCAAGGAAAATAATGTCGATACTTATGACGTAAAAAAACATTACACAAAACAAGAAGTGGATATTGTTATGCGAGATGGAACAAAATTGCATACCACTATATATTCACCAAAGGATACGAGTAAAACATATCCTATTCTTATGCAACGTACACCATATAGCTCCAGACCTTATGGAGAAGATCAATTTCGTTCTAAGATCGGACCTAATGAGTTCTTAATGAAAGAACAAAATATTATTGTCTATCAGGATGTTCGAGGCCGTTGGATGAGTGAAGGAGTTTATGATAATATGAGGGCATACATTCCTAATAAAGAAGGAACTCAGTTTGACGAGGCTAGTGATACTTATGATACTATTGACTGGTTGGTTAAAAATGTAGCTAACAATAATGGAAAAGTTGGTATCTGGGGTATATCATATCCTGGTTTTTATGCCACATATTCATTGTTAGATGCTCATCCATCCTTAAAAGCAGTATCTCCACAAGCTTGTATCGGTGACTTCTTTTTTGATGATTTTCATCATAATGGAGCATATTTATTAAGTTATTGGAGAGCAACAGCTGTATTTGGTTATGAAAAAACTAAACCAGTTAAAGAAAGCTGGTATACCTTTCCAGAATTGGCTAGTAAAGATCAATATCAATTCTTTCTGGATGTCGGTCCGTTAAGTAACTTGGATCAATATTATAAAGAAGATAATGTATTCTGGACACAACTTAAAGAGCATCCTAATTATGATGAATTTTGGCAAAAAAGAGGAATTATTCAGCATCTTAAAGATATAAAACCTGCAGTTATGGTTGTAGGAGGATTGTTTGATGCAGAAGATCTATATGGACCATTTGAAACCTATGAAAATATAGAAAAAAATAGCAAAAACTATAATATTATGGTTTTTGGTCCTTGGAGTCATGGAGATTGGGCAAGAAACAAAAAACGCCAAGCGGTAGGTAATGTATATTTTGGAGATGATTTATCTCTTAATTTTCAAAAAAATGTAGAAACCAAGTTCTTTAATCATTTCTTAAAAGGTGATGCCGATGAAAAAACTGGGTTGTCAGAAATACAGATTTTTGATACGGGTAAAAAAGAGTGGAACTCTTATGATAGCTGGCCTCCTAAAAATACTGAGAAAAAGACATATTACCTTACTGCCAATGACCAATTAGGTGGAGATGTTGGAAATGGGTTTTCAGAATTTATTAGTGATCCTAAAAAACCAGTTCCTTATTCTGAAGATATTAAAATGGTATTTACGCCAAGAAAATACATGACAGATGATCAGCGATTTGCAGCTAGACGTCCAGATGTATTAGTATTTGAAACTCAAGTGTTGGATCAGGATGTTACTTTATCAGGAGAAGTATTGGCAAAACTTAAGGTTTCGACAACAGGTACAGATGCAGATTGGGCAGTAAAGCTAATTGATGTATATCCAAATGATGCTGAAGATACAGAAGAAACTCAAGGATATTTAAAAATGGCTAACTATCATATGATGGTTCGTAGTGAAGTAATGCGAGGACGATTTAGAAATGATTTTAGTAAGCCAGAACCTTTTGTGGCAAATCAAAAAACAGATGTAAATATCAAATTGCAAGATGTACATCATACTTTTAAGAAAGGACATAGAATTCAGATTCAGGTTCAGAGTACTTGGTTTCCACTTATAGATCTAAACCCACAAACGTATGTGCCAAATATTTTTAAAGCTAAAGAATCAGATTTTACCAAGCAAACGCATAGAGTTTATCATGATTCGGCAATAGAAGTTTCAGTTTTAAAATAAAAACACTAACCTACAAAACCATTACCTCATGAATAAAGCAAAAATTAGCTTAGTTCTATTTTTTTCACTTTTAGTGGTTATTAGTTGTAAAAAAGGAGCTAAAGAATCAGAAAATACTGCAGAGATATCTGCAGAAGTAATAGAAGAAAAATCCAAAGAATTAAATGATTGGTTCGAAACACAATTTCAAGAAGAAATTACCAGATCACCAATGATGCAGACATATCTCGGAATTAAAACCGAAGATTATGGAAAATGGGATGACATGTCTTCTAAGAAAGAAGTTGAAGACTTAGAACGTGTAAAAGAACGATTAGCTTATCTTAAAGATTCTGTAGATTTCACCAAATTAAATGTAGCTACGCAACTTAGTTATAAACTGATGAAGCAGGATTTAGAGAATGAGATTGAAGATTTTCAATATCGTTTCTATGATTATCCTGTAAATCAAATGCACGGATTACAAGCAGAAATCCCTGCTTTTATGATTAATATGCATAGAATTGCTGATAAAAAGGATGCAGAAGCTTACATCTCACGTTTAGAAGGAATGGATGAATTATTTTCCCAAGCTATGGATAATATGAAGATCCGAGAAAAAAATGGGATTCTTCCTCCAAAGTTTGTGTTTACAAAAGTATTAGATGATAGTCGTAATATTATTAAAGGTCGTCCTTTTGATAAGTCAAATGAAGAAAGCACTTTGTTAACTGATTTTAAAGGAAAAATTTCTGGGTTAAAACTTTCTGAAGAAGAAAGTACGACATTAATAACTCAAGCTGAAAAAGCATTGTTAGCGGGAGTAAAACCAGCTTTTGAAAACCTTATAGTATTACTTGAAGAGCAGCAGCAAAGAGCAACTACTGATGATGGTGCCTGGAAATTTCCTAAAGGAGCTGCGTTTTATAACGTAGCATTAAAAAGAACTACTACTACAGAAATGACTGCTGAGGAGATCCATGAATTGGGCTTAAGAGAAGTAGAACGTATTCATAATGAAATGCGTGATATTATGAAGCAAGTAAAGTATGAAGGTACTTTACAAGACTTCTTTAAATTCATGAAAGAAGATAAACAGTTTTATTATGATAATACCGAAGAAGGAAAGGCTGCTTATTTAAAAGAAGCGGTTGCTTTGATCGATAATATGAAGTCTAGAATGGATGAATTATTTATCACTAAACCTAATGCCGATATTATTGTAAAAGCGGTAGAACCATTTAGAGAAAAAAGTGCTGGTAAAGCTTTTTATCAAAGAGGGACTCCTGATGGAGCAAGACCTGGCACCTATTATGCTAATCTATATGATATGGAAGCAATGCCAAAATATCAGATGGAAGCATTGGCCTATCACGAAGGGATTCCTGGTCACCATATGCAAATCTCTATTGCTCAGGAATTAAAAGATATTCCTAAGTTTAGAAAGTTTGGAGGGTATACAGCATATGTTGAAGGTTGGGGACTTTATAATGAATTTTTGCCAAAAGAAATAGGATTGTATAATGACCCTTATTCAGATTTTGGAAGATTAGCAATGGAGTTGTGGAGAGCTTGTCGATTAGTAGTTGATACAGGTATTCATGCCAAGAAATGGACTAGAGAAGAAGGAATTAAGTATTATACAGATAATACTCCAAATGCTGAAAGCGATGCTATAAAAATGGTAGAAAGACATATTGTAATGCCTAGTCAGGCTACTGCATACAAAATAGGAATGAATAAAATTCTTGAATTGCGCAAATCTGCAAAACAACAACTAGGGGATTTATTTGATATTAAAGAATTTCATGATGTAGTTTTAACAAATGGAGCTGTACCTTTAAATGTTTTAGAAGTATTGGTTAACGATTGGGTAGTTTCAAAAAAGAAAAATACTAATGAAAAGAAAAAAGAACATTCTTAATCATATAATTGTTTAAGACGTTTTTTTTAGAAATAATAAAAAGTATATAAGTCTTTCAGTAAAATGAAAGGCTTTTTTTATACAAGGAGTTTATGGTTAAACTATATAAAATTGTATGAAAATACTTACAAAATAGTTTTATTTAGATAAATTTGTGTATTTTGTGGATGAATTTGGTTTTTAAGCTATTTTTTAATTCAAATTACACTATGAGATTTCTTTGTTTAATAAGTGTTTTATTCCTTTTGAAGAGTACATTAAGTGTAGCTCAACATACTTCAATGGATAAAACCTTATTAAAGATTACAAAGCTATCAGATTCATCTGTTTTTCAAAAGGCAATAATATATGTTGAGGATTTAATAGTAGAAAAGGATTATGATAATGCTCTAAAATATGCTGATGAACTTATAGAAATTTCAGAAAACATAAAATACCTTAAAGGTATGGGAGAGGCATATATGCAAAAAGGCAATGCATATAATGAGATGAATCAAAGGGCCATGGCATTATTAAATTATGAGCAAGCCATAGGATATTATAAAAAAGCGGGTTATATGGCTGGGGTAGCCGCCATTAATATCAGTAAATCCAGAATCGAATATGAAAAAGGTAAATATGCTAAAAGTATAGATTACCTTATTGAAGCTAGTGGTTATTATGAAAAGAATATAGATAGTGTTGCGTTGTCCAATGTTTATAACAATATGGGTAATTCTTATGCAGGTCTTGGAAATTTTGAAGATGCTAAAAAATATTATAAGAAATCAATTACTCTAAGAAAGGAAAAGAAAATCAGTCATATTAGTATTATGAATAATCTAGCACTTCTATATATAGATAATAAGAAACCAGATAGTGCTAAAGTTTTATTGTTAGAATCCTTAAAAATTGGAAAAGAAAGTAAAGAAGTAAGAAGTATAGCTCAATCCTATAGTATTTTAGCAAAGGTAGCTTTGTTTAATAAAGATTTTAATAAAGCTAAAAAGTATTATGATTCTACCTTAGTAGAAGGGAAGAAAACTAATTGGCAAGCTCTTCTACTTAATGCTAAACAGCAAATGGGTTTGATTGCAATATATAATAAAGACTATAATAAAGCCGAAGAATTTTTAACCTATACCCGTAAAGAACTTTCTGAACTAGAAATGACTTCTTTATTACTTAAGAACTATAAATTTTCTTTAAAATTAGATTCTTTAAAAGGTAATTATAAACAAGCTTTGATCTGGCAGAAGAAATATCAAGAACTATCAGATCAACGTGTTGCTGAGATAAGTGCCAAAAAAATAGAAGACACAGAAGCAAGATATAAGGCAGAATTAGAGCAAATAAAACTTATTGATGAAAAAGAAAAGAGAGAACAACAAACCAATGCAGAACTATTTAAATATAGAGTGTTTGCATATGTTATTTTAGGTGTTCTTTTAGGAATTTCATTTTTTTTAATACTCATTATTAGAGCAAGAAAAGAACGTAAGAGGTATATTAATGAGTTAAACGAATCTAATGAGATTAAAAATAAACTCTTTTCCATAATATCCCATGATCTTAAGAATGAAATTCACGGATTAGAAGGAAGCTTGAATCTTATAAATGATAATGAAATTTCTATGGAAGAATTTGAAGAGATTATTCCATTATTAGCAAATAGAACCCATCAAACTTCTATAATGCTTAATAACTTGCTTAACTGGTCCAAATCACAATTAAAAGAACTTAATGCTAAGCCAACCTCCTTTGATATTACAGAAGTAATATGTGATAAATTTAATTTCTTTGAACAAAAAGCACAACAAAAGGATATTAAGCTGATTAATGATCTCAACTCTACTGTTATCTATGCTGATAAAGATATGTTCGGGATTGTAGCGCAAAACCTTATTGCCAATGCTATCAAATTTTGTGAACCAGGAGATTCTATAGCGTTAGTGTCTGAGGAGAAAGGCAACTGTTATGAGATTTCGTTTAAAGACACTGGGGTTGGAATTGATCCTAATCATATTGATAAATTATTTACAGAAGAAATATTTACAACTAGTGGTACTCAAAATGAAACAGGTACTGGGTTAGGGCTCAAGATATGCAAAGAACTTATTGAGTTAAATCAAGGTAAAATTGATGTAAAAAGCCGACCTGGTGAGGGTAGTATATTTAGAGTCGTATTACCAAAGGTAGTAGCTTAAAACTATAACATTTATTTATCCATTAAAGTCCTGAATTGATAGAAAAAGCGTTCAATTAGCCTAAGATCTTCGGTAATAATTTCTACAACTCCTCTCATCTCTTGTTTAAAAGGAATTTCTTGATTATAAGAAGTCATAAGTTTTTTAGGTAACTCTACATCAATCATATACATTCCATCTTTATCTGGTAATAATGAAATGTAACCTACAGTTCCTTGAAGCATACCAAATTCTTTATCTGGAAAATTCTCTAATTTGATGTTGACTTTTTGTCCTACTTTTATTTTACCTGAATTTTGAGAAGGTGCTTTGATCTTAGCAACATAAGAAGATTCTGCAATAGGTATTACAACAAAAACAATATCTCCTTGAGCGACATTTTCGTTTTCATAACGATAATTAGTAAGAGAAACTCGTCCTTCTATATCTGATTGTAATAAATATCGTAACTCCCAATCTTTAATACTCTTTTTAAGTTGATCGAAGGATTGTATTACTTTATTTCTAAGAGTGATCTCTTCTCTTTGCTGATTAAATTCAGTACCCTTTGATGTTTTTTGAGCGTTACCAATATTTGCAGTTATCTGAGAAAGTTCTGAATCATAGTTTTTGTAATTATTTTCAAACTGTAAGTATTCGACTCTTTTATTTTCATAATCTTGTTGTGAGATTACTCCTCTTTGATATAAATCTTCCTGTCTTTCAAACTCTTTTTTCTTATAATTAAGCTCCCTCTTTCCTATTTTTTTTCGACTCAGAATTCCTTCTCGTCTACGATATAGTGTGGATAGAGCAATTTGATTTGCTATATTTTCATCAGTAAAAGGTTTAAACTCCTTATTCAGGCTATATCCTATATAATTATTTTCAAAAGCAGCATAATCAGCCTGTATATCACCGAGTGCCAGCATTGGAATTTTTTCAAAAGGGAAATAAACTAATTTATTATTAATAGATACCGTATCAATAATAGATTTAAGTATAAAAACATCTTGATAATTTGCGGTATTTCTTAAAATGGCAAGAGGAGTTCCTTCAGGAACGGTATCTCCCTCTTTTACAAGCATAGCCTGGATTTTTCCTCCTAAGTTTGCAATCTCTTTTTGTAATGGTGTTTTAGTGGTTACAATTGCTTCGGCTGGTATGGTATCTGGATATTTGATTAACCAGGAAAGAAATAATAGTAAAATCACTAAAACCAAAATCAAAAGGTTTCCCCAACGTATCATCCAATGAGGTACACGTGTTAGAATTTCTTGTACCTCTTCACTTCTTAATTGTATGTCGTCTATATTATTGTCTGGCATTTTATTTTCCGAGTTCTAATTGATTCTTAACCAAATTGAAATAATTTCCTTTCTCTTTGATTAATTCTTGATGATTACCTACTTCTACAATCTCTCCTTTATCTAGTACAACGATTTGATGTGCATTTTTTACAGTACTTAGACGATGCGCTATTACCATAACGGTTTTATCTTTGAAAAAGGTATCTAACTTTTCCATGATCACTTTTTCATTGTTAGCATCCAGAGCAGAAGTAGCTTCATCAAAAAACAAAAACTTAGGGTTTTTATAAACAGCACGTGCAATAAACAAGCGTTGTTTTTGACCTGTACTTAAACCTACTCCCTCCATACCTATTTTTGTATTATAAGAAAGAGGTAAGGACTCTATAAACTCTTTAATGTTAGCTACATCAACGGCGTGAGCTAATTTCTTTTTATCTACATAGTCTTCACCAACCGCAATATTATTCGCTATGGTATCATTAAATACATATCCCTCCTGCATAACAACCCCAAATTGATCTCTCCATGATTTTTGAGAAACGTTTTGCAAATCATGATTACCAATAAATATTTGACCTTGATCTGGTTCATAGAACTTAAGTAATAGTTTCATCAAAGTGGTTTTACCACTTCCGCTGACACCTACAACTGCTGTGATTTTGTTTGCAGGAATTGTTAGGTTTAGATTTTCTAAAACTGGTTTGTCTGAACCAACATATCTAAAAATTAAATCTTTAATCTCAAAGCCTGAGTTTTTTGGGACATCTCTTAATTTTTCATCACCAGGCTGCTCTTCGTCTTCTTTATTATGAATTTCTCCTAAACGTTCCAACGAGATTTGAGCATCTTGTAATTCTCTTAAGAAATTGATTAATTGAGTAATTGGAGCATTTAACTGCCCAACAATAGCAGTAATAGCAAGCATCATACCCAATGTGATCTCTCCATCAATAACCAACTTGGCTGAGAATACAGTAATCAAAATATTTTTTAACTCGTTGATAAAAGAAGAACCTACACTTTGATATTGTTCTAGTGCTAAGTTTTCTATAGAGATTTTAAATAATTTTGCTTGAACAAACTCCCAGTTCCAACGCTTTCTTTTTTCAGCATTGTGCAGTTTTATTTCCTGCATACCGTTAACCAGCTCTATAACTTTACTCTGTTCTTCACTGATTTGAGAAAAACGTTTATAATCAAGTTTTTTACGTTTTTTGAAGAAAATAAGAATCCAAACAAAGTAGATGACACTTCCTATGGCAAAAATAGTAAAAATCGAAAGGCTATAATAAATAAGAACAAAGCTAAAAACCAAAAGGTTAACCATAGAAAATAAGACATTAAGCGAAGACATGGTAAGTATCTGCTCAATACGTTTATGGTCATTAATTCTTTGTAACAAATCTCCTGTCATTTTTACATCAAAGTAGGAGATAGGAAGGTTCATTAACTTGATAAAAAAGTCAGAGATCAGCGAAATATTAATCCTGGTACTTAGATGTAAAAGAATCCAACTTCTTAAGACATCGATTAAAGTTCGTCCAATAAATAGTGAAAGCATAGCTATCAGTACGAGGTAAACAAAATCAATATCTTCATTTTCGATTCCTACATCTACAATACTCTGCGTAAGAAACGGAGTAATTAATTGTAGCAAACTTCCTGCAGAAAGACCAAGAATAAGCTGAAAAATAAACTTCTTATACTTAAAGACATATTTGGATATAAATTTAAAACCAAATTTCTCTTCTTCTTCGTCCAGATTATCACTATAAAATTTTGGAGTAGGTTCTACTAACAATGCGACTCCTTCTTCTGTTGTTTCATCTGCATTGTTTCCGATCCAGGCTTTAATAAACTCTTCTTTAGTATAAGTAATCAAGCCGTGTGCAGGATCAGAGACATAAATAGTCATGTCTCCTTTTCTTGTAGTTTTAACTTTATATACAACTACATAGTGAACTTTATTCCAGTGTACTATACAAGGTAGTGGTACTTCAGTAAGTTTTTCTAGTGATAATTTTACGCCTAATGACCTAAAACCAATCTGCTCTACGGCATCGCTCAAACCTAATAAAGAACTTCCTTCACGTGTAGTTTCACTTAGAGTTCTAAGGCTTTGTGTATTTAATACTTTTCCGTAATGTTTTGCGATGATCTTTATACAAGTAGGTCCGCAATCCTTGGATTCAGCTTGTTTGTAAAAAGGGAATTTAGGCATTAAGTATTTATGAATTTAAGATGTTTTTGTGTAAAAAATAATCTTCTTTATAAGAAGAAGATCTTCTACAAAGTAAAGTAATTCTTTTCGATTATACTACAATATCTGATTAGATCATCTATCATAGATACTATAGAGTTCCAGAATGACGTATTTATTACCCATAAAAAAGGTGTTTTTTTCAAAAAAACACCTTTTTTAGATTTAGTAGTAAAAATTAGGTTTACCCTTTTATAAGTTTTGTCCGGGAAATTCCTCCTTTTTCATTTTCAATTTCGATAAGATATAATCCTCTGGCAAGCTCTCCTATTTGAAATCTTTCTCCAGCTTGAAAATTACCATCAAACTTTTTTACAATAGCTCCTGATAAATTAAAAATAGTAACTTTTTGTACAGCTTCTTCAATACTAAAATCAGTGGTAGCCGGATTAGGATATGCTACAAAACTATTTCCTTTAATCACATCGTCAATTCCTAAACTTCTTTGTTCATTGGCATAGATTTTAAATTCGCCAGGTTCAAGAGAAATAGGAGCATTTACATCAGTAACATTTATTGAAGCTCCTGAATCACTAAGTAAATCATACCAGGTACCTGTTTCCTGAAATGCAGGATCAATAGTTAAAGTAGATGTTCTGAAGTTACCAATAATTGTTATGTATCTGATCTCGTTGCCAGTTGCAGAGTTATCGGTAAGATGAATTGATTTTCTTGTATCAACCGAAGTTTCTAGGGTGAAGTCACTGGTTCTGAATATTTTCTCATTGAGTTTAAGGTCGATCAATTTTGCATATAAATCATATACATCTTTTCTATCTTGTTCATTGATATAGTTCCAACGAAGAGGCTTAGGACTTGTTCTGCAATTTTCGTCAATGGTTGTTTCATCTTCACAGGTATTAATACTAAAATCATATCCCAGTTCTCCAAATTGCCAAATCATTTTAGGGCCTGGAACTGTAAAATAAAAAGCGCCAGCCATTTCGACTCTATCCAGAGCAGTAGATAACTCCTGAATATTATAGGCTCCTAAAGAATTACCAAATTGCAGGTTTTTATACATCAATCGTTCTTCATCGTGACTTTCCATGTAAGCCACCACAGATGGAGTTGTCCATCCTCTTGATAAATACGAAACTCCACCTCCAAAATCTGAATTGTTGAACCCCATTGTAGCTTGGTTATAGTTAAAATTAACGTTCCCCCAAACTAGCATACCTTCATTAATAAGTTGTGTTTCTTCAGTATTGGGAGCAAAGTGTTCTAAAATCACATATGCATTAGCGTCTACAGCTTTTATAGCTGTGTTCATACGAGTTAAAATATCGATACGACTTTGATCAAAAGAACCACCATCTCCAACAGTATTGGTAAAACCTTTGGTAAAATCAAACCTAAAACCATCGATATTGTATTCTGTTAACCAGTATTCATTTAATCTGTCGATATAAGCTTCAGTCGCAGTTGATTCGTGATCTATATCATTAAAAAATGAAAAACTGGTATTAGGATCATCAATATTAAATATTGGATTTTCTGCAGTTACTTTTCCCGTATAACATCCATCACAATCATTCCACATTCTATAGTATGGGTTTTGACCTGTAGCATGATTATATACCACATCTAGAATTACCGCGATTCCTCTGGCGTGGCATTCGTCTACAAATTGTTTGAATGCAGTAGGAGTTCCGTAATATTTATCCAATGCCATATGAAAGGAAGGATTATATCCCCAACTTATATTACCATCAAATTCTGATACGGGCAAAAGTTCAATAGCATTAACACCTAAATCCTGTAAATAGTCCAATCGTGCTTTTACAGCATCATAAGAATGTAACGCATCAAAATCACGTATTAAAAGCTCATAAATCACAAGATCGGTAACTTCTGGGCGTTGAAAGTTTGTTGTTTGCCATACATACGGAGTTTCTCCTGTTTTAAACCAACTTACTGCGTGATTGGTTTTTCCTGTAGGGTAGCTTGGCAGATTAGGAAAAGTGGTATTATCAATAAAAGTGTCATTGGATTCTGATAATATTAAAGTGGAGTAGGGGTCAGCTATAGAAATTGTGCCATCTACCAAATATTGATATAAAATATCTGTATTGTTTGGAAGATTGTTTAAAGTGATCCAAAAACGATCTTGCGCACTATCTTTATTTAATAAATAGGTATTATCTCTTGTCCAGTCATTACCAAGAAAATTACCTTTTAGATGTACAAAATTCTTTCCAGGAGCATATAATACTAAGGTAGCAGTCGTTGGATCTGAAGCATCCAGGTTTAATCCATCG
Organism: Aquimarina callyspongiae; assembly: GCF_034322225.1. Taxonomy (NCBI): domain Bacteria; kingdom Pseudomonadati; phylum Bacteroidota; class Flavobacteriia; order Flavobacteriales; family Flavobacteriaceae; genus Aquimarina; species Aquimarina callyspongiae. Next base: position 424,728 of record NZ_JAXLPA010000005.1, on the reverse strand, counting down.
ACCATACCATTGGGTACGGCTGCTTCTGTAACGTTAGGCGAAACAATTACCGAAAAGGTTTCTGACAAAGAATTTGTAGTACCGGTTTCTGTAGCTACTAATTCAAGGGTAGCATCAGCTGTAACATTGTAATTAAAGTTATAACCAGTTGTAGCGTTTTGAGTATCGATGGATGAACCATTGGCAAATAATTCAAAATCAGCATTTACAGTTGATGTAGCAGCAATTGATAAAGAGTTACCACTATCTACAACATTGACCGTATTGGTAGGAGATGTTAATGAGATCTGAAATAGACCAACCTCGACAAGGTTATCTCCGGTTTGACCATCATTACCATTATCAGCTTTTGCCAGAAATCCAATGCGCCCGATACCTGTTGCCCCGTAAAAAGTGGTTGGAGTAAGTGTAAAAGAATAAGTTCCATCTCCGTTATTAGTGAATCTTTGTGATTCATCAGAGTTTGTCCATTGCCCGTTTGTAGGAGAATCTCCAGCAGCGGTATCGTTCAAATCAAAATACCAGGCCCATAAATATACATCGGCTACTCCCCATTCTGTATTTGGGTTAAAATTAGAAAGTGTGATGGTAATCTCATCATCCTCATTAAATTCAGAAGGAGTAACGGTAAAGGTCTGTGCAGTTGCGGCAAAAAAACCACAAAGTGTTAGTAATATAAAGGTAATTCTTTTCATGACTTGTTTGTGTTTGGTAAGAACACAAAAAGGCTGTTAAACAACAGCCTTTTTGGTTTTTAGGAATATATTATTCAACTATAGGTATAAGAACATAACCTCCATCAAGATCATTAAACCAGATGTCATATGTTCCAGCTCTGGTTACAGGAATGTTTGGACCTCCCATAGTACCAAATCCAGTTAATTCTGTATTATTACCCCAGTTTACAGCCCAATCGTCTTGCGCTCTAAACTTAAGTTCTCCTTCTTCTAGAGTAATACCGTTAATATACCATATATGAGGATCAAAAGCGGATTGAGTAAGATCCATATCACTTTGCCATCCATCAGGAGTTCCATCATTATCCGCATCTTCATTATTGGTAGCATTACCGATAACACCTATTGTAGGATAAGTTACTGAGGCACTCTCGTCATAAGGAGCAATGCTAAAGGTAAGATTTTCTACATCTACAGTAAAGTCATAGTACCCATCAGCTGCTACGGTAAATGCATCAGGATCTCCACCGTTAAGTTCATCATTTGTAATTCCACCGCTTCCATCAGGCCCCCATTGTGGTTGCCACTGACCTTTGATCTCTAATAATTTAAAGGCTAATCCTCCGCCATCACCATTAATTCTTCCTCTAAAACTATATACGTTTTCATTTTGAGGATCTCTCACCATTGGATTGTTGTTGTTGTTGTTATTCCAATCGGCTGCAGTAGCATTACCAACAAAGAATAACTCTCTTAACAAAACAATTGGCTCTTCACCAGTTGGTTCTGGTAAAGATACAGTAACAGGCAATACATCTGAAGTTGTAGAAGGTCCTCCATCAGTAGTTCCAACAGAAGCAACTAATCTAAAAAAGATTTCGCCTAAGTTATTAGGAACAGGATTTCCTTCTCCATCAAGTACAGGAGTACCATCGGCATTTGTTTGCGAGGTTTCAGGGTCGTTGTCTAACCCCGCGTCTCCGGCTAAGTCAAACATTTGTCTTACAGTTATTGCAATATCATTAGAAGAAGTGGTTCCTAAAGATCTAAAATTAGCAAAAGTAGATTCTCCAGAACCTTGTATTTCATAAGTGATAGCAGTGTCAACTCCAAAATCAGGAGATTCCCATACAAATCTCTCTGCTGTATTGTCCAGGGTCTCAGTAGTTAAGACATATTCTGGTGATACAGAATTTATAAATGTAATAGCTTCAACAGGGTCTTGCGCAGTAAATATTAATGCGTCATCGTCAGTACAAGCATTAAAACCAATTAAGGTTACTAATGCTATTATGATTATTGATACTTTTTTCATTTTGCTTTTATTTTTAAAATTTTGAGTTTAGTTATTAGTAGCCAGGGTTTTGACCCAGGTTTGGATTTGCAGCTCTTGCCGCATCAGGTACTGGAAATAAATCTCTGAATCCAGGAATAGAAATACCGTTTTGAGAATTTCCTTTTAAAGCCCAGTTATAGGCACCACCTGAAAATAATCCAAAACGAATAAGGTCTTGTCTTCTGTGACCTTCCCAGTAAAGTTCTCTTGCTCTTTCGTCAATAATAAAATCTAGTGTAAGATCTCCAGAAGTGATTGTTGCAGCGTTTGATCTATTTCTAAGATCGTTGATATAGCCCAAAGCTGTTCCTGCATTACCTCCGCCACCTCTTAAACTAGCCTCTGCATACATTAAGTAAATATCTGCTAATCTGAATAACGGAAAATCCACATCAGAGAATGTGTTGTTAGGATCTGTACCTGTTTCTCCTGTTGTAGTTACATTAGTAAATTTTTCTAAAACAAAACCAGTTCCAGGATCAGTAATATTTGTGATTTCAGGAGTTCTCTCTTCCTTAATAATGGTATTTCTATCATCATTATCAAAATCAGTACCGTCAAATTTTTCTGAAAACTGAGGGGCGATTCTGATGGCACCTCCCCAACCTCCGGCAGATACGCCAAGGTTTGCTCCATTTTGCTCGATACTACCTACAGCGCCATTTGTCATTACAGTAGTAGGTCCAAAATTCTGAACAAACTGTCCATCTGCAACGAGTGGAAAGATAATCTCATTAGCTGCTTGATTGATATCATTATCACCTCTGAAAAGATCTTTGTAGTTATTAGCCAACGTATATCCTCCATTGATTATTCTTTCGCAATACGTTATACAATCACTATATCTATCTTGGTCAATATATACTTGAGCATTCAAATACATTTTAGCAAGAATAGCCCAAGCTACTCCTTTATCAGCTCTTCCATATTCATTTTGTCTTGGATCGGCAAGTTCTGATTCAATAGCTGTTAATTCTGATTCAATAAATTCAAAAAGCTCAGAACGATTAAATTCAGGACCTTGTAAGTTACCTACAGGATCATTTTCTGTATAAAAAGGAGCTCTTCCGTAAGAATCCATTAAATGATAATAAGCCAAAGCTCTTAATAGCCTTGCTTCTGCACGATAAGATGCTATTTCGGTTCTTAATTCGCCGGTAACACCTCTTGAATCTAATTTAGCATCTGTAGTTTGACGTAAAAATTCGTTAGAAAGTGCCACAGAAAACATAGCTCTACTAAAGAAACCACGAATAATGGTATTAGCACCTGTCCAGGTAGAGGTTTGTAGATCATCTATAAAACCACTTTCATCATTAATATAAGTCCATACAATCTCATCTGTAGTGAATATTTGCATATTCATAATACCACGACCATATTGACTAGTACCAGCATCCAGACCTCCAATATTTGAAGATGTTGGTCCAGTTAAACCAGTTAATGATAAATTACCATATACTCCTGCTATTGCTTGTTCATAAGATGCAGGGTCTGAGTAGAATTCCTCATCGATAAAAACACTGTCATCTCTGGGATCCTGATCTAAATCGCTTGTACAAGCATTTAATGTGATAGTTATAACCATCAATAGTAAATACTTGTAATAATTAGTTTTTATATTCATTTTCATAACTATTAATTAAAATTTTACGTTTGCACCCATTAAGAATGTTCTAGCTCTTGGAAAGATCGTTTGATCTACTCCAGAGAAAATTTCAGGATCTAAACCTGAATATTCGGTGATCGTAAATACATTTTGAACTCCTGTCCATAAACGGAATGTTGAAGTATCTCCAAAGAACTTATTAAATGTATATCCAAGAGTTATATTATCCATCTTTAAGAAAGAAGCGTTTTCAACATATATATCTGATTGAAAAGTATCTCCAAATACATTAAAGTTAGTGTTCAATACAGAGGTATTGATATTAGACAAAGTTCCGTTATTGTTAATGGCGTTATATGTAGCACCTGCATTTACAGCATTAAATACATAGTTTCCTACATTAGCTCTTAAATTAAAGGATAAATCAAAACCTTTATACGTCATATTAGACTGGAATCCCATGGTAAGATCTGCGTCTCGATTTCTATAGATATATCTATCCTCGCTATTAATGATGTTATCACCATTAAGGTCAGCATAAGCTCCCTCTATAGGAGCGCCGTTGTTATCATAAAGTTGCTTGAATACAAGGAAAGAGAAAGGAGCAAAACCTTCTCTGTGAAGTTGAATATTACCTCCAGTACCTCCTACAGATGGTCCTACTAATTGATCTTCACCACCAACAAGCTTTTCTACTTCCTGATCAATTAACGCAGCGTTAAAGTTTACATTCCAGGTAAATTCTCTGTTTCTAATTACATCAGCATTTAGATTAACTTCAATACCTTCAGTAAGTAGCTCACCAAGGTTTTGTGGTCCGATGTTTCCAAAATTAGCACCATCCGGTAAACTACCACTAATAAATAAATCATCAGTTTCTCTTCTATACAGATCGACAGAACCACTAATACGATCACTGAATAATCCAAAATCTAAACCGATATTGTACTGTGTAGCAACTTCCCATTGAAGTTCTTCGTTTCTTAATGAAGGATTGGCAACTGTAATTGCTGCGTTACCAAATATATATTGTGATGTATTTTGACCTAATTGATACTGAGCTAAGTAAGGTAGTTTATTAAACTGACCAGCACCTATGTTTTCTTGTCCTGTTACTCCATATCCTAAACGAAGTTTTAAATTACTTAAAGTACTGGAATCAGATAGAAAGTTTTCTTCAGAAATATTCCAGGCTAGTGCTGCAGAAGGAAAGTTACCCCATCTATTATCTTCACTAAATCTTGAAGTACCATCTCTTCTGTATGATAGAGTTAATAGGTATTTGTCTTGTAATGAAAAATTTGCTCTTCCAAAAAATGCTGCTAATACCAGATCTGGATCAAATGCTCTAATTGCTTGATTAGATTGGCTATCTCCTCTTAATTCTCCTGTATTAAAATCTTCTACTCTAAATTTTTGATAAGAATATCCTGCAGTTACATCAAGATTTAAGTTACCTAATTCTTTTTTATAATTAAGATAAGAGTCAAATAAAGTATTTCTTCTATAACTAGTAAATTCTACTCTTGAACCATCTAAAGTTCCATCACTTAACAGTTGACCGCCACTATTTTCACGGGATAATTCATTAAAACCATCTCCGTTTTGTTCATCAAAACCAATATTAACAGTGGCAGTAAGTTCTGGTAAAAACCATAGAGAATAATCTACTTTAAAATTCCCGTAGTAACGATCTACAGTACTGCGATTGTTTCTTTGTAAAAGAGAAGCAACAGGATTGCTTACAGCTAGGATATTGTTTAGAGATCCGTCTGCATTGAGGCTATCATATTCAAAAAAACCTCCAAACGGAGAATTAGGATCTCTTACTGGTTGAGTGGGGTCAAATGCGATTGCAGCTCCTTCAACACCATCTGCAAATCTTCTTTTTTCAAAAGTTGCATTGGCATTTAAATTAAGTTTAAGTGCGCCATTAAGAAAAGTTGGATTCAATACTAATGAGGTAGAAGTTCTTTTAAAACCACTCGTTAATCGTAAACCATCTTGATCTAAGTGACCTACAGAAAGACGTACCGGTAAAACATCAAACAAAGAACCTCTTACAGAAATATTATTATCGGTAGATACAGCATTTCTGTATATTTCGTTTTGCCAGTCAGTATTGGCTGTTCCTAATAAAGAAGGATTGATATTTGGATTTACAAGGGCTTGTTGAGTTACCAAATTTCTAAAATCATTTGCAGAAAATATATCTACTTCATTAGGAATTGTGTATAGTCCTGATTGAAAATTATAATCAACTTTTAACCCTTTACTTCCTTTAATAGTTTCAATAATAATAACACCAGCAGATGCTCTGTTACCATAAATTGCAGAAGCCGAAGCATCTTTAAGAACAGTAAATGATTTTATATTATTTGGGTTTATCGAAGAAAGAATGGATTGAGATCCACCTACTACGTTATTACTCACAGGTAATCCATCAATTACAATAAGAGGGTCATTGGATGCCGCAAGAGATCCACCTCCACGAATTCTGATTGCCGCACCAGAACCGGGAGCACCACCAGCATTTATTGTAACACCAGCTACACGACCATTTAATAGGTTTTCTGGAGAAACAATGTTTCCTTTATTAAAATCTTCAGAAGTAACTGTGCTTACAGATCCAGTTAAATCTTTCTTACGGGCAGAACCGTAACCAATAAGTACTACTTGTTCAAGTTCTGCTGCGTCTTCATCTAGGATAACATCTATTGGGGTTTGACCAGAATATGTAACTTCTTTGGTTATAAAACCGATATAAGAAAACACAAGAATATCTCCGTTTCCTACATTAGCCAAAGAATATAATCCGTCAAAATCCGTCGTAGTTCCATTTGTTGTTCCCTTAACAACAATGTTCACACCGGGAATCGGTTGACCATTTCCAGCATCAGTCACTGTACCACTGACAGTCGACTGTGCAAAAAAGCTCATCGGAATCAACCACAGGAAAAACAATGTGCTTTTAGTAAATGTTTTCATATAAAATTTATTAGTTTTTAATTGTTTTTAGCCTTATATTTTCACTTTCTGAAAGCCAATGTATATAAAAATCTTAGTTACGGTACAGCCGTAGCTTTACGCAAACGTTTGCGTGTGGATAACTTTTAAAATTCTGTTAAAATTTTAAGTATAAATATGATCATATCGCATATTTTCGTGCTAAAATTTGAGGTTTAATAAAAATTTCAGGAGAATGAAATGAGCTATAACAATTCTTTATAGTGCTTTAAAGAATTTTATGGTTAATTTCATCTAATAAACAAAAACACAATCCCAAAGAAGAGATGAAACAAAAAGTTACATTAAAACAAATCGCAAAAGAACTAGATGTTTCCATTTCTACGGTATCAAAAGCATTAAAAGATAGTGTAGAGATTAGTTTAGATACCCGACAAAAAGTAAAAGCCTTTGCTAAACTGTATAACTATAAGCCAAACAATATTGCATTAAGCCTTAAGAACAGGAAGACCAAAACGATTGGCGTTATTATCCCAGAGATTGTACATCACTTTTTTACAACAGTTATTGGTGGAGTAGAGAAGGTAGCTAATGAGAAAGGATATAATGTGATTATTTGTTCCTCAAATAACTCTTTTGATAAAGAAGTAATTAATTTAGAAATGCTGGCTAGTGGGAGTGCTGACGGGTTTATCTTATCAGTTGCCAAAGAAACTCAACTCAAAAAAGATTATCATCATATCCAGGAAACAATGAGTCAGGGAATGCCTGTAGTTCTTTTTGACAGGATTATTGATGAGGTGGTTTGTGATAAAGTAATTATAGATGATATAAAAGGAGCTCAAACGGCTACGAATCACCTTCTGACTTTGGGCTGTAAAAAAATTGCAATCCTTACTACAGTAGATTATATTAGTGTAGGTAAACTTAGAACAAATGGATACCTCAGGGCTTTAAGAGCCTATGATGTTCCTGAAAAAGAAGAATATATTCTTAAGATTGAAGATGTTGATAATTGTGAATCAGAAATAGCTGATTTTCTTAAAAATAAAGATATCGATGCAATTTTTGCGGTTAACGAATTATTTGCTGTAACTGCCGCTAAGGTATTGAAAGAACAGGGTAAAGGAGTTCCAGATGATGTTTCGATTATTGGATTTACAGATGGGATTCTTTCAAAACATTTTATACCCAGTTTAACAACTGTAAGTCAACATGGAGAAGAGATGGGAGTGCGAGCGGCTAAGCTTCTTATCGATAAGTTAGAGGTTGAAGATGATGTAACAGAAGAGTATAAAACAGTTATCATAGATACTAGCTTGATACAAAGGCAATCAACAAAAAAAAATTAGGAGTAATCTCATTTATTTAAAAATATATAATATATTTGACCCCTATCAGAACTTATATTTTCACTTTCTACTAACATAAGTTTTGATAAGTTGACGCTTATCATAGTAATACTAAAACTTTTACTTGATGAACAAGCGCAAATTAGGTTTCTGGGAGATTTGGAACATGAGTTTCGGTTTCTTGGGAATACAGTTCGGCTTTGCTTTGCAGGGCGGATTCATGTCCAGAATATTTCAAACGTTAGGTGCGGATAAAGATGCGATCCCTTTGTTATGGATTGCTGCCCCCTTAACAGGTTTGTTGGTTCAACCTATTATAGGATATCTCAGTGATAGAACCTGGAGTCCAAAATGGGGAAGACGTAGGCCTTATTTCTTAATAGGAGCGATACTTAGTTCTATCGCATTATTTCTAGTGCCTCATTCTCCAACACTATGGGTGGCAGCAGGATTTTTATGGATTCTCGATGCTTCCATTAATATATCCATGGAACCATTTAGAGCCTTAGTAGCAGATAAGTTACCAGATTCTCAACGTTCTTATGGGTTTGTAACACAAACCTTAATTATAGGTATCGGTACCTGGGTAGCCAGTAATTTGCCTTGGATGGTTTCTCAAATGGGAGTGAGCGATTCTGCAGCAACAGGAGTGGTTCCTATGTCGGTTAAAGTGGCCTTTGCAATTGGAGGTTTTGTTTTTCTTGCCAGTATTCTATATACCGTATTTACTACTTCAGAATACCCACCTGAAGATATGGAAGAGTTTGAAAGAGAGAAAAAGAAGAAAAATCAATTCATCCCTGATATTCTTAATAATATAGGAAGTATGCCACTTACTATGAAAAAATTAGGTTTGATTCAGTTTTTTAGCTGGTTTGCTTTTTTTACGATGTGGAGTTTGGCAAATCCAGCCTTAACAGAACATGTTTTTAAAACACCGGTTCCAATTCAATCAGAATATGATATGAATACTCCAGAATCGGCAAAAGCATTTGAAGTAGCCAATACAGCTTTTCAAAAATCATCAAATGACGTAGGAAGATATATGGGAGTTTATGGGTTATCTTCTATGGCATTTGCCCTGATTCTCACTTTTTACACATCAAGAAGAAGAATCAATAGAAAACTAGTACACTTAGGGTCATTAATGATGGGAGGAATAGGTTTTATCTCTATGTATTTTATTCCTTCTCCCACCTGGTTAATTTTATCATTCTCATTAATCGGTTTTGCTTGGGGTAGTATTTTATCAATGCCTTATGCGATGCTATCCAGTTCTGTTGACCCCAAAAAAATGGGAGTCATTATGGGAATATTCAACATGTTTATTGTGATCCCTCAAATTATAGCGGCAATAGGTGGAGTCAATTTTGCCTATAAACTTATTGGAGATGAAACGATTAATGCAATGGTAGTGGCAGGTATAAGTTTATTAATAGCTGGACTGTGTAACTTGTTCATTACCAATAAAGATGCAATAAGTTATAATCCAAAAGAAGCTTAATAATAAAACCGACACGATTTAAAAATCTTTAAATAAACAAAATAGATAGTGATTGTTTTAATCGTCAAAAATTCTATCTGACCACTAAAACAGTAAATATAAACAGATGAAAAAAGCATTCATATTTGACTTAGATGGTGTTATTGTGGATACCGCAAAATATCATTTTCTGGCTTGGCAAAACCTGGCCAATGGATTGGGGATTTCTTTTTCTTCAGAACAAAATGAGCAATTAAAAGGGGTTAGTCGAGTACGATCCTTAGAAAAAATATTAGAATGGGGAAATAAAACTATATCTGAAGAAGAGTTTACAAGGTTAATGAAGGAAAAGAATGAAGAATACCTGGAGTATATTTCAAAAATGGATACTACAGAGATATTACCTGATGTACCTAAGATCCTTGAATATTTGATCACTAATAAACAACCCGTAGCATTAGGGTCTGCCAGTAAAAATGCAAGAATAATTCTTCAAAAAGTTAAGCTTTTAGAAAAGTTTAATGTAATCGTAGACGGAACCGATGTGTCAAAAGCAAAACCAGACCCCGAAGTATTTTTGATCGGGGCACAGAAACTAAAAGTAGCTCCAGAAGATTGTATAGTATTTGAAGATTCAGTAGCCGGAGTTCAGGCAGCCAATATAACTAATATGATCAGTATTGGAATAGGTGATCCTGTAGTTTTAAAAGAAGCAGATTATGTTTTTAAAGACTTTACAGAAATAACAGAAAAATTTATTAATCAATTAATAACAACCAAAAAAACGAGAACAATCTAAGCAAACTTTATGTTCTACTACCATAGAATGTAAAAACAGGTATTTGCTTAGTGGACTAAAAAAGAAACCAATGAATCAGGATTATATAAAACCAGATAACTGGTCAATTATTGAAGAAGGATTTGATGTAGAAAGAGTTAAATCCTCAGAAAGCCTATTTAGTATAGGGAATGGAGCAATGGGACAGCGTGCCAACTTTGAAGAAACTTATTCTGGACCTACTTTTCAAGGGAGTTATATTGCAGGAGTATATTATCCAGATAAGACTAGAGTAGGTTGGTGGAAAAATGGATATCCAGAGTATTTTGCAAAAGTACTTAATGCTCCAAATTGGATTGGAATAGACGTAGTAATTAATGGCGAAAAACTAGATCTTTATAAATGTAGATTGGTTACTGATTTTCGTAGAGAGTTAAATATGAAAGAAGGTTGGTATCAACGTTCTTTTAAAGCGGTCTTACAAAACAAAACTGAGGTAATTGTTAAGTCTACACGTTTTCTAAGTATTGATTTGGATGAGGTAGGAGCTATTAAATATGAAGTAAGTCCAATAAATCAGGATGCAGAGATCGACTTTACTCCATATCTGGATTCAGGAATAACTAATGAAGATACCAATTGGGATGACAAGTTTTGGGATACTTATGAGGTAGCTCATAAGGGTAATGGTGCATATATATGTTCAAAAACCATGAAAACCGAGTTTCACGCTTGTACCGGAATGTTAAACCAAATATACCTAGATGGACAATTACAAGAAGAACATCCATTGGAAGAAACTAATAAAAATCGGGTTGGACTTAGGTATACGCTAAAAGTATCAAAAGGAAGTACTGCTCAAGTTTGTAAATATGGAGGATATACCGTTTCACTTAATCATAAAGAAGAAGATTTATCTTCTGCCAGTGCTACTGTACTGAAACAAGCTTCAGAATCAGGTTTTGATGCGTTATTGGATTTACAAAGACAAGGATGGTCCAAGATATGGGAAATGGCAGATATTACTATCGAAGGAGATGTAAAAGCACAACAAGGAATACGATTTAATATTTTTCAATTAAATCAAACTTATTTAGGTAAAGATGCCAGATTAAATATTGGACCTAAGGGATTTACAGGAGAAAAGTATGGAGGAAGCACTTATTGGGATACAGAGGCATATTGCATTCCTTTCTATATGGCAACAAAAGATCAACTAGTTGCCAGAAATCTTTTGACATATCGATATAATCATCTGGAAAAGGCCATAGAAAATGCAGAAAAACTAGGTTTTACCAATGGAGCAGCTTTGTATCCAATGGTAACCATGAATGGAGAAGAATGCCATAACGAATGGGAGATCACTTTTGAAGAAATCCATCGTAATGGAGCAATGACATTTGCAATATATAATTATGTAAGATATACAGGGGATTATAGTTATATCCCAGAAAAAGGATTAGAAGTAATGATAGCAATAGCTCGTTTCTGGCATCAGAGAGCTACGTTTTCAACAGATAAAGAAAAATATGTTATTCTTGGAGTCACTGGACCCAATGAATATGAAAATAACATTAATAACAATTGGTACACGAATTATCTGGCAAAATGGTGTATAGAATATTGTGTTGAAAGTATTACAAAAGTTAAAACCGAATATCAAAGTGATTATAACAGAATACTAGAAAAAACAAATTTGAATCAGTCAGAAATCAATGCGATGCTAGAGGTGGCTGATAAAATGTATTTTCCGTATTCAGAAAAACATCAGGTATACCTTCAACAAGACGGTTTCTTGGATAAGGAGTTAATAACGGTTAGCGATCTTGATAAATCACAACGACCGATTAATCAAAAGTGGAGTTGGGATAGAATCTTGCGATCGCCGTATATAAAACAGGCAGATACATTGCAAGGGTTCTATATGTTTGAAGATCAATTTACAAAAGAAGAATTGGCTCGACATTTTGATTTTTATGAACCTTTTACCGTTCATGAATCCTCACTTTCTCCTTGCGTGCATAGTATACAGGCAGCAACTTTGGATAGAATGGATCAGGCATATACTTTCTACTTGAGAACATCCCGATTAGATCTTGATGATTATAATAAAGAAGTAGAAGAAGGATTGCATATTACCAGTATGGCTGGTACTTGGATGAGTATTGTCGAAGGATTTGGAGGCCTAAGAATTAAAAATGACACCTTATCTTTTACTCCCAAAATTCCTAAAGAATGGAAAGGGTATACCTTTAATGTGAATTTTAGAAACCAAATCTTAAAAGTAAAGGTATCACAAGAAGGCACTTCTTTCAATCTTGAAGGAAATCAGGAATTAGTCATTTATGTTGACGGAAAAGAATTTACGATCTCTCCAAATAGTTTAATCAATATATAATTTATAACAGTATTGATTAAAAGAGAAACTATCTCAGAAAAGTATATTTCTGGGATAGTTATTCCAATTCTGATTATAGGTTTTAATATCTGGATCAGAAATGTACAAGAAAAGAATCCTCTTATGGATTTTTAACACTTCTAGAATAATAAAAAACAAATACATGAAAAGTAAACTAATAGTTCTGCTAGCCTGGTGCTTTATTGCTGTTGCACATGCACAGGTTGAAAAAATAGAGCCTCCATTTTGGTGGAGCGGAATGCAGCATAATGAACTACAATTGATGTGTTATGGTAAAGACATTGCAAAATATGATGTAGAAATAGAAGGGATTGAAGTTAGTGATATTATAAAAACCGAAAACCCAAACTATCTTTTTATTACTGTAATTACTAAAGATGTAAAAGCAGGAAAGGTTTCAATTAATTTTAAAGAAAACAATAAGATTGTGTTTTCTCAGCCGTATGAGCTTAAGCCAAGAAAAGAAAACTCTGCTCAACGCAAAGGTTTTGACAGTAGTGATGTTATCTATTTAATAATGCCAGATCGTTTTGCTAATGGAAACTCTAAGAATGATTCACACCCTGATACGGTGGAAAAAGCAGATCGTTCTAACCCTGGAGGTAGACATGGAGGTGATATAGAGGGAGTAATTGAACATTTAGACTATCTGGATGATTTGGGCGCAACGGCTTTATGGAGCACTCCTTTATTAGAGGATAATGAGCCAACATATTCATATCATACATATGCGCAAAGCGATATGTATAAAATAGATCCAAGATTTGGTACTAATGAAGATTATAAACGTTTAGCAACAGAAATGCATAAACGTGACATGAAACTTATCATGGATTATGTTACAAATCATTGGGGTTCTAAACATTGGATGATTAAAGATTTACCTACTAAACAATGGATTCATCAGTGGCCAGAAGGATTTAGAAGAAGTAATTATCGTATGACTACACAATTTGATAACAATGCTTCAGCAATAGATAGTAAAGGGTGTATGGATGGATGGTTTGATACTACCATGCCAGATATGAATCAAAGTAACCCATTATTACTTAATTATATTATTCAAAACGCAATATGGTGGATAGAATATGCAGACTTAGATGGTTTAAGAGTTGATACCTATTCATATAATGATAAAGAAGGAATAGCCAAATGGACCAAATCCATTATGGATGAGTACCCCAATTTTAATATAGTAGGAGAGGTTTGGATGCATGATCAGGCGCAAATGGCTTACTGGCAAAAAGATAGTAAAATAGGAGCGATTGATGGATATAACTCCTATTTACCATCTGTAATGGATTTTACATTACACGATGCAATCACCGTTATATTTAATGAAGATGAAGATTCATGGAATAAAGGTATGATCAAAGCATATGATAACTTTACCAATGATTTTTTATACCCAGATATAAATAACATCCTTTTGTTTCCGGGAAATCACGATACCAACCGCATTAATGAAATTTACCAAAGCGATATTAATAAATATAAAATGGCGATGACATTAATACTAACAACCAGAGGTATTCCTCAAATCTATTATGGTGATGAAATAGGGATGCTTGGTAATCGCGATCAAAAAGGAGATGGAGATATCAGAAGAGATTTTCCAGGAGGGTGGAAACAAGATACTCAAAATGCATTTGTGAATAGTGATTCACAGAACGGTAGAACCAATGATCAGGAAGCATATCATGCCTTTACTAAAAAAGTACTTAACTGGAGAAAAGATGCTCAGGCAATTCATACAGGAAAATTACTACAATTCATCCCTTTTGATAATGTCTATGTGTATTTCAGGTATACCAAAGAAAAAAGCGTTATGGTTTTAATAAATAATAATACCAAGGATCAGAAAATAGATGTGGATCGTTTCAAAGAAGGTATTAAAAACCATAAACTAGGAACTGATATTATTACAGATACTAACATTGATATTACAGAACCTTTTATACTGAAGTCTAAGACTTCTATGATTCTAGAATTAAAATAACCCATTAATATAATATAAATGAAAAAAATCATCTTAAGCTTTATGATAGCAGGATTAATATTATCCTGTGCAAAAGCAAAAAAAGAAGAAACAATTGCAAAAACTGATACCGAAGTTGTAGAAAAAGATGCAGAGACTTTATTGACAGTCAATGCTGAAATGATGGAGAACGCTGTGATTTATGAAGCTAATATTCGCCAATATTCAGAAGAAGGTTCTTTTAAAGCTTTTACTAAGGATATCCCTGTATTGAAGGAATTAGGAGTTAAAATACTTTGGATTATGCCTATATACCCAATATCCATAACTAAAAGCAAAGGGTCTCTTGGGAGTTATTATGCAATATCAGATTACACAAAAGTAAATCCAGAATTTGGAACCATTGAGGATTTTAGAGAATTAGTAAAGACAGCTCATGATAATGGGATTTATGTTATACTTGATTGGGTTGCAAATCATACAGGATGGGATCATACCTGGTTGAAAGATCATCCTGATTACTATACTAAAGATAAAGATGGTAATATTACACATACAGTAGGAACAGACTGGACTGATGTTGCAGACCTTAACTATGATAATGTAGAAATGCGAGAACAAATGAAAAATGATATGATCTACTGGATTAAAGAAGAAGGTGTAGATGGATTCAGATGTGATGTAGCAGGAATGGTACCAGTTGATTTTTGGGATAATACAGTTGCAGAACTTAAAAAAATCAAGCCAGTATTTATGCTGGCAGAAGGATGGGAACCAGAATTAATGAAAAATGCATTTGATATGGGGTATGGTTGGGATACTCATCATAAAATGAATGATATTGCTCAAGGAAAAGCTAATGTTGAAGAGTGGGATAAAAGAATGGCACAAATAGACTCTATGTATGCTGCAGATGATATTTTAATGAATTTCACTTCTAATCACGATGAAAATTCCTGGAATGGAACTGTAAAAGAACGTATGGGAGATTCGGGAGAAATGTTTGCGGCGCTTTCTTACGTTGCTCCTGGGATGCCATTAATCTATTCTGGACAAGAATATGATATGGATAAACGATTATTGTTTTTTGAAAAAGATACTATAATTAAAAAGAAAAGAAAATTTTTCCCTCTTTATAAAAAACTAGGAGAACTTAAAAATACAAACCCTGCGTTACACGGTGGAAAAAATGCTGCTTCCTACACACGTCTTAAAACATCACAAGATGATAAGGTGTTAGCTTTTGTAAGAGAAAAAGAAGAAAAGAAAGTGGTCTTTATAGCAAATATGAATAAAACACCAATTACCTTTAAAGTAACGTTTACAGGAAAATTCAAAGACTATCTTTCAGAAGAAACGATTGAAGGATCACCTGATAAAGAATTACAATTTAAACCTTGGCAGTATAAGATTCTGATCAAAGAATAATATAAAGTAATTTGTACTGATTAAACGACCTGTTATTACAGGTCGTTTTTTATATCATCACAGTAAGTTATTTATTGCCGTCAATTTGATATAGCATTAACGGAAATAACAAAGGGGAAATTTCCCTTTATTTTGTGGTTCATCCACATATGAAGGATAAGGTTTTTTAGTAATTTAGATTGCATATAGATTTAGCTAAATCAACAACCTAAAAACACTAATTTATTTTAAAACTTTACACAATGAATTCTCTTAAAACTTTATTATCTCTTTTTTTTATTGCCTTTAATTTGATTATTCTTAATGCACAAGTTAAAATAGGTCAAGGAGTTACTTCTCCAAATGATTGGGTAGATTATAACACAACCGGTATTTATGTTGATGTTGACACAAAATCTTGTGGATTCAAAACAACACCTCATTATTTAGTAACATTAGAATCAGTTGGGAACAAGGGGTATCATTGGTACATCTCTGGAGCTCCTTCCTTATATAATATAACACCAACAGGTTTCAGGGTATATTTAAGATGGACAGATGCGCCGTCAGATTTACCTACAGTAGGATCTCTAAATTTTCCTAATCCGTTAAGAGCTAGTACAGCAAAAGACAGAGAGTGGGTTATTAGATGGACAGGAATAGAAATGACCGATTGTAATCCTACAAACGAACAACTTGGTGTAGTAAGTCAAATATTCTCAGGACCCAATGGAGCAGAAGTAAATAAAATAAATCCAACTGAGCAACAAATAGAATCACAAGAACCCGTACTATTTCCAAATCCTGGTAAGGACAAGATTGTTATCCAATATTCTGGTTCCATAAAAAAAACAGAAATCTATGACTTGAATTCTAAATTAATAGGTGTTTCTAAAACAAATTCAATAGATATCCAGAATTTACGACAAGGAAGTTATTTTATTAAAATTTATGATGACAAGGGTAAAATTACTACTAAAAGGTTTATCAAATAGGTAGAATATTATTAATAACATTTTCTATGGGATTGTTATAAGTCAAAACGATTTGTATCAATAGAGGGTGTTAATTTTTATAAAAGAACGGCATATTTTAATATGTCGTTCTTTTATTTTAAATCAAGTTTTTATAGACAGGTTTCAGGAATAGTTTCTTTGTGATATCATTTTTTTCTTAACGCAATTCTTGAAAAATGTGTTAAAATAACTTCTTTTTTGTGAGGAAATACTGAATTTATTAACCGAAAACGTTTTAGTTTTTTGGCAAATTAGGTTATTAAGGCCATTAACGATAGATTTGGCTTCGATGACAAAAAAAGTTAAAAATATAGCTGTACTTACTTCAGGAGGAGACGCTCCTGGTATGAATGCTGCGATTAGAGCAGTCGTTCGAGCTTGTAGTTATTATGAAATAAAATGCTTTGGTGTTTATAAAGGTTATGAAGGACTAATTAATAATGAAGTCGAAGAACTCAACGCTCGTTCGGTTCGTAATATTATTAATAAAGGAGGAACATTTCTTAAATCTGCCCGCTCTAAAAAATTCAGAACTCTAGAAGGAAGACAAAAAGCACACGAGAGTTTAATCAAAAATAATATTGATGCTTTAGTTGTAATAGGAGGAGATGGAAGCTTTACCGGAGCGCTTAAATTATCAGAAGAGTTTAATTTTCCAGTTGTAGGAATTCCTGGAACCATAGATAATGATATAAATGGTACTGATTATACTATCGGATATGATACCGCATTAAATACTGTTGTAGAAGCTATTGATAAGATCAGGGATACGGCAAGTTCACATAATCGCTTGTTTTTGATAGAAGTAATGGGTCGCGATGCAGGAGATATTGCGCTTAATGCTGGTATTGGAGCAGGAGCAGAAGAAATCTTGATTCCCGAAGAGAATATGGGAGTAGAAAGATTGATTGATTCTCTTAAAAAGAGTAAAAAGACGGGAAAAACCTCAAGTATTATAGTAGTAGCCGAAGGAGATAAATCAGGTAAAAATATTTTTGAACTAGGAGAATATGTTGAAGAAAACCTGGATGATTATGAAGTAAGAGTTTCTGTACTGGGACATATTCAAAGAGGAGGAGCTCCAAGCTGCTATGATAGAGTATTAGCAAGTAAACTTGGAGTAGGAGCTGTAGAAGCATTACTAGAAGGAAAAAGTGAAGTTATGATAGGTATTGTTCATAAAGTCGTAACAATTGTTCCTCTTAAAGACGCACTAGATAAAAGATTACTTAAACATGACGGATTAATAAAAGTAGCCGATATCACTTCGGTTTAGTAACCACATTTTATAAAACCATAAACAACTAAATTATTAAATATGAGTATGTTGAAAATCGGAATTAACGGTTTCGGAAGAATAGGAAGAATTGCTTTTAGAATTGCTTCTAAACGCGATAATGTAGAGATTGTAGCGATCAATGATTTATTAGATGTAGACCATTTAGCTTATTTATTAGAATATGATTCTGTACACGGAAGATTTGATGGAACGATTGAAGTTAAAAACGGAAACCTTGTAGTAAACGGAAATGAAATTCGTATAACCGCAGAACGTAACCCAGAAGACCTTAAATGGGATGCTGCAGGAGTAGATGTAGTAATGGATTGTACAGGAATCTTTACCACTTTAGACTCTGCTGATGCACACTTAAAAGCAGGAGCAAAAAAGGTAGTAATTTCTGCACCTTCTAAAGATGCTCCAATGTTTGTAATGGGAGTAAATCATAATGATGTAAAAGCTTCTGATACAATCGTATCTAATGCATCTTGTACAACTAACTGTTTAGCACCTTTGGCTAAAGTTATTGATGATAACTTTGGTATCGATGAAGGTTTAATGACTACAGTACATGCTTCTACCGCAACACAAGCTACTGTTGATACTCCTTCTAGAAAAAATTACAGATTAGGACGTAGTGCCTTAAATAACATTATACCTTCTACAACAGGAGCTGCCGTAGCTGTTACAAAAGTAATTCCTGAACTAAAAGGAAAATTAACCGGAATGGCATTTAGAGTACCAACGGCAGATGTTTCTGTAGTAGATCTTACTGTAAAGACTAAAAAATCAGTAACTTATGATGATCTTAAAGCAGTTGTGAAAAAAGCCTCAGAAAATGAGTTAAAAGGAATCTTAGCATATACAGACGAAGATGTAGTATCTCAGGATTTTGTTGGAGAATCACATACTTCTGTATTTGATGCTAACGCAGGGATTGCACTTAATGAGAATTTCTTTAAACTTGTATCCTGGTACGATAATGAATATGGATATTCGACTAAATTAGTTGATTTATCCACTCACGTAGGTAATTTATAATAATAAAATAGATATATCGTCTAATGTTAATTGAGTCTGCTCAGGTGTATGAAAAGAGCAGGCTCGAGGAGACATAGTATACGATCGATTAATTTCTCTTTTGGTAACTACAAATAAATTTACAAATGATTTTATTAGCTGACGGCGGTTCTACTAAATGCGATTGGATTCTTCTTGATGATTCAGGAGAAATCGTCTTTAAAACTCGTACAGAGGGTTTAAATCCCGCTGTGTTTGGCAAATCTCTGTTAGAAGAAAGAATCCGTAAAAATCCCGAACTGGATTCATTTCGTACAAAGATTGAAAATGTACATTTTTATGGTGCAGGATGTGGTACAAAAAAACCTGCTGCCATGCTTAAAAAGGTTTTTGAGGATTATTTTGTTAATGCCAATATTGTAGTTAAAGAAGATATGGTGGCTGCGGTTTATGCTGCCACTACAGAGCCAGGTATTGTCTGTATTTTGGGTACCGGATCAAATAGTTGTTATTTTGATGGTGATGATATTCATATGGTTGTAGATTCTTTGGGATATATTCTTATGGATGAAGCTAGCGGTAACTATTTTGGGAAAAGATTAATACGTGATTATTATTATAAAAGAATGCCTCCAGAAGTAGCATCAGATTTTGAGAAACGTTTTGATCTATCTTCTGATTCTATAAAAGAGAACCTTTACAAAAGAGAAAACCCAAATACCTATTTAGCAACATTTGCAGAATTTATTTTTACCAGTGAGCGTAATGGGTATTTTTATAAGGTTGTTACTGAGGGTATTCAAGAGTTTGTAGAAAACAGAGTATTATGTTTTCCAGAAGCGCAAAATGTACCGATTCATTTTATAGGATCGATAGCCCACTTTAGTGAAGACATTATAAAAGCTGCTGTTTGGCCATATAATCTAACCGTAGGAAATATTGTAAGAAGACCTATAGATGGGATTATTGATTATTATCGTAATGAAGTGATCAAAAAGAAGTCAGATAAGGTATAAAAATCTTTTTAAGAAATTTTGTAGTTAAGGGTTACCCGAGTTCCTTCACCAGGAGTTGAATTTATAAATATTCTTCCGTTTATATAATTCATACGTTCTTTCATAAAGAACAAACCCATTCCTCCTTCTGCTTTGTTTAAAGGAGTAGAAGGTATGCTTGTAATGTCAAACCCTTTTCCGTTGTCATTAATAGTAATACTTAAGAGATCATCAGAATGATTTACCGAAACCATAATATATTCTGATTTTGCATATTTTACAGCGTTATTAACAGCTTCTTGTGTAACGCGATAAAGATTAGTTTCTACCAGAGACTCAAAACGTTGTTCAAAACCAGAAATGTTTTCAAAAAGTATATTCTTACCTGTGAGTTTAGATAGTTCTTTTGCCAGCTTTTGAAGTGCTATTGATATTCCATAATCTTGCAATTCTGGAGGAGTAAGGTTAAAAGTAGCCATCCGAACTCCTTGAATAAGGTCTTTGGATAGTTTTTTAAGCCCTTCTATTTTTTGAGTAGCCTTATCAATATTATTTAGATTAATGGATTCAATATTAAATTTGAGTGCGGTTAACATTTGTCCAATGCTATCATGTATCTCTTTTGCGATTCGTTTTCGTTCTTCTTCCTGAGCTTCAACAATAAGACTTGCATTAGATTTTTGAAGTTCTTCCTTTCTTTTATATTGTTCAGCATTTAATCGTTCAACTTCATTCTGAGCTTCTTTTCGTTTAGAAATATCTGTGCATAGCAACAATCTTTCTGTATCTCCGGATTCTTTAAATACCGGGAGTATTGAAATATCTAACCACGTATTTTGGTTTTCAATAATATTTACCTTGAATTCTTCGTGATAAACTCCTCCTTTATTTTGATTGATTAGGTCTAGAAGTCTGGTTTTTTGAATTTCTCCTAAATGTAAAAGATCGGTTATGTTTTTTCTCTCAGGTTTATTTTCTATGCTCAACAGTTTAGCAAATTGTTCTCCTAAACTTTTAATTACTCCAAATTCATTAACTCGTGCGTATAATAAGGTTTGATCAATTGCTTTAGTGAGAGATACTAATTCGTGTATATTTTGTTCTTGTAATATTCTTAAATCTTGCTCTTTAGAAGCTATCTCTTCAGCTTTTTTCTGAGAGGACAGAACAGTAGAAGTATATCTTTTAATTTTTGAAGTTATTGGTCTGAACAACAGAAAGAGTTCTAAAATTAGGATTGAAATAACAAGAATATTTAAAAGGTATTCTATTTTTTTAAGATGCTCAATTTTTTGAACCGTTTCTTTTTTATATTCTAAAAATAAAACTTCTGTTTGTTCTGAAAATGAGACTTCTTGAGTAATAAAGAGCTTATTCTCAAGAACAGAATTTAGTTGTTGTTGTATATAAAAATGACCACTGAGAATAAGCACTATAACAATACCTAAAGTAATGCTATGCGTTTTACTAAAACGATTAAAGATATGTTGATCTAAAGAATTCTTTTTTTTCAATTCAATAAGATTATGCTAAAGCCTGCTGTATTAAACCTAATGCTTTTTCAGAATACGAAAGTTTTAAAGCAGCTTCGTGTCCTTTTTCAGACATTTTTCTCCAGGTTTTTTGTAAAATAGCAATGATTTTATCTTCGGAATGTTTTTGCAAAAAGTCTTCATAATAAAAATTAAGAAATACTAAACAAATCACATCCTCAAGTGTTTGAGTGTCATCATCTTTTTTTAATTTTTTCTTTTGAAGTAAAAAAGAAACCCGGTCTATTACTTCGGTTTCATACCCTATGCTTTTAAGAATATCTGAAGCTTTAGTTGCATGAAACTTTTTTAAATCTTCTCTCCATTTTAAATACCCCACTCGATCCATTGCATAACTATTACGTGGGATCTCCCAACGACAAATATGTTGTGATCTTGCCGCTAATTTTAAAGCTTCAGAGGCAGTTGGATTAAACTCCTCGAGAGTTTCTGTCATTCTTTGCCCATAAATAAGTTCTTTTGCTATTAATTGATCGTTTACTCTTTCTTTATTAGGATCTTTGGTATTGGCTTTATCAAATAGATTATAGGCTTCTGTTAATTTATCGGTAGGCATAAATACATTGTATTATTATACTTACAAAGTTATGATTTTTTGACGTTAGATGTATATCATTATTAAGAATAGAAAGAACTATTCTGTAAAGCCGATATATACAATATTATTTTTAATCTTAACCGGGTATGTAGCAATAGAAGCAAGGTCACCATTAAGGTTTTCTCCATTCTCTAAAGAGAATGTTTTTTTATGCATAGGACAGGCTACTTTTGGTATTCCATTTTGATCACCGATCATACCTCTGCTTAATACCATTTCCATTTTATGAGGACATACATTTTGACATGCGTACCAGGTATTCTTTCTTTCAAAATTAAAAACTGCTATCTGCTTCTTTTTATATTTTATACAGGCGCCGCCATTTTTTGGGAAATCACTTACTTTGGCAACTTCAAACCATATTTTTACATTTTCTATAGAGGTGTTTTTATATATATCTAATATTTCTTCCATAATTTTTTAAGGTTTCAGGTTTTTGATATAAGCAATTACTTATTCTTACAGTTTTTATGTCTGATGTAGATTAAAAGAGACGTACTAAAAACTATAAATTTTTATTTCCAATGTTCTGGCATTTTTTGATCTCTTAGAGGTACAAATACCAAATTATCATCGGTTTCATTACTGTTTACAAAGTGATTGAACCGTTTCATGATTTCTTCATCTTGTATGGCTTGGGTCCACTCACATTGAAAGGTATCAACTAGTGTTGCCATTTGTAGCTCTAAATCTTCGGCAAGCTTTAATTTGTCCTGGATTACCACTTCTTTAAGATAACCAACTCCTCCTTCGAGCTTGTCTAACCATTTAGCGGTTCTTTCTAATGGAGCTGCTGTTCTGATGTAAAACATTAGAAATCTATCCAGATATTTGATAACAGTTTTGTTGTCTATCTGCTCTGCTAATAATTCTGCATGTTTTGGATTTGCACCACCATTACCACATACATAGAGATTCCAACCTCCTTCTACTGCAATAACTCCAAAATCCTTGCATCTAGCTTCTGCACATTCACGGATACAACCAGAAACACCTCCTTTTAGTTTATGAGGCGAACGAAGCCCTTTATAACGTTCTTCTAGAGCAATAGCAAAACTTACGCTTTCATCCATTCCATAACGGCACCAGGTTGACCCTACACAACTTTTAACTGTCCTTAACGATTTGCCGTAAGCATGACCACTCTCAAAACCGTGATCAATAAGATCTTTCCATATTTTAGGTAATTGATCTAATCGAGCTCCAAAAAAATCAACTCGCTGACCTCCTGTGATTTTGGTGTATAAGTCATATTTTTTTCCTACTTTGCCTAAAACAATTAGCTTATCTGGTGTGATCTCTCCACCTGGAATTCGAGGAACAACAGAGTATGTTCCGTTACGTTGGATATTGGCGAGAAAACGATCATTAGAATCCTGTATTACTTCTTCCTCATTTGCAGTATCAGCATAAATACTACCCATAATAGAGGCAATAACAGGTTTACAGGTTTCACAACCATTTCCTGTACCGTGATGATCTAATACTTCATCATACTTACGATAGTTTTTTAACTTAATAATGTCATAGAGTTCTCGTCGGTTGTAATTAAAATGTTCACAAATGGTGTCTCTTATTTCTTTACCCATGGATTTTAAAGTGGCATTAACCAAATCGTTAACCATAGGTTTGCAACCGCCACATCCTGTTCCTGCTTTGGTACTGGATATTACGTCATCTAGATTTTTACAAGAAGTATCTTGTATCGATCCACAAATGGTACTCTTATTTACATTTTCACAGGAACAAATTTGAGCATCATCAGGTAAATCCATAATATCTCCTAAAAGAGAATCATTACTTTCGCCACGATTACCTAAAATTAGATCTTCAGGATTCTCAGGGAGTGCCATTGATGTGTTGTAAATTTGAAAAAGTGTGTTGTAATCTGAAGAATCACCTACTAAAATGCCTCCTAGTAACTTGGAACCGTCTTTAGAAATATTAATTCGTTTATAAATACCATTTCGTTTATTTTCATAAACAATGGTATCTGCATTATTTTCTTCATACAGAGCATCTCCAAAACTAGCAACTTCGGTTCCTATGAGCTTTAATTGGGTAGACATATCTATATGCTCTACCATAGTTTTATCACTATAACCCGTTATTTGTGAAACTGCTATCTCTGCCATATCATATCCAGGAGCAACTAATCCATAGATCATATTGTTATACAAAGCAACTTCTCCTATCGCATAAATATTATTGTCAGAAGTTTTCATTGTATTGTCTACAACGATACCACCACGCGATCCAATATCAAGTCCGCACTCTTTTGCGACTTCATCTCGCGGACGAATACCAGCAGAGATAACGAGCATATCTATTTTTAACTCTGTACCATCAACATATTGCAGACCTTCAATACTTTTATTTCCTTGTATTAGCTGAGTTTGTTTATTTAAATGAACATTTATTCCTAAATCTTCAATTTTAGACTGAAGCATATTGCTACCACCTTTATCTAGTTGTCTAGGCATCAATCTAGAAGCGAATTCTATCACATGTGTTTTTAATCCTAGTTCTTTAACGGCATTGGCTGCTTCGAGCCCTAATAATCCACCGCCTAGCACAGCAGATTGCATCTTTCCTTCAGTTTTTAATTTGTTTGCATAACTGGCTATGGCTTGGAGATCCTCAATAGTTCTATATACAAAAACACCCTCTTTTCCGACTCCGGAAATGGGAGGTACAAATGCTGAAGAACCAGTAGCAATAATGAGATAATCATAATAGTATTTGTCGCCTCTGTGATTAAATACTGTTTTTTCTTTTCGATTGATTTTTGTGATCATTTCAGAAATATGTAAATCGATATTATTTTCTTTATACCAATCTACAGTAGACATACTTAAATCGTCTGCTGTTTTTCCAGTATAGAACTCACTTAGGTGAACTCGATCGTAAGCTCTTCTTGGTTCTTCTCCAAAAACGATAAGTTTATATTCTTTGAATTTTTTTGAGGCAGTAAATTTTTCACAAAATTTATAACCTACCATTCCGTTTCCTATAATTATTACCTTTTTCATGAATTACGTATTTAAAAACCAAAATTAAGTATAAATACGTATTTTTTATATAAAGATTACGTAATTATGAACGGAGGAAACTGCGAATTTGTAAATAATACAATAGGAAAATTATGAAAGTCATTCTTTTGTATTTTATGACTTTTTTGTTTCAGGTATAGGTTTATGGTGTATTAACGGTTTTTGTCGGATTCCATTTAAGAAAATTGGGTTGTACTACAAGCATTGCCCATCCCCAATTTTGTATACCACTTGGATTGGTTACTCCCTTAAGAATTTGCATATTATCTCCTTCAAACATATGAGAATATCCAAGTTTTAAGGTAGCATATGGTAATATTTGTTGAGTAAATACAAGATCTAATTCTGTGCCAAGATATTTATCACTGGTTCCGGTAATATTCTCTGCTGCATTAAAATAATGAGCTTTAGCTAATAAATTTGATTGTTTTCCTGTTTTAATTATTGCTTTAGCATATATGTCCTGAAGCCCTACATTATTAGCATGATTCCCTACATAGAAGTAATCCATATATCCGTTAAATTTATGATTTGTGCCAAAGATTGGGAAGAAGGATTCTATTTTTCCGTCACTACCGCCATTATTATCGCCGCTTAAAATCTCTCCCCCAATAGCAAAAATGGTATTTCGTGGTTTGTATATTATTTCCAGTAAAGCGTTGTAAGCAGATAAGTTTATATTTTCTGTAAAATCTCCAGTTTGTCCATATATATTTATTTGCAAGCTAAAATCATTATTTGGTTTAACTTTTATGTGAGTACCAAAAGTTTGTCGATGTATCGTACCATCTATTGGAGTTTCTCCATCAGTAGGATCCAGATTCTGATAAGAATTGTTTACAAAAAGAAGACTTCCCGAAATTTTTTGCCAATCCTTATGTATCCAGGTATAGATCATTCCTTTATAATCAAATACTGCTCTTGCGTTACTATCATTATTAGGGTCAAATAGTGTGGTTTGTCTACTTATTCCATTTTGATTAAATGCAAACCCAACGTCAAATTGTAAATTATTTTGATTTTTATATTGGATCAAAGCTGCATCATGAAATCTACCTTGCATGGCCCAATCTAGACCTCCCAGAATTCTTTGATCATCATATGAAAGAACCTGTCTACCTAGCTTGGTTGACCATCCTTTGCCAAGTGTTAAGTTTATCCAAGCTTGGGCAAGTGAAAAACTATTATTTCCATCTATTGCAGAGATTTGTGGAGTATCACCCCATACACTAACATCCTGTACACTAATATGTGATGAAAACTTATCGGTTTTATAAATAAACTTTAACCTGGATCGTTGCTGTACAAATATTCCAGCATCTGTATCAGAAGGAATGAGATTTCCGAAACCATGTGAATACTCTAATCGAGGCCGTATATCTGCATCAATACTTAATTCTTGAGCTTTACTTTTAAAAACTATAATAAAAAAAATCAATATGGCGGTGAGATTTAGTTTGTTTTTCATGTAGAGTTTTTTTTAGCCAATATAATATGTGAATAATTGTAAGACGTTCACTTTTTTCTAATTATTGTGTGTACAAAAATAAGTATTTATACGTATTTTTGTAATATAAATTAGATAAAAATACGTATTAACAATTTTTGAATTATTAAATTTATAAAGGTGTTTTTGAAATATTCATATCTTTGTTAAGTAAGGAAAAATTAGATGTATCAACGTCTTAAACACTAAAGTCAAACCCATGATTAAGATCATATTGGTAGATGACCATTTTATGGTTAGGGATGGTATTCGCGCTATATTAGAAGAAGAAGAACAATACGAAGTAATAGGAGAAGCTTCAAATGGTGCAGAAGCCATAAGATTGACTAAATCTTTAATGCCAGATGTTGTAGTTTGTGATATTAATATGCCAGAGATGACAGGAATAGAAGCGGTACAACAAATTACTTCATTAGATGTACCCGCTAGAACAATTATGCTGTCAATGCATGATTCTGATGAATATATTTTACAGTCTGTAAAAGCAGGAGCTGATGGATATCTGCTTAAAGATGCAGGTAAAGATGAGTTTTTAAAAGCTTTATCTATGGTGAGCAGAGGAGAGAAATATTTTAGTGGAGATGTTTCTTCTGTTTTGGTAGAGAAAATAAGGGCAGAAAAAGATTTGGTATATAATACTTCTTCAAATACTCCGTCAAAAACCTGGAGTAAAGTCTCCGTTACTTCTGTAGAAAACCCTTTTGAATTAACTAAAAGAGAGAATCAAATACTACATATGGCGGTTTCTGGGATGACAAATAAGGACATAGCCGCTCAATTAAATATAAGTAAACGTACAATTGAGGTGCACAGATTTAATTTAATGAAAAAAATGGGTGTTAAAAATGTATTGGAATTGAGTAATAAAGCCCGAGAATATAAATTAATTTCATAGGTAGTTGTTATATAGTTATTTAGTCATTCCTAAATAAATCTTAGTGATTTTATTGTAACTTTCTGTAATTGAGTTTGTAGTTTTTATAACTTCTTGTAATGCAAATTCATGATTTATAAAACCTCTTTGATTTATTTGAAACTTTTTCCACTGAGATTTAACAATATTTATTTCTTTTCTAATTTCTTTAGAAGTGTTTTCATATTTCAACAAATTACTAGAGGTATTATTAAATTCATTAAATGTTTGATTGAGTATTCTTAAATGTTCTTCCTGTTTATCTGGAAACATATTATAAACTATATAATACAGACATAATCGTTGAGATAACATTCGTTGCTTGCTTATTGTATTAATAGTTTCTACTAAATCTTGATTTTTATTCTGAAAAAACTGAGTATTATAATTAGAGCTTTGTTGGATACTTAAAGTTAACTCATCACAAGCTTTCAATAAATCGGTATTTAATTCCATAACTTCAAGTGAGTTGTTATAATCAGAGTTTATATCCGCTAACTTTTTGAATTTATTCCAGATTTTTTCAATGTTTTTAATGTTTAGTTTTAGGACAGCACTCGAAGCATTTTTTTTTAAAATATCTAAATCTCTCTGAAAAGCAGCTCTACTATACTCAAGTTCTCTCTTGATTTCACGATTATTAATCCCTTTTGTAATTAGTATATATGCTTTAGACATTTTTTGAGATAATGTCCTTTGTTTTCCAGAAATATCCATGGCTTTAGTATAACTAATAGAACCGTAGTTTTTGGATTGGCTATAAGATTTGATAACAATTAGCGATAACAATATTACCATTACAACGGTAATTTTTAATTTCATGGAAAGATGAATTTAATTGTTGTTAATAAGTAAATATACTTATTTCATAAAAATATCCAAAGGATTATGTTTCTTAAATACTCCTTTTGACCTGATTTAGAGGTTTGTATCATTTAGGTGTCATGTATTCACTTAGTAAAAGTAAGGTTAGGCCTTTGTTTATGGTAATTGTAAATTTTTAAGCTACGATTTGTATTTTGATTATTGATAGTTTTTTAAGCTTAAATTATTAAATTTTTAATTTCGGATAGGGATAATTTTGTACTATATAATTAACACTAGCAATACGTATTTTTTTAGTTTTTAAAAATTAAAAATAAGTAATTATACTTAGTTTTGGATAAGATTTTATGTTCTTTAAAGAGCAGATAAGAAATAATAAATAATCTAAAACAAGTAATTATGAATACAAGTGGTAAATCTACATCGTTGCAATTGTTAAATTTGAGAAGTTTACCGATAAGAACATTTTGGATAACTTCAATCGCTTTCTTTTTATGTTTTTTCTCTTGGTTTGGAATTGTTCCCTTTATGCCAGATGTTGTTAAAGATTTAGGACTAACGCCAGATCAAAAATGGAATTCAATAATAGTCGCAGTTTCAGGAACCGTTTTTGCTAGATTGATAATAGGAAAGTTATGCGATGTTTATGGACCTCGTATATGTTATACCTGGTTATTAACTCTGGGAGCAGTGCCAGTTATTTTATTGGGTTTTGTTCAAACTCCTTTGCAGTTTATTATTTGTCGATTATTTATAGGTTTTATAGGAGCCTCTTTTGTAATTACTCAATTTCATACTTCAATTATGTTTGCTCCTAATATTGTAGGAACAGCAAATGCTACATCAGCTGGTTGGGGTAATTTAGGAGGAGGCGCTAATCGTTTAGGCATGCCACTTATTGCAGCAGCGGTTATAAGTTTTGGGGTATCTGAAACTGAAGCTTGGAGATATTGTATGGTTGTAGCTGGAGGAATTTGCTTATTAATGGGATTGGTATATTTCTTTTTTACAAAAGATACTCCTGATGGTAACTACTCAGAATTGAGAACTAAGGGAATGTTACCACAATCAAAGAAGGATGAGGTTAGCTTTTTACATGCTATACAGGATTACAGAGTTTGGATATTATTTTTAGTATATGCTGCTTGCTTTGGTATGGAACTTACTGTTTATGGCACTATGGATGACTATCTTCAAAATACATTTCAATTAGAAAGAACCACAGCAGGAAACCTGGTACTATCTTTTGCTTTAATGAATATTTTTGCAAGAACTTTAGGAGGCTTTTTTGGAGATAAGTTTGGTCGTTTAAAAGGGTTAAGAGGAAGAGTGGTTTTTCTTGCAATCATTTTAGGAATTGAAGGCTTTATGTTGTCATTGTTTTCGGGTATGGATGGACTAACCTTAGGCATTATATTTCTTGTTGGTTTTAGCCTTACAGTGCAAATGGCAGAAGGAGCTACTTTTTCTGTGGTTCCTTTTATAAATAAGAAAGCTATTGGATCAATATCGGGTATTGTAGGAGCAGGAGGAAACGTGGGAGCATTTATAGCAGCTGTGATTTTGAAATCAAAATCTGCAATTGCAGAAAAAACAGCGATTATAAATAATCAATCAATGAATCAAGAAGCTATTGAAGCTGCTCAAGCTATAGCTTCTTCTCAGGCAGTATCCAGCGGATATTTTATTATTGGAATCTTTGTGGTTTTTACTGCAGTAATCTCGTTAGCCATTAAATTTTCTACAGAAGATGATAAAGCTGTAGAAAAAGAAATGAAAAGAATACCAGCCTATAATTAAAAAAGAAACAGTTATTAATAATAGTAAAACTATGATGATGGATTTAGAAGAAATTATAAAAACTTCTATTGCAGAATTTCTGGATATAGAGATGCATAAGGAGACAGAAGGACTTGATTTGGCTTCAAAAATAGAAATAGTACAGAAGCGAATACAAATTAAATTTAAGTTTAAATGTACAGAGTTTATAAACTTGCAAGAAGGTATTACCGAGGTAAATAATATTGATCATTAAGTGTTTTTTTTGAACAGATAAAAATTATTTAAATAGAAATACCATTTTAAACTTGATTATATTATTAGTTAATTTTTTTACTAAAAAGAATAAATTTAAAGAGCTATTTAGAGAATATTAATATCTTTAAACTAGTTTAAAAATACTTTATTGGTTCCTTGATTAAGGACTATTCTTTTAAGATCAAATAATATATACCATTTAACGATATAAAAATTTAGTGTTGAAACTCTTAAAGAATTAAGTAGCTTTAAGTGTTTCTTGTGTTGCCGGTTACATTTTTTGTAGCCGGCTTTTTCTTGTTTTCACTTTATTAAAAATCAATAGCCAATAATCTTAAAATTGTTTTTTATCGCCTTGTATTTTATTGATTTCATAATAATGTCAAATCATTTATAGAAAAGGGTTATGAAGTTATGTAAGCTACGTAACAATACTTAGTTTTGAGAGATTAGTACATTTTTTTGAAATTAATATATGCCTGTATTTAAGTCTTATAAAACTACTTGTTCTTATTGTGGTGTTGGTTGCGGAATTATTGCAAAAAAAGATCCAAAAGGAATAATTACGGTAGAAGGAGATTCTGATCACCCTGTAAATCGGGGAATGCTGTGCTCTAAAGGAATGAATCTACACCATGTGATTCAAGATAAAAGCGATAGGATTCTCTATCCCGAAATGCGTTGGAGTAAACTACATAAACGTCAAAGAGTGTCTTGGGATCAAGCTATGGATAGAGCAACAGCGGTGTTTAATACAATGATAAAAAAATATGGCCCTGATAGTGTTGGGTTTTATGTTTCTGGTCAATGCCTTACTGAGGAGTATTATCTGGTTAATAAATTGGCAAAAGGGTTTATAGGAACTAATAATATTGATACCAATTCAAGATTATGTATGAGTTCTGCGGTAGTTGGCTATAAACAAGCTTTAGGAGAAGATAGTGTTCCGATTTCTTATGATGATATTGAACTTGCTGATTGCTTTATGATTGCAGGTGCAAATCCGGCTTGGTGTCATCCAATTTTATATAGAAGAGTTGAAGCACATAAGGAGAAAAATCCAAATGTAAAGATTATTGTAATAGATCCCAGGAAAACACAGTCTTGCGATATAGCAGACCTCCATCTTCAAATTATACCAGGAACTGATGTTGTTTTGCTTAATGCTATTGCCAGACGTCTTGTTGATAAGAAAAAAATAGATAAGACCTTTATATCTAACCATACAGATAATTATGAAGCACTTAAAGAATCATTAAATAAGACTTCTTTGACTGATGCGTCTAAAATATGTGGAGTTTCGGTCAAAGAAATAAAAAAAGCAGCTTCTTATATAAGTAATGCTAAGGGATTTATGACTCTTTGGGCTATGGGGTTAAATCAAAGCTCAATAGGAGTAAATAAAAATAATGCACTACTAAATTTATCATTACTTACAGGACACATAGGCAAACCGGGATCAGGCCCTTTTTCATTAACCGGCCAACCTAATGCTATGGGAGGTAGAGAAGTAGGAGGAATGGCTAACCTTTTAGCGGCGCATAGAGATTTAACAAACGAAAGACATAGGAGTGAGGTTACTAATTTTTGGAGAGGGAAGGAAATTTCGGGTAAACCAGGATTAACTGCTACAGAGATGTTTGATGCTCTTGAAACTGGAAAACTAAAAGCTATTTGGATTGTTTGCACAAATCCATTGGTAAGCCTTCCTAATTCTCATAAGGTCGAAAAAGCACTTAAAAATGCAAAGTTTGTAATAGTGCAGGACATCTCACATCGTTCAGAATCTCTGGAGCATGCAGATTTAGTACTTCCTGCTGCTGGTTGGGGAGAAAAAGAAGGTACGATGACCAATAGTGAGCGTCGTATTACGTATCTATCTAAATTTATTGATCCGCCAGGAGAAGCGATCCCTGATGCAGAAATCTTTTGGAAATTCGCCCAAAGGATGAGATATAAAGGGTTTGATTATAATTCTGCAGAAGAAGTGTATAAAGAGCATTGCAGGCTAACAAAGGACACCAATATTGATATTAGTGGATTAAGTTATCAACGGTTAAAAGAAGAAAAAAGTTTTCAATGGCCCGTACCGCATAATAATCATCCAGGTACTTCTCATTTATTTAGAGATAAAAAATTCTATACGAATACAGGAAATGCAAAGTTTGTAGTTCCCAGGTTCATTAAACCAACATCAGAATTATTAAATGAAAAATATCCTTTGATTCTTACTACAGGTCGTGTTAGAGATCAATGGCATACAAGAACTAAAACCGGAAAAGTAAATCGATTACTTACTCATATTCCTGATCCATATTTAGAAATCAATCAGGTAGATGCGTTTTTAAGAAGGTTGAAAGATGGAGATATTGCAATTGTAGAAAGTAAACGAGGTAAAGTACGGGTTAGGATAAAAATAAGCGATACCATCAAAAAAGGAGTTGTGTTTTTACCTATCCATTGGGGTAAAGTTTTAGGTAATGATTACGCAAGAGCAAACAATCTTACAACAAGTATAATTGATCCAATATCCAAAGAACCGGATTTTAAATTCTCAGCAATACAAGTTTCAAGATTTGTAAAAGAAAAACAGAAAATCTGCATTATAGGAGCAGGAACTGCTGCATATCGGTTTATACAAACTTATCGAGAACATAATACAGAAGATGAAATTATTGTGTTTTCTAAGGAGCGTTATCCTTTTTATAATCGTGTATTACTTCCAGAATATGTAAGTAAAGAATTAAAATGGGCACAGTTGCAAAAAATGAGAGAAGGAAGTATGGAATCTCTTAATGTAACCTTATCTGTCAATAATCCGATTAAAGAAATAAACAAAGAAGGAAAATATATTATTGATAGTAATGGGGAAAAACATCAGTATGATGTTGTACTTATGGCTACCGGTAGTCGTGCTTTTGTACCTAAAGAAATTCCGATCCATTTGCCAGGAAGATTTACGATGAGAGATCGTGGAGATGCTGATAAACTCAAACGATATTTAAAACAAACAGGTCTACCAGAAAAAGAACAGCACGTGACCATTGTTGGAGGTGGTTTATTGGGATTAGAACTGGCTGCAGCTTTGAGGAAAAAAGGAGTAAATATTACGATTGTCCAACGAGGAAATCGATTAATGGAACGTCAGTTGGATATAATTGCCAGTCGCCTTCTGGCAGAAGATGTCCAAGAAAAAGGAATTCAGATTCATTTTGATAACGAAGTGGATACAGTTTTTAATCAGAAATCTGGGTTATTGCTAGTGAATTTGAAATCAGGAAAATCTTTTACCTGTAATGCAGTGGTGTATTCTATTGGTACGATACCTAATATTGATTTGGTGAAAACAGCTGGGGTTGATTGTCGACGAGGAATTCTAGTTAATCAATACTTACAATCCAGTGATCCCAGCATCTTTGCTGTTGGAGAAATTGCAGAGTTTCAGGGTAATTTATATGGTATAACAGCGGCGGCAGAGCAACAAGCTGATATTGTAGCAAAGTACCTTCTTGGGGATTTTAGTGCGATCTATAAAGGATCTGTATTTATGAATATTCTAAAATTTGAGAACCTTGACCTTTGTAGTATTGGCAATATTGATATTCCTCAGAATGATTCTTCTTATGAAGAAGTAGTTTTTATGGATGTAGGAAAGCGTTTTTATAAAAAATGTATTGTTAAGAATGATTGGTTAGTGGGAGCTATCTTAATGGGTGATAAAAGCGAGTTTGCCGATTTTAAAAGACTAATTGAAGAAAAAATAGAGCTTTCTGAAAAAAGAGAAGAATTACTGAGATCTTCACAGTCAGATCGCCCAATTGTAGGCAAACTTATCTGTTCTTGTAGTCAGGTAGGAGAGGGTAATCTTGAAGAAGAAATAAAATCAGGCTGTGGAGATTTTTCAGAGTTATGTCATAAAACTGGTGCAGGATTAGGTTGTGGTAGTTGTAAACCAGAAGTCAAAGAGGTATTGAATAAAATGATGCAATTAGTGTAGTTATGGAACAAATACAAAGAGTAGATATCAAAGGTGGTATTTTATCACCAAGCGAATTGCAACATATTATTGAATATGCAGAAAAGTTAGGATTAGATACGTTTCATTTTGGGTCCAGACAGGATATTATTTTTCCATTAAAAGATAAAAACAATAATGTTATTGCCAATCATCAGTTTTTTGATCCTTCTTTCTTTTCTTCGGTTACAAAACAAAATATTAGCTGCTCCTACGTTTCAATTGATATTTTTAACGCTACGGTATGGTTGAGAGGAACCACATATTTATATATACTTGAACAATTTGGATATGAACCCAAGTTAAAAATAAATATCTGCGATCCTCAACAGCAAATAGTTCCCTTGTTTTCTGGAGACCTTAATTTTATTGCTTCTGCTTATGAAGATTATTGGTATTTGTTTTTGAAATTACCAGGTTGGGAGGAGGTTTTTTATCCCGTTTTAATTTTTACTTGGGATATTGCCAAAGTTGCCGAAGAAATAGAAAAGGTTTATCAAGAAATTACCACCGTAGAAGAATTGTTTCAATCATTAAATCAAAACATTGATACAAACAATAGAGTAATAGATAAACCATTAAAAGTTTCTTTCACACCGTTTCCATATTATGAAGGGATGAATAAAATGGGTATTAACCAATATTGGTTAGGTTTATATTGGAGAAATAATCAATATGACCTTACGTTTCTTAAAGCGTTGTGCGAATTTTGTGTCGAAAATCGTATAGGTAAAATCTGTCTCACACCCTGGAAATCATTTATAATAAAAGGAATTCCTAAAGATTGTAAACTAGCATTAGAAAAGCTTTTGGGACGGTTTGGGATCAATGTTCGTCATTCTGCTCTGGAGTTGAACTGGCATTTACCGGTAGGCAATCAAAAAGCCCTGGAACTTAAGAAGTTTTTGGTCATGAACTTTGATCAAAATGATATAAGTACCTACGGTATGACCTTTTCAATTACAATGTCTAGAGACCGAACGCTATATTTTACCTCTGTAATAATCGAAGAGAATAAAACTCCTGATTTAATCAAAGATTTTGTGGTGCGTCCAACTTATAATGTTTTACATGCCCAAAAATTTGATCCTAATACACGAAGCTATATTGTGTATGCTCAAGATATTGACCAAATGGATCTTCCTGTAATTTTATTAGAATTAACCAAAACATATTTTCAGAATTTGGGAGAAACAGAAGAAGAAAACCTTGGAGGTATCTCTGCTCAAAAAGAAGTGGCTGAGATAGAAGTGTATCAATGTACAGACTGTCAAACAATCTATGACCCTTCTTTAGGAGATCCTATAGCAAAAATTGAAAAAGTGACAGGTTTTGAAGATTTACCAAAAACATATTGTTGTTCGTTATGCGAGGCTCCAAAGGATCATTTTAGTAAAATAACTTTAGAAATAAATTAGAGTCTATTAGCACTTTGGTTATTTATTATGGAAATCACGGTTTTTAACTATAATATCTTCCTGGACATATGTATCTACAATAATTCTTGAAGTACTTGAAAATTGCTTATGCTTAAAACGCAATTGTAAAGTGTCTTTATTCAGGTATGTTATTTTGAAAAATTTGTAGTTTTTTTCAACACCCATTAATTTCGGAAGTTGGTCACTAGTTAATTTTATAAAAGAATTTCCTTTTTCATTGGTGCTTATTTCCCAATTGGCTATAAGCGATGGCCCGCAATCGTGATGATCATCATTATTATCTTTTGCAGTCATATCTGGTAAATAAGTAATTCTATAAGATAAAAAACAATCTCCCATATTCATTCGGGTTCCGCCGTTATATCGTTTAGCAATTTTCCAGGTCTTACCAGAAGTTCCAGTAATGAGTTCAATAGCGTTTTCAGGAATTTTATAAGGTTCTTTTTTTGAGGTAATACAGGATGTTAGGCTAATAAAAATTAAACCAATGAATGATCTTAATAGATAGTTTTTCATTTTTATTTTATAGGTAAGGTAATGATATCAAAAATTGTACCTTTAAAATTAAGAAAAACAAAATTGACCTAACTAATAATATACAGGTAATGGATCATCATAATATAGTTTTACTACACGGGGCATTAGGTAATAAAAAGCAATTAGAACCACTTAAAAATATACTTTCTGATCATTATAATGTTTACACACTTGATTTTGAAGGACATTCTGGTAAATCTACAGATAAGGAGTTTTTAATAGAATTATTTGCAGAAAATGTTTTAGATTTTTTTGAGGAGAATAGGATTGAAAAAGCACATATTTTTGGATATAGTATGGGAGGTTATGTGGGATTACGTTTTGCAAAAGAAAATCCAATATTGGTAGATAAAATAGTGACATTAGGAACAAAATTTAATTGGACTATTGAAGCAGCTCAACGAGAAACAAAAATGCTAAACCCTGATGTGATCCTTGAAAAAGTCCCTGGCTTTGCAAGAATGTTAGAAGAAACTCATTCGGCAGATAATTGGAAATCTGTATTAGTTAAAACTGCTAATATGATGACCGGTCTTGCAAATGGAAAAAAGATGACTGATCAAGATATTGGTGAAATATCACATAAAACCTTAATTGGGATAGGGGACTTGGACAAAATGGTTACAATTAAGGAATCAGAAAATACAGTAGGAGTTTTACCTAACGGCATATTAAAAGTGATAAAAGGATTTCAACACCCTATCGAAAAAAACGATCAGCATAAATTAGCAGAGATTATTGTAAGTTTTTTGAAAACAACATAAGTTTATTGATATTGTTTCAATCGTTTTACGGGTCTAATTGTTAATACATCTGTGAAAAAGTATATAAGAGTACCTGTTTTTAGTTTTGATATTAGGTTTATTTTAGTGCAGAATTTATAACTGTTTTAATTATCTAGGTATAGCCTATAAAAACAGGAGTTATTATTAAATAAAGTGTATGACGGAATACGTACTTTTAACAGATGATCAAAGTTATTTTGTTGAGTATTTGATTGGAGAACTAGTATTATCGAATAGTATTAGTGAGGCCATGAAATTTAATGATGAGAACATTGCTTTACGATTTAAACAGATGCTTCATAGTTCTTGTAAACTTACAACCAGTGTAAATACATATATTGATTAATATTACTTACAAAGTAATATGTAGAATTGTTAATACCTTACCCACCAATCAATCTGAAAATATAATCTAATTGAGGATCTTTACCTGTTATAAGATCTTTTACACTAAGATTAATA
The DNA here is from genome assembly GCF_034322225.1 of Aquimarina callyspongiae. Classification (NCBI taxonomy): domain Bacteria; kingdom Pseudomonadati; phylum Bacteroidota; class Flavobacteriia; order Flavobacteriales; family Flavobacteriaceae; genus Aquimarina; species Aquimarina callyspongiae. The sequence goes on along the minus strand of NZ_JAXLPA010000005.1, from coordinate 386,688 downwards.
TGTTTGTCTGGAAGTACACCAGATCCTTTAGGAACTGTTTTGTCTTTTACATAATTTGTGATTTTTTCCATCGACATCAGCATAGTAATTTTAGAGTTAGGAAATTCATAATAAACTGGGAAATTACCAATAGAAAAATAGTAACCACCTCCAGTTTCTTCTCCAATAACTGTAATATCTGGATCGTTTTTAGCATTTAAAGCAAAAGTAGATCCTGCAGAAAAGGTTCTGCCACTAGTTAATACATACACTTTGCCTTTAAACCTATTTTTATCAGGAACCATAATAGCTTCCAGATCGTCGAAAGTAATTTTCCAACCATCAAAGATGGCATGATTTTTAAATCTGTATTCCAGAAATTCTTTTTCATTAAGAAATGTTCTTGTAACATATTCACGCTCGGGAACCGAAAGCGAAATTATAAACTCGTCAAGAATTTGTTTGAATTGAGTTTTAGCGACAAAAGAATATAAATGAATACTATTCGGTCTGAAACCTCCATCGTTATTACGAATATCAATAATAAGATGTTTAATTTTTTTCTTGTTAATCTCTTTGAAGATCTTAACCAGGTTTGATTTAAATGTAGTAATATCTATGCCAAATGAATTTACTACCAATACTGCAGTTTTTAAATCTTCTTTATAATATACAAATGGTGATTTGTTGTCAATAAACTTATTGAAATGCTCGAAACCATTTTTCTGATTATGATATTTTGCAAAGTATGAGTTTCTTGAAGCATTTCTTAACCTAACATTTACAAATGATTTTGAAGGAATTTCTATAGTTCTTGTTTCACCATCAGGGGTAATAAACTTAATGTTGAATAGCTTCTCTATGCCATATTCATAGGCATAAAAAAGACCAAATTTCAATTCAATATCTCTGTATTTTTTTGTGAGATTATAGCCGTCAGTGGCTACATATTTTTTTAATTTCTCTATTATCCTAAATACTTCTCTATTGTTAATTGATAGGATTTTAGAGCCAATCGGAATCTCAAAATCACCTGTATCAACATATAATTCGGTATTAATGATTTTAACAATTAGCGGAAAATAGTATTGCTCCGTCTTTATTGTATTAGGTGCAAAAAGCATTAAATGACCATCTTGAATCTGATCAGTAATCCGTAGCATTTTTTTATACAATTCGATATCAGAAATACTATCAGAAAATGATTCTTTTGTTGTTTCAAAAAGATAATCAAGAGAGTCGTTTTCTATATACTCATATAAACCAGGGTGCCCTTTTTTTAGGATACTTTCAAATATGGTAAAATCTTCTCTAGCAGTAGCAGTATCCATAGTTTTCTGAGCAGAAAGAGTATAAATAGTACTCCAGAGAAGTATAGTATATGCTATTTTTTGCATTCTATATTGATGTAAAGTTTTATTTTAAATGGACTTGATGTAATTGCTAAGTGTTGCAATTTATTTGTTTTTCCTGCCCATAAAAGTAATAAAATAATAAATTACTATTAATTGATAATTATCAAATAAAAAGAACACGCATTAAGCGTGTTCTTGTCTATTATCTAAGATGTCTTGTACCTATTAGGATTAATTCAATTTTCTTAATTGTTTTTGAATTTTCTTAATAGCACTTTCAATAGATTTTTCTGGTTCTATAACATTGTATTCGCCCCAAAATTTAGGGTCAGAAAATCCTGAAGCCTGATCACTAAGAACTACAGAAGATTTTAACCTTTCTTTAGGCTTAAGCGTTAGATTATCAACATTCTTTTTCCAATCTGTTACTGCCATTTCTACATTTAACTTATAGTTAGAGTTAAATAGTTTTTTCTTCCAATTGATTTTAACAGCAAGATCAATTCTACCATAACCGTAATACCATTTTCCATCTTTTTGACGATAATCTATATCATATCTGGCTTGGGTAATATATACTTTGGCATTGGTAGGTTTTTTCTTAACAAACATTTTACTTACCTCGTTTTTATCTTCTGTATTAAGACTAAAAACGGCTTTTGTTAAAGCTAAGGTTCCAGCATCAATATATAATTTACCGTGATAAAGAGGTTCTGGAATGGTTGGGCGCTGTTTAAAATTAAGAACATAGATATAGCGATCGTGTATTTTTGTAGATTTATCAAAACTAAACTGATAAAAACCTAGCATATCTTGGGTAAATACATTTTCAGGATTTTTCATCAAGTCAATGTATAATGTACTTGTTGGACCACCTTGCAATTTTACTGCTAGCGTATCCAATTTTTTATAATCTGCACTTTTTCTAGCTTTATATAATTTTAAAATATCTGTTTTACGAGATTCATAAGGGTTTTTATATACGTCTACTACAGCTTCTGATAGTGAAACATATTTTCTACGCTTTTTTATAGTTTCTCTGTAAAAAGCAGTCATGATTGTGTGATCGCTAAGATAGTTTTCACCTTTTTTACTCATTACAGCGCGTATTAGTGCTTCGGGATCTCTAGGATCAATGTTTACCTCGGATAATTCTGTAACAGATAGACTAAGTCCGATTTTTAGTTCTTCATTAGGATATTCAGAAAGGTTAATTTTTTTATCTCTGTACCCAAGATAAGAAACAGTTATTGTACCATTGGTGATACTTTTAGGAACTTTAAGTAAAAATGCTCCTTCATCGTTAGTAACTGTAGAAATGTTGGTTTGATCTACAGAAATAGTAGCTGATACTAATGGTTTATTAGAATTAACATCTACAACTTTTCCTTTGTAAGCGTTATAGTTTTCTGAATCTTGAAAAAAGGTAAATGCCTGCATATTTGTTGAATATCCTATAATCAAAAAAATAAACAGTAGGGAAGTCAAATGTTCTTTACGATTGAAAATACTTTTTTTGTCCATAACATAAGTTTTATTAAAATCCTTTTACTAGGGGATTATCATAAATAACAATATAATGATTTTTGACGAGGTAATTCATTATGAAATAGTTAAAACACTTGTGTTTTTAAGATTTATTAAGAAAATAAAAATCCTTAATGATTGCCAAAATGATCCCCAAACCAGTTTTTGAGTTTTATATTTAAAATTTCGGTAGTAAAGGGTTTGGTAATATAATCATCAAGACCTTTGGCAATGTAGCGTTCTGCATCTCCAGGAAGAGCGTTTGAAGTAAGAGCAATGATAGGAGGTACTTTTGAATAGCTTTTACGAAGAAGCTCACAAGTTTGCACTCCATCAAGTTCTGGCAAATTAATATCCATAAGAATCAGATCAAAAACGTCTTCTTCAAATATTTCGATTGCTTTTCGTCCATTTTTGGCCACTTCTGTAGTACATCCAAGGTATTTTAAAATTTGTTTAGACACCAAAATACTAGTATCAGAATCTTCTACTAATAATACGTGTAGATTGTATTTTTGTTCGCTAGCAGAAAATCTTATTTTTTCTTGTTTATCATTAATAGTTGACGAAATCTTAGCATTAAAAGTAAACCAGAAATTACTTCCTTTACCGAGTTCACTTTTTACTCCTAATTTACCATCCATTAATGTTACTAGTTTTTTACAAATGGTAAGACCTAATCCACTCCCTTCACCAGCTAATATGGCATCGTCACTAAATTGATTGTATTGATTAAAAAGTTCTTCTTGATCTTTTTTGCTAATTCCTATACCAGAATCAATAACTTCAACTTTTATAATAGCTGTATCGTTTTTTTGAGAAATCAAAGATGTTTTAATAACGATAGAACCTTCATTAGAAAATTTTATGGCATTACCAATAAGATTGGATATAACTTGATTTAATCGATTACAGTCTGCAAAAATATATTCAGATAATTCATCTTGATATTCAGATATTAATTGGATTCCTTTAGCTTTTGATGTCGCAAGAAATAGGTTAATATTTTGATTGATTAAATTTTTAAAGTTGAAGTTAGTTGGTGAAAGCACAAATTTACCGGCTTCCATTTTTGATAGATCTAATATTTGATTAAGAATATCTAATAAATTGTATGAGGATTGATGTATTGTATTTACATATTCTTTTTGAAGTTCATTTAGTTGAGTATTCTTAAAAAGTAAATCGATCATCCCTATAACACCAACCATAGGAGTTCGAATCTCATGACTCATATGTGCTAGAAAATCTTGTTTAAATTTTGAAGCCTTTAGTATCTGCTCATTCTTATCACGTAATTTATCAAGATTTCTACCACCAAACATAGCAAACAATCCAAGAAAGAAAGGAGCCGTATCAATAATATAATGAATGGGGTAGTTCTTTTGAACAAAGACTATAGAGCTCCAATTAAATTCAAGCCCCAATTTTACTATATCTATACTGGTAGCAAGAATAGGAAAGGCAAATCCGAATAGTACCCCATAAAGAGTATATTTGGCTGCTTCAGTTTTAAACCATGAAATTTTTCTCATAGTTAATAGGGGTTTGAATAAGTTAATAGTTAATCCGAGAAGGGGATATTATTTTTGGGCTTATTAGGGAATAATTTGGTCTAAATATAAGGTTTTTTTAGAAACAGTAATTTTAAACCAGGAAAGATCACCCTCCAATAGCGGTCATACTTCTGTTTTGTGAGTGTAATTCTGGATTCTCTAATTTCTCTGGAGTATCCATTCCGCCACGTGTTGCGTGCTTTTTCAAGAGAGATTTCTCAATAAAAGGAAGTATAGATTGTTTATTTCTTAATGGAGTTAGAAGAGAAATTTCATGTTGTGAAAACAAGCAGTTTTTTAATTTTCCATCGGCAGTAATTCTAATACGATTACAAGTGTCACAAAAAGGATTAGTTACAGAACTGATTATCGCAAAACTACCTTTGAATCCTTTGATAGAGTAATTTCTTGAAGTATCATTAGGTGCGTCTTTACCTCTTTGTAATTCTAATGGATATTCATAATCTACCTTATCAATAATCTCTTTATGAGAAACCAGTTTATCTTTATTCCATTGATTTCCATCAAAAGGCATAAATTCAATGAATCTGACAATTAGATTTTGATCTTTTGTTAGATTGATAAAGTCAATAATTTCATTATCATTAAACCCTTTGATCAAAACGATATTGAGTTTTACCTTAATATTTTCTGCAATCAATAATTGAATTGTACGCCAGACTCTATCAAACTCATCTCGCCTGGTAATCTTAAGAAATTTCTCTTTTTGGAGAGAATCCAGGCTTATTGTGATGGTTTGAATATTATGCTTTTTTAATAGAGGTAGAAACCGTTCTATCAAAACTCCATTAGTGGTAATGGCAATTTCTACAGGTAAAGAAGAAAGTTTCTCAATAATTAATGGGAAATCTTTTCGTACCAAAGGTTCTCCACCTGTTAATCGTATTTTTTTTACGCCTAATTTTACAAATGTATTAGCTATATCAAATATTTCATCGGCAGACATTAAGTGTTGTTGGGGACTAAGCTTAATACCTTCTGCTGGCATACAATAGGTACAGCGCAGGTTACATTTTTCAGTTAATGAAATCCTGAGGTAGCTATGTTTTCTACCGAATGTATCTGTTAATATGTTAGTCGAATTGATACTCAAAATATTAGATCATTTTTTACTGCCCTTCATGTTTACCTCCTTTAAGTATTCTGAATATGTGTAATACTGCAGGGAATATTGCTTCCATGGATTCTTTAGCTCCATTAGTAGATCCGGGTAATGCCAAAACCAAAGTTTCTCCAATTACTCCAGCGACGCTTCTTGAGAGCATTGCATAAGGCATACGATTTTGACCGTAATTTCTTATAGCTTCTTCAATTCCTGGAATTTTTCTTTCTATAAGTGGATTTAGCGTCTCTGGGGTGACATCTCTTGGTGATAACCCTGTACCTCCTGTAAAAATAATAAGATCATTACCATTTTGCTGTAGTTGTTTTACTTGTTGTTCTATTTGTTCTTTTTCATCAGGAATAATCGTGTAAGAACTAATAGTAACCTGGCATTGTTCTAGTTTTGAAATAATTGCTTTACCCGCTTTATCTTCTTTATGGCCGGCAGAAATAGAATCAGAACAAACAACAACTCCTGCAGAATAGGGCTTGCCACTATCTTTGAAATTGGTTTTCCCTCCTTTTTTATGAAGGAGTTTTATAGCATGAATTTCAACGTTTTTATCAACTGGTTTTAACATATCATACATGGTCAGAGCTACTACCGATGCACCGTGCATAGCTTCAACTTCAACGCCAGTTTTATATATTGACTTTACAGTTATTTCTATTGTAACTTCCAGATTATTGATTTTATAATCAACAGCTGTATATTCTATAGGTAAAGGATGGCAATCAGGAATCATATCACTTGTACGCTTTACAGCAAATAGTCCAGCAGTTTTTGCCATTTCAAAAACATCCCCTTTAGGTATTTTTTTTGACAATATAGCTTCAATAGTTTCTGTATGACCAACTTTTACTACAGCTTGTGCTACAGCAGTACGAAGTGTATTGTTTTTATGTGTAATGTCTACCATAATTAAGAATTAACTTTCCACTGGTGGGTTTGATCCTCAAAAACTTCTTTTCCAAAAACTGGAACTTCTTTTTTAACTTGTTCCACAACAAATTCAAGAGCTTCAAAAGTAACTTTTCGATGCGGAGCAGATACAAATACAAATAAGCAAATTTCTCCAGTCTTTACCGTTCCTATACTATGATAGATATGCATGCAAGTGAGTTCGAATTTATCAAAAGTAGCCTCTCGAATTTCGTGGAAAGTACTTTCTGCCATTTCAGTATAAGCCGAGTAGGTAATACCTTGCACAGTTTTTCCATCGATAATATCAGCTCTTACTTGCCCTAAGAATATATTATGAGCACCAATAGCAGTTTTTGATTGGTGTTTTTCTATAGAGTTAGCAATAAATGAAGGACTTATAGCTCCTTGTATGAATACAGTTTTTTTCTTTTTTGTCATTTTTTTCAATTTACCCTCCAGAAAAAGGAGGTAATAATGCTATTTCATTAGTAGGTTTTAATCTAATACTGGTGTTAGAAATCTTTTGATCAACAGCGATTTTAAAAGAAACATTTTTCAGACTTTCATATTTTTCTTTTAAAAGAGATTCTAATTGAAAAATATCACAATCTTGTATTACCAAAAGTAATTCCTCATTTCGATTAGTTATTTCTGCAATCATTCCAAAATATAAGACCTTTAATTCCATTGTATCGCTTCGTTATATTGTTGAGGTGTATTGATATTCTTTATTAAAGGAACAATACTTTCTTTAATAGGGATATTTTTTACTTTTAAGGAAGAGAGCGTTTTTTTTAAACTTAATTTATCTTCTTCTATACTTTTTAAAAATTGTTTTATGGTTGATTGATGATATAATGCCACAAGAGGGGTTTCTTCATATTGAACAACATCATATTGAGTATTATGTTTAAGAACAAGATTTTCTAATACAGATGAGGTTACAAATGGAACATCACAACTTAATACGATATTATGTGTTGTATGAGTATTGGATAGTCCTGTATAAATACCGCCAACCGGTCCTTTGTTAGGGATAATGTCACTATAGCAGGGATATCCAAATTGGTTATAATCCAGGCGGTTTGTAATGATTAATATGTTTTTTGTAACACTTTCAATTGCTTTAATAATGTGTTGTATAAAAGGAATACCATTATGAAGTTTTAATCCTTTTTCCTGACCCATACGACTACTTTTGCCTCCGGCAAGTATGATTCCTGTAATATTTTGATTTTGTAAAGTAGTCATAAGTAATCTATAACAGTATTATAATTGATAGTCCTTTAGTTGTTGATCTAAAAAATCCCAACAGTTTTTATTAATTTCTTCAAATTTTAAAATCATATTTTTACCATAAGGAGTGATCGTAGTGCCACCACCACCGCTACCTCCGGTATTTGTTACTACAATAGGTGCTGAAGCATTTTTGTTAATTGAGTTAACAAGGTTCCAGGCTTTTTTATAAGACATACCAAGAGATTTGGCAGCCTTAGATAAAGAACCTTCTTGATTGATAGCTTTAAGGATTTTGATTCTGCCTTCACCAAGAAAAACTCCATCTTCACCTTCGATCCATATTCTGCTTTTTATTGAGTACATTTTTCGTTATTTCCTGAAAGATATAACGAAAAAATAAGACTTGAGAATGTTAGGTTAATTTTTATGATTTATTTAAAATAAGTAGAAGATTATTTGTTAAAAATAAATTTAGAACGGTTTTATTAAGAGTTTCTTTATTCTCAAATCGAAAGATAAATTGTTTCTACCATTTCGCCATTAATCACCTGGTTTTTGTCTTCTGGAAGATATACCAAGGCATTAGCAATGGCAAAAGTATGAAGCATTGCGGAGCTTTGTCCTTCAAGAATTTCTACAGTTTCGTTGGAAATTTTAGCTTTAAGAAATTGAGCACGATCTCCTTTTTTTGTAAAATTAGTTATGCAGGTTTTATGGCTTCTGTGTAATCCAATATCTTTATGTCCCATCATTTTTTGGATTATAGGGAGGACGTAAATATAAAAACAGGTTAACGATGATGCAGGGTTACCTGGTAAAGCAAAAATTAAAGTAGAATTGTTTTTTCCGTAAAAGAGGGGTTTGCCTGGTTTTTGTTTGATTTTATAAAATAACTCTTCTGTTTTTAATTCTGATAAAGCTTCTTTTACAAAATCATAATCGCCCACAGAAATACCACCACTAATGAGAACTAGGTTATGATTTTGAATAGCTTGTTCTATAGTGTCTTTTGTACTTTGGTATTCATCTTCTACTACATATTTTGTGATGGTTTTTATTTGCAATTGAGAAAGAACAGCCTCTAACTGTAGAGAATTACTTTCATAAATTTGACCGCTATTTAGCTTTTCACCGGGAGTTACTAATTCGTTGCCTGTTACAATTATAGCTACACTAGGCGGGATGTATACATCGACATTTTTAATTCCTAATCCAGCCAAAAAACCTATGCCAGAAGGAGTAAGCTTTGTGCCTTTGGAGAGTGCAATATCTCCTTTGCGTATTTGCTCGCCAAGCGGACGAATATTTTGCCCTTTATTGAGAGTGCTATTAATCGTTATAATATCGTCTTTTCTAGTAATATTCTCTTGAATGATAATTGTATCTGCAGTATCAGGAACTTTAGCTCCGGTAAATATTCTAACCGATTGACCTGGAATTAGTTTGAAATCTTCAGAATCTCCTGCTTTTACTTCTCCAATAACAGTATAAGTATCTTTTTTATGAAGTAAAAGGGCATAGCCATCCATAGCAGATTGCCTGAAAGGAGGCATATGAATTGGTGAAGGAATATCTGACGATAAAATTAGTTCATTTGCTTCTCGAATCGATACTGTTTTGGATTGTAAAGAATAGGGAGTATTGGTAACTATTGATAATGCTTCTGATACAGAAATCATGAAATGATAAATTTTTATATCAAAAATATTAGTTTGTATTTAACTAACCTAAATTTTAAACCTGTATTAAAGGTTCTACTACCTAACATAAAAAAAGATCCGCGATAAAGAACTTATCACGGATCACTAGTTACCTTACTTTTAATGATTGATTAACCTTTGAAAACTATTTTTCGTAGTTTATATCCTTCTATCTTGATAAGATATGTTTTAGGATCCATATAGTTATGGATGTAGTCATCAACTTTACCTTTGTCTAATAATCGTCCTGATAATGTATAAAGACTGTAATTAAGACCTTGGGGGATTTCTTTAATTTCTTTAAATGTTTTTTGATCTGTACTTTGTTGACAAGTAGAATCTGCCAAAAGTCTGTCAATAAAAGTAACTCTACCTTGTTCTTCTCCTTCAAGAGTAACCGTAGCAGATTCATCAATATCAATGATACCGCTTCCGGTAAGATCTCCTAGGATAATTAAACAGGCATTTCTCACTTTAATTCTAGCTCCATTCTCAATGTGTAGGCTTTCTGTAATAAAAATCACTCCTTCATCAGTGTTTTCATCTAAACCATCTACTACAGTGTTTTCTGTTACGGACATTAACTTGCTAGAAATGTCAATTTTTACATTGGCAAAAGCCACGCTTGTAAAAAGTAGTACTAATAGGGGTAAAAATCTTTTCATAAGGATCAGTTTTCAGGGTTAAACTGTAATTCAAAAAAGTAAGTATTAACTTACAAAAAATGTATTTTTATCGTTGTAAAACACATTATTAACGACAAGATACATAATTTTATCATTAAAAACATAATTTTTTTAAGTTAAATACCGATTTAAGTTATGGTTTTTACCTATTATGATCTGCTTCTACCAGTAAATACAGGGTTTGCAGTAAATGTTAAAATTTGGTTTTTTTTAACAAAAAAATATTATGAACCTGATTTTAAGTGAGTAAACAAATAAAATCATTGTTTGAGATATTTTTAATGAATTCTTATTCAGATTTAAGTATTATTTGGGGATATTTATATCATTAAATAGTATTTTCTAATGGATAAGTTATTATGGTTTTTTCAACGGTTTAGTATTTGGTTCAAAATCCTTTTGGGAGAGTTGTTTAATAATCTTATTAGTTTGTTTTTGATTTTGGCTGTGTATTTCGCACTATGGCATTTTCCTCAAACTATAGATCTTCTATTAATATTAAACCAATCTGATGCTTTTTTGTTTGAAGTACCTTTATATTTTTCTCTTCTTGTTATTTCTGCTTTCTTGATATGGAATGTTCCTAAATATTTTTACTATCATAATTATAAAGATATCTCTCTATCTAACTTAATAGGTTTTATCCCTAATCAGCATTATAAGTTTCAAAATAAACCAAATACGGTTAAGTATCCTTATATGGTACGAATACATATGAGGAAGACGATCCCAAGGATTTTAGGAACATTGTTACTAGCTATTTCTGCTTTAGGAATTCTTCATGCTATGGAATTGTTTGAACTAGAAAATACGTATACAGATGTATTAGATCCTGAAAATACACTATTGATTTGTATTTTTTTATTATTGCTCATGACCGAGCCCAAATTATACGGTAAGTTGCAAGGTTATATAAAGAAGATACCTATGAAGAATGTCATAATATTTGCATTGTCTATTGGGTTGATCATACTAATAATTTCTTTAGGGACTCTTAATACCCAAGCAGAAAAGGACCTAGGAAAACTCTTTATTTCTAATTGTGCTTTGACATTGTTATTTTTCACATTATCATTTAATAGTTATAGTTTCTTAAAAAAAGTTTCTAAAAGAAAGTTTTATGGCATTATTCTGATATCAGGTTTTGCGCTTTTGATTTTATTTTTCTTACTTAATTTTATTCCTAAATGGGCTAGTGCTATTAACCCTTTATCAGTGATGATATTATCATTGTGTAGTCTTTTTATGATTAGTTTTATATTGATTTTATGGGGTAAAAAACTAAAACTTCCTCTTTTTTCTATAATCACTATAATAAGTATTTTTTCTGCTAGCTATTTCTCAACTAATTCTAATCATTACGAACTTACCCTTAAAACTTCAGAAGTGCATAGACCTCCTATGGATGAGTATATGTTTTACTGGATAAAAAATAGAAAAGCCCTTATCGAGAATAGAGAAACTCCATTTCCTATCATAATTGTTTCTGCAGAAGGAGGAGGATCAAGAGCTGGATTATGGTCGTTTTTGGTGCATAGCTATTTATATGAAAAGTCTAATGGGAGATATTTTAAAGAAAATTTACTTTCACTAACTGGTGCCTCTGGTGGAACTGTAGGAAATGCAATGTTTTTTGCAGAAGCTCAAAATGCATCATTACTTAATAAAAAAGCTGAGTTTGAATTAAACCCGGATAATAATGGTTTAAGTTTAAAATATAAAGCAAGTGCAATTTATAAAGAGAACTATTTATCTGAAGCGTTATTATCAATGCTGGGAAGAGATTTATTTAAGGACATTACCAATTTGTTTAAATTTAAAAACAGAGGACAACTCCTAGAAGAACAATGGAGTAATGCACACAACAAGTATTTTGGGCTTCAGGAAGAAAAAAGCCTCTTGAATAAAGAGTTTTTATCCTATTATAGAAAAACGCCTATGATTTCAGATAAAAATACCAATCAAAATACGCCTCCATTACTTTTGATTAATACAACGCACACGCAAACGGGAAATTATAATATTATTAGCCCAGTAACTTACAAACATTTAGCTCCGTTGGAGGGCCTCAATGATTTTCTAAAGGATATACAATTAGAAAATTATAATAGATCAATAAGTCTATCAACAGCTATGAGAATCAATGCTAGTTTCCCCTTTATAACACCTGTAGGAGAAATTAAAAATAGTAGAGTTAATAAATTGCAATCTGATCAATATGCAGATTCTGGATATTACGATAATATAGGCGGAACGGTTTCAAAAGGATTAGAAGAAGTATTTTTAAGGGTATTGAATGATTCTTTTCCGGATCTTAAAGAAAAAGTAGTTATAAAGCATCTTATGATTACTAACAATGAAGATCGTAAAATTACTAAAACACAGGCACAATTAGCAGCTCCGTTAACGACATTACAAAATGTTAGATATGGTCATACACAAGAAATTATGAAAAAACTAGGGGATAAATATATTGTTAAACTAAAGCCCACTGTAATTCGCCCTGCTCTTCCATCAGTAATCGCCAAAAAATCTAATGATGATGAATTGTTGATTAAACCGGTTTTACCTCTCGGAAGGTATTTATCTACTGTAGCTATCCAATCTGTCGAAGCCAGGTTGAAAGAAGTGAGTAAACAATTAGATTTAATTTTAGAAACAAATTAAGACAATTGTCTAAAATATTTGTATATTTGTCGTATATAAAATCAAAGAAACTATGAGTGCAGTATCACCACTGGATTTTGATGGTATCGAAAACAATGGATTGTTGCGATATCTTAATATAGATATTCCATTACATAATGTTTATGATTTTATAGAATTGTCAAGGAATGGAATAGATAAAAGATCACTGTTACATCTTGCTAAAACCATTGATTTTGACCTTAATGAATTGGCTCATGTACTTCATTTATCAGAAAGGACTATCCAGCGTTATGAGTTAAATAAAAAATTAAGCACTGAAGCAAGCGCTAAAGCATTGCAATTAGCTAAACTTTATGCTAAGGGAGAAAATATTTTTGGAGATTTAGATCGATTTAAAAGTTGGATGGAACACCCTAATGTAGCTTTAGCCACAAAAAAACCAAAAGAATTATTAGATACTACGTTTGGATTTCAACTATTGAATGAAGAATTAGTTCGCATAGAGCATGGAATCTTTGCATAATGCTTGTATACAGAATAGCCAAACAAAAATATATTAAAGACCTTACTGGTATCGGTGCAAAAACCGTTGGAGGAAGATGGAATCCAAAAGGTGTTGCCGTTTTATACACCAGTACTTCTGCTGCACTATCTGCCCTCGAAGTCCTTGCTCACCTTCCTGCAGCGTATTTACCTGATGACATGTCAATTGCTTCTATAGAAGTGCCAGATAGTTCAATATCCTCAATAGATATCAAAGAATTACCTAAGAATTGGAATGAAATCCCACCATCAACAGGTATTCAGCATTTTGCTATGAACTGGATCTCGGAAAATCAATATTTAGGATTAAAGGTTCCTAGTATTATCATACCAAGAGAACAAAACCTTCTTATTAATCCTTTACATCCTGAATTTAGTAAAGTAAAACTGATTAATATAGAACCTTTTAGTTTTGACACGAGGTTACTTAAATAGTAAAAAAGTGGGATAAAAAGTGAATTAATGTTATCCAAATAAACCTTATTTTTTTGTTAAAAAATGGTAAGATATGTCTTACATATCTCATTTTGCATAAATTTCGGCCCCGATATGAGTAACGAATTATCAATTTGTACGTCATATTTTAAATAACTAATCTTAATTTAATAATAGAATGAATAAAAAAATGAAAAATGTTTATTTTTTGGCAGCATTCGTAATTGCTTTTGTAAGTTGTAAAGACGATACAAAAAAAGGTAGTGATGAAGAACCCAATGCAATAGCAGAAGTGGAGAAAATCCCAGGGATTGTATTGGACAATATGGATACTAACGTAAGTCCAAAAGAAGATTTTTACAATTACGTAAATGGTAATTGGATGAAAAACACAGAAATCCCTGAAGATAGAACACGTTGGGGAGGTTTTGGTGTGCTACGTAAGAAAACGGATTATGATGTTTTAGCTATTCTTAAAGAAGCAAAATCAAGTGGTAAATATGCCGCTGGAACTGATCAATATAAAGCTTTGTTGATTTTCGAATCTATTATGGATACCGTATCAAGAAAAAATGCAGGCGTAACTCCATTAAAATCAACTTTAGAAAAAATAGCTGGAATTACTAATCTAAATGATCTTCAAACAGTTTTAGCAACAGAAACAGCCGCTTCAGCACCATTTGCAGGATTAGTTTCTTTTCCTAATTTAAGTAACAGTGATATAAATGCCCCATATATATCTACTGGAGGATTAGGATTGCCAGATCGTGATTATTATTTAGATCAAGATGAAAAATCAAAAGAAATTAGAGGGCAATATGTAGATCATATTACAAGAATGCTCCAGTTTATTGGTGAAACAGAAAAGCAAGCTCGTAAAAATGCGGAAACTATTTTGGCAATAGAAACCAAATTAGCAGAACCAAGATTAGATAAAGTACAAAGTAGAGATACTAGAAACTTTAATAACCCTAGATCTATTGCACAACTTACAGAAATGACTCCTGCAATCGACTGGAACAAATTGATGAAAGATCTTGGAGTAAAGAAACAATTAGACACAGTTATTGTAATGCAACCTAAATATATGGAAGCATTACAAAGTGTAGTATCTGGAACAAATATAGAAGATCTTAAAACAGTAATGCGTTGGGCAACTTTAAATCAGGCAGCAGGATCTCTTTCTCCAGAAATAGAAAAAGCTAATTGGGATTTTTATAGTAAAACATTAAGAGGAGCTATAAAACAAAGACCACTAGAAGAAAGAGCTTTAGCTCGTGTAAATGGATCTGTGGGAGAAGCCATCGGTCAATTATACGTAGATGCAAAGTTTCCTCCAGAAGCTAAAGAAAAAGCCGAAAAGATGATCGCTAATATCATCAAGGCCTACCAGAAAAGAATTGAAGCCCTAGATTGGATGGGTAGCGAAACCAAGGTAAAAGCAATTGAAAAGCTTGATAAGTTTACAGTTAAAATAGGATATCCTGATAAGTGGGAAGATTATTCTACACTTAATGTAAAAGACGGAAATTCTTATTTTGAAAACAGCATGGCTGTTGCAGATTGGAGCTTCAAAAAGAATATAGAAGAGATAGGAGAGCCTGTAGATAAGAGTGAATGGGGAATGTCTCCACAAACAGTAAATGCATATTTTAATCCTTTATTTAATGAAATCGTATTCCCAGCAGCAATATTACAACCACCTTTTTATAACTATACGGCAGATGATGCAGTAAATTATGGAGGTATTGGTGCTGTTATAGGTCATGAGATTTCTCATGCATTTGATGATTCTGGTGCTCGTTTTGATGCAAATGGAAACTTAACTAACTGGTGGACAGATGATGATTTAAAACAATTTACTACTAGAGGAGATGCATTGGCAGAACAATACAGTGCTATTGAAGTATTAGACAGTGTATTTATCAATGGTAAATTTACACTAGGAGAAAATATTGGAGACCTTGGTGGAGTATTAGGTGCTTACGATGGACTGCAGATGCATTTTTCTGAAACCGGAAGACCAGAAGATATTGATGGATTTACTGCTGAACAGAGATTCTTTATGTCTTGGGCTACAGTTTGGAGAACAAAGATTCGTGAAGATGCATTAAGAACACAGATCAAAACAGATCCACACTCGCCAGGTATTAACCGAGCTATACAACCTTTATTAAATGTTCAGGCATTCTATGATGCTTTTGATATTAAAGAAGGAGATAAAATGTATTTAGAACCAGAGAAGAGAGTACAAATCTGGTAAAAAGTAATTTAACTTATAAAAAAAGGTCTTAATTTTTTATTTAATTAAGACCTTTTTTCATGCCTTTTTATTTGAAAATCAAATGATTGTTTTCTTAAACGATGCTCCATTTTAATTACCTAAAAAAATAATGCTTTTTGAGGTAACATATCTGTTACTTATGACACTTACTTATAGTGTGTAATTTATGTAAAGGAAAACAAAATAAAAACCACCCAAAAAAGGTGGGAAAACGTAGCCTTTCAAAATATATATTTACAACTAATATTACCCCACCAGATTTTTGTTAAGTCATAATTATGATAATGAATAGACATTATTATGAGGACAACTATGTCAATAATGATGTAGTGTATTGCATAACAAAATAAGCAAAGATTGTAAGAGATTTTTTTTGAAAAAAAGTTTACCATTTCATTAAGTATTATTGAACCCCTTGATGTATGGGCAAAATATTTAATGTATAGAAGTTTAATAAATTAATTTAAAATCATATTTATCTATGAACAAAAATACACTGTATGTATGTGTCAGTTTATTCTTTTTGACAATGTTTCACTTTTCAATGTCAGCACAGGATATTTGGTGGGAAAAATCAAATGAACGATATTCTAAAAATCAGGTGAATATCGATGGGACTTATTTAACTTTTGATATTAATAATAGAGAGTTAGAAAACAAGCTAGAACAAGTACCTTTTAGATTACATAAAAAAAACCAAAAACATATTATAAAATTTCCAGGCGAGAATAATGGTTTTAGAGATTTTGTTATTTCTAGGACAGAAGTAATGCATCCATATTTAGCTGTAAAATATTCTGAAATAAAAACCTTTGTTGGATATGCATTAAAAGATCCAACAGAAGTAATACGTTTTAGTTATTACCCAAAAGTAGGTATACAAGGATCAATCATTAAACCGGGAGAGAATACAATTGTAATAAAACCGATAAATCAAAATACTCATATATTATACGATTCAAAGGAAGAAGTCTCTTCTTTGTTTGATTGTCAAACTGAAGAAATATCAGCAAAAATACAAGATCAACAAGTATTAAATGGTAGAAATGCCAATGACGGTAATCTAAGAAGATATCGTTTAGCATTATCTGTGAGTGGGGATTATTCGCAATTTTTTCTAGATGGAACAGAAAGTGACGATACAGAAAGAAAAGCCAAAGTTATGGCAGCTATGGTGGCCTCAATAAATAGAGTGAATGGTATTTTTGAAAGAGATTTTGGGGTTACTATGCAAATTATACCCGAAAATGACTCTTTAATTTTTTTAGACCCTACTTCGGATCCATATACAACAGGAAGTAGTTTAAATAGTCAGTTACAAAATACATTAGATGATGATCCTAATGTAGGAACAGATAGGTATGATGTTGGGCATTTATTTCATGAAGAAAATGCCATTTATGGTAATGCCGGATGTATTGCCTGCGTGTGTACTGATGGATCAAAAGGTAGTGGTTATACGACTCACAGAGATCCAAGTTCTGATCATTTTAACCTAATTGTAGCTCATGAGTTTGGGCATCAATTTGGAGGATATCATGTACAAAGTAGCTCAAATTGTAGAAGTGGTTTTAATAGTGAAGTAGAGCCCGGAAGTGGAAGTTCTATTATGGGGTATGCTGGCATTTGCTCTCCAAATGTTCAAAGTACACCTGATGATTATTTTAATTATGTTGATATAAGAGATGTTGCTATTTGGACAATAAATAATAGTAATTGTGCAGAAATTATTCCTACAGGAAATACAGCTCCAGTAGCTGATGCAGGAAATGATTATACAATCCCACAATCTACCCCTTTTGTATTAGAAGGAGAAG
This sequence comes from Aquimarina callyspongiae, assembly GCF_034322225.1. Lineage (NCBI taxonomy): Bacteria > Pseudomonadati > Bacteroidota > Flavobacteriia > Flavobacteriales > Flavobacteriaceae > Aquimarina > Aquimarina callyspongiae. The sequence goes on along the minus strand of NZ_JAXLPA010000005.1, from coordinate 368,868 downwards.
CTAATGATATCGATGGTGTAGGAAGTTTAACTTACTGTTGGGAGCAAAATAACCCTGAAAATCCCAATTCATCATCTACTCCTCAGTCCCACTGGATAAACGGACCGTTGTTTAGATCAAAATTACCAACAGCATCAAACAAAAGATATTTTCCACAATTGGATGATGTTTTAGCAGGAAACTTAACACCTACTTGGGAAGTGTTACCTTCTGTCGCTCGTTCTATGCGATTTGAATTTACCGTTAGAGATAATACGCCTCAAGGAGGACAAACAAATACAGATGGAGTATTACTTACGGTAGACGCTAATTCTGGACCATTTGCGATTACCTCACAAAATACTATAGAAACCTGGAATGTTGGGGAGCAAGTAACCGTAAATTGGGATGTTGCTAATACAGATCAAGCACCTGTTAATGCAAATATGGTAGATATTTTACTTTCTGTAGATGGTGGTTACACCTATCCTTATATCTTGCAAGATGATATTGCTAATGACGGTTCAGAAACTTTTGTTTTGCCTAATGTAGAAGGGTCAACAACTGCCAGAATTATGATCAAAGCTTCTGATAATATCTTTTTTGCTATAAACAGTACAAATTTTACAATTCAGACTTCAGAATTTATAATGTCAATTTCTGATAACTCAGAATCTGTTTGTCAACTTACTAATGCAGTATATGATTTTGAGTATCGTACATTTTTAGATTTTAACGAAGAAGTAATTTTTACCACAGAAAATCTTCCGGTTGGAGTACAGGCAACATTTAGCCCATCATCAGTTACAGGAGCTCAATTATCAGGAACTCCTGTAGAACTTACGGTTTCAGGAACAGAAAACCTCTCAGTTGGAACCTATAGTTTTTCTATAAAAGGAAATGCTAATTCAGGAATTGAAAAGATTGTAAACTTAGACCTTGAGATATTTGGCAATTCAATTACTCCATCTACATTAGTTTCTCCTTCAGATAATCAAATAGGGTTTAGTTTAGGATCGCCCTTTGAATGGTCAGAAGATGTTAATGCAGAATCATATGAAATACAAATTGCTACAGACAATAGTTTTACAAATATCGTAGAATCGACGGTTGTTTCAGAAAACAATTATGTAGCACAATCATTAAGCTATAATACTGCCTATTTTTGGAGGGTACAAAATACAAACCCTTGTGGAACAGGAAATTTTTCGGCTGTACATACTTTTAGTACGCAATGTTCTAATCCAGAGAATTTTGGATCCATAGCTGCAGGTCCTTCATATGTAGGTTTACAATGGTTGGATAATAACTCAACAAATTGGGAAATAGAATATGGTTTCTCTGGATTCGTCTTGGGTAATGGTACTGTAGTATCTGCTGCTACAAATCCTTATGAAGTAAACAATTTAAATTCATTCACAAGCTACGATTTCTATCTTAGATCTACTTGTACAGTTGGAGGCAATGGCGTTTGGATAGGTCCTGTATCTGTAAAAACAACAGAAAACTTTTGTGCTGGAGATCATTTTTATGATACAGGTGGTCCTGATGGAAACTACTCTAATGGGGAAAATGTTACTACAGTAATAAGTCCAGACACTACAGATGATAGAGTAAGAGTAAATTTTGAATCATTCAGCTTAGAGAGCTGCTGCGATCGATTAACAATATATGATGGACCAGACAATTCATCAACTGTTATAGGGCAATATTCTGGAAATTCGCCAGGGCAGATTGTATCAACTCACCCTTCAGGCGCATTGACTTTTGTTTTTACATCAGATGGTAGTGTAACAAGTACAGGATGGGATGCAACAGTTGTTTGTGAACCAAAACCTAATTGTTTAATTCCTAATAATGTACAAATAACAGATATTCTTCAAAATGAAGCTCGTTTAATCTGGGATGCAGGTGGAACCGATAGTAATTGGGAAATAGAATATGGATTAAATGGATTTAATCAGGGTTCTGGGATAACTGAAACAGCTTCTACTAACTCCTATACTTTACAAAATCTATCATCAGATACTTTATATGATGCTTATATCAAAACTATCTGCGATGCTGGAGGGTTTAGTGATTCTATTGGGCCAATAACATTTAGAACACAAATATCATGTCCTGCGCCATCAGGATTTGTTATCAATACAGTTACAAGTAATACTGCAGACTTGGCTTGGGATATAACACAAGGAAGTCAAGGTTCATGGGAATTAGAATATGGATCGAGTGGGTTTGTACAAGGTAATGGAGATTTAATACAATCCAATATAAATTCGATAACCTTATCTGAGCTTACTTCTGCCACGCTTTATGATGTTTATATAAGAGTGAATTGCGATAATAATGATGTTAGCGCCTGGGCAGGACCATTTAATTTTAGAACCTCTTGTGAAATTGTTTCTGAGAATCCAAACGAGTATATCCATAATGGTAGTTTTGAATGTGGAAATTTAGAACCTTGGAGATCTACAGGGCCAGGTGGAGGATCAGGATGTAGAATGAATTTTACAGTATTAGAAAATTCATCCAATGTTTGTGTTATAGTTCCTGATGTAGATCCTTCAGACGGTATATATGCTGCATTTACAAGTTTTGACGGAAATGCGGGAGATACTTATGTTCTAGAACAAACAATTTCACTTCCTTCAGATATTTCACAATCAGTATCAGCTATTGTATCATTTGATTTAAGAATCGAATACAGTGTTACCTTTGGAACTCCTACCGCAGAAAGAACACTTGAAGTTGATATTTATGATACTTCTAATAACTTAATTGCAACTGTTGGTCAACAATCTTTTGGAATAGATCCTCGTTCTGGAAGCATTAATTCTTCAATTAGCAGAGATGTATTAGAAGATATTATTAATCTAGGCGGAGAAGATGTGATTTTAAGGTTTACAGCCTCTATACCAGATACGTCTACCGGACCGGCAAAAGCATTAATCGATAATGTTTCATTTTTTGTAGAGAAACCATTGTCAGTTGAAGAAGAATTATTTGATAATGAATTTTCGATTGCACCAAACCCAAACGATGGAAGTTTTATGTTGACTTATGAAGGGCAAAAGAAACTCAATGAAGTATTGATATATGATCTTTCAGGAAAATTGATTTTTGTAAAAGATTTGTCAAATTTTGATAAACGAGAAGAAATAAAGATTAATCAAGTAGAAACTGGAATGTATCTTATTAAAATTATATCAGATCAAACTGTAGTAACCAAAAGAATTATTGTTAAATAATACAAGATTATTGATTTAGCATAATAATCCCAAAACCTCACAATAGACATTGTGAGGTTTTTTTTATACTTAGAAATTTCTTGTTAAAAACGGGTATTTCTACCCTATTAATTATAAAGCTTAATATCGAAATTTGAGTATTATATTCATAACATAACCAATCATCAAATATGAAAAACTCGAATAATCATCCTAAATCTGGTATTAAATATCTAAGGTATTATTTTTTCAAATTCAGTATTTGTATAGGAATTACATTAGTTTTAATTTCCTGTAAGCAAGAAATAACCGAAGAAAATGATAATTATGCAGAGATTCCTGCGCCGATAACATTTTCTCCAGAAATTCCTCATGATGTAGATCCTGCATTACAAAAATTATTAAAATCAGAAGGAAAGATTTATGAACTCAATCAGGCTTTTAATAAGTATAGCTGGCAAGCATTTGTAGCAATTAATTGGCCAGTAGATAGTCTTGGTACACCATTACCTAATTTTACAGATAAAGGAACACCAAGTTGGATGAACTGGAAAGAGTCTTTTGAAGTCTATCGACAGGATGGTAAAAAACCTACAGGTTGGGATTCACCTAGAACCGTTTTAGAAATTGTTGATGGTATGGTTCCAATTCCTCCAGAAGCTCACCAAAGCAATACTACAAGAATTATAAGCTCTAAAGGAACTCCTACACACGGCGGTAATATAAATATTGTGGATGAAGAAGGACAGGCATTTTCAGGACCTTTATATGATCAGAACGGAAACATAATTCGATATGAGATTCTTTTAAACAAAGAAGAGTTTGATTACATAATGGATAACAGCTTATATAATATTAATGGACAAATAGAATTCTCATCTCAACCTGGTTTTACCGCTGTGAATTTTCCTAGCGGAGAGTATGGTGGGAAAAACGAAGGTGCTATAGAAATTAAATTAGCTTGGAAAATACTGGAATCAACTGATTATAAAGATCGTTATTTTACTAGTCAGGGATATGTAATAAACAATAAAACCGGCAAGTGGGAAATTAAAGATTTGGGGTTAATAGGATTTCATATCAGTCAGAAGACAAAAACAGGAAAACAATGGGTATGGTCCACATTTGAACATATAGATAACCTTAGGGAACATAATATAGAAAAGAATGGAGAAACAATTAGAATAAAACCTACTTTGACAGATCCTGATTGTGAGTTGTGTCCAGTAAATACAAGAATAGATTTATTAGTTGATGGAGTGAGAACTACCAAATATACTAATGGGCCTCACGGACCATATTGGTCAACACTTAACGGAAAAGATACTGTTAAAACCTATGCAAAAAGTAATATACCACAAACGCAGGCAAAAAGAATGGTAGATATACCAAAAAGAGTAAGAAAACTAAATCAATCTCTAAAAGGATATTTTACGAAACAAAAAAGTATATGGAGGTATTATGAATTAATAGACACCCAATATCCTTTGGACCAAAATGTAAAACCAGCAGATACTTCAAAAAATGTTTTACCACAAGTTGTTGCAAATAAACCAGGAGGTGACGCTAACCTGGCATTACTAACTAACTTGAGTATGGAAACTTTTTTTCAAAAAGGAAATCAGCCGGCATCATCTTTAATCGAAGGAAACGCTCCTAACAATATTGGTATTTTTGGTACCGAAAGTTGTATGGGATGTCATTCTAGTGCAGGAGTTTATATAAAAGGAAAACTGACAAATGGATATCCTCCTAAATCAGGTCAACTTACAGCAGATTTTAGTTGGTTACTAGCTCAGAAAGCTCAGTGGGAAGAAGGAAAACCAAAAAATAATCAATAATCCAAAACCGAATAACAATATCTTAAACCTGCTTGTATCATCAAGCAGGTTTTTTAATATAACTAATCTTCTTTGATTTCATTTAATAATAAGAAAGCATCATTTACATATTCTTTTTCAAGAAATAGGGTAAAATAATTTGATGTTGAAATAATTTCAAATACGGGAATTCCTTCATACGCCAGAAGCTTAAAGATGTAGAAATACAAACCTATCGATTTAGAACTATCATCAGGCAAAGAAATCGACATAGATGATAGATTATCGGTAACAGATATACAGGTTTCATTCTTATAATGGTCTTCTACAATTTCTTTTAAAGCCGAAGAAACCAATATGTTGCTTTCTTGAAAATTACTGGAATACGTGAAATAAGTTTTGCTTTTATCCTTTACACTATTCAATAAATTAGATTGACTGGTTAGAATAGTGTTGGAGTTCAAAAAAGCATACTCAGTAATTCCAGATCGAACAACGATATCTCCAAGATTTCTTAAATTCTCAGTATTTTTAATTCTTCTGGGATGATATCTGCGCAATGCCATAATAATAGAACCCGGTTTAACAGGTTTTCTCATTATTGATTCTACTTGAGGCAACAAATCTAAGGCCAATGAGCTAAAATTAATAATATCTCTTGAGAGCGCATCTTCCAGAAATGGTTGATGTCTCAATATATTGTGAACGCAATCTGTTATAGTTTTCATTGTTATATATTTAACATATTGTATAAATATATGCTTTTTTTATCAAAATATTTATTCTTCGTGAACATTTATCTAATTATGCAGTGTAAAAAGATAGAATCGAATGAAAGTTTTAAAGTTTGGTGGTACATCAGTAGGGTCTGTAGAGAACTTACAAAAAGTAAAAGATATTCTTATCAGTGATGATCAACAAAAGATTGTTGTATGTTCTGCCATGTCTGGAGTTACGGATCAATTAGTACGATTAGTAGAATACATTCAATTAGGAGATGATAATGCCATAACAAGAAGTTTACATGGGTTAGAGAGCAAACATAACGATGTAATTGATGCATTAATAGAAGAACAAAACCTTAGAAATGAACTTAAGGATGGAGTTTCTTCTATAATTACTGAGATGTTTGATGTATCAAGCCAACCTTATTCTGAAGTTGTAAACTCCAGAATAATAACTTTTGGAGAAACATTACTAACGTTTATCTTTTCGGGTTTTTTAAATGGAATTGGAGTAGCCAATACATTGTTGAATGCAAAAGAATTTATGTTTGTCGATTCAGTAGAAAATCCAAATATAAGTAAAGTGTCTTCAAAGCTTACTAAAGTTCTGGACAGAAGTATTCAATCTCAAATATACATTACACAAGGATTTGTATGTATAAATAAAAATGAAGAAATCAGTCACTTAAAAAGAGGAGGTAGTGATTATAGTGCTACAATAATTGGAGCTGCTGTAAATGCAAAAGAAATACAGATCTGGACAGATATCGATGGATTACATAATAATGACCCTAGATACGTTGATCATACGACTCCAATTTCTCATCTTACATATAATGAAGCAGCCGAATTAGCTTATTTTGGAGCAAAAATTTTACATCCACAAACTGTATCTCCTGTTGTAGGAAAGGATATTCCTGTGTTACTTAAAAATACTTTTGATCCTCAAGCGGCAGGTACTGTTATTTCTAATAAAACGTATAAAAAAGGATTAAAAGCAATTTCTGCAAAAGATGGTATTACCGCGATAAAAATAAAATCTAACAGAATGTTGATGGCACATGGATATCTAAGAAGAATTTTTGAAGTCTTTGATAATTATAATACTTCTATTGATATGATTACAACTTCAGAGATTGCAATATCCCTAACCATTGATGATACTAGTTATCTTAATGAAATTGTTAACGAAATAGAAAAGTATGCAGAGATTACTATAGAACAAAACCATAGTATTATTTGTATTGTGGGGGAGGCTGTAATAAATGATAAGAACTCTCATAAACTATTTGAAATACTTAATTACATACCAGTAAGAATGATATCTTATGGAGGAAGCAATAACAATATTTCTATTCTCGTAGATACAAAAGATAAAATACCAACATTACGGTTTTTAAACGAAAAATTGTTTCACACTCATCACGAAGCATTTGTCTAAGTTGTTTTTTGTTATGTAGAAATGATGAGCCAAAAAGTAGGGTGATGACTTTAAAGCCATATACGTAATATTGACCACCATTTAAAGAATAAACCCTACTTTTATTTTTAGATGTATTCTGTTCAAGCCCAACTATTGAATTTAGTTGGGTTTTTTTTATAAAAAAATATAGGGTCTTTAAAAAGTTAACTGTTTTATATATAAACAAGGAACACATTTATGCATTTATTGATTAGAAAAATAATTGAAAAGTACAGGCTTGGGATTGTGTTATTCATTTTTTACTCAACCTTGGCAATGGTAGTGATTAGATACTTTTGGTTTAAGTAATATTGATAGTCAGAATATAACCAGAATAAAAGATGGTTATGTAGATATTTTTTAAATTCGAATTAAGACTCATTATAAAATTGTTTCAAAAAAAGTTTCAGCATTTTTGAGTAACGAAATACAAAAGCAAGTTTTTGATACTCAGAAAGAATTTTTTTTTATACTTAAAGAAGCTTCAAACTACTGCAAAATATACTTATCTAGAATTTTACTTTAAAATGTTGCTACCTTAAAACAGGTAGAACTACGCATTTATCGCCATCGATTTTTCGATAACTTTAAAAATCTTAAAATCATTTATTATGGCAAATGCTAAACAACCAAAATTCAGAATATATCCCTCAATAGGAATCGCAAGATTAGGAAATGGTCCAGCGACAAAGGATCAAGTCATTTTTAGTCCAGAAATCCCTTGGGCTAACTTATATGAAACTGATAAAGAGTATCGTACTAAGGATGGGGCACTAAAAAAACAAGCACAACGATTTTATATCTATGAATGTGATGAAAATGGTGTGCCAATTAGACCGGTTAATGAAGATGATTTTGAAATTACCTGGTCTGTAGAAGTAGCTAACAAAAAACCATTTTGGTACGATTTTAATAATAGTTTGGATCTTTCTGTACTTGCAGAAAACCAAAACTTATCTCCTAATTTTGTAAAGGATAAGCTAGCGCCTGGGATAGGGGCCAAAAGAAGAAATCCAAACGTATTAAATCAAGAACTGAGAGTAGAAGGAGGATATGATTATCGAAAAGAACTGGTAAATAATCCAGATAAGGTTACTGTGGATAATACTAATTCGTACAAACACATAGCTGGAGAGTTTCCATCCTCTATAGGAGGAGTAAGCAAATTAGCCGCTAGTATGCGCCTTGATACAAAACCTGTTAACCTGGGAACTATTGAGTATGATAAAGGAACCCTTATTTTTTATGGTGCAGATGGAAAGTCAGCAGCACTTAACCCTTCGGATCTTAACAACGATTTTGCAGATAATTCCAATTGGTATGATGATATCTGCGATGGTAAAGTAACCGCTTCTATTACTCCTAAAAAAGGGAAGGATAAGAAAACACATCATTTGGATGATCAATTGTCTTCTGCTTGGGTTGCTACAGCACCACCTGATTATGCTCCACAAATTCAACCTTTATCGACCATGTATGATTTAATAGCCGGAGCAGCTAATGACAGCTATACACCTGAGTTAAGTTTGGTGTTTCCTATGTTTTACCGTTTGTATAGAATGCAGTGGGTAAATCTGGGTGATTTCTTATCCCCTTCATTCAAAGAAACCATAGATGAACTTACACATCAGGGCAATTTTAAATATATCTATAGTAAAGGAGATAATACAACAGAAAAAGAAATCGGTAATAAGATAAGGGAAAAAATATTTAAGCTCTTCAGAAACCCTGCTTATCACTATGATAATGAACCTATAATTCCTAGTAAGGATAAAACAGATATAGAAAATAGAGGAAGTGGAACAGAAGAACTTAAATTACCATATTATCCAGGAGATGGTATTGATTATCCTGGAAGCCCGGCACAATGGTTTGCAATTCCTCCTATGATATACGAACAACTAAAAAAATGGAGAGACGGAGAATTTGAAACCCCACCTACGTTTGATTTTAAGGATATCAATGAGATGGGAGCATTTTACCGACAACGATTTTTGGAAGCCGCCAAAGATGAAGCAAAAAAACCATTATTGATGACCAGAGCTGTATTAGAAACACTTTATGGAGGAGGCTTTCATCCAGGAGTAGAGTTAACATGGCCTATGCGTCACAATCTTATTTACTCTCAAAATACGATGACTTATAAATGGGTCACCAAAAAAGATAATTTTGACTATGGGTTTTACGGATTAAGAGAGGTACGAATAAATGCTGCAACTTCAGAAGAACAGGAAGAGATTTTTTATAACGATTTTGGGTTTCAAATGAATTCAGAAGATATTAGAGAATCTATGAATCCTAAAAATGAAAAAAACTGGTTATGGAAAATAACTCCAGGAGATCTTACCAAGTGGATGGGAATCCCTTGGCAATCTGACGCCGGTAGTTGCCAGGCTGTATTTGTAGAAGCACAATATCCAATTCCATCTTGGTGGGCAGCAAATCTACCTGTACAGGTATTACCAAATGAAAATTACTTAAAACTAAAAGATCCTAATATTTTACCAGAAACCAAAAGAAATATATATGCCAATCGTTTGGCTTGGTTACGTACCGCGGATACTGGTTTTGTAGGATATCATGCCGAAGGAGGATATCTTAACGGACTGATTAACATGGTGTATCAATGGGATAAAATAGGTGTTGTTGCAGGGCGGAAGTTAGATGTTAAAGAATTACCAGAGTTGGTTTATGTGTCTTATAGCGAAAAGGATACAGAGTAATTTATGATTCATACAGATATTATTATAGTTGGTAATGGTATTGCCGGATTAGTTTTATCATTTCTTTTGAAGAAAAAAAGAATTGATCATAAGGTTTTGAATCGAGCAAGTAAGAAAGCTAATATCGCTCTTGCCGAAACATTGCCTCCTTCGGCAATACCATTATTATACAATCTTGAGCTTTTAGAAATATTTGAACAGAATGCCATAAGAAAAACGTATGGATATCATTCTAGTTGGGGAGATACAACTATTACGGATATTGACTTCTTTCATCAGCCGCAATATAAAAATGGTTTAAAAATTAATAAAAGTAAATTGCTTAAGCATCTTGCTGTAAAATGTAATGATCATATTATAGAATATGAAAAAATAGTCAACTTTAATATTTCAGCTTCAGATGTTACGGTTGAGGTTTTAACCAAGGAAAAAAACCAGGTTATTCAAGGAAAAATAATCATTGATGCCACAGGAAGAAATAGAGCTATCCTAAAAAGACTGAAAATTCCAATAGAACAATATGATAATTTGATTTCATATAGCTCTCATATTCCTAAAATAAAACATCCAAAGTTGATACACGATGTATTTATAGAATCCTTTAAGTATGGCTGGGGAATTGTTTCTGGATTAGATAAGAATACAAATATGATGTCTATTTTTACAAATAAAGGAAACCCTATTCAAGGAGATCTTAAAAATTTTAATTATTGGCATAGTATATTATCAGAGACATTGTTTTTAAAAGACTTTCTAGGAAATCAATCTGATATTAATGTTATTGGAGGAGATGCAAACTCTTCTAAAGCTAAATATTTATCAGGAAAAAACTTTATAGCAATTGGAGACGCGGCCTTATCCTTTGATCCGCTCTCTTCACACGGAGTAACAACAGCTATCTATACAGCAAAAGAAGCCTCATTAGCCATCGAAGCTTATATCAAAAACGATAATAACGAATTGTTGGGTACTTATTCAGAAACTCTCTCTAGTATTTTTGATCAATATTTGATGTCAAAGAATATGATCTATATGACCGAAAAACGATGGCCAAATTCTTTTTTTTGGAAAGAACTTTCTCGATTAGAATTAGAAACACTTTCTTCTTAAATATAGAGAAGAAGGACACATTCTGAAAAGGCAATTCTTATTCTAACACAATAATTTTATTACATTTACAATTCACATTTGTATCATACTTTGAAAAGGGAATAAGATATGATTGTAGCTTAAAACCATCTCATATGAAAAATAAAGTGCCGGTAATCCTTTTAAAGGGAGCCCTTATTACGCTGCCTTTTGTTATACTTACTTTTTTATTCCTTATAAAAGAACAAGCAATACCAACTACTAATACTTCAGAAGAAATACCTGGAGATTATATGTTCATACAACGAGCTTATCCATCCGGGAAACTTAAAAGAGGAGCACATAAAAAAGCTATTCAATGGAAGAAAAGTAGATTGGCAACAAAAAATTCAGGAATTCCTGGAATATGGGAATTTGTAGGCCCTGTAAATGTAGGTGGAAGAATAACAGATATTGAAATACCAAGTTCTCAAACAACAACAGCGTATGTGGGAGCTGCTTCTGGAGGAATTTTTAAAACTATAGATGATGGCACTACCTGGAACCCAATTTTTGATGATCAGGATATGCTGTCAATAGGAGACATAGAAATCTCTAAGACAGATAATAATCTGATTTATGTAGGTACAGGAGAACCCAATGCCGGAGGAAATTCATTAGCTTATGATGGTGATGGAATCTATAAAAGTAACGATGGAGGAATTACCTGGGTTTCAAAAGGACTAACTAATGTAGGTAGTATAGGAAAAGTAATAATAGATCCAACAGATGACCAAACGGTTTTTGTTGGTGCAATGGGTTCACTTTTTGAAGGCAATGCAAATAAAGGAGTGTATCGTACCACAGATGGAGGAGATACCTGGCAACAGGTTTTGTTTATTGGTAATAATACTGGTGTTATCGATATGGCAATCCATCCTACAAACCGCAATATAATATATGCTGTGACTTGGGAGCGAATACGAACTTTAGAGTTCAGAGATTATGGAGGTGTAACCTCTGGAATTCATCGTTCAATAGATGGTGGTACCACCTGGACAGAACTCACTACAGGTTTACCAGGAACAACCGTTGAAAAAGGAAGAATAAGTATTGATATCTCTCAATCAAATCCAGATATTCTATATGCATTATACACTGATAATACAGGAAACCTGAACGGAACCTATAAAACCATAGATGGTGGTGATAACTGGACTCAGGTTAATCATGATCAACTCACTAATGTAGGTTTTCACTGGTGGTTTGGAGGAATTCATATAGATCCCACTGATCCTGACGTTCTTTATAATGTAGGGTTTAATGTAGAACGATCTATAGATGGAGGAAACAATTGGTCTCAAGTATTTGTAAATGTTCATGTTGATCAACATGCCATGGCATTTAAGAGTAATAACTCGCTAGAGTTATTATTAGGAAATGATGGTGGATTGTTTGAAAGCTCTAATCGAGGAGATTCTTATACTAAAAATCTAAAATTACCCATAACACAGTTTTACAGATTTCATGTTGATGCACAGAATGATAATCGAATTTATGGAGGAACTCAGGATAATGGAACCATTAGGACAACAACTGGATCGGATAATGATTGGTCAAGAATTTTAGGAGGAGATGGATTTCAATCACTGGTAGATCCTACTAATTCGAGTGTGATATATGCACAATCTCAATTTGGAAACCTTGCTAAATCATCTAATGATGCTACCTTTTTTGTATCCAGTACTAATGGGATACCACCTACAAACTCTCCAGAAAATTTTAGAAACTGGGATGTGCCAATAGCTTTTGACCCCAATGATTCTAATACATTATTTTTTGGAGCCAGAAAATTATATAAAACTACAGATGCTGCTGCCAACTGGTCGGCGATTAGTCCCGATTTAAGTACAACACCTGATTTTGTACAATTCTTTTATGGAACGATTACTTCTGTTAGTGTTTCTCCAATAGATTCTAATGTTATTTATGTAGGTACCGATGATGGGAATGTATGGATTACTGAAAATGGAGGAACCAACTGGACAAAAATATCTGATTCTTTACCGGTAAGATGGGTTACAAAAGTACAGGCATCCAGGTCTGATATTAATGATGTATATGTTACGTTTTCTGGATATAGATATGCAGATTATGATGGACATGTATATAAGAGTGACAATAAAGGAACATCTTGGACAGACTTATCTACAGGATTGCCCGATATTCCTGTAAGTGATATTGAAATTGATGAGTTTAATAACCTTTTTATAGCTACAGATATTGGAGTAATGGCCTCTGTAGATGATGGTGTAAATTGGGAAGTGTTTGGAACCAATTTGCCATCAGTGGTTGTTACCGATTTAGTTATTCACGAAGGAACCAAATATTTGTATGCTGCCACCTACGGAAGATCTAGTTATAAAATGGATATTAGTAGTAATATCTTAAGTGTAGAAGATGTAAAACCAAACAATATAAGTGTTGAGGTTTATCCAAATCCTACTGAAAATACTTTTTCTATTCAAGGGATGAATAAAAGAATCAATTCTATTGACGTTTACACGGTAAATGGTCAATTAGTAGAAACTTTTAATGGTGATCATCTACATCAAAAAGAAATCAATATTGAAAAACTTAGTAGAGGAGTTTACCTAATCAGAGTAAATTCTGATGTAGGTATATACACCACTAAAATTATTAAGAAGTAATTCTTAATTCTACATTTTTGTTATCGACTTACGTAATCTTGGTATTAGAACTATAGGTTTTTTTAATGCCATATTAAAATATATAGAAAAGTGAATTGCAATTATAATATACTAGAGAAAATAGTAGATTATAATTCTTTTAATAACATCAAAGAGACAGCTAAATAATAATATTATCACTTTAGGTATAATGATAAAATCGAATATTTTACATGATTTCTTTAATGTGATGATTATAAATATTTTATAGCTCAATCGAACCACTCACACCAATTTTACACTTGTTAAGCCTGTGTTAATTAACGTATAGAAAGATTATTTTGTGACTTAAAAAAATACCTTTAAACAGATAGTCAGTAATTTTTTTAAGTTTTAAAGACTCTGGTATTGCTAGAGATTTTGTTCTGTTGTTCAAATATTTTGAATGATAGGAAGAGCTTTTAATTTTAAATAATAAGTAGGTGAATTACAATTACAAAATTCTTTTTTCTTCACTTTTCACTTTATTTCTTAATACGCAAATCCAATTTGTTTATAGTCAATCAGTATCAAACACAGATGTTTATTATAAATGGTTTGATACTACAATAGGAAATGAAAACACGGGATTATATAACGGTACCATTTTTATTAATCAATATCGAACGATTAATGAGAAACACAGGTTTTTTAAAATTAAAGATTTTATTAACGGAACAATTATATATAATGATCAGAAATATTATGATATACCAATACAGTATGACATAAATAAAGATCAACTTATCACAAAACTGAAATTAGGCTATGGAGAAGTAGCCTTACAACTTGTTAAAGATAAAGTTCAGGAATTTACTCTTGATAACACTCGATTTATTAATGTACTTGCTGATAACCTCAAACAAAATGATAAAGAAGGGTTCTATGAAGTATTGCTGGATACACCAATGTTAACTTTGTTTAAAAAACATTTAAAAAGCAGACGAAAGAGAGTAAGGAATGGTCAAGTATATTATGAATTCATTAGTAATTATAACTATATGCTTTTTTATGATAAAAAATACATTGATATAAAAAACAGAAAAATCATAATCGAAACTTTTCCAAGTTTTAAAAATGAAATTATCAGCCATTATTCAATAGCTAAAAAACTTCAAAAATCAGACCCAGATGCTTTTAAGAAGTCACTATTTAAAAAGATAGAAGGATTGATTTCTAAAACAGATAAAGAAGGATGAAAAAAATATTATTTATAGTAGTTTTTTTAAATCTCTACATAGTCTTTGGTCAGGATATCAAAACTGAGGTGTCAATTGATTATACAGATGCTACAATAGAAGAAATTATAAATAAAATTGAAACTACCACAGAGTATCGATTTTATTTTGTGAAAGAATGGCTTGGAGATAAACGAACATCAGGAACTTTTAATAAAGCTTCTATTGAAGATATACTGAATGATATATTTAAAGAAACGGTACTTAATTATTATATCCTGGAAAATAATGAAATCGTATTATTAAAGAACAATGTTATTTATAACGATCTTCCAGAGAACTTTTTTGGGAAAGAAAATCAAGAAAATATATCTAACCAAAAGTCAAAAATCAATCCTTCTTTTTATCTAGAACAAAAATCTTCAGGAAAAACACAAACCGTTCAAATAGGAAGAGAAGATAAAAATAGCTCTAGACAAAGCTTTATATTAAGAGGATATGTGAGAAACCTTAGAACAGGTGCTCCTATTTCTAATTTGGCTATTGTAGTTTCTGCAACAGGTCAGGGAACTCAAACAGATAAAGATGGGTTTTATCAGATAGAATTACCTTATGGATTAAACATTTTAAAAACAAGTTCAATAGGAATTAAAGATTCAAGGAAAAGAATTGTTATTTATAATGATGGCGAGTTTAATTTTGAATTGGATGAAAGTTTAGAACTGTTAGATGAAGTGATCCTTGATGGTAAAACAAGTAAAAATATAACCGAAACAGCTACTGGAGCAGAAAAAATCGATATAGAGGAGTCTAAAAATATTCCTTTGGTTTTAGGAGAAAGAGATGTGTTTAAAGTAGCAACTGCATTACCGGGGATTACAACAGCAGGAGAAGGATCCGCAGGATTTAATGTGCGTGGAGGTAAATCAGATCAGAATTTAGTTTTAGTAGATGATGCTGTAATTTATAGTCCGCAACACTTTTTTGGAATTTTTTCTGCTTTGAATCCATTTACAATAAAAGATGTAACAATATACAAAGGGAGCATCCCTGCAGAATATGGAGGAAGACTTTCTTCAGTCTTTGATATTGAACTTAAAGATGGAAATACAAAAGATTTTGGAGGAGAGGCATCTTTAGGTCCTGTAACAGGAAATATAGTTTTAAATATACCTATAGTAGAAGATAAATCCTCGCTATTAGTAGGTGGTCGAGGAGCATATGCAAATTGGATTTTAAATTCATTGGATGAAGAATCTTTAAAGGATAGTCAGGCCTCTTTTTATGATGCAAACGTAAAGTATACACATCGATTTAATGATAATAACAAACTTAGTGCAAATGCATATATAAGTAGAGATGATTTTAGTATTACTTCTGATTCGCTCTATGTATATAATAATAGATTAGTATCTCTAAAATGGGATCATATCTTTGATGATAAAAATAAAGGGAGTCTTATTGTGGCCAATAGTCAATATAAGTTTAATATAAAGTTTGAAGAAAATACAAATAACAATTTTGATTTGGGCTATTCAATTAATGAGACAGAGGCCAAATTAAAAATGAATTATATTTTTAATGATAAGCATGAGTTTGATTATGGGGTGTCAAGTAAATTATATGTTGTAGACCCAGGTACTATAAAACCATTAGACTCTCAATCCATTGTGAGTCGACTAGAAATACCAAAAGAAAAAGGACTGGAGTCGGCTGCTTTCGTTTCAGGAAAATTCAATTTTACAGATAAACTTTCTATAGATGCAGGAATTAGATTCTCACTATATAATGCGTTAGGAAAAGGAGATCAAAGAGTATTTGAAGAAGGCAGACCAAGAAATGAAACATCTGTTATAGATACTCTTAGTTTTGGTAATAATGAAGTAATAGAAACATACGGAGGACCCGAAGTAAGATTATCGGCTAGATATCTTTTGAGACCCGATTTATCAATTAAAGCTAGCTTTAATAATACAATTCAATATATACACAGATTGTCAAATAACACCACAATTTCTCCAATAGATACCTGGAAATTGTCAGATTTAAATATTGAACCGCAAAGAGCAAATCAGTATTCACTTGGAATCTATAAAAACTTTGATGATGATTTATATGAATTGAGTATAGAGGGGTTTTATAAAAAATCAAAAAACATAATTGATTTTAAAACAGGAGCTCAAGTATTACTGAATGAAACAATAGAAACCGAAGTTTTACAAGGAGAAGGGAAAGCATATGGTGTAGAGTTTTTGATTAAAAAGAACAAAGGAAAATTTAATGGTTGGTTAGGGTACACCTATTCACGATCGTTTATTAAGTTAGACGGTTTGTTTCCCGAAGAGAGCGTTAACAACGGAGAATTCTTTCCTTCTAATTTTGACAAACCACATGACATTAGCATGGTTCTTAATTATAAGTTTACCAAACGATATAGTCTATCTGCTAATTTTGTTTATCAAACAGGAAGACCTGTTACGTTTCCTGTAGGGAATTTTATTTTTAATGGGTCAGAAACAGTAGTATTTAGTGATCGGAATAAATTCAGAATCCCGGATTTTTATAGATTAGATTTAGGATTTAATATAGAAGGAAATCATAAAAAGAAAAAGCTGGGACACAGTTTTTGGACGATTTCTGTTTATAATGTTTTAGGAAGGAATAATCCATTTTCGGTATTTTTTGTTACCGAAGCAGGAGAGGTAAAAGCACTTAAAAGTTCTATTTTTTCAATACCAGTGCCATCAATAACGTATAACTTTAAATTCTAATCGTGATGCTATTGAAAAATATAAATCAGATATTCTTACTTTTTATTTTTATACTACTTTGTAATAGTTGTGTAGAAGAGTTTGAGTTCAGTGAGCAAAGTTTTGAAGATATTTTAGTTGTAGAATCAGAAATTACTAATGAACTAAAATTTCAAGAAATTTTGATCTCCAGAACATTTCGTTTAGAAGATAAAGAACCTGCTCCCGAAAACAATGCTATAGTTACAGTTATCGATGATCAGCAAATCGAATATCAATTTTCTGAAATTACCTCAGGGAGATATGTTTCAAACGTTTCTTTTGCAGCAGAATTAGGCAAGACATATCGTCTTCAAATTACCACTCAAAACGGAAACTTATATACATCTAGTGAAGTAAGCCTTCCTCAGCAAGCTCAGCTAGATAATGTATTTGCAGAACGAGTTGTAAATGACAGTGGAGTCGAAGGAATAGGGATATTTGTAGATAGTTCTGATCCCACAGGAAATGCAGATTTTTATAGATACGAATTTGATGAAACTTATCAGGTTGTACCACCTTTTTGGTCAGAATTTGATTTAGAAATTGTTTCAAGAGAACCTCCGGTATTAGAAATAATACCTAGAAGTAGAGAAGAAAGAGTGTGCTATATAAACGAAGTTTCAAATAGAATAATATTGAATAACACTAGTACTCTTTCTGAAAATAATATTAATCGATTTATGGTTCAATTTATAGAACCAGATAATGTAGTTGTAAGAGGCAGATATAGTGTTTTGGTTAGGCAATATGTACAATCAGAAGAGGCATTTAGGTTTTTTGAAACGATTAAAGATTTTTCTGATTCAGAAACCTTGTTTTCTCAGGTGCAACCGGGATTTGTTAATGGCAATATTGTTTCTATGAACAACCCAGAAGAAAGTGTTTTAGGTTTTTTTGAAGTTGCATCAGTCACGTCGGGAAGAACTTTTGTAAACCTGGAAGATTTTTTTCCTGAAGTTACACGTCCAGAGTTTCAAGAAGAATGTTCGATAGTTTCAATTAGCGGAGATCAAAGATCTGTTATTAGAAGAATAGATGAGGGATATAGATTTTTTGCTTTTGATCCGGTTAATAGCGAATATTCATTGACAATGCCTATTTGTACAGATTGTAATGTGCTAGGTACCAATATCCGTCCTGATTTTTGGGAAGATTAAAACTCAGTTTTTTGCATGAAGAATAAGATCATTATAACAATTACAGTACTATTATTTTCAATAAAGATAATATATAGTCAGTCTACAGTAGATGGATATAAAACTATTCCAGAAGAACGAGTTTTTATTCATCATAATACATCTTTCCTGTTTACAGGAGAATACCTTTATTATAAAGTGTATTGCCTAAACGCCAAAACAAAAATATTAAGTGATTTAAGTAAAATAGCTTACGTAGAACTGATAAATGAAAAAAAAGAAATTGTCTTTAAACATAAAATTAAGCTTAAAAACGGGTTAGGACAAGGTGATTTCTTTTTACCAGTATCCTTATCTTCTGGGAATTATAAGCTAATAGGATATACGCAATGGATGAAAAATTTTGGAGTCAGTAATTTCTTTCTAGGAGATCTGGCTATTCTAAATCCTTATCAAGGAAATCAGAAAACTATTCTAGCTGATTCTATTTCACTTCTAAAAACCAGTACCCCTTCAAAAATAGATGTTACTACCCCAGCGGTATCAATAATTACTAATAAAAAAATATTTGGTAAAAGAGAAAAGGTACAAGTTTCTCTTAAAGGTATAAATGAAATGTTGCCAAAGGGTAATTATTCTTTTTCGGTTAGAAAATTGGACACAATAAAAACCCCTGATATTCCTACTATAACTAGCTTTCATAAGAAATTAAAAACAGTAAATACCTTAATAGACCAAGATTCTAAATCTATTGCACTTCCAGAATTAAGAGGAGAGTTAATATGCGGAAAAATAACAGGTAAAGATTCTGGTTTTAATGTCGAAAATCAGAAAATAACTTTTTCTATACCTGGTAAAAATTATGAGGTTAAAATTGCTACCACTGATATTGATGGTAATTTTTGTTTTAACTTAAATAATGAATATGTAGAAAACAAAGGTTACATCGAAGTATTGAGCGATAATGACAAATATATAATCGAATTAAAACCTCAAACTCCCAATGTATATAAAGATCTGAAATTTAATCAGTTTAAGATAACTAAAGAAATGAAAGATTTGATTGTAAAACGCAGTGTGTATAATCAAATCAGAAATAGGTACTTTAGTGTAAAGCCAGATACTTTAAGCCCAGTTGAGGAAACATTACCTTTTTATGGTAATGGAGCAGAAGTATATAATTTAGATGATTATACTCGGTTTCCTACGCTTCAAGAAACTTTAGTAGAAGTAGTGAATAATGTATGGATCAAAAAAATAGAAAATGATAAATACATCTTTCAGGTAAGGTATAAATATCCACCGTATAATGAACCAGAGCATTTACCTTTGGTTATTATCGATGGCTTGATAATTAAAGATCATACAGTGTTAATAGATTTAGATGCTAGAAAAGTTAAGAGTATTTCTGTATCTAGAGATAAACATTATTTAGGAGCTCAGATTTTTCAAGGAATTGTTGATATTAAAACAAAAAAAGGAGATTATTATAAAACGATAAATAAAAACGGGATTAATGAAATAGCCCTGTTTAAACCTTTACCCCTTAAAAAGTATTTTGTACAACAATATAATTCAGAAAAGAAAAAGGAGTCGAAAAGAATCCCTGATTTTAGAAATCAGTTAATTTGGCTTCCTAATGTGAGTCTTGATAAAAGAAGCTCTATCATTACTTTTTTTACCTCTAATAATACGGGACAATTTGAATTAATACTAGAAGGGTATTCTGATAAGGGAGTTCCAGTATTTGCCAGAGAAATCATTGCGGTTAAATAGACTTGAAACTTTGTTATTTGATAATAATGTAAATGAATTAATAGTTTTATCATATTTTGATGTAGAATATTCTTTTTTTAACATAATTTTTTACATTTATGGAAAATATAGAATATGCTCGTTAAAGTCTTCGGGAGCGCCGTTTTTGGTGTAGAGGCTACTACAATCACAGTAGAGGTTAATATAGATAAGGGAATTGGATATCATTTAGTAGGGTTACCTGATAATGCAATAAAAGAAAGTAGTTTTCGTATTGCTGCCGCATTGCAAAATAATGGATATAAACTTCCAGGGAAGAAGATTACCATTAATATGGCTCCTGCAGATTTAAGGAAAGAAGGATCTGCTTATGATCTAACCCTGGCATTAGGGATTTTAGCCGCAAGCTCTCAAATCAAAGGCAAAAACATTTCGGATTACCTGATCATGGGAGAGCTTTCTTTGGATGGTAGTTTACAGCCTATAAAAGGAGTGTTACCAATTGCGATAAAAGCTAGAGAAGAGGGATTTAAAGGATTTATTTTACCCAAACAAAATGCAAAAGAAGCCGCTATCGTTGATAACCTTGAGGTATACGGAATTGAAAATATCAAAGAAGTTATTGATTATTTTGATGAAGAAGGAGATCTTGAGCAAACTATAGTAGATACAAGAGAAGAGTTTTTTAAAGAACTTGATAATCCAGAGTTTGATTTTGCCGATGTAAAAGGACAAGAAAGTATAAAGCGATGTATGGAAATCGCTGCGGCTGGAGGTCATAATATCATATTGGTAGGACCGCCAGGTAGTGGGAAAACTATGCTTAGTAAACGATTGCCCAGTATTTTACCACCAATGTCTCTTCAAGAAGCTTTGGAAACAACAAAGATTCATAGCGTTGTAGGTAGAATAAAAGAACAAGTAGGATTAATGGCGCAACGACCATTTCGTAGTCCTCACCATACTATATCTAATGTAGCGTTAGTTGGTGGAGGGAGTTATCCTCAACCTGGAGAAATCTCTTTATCACATAATGGGGTGTTATTTTTGGATGAACTGCCAGAATTTAAAAGAGAAGTTTTAGAAGTAATGCGTCAACCACTTGAAGATAGAGAAGTGACCATATCCAGAGCTAAATTTACTGTAACGTATCCATCTAGTTTTATGTTAGTAGCTAGTATGAATCCGAGTCCTGGAGGATATTTTAATGATCCAGATGCGCCAGTAACTTCTTCTCCAGCAGAGATGCAGCGATATTTGAGTAAAATTTCTGGCCCGTTATTAGATCGAATAGAT
This sequence comes from Aquimarina callyspongiae, assembly GCF_034322225.1. Lineage (NCBI taxonomy): Bacteria > Pseudomonadati > Bacteroidota > Flavobacteriia > Flavobacteriales > Flavobacteriaceae > Aquimarina > Aquimarina callyspongiae. Next base: position 346,978 of record NZ_JAXLPA010000005.1, on the reverse strand, counting down.
ATTCATATAGAAGTAACACCAGTACCATTTGACAAGCTTAGTGAAGAGCGAAGAGGAGAATCTAGCGTAGATATTAGAAAAAGAGTGATATCCGCAAGAGATGTTCAAACCAATCGTTTTTCAAAATTAGAGAAGATACATTACAATGCTCAGATGGGAGTAAAACAAATAAGAGAATATTGTGAATTAAATGATACTTCAAAAGAACTATTAAAAACAGCTATGGAGCGATTAAACTTATCGGCCAGAGCTTATGATAGAATTTTAAAAGTTTCAAGGACTATTGCCGATCTTGAAGGAGCAGAACAGATAGAAAGTAATCATATTTCTGAAGCGATTCAATACCGAAGCCTCGATCGCGATGGGTGGTTGGGATGAATTCAAATCATTATTCTTTTACTATAAAATTTATATAATATACTTGGATTTAATATTGAGTCTTTTTCGGATATGGGGAAATAATAGTAGTTTTTGAAAAAAAATTATATATTTGATAATTACCCCTCAATGTTTTACTGTTTACGTTTACCCCAATTTGAAATTAGCATTATAAGTGTATCCTTTAATAGATACATATAAATACTTATTTTATGGAGGAAGAAGTTATTGCAAAACGAGACTTTATTAAAAACTTGTTAGAAGAACAATTATCTAGTTTTGATGATAAAAGAAAGTATAATCGTAGAAAATCTATCCGAAGCCATCGTGTTATAACTTTAATAGGAGCACTTATTACAATATTTTCCGGAATTAATGTTGATTGCTTAGAGGGGACTATTTGCCTTAATGATATTACCAGATTTATAATTCTCGTTTTTGGAGCTACAATTACTGCTATAGGAGCATACAAAACTTTTTTTAATAATCGAGATTTATGGGTCAAATATACCATGACAACAAATTCCTTAAAAAAAATAAAATCTGATTTTGATTATTACTTAGCAGGTAAGAATGAAAAAAACATTAATAAAGAGGATATAGATATTTTTAAAAAAAGAATTCAAGAAGTTTTGGACAACAGCAATGGAAGTTGGGAAACCTTCATGGATGTGAAATGATATTTTAATTACAGATCTAAATTAAGTATGTATTGGAAAAGTAAAGAAATAATTGATAAGTTATCGAATGATAATGATATAGATACATTGCCATTGGCTCATAATACTTGTTTCTATACATTCGAGAATATATTAAATGATAGAGCTTTCCGTGTTGAACCTGCAAAAAAAGATGAGGTATTTGATATCAAAAAAATATTCTTTTTTTATGGAGTCCCAGCATATATTGGTGATCATGCCTGGCCTTCAATTTTTGTTTTTGACAATATAAAGGAATCTTTTTTCTCAGAATTAGATTGGAGCCCTATTGATTCGGGAGCATACCGTATTGTTAAGGAGAAATCAATTTTCAATTGTTTTAGAACAATTTCTCAAGACACTTTTGAAGATGCTTTTGTATTAAAAAGAGGGGCAGGCGAAAACAAAACATTATCCTATCTAAAAAGCCACATTAAGAATTTTTTTAAAGATAATTATAATTATTATCAAGGGAATTGTGATCTTCCTAAAAATGAAAGCGAAGATATAGAATTTAGCACTATTAAAGATTTTTTTAAATCTCTGGATTCCTTTGATAAGATAAATTGTAAACAGGAGGTTTTAGAAGAATATACTAAGATTGATAGACGAGCCAAAATAATAGAAGGGAGTACAAAAATTGATTTACCAATCGCCATGCTAGAGCTAGTTGCTTGTTATATACCTAAATCAAAAAAGCAAGACGTTATGGACTATTTTAATATAAGTAAAGAAAAGGGAGAAAAAATTATTGAAACATATCTCCCAAGTGAAACTGGAAATCCAAATGATTGCATTATAGAAAAAGGAATGAAATGGGTTGAGAAAGTAACTGAAAAAAGGCTAAGTAAAAAATAATACTTTGAGTACAATAAGACTTTATGGTTCTTTAGAGCTACAGCAGAAAAAAGATAATCTTAATTTAAAATTTGTAAAACCAATTTTTTGTAAAAATGAGGAAGAATATTATTGGATAAGTTTTAAAAAAAGTAAGCTAAACCCTGATGTAGAAATAAACTCACATTTAGAAAGTTTAATTCCTTATAATCTTAAAGATAAAGTAGATTTAATTACAGAGGTAATTGAACTTATTGAATATGAAAATATGATTTTTAGCCGTTATTATTTTCTGAAAATTAACAATGAAAAAATCTATGGTTACGCGGAGGAAGTCCTGGAAGAATTATTTGATAAATTTTCAATGCAAGATTTGAAGCGCTTAGACCCAGAAAATTCACTTATTTATTTTATGATTTTTAATTATGATAATGAATATCTTTTACACAAGTATCTCCCATTTTTTTCTAAGCAAGAATTTATTGATATACTAATTCAACTTTTTGTGGATAACGAATTGTCAGAAAATTATTTAATGGAGTTTTCAAATTTGATTGAACCTTTAACGATAGGAGTCGATCATAAACTGTTTAACAAATTTACAGTAAAAGATATCAAGTTTTTAAGGAAAAAGTTAGAACAATATCGAACTTCTTCTTTAGTAATAAATACAATTATAAGATGGAATAATAATATCTCTGAAGCGGAAATCATAGAAACTGATCCGTTATTAGGTATGGAAAATTTTCAAAAAGACCTCCTTAAAAAACAGAATCTGGAAGAATATGTATAAGGATAATAAATCAAACTCGATTCTTAATAATCTTACTACAGATGAGATAAGAGAATTATATTATGATTATGAACTTCAAAAAAGATCTGATGATTTTGAGTTTTATTATATTATTGATGCTGATGAGCTCGTCGATTATTGCTACCCAAAAAGAAATAAGAATAAAAGTGACTCTGAAATTGCCGATGAACAATTTATTATAGAATACCTGTTTTTATCTAAAAGACATAAAATTATCATTATTGATGATTATATAAAGGAAATATTTGACCTTAGATCTAAACTATTGAGTATTGCAAGTTTAAAAAACTCTAAAAAAGAAATTGAGTATCATTTAGAAAGAATAGAATATTTTGTAAAGGTTAATAATGAAAACCAAGATAATGAAGATTACTTCGAAAATTTAAATGAATCGTTATCATATCTAATGTATATTTCGGAAGGTAAATATGTAACCAATTTATCAAAATTAAACTACTTACTTTCTCATTCAATACTTTACGAAAGTAAAAGCAAGATAATGGAGCTTGAAAAAGCTTTTAAGCTATATAATAAAGACGTATATAAATTTGATGGGTTTCTCAAAATCTTTGACAGAAAAGAAATATCCAAACATAATGATGTAAATGGGATTTTGAAAACATACTTCCTTTCATCTCATTTTGAAAATCAAAATAAAATATTTTACTTCTTGTCTTCTTCAACAACAGGGATAAAGAAAATTAAAAAAAGGATATCTAATTTGACAATGGAAGAACCTAATAAGTCTAAAAATAGGCCAATAGGAATATCCGTAATTAGAAATAAACCTCAGTTATTTGCTCAACTTATATTTAATACGTTCGAATTTGGGATAAAAGATTTTAATAGCTTTTCTCAGGCAATAGATAAAATAACTAATAGACTTAGTAGAAACGATAGTGATTCAGAGTTGATTGCGTTACTTAAGGAAAACAGAAATACAAATCTTGAGATTATTGAGAATTATACAATTATTAATAATAGAAAAGAAAAAGTAGAGAATGAAGAACAAAGAATAGCTTTAAAAGTAGAAAGTTTCGAAAGATTATTTAGAATAAGAAAAACAGAAAAAGATAAAAAGTATTTTGAAGAGCATGTACAGGATTTTATTGATAGAGTAAATTCGTTAGTAAAAGAAGCTAATCTGATAGATGTAAATAGACAATATCAAGAAACCAAAAAGATGATTGATCATTTATTATTTGAAATGGATGTAATAGATGATTTTTTAGCAAACGAGTTATACAAAAAGGATGAAATAAAGTTGGATCGAGGTGCTGACCCTATAGAAAGCATATTTAGTGCTTTTCCAATATTATTTGAGTATGACTTCTATGCTAAGAGAATATTTCCAACATTATTAGATGTTCAGGATAACATTGTTGTAGAAGCAAGTATATTGACGTCTTTACCAAGAAATTGTTTTGATAAAGAAAATTCGCGTACTTATGTTTTAATATCATATATTTTATATATGCTTCTATTAGTAAGATACGAACATCCTACAAGGAGATATTCTAATAATTTTATAGTTTTTAATTACGTAAAAAAAATTATAAAAAATATTAAGCTATCAAAAAAGCATAAAGCAGATATTTATGCTATTGGATGTTGGGCTGCTAGAAGGTGTAGAAAATATAAATTTGCTTATGAATTATCTATTGAAGCAATTGAGTATTTTCCCCTTGACCCAAGATTTGATTTTTCCTTAGCATTGACCGGGTATTGTTGGAGATATGAATTTGATACAATTCATCGCTATGAATGGGAGTATGCAGAGTACTATGACAATAAAAAGATACTAAATTATTGTGAAGAAGGTATCTTGAAACTAAAGAAAAGAGAAGACATTACTACCTCTAGTACGGTAAAGCATTTGTATTTGGCATTACTTAATTTAACAGCCTTTTCTTATGCTGCCGCCTATAAAATTGAGTTAGACCAAATTGATCAAAAACAAGAGGTGGGGGTAATTAAAAAAGGTTTAAGAAATACACCACAAAAATATCTGAAAAAATCAAGAGATTATATCAATGAACTAAAAAAATGCTTAGATGTAAAGAGTATAAATGATAAGAAAGAAAAGATGGAGAAATTACCAGAATATATTCATACAGAGGTGTTTTTAGAATATTATGAATTAAGGAATTCTTTGTATTTTCCTAAAGATACAGATACTAAATATCGAAAAAAAATAATACAGGCTTTAATGGATATAAGGATGGTTATTGACAATTGTGGTAAAAACAGACAAGGGTTAAAAAGAAGATGTGAACGTTTATTAGATAAACTCAAAAGCCTTTATAATAATCCAGGTTATATTGACAATTAACTATGACACAAGGATGTCGAATTAATGATTGTTTTCTGGCCAATAAATTAAAAAACTGACCAAGTGAAGTATTGAAAAACAGTATAGATCAAAAGAAATAAATCGCCCTGTATAGAAAATACAAGGCGATTTATTTCTTTTTCATATATCATTAGATATTTACGATGAAGCAGCAGCTACTTGATCAGCTACCCAATAGTGTACCTGAGCAGAATAATTTTTATTACCACCAGTATGAAGAATTAATTTAGATTGCCCTAATCCAGGTGGAATCATTCTTCCTCCAACCTGAAAATCTGGCCCATAATGATAACTAGTTCCGTTTCCTATTGTAACGCTGATTTCTGCAATAAATGCATAATCACTATCACTTGTATTTGTAACAAATACATTAAGACTTCCATTTGATTCAATTAGATCTACTTTTAAAATTTCGTTGCTCATGATTTTGGTATTTAATTTTTCCTACTCTCTTTGAAATTGGCTTTTCGGATTTTCGCCTTTATAACCTTTACGATATTAGTAATTTTGCCATCTCATATATCTTTATGGTTATAGAATAAAATTAGGTTAATGTGTTTGTTCAGAGTAGGATGGAAGTACCTGTTTGATAGAATCAGGTAAAATTACCGGAGTAATATTTTTGTTTTTTTTGAAGATCTTTAAAACAGAAAAAATGTAACGAAAATTATTATTTTATTTAAAAATCCATTGAATTCCAGAAAAAAAGCAGCTACATTTTTGTAACTGCTTTTGGTTTGCTAATGAGGATAATTACTAAGTAGTAATTTATAGGTTTGAAGTACTCTGTTTTTTAAAGTTTACTGATAGTACTAAGTAAAAAAGGTTAATTTTTTATCTCCTTAATATACTTCTCAATTTCTGGCGAGGTGGTTATGCTATAATCAAGAACAGCTGGTTTTTGTAAAGGGCCACCACCTAATAGAAAACTAAAGTCCGTTCCTCCTTGTTGTGCATTACCGTGACATCCCATACATCCACCCATAGCATATCTTTTTGGAGGTAGTTCGATTGGAGTCACTAGATCCGGGTTTGAAGCTACAGTGATATTATCAGTTTCTAATAAAATCCCTACACCTCTAGGACCAAATGTGCCAGTAAACTTTCGTAAAGTATAATCTGTTTCAATAACATCATTTGCCAGATAATAAGAAGAATAGGTGGTTTTAATATTTTCTATTGTAATGTTATCATAATCTACAGGAATTGCTTGTACTCCTAATAACTCATAATATTGCCAAACTGATTTTTTATTTTTTCCAGAGATTTGTTTTTGTATTTTTTTATTAAAAGCTGTCAAATCTGTTGGAATAGTATGGATTTCATCTTGATTTTTAACAGATTGGTACCCAGATGGGATGGTGTATTGTGGGTTCGAGACTCCATTAATAGCATCGGTATACGGTTTAGGATGACCAGTTTTATCCTTTTTGTAATATTGATGTTTTCCTTGGTCACTTAGTGTATTCTCGTAGTAAATCCCATTATTTATATTATCTACGTGATTAAAAGTGGTAAAAATAAGAGTAGGGTGATGTTTGGTTTTTCGGATAATATGTAAACCAACCAGAGCATATATTTTATTGGTATATTTAATTTTACCTTTAACTTCTTCATAAACAATAACCTGTTTAGTGTAGAAACGATCGGCTTTATCTTTATTAGTTAATGCTCTCCAGGCTGCTTTTATTTCTATAACCCCTTCAGAACTTGTATCGGCACAAGGGAAACAAATTACAGCCTCTCTACTAGCTTCTTCAGTCTTGCAAGTACCTCCAAATTTATTTAATTTACTTTTGGTATTGGCGCTCCAATGTTGAACGATATCTTTATTTTGAAGCTTAAACTCTCTGATATAATCGTATTCTACCTGATTAACTTTGGCTTCATATAATATTTGATTTCCTCCGGTTTTGCTTCCTTTTCCACTACCACCATACACTTTGGCTTCTCCAATTTCGTCGTTTTCATCCAGGTTATTAAATAAAGTATATTTTGAAGACGGAGTTGATGATAAAGAAGTAGGTTGATCAGAGTAGGAATAAGAAGGAGTGTATATATCTTTCCAGGCAGGTAATTGCTTATTTTTACTGGTATTATATTTAGGACCAAACATTTCGGCCTTGCTAGCAAATGTACTCCACACTACTAAAGGCAAGTCCATATTTTCAGAGCTCTTTTGTTCAACACTATAAAAAGAAGAATCTGCATGATTACTAGGAGTACTTCTTTCTACATATTTGTTAGGAGTTTGAGCTGGCCAATTTAATGCAGCAAATTGTTTCCAGGCAAATGTATACAATTCGTCCTTCGTAGCATTTTTTTCTGGTCCATTTGGGACCTGATTACTAAATGTTATTGCATCTGTCGGAGTATTGATATAGTCATTTTTCTTTTCTGATTTAAATCCTATAATTAAAAAGGCTACAATACAGCAGCAAACTAATGTTAGTATAAGGGGATTTTTTTTTAAAGATTTCATAGTTCTGGTGTTTAAGTTCGTTTTAATGTCTATTTGGTCAATCCAGTATTTTGTTATTTAACCCATATGTAAATTTCTATAATTGAAGAAAGTCTTTTAAGTAAGGTTTTACCTGTATCTAACAAACAGGTAGAATTACTTGATCACTTTTTATTCAGATAAAGAAGATAAGTGGATGCTTCTTTTTTAATAAGTTATGGTTATTATAAAAGCGATTATTTCCCCGTAATACGGAATTATTTTTTTAGAAGAAACGGGTATAATTACTTGTTTTAAAAAACGCTTATTTCCCTTTAATTTGTTTAGTATAAGAAAGTAGAGAAATAGATAATAATAATTGTTTATTAGATAATTTGGATAAGACAAGAATAAGCGTATAAACTTAGTGTTATTTATGAAAATAATACAGAAGATAAAACATAGTAATTAATAGAATTTCTAATAATAGCTATGGTTTTGCCTTATTGATATGGGGAAACATCCATAATTTGTTTTACTGCTTTTTTAGTAATTTGTAGTAGTAGAAACTAACTACAATCACCTTCTTATTTAATAACCCTTAATAATAAGTAAAATGGATAAATACACTACTATTGAACTAGAAAAAAACGATAACATTTCTGGAAAAAGAGCGTTGAAACCTAACCCACTAGATCATCCGATTAAGCAATGGGATTTTATAAGAAAACACAGAATAGATTTGGTTAAAAAAGCTTTTATGTATTCTGGCAATTATTTCTCTATTAACATGGGAAATATTAGTTTGAATATTGATTATTTGCATATTTACCTGGGATATAACAATGGCCAGTTAAAACTATATGTGATCCCTTCTGCTTCTGATCAAAAACCAATTCAAGGAAATTTGTATTCAATTCCATTTTCGTCTGTAAAAGAAACAATCAAGGATTCACTAAATCAGGATATAGAAGAACTTATAGGATATGATAAATCTTATCAGGAATATATATCCTGGATACAAAACTGGAATGATCATACATTTAGGAATAATTGGATAGATGAACAATACAAAAATAACCCTTTAGAAAATGCAATTTTTCAAGCTTTTGTAATTCGAACAAGTGATTTTATGGCAGGATGCATTCATAATTGCTATTTATCATTAAAACAAATATCCAATAGTAAACCAGTAAAACATGTAGCTGATTTGGTAGTTGTTAACACAAACAATAACCAGGTATTAAACTTGTTGGAAGAAAATAAAAACTTTAATAAGACATCAATATATAGAGATGTGGCACAACCTGTTCCTCCTTTTCCTCCAAATTCAGATTTTGGAATATTAAGTGAATTAGGAATATCTTAATAATTAGATATGAGTTTTGCTTTTTTTTTTAAAATTCTAACATACCTCTCCCCGTTAGTGCTCAGTATAGGACTGTTTGCGGGGATATATTATTTTAGGTTTTTAAATAAAATCAATCGAATATTTTTGTGGTATTTGGGTGCCGGTCTAATTATTGACTTGATGTCCAGAATTGTTGCAGAGATTATTGGTAGTAACCTGATCTCATTTATTATATGGAGTTTTTTAGAACTTATTATTTTCTCAATGTTCTATCTTAATTTTATTAATAAAAGAAAGGTATGGAGTTTAGCAATACTAGGAATACTATATATGCTTATCGAATTTATATACGTAGACTCTAATGCGATTACTACTTTTCAATCCTATGCTAAGGTAGTGACATCTGGTTTAATGGTAATTATGGTATTCATATATTTCTTTGAGCAAATCAAAGGAGAGTTTAAAATGGGTAAACAAGATGTATATTTACATAGTTCTATATTATCCTATTTTGCACTGGAGTTTATTCTTCTTTTACCAATGAATTTTTTGATAGATAGTGGTTCCGATCTTGTATTTTATGTTTGGATGGGCCATCTTTTAGTTTTAATCCTGTTTTATTTATATCTAACTAATCGCATATGCAAGAATGGCAAAAGCCAGAAACGATTACATTATGGATTGTAATCATAGTATCATTTTTACTTCTGTTATTGACATTTATAATAGTATTGGTTCGAGCTTTTTTTCAAAAAATAGCAAAAACTCAAATAGCAGAAGCAAAAACTAAATTAGAATATCAACAAAACCTTTTAGAAAATACGATTAAAACACAAGAAAAGGAACGTGAACGAATAGCAAAAGATTTACATGATGCCTTAATAGGAAAGCTCACCGTACTTAAAATGCAACAAGAAATCAATCAAGAAAACCAGGAATTTACAAGTTTGATCCAGGAGAGTATTACTGTAGCAAGAAATATATCACATGACCTTAGTCCACCTTTGTTAGAGTATACACCTCTTGATGATCTTATAAAGGACCTGTTAGATCCGTGGAAAAAAAATATTCCTATTGATGATCGATATGATATAAGAGGAAATGATTCACATACTAATGATTTAAAAATACAATTAACTCGTATCATTCAGGAGTTATTGACCAATATTACAAAACATGCAAATGCTACAATTATAAACCTGCATTTACGAAGTACAAATAGTACGATATCACTATTTGTAGAAGATAACGGAAAGGGTTTTATCGTTGAAAATAAACACAAAGGATTAGGGCTTACAAATATTGAGACAAGAGTTCAATATTTAAAAGGACACTATCGTTTAAAATCAAAAGTAAATCAAGGCACTTCATTTTTATTTCTGTTTAAAAACAATATGTTATGAATAAAATATCTGTTACTATTGTCGATGATGATGCACTTATTGTTTCATTATTAGAAGAGTACTTAAGAAAACAAGACGAAATACAAGTATGCTTTACAGCAGATAGTGGAGAGGAGTTATTAAGTAAATTGACCTCTGAAAAAGAATTGCCAGAAGTATTAATTCTTGATCTTAATATGAAAAACAAAAATGGAGCAGAAGTAGCCACATTTTTAAAATCAAATTACCCCAATATAAAGACGATTATTATGTCATCTCATTATAAGAAGTCTTTTATGGGGTTTATGTTAAAAGCTGGAGCCTCAGCATTTGTACCTAAAGGAATTTCTCCACAACAGCTTGTAGAGATTATTAATGAGGTATATCAAAAGGGGTTTTATTTTATGGAAGATCAAGTAGGAGTTTTAAGAGATCAAGTATCACCTAGAATTCCTCAACCTACCTTGATTCAAAAGAATGTACTTACTGAAAGAGAAATAGAAATATTAAAATTGATTTGTTTTCAAAAAACGGCAAAAGAAATAGGAGAACAATTATTTATTACGCCTCGCACTGTAGAAGGACACAAAAATAATTTATTTATAAAAACAGAGGCAAAAAATATTGCGGGCCTTGTAATTTATGCGATTCAAAATAATTTTATTGAACCTAGTGAAATTCCGTTGATATAGCATCCTATTGATAATAAAATTATAGAGTTAATTATGTTTTTGTTATTTGCGAAGTAATACAAAAATTGCTCTATTACAATTAGATAAGATCTATTTTTAAATATTGACTCTTTAAAACTGTAACTATAATAGACAAAATTAGTCTTGTTATAAAGAAAGGGTATAGGAAAAAATATTAATTTTAGAACTACTAATGAATCGATGCTTAAAACCTTATATGTCCAATTCATCTTCTGTTAGTTCAGTGTATTTATTTCGTTCCGTTATATTGTGTTTTTCTGTTTTTTTTTCAATTAATGTTATAGGACAACAGAAAGAAACAGAAGTTGATACTTCTGATTTAATATCAGATGAACTAAGATTATTTATATCACAATCTGATTCGATTAAAAAAATAAGAAACCTCATTACTGATGCCTTATATATTGAAAAGGATACTGTAAAATCCTTTATGCTGTCTAAGGTATTTTTAGATAGAGGAATAAAAGAAGATAATTTTGATATTCAATATTTTTCTGCATATCAAATAGCTTACATAGAATATCTACAATCTAATCATATTCCTGCTATAAAAAGTGCAGAGCGATCATTAAAAGCTGCACAAAAATTAAAAGATACTTCTGGGATTATTGGTAGTAACCTTATGTTAGGTAGTTCTTATTATTTGTTAGGATTTTATGAAGAATCCATCCAATGTTATTTAGAAGCTAAAAAACTTTCCGAAATAAAAGAAAATAGATCACTTCAGATTTCCAGTTTAACAAACATAGCGAATAACAGATTAAAATTAAACCGGTTTAAAGATGCATTAGAGGGATTTAATATAGTTCTTGATATGCTCAAAGAAACTGATGAGAACTCTGGAGTTTATAAAAGAAACTATAAAAGTGCATTATTGGGAAAAGGAAAATGCCTTGCAGAACTTAATAGGTTTGAAGAAGCTTTAGAGGTTGATAATATGTTAATCAAATTTGCAGAGCAAAACAATATTGAAGTATCTAAAGGGTACGCTTATATCAATATTGGAGATGTATACTACAAAAAGAAAGAATATCATAAAGCTCTTGGTTTTCTTAATGAAGGAAAAGAAATTTTAATTAAAAATTCTGAAGCTCAAAAAACAAACCTGGTTATAGCTAATTTTTATATTGCTCGATGTTACTATGTGCAAAAAGAATATCAAAAAACGCTGAAAATACTGGATACAAATTTTTCTATGATAGGAGAGAATACCGATATAGATAAGATAGAGGATATGTATCAACTTGCTATAGATACTTCAAAAGATATTGGAGATCAGTCAAAACAGATTTTTTACTACGATAAATTACAAAATGCTATCAAGGCAAAAAGTGATAAACAGCTTATGGCCAAAGATCTTTTATATGAAGACGATATTAAGAATTTTGCAAAAAGAAATGAAGATCTTGAAAAGGAAAAAGATAAATCAATCTTAAGTAATAAAGTAATTTTATTGGTGTCAATAGGTGTTTTTCTTATACTACTATTTGTTTTTGGGAGATACTGGAGGAAAACAAAAAATAACGAGAAACGATTCTTGGAATTGATAAAAGAATTAGAAACTAAAGAGGTAAAAAAAGAAAAGAAACCGATTCATTTAAAACAAGAGATAAAAGATGAAAAGGCTAAAAAAATTCTAAAAGAACTGCAGGATTTAGAAAATACACACTTTTATTTATCTCAAGATTGCAATTTATATTCTACTGCTAAGCTATTACATACTAATACAACATATCTTTCAAAAGCTTTGAATGAAAGAAGTAAACAATCATTTAATCAATATTTAAATGAGCTAAGAGTTAATTATGTTTTACTAAAGTTAAAAGAAGATCCTGTTTTCAGATCTTATACTATTAGAGCCGTAGCTTCAGAGATTGGGTATAAAAGCCATACTACTTTTATCAAGGTATTTAAAGAAAAAACAGGAGTTACTCCTTCTTATTACATAAAGAAATTAGGGCTTGCATAGTGCTTTCGTTGTTTAAATTTATAAATATGAAAACTTGAATTTACCAGAATCAAGTTATAATTGATACTTTGTTTTCAATTAAGACCTTAGAACTTTCATTATAGAATAAATCATAATCAATAAGTTGATGTCAACTCAAATAATTATAGATTGATTCTATTTGATTTTTCGACAACAAAAAAACATATACAAATGAAAACAAAACACTTTTTTACTTTATTAGGGATACTAATATGTTGTGAGATTTATTCTCAAAATAATTCTTTATCTACTCCCTATGTAACTGCTGATGTAATTTTATCAATTACCGAATCACCTGATCCAGGAAATATTAGGAAAGAAATAATCGAATTAAGAGCATCGCGTGAAATGGTGTTTTATAAGGATGATATTATATACCCTAAAGTGCACTTAGAAAATAAATCTAGTTTGAAAAAAAATAGATATTTCAGACTAGGAATGAAGGTAGATGATAACATAGGTGTGACGGATCCTGTAATAATTCCTCCTATTGGAAAAGGTGAAGAAGGAGAAGAAACAAGTAATAACCTTGAAATTGATACTGAGATTGGAGATAAAAAATATCCTCACATAATAAAGAAACCTTTATGGTTTATGGCAAAAAAACAGGAATTGATATTTTATCTATTGGAGTATGAAGATAAAAAAACGTACTTGGAAGATGAAAATGGAGACGATGGAGAAAAAGTAGCCATAGTTACAATAACAGTATATATTCTTGACGCGGTGAGATCTAAATTAGAAGATAGCTCTGGTTCTTTTATAACCTACCCTAATCCTTTTTCTGATAGTATTACAATAACAATTGGTAAAAGTGATATAATTTCAGGAGTAACATTATTTAATCATATTGGTAAGCAGGCTTTTGCAAAAAAATCAACACAACTACAGAAATTGAAAATAAATAATTCTTATACTTTAAATACTTCAGAATTAGAAAAAGGGATTTATTATTGTCAAATCAAATCAAAATCTAAGACTTATTTTAAAACCGTAATTAAGCATTAAGAGCATTAGGAAATACTGATAAATTTTCGATATAAGAAAATCACGTCAATTCGAGTGATCCGACAAGGGAAGATTGTATCGAGAATAGCTTTTTTTGAGAAAAAATCACTATTCTCGATACAATTTTTCTCCGTTTCACTATGAAATACCACTCGAATTGACGCTTTTATCCACTTTCTAGCTTACATAGAATTCGCATTATAATAGTAAACCGTCAATTTGATTTGACGGTTTTTTTATTTGTTACAATGAGATATAGAGATGCTAATGGCCTTTATTGTAAACACAATTAATAAACTTTATTGTAATTCTTTTACCCACATAAATTATTCGATATCTATATGTGTACAATTTTATAAATATGGATGTAAACCCTTTGTATGCTAGTAAGTAAGTCCTCAACTTTGAAAAAGTATACACAAGTTTAATAGGACAAATAATCTCTGATCAGATACTACCCAAACCAGGAGAAATCCAAAAAAAAAATCGAGTAGTTGTATTAGCATCTGTTTTTAATCAAAAAAGTATAAATCTAAATTCAAAAATCATGTTAAAGAACATTGTAAATCTCAATGGAACCAAAAAGCTAAACCGAACTGAACAAAATCGTATCAAAGGAGGAGGAATTTCTTTTGCTTGTAGAACAAGTGCAGATTGCCCCCCTTGGTATCCATTTTGTGATGAGGAGGTAGGATTTTGCAGAAAACCGGATTTTTAGATCAGAAGACCTCTGATCTGATATCATCTGAGCAAGGAGGAATCCGAAAATCCTTATAAAAGAGTAGGAATAATCAAATCATTTTAAATATGAAAGCATTAAAGAATTTTAATCTCGCAAACGTTAAAATGCTTACCAGACAACAAAAAGTAAGTATTAATGGAGGCGTTACCAACCAAGAAGATTGTGAAGCCAAAAGTAGGCCTGGTGAATTAGAGTGTAATTGGGTTAATAATGGTTGTATATGTCGTGTAGTCATTAGACCATGTTAATATAATTATAGTAGGAATACCTATTATAATTCTCAATTCTTTAAAAAAACTATAGAAATCAGAAAACATTCTAATAACTGGTTTCGATCAAAAATCAATACGTAAAACTTTTAAAAAATAATAGTCATGTTAAAAAACATTGTAAACCTTGATAATACTAGAAAACTGAATAGAGAAGAACAAAACCTTATTAAAGGAGGTAATGGTTTTATATCGTGTAGAGCAAGTGAAAATTGCCCTCCAATGTTTCCTATTTGTAGTGATTCAGGGTTTTGTGAGAGGAATGATTGCTAATGAAGATTTTTATCTAAAAGCAATACGAAAACAAGAATAAACAACGGGAAATGTAATTGGAAAAAACGGAAGATCAATTCTTAAATTATAAGTCATTTTATAATAATCAGATGAAGCTCTTCTTAGTTATTAATCGTATAAATATAATTTTAAAACTTACAGTTATGTTAAAAAACATTTTAAACCTTAAAGGCACGCAACAATTAAAAAGAAAAGAACTTACTACAATTAAAGGAGGAATAAAAATTAATTGTAATTCAGATTCAGATTGTCCGTTTTTGTGGCCAGTATGTAGCAATAACGGTCATTGCATTCCTGGGTAATGTAATATGTTATTAACTTTAAAGGTTAAAGACCGTTTAAACATTGTTTAAACGGTTTTTTTCTTCAATAGATTTATTGATTTTTTATATTTTTTTAAATGTTTTGTCAATAAACTTCATCGATTTTAACTAAAATATTTGTGCTATTTATCGGTTTTTTTGGGTTTTTGTATGATATCTATAAGTGAGAATTCACCTTTCTAAAGTGCAGCGTTTGGATACGAGCAATTATGTTTTTAAACTTCTTTTTTATTTTAATTAGTTGTTTATTAGATACTTATTTTTTTTATGAGTAAATTTGCTGTATAAAATTATGGTAAAACCATAAAAATAATGTTATTAAAGCGTAATCGAGGTAGAGAGCTATTACCTACATTTGTACGGGGAATTGTTAAGATAGTGAATCATGGTAAAATAGAATCATTTTACCTAACCTAACTAACTATGAAAACAATTGTCAAAATCCTTCTTGCCCTCATTTTTATATGGTTTATGTATTCGGCTCTTAGTTCTAATAAAGAACTACCGGTACAAAACCAACTGAAAGCTTACCAACTTCAATTTACTAAGGACGCTATTAAACAATATGAAATGGCAAAAAGACATGGTTCTGCAGCAGATGCATATAATCAAGCTGGATTGGTAGCCACTACTTTTTTGAGGATAAATGATGAAGAAAATTATAAGAAATGGAAAAAAATAGAAAAGGAAGAAGCTGAAAATGCGAATATTAGCTTTCCTTGATCTATCATTTGTAATGAAAACAATTACCCCATAAATCTATCACATGACACCAAACCATCAAAAAAACGAACTCAAAACACATGACTTCTCGCTATTTACTATGCAAAAAAGGTTGAGATCAAAGCGTTTCAATTATCTTTTGTTTTTAACTGTAGTATAAATAGTTAATTTATATAATGATATCGATTCCTTTTTGATGAGAAGTAGAGAACTTCTTCTTATCTAATGATCTTAATTCAAGATTATCCTTGCAACAAATGATAGATCTGTATTGAATATTAATTAACACCCATAGGATTTTGAAAATTGATTAAAAACAATTCCCCCTTTCATTTTCTATGGTGCTGTTTCCGGGAACTTATTATATAGTTCCCGGTTTTTTCAAAAAAGTAAATAATATGGAACTAAAAGATCTTTTTAAAAAAAAGCTATATAAGGGATCACTGATATTATACCCTAAAAGATCAGTGAACTTAATTTTTGAATACTTAGAAGAAAAGGAACAAGTTTCATTAGTTACTTCTTGCTTCTTTAAATCTAAATTTGGAGCTTTAATACTTACAGATGAGAGAATAATAATGGCTTATAAGAATTTTTTCTCCTCAGAGATTATAGAACTATATCTTTCTCAAATAGTATCTATAGAATACACTAAAAAGTTAAAAAGAAAATTGCATATAATCACTTTTTTTGGCGAACATATTATCAAAGCAATTCCCGAAGAGGCTGGTCAATATCTTGTGATGAAAATAAAAGAATTTCGGAATCTAGAAACAAAAGATACTGAGATATCAGGTGTTGAAGAACCTATTAATGATGATTTGAAACACACTGAAGATGATGATGATTATAAAGCGAAATTTGGAGATTTTAATGAAATGTTTCCTTTCAATATTCACAGAAAAGGTATTGCAGATGCCTGGCTGGAAGAATGATCATTAAATTAGTTACTTATATATAAATAATTATCTGTTAGTTCTGTTTCATTTTCTATAATAGTTTCACCATCAATTGTATGTTTTTTGATAAGGTAATATATAGGAGTGCTCTTATCCTTTTTATATCTAATAGATTGTAAAGGAATATCATCACTATCAGAGAATATTAATTCTTGGCTTTGTATTTTATTATTAATACTGTAAAATAAATAGAATTCTAATTTTGTAAATGATTCATTATCAAAAATTTGATTATCAATTTCTACATCTACAATTTCGTTAGTTATTTTCTGTTCTTTATCGGTTGAAGTAACATCTATAATAGATGAACATTCAGGTTTATCTTTCCATTTAGAAATCGTTCTTTCACCATTAATATCTATTTCTGTTACTCTATAGCGCATTGGAGCATTCATCTGTATTGCATAAGGAAAATTTATATGCTGTGTGTATAGATCTTTATGTTTACGTAAGAATTTGGTCTCTATTTGTGTGGTTTTATTATTATTAACAGTTATTGCTTCAACCTCAATAATTTTCATATATAAATCAGGACGTAACTCTTCCAGAAAATCATGACATTTTACTTCTATTGCTGCATATGTTGGAGGGATCTCTTCATTGAGATCTATTTGTTTGATAGCTTTAGGATATTTTTTAGTGTCAATGCCAATAGTTAATGTATTACTTTTTATGACCCGATTCTGAAGGTTATTTTGATCATCTACTATACTATCTTTTTTAAATTGCTCTAATAACTCTTTTGAGCCATTTATTTGCTCGTCATTTATCCATACATCAGAGTAATAAGAATAACTTAAGTTTAGCGCTAGTAGATCATCTTTTAATTGTTTGCTAAGTATTTGAGATTCATATTTGGTGAGTTTTACGGTATACGTTCTTTTGGTCCAAAACGATTTTGAACTTGTATATCCTGATTTGTCATTTGCTTCTAAAGCCCCGTCATTATCTATAGTTTCATATTTTTTCTCATCGTTGCCTTCTACAGGTAGAATGAGTCTTGTATTAATGTGAGATATCGGTAAAGGTTTTAGTTTTATAGCGCCGCGTTTTTTAAGTTGAATTTTTATATTTTTTAAAACATTAGCTTCAATTTTTTTCATGGTGACACCAAATTGAACAATACTCATAAACCCCTTTTCTCCTATATCATTATAACATTTGGAACCAGTATATCGCATATCAAGAAACCTAAAATCAGGATCTCCGTTATCAGTATGATTTAAAATGAGATCTCCTGGTTGATAATAAAATAAAAGAGGATCAGTCTTATCATGAAAAATAGCTATTCCTTCTATTAGTTGCTTAGAACTGTATTCTGGTTGCGCTAATAATAGATTGAATGAACATAATATGAAAACAAAAATTATGTTGGCTGAAAATTGACTGATCCTCATGTCTTTATGTTTTAATCCACATCGTGGAATTTAATTTTCTGGAGTTTTTCCAGATGTAATTGGTTAAAAGTGATTAAAATTTAAAATGTTATTGGTTATCATTTTCTTTTTCATCTTCACTTTTTTCTTCTTCTTTCTTTTTCTTGCCAAAAAGGCCTCCAAGTAATTCTTTTCCTTTCTCTATAAGCTCATCTTTTCCTTTATCAAGTATAGAATCCTTGGCTTTTTCCATTCCAGATTTTTCTTTGTGGTTATAGAGTTTTTTGATTTGATTTTCTCCTAATACCAAAAGATTTGAATTACTTTTCTGCCAGGCACTGGTTTGTATTTCTCCATCGTTCATAATAGTGACTAACTGATAGTTATAAGAGAGTTCTTTTCCTTCTGGTACAAATAATTGAACACCATCAAGTGATTGATCATCTTCAGTTATATTAATTGCAGGAAATGTAATTTCGCTAACTCCATTAGGATCTCCTTGTATTGATTTGATCAACAATTTCATAGAGTGAGCTTCAGAATATTCTAGGGCATTAAGCACCTGAATCTCTAAATTGCTAATTTGGCTTCCCGATGTACCACCAATGATTTTTTTCTTTACTTCTTGATTACATTCATTACAATCTTTATTTAAAGAATAGTCCATCCAAATACCAGCAATATTTGATCCGCTGGATAATTTGGTTTTGGCTTCGCTATTGATTTCAAAATTTGCGCCTTTACCAACTTCATCAGAGGTAAGATCGATAGTTTCAAAATACTTTCTACTACCTTGTTTACGTAGTAAAACCAGTTGTTTTGGAATAACTGGATAATCCAGCGTATTTGTCCAACCATTGGCTATTTCTGAAGCTTGCGAGAATTCTATTTTACCAAATGTCATTGGAGAATTAACCTCAAGATTGATAGGTACATTGATTACCGTAGTTTCATCTCCGTACGGCCTGAACTCTAAATTGATGTTTACTCCAATATTGTTAAGCATGGCTCCTACAAAATCATCAACATTACTATCCATTCTCCAATCAAGAATAATTGGTTTATGATAATCTGAAGGAATACTAGCATTAATACTCTCTGGTTTTACATTAAAATTGGTTAGTGTAGCGCCAAAATCTACTTTAGGAACATCCCGAAGGTCCATTGGCATTAATTT
Source organism: Aquimarina callyspongiae (assembly GCF_034322225.1). NCBI lineage: Bacteria > Pseudomonadati > Bacteroidota > Flavobacteriia > Flavobacteriales > Flavobacteriaceae > Aquimarina > Aquimarina callyspongiae. Next base: position 327,151 of record NZ_JAXLPA010000005.1, on the reverse strand, counting down.
TACTGGTTTTCTAAGTTTTGTAGCAAGCAGACTCTCTGCTAATTTTACATCATCACTACTAATATGTGGAGTAAGCTCTGCATTGATCAGGACACTTCCTTTTCCATCTTCAGAAGACATATAATAGATATTAAAAGCATATTCGTTAGATTCTTTATTCCATTTTAAGGTATATTCTGCAGGAAAATAGTAATATACATTAGCGTTACTGTTTTTGTCTTTATAGATTTTTCTGAAGACATTCAGTTTCTCAATAAATGAAACATACTGATCACCTTCTAACAAGGATCCTACATCTTCATATTTGGTAATATCTGGCCCTTCACGTTCTTTACTTGCTGTAGAAGTATTGGTTCTAATAGGTATGTACTTTACAAGTCCAATATTCTTTAACCCTGTTGAATTTACTTTTACTGGTTTAGTATCCTTTTTAACAACGGGAGGTCTGCGAACATATATTGGTTTTTTAATAACTGCAACAGTGTTTCCAGAAGGATTGGTTACAGAAAGTACATTGAATGCCTCATTACCTTTAAGAGGAGTTCTATTTTCATTATATACAGTCCATTTATTAGAAGAATACCAAACCCCAATAGGGTTGTTATAGTTTTTCCTTGAATTTTGTGAATTAAAAGTGGTAAAGACCGCAGCTTTAACCTGATTGTTCGTCTTAGAACTATTTATATAAGTAATATGGTTCTTTTTTGTTGCATTGGTAACCGAGTGTTTAAATACCTTTTGGTGAATCAAAATGTTGAATTTTGTTCCGGCTTTAAATGGCTTCCCATTAGTATTGAATACATGCCAGAATCCTTTGCTATACATTACTCCAGTATGGTTAGGATTATAAGGCCCTTTTGTTCCCCAATTTGGAGTAATTAGAAATGTTGCATTTGGATTATTATTTAATGAAGCATGATTGATTTTAATAGAGTTACTATTAGCACCAGATTTAACCACAAAAGCCTTTGAACTTTTATTAGTTACTAAAACATTAAATTGTGTTTTTGCTTTTAAAGGTGTTCTATCCTGATTAAAGATAGTCCATTTACTACCATTATACCATACACCAATGGCTTTGGTTACATAAGGTCCGGATTTACCATAATTATGAGTAACTATGAGAATCTTATCTTTTTTACCATTGGTACTATTATGATTAATAGAAGAGATATGCCCCTTTGTATTGCCTGTATTAGCTGTATGTTTAAATACAGTTTGGGCAAATACACCCTCCATAACGCTCAGCGCTATGGAGAGTATACCTATGAGAAGGTATCTTTTTATATGAATTAAGTTTTTCATGATTTTCTTTCTTTACTATTACTTTAGTATGCTACATAAAATGCTGTAGGTTCACTTAGTTCTCTATGAGCTAGGTTCTCCTGATTAAGCATAAACTCTCGATACGTTTTTTGATAAGTAGATCCACGGTTAGAAGATCTAAATCTTGTCATACCTTGTTCCCAAGGATCTTGTACTGTAAGCATGGTTCCATCTGGTGTTCCGTCACCACTCATACCCGTAACTACTACTACATGAGGATCGTTGTCAAGGTTTGTTGCTACCCAAAGAGGTCCATTATTTAACAGATCAGCAAATCCTTGTACAGTATAACTTTGAGGATGAACATAAGTTAAACCCCAATGATGAAACATTTCTACATTATCAGCAGGAAGTCCTCCATTGTGAAAATAATTTCTCCAACCGCCAATACCTCTGGCAATATCTTCTGGATTGATACTTATCTGATCTCTCCAACCTACAATCATTGCAGCAGAGGCAGCCCAGCACGATACTCTTGTGGTTTGTGGAACCAGGCTCACTGAATAAGAAATGTTTAAAGAGCTTCCTCCAGAATCGTCATCAGAAGCTGTATCAGAACTGCTAGATGATCCACTGCTACATGCAGTAGGATATAATCTGTTAATGCTTCGTATATCACGAGTACTTAACCTACTTCTTTGTCCTATAGTTACTCCACTTCTCTTAGGAACAATAGTGGTCATTCTTCCTCCTCCAGGAGCAGGTTTACCAAAAGCTTTTGATCCATAATGCATAATAGAACCATAATCATAGGCACCGATATTTTCTCCTTCAGGAAAAAAGTAATGCCAGAAACTTTGATTGTATTTTTCAAAATTATGAGCGTGCCCAGAAGTAATGTTCGCAGTATTTATCGTAACGTAAGTATCTCTGTCATCTCTACTTTGTTCATGATAAAACCCTAGTGCATGCATAATTTCATGCATCGTACTACCTTGAGTATTGCCACATAAATTACCTACTTTAATAACTTGTCTTCCTCCTCCAGGTTTTTTACCGATTCTGGAAGCACCACATCGTCCAGCTTCATAAATAAACTCGACATAATCACTTTCTGAAGTTTTAGGTACTATACAAACATTGGTACTTGAATTTAGTCTACTGATAGCAGCCAAGATATCAGATCTTTTTGGGTGACCACTGGCAATTACATAAGGAACCTTAGAACCAGGCCATTTTAAATCGTCGTCTGCCGTAGCAGCGCCACCACGTCCTTGTTGCTCTACAATGATATCTCCTTGATAAATAAGGTCTCCGTTGATCTCTGCTACGGTAACGGTAGATACATTATTACCTGTAAAAGGTAGTTTTAATGAGATTTGTCTTGTAGTTGGATTTTCTACAGTTGTTTTACCTTCTTGAGCATAGGCACCAAGAGTACATATACTAAAGAGGAATACTATTACTTTTATTTTTTTATATATTGTTTTCATGATTTTTCAATTTTTATGCTTTACATAAACCTGTCTATATCTATCCTACCGTAATCAGACTTTTGTTTGTCAGATTTTTTAGGGTTTTCCCCTTTTATGAAGTAAGTAACCTCATATTCATAATCTTCGACGTCTCTAGGAAGTAAGATCTCCATAGTTTTTGATAACTCTGCTTTATTGGTGCGAAGGTTTACACTATTAATTTCTTGTTTTTCTCCAAGCTTACTGTATATTTTTATTTCTACAGCTTTTATGTTTTCATCGAGTGTAAAGTCTTCATCGACTTCTATATAGATAGGTTTTTTGACCAAAGGTGGCTCTAATGCGATACTACCAAACTTGGTGGTTTCCCATTCTGATTCTACTTTATGATTACCTCTAAAACTCCACATCGTTTTAAAGTCATAGGCTAACCATTTATCTCTGTCATTATCTCCTTTCCAACCGTACAGCATTTTAAAGAAGTTACCATTGCTGTTAAAGGCAGATTTGTCAATTTTGATTTCATCAACTGTTTGTTGATCATTCTCATGTTTTTTACGCATAATTACGTTTACAAAATTGACATGGTTGAAATCGTCAATATTGACACCACCTAGAGTTGCATTAACTTGTCGTTGTTTCATTAGTGGATCATCGGCATTGATTTCTCTAAAGCACGAAGCACAGATACTTTTTACATTCCCAAGATTATAATCAAAAGGTAGAGTCTTCACCGTTTGAGTATATTTGTTTAAATCTATACGATATGTTCCTCGTCTACGCACTTGTTTCATTTGGTATGATACCGCTATCGATAAACTAGGCATAGCTTCTCTCTGAGGTCTATTTTCATCATTTTCGTCTTCGTCTTCATCACTGTTTTCAGCTCTGGCAATAGGAGCTAATCCATTATTGGTTCTTACAGAATCTGCTCTTGATTGCGAGTTTTGTCTAGTAGCTCTTTCTCTCTCTTCACGACTTCTTTCTAAGTTTTCAATACGATGATTTTCTGCTCTAGTTTCCTGGCGAGCTCTCTGTAATTGTGAGGTAGCTCTATCTAACATACTTTGTTGATTATTAGGTAACAATTGATTTAGCTGAGGCACTCCTGTACCACCTACTTTATCAAACATCAGATTCATTAGCTGTGTATAAGCTGCTTCTTTGAGTTTATTGAGCTCTTCATCATCTCCTACCTGGGTAAGTTTAATTGCCCCAGAATCCATAAGGTCATCAAATGTGGCTTTAATTTCTGCAGAAAGTACAGGTGCTGCAATTGCTGCTTCAAAAGATTGATGTTTATAAATTCGATCAAAATTTGCTTCGATTAATACACGTTTTGGTGACTGATATCCTTCAACCTCCATTTCAAAGTGAACACTAAAATCAGGAGTAGGAGTATTAAATGTCTCCCAAAGAATTTTTGATCCTAATTTATTGACTTGAACAGATACTGCCGAACGTTGATTCTCTAGAATAGGAGCATTACCTAAACCAATTACTTTGGCTTCGAATTCTCCATTAGGTTTAGCGACAGAAGATATTAGTGATACTGTTCCAGATTTAAAAACTACTGGTCCAATGATTTTTCCGTTACTATCTACACGACTCAATGCTCTTTCTGCGTCTTTAATCATTTTATCAGGAACTTTTAGCTCAACAAGAGCGTGTACAATTCCTCCACCAACTTCACTTTCTGAAATCCCATCATTAGCGTCGGCTGCCGTTTTTTCATTTTTCACATATCGCAGGAATGAAAATATAGGATCTCCATCTGGATGCGATGCTAACTGAGGTTTATCTGGTAGATAGTAATAATTACTTTTTTTGTTCAAGTCTGGAAAGAGAATAAGCTCTCCAGCGCGTACTGGTTTATCCAGTAATATTTGTTGTTGTGCCTTTATTGTCATGGATACCATGAATACAGCTATAAAGGCATATATGATTTTATATGAATTTTTCATCTGTTTAAAATTTTGTAATTGTTTAAAAGGTGTTGTCTTTTAATGTTAATCACTTTTAACTACACTGATTACATCCTTAAATTTTTCAAGAATTCCGGCAGCTTTACTTACCTTACCATCTGCTCCTGGTTTTAGAATGGCTTCTCCTGCTTTTATGATCTTTTCGATATAATCAGGATCGTCATCTTTTAACTCTTGTGGGATTGTAGCATATACATAATCATCATTGATTTTATCATCCCATCCTAAGGCCATTTTTCCTTTTTCTTTGTGTGTAAGAACTAATTGATAGGCGTAGCCTTGTGTGTCCCGATCTGTAAAAATCATTTTTTCAATCAGCGGTTCTCCTTTGGATACTGTAAGGGGAATATTGGTTTCTACTTCTTGTCCAAATTTATAATAGCGTAGGAGTAAAGTAGCTCTCACAATACCTAGTGCACTTAGTTCTTCAAGATCAGATTCAAATTCGATTGTTCTCGGTACAATAGGTGGCTCAAGAGTTACTCCTTGCCAGTCTCCTTTGATCCACTCAGGATCTTTGGGATAGATATTGCCACCTCTTAAACTCCATTGTGTCTTGTATTCATACACATCTGAGTTTTTATCTTCGCCACGAGCATAGGTAATGGTGGCTTTTAAACCATTGTTTTTAAGATATTCTGTATCAATGGTCCGAGAATCATTAAAACTATTTCCTGAACTACGTTTTTTCTTAACGTTTACCGTTACATAGTTCACCTCTTTGTCAAACATCTCTTTAGCTTCAAGATCTAGTATTAAATTGATATCTCTATGTTTGAAGAATGGATCATTCATGAATATAGAGGACACGCATTTTTTATTATTCTTTACACCATCATACCAACTGGCAAGATTTGCTGTTAGGGTAAAAGGTTTTTCTACTGCTAATCGATAGTTTAGATAATAGGTTTCGGTTTTCTTTTTAAAACTAGCTTGAAAGAATTTTCTATTGTAGGTGTATTTTTTACCATATTTAATATTTGGCATGGCTTTCTTTTCTTTTTCTGTTGGCGGTGCCAATACATCAGAATCTCCTGATTCTGTCATTTTTTGTAGAAAGAAATCAAAAAAGGCTTCTCTGATTTTGGTCACACGCTCGTCTGCAATGTTTTCATCAAAATCTACTCTGATGTATTCCTTTTCAACCATACGGTCTATAACGGTTCTTACTTCGTCATAGGATCTACTTTTAACCTCTGTTTTTTTACCAAATACGGCATCGATAACACCACCAAAGATTCCACCTCTACTTTTCTTTCCTCGTTTTTCTTTGTATTGAGCATAATCTTTTTCAAAATGACTTTGAATCTGACTCCAGTTAACGATTACTCTTCCTTTGGCTGCCGGAATACGAGTAGTGTATTTAAATCCCATTTCAATAGATAAATCTGTGATCGATTTAGTTTTCTCAAAAGTTGCTGCCAATAGTTGAGCCCCATTAGGACTAAGATTAGAGGCTACGGCTACTTTTGCTCCTGGTAATACTGGAGCACTTAAAGATTGTACTACTGATGGCGCTAATTTATCATCTGTTAATGTAGCTGAGATAATTCTTAATGATTTATCTCCATCTGGTTTTACGTCCAAAGCTCCTTTGAGAACACTTTTTTTACGAGCACCTTGCTGGCCGCTTGCTAGAATTTGCTCAACTTCTTTTTGTTGAGCAGGTGTTAATCCCCATTCCATTAACATATGTAATAAAGCACCTCCAATTCCTCCATCAGCTTCTTTTTCTTCAGTGATATATTTCATGAAAAGAAACTCTGGTGTCTTATCTGGTTTTGCTCCTAATCTCAGTGAAACCGGTAAATAATAGTAGTTTTTTGATTTTCTATCGGATAAGCTTGAAGCTGCTCCGTAAAGTACGACTTGTGTACCATCACTTAATGTGAGGCTTAATTTATTATTATCATCAACGATCTGTGCGTGAGATGATAACAATGGCATCATCAGGAAACATATCGTTGCTCCCCATAATAATTGTTTGATTTTTGTTTTCATAATGATTTATTTAATAGTTCGTGTAAATTCTGCTCTAATTGGTATGAAATCTTTTGAGGATAGACTTCTTTATTTTTTCTAAAACTGATTACGAAATTCATAGCTAGAAATGTTTCTTTTAAGCTTTCTGAATTTTCTTGAATGGCCTTATTAAATGTTTGAGATTCTTCGCTATTTAACTTGAATGAACCAGCAATTTTAGAATTAGGGAATACGGTAGTTTTTCCTATTGCGGTAATAGAATTATTTAGTATTGAAACCAGGGGAGAAGCTCCCTTGATATATAATTGTGTTTGTTCCTGATCAAGTTCTGGGATTACAGCTCCCATAAGTCTTGCATCTTCTCCTTTTGCATTCTTAAGAGCTAAATCAACTTCTTCAAGTTGTTCTTTTGCAAGTCCCCAGCTTACCAAAAAATGAAGTATAGCTCCTTTGTTTTTATTCTCTTCTTCATACATAAGTAGAGAAAACTCAGGTGCTTTATCTTTTGAGGTAGAAAATTTAAGATGAGTTGGCAGGTAATAATATTCCTGAGAATTCTCATCAAAAGCATCAATTTTCTTATAAAGCTGTACTTCAGAACTATCTGAGAGTGCTATTCGTATTCCTTTTTCGATATCTAATACCTGGGCAAATCCACAAAATGAATATGCAAAAAGAAATATCTGTATGCTATGTTTAAGTATTGTATTCATAATTCAAAGTTTTAATTTGGTATTTCGTCTATGAAGATCAATCCATATTGATCGACCCCTTTTTTTTGTATTGGGGCATCATTTTTTACATACCAGGTGATGGTATAATCCACATCATCTTTTCCTTTTGGAAGCGTTATTTCAAAAAATTTATCACTGATATTATCTGTTGGGTAGAGAGTGAGATGTTTGGATTTTGGATCTCCAAAAAAGTCATAATTAATTTTTACAGCAACAGCTCTAATATTATTCTCTTGAAATACTTTAAGATCTCCTGAAAGGTCGATTCTTCGTCTTTGAAAAGGTGTATATAGATTTATCATTGAAGCTGATTCTGTTTTCCATTCTTCATTAAAAGTGCCACCGCCAATAAATTTCCAGGTTGTTTTATATTGATAGTTAAGCCACTCATTTTTATCAGCATCCTCGTGGTTGAGATACTTCATTGCTATTTTTCCGTTTGAGGATTTATAAGTGTCTTTGGTGAGTAATACTTCTTTTAGAGTGTTGTCTCCGTTTTGATGCTGTTTGTTTAGTTTGACAGTAACGCTGTTCAGCATTTTATCAAATTCTTTTTCGATGTTTCCATCAACACCTACATATACATCGCGCTGTTGAAAAGCGGGATCCCAAAGAGGAACATCTTTAAATATCTCTTTATTATCACCATATTTCTTGTAAAGATTTCCGGCATTAAAAGTGATATAGTGATTTCTGTTTACGGTACTACGCCCTTTAAAAACCATATTACTTTTTCCGGTTGTTTTATGTTCTTTATATTGATATCCCACGTTAATTCCGAATCCTGTGGTATTTCTACTCCCCATCATACCATCTGGACTGATCATAGAACTAATAGCATCTTCAAGACCTCCACGATGTTCTTCTGGCACCTGTTCTAAAGGTGTGGGTTTAAACATAAGTTCCAATAGTTTGTTATATACAGTTTGCACTAGGCTCTCCATAGATTCATCGCTTCCGGTACTAGTAAACTTTATTGCATTATCTTTTCTTAGCTTATCAAAACCTAACCCTACATCGGCGCCCACAAAGTAGATGCTTCCTCCAGCATCAAATGCATGACTCTTTTTTACCTCTGACCAATCTATCTCAAGTTCGGCTTCGTAACTTTCTGTCAGTCCAGAGAATCCTAATTCAAAAACCAGGGAGACATCGGGAGTCGACATTTTAAAACTTTCTAGTAATAGTTTGGATTTGACAGGGTCGATATCAAATGAAAGCGGGATTTTACTGTTTTCAATAATTGGAGCGACTCCTGTTCCTAAGATTTCTTTTTTAGAAGTTCCAGAGGATGGATTAAGAATGGACGAAACCAATGTGTATTTACCGCTATCAAAAATGATTGGACCCCTAAGTATGATTTCATCATTTTCTAGTTTTTTCTTTAAAAAGCGTTCTGCATTAGATATTAATTCTTTTGGTGTATCATATAGTACCAGAAAATTAAGAATCCCTCCACCTCCAGCTTCTGTAATGGTATTAGTAGTATTTTCTGAAGGTTTTTCAAGTACATAACGTAAAAATGAAAACTCAGGAATACTATCGTTGTTTAATGATAAACGTGCTCGTTGCGGTAAATACAGGTATGTGTTTTCTTTTTTGTGTATAGGAAAACACCATAATCCGTCTGCATTAACTCCTTGATCGATTAAGATTGTTTGTGCGTTTGTACTAATACATAGCCCAAATAGCACAAATACAAGTATGTGATTTTTTAAATAATTCATAACTAATAAGATGTATTATATGATATTGCTTTTCTACTCCTGAGGAGGGATTAAAAACAGATAGTCATTATCCAATGGTTGTGGATTTTGTTCGGTTTGTCCAGTAGTATTATACCAACTCACTTGATAGACAACGGGTTCGTCTTTATCGTGATACAGATTAACTTTGGTGGTATTTTCTGCATCGTTTTTTCGTAAGATTACAGTACGTTGAGGTTTTGGTTGCCCATTAAGTATGGTGTAAAATTTTACAGAGCAGGCCTGAGTATTAGACTCCTTAAAAAATGTTCTGTCTGCATCAATTTGTACGACTCTTTTTGTAAACGGAGGGGTTAATGCTACAGCAGCATCATTGGTTTTTATCCAATTGTCTTTTCCTTTTGGTAGCTGTATGGTTTTATCATCTCCTTTTAAATTCCAACTTAATTTGTATTCATAATCCAACCAATCAGATCCTTTGATACCGAGTCTGGGATAAAAGATATTCTTATAATCAGAACCATTTTCCAGATCACCTCTTTTTATAATAACGTCTCTGGTTACATCGTTTTGATCGCCTCCATATTGTTTTTTAAAACTGACACTTACAGAATTTAATATTTCACCAAAAGAATCAATGTATTCTCCATCCAATTGAAAAATGACTTCTCGTTTTAAGAAATCTATATCTTCCAGATCTACAACCCTGAAATATTTATCTTTACTTGCAGGATCTTCTTTAAATACATCATACAATCCACTTATATTACCAGAAGAATATACAGGTACTTTAATGGTTGTAGACTTACTGAGATTTAAGTAAAATTTATTGACTTTAATATCAGTACGCTTTTTAAGCACAAACTGATTATCAGTGACATATTTTTCATTTTGATCTCCTCCAAAAAGCTTACTAAAAAATCCTCTTTTTCTTCTTCCTTGAAGTTGACCTTGTTCTACAGCTGTTTCTTTTTCAGGTTGTTTTGCCCAACCGGTTTCTGCATCAAACATAAGTTCAATCAGTTTATCAGTAACTAATGACAGTATACTACTCATATCATCGGTTTTAATACCTAAACCTTGAGATCTATCAAAAACATCAATATTCAGTTTTTGATCCTGTACCATTTCGTCTGTTACTTTACGTAATTGCCTTTTGGTATAATCTTTCTGGTAGCTGTATACTTTGCTATAATGTTCATAGATAGTTGACATATCAGCAGAGACAATAGCATTATATCCTTTGACTTTGGCTTCATAGAATCCACTAACTACTACAGATACATCTGATGTTTTACCTTGTAAAGATTCCCACAATAATGTAGCTCCTTCCTGACTTAATTTTGCTGCAATGGCAGCTTTAGAGTTTTTATACAAAGGAGCATGACCAGAAGTAATGACATTCTGTGTAAAAGGATTATCACCATCAACATTGTTGAGGATAGAAGAAACAATTTTGAAACTAGCGATACCATCTTCACCATCTTTTAGGGCTTGTTTCATAGGAATTGGTCCAACAATTCTTGCACCTCCCTTTTGTTCTTTGAGTTCTTTTTCTACTTCTTTAAGTACATCTTCTGGAAGATCAAATTGTATTAAAGTATGAAAAAGACCACCGCTGGCATTGCCGCCTTGACCTATATATTTCATACACATAAGTTCAAAATCACCATCTTCTTTTGTAGCTAGTCTAGGAAAATCAGGTTGATAATAATAAGCACTGGGATCGTTACTATCTTGAAGTAATTGTACCCCATTAATGATCATTCTACCTTCGTCGTAATGTACTTGCGAATGCGCTCGATGCGATAAATGTAGCGCTAGAAAGAGCAGTATTATCTCCAGGAGATAAAGTTTAATATTTCTATTTTTCATGATATTGAATTTTAATTTTTCAAAATTATATTACTGATTAATAGGTGTTTACAGTTTTATCCCTGATTTTTTTCAGGGGGTTTACTGTTTTTGTTTTTGGGGGAAACAACTTAATAGAGGGGTTAAAAACCTATTATCGTAGTATAGATGAGTGCCAATTTCTCTTAGTAAATTATTAGATCAGCTTCTGATCTTTAATGAGGATTGTAACTAAGAGTGTTTTCATATTTTTTTCATCTAACTAATAGTTAGTGAGTATCAAAAATGAAAAGTAAACATAGAATGAGAAAAAAATTGAAATTTTTGAAATTTTAGAAAATGAAGAATAGAAAGAAGTGATTAGATAATCAGTTTGTTTATAAGAGTTTATCGAATTAAAAAAGAACGAAGTATTTGTAAATTATAATTTATCAAGAAGCTCTTTTGCTTCTAAATATTTAAAATTAGAAGAAGATGAAGTAATCGATTTTAAAGTAGTTTCTAGGTTTTTAAGATCATTCATTTTTAAATATGCCAATGCTTTAAACCATAATCCTTTAGAACTATCAATTGTATTAGCATTAATCATTTTATCAAATTCTTTAAGAGCTAAGTCGTAATCCTCTAATTGGGTATAGGCCATTCCAGAATAGATATATACGGATGGATTGAGGTTTTTTTCTTGTGTTTGATATTCTTGTAAAAGTTTAGCACTTTTTTCAAAATCATTTTCGTGAAAAGCAATAACACCTTGAGTTAAAATAGAAACCTGACGTTCTCTTTTGACTAAAGAGGGAAGATCTTCTTTATGATAATATTGAGCAAATAATTCATCAGGAGTATCTGTGTTAAATAGAATTAAACTAAAAGTAGTCATAGCTAGTAAAACGATTGTTGCGGCAACAAACAAAAACTTCTTTCTAGAGAAAGTGTTTTTGTTATGATAGGTTTTACTGATACTGCTAATTCGGGTTTTAATTTGTTCAGATTCTTCACTTTCTATAAAATCTTTAAGATCTCTGGTGAATTGATTATCTGGAGATAACGTTTGGTTTTTATTGTTTTTGTAATGATGATTAATTTGTTTAGATAAAAGAACTTCATCTCTTAAAGAAATATCTTTGGCTATTTGCTCTTCAAATAAACGGACTTCTTCAGCAGACATTGAACCGCTGATATATCGTTCTATTTTAAGTTGTATATCTTCTTTCATCACTCACGTAGGTTTTTATAACGAGCATCTTTTTTTATAAGTTCCATAAGTCGTTTTTTACATTTAAAGACTCTTTGAAAAGCAGCATTTTCAGAGGCGTATGAAAATTTATCTACAATTTCGTTATAAGGTACTTTGTTAAAATAATCTTTTAATAACTCTGCACAATTGCCCGATAATTTTGAAATCATCTCTTCAAACAACTCCCAGCGTTCTTGTTCCAAAATAGCAGAAATTGTCTCTTGATGATTGTCATTTTCTTTAAGTTCTAATATACCTTCATTTCTTACCTCTTTTTTTCTTTTATTTAACTCTTTGTACCATAAATTTTTACAAATGGTATAAAAATAGGCCTCAAAAGAAGTATTTATTTGAACTCCTTTAACTTTGGCTCGGACAATTAATTGATAAATGGCATCATTAAAAATTTCTTGAGCATCATCTTTAGACCCTTTATTATTTTTAACAAAAGACAAAACTTTTGGGAAAAGGGTATTATATAAGAGGCGAATAACAGAGTCATCACCAGTTACAAGCGCATTTATTTGAGAATTATTAGAAAAAAAGCTCATAAATACCTCCTAAGGAGGGTAAGATTTTGGTATAATTATAACAAAAGACTAAAAATCAAGCACATTTTACGAAAAAAAAATATTTTTACAAATCAAGAATTATTATTTTATGAAAAATAAACACTTTTTACCCCTTTTAATTACGGTATTACTATTTGCATGTAGCACAGAAAATATAGAAACTGAGACTCTGGAAATTAAAAAAGAATTAAATCAAAAAAACTCAAGAGTTGATGGACCAACTATTTGGCCAAAGACGGTAAGAGTAGAATATGACCCTTCTTTAACAGCACGTGAGGTTCTTATTGTAAGGCAAGAATATTTTGATAATTTTTTGGATCAAATAATATTAACTCCTTTACAGCCAACAGATACTCATCTAGATATGTGGCTTGTAAGAAAACCAGGGCGTCCTGAAGGAGATGGAGATTTGGGAGAAACACTAGAAGAAGATCCTAGATTAGATGGAATGGAAGTAGGAGGATAACTTATAGATATTACCTCTTGTATGAAAAATAAATTAAGACACCTAAACTTTACTTGTTTAAAAACGAGTGTGGTTTGGGTGTTTTTACTTTTTTTTGTCACACTTTTTTCTCAAAATACCGCAACTTTAAAATTGGTTATTGAATCTAAAATTTCTGTAAAAGAAAGAATCGTTAAAATAGATTCATTGATAAATGCCCTTGAAAAAAAAGAATCAGATTCACTACATTTTTTTTATCATGACTATGCCTATTGGTTATATAAGATAAAAGAAAAGAAGGAAGCAATATTTTATGAGAAGAAAGCTCTAAACTTTGCTAAAAACCAAAATGCAAATAACCTTTCTTTTATTCAAAAAATTTTATTTGATCTTGGGTATTATTATCGCAAAAATAACCAGATACTTAGCGCTATAAAAACATTTAATGAGGTCCTTAAGATTAACAATAAAAATAGGCAAGGAGTTTTAACTTATAATGAACTGGGACTTATTTATAAAAGTATCCATGACTATTATAAAGCATTAGATCATTTTGAACAGTTTCTATTATTATCACAGGAGGATAATACATTAATGAGAAAGAGACTTCTTACTTTAAACAACTCTATTAATGTATTATTAAGTATTAAATCAGATGAAGGATATCAAAAAGCGATTTTATACGCTACAGAAGCAGAAGCAATTTTACAAAAAATAAAGATACCTAATCGATCACGTTATTTTGTTAATCTTTCTATTGCTTCTTTATACAATCAAAATGAAATATTAAATATCCCAAAATCCTTGAAGTATTACGATAAAGCTTTGAGGATAGCAGAAGAAAGTAAAGATTCTTCTAAAATAAGAGATATTTATATTGGAAAAGGAAACCTTTTTAATACAACGGACCCTGATCGATCTATAGAGTTTCAGAGTCAGGCACTTAAAATTACAGACACTTCAGATAATGTTAGACAATACCAGATTTATTTTAATATAGGCTTTTGTTATGGTTTAAAAAAAGAATACAAAAAAGCAATAGAGCATACTCATAAAGGCCTAGAGTATCTTATAGGTAAAGATTTTAAGATTGATGAAGATAGCAATGTTGAGATTTTGATTCAATCAAAATATAAGGATAGATTATTAAGAATATTTCCTCAATTAGCAGAGCTTTATCTTAAAAATTATGAAGCAACGGAGCAAGTAGAACTGCTTGATAAGAGTATACGGTATTTTAAACTTGCTGACTTTGTTATTGATATACTAAAAGTAGATACACGAGAGTTTAGATCTCGGCTTTTTTGGCGTAAACTAGGTACTGATATTTATGGTAAAGCGATCAGAGCTTGTTATCTGAGTAATAACCCAGAACAGGCTTTTTATTTTATGGAAAAAAATAAGGCTTTGCTCTTAATGGAAGATATAACACTTCAAAAACTAACTCAAAGAGCAGCACTTCCAGGTAAAGTATTAGAAAAAGATCGTTTATATAAAGAGCAATACTTTAAAACTCAAAACCTTCTTAAAAACCGTAAGTTAGAGAGATCACCTTTTATAGATTCTCTTAAAAGAATATCGATTCTACAAGAAAGACAAATAAAAGAGTTACAGGATAGTATAGGTATAACGTATTCTGAGCCAAAAATTTATTCTTTAAAATCATTAAGAGACCAAATTAATGATAAAGAAGTCATTGTTGAGTTTCACGTTTCTGTTGATGATGGTTATGGTATATATACTAATATGAATAGAGTATATTCATTGTTTATCTCAAAAGATAATGTTGACTTTTTTGAAACAAGTAATACCTTAGAGTTAAGAAAAGATATTAGAACATTATTACCTCTATGTAAAAAACCTATTACCACAAGAGAAACAGAACAGTTATATCATCAACTATCTTTAAAAGTGTTTGAAACCTTGTTTCCTGAACGTATCAGAAAAAAACTTAAAAAGAAAAAAGTAAGATTGATTCCTGATAGTTATCTATCCTTTATTCCTTTTGAGGCTTTATCAACTTCAGAACAATTAAAATCATATTTGATAAAGGATAGCGAAATTAGCTATTGGTATTCTTATTCGTTTTTAAAAAATAATGACATAAAAGTATCTGATAAAAATACTTTTCTTGGACTCGCTCCTAAATATTTTAAAGATACTTCTTTACCTCCTTTATTAAATAGTGATGAAGAGGTGAAGATTTTAGAAAAGTATTTTGATGGAGAATTATTATTAGGAAATCAGGCCAGTAAATCCAATTTTATCAATTCTTTTTCTAATCATAATATTATCCATCTTGCTACTCATACAGATGTAGAGATACCTACACCCTGGATATCTTTTAAAGAAGAAAAACTTACATTAGAAGAGTTATATCTTTTAAGAAATAATGCATCTCTAGTAGTATTAAGTGGTTGTAATACTACTCTTGGAGAGCAAGAAATAGGAGAAGGTGTCAGAAGTCTGGCCAGAGGATTCTTTTATTCTGGTTCAAAAAGTGTGGTATCTACTCTATGGAGTATCGACGATCAATCTACTTCATTTATCATCCAATCTTTTTATAATAACCTAAGTAAAGGACAAACCAAATCCAGTGCTTTACACAATGCCAAAGTTAAATACTTAGAATCTCATAGTTTTTCTGAAGCTTCTCCACACTTCTGGGCTTCTTTTATATTGCTAGGAGAAGATGATACTTTACAAAATGACTCTACTTTTTCTTTATGGTGGCTGTTAATAGGTATCTTATTAATATCTGCATCTATTATCTTCATTAAACGTTTTTTCTAATTAGATAAGCCTTGTTAATCAGATTGTTACTCTTTTTTTTTGAAAAAAAGTTAAAATGAGGGGTAAGAATTTCCTTTATAGGTAACATTTAAGCAAATGTTATAAAAAATTAACATTTTCAATAAGATATTCTTGCAAGAATAGACACAAATCCAAAGTGTCTTTAAATGTTTTGGATGGATTAACTTTTTAAATTTTGAAATTATGTTGAAAAATATTGCAAATCTAAATGGGGTTCAATCAATAAGTAAAG
This sequence comes from Aquimarina callyspongiae, assembly GCF_034322225.1. NCBI lineage: Bacteria > Pseudomonadati > Bacteroidota > Flavobacteriia > Flavobacteriales > Flavobacteriaceae > Aquimarina > Aquimarina callyspongiae. Next base: position 310,851 of record NZ_JAXLPA010000005.1, on the reverse strand, counting down.
GAGAACAAAAAGCTGTTAACGGGGGTATGTTAACAATATCAAGATGTTGTGATCCAGCCCTAAGTTGCTGCTATGTAAATCCTAATTACAATGGTAGAAACTGTAGATTCTTAAATTTCGGGACTGCCGGTTGCGTATAATCAGGTATAACGATAGGCGACAGAGGAGGGATAAGCTCCTCTGTTTTTTTATAATAGATTTTTATTTTGGTACCTTAAAATCGATACTTCAATAAAATTAGAACATTAAATGTAACCAGAGTATTACTCAAGGTAGCAATTGATAAAAAAGGGATATCTCAAGAGAACCCTTTAAAATAGCTCTGAAATTTTGATAAAAACATCTTTTTTAACGTTTTTTTATTAATACTTCAATAAGAATAGTCAAACACATCCGTTAATTTTAGCCTTTAAATCAAAAAACAAAATCATGAAAACTCACATCTTTGGGAGGTTGGTTATACTAGCATCCTTTTTATTTCTGGGATTTGTTTCTTGTAATAAGGAAACAAAAACAGAACCATCTAATGACGAAGTCGGTAAACTATCAATCGATTTTGAAAAATATGAGTTAGAAAATGGACTTGAAGTAGTATTGCATCAGGATAAATCTGATCCGATAGTTTCGGTAGCAATACAATATGGAGTAGGATCTAATAGAGAAAAAACTGGAAGAACTGGTTTTGCTCACTTATTTGAACATATGTTGTTCCAGGAATCTGAAAATGTTCCTCAGGATCAGTTTTTTAAGAAAATCCAGGATGTTGGAGGAACCTTAAATGGAGGAACCTGGCAAGACGGAACTATCTACTATGAAGTAGTTCCTAAAAATGCTATGGAAACCGTTATGTGGTTAGAATCTGATAGAATGGGGTTTTTGATTAATACTGTTACAAATAGTGCTTTTAAAAACCAACAAGAAGTTGTTCAGAACGAAAAAAGACAACGTGTAGATAACAATCCTTATGGGCATACTAATTGGGTTATTGATAAAAACATTTTCCCAGAAGGACACCCTTATAACTGGCAGGTGATAGGTGAGCTAGTAGATCTTCAAAATGCTACTATAGATGATGTGAAAGAATTTTATGATAAATTCTATGGTCCTAATAATGCCACTTTGGTATTAGCAGGAGATTTTGAGGTTGCTGATGCCAAAGCAATGATCGAGAAGTATTTTGGCGAAATTAAAAAACGTCAGCCTGTAGAAAAACTGGCTGTACAAAATGTTACGTTGTCAGAAACAAAAAGGTTTTATCACGAGGATAATTTTGCTACAACAGCACAATTAAATATGGTATGGCCTACAGTAGAACAATATTCAAAAGATGCTTATGCGCTTGATTTCTTAGGAGAATTATTATCTGAAGGAAAAAAAGCACCTTTATATAAGGTTTTAGTAAAAGAAAAAGAACTAACATCAGATACTAATGCCTGGAACAGTTCTATGGAGCTAGCAGGTAAATTTAGAGTTAATATCACAGCAAACGATGGTAAGAGCCTGGCTGATATTGAAGCAGGAGTATTTGAGGCTTTTAAAAAGTTTGAAGAAGAAGGAATTACAGATACTGATATTGAGCGTATAAAAGCAGGTCTCGAAACACAATTCTATAATGGTATTGGTAGTGTTCTCGGAAAATCATTTCAGTTAGCACAGTATAATGTATTTGCAGGAGATCCTGGTTTTATTACTCAAGATATCGAAAATATCAAAGCAGTAACAAAAGATGATGTGGTTAGAGCTTATAATACATATATTAAGGACAAGCCTTATGTTATAACAAGTTTTGTTCCTAAAGGAAAAACAGATCTTGCTGCCAATGATTCAGAAAAAGCAGCAATTGTAGAAGAAGAAATTAAAGACAATGTAGAAACTGCAGTGGTTGATGCAGAAGAAGAGATTAAAAAAACGCCCTCGGCTTTTGATCGTTCTGTACAACCTGCTCAAGGAGAAGCTCCAAAGTTAAATATTCCAACATCCTGGAATACTTCTTTATCAAATGGTATTAAAGTATACGGAATTGAGCAAAATGAACTTCCGTTAGTGAACTTTAGTTTAATTATATCAGGAGGTCATCTATTAGATTCGTTTGATAAGGTAGGTGTTGCAAACCTTATGACAGATATTATGATGGAAGGTACCGCAACTAAAACTCCAGAGCAGCTAGAAGAAGAAATAGAATTATTAGGAGCTTCTATCAATATGTTTACAACCAGAGAATCAATTATTATTCGCGGAAATACCTTAGTACGTAATTTTGATAAAACGGTAGACTTAATAGAAGAAATTTTATTAGAACCAAGATGGGATGAAGAAGAATTTGCCAGAATTAAAACCAAAACTATTAATGGTATTAAAAGATCTGATGCAAATCCTAACGTAGTAGCAAGAAACGTATACAATAAAGTACTTTATGGTGAGAAGCATATGTTTGCTCATCCAACGTCTGGAACCGTTGCATCTGTAGAAGCAATAACTATCGATGATCTTAAGAAATTTTATCAAGACAATTTTTCTCCATCAGTGAGTAAATTTCAAATAGTAGGTAATATCAATAAAGACAATGTGCTTACTACTCTTAAAGATTTAGAAAGTAAATGGGCAGCAAAAGAAGTTACGATTCCAGAATACGAAATTGTAAACAATAGAGATAAAGCTTCTCTTTATTTTGTTGATATTCCTAATGCAAAACAGTCTGTGATCAATATAGGTTATCTTTCTATGGCACGTACAGATGATGACTATTTTCCTGCGACTGTAATGAATTATAAGCTTGGAGGATCATTCTCAGGTAATGTTAACCTTATTCTTAGAGAAGAAAAAGGATATACGTATGGTGCAAGAACAAGATTTGGAGGAAGCAAAATACCAGGTACTTTTACAGCTTCTTCAAGTGTAAGAACCAATACTACATTTGAATCTGTAAAGATCTTTAAAGATGAAATTACGAAGTATAAAAATGGTATATCAGAAGAAGATCTTTCGTTTACAAAGAATGCATTAATTAAATCTAATGCCAGAAGATTCGAAACTCAGGGTGCATTACTAGGAATGCTTCAGGAAATAGGTAGATATGATCTGACAACTGATTATATAGCAAAAGAAGAAGCTATAATCCAAGGAATGACATTAGAACAACATAAAGCACTAGCAAATAAATACCTGGATGAAACCAAAATGGCGTATCTAGTTATTGGTGATGCCGCTACGCAGTTTGAGCAATTCAAGAATGCTGGTTTTGATGAGGTAGTATTACTGGATAAAGAAGCAAAAGAGGTTAAACTCTCTGAAGTGAAGATGTAATATCCTAATATACTTAAATAAAAGAGCCCATTTAATTTTATTAGATGGGCTCTTTTTATTTCTATAAAATAGATTTAGCTTTTTTACTAAAACGAGAATCTCTTAAATTCATTTAAGTATTTTTACATTTCAGAGACCGAAGGTAAAGAGATATCTTTCTTATCTATTCTTTGATTTATAAATTTTAAATACTTCTTTACCAACTTTTATATAATATAAACCAGAGGTTAAGTTATTGGTAATGATATTAAAACCATTTTTAGTCTTTGTATGTGGTGTAATGATTTTTTTTCCTCTGAGATTGTAAAGTATAAAGCTTTTTTCTTTAGTATGTATATTTAGCTCTTCTGCAAAAGGATTAGGAAATACTTTTAAAATATTATCAGTTTCATCTATTTTTAAAACTGAAACTTCTTTGGATCTGGTATTTCCTGTAAAACGAATGTAATCGATTTTGACATTTTCTCCGGATGGATTACCGTCACCAGGAGGGTCTATCCTGATTGCATTGATAGTACCACCATTATTCCATAGTGATACATTTCTTAGATCAAACACATATTCATTTAGGTTATTATTGTTAGGCGCGACTGATACTCTTATTCTTTTACTGGCAGAAAACCCTCCAGAACTATTACTCCAAAAGAAATCCATATCTCCATTATTAGTGAAATTTCTAATTCCAATCTTTAAATAATCAAACGAATTAGGATTAAAAGATACATTTTGGTTGATAATTTGTGGATCTCCAGATGTAATACCTACGTTGAGTGATCCTCCTGTTGTAGCAATAGAGTTGGTTCCCCCAGAACGTATCCACCCTTCATTATTTCCAGATTGATTAAACTCCCAGGATAGTGTATTGCCACCAGGATTAACACCTCGTTTTTGATAAACGTAGGTTCTTATATCATTAAGGTTACCAAGAATCAGATCATATTCGTATTGAAAAGTACCATTTTTACTTAAGGCCTTTGTAATTAGAGGAGAAAAATATCCCGTAGGGTTATCATAAGGACCACCACCAGGCGAACCACTAAACCCACCCACAAAATAAGTACTGATAGGATTGTATATACCTACTCCCCAGTTATTATTATTAACTAATGCAGCCCAACTTTCATTAGTATTCCAATATGCCCATGGAGGTCCGCTATTATTAATTCTACTCAGTCCATCATTCGTCCAAGGAGCTGAGCCTCTATAGGTATAAAGTTTATATAAATCACCAACTGTATATAAAGCCGGTAATTCCTGATGATAAGGTCTAGTTTGCCAAAGATTATCAGTACGAAATACGGTTAATTTGTTTTTGACGTGTGCTGCTGTTCCACTAAATGTTACCCAGGTTTCAAAATAACATTCACAAGGGCTATTATTCATATCCCATAACATAGGACGATTTTTAACATACAATTCATTAGCATTTCTTCTATAAGTGATTACTTGAGAACGATTTCCATAAATATCACCTGCTTGTATAGGATTCCAGTTCCAAGGCGAAAAATTTGGATGTTGCCCTTCAGCTCTACGATCCAGATGTTGTCCATTATAATAAGATTGTTGGATGTATCTTCCTTTATCGTGGATGTTTACCACATTATAATTATTATTAGCATCAGATAGGTAGGAGATGGCACCTCCACTTGTTAGATCTAGTTTTAATTTGATAATGCCATTATTGATTTCTATTTCATTAGGCATTTGTCCATTAGAAGTTGTTGTATAGAATATACAAAGCAATAAAAAAAAGGACTTGAGCCCTATTCTCTTTATTAATTTCATGATTTTTAGAATTAAGAGTTAACTTTTAAAAGTACATGACATAAATATAATTGCTTGATATTTAGGTTTTAAGAGCAAAAATATTAATGTAGAATATATCCTTTAAAAATAATGAATTAGCCCTCATGAATTGTTAGAATAGAGAAAGGAAAGGCAGATTTAACATAAATAAAACATAAAGATCCTAACACCAATATTAAGAAAATACTTCATAGTGTAGTATGAGTGTTAATACTATTCTTGAATTGAAAACCATCAGTGAAGATGAAATGATAAAGTATAAGAATAGCTTCTATAAGGAATTTTTGTTATCAAATTTAATTTTAAGAATACAGGTAGTAAAAAATAAGTAGAGGCAAGTTTTTAACCTTTTTTGTTTTCTAATACAATTGAAAAAGTATATCCAAATGTATTTGAGCATTTCCTTTTTTAATGTTTTTTAATTCCTCACTACCACCAATACCCAACGCTGGAGCAAAATAAAAAATCTCATTTTTATATAATTCGCCATATTTACCGATAGCTTCATAAAACAAGTCTTCTCTTAATAAGTGTTCAATAGTAGTTTTGTGACATAAATAATCATTAAAAAAAAGATCTAGACTCCACGCACAAGTTGTAATATCCCTATAATGCGGTTCGATTACACAGACATCTTCATCCGATTCTGTTAGTTTTCTATAATAAAATAAATCTCCAAAACCATTTATTGCGATGGGAACATAATTAGCTACTTCTTTACCTAACCAGGTCCATAGGGTTTTGTTAAAATCATCTGGATTAATGATTTCAATAAGACCGTTATTATATTTACCAAACCCATTGCTTTTCCATAATTTAATCAAAGCATCTGGAACTTTGTTTTTATACTTTTCTATAGTTTCTGGTGATGCTTTTATACAATTAGTAGGTACATATTGACCCAGAAATTCATTTAATGCTATTTCTCTTAAGTTACCTGAAGATTGAGCTTTTGTTTTTCCACCAAATAATAAACTGAAGAGTCCCATGATAATAATTGTTTTGCGCATTTTATAAACCAGCTAATTCTCTGTTATGTTTTGACTTAATTTTATGTACCAACTTGCAAATGTATTTCTTGAATTCAGAATTTCTCATTCCATATCCATCAAGTCCAATTAACTCGACATGTTTATTACTTATTGATTTAAGTTGTATATAGAATAATGAGTACCCTTTTTTTCTAAATAAAATCTGATCTTCTTTTTTATTAATTTCATAAGTACTGCATTCTTCAGAAAAAGGAGATTCTTTAATAAGTTGATAGTTTTCATAATTGATACAATCGTAGTATTGTTCTGCTTTAGACCAATAAGATTGATAAAACAATACGATAAGGATAAAAAAAATGAATAAGCCAATTAAAATGAAAGTCATCATAATACATATTTTAAATTTGATAATATCAACTATAAATCCTTTGTTTTAGTAATTAGTTAGAGATTGATGTGTGGAAAAATTTTCTAACTCTAAAGAGTTTTGAAACATAATCTTTTCGCCTTTTTCGTGATCATTTTCAAAAGTTACAACTCTTCTTAGGATTCCCTGATCATCAAATATCTCCCATTTTCCTTCTCTTTTTCCATTTATAAAAGATCCTTGGATTTTTACTGTTCCACTATCGTAAAAGGATTTCCATTGTCCGTGTTCAAGTCCATTATTGTATTTTTCGATCATCATAAGCTCTCCTTTTTCAGAATAACATTTCCAGATACCTTCAGGTCTATCTTTAGTAAATTGCCCTTCTTTTTTTAATTGCCCACTAGGATAATAATACCTCCAGGAACCATCTAATCTACCAAGTAAAGTTTCCCTGGTTTCTTTAAGTTTTCCATTACTGTAGTATAATTTTTTTAATACTCTTTTCTGTTCAGAAGAATAGGTTACTAACTTGTTTTGAGTTTCTGATTGTTGGTTATCTGAATATGTTTCTTGAGCATTAACTTCAATAATGACTACAAGATTCAATAAAAAGAAAATGATGTGGGTTATATTTTTCATAATAAAAGTTCTGTTGTATTTATAGTACAAAGATTCAACTCTATTTCCTTTCTAAACACACCTGTTTCGGTGAAAGTAGCCTCACTGAATTCAGGGAGTGTTTTATGTTTTATGTTGATTATGAGTTTGTTATATTCTTTTTGGTTAAAAAACTACAATAAAACAGTAACGATATAGGGAGATTTACCCCTTTATAAAAAAGTTGTTTTCCTATGGAGAATTGGTGTTTTAACTATAACAATTTTTCATACTTCATCCTACATTTATATCATCTTAATCAAGAACATTATTCCTCTTTTAATTGATTAAGAATTGCCACCCCATAATTCGCAGTGTGAACATGTTGTAAAAGATTAGAACCTATTGTTATTCATATGTTATGAAACAATATTGGTATGCGTTGATAACAAGTTTAATTCTATAACAGCAAAGAATATGATATTCGAAGTATTGCAGATTATTACTGAAGAAGTAAATAATTTCTTTGATATAGAAATTGAAGAAAAACCAGTCTCATTGGATAATATCGCCTTTGTAGAATCCGAAAATAATGATCAGGGAGATTCAAATAATGTAGTGTTATCATTATTACATGCAGAAGAAGAAGCCACACTTAAAAATATCCCTAATCATGAGATTGAAGGAACCAGAGTAATTTATAAAAATCATAAGATTTATCTCAACCTCTATATTATGTTTTCCGCAAATAGGAGTGATTATACAGAATCTTTAAAGAGTATATCAAAGATCATTGAGTTTTTTCAATCCAAGAGAGTCTTTACACAATCCAATACCAGTTTTGATAGAGAATTGAATGGAATGGATAACATAAAAGATTTCAAATTCAATGTTGAGTTATTTACTCCTTCTTTTGAAGAAATGAATTTTATATGGGGAACCTTAGGAGGCAAACAATATCCTTCAGTGATCTATAAAGTAAGTGTACTTCATATCGAAAGAGATGTAACCCAGTCTGAAGGTAGTGTTATTACAGAAATTAATGGAAGTCTAAATCATAATTAAATGGCATTTAGAACACTTTATAAAACTCTTTTTCAGGTAATGGTACATCACTCTTATTTCTTAGATGATGGAGAATCTTCTTTCATATCAATGAATGAAGATGAGAAAAAAGAACAACTTAAAAAATATGACTTTTCTCAGTACCTTACTATTGTTCCTTCTTATAGTACTTTCTCAGAAATGGAGAATCATAAATTGATACTAAGAAAGAACAACGATGGTTTTAGAATTCTTAATAGTGTTACTGAAGAAGATGAAAAGTTTAGATCTAAGATCTTTCTAAGTGATAACCTAACACTGACCTTCTTACTGTATTCAAACGATTATTTATTTGACAATTACACAGCATTACCTCAAGAAGCAAACCGACTTTATTATTTCTCAAATATCAAACCAGATACCGAAGCTGATCCTTATACATACATATCATTAAATTCTTCTAATGATCTAGTAACAGAAGATTTATTATTGACAGAAGAAAGTACTCAGCAATTATGGTATGAGATAGAGCAAGATAATATACGAGCAGAGATAAAAGCTCGATTAAATCTTATTGCAGAAATAGAACCAGAGGATATTGATTCTGATGAGGGGAAACAGATCATAAATCAATCCATACAAAAAGAACAAGGTAAAGGACTAATTGGGATCATTCGACTACAAATGATAGGTGACAATAACAGAGATGTTATTGAAATTGATAATACCGATCCTGAGGATATCAAAAATTTTCTTTTGGATCCAATACCAGTATATAAACTCCATTTTGATAATAGAAAAACCATCTGGAAATATATTAAGAAATCAGATGACAACGAATTAGAAACATCCTCAGTAAAACCACTTACCCGAAATGGTTTTATAGAAATAGAACCCGAAGATGATCTGGTGGCACCGCTTCCAGATGATATTGAAAAATACGTATTTCCTAATCCGACGGCAAATATCATAAAACAAGTGACTGACGAGAATACAAATACGATAACAACATATTCTGAAATTTATATTTAAAAACAATTAAAATTATGGCAACTACGTACAAAACACCAGGGGTCTATATCGAGGAGATTGTAAAATTTCCTCCATCCGTAGCCCAAGTAGAAACTGCAATTCCGGCTTTTATAGGATATACCGAGAAAGCAACCAATAAAATCAAAGGGGATTTAAAAGATATTCCTACTCGAATAACATCTATGTTAGAATACGAGACATTTTTCGGTTTTGCAAAACCAGAAACAACTATTAGTGTAACCATTAATGATGAGCTGGTAAACGGTGCAGAAGAGCGATCAATAATTGTTGATCAACCAACCGAAAAACAACCATTTTTAATGTATTACTCTTTGCAAATGTATTTTGCAAATGGAGGAGGTCCTTGTTACATTGTTTCAGTAGGACGATATGGAAATGATTTAGATGATTCTGATACTCCGGTTACTGCCATAAATAATACCAACGCTTTAAAATCAGGTTTGGCAGAGTTAAAAAAAGTAGACGAACCTACGTTAATTCTATTTCCAGATGCAACACGAGTAACTGCAATTACAGCCACAGACTTTTATGGTTTGTATAATGATGCATTAGATCAGTGTAATGAACTACAGGATAGGTTTACTATTATTGATACATTAAACTATGATGGAACTAGTCCTACAGATACAAATATCAATGATTTAAGGAATAATATTAGTTCTGATAAAGATTATATCAAATATGGAGCTGCCTATTATCCGTACTTAGAAACAATTTTGGATTATAGTTTTGATGCAAGTGAGATTGTATTAAACCACTTTTCTTATGAAGCAGATGCATATGAGTTGATTAAAACTAATATAGCTGCTATTGAGGATCCTACTTCTGGTATGAATGCTACGGTAGCTAAACTGGTAGATCTGGTAACTTCTCCAGGAGACATATCCGGAGATGTTAGTAATGTATTGTTCTATATGTATGGAGCAGCAGGTCTGGATTTAGCAACACCAATAGTAGCACCAGCCGTTTTTACAATTACACCTGCACAAAAAACTGCTTTTTTGTCATCGGTAGAAACATTATTAACATCCTTAAAAGAGTTAATAGATTTTAAAGAATCATTAAATGATGAAGCCAATGCTGCAGCAAGTACCATAAAAGATGAAGACCCAGCTTTGGCCGCAACAATTGAAGGAGAATTAGCAACATTTAATATAGATTTTGAAGGGGCAGATAAGATTGACGAAGTGTATGCTAATTTACAAGAGCTATATACCAAAATGCAAAATGCCAATACAGATACAAAAGTTAAAAATCTTTTGGATGTAAATGCATCAAACTTTAGTGATGAGCTTCAGAAACTTGAGACATATACAGATTTGGATACGCAAACAGGGATAACATCAACATTTGATGCATTTGCCAATATAGCAACCAATCTTACAAATCTTACCACAGAGATCAAAAATGTTGAAGGGCAAGATAGAAATAACGGTGATCTTAACGGAAGAAATTTAAGTGATGTAGAAGCTGTAGATAATGCAACTTATAACAGAATATTGTCAGAAATAGGAAATCTTCCAATGGAGTTACCACCAAGTTGTACAATGGCAGGAATATACGCCAAGGTAGATAGCGATAGAGGCGTATGGAAAGCACCGGCAAACGTAAGTGTAAACTACGTGATCAAACCGACAGTAAAGGTTACCAATACACAACAAGATGGATTAAATGTGGATGCAGTAGCAGGAAAATCTATTAATGCTATCAGAACTTTTACAGGAAAAGGTGTTATGGTATGGGGAGCGAGAACACTTGCAGGAAATGATAAAGAATGGAGATATGTGCCTGTAAGAAGGTTCTTTAATATGGCAGAAGAATCTATCAAAAAAGCAACAGAGCAATTTGTTTTTGAACCAAATGATATGAATACCTGGGTTCGAGTAAAAGCAATGATCAATAACTTCTTAACATTACAATGGAGAGCAGGAGCATTAGCAGGTCCAACACCAGATAAAGCTTTTTATGTAAACGTAGGACTAGGAGAAACAATGACCGCAAACGATATCCTGGATGGTAATATGATTATCGAGATAGGTATGGCTGTAGTGCGTCCGGCAGAATTTATCATTCTTAAATTCTCTCACAAAATGCAGGAAGCATAATCTGTATAAACGATAGAAAATAATAATAAAAATAAACAATAAAATACATAGAAATCATGGCAGAATATCCATTACCCAAGTTTCATTTTAAAGTAACAATAGGAGGTGATACCGAATTAAATTGTACAGAAGTATCGGGTTTAGATTTTGAAACTGAACTTATCGAGTATAGAGGAGGAGCAGACAATGATTATTTCAAGAAAAAACAACCAGGAATGACCAAGTTTGCCAACATCTCCATCAAAAGAGGAACATTTGTATCTACAAAAGGGCAATTCTTTGATATGTGGAAGAAAAATGTATTCTTCCAGGAAGGGGAAGAGCAGTATAGAAGTGATCTTACCATTAGTTTACTGGATGAAAAACACGAGCCTGTTGTAACCTGGGAAGCGTCTGATGCGTGGTTATTAAAAATCCAATCTACAGATCTTAAAGCAGATGGTAACGAAATAGCAATAGAATCAGCAGAATTTGCAATTAACAGTCTTAAACTAGCATCCTAATGGCTACCTATTATCCACCCGTAGGGTTTCACTTCAGTGTAGAATTCACCGGTTTATCAACCAGTGAAAAAGATCATCAATTCCAATCCGTATCAGGGTTGACAGTTGATATCGAAACCGAAGAAATTACTGAGGGTGGAGAAAATAGATTCAAGCATAAAATCCCGGTAAGAACCAAATATCCAAATTTGGTTCTTAAAAGAGGATTATTAGTGGATTCTAAGGTTGTAGATTGGTGTAAAAAGGCAGTAGAAAACTTTGATTTTGAGCCTATCAATATGATTGTCAAATTGTTGAACGAAAAGCATGAACCTCTCCTTTCTTGGAATATTGTTCATGCCTATCCAATAAAATGGTCAATCGCAGATTTTAATGCAGAAGAAAGCAAAGTAGTCATAGAAACTATTGAACTGGTGTATAACTATTATAACACTATCACATAAATGGGAGCTATAGAGATCAAAGAGTTACACATAAAAATAAATGTGGATAATAATGCTAAAAAAGGAGCTGATAATCCCGGAAGTAAAAAAGCCTCTGGAGCCGATAAAGATGCCATTATTGCAGAATGTGTAGAACAAGTTATGGACATCATAGCTAAACAAACTGAAAGGTAATCATGAGTACAGGAGAATTAACAAAATTAAAGGTAGTAGCCTACAGCGATCCCGAATTCAATAATAAAGTTGGAGATGGCGAATTTACTACTTTGATTAATCCCGAGAAGTATACGTTCAATTATAAGATTGAACAAAACGAGGATCAGGCTTCCGGTACCAGTGATTTATCTCCAAGGTTTAATAAAAAGTTACCCGAAGATCTAGAATTAGAATTTCTATTTGACCGATCAGGAGTACTAGTGCATTATGGCGGTGATCCCAATAGTAGTGAAGATAATAAGGTGTTAAAAGATGAAGGAGAAGGGATTATCGATGATATTGAAAAATTTAAAAAAGTAATACTTGACTATAACGGAGATGAACACGAACCTAACTATGTGATGATCTCTTGGGGAGCTTTACTATTTAAAGGTAAGCTCACAGAGATGAGTATAGAGTTTAAACTTTTCAAACCAGATGGTACACCAATTAGAGCGGTAGCAAAAGCAAAATTCCAGGGATTTGTAGAAGATGATCTACGAGTAGCAAGAGAAAACAACCAATCTCCAGATCTAACACATTTAAGAGTAGTTAAAGAAGGGGATACGTTACCACTGATGTCACATCGTATATACGGGGATTCAAAGTATTATCTCGAGGTTGCAAAAGTAAATCAGTTAACATCATTTAGAAAACTAGAAGTAGGAAAAGAAATTTTCTTTCCACCAATCGAAAAAATATCATAACAATGGCAGAAGGCAGTGTAATACAAACTTCAAAAAGTGCAGACTTAGTTACTCATAAAGTACTTGTTGGTGGACAGGAATTGTCTAAGAAATATCAAGTAAAAACTATAGTTGTAGAAAAAGAAGTCAATAGAATTTCTACTGCCAAGATTATTTTAATCGATGGAGAACCTGCAAAACAGGATTTTGAATTAAGTAATGAAGAATTACTCATTCCAGGAGCTGAAATCGAAATAACAGCAGGGTATCATTCTGATGAAGAATCTATTTTTAAAGGAATTGTAATCAAGCATAATATTAAGATTAAAACCAATGGCTCTTATCTGATTCTTGAATGTAAAGATGAAGCAGTAAAACTTACCATAGGAAGAAAAAGTAAGTATTTCTATGAAAATAAGGATAGCGGAATTATAGAAGAAATCATTGATAGTTATGGCCTTGATAAAGATGTAGAAGCAACTAATCACGAGCATAAAGAACTCGTACAGTATAATATTTCAGATTGGGATTTTATTATAAGCAGAGCACAAGCTAATGGTAAATTGTGTTTTGTGGATGAAGGGAAGTTGACTATCAAAAAACCTGATTTTGGCGCAGAATCAATAGAGACTGTAACTTTTGGAGCTACTCTTTTAAACTTAGATGCAGAAATAGATGCAAGGCATCAAATAGATAAAGTTACATCCTATAGCTGGAATTATGCCGATCAGGAAATTGTAGAAGCAGAAGGAGCAGATCCTTCAGTAGCTCTAAACGGAAACCTGACTCCATCAGATTTGTCTTCAGTAATAGCATTGGAAAATTTAGAATTGAGACATGGAGGCTCACTTTCTACTGCAGAGTTGCAGGATTGGAGTGATGCTAAATGGATGTTTCAACAATTATCCAAAATACGAGGAAGAGTAAAATTTCAAGGCATACCAGCGGCAAAACCAGGAGTTATCTTGAATTTACAAGGAGTAGGCGATCGGTTTAACGGAAAAATTTATGTAACCGCTGTGAGTCATCATATCTCTGAGGGAAACTGGACAGTCGATGCACAATTTGGAGTAAACCCTAAATGGTTTTCAGAAACATATGATATTAACCCAATGCCGGCATCAGGATTATTATCAGGAGTTTGTGGGCTTCAAGTGGGGATTGTAAGTCAATTAGAAGAAGATCCTGATGGAGAAGATAGAATCCTTGTACAAATACCTATTGTCAATAGTGAAGAACAAGGAATATGGTGTCGCGTAGCTTCTTTGGATGCAGGAGAGAATAGAGGAGCTTTTTTTAGACCCGAAATAGAGGATGAGGTAATCATAGGGTTTATTAATGATGACCCTAATGATGCAGTAGTTTTAGGAATGCTTCATAGTAGTGCAAAGCCAGCGCCGATTACCGCAACAGATGATAATCATGAAAAAGGATTTATCACGCGTAGCGAAATGAAAGTGTTATTTGATGACGATAAAAAATCAATAACTATTGAAACACCAGCAGGTAAAAAAATGATTTTGGATGAAGATGCAGGCTCCATAGTTATTGAGGATGATAACTCTAATATCATTACGATCGATGATTCAGGAATAGCAATCGAAAGCGCAAGTGATATCAATATGACAGCTTCTGGAGATGTAAATATAGAAGGAACCAATGTAAATATTACCGCAAATGCACAATTTAAGGCAGAAGGCTCCGCAGGAGTAGAAATGTCTTCTAGTGCTACTGCAACCCTTAAAGGTTCTTTGGTACAGATTAATTAAAAAACAGTACTAGTATAAACTAAGAGTTAAAAGAGAATTAATTCCCTCCTTGAGGAGGGTAAGGGAGGTGTTTCGATATGAATCACATTAATTAAGAACTAATAACTATAAACGATAAAAATATGCCACCAGCAGCAAGAGTAACAGATATGCATGTATGTCCTATGGTTACTGGAATAATTCCACACGTTGGAGGACCAATATTACCAGCGGGAGAACCGACCGTATTAATAGGAGGATTACCCGCAGCCAGAGTGGGTGATATGGCAACCTGTGTTGGGCCACCAGATACTATAATTGTAGGATCAGGAACCGTAATGATTGGAGGTATGCCTGCAGCCCGAATGGGCGATAGCACAGCTCACGGAGGCACGATAGTTTTAGGCCTACCTACAGTTTTAATAGGAGGATAATTTCTAAAACAAAACTTAAGAATAATATTATATAACACAAATGGATACGAATACATCTTTTTTAGGTACAGGTTGGGGCTTTCCTCCCGAATTTAGTAAAAAAGGAAAGGGAAGAGTAGAAATGTTATCAGATGAAGCTGATATCAAAAGCAGCCTTGAAATCCTACTATCTACACGTTTAGGCGAACGAGTTATGGTACCTAATTATGGATGTAATCTTGATGAGTTATTATTCAAGCCTTTAAATCTTACTTTAAAAACTTTTGTAAAAGAATTGATCAAAAATGCAATCCTTTATTACGAACCTAGAATTGACCTGGAGAAAATAGATATGGATCAAACCAATGAATTAGATGGAGAACTATTGATCATTCTTGATTATAGGATTAGAGCAACCAATTCCAGAAGCAATCTAGTATTTCCATTCTATAAAGAAGAAGGAACGAATATTTAAGAAAATATAAAAAGAAATATTAATGAGTAGCAATTGCGAACATAATGATTTATTGTTGATGCGAAACGGTACCGCACAAAGTCAGCGATTCATAGAGGCTTTGGATCCCGCAAGCGTTAAATTACATGATCTCACTACAGAGGATTGGATGCGATTTGCTATACTATTCTCAAAGAAAGTCAATTATTTTGATACAGAAACCAATACAGTATCAGGAGATTGGAATGATTTTTTTATCAATGAAGAAGAGATTAAAGCTTTTGTAGAGAAACTAAAAAACCTTGAAGAACCAAAAGACGAAAGTAATCTTCAAAAAAATATAGAACCACATCTTACGCTGTTTGCTTCATTTTTAAAACTAACCTCATTTTCGCAGGAAAGATTAAATGCTTTATCAAAAAAGCATCTAGACTTTTACTACAAAGAAGTATTGAAGTTGGATAATAAAGCTCCGGTTGAGGATAAAGTGCATATTCTGTTTGAATTAGCAAAAAAAGCAACAGGAGTAAAAATAGATCAAGGAACTGCATTGGATGGAGGAAAAGACAGCAATGGACAAAAACGAATATATAAAACTCAGGATGAGATTGTAGCTAATAAAACCTCTATAGCTTCTTTAAGAAACATATTTAATGAAACTAATGTAGGTATTAAAAATGCTTTTGTAGCCAATTCATTTGATGGATTGGGAGAAGGATTTCCAGATGATGAGATCAGATGGTGGCCTTTTGGATATCCAACTGATACACCTGGTGCTACACAGGATACTGGAGCATATCCTAATCTTCCGTTTGCAAAAACAGGCTTTGGTATTTCTTCTCCAGTATTATTACTTAAAGAAGGAAATAGAACCATCACTTTTACTATAAAATTAAGCAGTTTTGATACCTCAAAATTAAGTGTTAATGATCTTACAGATTCTGTTGCAGTTCTGTTCAGTGGAGAAAAAGAATGGATAGAAGGTACAATTGTAGTAGAAGGTAGTAATGCATCCTCAATAAAATCTGAAGAACTAAAACTAGTGGTTAAACTAGATGAAGGAGCAGATCCAATAGTTAATTATGATAAAGAAGTACTCTTAGAATCATATAATACACAAGATCCCGTTGCTAGATTTATAGTGAAAAACAAAGCAATAAGTGAGGCGAATCTAGTAAATAAAGGAGCAATATTTCAAAGTCTGTTTTCTGAAACTACGGTAACTGATATTGTTATTAATGTATCTGTTGACTCTATTCAGGACATAGTTGTAGAAAGTGATTTGGGGGCATTAGATGCTTCAAAACCATTCTATCCTTTTGGTCCACAACCTGTAAAAGGATCTAACTTTTTTATAGGAATTACAGAGGCACTGGATAAAAACTGGACAAAAGTAGCAATAGATCTTAGTTGGAAAGATAAACCAGAAGTTTTTAAGGATAAATACCTCGCTTATAAAAATGAATTCAGAGGTATTCTGAGTAAATCAATATACACACTTGTTGTTACTCCAGAGGGACAAGTTGAAGGAGGCGATAGTCTTACATCAATTGTTGAAGGAGATAATTATTTTAAAACAGAAGTACAAGTTTTAGAAAATGGAGAATGGAACTCCAAAGTAACAGATCATGAATTATTTACCGGCGGAACCATTGAGATTACCAAAGATCCGGAAACAACAACTGAGTCTTTAGATACTTTAGATCTGTTTTTTACTCCTATAAAACTTCAAGAAGAACAGAGTATAAATTTATTTCGGCAGGATAGTCCTAAAAGACAAACCAAACCTGTACCAAAAGAGAAGTTTAGTGCTTCTTCAAAAAAAGGATTTGTTAAGCTTATTTTAAACCAGTCCTTCTTACATGAAATGTTTCCTAGAATCTTTTCTGTAGCATTATCAATTACAGATATTTTTAATACATCAAATCCACCACTAATACCTAATGAACCATACTCTCCATTAGTTGAAACTATAAAAGTAGGGTATGATGCCCAGGCAAGTTTAGGAAAAGAAGATGTAAAGCTTTTTCATGAACATCCTTTTGGTATATCAGAAGAAGATAGTGAATTAAAGAAAAACTCTGTTTTAGGCACTAACGATGATAAGACAATAAGACTACTCCCCATATATAAAAATGGATCATTATACATTGGTTTGGAAAATGCAGAAAGCCTACAAAGTGTTTCTCTTTTAATTCAAACTTTGGAGGGTAGTGAAAACCCAGAAACTACTAATGATTTTGCCGAAGGAGAAAAATTAAAATGGTCCATACTCTGTAATAATGAGTGGCTATCTCTTAATGATGATTATATTATTACCAACAATACTGATAACTTCTTAAAATCAGGAATAGTTAAATTCTCTATTCCTAAAGAGGCAACAAAAGATAATACCAAACTCCCATCGGGTTTTCATTGGATCAGAATTGATAATCCTAGAGATTTTGATACAGTAAGTCAGTTAATAGATATTAAAGCACAAGCGGTATTAGCCCAATTTGAAAACAATAATGAAGATCTAAGTCATTTACAATATGGTATTCCGGCAGGAACTATATCTAAGCTGGTCGAACGCCTAGCTAATGTAAAAGGCGCTATCCAGGAATATGGATCTTTTGATGGTAAACTCAAAGAAACAGACACAGAATTTTACAGAAGAATTAGTGAGCGATTGCGACATAAGCAAAGAGCAATCACCATTTGGGATTATGAACACTTAGTATTACAAGAGTTTCCGGATATCTATAAGGTAAATTGCTTAAACCATACCTCATTAACCTCTTTTTTATCTCCTGGAGATGTGACTTTGGTAGTGATTCCTAATACAATTAATCAAAATGTTTATGATCCTTATAAACCCAGGATTAGTAAAACTAAAAGAAACGATATTCAGAATTTTATAAACCAACTTAACACACTTCATGTTACAACCCAGGTAATTAATCCTGTATATGAAGAAGTAAAAATCATACTCAATGCTAAGTTTTATAAAGGGAAAGATGAAAATTTTTACTCTACTCAATTGCAAAAAGATATAGCCAAATTATTGGCGCCCTGGGCGTTTGAGGAAACAACATCGATAGATTTTGGAACAACTTTACATGAGAGCTCAGTAATAGATTATATCGAGAAACTCGAATATGTAGACTATATCACTGATTTTGAATTAAAACAAGAAGATGGAGTTGATGATGAAGGAAAAAAGAAATTCAAAAAAGTGAAAAAAGTAGTGCCTTCAAGTGCAAAGGTAATTCTTACATCTGTAAAATTTACTAGTCATAAAATAGGAATAGTTACTCCTGATAAAGAATGCCCAGCAGTAGTATCTGTATAATAACAATAGATCACAATGAACGAGACGATATCCATACCAAAAAATGTAAATACCGGAAATGATCTGGATTATGAATATCTAAGAGAAACCGGTATAGAATATATCGAGAAGATAGGAAGTAAACTCTGGACCGATTATAATGTTCATGATCCGGGTGTAACTATCTTAGAAATGTTGTCTTATGCCATTACAGATCTTTCTCAACGTATTGAGATGCCTATACAAAACCTTTTGGCATCCAAAGAGAATAATTTTGCTAAAATGCATGAGCAGTTTCTCTCAGCAATAAATATACTTCCAACCAAACCAATTACGGCATTAGATTATAGAAACTTGTTTGTACATGTTCAAGGAGTTAAAAACGCATGGATCAAAGCACATGAACAATACATACATATTAATTGTGATGTTCATCCAGCCCAGCTTTCGTACAATGCCTTTGATGAGGATCAGACGATACCGGCACCTTTTAAACTGCAAGGACTTAATGATATCATATTAGATTTAGAAGAAGATGTAGAAGATCCAGATGTTGTTATAAATAAAGTAAGAGATATTTATCATCAAAACAGAAACCTTTGTGAAGATATTGTAGATATTACCTTGGTACAAGAAGATCCAATAGCTATTTGTGCATATATAGACCTTAAACCAGGAGCAGATGAAGAATATGTTTTGGCACTTATTTATCAGGCAATAGATTTTTACTTTTCTCCAACGATTAGTTTTTATTCCCTTGAGCAAATGTTTGATAAAGGATATACTACTGATCAGATTTTTGAAGGACCTATACCTTTTAAAGGGGGATGTGTTGATTTTGAAGATGTAAAAGGAGGATTTATTGATACAAAAGAATTGATTGAAGCAGACCTTAGAAAACAGGTAAGACTTTCTGATATCATTCAAATAATAATGAATATAGAAGGAGTCAATGTTATCAAGGATATTTCTATCGGAAACTGTGATGGTCCAATTGGTCTTGGAGGTGATTGGAATATATGTGTTAAAGATTGGCATAAACCGATTCGTTGTGATAAAAGCATTTTTAATTTCACAAAAGGATTACTACCTATTGGTATAAATCAATCTAAGGTCGAGGAGTACTTAGAGCAGTTAAAGGCCGAAGAAAAAGCAAAACAACAAAGTGTTGATATCGAAGACGTAGAAATACCTCAAGGATCTTATCAGACACCAGAAAGCTATACAACAATTCAGAATGATTTTCCTGATACTTATGGGATATCTTCTATTGGACTCCCAGGTAATGCAACAGTTGCTCGTAAAGCAAAGGCAGAACAATTAAAAGCATACTTGCTATTTTTTGATCAGATATTAGCAAACTACCTGAAACAACTATCAAAGGTAAAAGATCTTTTATCTGTAGATGAAGATTTAAAAAAACTGTATTTAGAAAATACGATACTCAACGAAGAAGAAGAATTAAGAGCAAAACAAACATTTTATACGCAGGAGGTAGAAGATATCACTGATATAAAAAAGATAATTACAGAGCATCCTACCTATGAACATGATCTTATTGAGATTATGAATAACGTCAAAGGAAAAGATACTGGAGATGATGTATTCTATAAGAGAAGAAATGAACTTTTGGATCATTTAATAGGGCGTTTTGCAGAACGATTCTCAGATTATGTATTCATCATGAAAATATTGTATGGTGATAATGAAAGTGCGAATGATGAGATTTTGAGAGCTAAACTTAATTTTTTACAAGATTATAAACAGATAAGCTGTGAAAGAGGACTAGGCTTTAATTATTGTAACCCAGAAACTACAGATACGGATAATGGAATCTGGGATACATTTAACATTTCTGGATTTCAAAAAAGAGTTTCTAGACTTTTAGGAATACTTGATTATAAGAGAAGAGATCTGGTTACAGAATTTTTAGAAGTATATGAAGAAGAAGATGATGATGATATAACAGAGTATCGATGGAGAATAAAAAATGAAACCCAGGTGTTATTATCATCAAGTAAGCATTATCATAATCTTTCTGATGCTTTCGAAGAATTATTTCTGGCGTATCATCTCTCAAAAAACCCGGATAACTATGAGTTCAAACTAACAGTTGATGGTACCAAGACCTATTTTAACCTGATCAATCCTAAAGTTACAGACCCAGAAAATGAGAATAGAATAATTGCAAGAAGAATAGCTTTCACGGATACAGAAGAAGAATCTGTTGTAGCTAGAGATAAACTAATCGAATTGATAAAAGAGATTAGTGCAGATGAAGGTATGTATGTGATCGAACATATTTTATTACGTCCGGATACATACAATCTTAATCAATTTGATCCGGATCCGCCAGAAGATTTATTACCCGATGCGGCTCCAGAAGATTTTATGCCTACCTGTCTGGACTCTGATTGTAAAACCTGTAGTCCGGTAGATCCGTATTCATATAGAGTAACGATTATCTTGCCAGGTTGGACAGAAAGATTTGGTAACAAAGACTTCAGAACTTTTGCAGAACAATTGATTCGTGAAGAACTACCGGCTCATGTTCTGGCAAAAATTTGCTGGATTGGATATCCAAAAGGACTAGTTCCGGATGGAGATAATGAAATGCTTAATCTGCAGGAAAAATATAAAACCTTTTTAGAGCTATTGCATTGTGATAACATAATTGATAGCAAGTCGGATATAGAAAACTACAGAACCTCTGTAAACGAATTAGTAAACTGTATGAATAGTGTTCATACTATTTATCACACAGGTAGATTGCATGATTGCGATAATGATAATACAGAAGAAACAGGAAATAAAATAATATTAGGAAGAACGAATATTGGCAACCTTTAAAGAAGAAACGTCATGGCAACAATAAAATTAGAAGAAATCACAACGCAATATCGATCATTTGTTCCAGATCAGGTGTTGACTGCAGAACAACTTAATACGATCATTGATTATTTTGAAGATCAAAATAGATTAACACGAGTATGTCTCAGTGGAGTAGGAATCGTTTGTGGTTTGGAGATAAAATATATAGCAAATACTTCAATTGCTGTATCAGCGGGATCTGGAGTTACAACAGATGGAGACCTTGTTAAGTATGAAGGTAAAACCTATACACATTTTAAATTATTTGAAGATAGGGATGCAGAGTATCCAAAATTTCAGGATAACGGAAATATTCTGGAATTATTCACTTCAGAAGAAGCTACAGAAGTTGAGGCAGCAGCTTTAAACACTCTAGAAAGTATAGCCAATAAAGTTGTAGTACTATATCTTGAAAATTATGCTAAAGAAGAAACGCCATGTACTTCTATAGATTGTGATACGCAAGGTAGAGAACAAGTTGCCAAAATAAGAATGTTATTGCTCAACAAAACAGATGTCGAAGCCATGAATATTACAGACACTGTCTTTACAAAACATAACAATATAGAATCCTATTTAGGATTGCCAAAGGTTGCAGTAAAAAGAGTGATACTTAATCAAAATAACACAAAGAAATATGTAGGTTTAATTTCTAGCTATTTTCGTTCTATTAATAACGCACCTTCTGCATCATTCAATTTGATGACAGGAATCACAAGCTTATTTACTGACTTTAGTAAATTACTACAGATCGATCAATCTGCAATAAAATTAGCCGCGATTTCTAATGGCTTTAAAAAGATTTTTGGGTTTTCAATAAATAAAATACCATTAGATATACAGTATAGATACGATGTTTTAAAAGATCTGGATGACACGTATGAAGAAATAAAAAGATTGTTGTTTGATCTTAAAATTGTCTGCTGTCCATCAGAAACTTCATTTCCTAAACATTTATTATTAGGAGAGTTAGTAACTGATAAAGAATACTTGATTTGCAGACATAAATTTTATCCTTCCATTATTATCCCTCATAGAGATGAGCGATTAAAAGAGATCAGAAACCTCATGGATCGTATGTATCATATGGTAAATGAATATGTGGTTAATATCGAAGAACTGATAAAAATAACACCTTCAAAAGATTGTATCTACGACTTAAGTGATCGATCAATACCTTATTACTTTAAAACAACTAATAACCTTATAAAAGTTTGGGATTATAATAAAACTATTAAATATCAATATCAAAGAAATATAGGGTATCAAACAGCTAACTTATCAACCAATGATGATATTCAAAATCCATTAGATTATTGTCTTAATAAGTTTGATTTCTATCGTATTGAAGGGCATTTAGGACGTGATTATAGAGATGCGCTTAAAGAAATTAATGAGATCAAAGTAGAAAAAGGACTTGCATTTGATGTTAAGGTTTTGAGTATCGATGAAACGCTGGATGATATTGATATTACAGAATACAATTGTCATTTTGAAGATCTGAATACTATTCTGTTAGCATTTTTAAAAGAACAAAAATGTCTGTATCAAGACGTGGCACAATTCTTTTCAGGTTTCAGTATTACAGAACCAGGAAAAAACAAATACTATACTGTAGATGATTTTGGAAGAACTGTCGGAACCGATTTTAGAGAAAAAACAGAAACAGAACCTAAGAAAGAATTCAGAATAGCTAGTGATCTTACCTTTATAGAAGATAGAGCCAGATTCGAAGGTACTACTGATTTTGAATTTATTGCTTCCCAACCAATCGTATATCAACCAGTAGAAGTTGTAGAAGAAAGTATCTATACAGATGAAGATGTGATTGGTGTGGTAATTATGGAAGCCATTGCCGAAAATCCAGATAGAGAGGCTGATACCTTGATAAGGGTGATAGAGGATAAGATAAAGGATAACGTAGCAATCAATGAGCTTGACGAAGAAACCAGAACGGTTACTGTAAGATTACCGTATGAATTATTAACCTATGCTAGAGCAACAGCAAGATTGATTCCTACAACGATCTCAGAATTAAACTCCTCAAGATTGGATAGATTTTCAGCTTCAGTAAAAGAATTATGCACATTAGTAGATCGTTATCAAAAAAGAATCAATACCATATTGTATAGAAGTCAACAAAGCAGCTATATACGTAGAGGTTTTGAGTCAAGAGTAGAACTACTATTAAACCAGTTAACAGTCAATTGTTGCGCTGCAGAAAAAATCCAGGTTTTATTGGATGATATTCAAAAGCGAAAAGAAGAGATTTTAGCACAAAAAACCCTAGCCAAATTTGTAGAAAAACATCCTGGATTAGAACATAAAGCAGGAGTGCAACCTGGTGGAACTTTTATTATGGTATACAAAGGGAAGCCTAATACAGTAGATACTATACGTCCGGAAATAGGAGTGTTTGAAAGAGAAATTGTTGCTTTTAGAGAAAGGATAGGGGTGCTAAGAGGAGAAACTATTGTTAATGTAGAATTAGAAAAACAAATCAAAGATCTATTGGTTCGAGAAGATGGATTAAGAGTTGCCAGTGCGGCAAATTTACCCCAAGGAACCGTATTAGCAGATTTTGCATTGCCATATTTATGCTGTTCTGATTGTGCTCCGGTTAATTTTATTATACCAGCTCAAAAAGTATCACTTAGATTACCAGTTGCTTTTATCTGTTTAGATGATGATACACAACCTATACTTTTCGAAGTCATTCCAGAAGATGGAGAAGTTAAGGCTGATGTCGAAGAACAATTTAATGGTGGAGTAAGATTAAATGATGATAACAGATATGTTTTTGATGCTAAAGAAGTTAGTCCAGAACTATACGGAACAGAAATCTCATTTACTGTAAATGATCAATTTACCGATGCCAAAATAACGGTGTATGAAAAACCGCAATTTGATTTTGAAGTAGATGCAATTGTTTATGATTTTGAAGAAGGCACAGCTCAGGTAACTTTTAGCGTTACAGGAACCAATCTCCCTGATGGTATTAGTTTCGAATGGGATTTTGGTGATGGTACGCCAAATAGTGTAACTACTCAAGATGCTATTATACATACATATCGATTGGAAACAATACAGAATAATACAGTTACAGTTTCCTTGACTGGTTCAAATGGCCCTTGTGAACCTGCAATAACAAAAGATATAGTGTTTGAAGAACAGGAGATTACACTTTTATTTGACCCTGATATCGTTTGTTTAGGAGAAAGTACTGAAATTATTGCATACACATTGACACCTCCTAATGCATCAATAACAACAGGTATTCAAGGGATTACTATTTTAGATGGTAATCGTATTGAAATAGATCCAACTGTCTTTGATATTTTTAATGAAACCATTTCTTTTTCAGTGAATGGTGAATTGCAAACAGATATTGGTTCCACAATCACAGTATGGAAAAAACCTCAATTCGGAATAATATTCTCACCAAATCCAATAGAAATCCAAGAAGGAACAGATGAAGTTGAGGTTACATTTACGTTAGATAATCAAAATGAGTTTAATCAGGATTTATTTGATTATACATGGAGTTTTGGTGGTGATAATACACTATCAGGATTAAGTGTAACCAATACATTTACAGGTTTAAGTGACTCTCAAAACCCGATCTTAAATGTAGAGTTAAGTGTTGAAGGAGATGGAGATCCTTGCGGACCCGATAGTGTACGTATAGAAATCCCCATAACCATAATCCCTGCTCCAATTATAGGAATACGCCTTGAAAAAGATGATTTCTGTATTAATGATAGCAGAAGATACGCGTTTATTGTAACTCCAGACGGAGTTGATCCTACCATAGCAGGCAATGGGGTAGCAAGAAGAAACAATAGATTTGAGTTTACTCCATCTAATAGTAACTTAGGGAACGTCCCATTTACAGTAGATGGAGATCCTTCAGATTATAATATAACCGTTCATAGAGCTGCAGAATCTCTATTGTTCTATGGAGGTAATAGAAGTGATTTCTTTGTTGGAGTTCAAAGCGACCCTAGAGAACGATGGTCATTTAATTGGGAAATCCAACTTCTTGATGATAACGGAACAGAGATCGATCCATCCATTATAAAAATAACAGATAATATAGCAAGATGGACTGGCGAGAACATTAGTTTTAATCAAGCAACGGTTAAGGTAGTAGTTAATAGGTTTATTCCTAATGAAGAACTCTGCGGATCTACCTTGTCAGAAGAAATTGTTCTGAGAGAAATTCCTTGTGAAACTTCACAGTTCGGAACCGTGAATTTTGTACACGAAACCTTAAGAAACCTGGTAAATGAAGATGGAGGACTTAATACTGATAATCCGACACTTCAAAAACTAATAACACTCATATTAGAAGAATATAGTTTCTTTTCAGATATAGAGAATATCAAACGTTATGAACGACCACTTGATGAGACATTTGCAAGATTTGATGCATTCTTTGATAATAACCAAAGAGATTGGATACCAGATAATATCAAAACCGATACAGATAAACAATTCTTCTCAGATTTGATACAGTATGAATTCTTATTGATCACCTTAGTGACTAATTGCGCTGATGTAAATGTCAGTAGATACTCAGAAAGAATACTTACAATTTTTGAAATACTAGGGATCAACCCTGGAAATAATAATACCGGATTTATCGTAGGATCAATTACTAACACAGCTGGGGATAGTGTCAATATTTCTCGAGAAATAAGTGTGACAGATATTACACGTAATGTTATAGATAACAAAATAAATTTCAAAGGTTTCTTAAATACAATTAATAGAATAGATGGCCAATAAAACACACATCATCAATAAAGTATTCTTTGAGGTAAATACGCCGGATACAAAAACGGCGTATTACCTTAGAGATAACCTTGATGTGTTTTTAAAACAAAGCCTTTTACCAACTCTACAAGCATTTTTTGATAACCTTTCAGGAACTGATGATCAGATTTTGAGATTTGATACATTAGAACTAAACATTAATAGCAAAAATGTAAAAGATCAGATACAATTACAACTTGATATTATCAAGTCAATTCAGAAACAAATAATTGAAAAAAAAGCATCTAATCCATTAAAAACTGAAGAATCTTCACCCATTACTAATCAGAAAAAAAGTGATCTGGATACTTTCTTCTATTTTCTTAAAACAGGCCAAAATCCTTGGTGGAATATAGCTTCAGGAAATAATTTTTTTGATTTAGAATTTATTAAAGCTCTAGTTTTAGATAAAGGTTTTGAACAAAAACTGAGAGTAATTTTATCTAAAAAAACAGCTCAACAGAGACTGATCTACCAGTTCTCCGATGCGATGTTGATAAACATATTTAGTAAAAAAATACCAACTAAGAAAAACAGTAAATTATTCAAACAATACATTGGTTCATCAAAGTTCAGAGATCAATTTTGGAAAATTATTATTAAGCATATAGCAAGTAATAAACAAATTGATATAAAACAAGAACTCTACAGTCTAATTGCAACAATTATAAAAGAAAGGCACATAACAGGAACACTTTTAAATCAATTCTCCATAAGATTTTTAAGAGAAGAATTAAACAAAATATCTCAAAGTACTTCAATTACGCAAGAGGATCTAAAGGATTTAAAAATAGTTCTTGTTAAAGAATTGAAATCAGATAAAAAACCTGAAATCATTATTAATAATGTATTCAGTTTTATAGATAAATATCCTAATAACAAACAAACCGATTTAAAAGAATTAGCACTAGAAATTATAAATATACTCCTTAAAAAGAGGGGAAAAGAAATCAAGAAAGTAAGCTCAGAAATTCTATCAATTACTTCGGATGTTATACGTGAAGAAATCGGGGTTTTTCAATTTGAAAAATTCCAAAACCCCCAAAAGGAATATAAAGACGATATAAAATTAGAAGATTTTATAGTTGATAGAGAAGAAAAAATAGAAGATGAAACAAAAATTGATGAGGTATATATAAACAATGCAGGACTAGTACTGTTACATCCGTATTTACATCGCTTTTTCATAGCAACAAAATTAGCAGATGATTCAGGAAATATTAAGCCCGATAAAATAGAATTGGCGATACACTTGTTACACTATCTGGCAACCAAAAAAGAACAGCAACCAGAGAGTAATATGGTTTTTGAGAAATTTTTATGTGGATTCCCGATACAAAAACCGATTAAAAAAGCGATAAGGTTGTCCAAAGAACTGAAGCAGGAAGCAGAAGAATTATTAGAGGCAATTCTTAAAAACTGGGAAGTTCTTAAAAACACTACACCAGATGGTTTAAGAGAAGGATTCATAAAACGAGAAGGTAAATTAATTCTCAATGACGATTCCAAATATAGAATTGTTGTTGAACGCAAAACACAAGATATTCTCCTAGAGAAATTACCATGGAATCTCACCATAATTAGATTGCCATGGATAGATAGATTAATTTTTGTTGAATGGTAAATATTAAAATACTTGAACAAAACATAATTATAGAATTAACGAATACTCTTAAAATATAAACAGATGACATCGTCAAAGATTCCATCTGACCTTTGAAAAACAATAAATATAAACAGATGAAACCGACACGATTAAAATAATCTTTAAATACAAAGTCGAATGATTATTGTAATCGTCAAAGATTCCATCTGACCTTTGAAAAACAATAAATATAAACAGATGAAACCGACACGATTAAAATAATCTTTAAATACACAGTCGAATGATTATTGTAATCGTCAAAGATTCCATCTGACCTTTGAAAAACAATAAATATAAACAGATGAAAGCAACATTGTATATAATAACTCTTCTTGCTATAACAGTTATTCTATTGTCTAGATTAGAGATAGAGATTTTAGAGCTTAAACCGATTAAAGAGATTGATTTAAGCACCTTGTTAATATCGTTTCCTATCATACTAGCATTGGTAGAAAGATTTAATGAGCTTTTTGTGATTACTAAAAAGGATAAAGATCAGGAAGATGGAGAGGAGAATAAGAAAGAAGAGTCAAAGAAAAACTTCATGAAAACATCCTATACGTCTTTTACAGTAGGGTTATTATTAGCTATTGTGGGGTTTAGAATTTTAGAAACATTTATGAGCCCTCCTTCAGAAGAATTAATTTTTCAAAACGTCGCATTCAGAAGTTTAGATTGCCTGTTAACGGCTTCAGTGATTGCTGGAGGTGCAGATGGTTGGCATCAGTTAGTAAGTTTAATTAGTGAAGTAACCAAAGCAAAACGAAAAGAAATAAAAGAAGAAACATGATCCCTAGTTAAACATCTGTAATACCAGTTGTAAATGGTATAAATATAGATGGATTGTATTCAACTTGTTTTAAAGTAATTAAAAAACAATGTACCGATGAGATTTTTTAGAAGACAAAGAGAAGATAGCAAGGCATCAAATCAAACTCCGTTTGTCAAACCTACTATTCAGAAAAAACTGAATGTAGGTAAACCAGGAGATAAATATGAGGTAGAAGCGGATAAAATGGCTGATCAGGTGGTTAATAAAAATACCTCTGATAGTGGTAAAAAGATTGGACAAACAGAAGATGAGATGCAGAAAAAACCATTGGCAGCTTCAGTAACTCCATTGATCCAAAAACAAGAATCTACAGAAGAAGAACAGGTACAACCCAGTATGTTTAAAGAGAAAAATAAAGGAGGAGCTGAGGAGGAAGAACCTGTTCAGAAGATGGAAGAGGAAGAATCTGTTCAGACAATGGAAGAGGAGGAACCTGTCCAGAAAATGGAAGAGGAAGAGTCTGTGCAGAAGATGGAAGAAGAAGAGCCTGTTCAAAAGATGGAAGAGGAGGAACCTGTTCAGAAAATGGAAGAGGAGGAGTCTGTTCAAAAGATGGAAGAGGAAGAACCTGTTCAGAAAATGGAAGAGGAAGAATCAGTACAAAAACAAGAGGAAGAAGAAGTACAAACTAAATCTAATAATCCAAATCCTTCTGCTTCTATAGAACCTAAACTTAAAAGTAGAAAAGGAAAAGGAAAAAGAATGTCTGGTGGTACCAGAGCAGAAATGGAAACTGGTTTTGGAGCAGATTTTAGCAATGTAAATATCCATACAGATAGTTCAGCAGAACAAATGACCAAAGAATTAGGAGCTCAAGCTTTTACTCACGGAAATGATATTTATTTTAATAAAGGAAAATTCAATCCAGATTCTCAAGAAGGCAAACACTTATTGGCTCATGAGCTTACACATACTATTCAGCAAGAAGGGATGGTTCCTAGTAAGCTTCAATTTACCATTGGTGACGGGCATGATCTTTCTGCAGCAAGGTTTTCTGGTAATAATGTGTTAGAAGCTTGTCTGGATAATGAACAAACTTTAAGAAAAGGAAATACAGGAGCTGCAGTATCATTAATGCAACAAGGATTGGTAGATGCAGGATTTCCGCTTCCAAGATTTGGAGTAGATGGTATTTTTGGTAGTGAAACAAAAAGAGCTCTGCAAAACTTTCAAAGAGCATCCTCATTGGGAGCAGATGGTGTTTTAGGACCAAGTACGATGTCTGCTCTTGATAGCCTTTTTACAGGAGGAGCGCCATCCTTACCACCAGTAACACCAGTAAATCCTCCACCTACAACACCGCCAACTGTTACCACAGAAACAATAAAATCAGCACCAGATGGTTCTCCGGATACTCGAACAACCGTTGGTGTTGGAGAAAGAATACGACTTACGGCTAATACAGCAGGAACCTGGACTGTGTCAGATGGGCATATCATAGGGATTAATAACGGAGCTTCTGTAGTTTGGGAAGCCCCAGCAGTGGCTTCAAGCCCAACCATTACAATTACTACTCCAGGAGGAACTAAGGTAACTCCGTTTACCGTTGTACCACCAAATTCATTGAATATGGTGGTAAGCAATCATGACCCAATTCCGGCAGGAACAGCAGGAGCATGTATGTTGCTTAGTGTAACAGTTAATCCATTAAACGTAAACTTAGGAAGAACACAATGGTTAGAAGTTCCTGGACCAGCAACAAATGTGTCTGGTTATTTTAACCAGTTTAATGCGGCGACCATTTTTCATAATCCAAATCCAGATTTTTTACCATTTAATGATAACAATACTGGATTAACAGATCACGCTGCATGGCACGCTGTACCGTCTCCTTTTTCGTTTGGAACTTTTGAATGGGTAATCCCTAACCAATATAAAATCGATGGAGAATCAGACGCTCAAGGAAGAGTGTTTACGAATACAGTTCAAGCATTTTTTATGTTTCCGGGAGGAACTATGATGATTACAAAAGCAGGTACAGCCTCTGTAATCAGAACCATAAATAACTTAGTTATTTAAAATGAACGAGAATCTTATCATAAAATTAGTGATCAGTTCAGACAGAATCTCAAAAAGAGATTTGAACACTTTTAAGATAGGATTAGAGATACATAATACAAGTAATGGGGTCAATTATTTTGATATTTCTCAAACAGAGCTATTTGTAAATGATATAAGAAGTTTTGCTTGGGATTTAACCGTGCAAAACGGTACGATTATTAATCTTAAGATACTCCCAAAACGATTCGAAACGGTACAATGGCTAATGGGCGAAGCATTGTTTTCTGAAGAAGGGAAATATCTATTAAGATTAGAATTGAAGAATAAGACATTATTACAAAATGTAATT
This sequence comes from Aquimarina callyspongiae, assembly GCF_034322225.1. Classification (NCBI taxonomy): domain Bacteria; kingdom Pseudomonadati; phylum Bacteroidota; class Flavobacteriia; order Flavobacteriales; family Flavobacteriaceae; genus Aquimarina; species Aquimarina callyspongiae. The sequence continues at coordinate 279,310 of NZ_JAXLPA010000005.1, read as the reverse complement.
GTTTTTGAATAGATAACCGATAAAAATAAACAAATGAAAACACTACTAAATGATTTACATCTTTATGAACTAGTGCTTCTTTTCTTAGGAATATTTTTATTCATGATCCTGAGTGCAGGATTGGTATACTATATTATTAAAAAAGAAGCAATAAAGAGATTGCTTTTATTTTTTCCGATACCCATTATAATGATTGCATATCCTAGCATTCAGGAGATTACAATTTCAAGCGAAAAGATTGAATTATCTAAGTATCAAGAAAAATATATTGAAAACCCAAATGATACCATTGCAAGACAAAAGCTAGAAGAGCTAGCAGGAAGACTAGAAGAAAGAGCACAATCCCCAGAAGATATTGTTGAGATCAGTAAAACAAAACTATTGTTGGGTGATACCCAAGAAGCTATAAAATATGCAAATAAAGCTATTGAAGCAGAGAAAGAAAAAATAAAAGATGAATTATCAGAGACAAGTGTTTCTAGAGATACTATAAATAGAGGGGTAGAAAAACAAAATGCAATTACTCAAGCAACACAATTGAAACAATTAGCAAAGATCCAAAACTTAGTGTTGAGCGAAAAAGATACTGCGGTCTTAAAGGCTAAGATAAAAAGTATTAAAGTCAGTGATGAATTAAAAGGAACAAAAAGAATAATCAGTAGTGATGCTTTGAAGCGAGCTAGAAAAACTAATTAATAATTTAAATGATGATACTCTGATTTATGTTTAAAGCAGCGTCTATACATAATACTACTACAACGACACACCCTTCTCTTTTTCAAAATGAGAAAGGGGAAAATGCTTTTATACAACCTAAATTAAATATCGGAAAAGCTGGAGATAAATATGAAGTCGAAGCCGATAGAATGGCAGATACAATAATCGCTAAAGGAAAAGACGATAATAATGTATCTATGAATCCTTTGCCTTCTGTTCAACAGCAATCAGAAGAAGTACAGCAAGATACTACAGCGGATTTAGAAGTTCAAGAAAAACCATTTGTTGAAAATAATATATCATTAATTCAACCTCAATCAGAAAATTCTGAAGAATTACAAGAACAACCAGAAAAAGAAATACAAAAGAAAGAATCAGAAGATCAGGTTTTGAAAAAGGAAGAGTCAGAAACTCTCATACAGCATCTTCAAAAACAAGAGGAGGAACATCAACCTTTAGAAGAAGTTCAAACAAAGCCTGAAACTGATATAGAAATACAACAAAAACAAAATGTAGAGACTACAACAGCACAAATTCAGCGTCAGTCAGAAGAAGAAGTCGAAGAAGTACAAAAGCAACCTGAAAAAGAAATACAAGAACAGGCAACCGAAGAAATACAAACCTTTGAGCCCGAAAAACAGGTTCAAAAAGAACCTGAACATAACATAGTAGCTCCTGATATTCAAAAACAAGATGAAGATATACAAGAATTAGAAGAGGAAGAAGAGATTCAGGAAAAAGAAGAAATAAAAGTACAAGCAAAGGCAGATGGTGTAGATAATAGCGCAAATATTGAGAACAATTTGAATAGTTCAACAGGAGGAGGCTCTCCACTTCCTAAAAATACCCAATCACAGATGGAATCTGGTTTTGGTACTGATTTTAGCGGAGTTCGAATTCATACAGATGCTAATGCAGTACAAATGAATAAAGATTTGGGAGCTCAAGCTTTTACACATGGAAATGATATCTATTTTAATGAAGGAAAATATGACACCTCTTCTACTTCGGGACAGCATTTATTAGCTCACGAACTTACACATACGGTTCAACAAGGAGCAGTTATTAGAAAAAAGAATTTAAACATATCTTCTAATTCATCGGTTCCTGATATTCAAAGAATAGTTCCTGTCATTGTAGCTCCTGTAGTAACCCCAGTAATAGTTTTTGGTGGAAGTTATCTCACAAGACGTTTAGCAAAGTGGGGAATAAAGAAAATATTTGAAGAAGAAAAAGAAATGGTTGATTACAGCGCAATTATTTTAAAAGAGTTGCGCAGTATTCCAATTGATTTAAAAGGACAAAGTAAATTTAGCCCTCCTTCATATATAGCAAAACATATTCAAACCTTTGGCCTGATGTCAGACTGGTATTTAGCCAATAAAGAAGTAGCCAATAAATTTGGGATCAAGTTCAAAAACGAAATTTTAGAAGGCCCAAAATTAAATATCAAGTTTGGGACGCTAGGTAGTCGTAATGAAGTACCTATTCGTTGGCATGAAAGTACGCAAACCTATGAGATGGATCCTCATTTTATGCATTTAAAACATAGTGCATTTAGTACTGAAGGTAAAAAACTTGTTCCTCATTTAGCATTAGGTATCGATAAAGCAGATAGTTCAGTTTATGGAGGAATAGCACCTTTGTTAGGAGGTCCATTTTCTTTGCGTGCAAAGAGTAAGGCACTAATGCGTAAGATGATGAATAAGGAAGAGTTGGCTAGGCTTGTTTTTGGAGAAGATTATGACAAAGAGAGTTTCAAAGATGTAATTTATATTAATGATGTGCTGGCAGGAGGTTTACATTTTCAATTAGCAGGCTATCAGAATGCGAGTGGGAATCAGACATTAATAGGAGCTTTTGTATTAATTAATGATGTTCACGCCTGGTCAGGTAATATCCAAACTCAAATTAAAGGAATTAGTAATACCGAGATTCCTATAGAAAGGGATTCAAAATCGAGGATTACAGGTGCACTATCCGGACTTTCTCTTGCTGGGGATTGGAATATTAAAGTGGGTAACTTTACGGGTACTTTAGAAGCTTCTTATATTAACGGACTTCTGGATATCAGAGGAGATGTTACCTATAGTTCTGATAGAATACCACAGGCAAACTTAACATTATGGGTTACTACTAAACAACAAGCTTGGGAAGCAGCAGAAAAACGACTTCCACCAGAAGCAAAACAAGAAGATCGCAAATTTGAAAACGAAGATGAGTTAGCAATAACAGGTTGGGGATCTATGGATGTAATTATCATAAAAGATAAACCACAGAAAAAAGGAAAAGGAGGAGCTGGAGCAACTCCTGATGATAATTTCTTAACAGGTAAAGTAGCTGCGGTTATAGATCCAGATGGATTCTTGACTATGAGCGGAGAAATGATTTTTAGCGATAAAGTTCGTTTATTGAATGAGATTGGAGGCGATATGAAAGACGTCTATAAAAAAGGAAGACAACGTCTTGCTTATGTAAACGTGTATCCAGGTATTGGCGTAAGAGTAATGGCAGAAGCTTACTTAAAGTTAGGTTATCAAATAGGACCTGTTGAACTATATGAAATATCTATTAAAGGAATCTATTCAAATAATCCCAACATTAATAAACAACTTGAATTTACTACTCGTATCAACGGTGTTGCCGGACTAAAAGCCGAAGCTGGAATTTCTGGGGCTATAGAACTTAGATTAGGCACAAGATGGAATTATTTAGGAGTGTCCCCAGCAGATGTAAAACTAGGAGTTAATGCAACAGGAGAATTGAGAGGGTACATGGATTTTGCTCCTACTATTGGTGTTAAAAAAGGGAATGCCGCTGAGAAAGATGCCGAAAACATCCCTAAATATTTCTTTAAAGGAAGCCTTACTGTGGGAGGAGAATTGGATATCGTAGGAGCATTTATTGCTTCTTTATCGGTAGTAGGAACAGATTTCAAAGGAGAATATCCTTTTGCTAAGCGTACGATTCCGGGAGCAGCTGTTACTATGGATTGGGATTATATTTTGGGAGATCCAATAACCATGGAGTCGCTTCAAAAAATGACAAAAATCAAAAAAGGAAAATTCAACCCTCCAAAAATGATGAGGGAAATGTTCAAAAAACAAAAAGCAAAAGAAACAGATCAATTAAAAGGTGGATTTAAAGAAGGTAAAAAGGAAATGGGAACAATAGATGACGAAAAAATCCCTATTCCAGAAAATAACACTCCAGAAAGAGAAGTAAAAGATGATTTTAGAATGCTAGGTACCATACACCATTTGATATTACAATTTGAAGAAGGTGATAAACCTCCAAAACTCAAAATGGCTTCAAATCCTGAATTAATATTGAAAAAGGTAGAGATTGCCAGAAATAGGCTATCTGCAGAAATTCCTGATTTAGATGCAGATGATGCTAAGTTGATGGAAGATCGATTGAAAGATCTGGAAAAGATTAAAACAGCGGCAAATAAGGTAATAAAACATGCTACTCAATTAGGAGTGGGAATGTCAAAGTTGAAAAAATCTAATGTACCTGGATTTGAGGAGCTTGGAGACTTAATTTCTGATTACGGGACAAGGTATGGAGTTGACGATTTATCAGGGATACTAACCAAAACAGATACTCCTGGTACTCAAGAAAATCCTTTTGAGATTGTATGGCCAAAACCCCGTAGTGCCAATTACGAACCTTTATATTTTGGTGGACGTTTGGATAAACCGAGATCTCAGGGGATTATGAAAGGATTGTACGCTAAAGGAGCTAAAGATAGTACAGGTAATAAGGTTAAAAAATATACTCCGCATGTCGGTGGAACTTTATCAGGAGGTGAAAAAATAGGAATTTCAAGAGGTTTTAGAACTTTTGACAAGAGAATTGTAGGGCCTTTATCTACAGAAGGTACACCTGGAGGAGGTAAACTCAATAGGATTTTGAAAAAGTACGGATATCTTCCAGGACGTGATGGAGATGGAATGGATGCTGATCACATAGTAGAGATTCAATTTGGAGGAAAAGACGTAGTAGCAAACTTATGGCCATTGGACAGTGATATTAATCAGGAGTCAGGTCGCACACTTAAGGATGCAAAAATTATGTATCCTAAAACTGGTAAAGAAGCAAAAATTAAAGACCTGAAACAAAAACTAAGAAAATACTATTTCAGGATAATAAGATTCGAATATTAATGAAAAAAGAATGGATTCAAATAAAAAAATGGCTACAAAGTAATGCCCCAGAGGTATATAGAGATTTATTACCAGGCTTATCGAAGATTGAAATCGATCGAGCAGAAAAAGAACTTGAGATAGAATTCCCTAAAGAATATAAAGAATCTTTGAAGCAATGTAATGGTCAATTAGGGATGAAAGATAATTTGATAGGAGATTGGAGGTTACTCCGTTTAGAGGCAACAATAAAAGAATGGAAGGCCCTTAATCGTTTATTTCCGGATGATAATAAAAACAGTAAAGATAATTGGGAGAAATATGATTGGTGGAATAAGAAGTGGATACCAATAGCGTATAATGGAGCAGGGGATTTTTTGTGTATTGATTTATCTCAATCAGAAACAGAGATTGATGGACAAATTATTACCTATTGGCATACAAAAGAAGAACGATCAATGATCTATAAAAGTTTTAAAAACTTTATAGAAGCATTCTTAAAAAAAATGCTAGCTGGTGAATATCTATATGGAGATAAATAAAAAAGAACTCAATTCGAATACCAATACCATTTAATTAATGAAAATAGTTTTATAAAACCTTAAAAATGTTTAGATCGGCAAATTTAAATAATTCGAGTGCTACTTCTCATAATTCTTCACCTTTTAAGGGAGAGAAAGATGATAGTGCTTTTATTCAGCCGAAACTTAATATGGGGAAAACGGGTGACAAGTATGAGGTGGAAGCAGATCGTATGGCAGATACTGTGGTAGCCAAAGGCAATGATACCACTAATACTTTCTTCTCTCCTTCTCCAGTTATCCAGAAACAGCAAGAAGAAACAGAGCAGGATGTACAACAAAAGCCACTTGTTGATACTATAACACCATTGGTTCAGAAACAATCAGAAGAAGAAACAGAAGAAATACAAAAGCAACCTGAGGAAGAAATACAAAAGAAAGAATCCATTGATCGAGTCGAACAAGTTGCTGATTCAGGAATAACTACAGATATACAAAAACAGGAAGAAGAAGTTCAGGAAAAAGAAGAAGAGGAAGAATCTATACAAGAAAAAAGCTTTTTACAAAAAAGTGAAGATCACGAAGCTGACGAGAGTACTTCGGTTATTCAACAAAAATCGGAGAGTGTTTCGTCAAACGAAACTAGAAAACCTTCAATTGAATCTCGTTTAAACAGTTCTAAAGGAGGCGGTTCTCCACTTCCTGAAGGAGCGAGAAACCAAATGGAATCTGGATTTGGAGCAGATTTTGGAAATGTAAGAGTGCATACTGATTCTAGTGCAGTACAAATGAATAGAGATTTGGGAGCACAGGCTTTTACTCACGGAAACGATATATATTTTAATGAAGGAAAATATGATACTTCTTCCAATTCAGGTCAGCATTTATTAGCACACGAATTAACGCATACAGTACAACAAAGTGATTCGGTGCAACGTAAACCAGAAATATCAAAAACATCTAATTCTGTTCAGTTATTACCAGGTTTTATTGCCAGTAGACTTAATGAATATGCTCGATTTATTCCGGGATACTCACTATTAACAGTGATTATTGGGTATAATCCTATTTTGGGAGCAGATGTACAGAGAACACCTACCAATATAGTAGAAGGGTTACTAGAATTGGTTCCTATCTGGGGAGTTCTTTTGGTAAATAAACTAAGAGAATATAATGCACTTCAAACGGCATTTGATTGGATTGAAGGCGAACTCACACGTCTCAATCTTACAACCAGTAGGATTGAAAGTTTGATCAATCAGGCTTGGGATGATATGGATTTCTTACGTTTAGATCCGTTTGATTACAACGTAGGAGTTTTGGTAAACACCTTCCAGGGATTATATAATGATGTGGTTTCTTTTGCAGATTCTTTAAAAGATCAGGTGTTAGGTTTTATAAAGGACGCAGTGGTATCTCCATTAGTTGGATTTCTGGAAGCGAATAGCCCAACCTATGTATTAGCAACCAAAGTACTCGGACGCAAGTTTCCTTTGGATGAAGAGGTAAATGCACCTACAGTAGAGATTTTAGAAGATTTCCTTGTTTTAATAGGTAAAGAGACTGAGGTCGAAGAAATGAAAAACAAAGGAACTTTGCAGGAAACTGCAGATTGGATTGATACCCAATTAGCCACTTTCTTTGCTTTATTAGGACGATTTAATGCATTATTTACAAGAGCTTGGGATGCTTTTTCATTAGAAAACCTAAGAGATATACCAGCTGTTTTTAGTGGTATACTCACAGATTTTGGAGAATTACTACAAGATTTTTCCGTTTTTGCTGCAGAAGTAGCAATCAAAGTACTTGAGATTATTAAGAATGCTTTATTGGCGTGGTTAAGCACATTTGCAGATGATATTCCAGGATTTCACTTACTTACAGTCATTATAAGAAGAAATCCATTTACTGGTGAAGCCGTAGCGCGAACTACAGAGAATATTATACGAGGATTTATGGGACTTGTTCCTGGAGGTGAGGCTAAATTCCAGGAATTACAACAAACAGGTGTAGTTACCAATGCAGCTCAACGTATTGATGCCTTAGTAGCGCGTTTAGGAATTTCGGTAGCATTCATAGTACAGTTGTTTACAGATGTATGGAATTCTGTATCTATTCAAGATCTGATAAGCCCAATTGAAACTTTCCAGAGAATTGCCGCACAGTTTGGAGAACCGATAAGTCGTCTTTTCACTTTTGTAGTAGAAGTAGTAAAAATCATAATCGAATTGATATTGGCTATGATGAACTTCCCTACAGAATTGATAGGGTCTATTATTGCCAATACCGTACAGGCATTTAATGATATCAAACGTGATCCAGTAGCTTTTCTACTTAATTTGATAGCAGCTGTTAAGCAAGGATTTATACAATTCTTTAATAATATTGTAAATCACCTGTTAGGAGGACTTCAAAAATGGCTTTTTGGCGAGTTGGGAGAAGCAGGTATTCAACCACCACCAGATATATCATTCCAATCGATTTTAGGAATGTCTATGGAAATATTGGGTATTACCGTTGATAATATTTTAGATCGTTTGGCTTTAAAGATAGGTCAGGATAAAGTAGATAAAATACGTGCAGGATTGGATATGCTAACGGGCATCTGGACTTTTGTAAAAGATGTTATAGAACGTGGTCCTATCGCTATTTGGGAGTATATACAAGAAAAAATAAGCAATCTGTGGAATGTTGTAGTAGATGGAATAAAAGGTTGGATCATGACCACTATTATTCAAAGAGTAACTACCAAATTATTATCCATGTTGGATCCTACAGGAATCATGGCGGTAGTGAATAGTGCAATTGCCTTTTTTAATGCTGTACAATCCTTTATAGAGAAGCTCCGTGAAATGCTGGAGATATTAAACTCTTTTATTGCGGGAGTTGCAGAAATAGCAAGAGGATCAATAGCATCAGCAGCCAATTTCCTTGAATCTGCTTTAGCCGATGGGATTCCGGTGGCGATCAGTTTCCTTGCAAATCAGGTTGGTTTAGGTAATCTGGGAGAAAAGATATCAGAAATGATTGAACTGGCTCGTGAGAAAATCAATGAAGGTATAGATTGGCTAATCGATAAGGCCATGGCTGCAGGTACAGCATTTTTGAATATGCTTGGATTGGGAGGCGGTGAAGAAGGCGAAGGAGAAGAAGAGGCAGATGATGGCTCTGGTCTTGAGCTAGGGTCTGTAGAAGCCACATTTCAGGATGAGGAGGAAGAAGACCATAGATTGTATATAACGGTTCAAGGAACTAATGCCACAGTGATGATGGCGAGTAATAATCCGGATGATTTACATAATAAAATTCAAAATGAACAAACAACCGATGAAACGGATACTCCTGAGCAGGAAGCAGAACTGGTAACAGCAGATCAATTGAGAGCACAACTGGTTACTTATATTGAAACTAACTTGTTAAATTCTGAAGATCAGGATATGGAAACTGTAAGAGCCGAAATACAAAGACGATTAAATGAGATTAGAGATAAAGTAGTTCAGGGAGGTATAGATAGTGATGGAGAGCTTCCTGCGACTGAAGTTACCCATGGAATGCAAGGAGATAAAGCTGGAATGGTTGCGGCTTATCCATTAACCAATAAAGCTGGTAATACAACAGGAGCAGCACCAGGAGGATTAGAAATTCAAGGATGGTCCTTAGTTAGACAATATGATTATATTTTCAGAGAACAAGAAGATAGATGGGATTCACAGTTTTGGATTAGGTTCCATCTACTACATGATGGAATGCATGGACCGGCTACATTATGGAACTTGGTACCTGCCCATACCAGGGATAACAGAAATAGATACTTACCAGAGATTGAAACACCAATTTTAAATCAAGTAAATGATGGTAAAATCATGTTTTTTGATGTGCGAGTATCTGGATATCATAACGGAGTTCCTGATCTTTATGCGAATCATGAGAAATTTAAAGCATTATCAGAAGAAACTCAAACAAATTACCATGGACTTTATAGTAAGTTTCCAACTCAATTAACCGTAAATGCAGGGTATTTAGAAAAGAATGGTGATGGTTTTACAGAGGGAGAAAAAATTCATGATAATAGAATTTTTACATTCGAAGAATCATTGGATATCGCAAGAGACCCGAACTCAATCAAAATTATTCTGAATAAGGCTTCTGGAGAACTATCTGGATTAGGAATAGCAAGCGGTAATCAAGCATATCTTACAGGAACAGGTAGAAGTAAAACAAATGTAAATGATCTGGTAAATGGTTATTTCACTGATCCTACGGAAAGAAATGTCAATGATGTTATTTCATATTTAGGTCAAATTATAGGCGCTTTAAATAACACTGATGAAGCTTATCAAGATGCTACAATCCAACTTTTTGATACAAGTACTGATAAGAATGCTGATATTTCTGCAATTGAAAGTAAAATAGAATCTCTTCAAACGATCAGTCAAAAAGCTTCAGGAGCATTAAGTCTTATTGAATCTTATAAAAATGAAAAAGGATTATCTCAAAGAGCCCTTGCCCAACAATTATCTTTAGGAATGAATGAGGGAGATTATACATTTGAAGGAATTGATTTTAAACTAAAAAACAAAGGGGCGTCGACGATAAGAATGACAATAACAGCTGGAAATCAAACTATGTTACCTCAATACTTGTGTTTAATGCTTCGATTGATTAATAAATATTGAAAATGATTAAAAAAGTACTAGATAGAATAGGAGTGGATCAGATGTACAGCGTTTTGTACACATTTCTACTAAGGTTTTATAAAGATGAAGAGCTTTCAAAAAAAGGAAAAGTGTTTCAATATTTGTATAAATGCTTTGTGGTTTTTGACCTTTTAGAAAGTAAAGGGATTGATTGGTTTTTAGATTCAGAATTTAATACACCAAAATTTTACGATGCGATCGCTTTTTTTGATAAGGAATCAGTAGAAAAAGTACAAAAAATATTAAATAAAAAAGATTGGGCAGAAGAAGAATATAATGAATGGTATATTATAGCTGATGCGGTTCAGGATAAAGCATCTATGTGGGTGATGACAAATTCAAATTTGTTTAAAGATTATTCAGAAAAATTCGAAGCTATCTATATGGAGCAGGTTGAAATTAGAAAAGAAATAAAAGAGTCTTCAGATGAGCTAAGAAATAACAAAAATGAGACATAAAAACCTTAATTAATAACCCTCAAAAAAAGGGGTAAAAACCCCATTGTGTATAAATATACTTATCTGTAACTTGGTTGAGGCATAACTACACAACACACAAATATGGATACTCGACTCGCTAAATTTATCCAGGGATTTAATCGTTTGATACGATCTTTTAAGTTCTTTTATAAATCATCTTTCCTCAGTCTTATAGTAATAGCAATCATATTATTGATCCTTCTCAATATGGATCAGGCGTATACTATGATGGTATATATGCTGGAACAAGACAATAAAATATCGTTAGTCATTTGTTTCTTTTTTGTATATGCTCTGGCTTTGGCATTATCTCACTATCCGATCTATAATTATTATTCAATGGATCTTAACGATAGTAAAGATAAATTTGATTGGGAAACACATTATCCCTTTAAAAGAGTACTAAAAAAATACCCTTTCTTCATATTTAAAAGAAATAGTAAACCATACCAAGCAGATATATTAGCAAATTACTTTAGATATGCTCTTGGGATTTTTATATATGCTGTTTGGATCGTATTTGTTTATAATAGTTTTGAACCTAACTTAAAATTCAATGAACACCTTCTGGTTCCTGTCAAATGGATTCCCTGGATTATAGGAGCATTTTTCATGGTTCCTTTTGTAATTTATTGGAGATTAAAATATCGTATTGAAAAAGATTTAATTCAAGACATAAAAAAGTTCTATAGAACATTAGCCAAAGCTTTCTTTTTAAGTGTCTTTCTAACTGTAATATTCTTGATATTCTTAATAATTCCAGGAAGTAGATTTAGCAGACTAGGCTTGATTATTATGCTGTTGATTACTTATACAATGATGTTCTCCTACGTTTTTTTCAGACTTACGAGAGGAGAATTAAAAGATATGTATGATACGCTTGACAAAAAAAGTAAACTTAGATGGTTTATTGGTCCTATACGATATCTAACATCTTCAGTAGCATACCTCAAAATGTTCAGTGTTTATTTCATCATTGCTGTATTTTATATTTTTTATTGCAATATAGCCGTAGTATTTGGTTTTGAAATGACGAGTGTAATTCCAATTTTATTAGCCTATATGTATGCGTATTATTGGATTCTGGCAAATATTAGTAAGTACTTTTTCGCAGCGAGAAAAGCTAGAAGAAATCCTGAAAACCTTGATGATCATAGCACGTATAATCAAACAAAATCTTTTCGTTGGACTTATATGTTAGTAATACTATTTGCTATAATGGTTTTTGTTAGTTTTAAGTTTGCAGAACAAAACACTCACGAGTTAGAACCTGTGAAAAACATTGTAACGGGTAAGAATATAATTAATGAAAACCCCTTTGTTTCCTCAATAAAAGAAAAAAATGCAAACACCTTATTTTTTGTATCCTCTTATGGAGGAGGACTCAAAGCTAATGTGTGGACACTGATTGTATTAAACAAATTACAAAAAGAGACCCAAGGTAAATTTCTGGATCATACAGTTGCCATGTCAGGAGCTTCGGGAGGTTCTTTAGGATTAGCTTTATATACAGGGTTGTATGCTGAAGATGGGAAAAATACAAATGCTATAAAAGAAAAGATTAACAAAATAGCACTTAAAAATTATGCATCAGCAGATCTAAGTTTTGCATTAGGAATGGATTTTTACAGGAAGCTGTGGCCTTTCACATATAAAACGCCTTTACAAGACAGATCGTATTATTCTATGATCAAATATCAAAACTTAATTGAAGGAAAAACCAATGCTTCTTTGAGCAATGTTCCTTACAGAACGTATTGGGGTAAAGCTTTTAATAAAACCGGATATTTTCCATCACTTATAATGAATACTTCAGGAATAAGAGTTAATCGTGGGATATTATGGTCTGTAAAACACAATAAAGGAGATTTTGAAAAAATATTTCCGTATTCTGAAAACCTGGCAGATTTATACAGTAATAAAGATAAAACACTACCATTTTATCAAGCCGTCTCTACAACCAATCGTTTTCCGGTGTTTAGTCCAGCAGCTAAAATCGAAGGATACGGTCACTATATGGATGCAGGTGCTATCGATAATAGCGGGTTATTAGGTAATTTGGATGTATATAATCATTTAAGAGAAAAAGATCTATTGTTCAACAATAAGAATATTGTATTTGTTGAGATTATTAATGGAAAGGAGTTATACGTCGATTATGTTCTAAGCCAGATTTCTGAATCAGAATTTGATAGGAATAATAAGGACGAGTATGAAAAAGATAATATAGCCGTTAATATAAAAACAGGATTAGATTATAATAAAATCCCAAGATATCTCGGAGATTTTTTTAAAAATTGGGCAGGAAAAGATAAAACCACCACGATAGCACCTTTTGGTAAAATACATCATATTCGTATTTATTTGCCTCATAAAATTACTACAGATGATATAGAAGCTCATATGGTAGGAGCGTATGAAAAGGATGATCTGGAAAAGCTTCAGAAAAAATTAGATACATACAATAAACAGATTCTTGATGTTACCAAGACGGATCAAACATCGTTCTTAAAAGCTTGGGAATATTATGAGCCTACACTTTCTCGTCATATGAATGTGACCAGTTATGAATACTTCAAAAAGATGTTAAATGAACACGAAGTAGTTAATATCGAAATTAATAAGATAAAAGATATGCTGAGATAAAATACCGTTAAAACACTAGGGTAAGTACAGTGATTTGCCCCTTTAAGTACTAATCTGATAACAATAACTTTATTAATTAAAATTTGAGCCAAATGAAACCTGTATGATTAATATAATCACTAAACATATAACAATGATTATTTAATTGTTGCAGATTTTATCTGATCTCTTGTAATAAACATATACAGATGAAAAAGACAGCATATCAAAAGGAATTAGTAATTAAAAACACACAAAAAAGAAGAGGAACTAATAACAGAAAAGATGTCATGAAAATTCAATCCTGGCTTACGCTGTTTTCTGTATGGAACCCTACCAGTGGAACAGCTACAGAAATTGATGGAGATTTTGGACCTGCAACAGAGAGAGCTGTAAAAAAGTTTCAGGAAATTCATGGGTTGTCTCAAAATGGTATTGTTAGTCAGGAAGTTTTTAACGAATTATCATCATATCTTAAAAAAGCTTTTGAAGCTCCATTACAAAGTACCAACTTAAGAGATTTGGTTGTAGAAGTTGCAGAGAATCACTTACAAAATCACCCGTATGAATTACAGATTAAAGGACAATCTAATAGTGGTCCTTGGGTACGTAGTTATATGGATGGTAATGATGGTTCTCCTTGGTTTTGGTGTATGGGGTTTGTACAAGCTATTATTGATCAGGCGGCAAGTGCATTAGGTAAAAATTTCAAAACTTTGATGCCGCTTACTTATAGTTGTGATACTGTGGGCACAACAGGACTTAATAAAGGGTTGCTTACCAGGTTTCGTAAAGCAAGAAAAGATCCGTCACTCATTAAGAAGGGAGATATATTTTTAAATCAAAAGTCAACATTTGATTGGACACATACTGGAATTATCACTGATATAGAAGGAGGAGTGATAGAAACTATTGAGGGAAATACAAATTTTCAAGGTTCCAGAAATGGTATCGCGGTAATGAAAAGAACACGGAGTTTTATGAAATCCAAAATAGATGTGTTTTCAATAGAGCCTTTAGTATAATATTAATATGAAGAAAGTCCTAGAACATAATACAACACATTATAATAGTAAGCTCTCTTTTATAAGAGAAGTAATAGAATATCGATTAAAAGCATCATATACAAATGAGGTTGTAAATTTTCCTGAGTTTAGTAATATAGTATCTGATAATTCATCATTCTCACTTTTTGTAAGAAAACATGAACTGTCTATCGAAGAGGTCATTATTTTATTACTTGCACTTATTCCGCACTTATCTCCAAACTTTTTTACTGCTATAATTACCGATTTTTTTCCGAATGGAGGAGAACTCCCAGAGTTTGGAGGAGTTAAAGGTAAAAACCATAGAGGGATTATTCCGACAGGCGAAACACTACAATTTATAATTGCAGGAGATGATATTCATAAAAGAATAGAACTTACCAGGTATTTTGACTCTTCTCATCTATTTACTTCAGCTGGAGTTTTGTATTTGGATAGTGTACCTAATAATGAACCCAGAATGAGTGGAAGACTTGTGTTGGATGAAGAATTTGTTGAGTTTTTTACTACGGGGCAATTGCTAAAACCTACGTTAAGCAAAGACTTTCCGGCAGAACGTATAGAAACCCAATTAAGTTGGGATGATTTGGTATTAAATACCAAGACGTTAAACCAGGTAAAAGAAATAGAAACCTGGTTAAATTATAATGACGTAGTATTAAATGACTGGAATATGAAGTCTAGGATCAAACCCGGATATCGTATTTTGTTTTCGGGACCACCAGGAACCGGTAAAACACTCACAGCCACTTTGTTAGGTAAATATACCGGAGAAGACGTATATAGAATAGATTTGTCAATGATTGTCTCAAAATATATTGGAGAAACAGAAAAGAACTTATCTAAGTTATTTGATAAAGCGAGAAATAAATCGTGGATACTGTTTTTTGATGAAGCAGATGCGATTTTTGGTAAACGTACTAATGTAAGAGATGCTCATGATAAATATGCTAATCAAGAGGTATCCTATTTATTACAACGCATAGAAGCACATCCAGGTCTTGTTATTCTGGCATCTAATTTCAAGAATAATATAGATACCGCATTTACTCGTAGGTTTCAATCTATTATCGAATTTGAAAACCCTTCATATCAGGAACGATTATCTCTCTGGAAGAAAAATTTACCAGATAAAGTACCTTTAGATGAGACAGTTTCTCTTCAGGAGTTGTCAAAAAAATATGCACTTACCGGAGCCAATATTATTAATGTTATACAATACACCTGCTTAAAAACAATTGCTTTAAAACATGAAACTATCCAGCAGGAGACAATACTAGAAGGAATCAAAAAAGAGTACTTAAAAGAAGGTAAAATGATCACGATTTAATAGTTTATAAACTATTAAGGCGTGTTATTAACAATTCTATTTATATCCATAGAGAAATCGATACTTTAGAATACACATAGTGTCTAATTCTAAACTATTGATACATGAATCGAATCTATATTGTTGTGATAGCAGCTTTGATAATGAGCTGCCAGAATGATAAAACCAATACATCTCAAAATTCAGATAAAGAGAGTGATATTGATGAAACCGTAAAAGTTGATATCCAAAAATCTTTACAGCTTACATTAGATCAGGCTAATAATTTAGCAAAACTTCCTTTTGCTTGTCTTGAAACCGAATATCCTAATAAATTGGGGCAAACGCTAGGAGATAAGTCGGATATTAGAACTCCACAGGAATTACACCCTGCATTTTATGGATGTTTCGACTGGCATTCTTCGGTACACGGACATTGGTCCTTAGTAAAGTTACTAAAAGAATTTCCGCAACTACAGGATTCACATAGTATACGAGCAAAACTGCAAAAAAATATTTCTAAAGATAATATTGAAAAAGAAGTAGCATATTTTCAAGGAAAACATAATACCTCATATGAACGTACCTATGGATGGGCTTGGCTATTAAAACTAGCAGAAGAATTACATACCTGGGATGCACCAATCGCAAGAGAATTAGAGCAAAACTTACAACCTTTGACTGATCTGATAGTAGATCGATATTTAGAATTTTTGCCAAAACTAAACTATCCTATTCGAGTTGGAGAGCATACCAACACAGCCTTCGGTTTATCCTTTGCTCTGGATTATGCAATCACCTTGCAAAATATAGAGTTAAAAAATGCAATAAGCTCTAGAGCAAAAGATTTTTATATGAATGATGTTGGTTGTCCATTAGGATGGGAACCCAGCGGATATGATTTTTTATCTCCTTGTTTTGAAGAAATAGATCTTATGCGCAGAGTATTAGAGAAACCAGCATTTGATACTTGGATCAACAAATTTATGCCAGAACTGAAATCTACCAGTTTTACTTTAAAAACTGGAGAAGTATCTGATCGTACAGACGGTAAATTGGTTCATTTAGATGGACTTAATTTTAGTAGAGCCTGGGTGCTTTATGGGTTAGCAAACCAATATAAGGAGTATGAACATTTAATTAATATAGCTAATGATCATGTGCAATACTCGTTACCCAACTTAGCAGGAGATAGCTATGAAGGAGGTCATTGGTTAGGTTCTTTTGCAATTTATGCATTAGATAAAGGAACGGTACAATGAAAAAGTGGTTTTCAAACATTGGACCAGGAACATTAGTTACAGCAGCTTTTATAGGTCCAGGAACAGTTACAGTATGTACACTGGCAGGAGTGAAGTTTGGATATACACTTTTATGGGCATTGGTATTATCCATTATTGCTTGTATTGTTTTACAAGAGATGGCAGCTCGATTGGGGGTAATTACTCAAAACGGTCTTAGCGAAGTATTAAAATCTCAGTTTGATAATAAAATCATAAGATGGGTTTTAATAGGGGTGATCCTTTCAGCAATTTTTGTCGGTAACGCTGCTTACGAAGCTGGAAATATTAGTGGCGGTGTATTGGGATTATCTACAATAGTAGGTTCACCAATAGTTACTGTTGCAGGAGTTAATATTAATTACGTAAGTATCCTGATCGGTATATTGGCATTTATACTTCTATACATAGGTAATTACAAAATATTAGAACGCAGTTTGATTGTACTTGTACTTTTTATGAGTATTGCTTTTATAATAGCTGCGATTGCCACCAAGCCGGATTTAAGTTTAATTTTTAAAGGGTTTGTTCCAGATTTTTCATCAGATAAATTACTTACTATTATAGGTCTTATTGGCACAACAGTGGTACCATATAACTTGTTTCTTCATGCATCTTTAGTCAAAGAAAAGTGGAAATCTCCAGAAGATTTACCTCTCGTTAGAAAAGATACAGTAATTGCAATCGTATTAGGAGGACTCGTTTCCATGGCAATTATTATTGCTGGAGGATCTATGCAAAATATGGAAGTCAATAATGCTGCAGATTTAGCAAAAAGCATAGAGCCAGTATTTGGAACTTCGGCAAAATATGTGCTTTCTCTTGGTTTATTTGCTGCCGGAATTACATCTGCAATCACTGCACCATTAGCAGCCGCATATGTAGTAAAAGGATGTTTAGGTTGGAGTAGTGATTTGAAAAGTAAAAAGTTCAGATCGGTATGGATCTTCATTTTAGTACTTGGAGTTTTGTTCTCTTCTTTAGGAATAAAATCAATCGAAATTATACAATTTGCTCAGGTAGCTAATGGGATATTATTACCCATCATTGCGGGCTTTTTATTATGGGTGATGAACAGGGAAAACTTACTTGGTGAATATCGTAATTCCTGGAAGCAAAATTTACTTGGTTTAGTGATTCTTGGAATTGCAATTTTCCTTGGTTTTAGAAGTGCCTGGAAAGTGTTAGAAAATTTGTAGGAAGTTGTTTTGTAAAATGTAAGAATATGAAACCAATTATTTTCAATGCTGATATAGGAGAAGAGACAGGTTTTGATGATGAAATTATGCCATATATCTCTTGGTGTAATATTGCTTGTGGAGCACATGCAGGTGGTGAAGAAGTTATAAACAAAACAATCGATTTAGCAATTCATCATAATGTAAAAATTGGAGCGCATCCATCATATCCGGATAGAATGAATTTTGGAAGAGAGGTCATGCAAATTTCATATGCCAATTTAATAGATACAATTACAAGGCAAATACAACTTGTTAAAAAATGCACTGAGGAGAAAGGACAAAAGCTACATCATGTAAAACCACATGGAGCACTTTATAATGAAGCAATGAAAAATAGATTGGTGGGAGAAGCTATTTTAGAATCTGTAAAAAATATCGATAAAAGTTTAATAATTGTTACGCAAAAAGATTCTATGATTTCTTTATTAGGAGGCGAGAATTTTAATATTAAACACGAAGCATTTGCGGATCGTAATTATAATAAAGACCTGTCTCTTGTTTCTAGAAAGGAAAACAATGCAGTGATCACAGATCCAAAAAAAGTGTTTGATCATGTGTTTAAAATGATTTCTGAAGGGAAGGTAAAAACGAAAGAAGGAGAGAAGTTGTCTATTTTTTTTGATACGATATGTGTGCATGGGGATAATCCAAAATCGGTTGAGATTTTACGATATATATATAATGAGTTTTTAGAAAGAAATTTTAGGGTGAAATAAAGAATAATGAAGTATAAATTACAGTATAAAAGATATGCCGAGAATGCAATTTTGATAGAATGGCCTTCAGAAATTAATGAAATTTTACTGGAAGATGTGCTTTTTTATAAAAAAGCGATTGAAATTTTATATGATAAACTAATTGTTGAAGTAATCTCATCATATAACTCGTTGTTAATTTACTACATATCAGCTATAAAGGATCTCTATAGTGAGGTTTTGAAGCTAAAAACACTGTATTCTGATAATGCTTCTGAAAACGCTCAAAAAAAAACATTGTGGAAAATACCAATTTGTTATTCAAGTAATCTGGCTCCTGATTTAGATGAATTTGCTCAAGAAAAATCGTTAACTATTGATGAGGTAATTGCATTGCATGCCTCTCCTATTTATACAGTTTATTTTATTGGTTTTCTTCCTGGTTTTTTATACTTAGGTGGCTTGAAAGATGAATTAATATTGCCTAGGAAAACGACTCCATCTTTAAGTGTTGAAAAAGGCTCTGTTGCAATTGGAGGAAGTCAAACAGGAGTGTATCCTTCAAATAGCCCAGGTGGTTGGCATGTGATTGGTAAAACTCCATTGAATTTTTTTGATCCAAAATCAGATGATCCTTGTTTTGTAAATCCTGGAGATAAAATTCAATTTATAGCGATAGAAGAAAAAAAATATAACGATATAAATATGTTGTTAAAAGAAGGGGTTTATGTGATAGAAAGTGAAAATGTATGAATGGAGAAGTGAAAATAATACGACCAGGAATTTATACTTCTATTCAGGATTTGGGTAGATTTGGTTTTTCAAAATATGGAATTCCCAAAAGTGGAGCCATGGATCAGATGTCTGTTAAATTAGCAAATGCTATTTTAGGAAATGATGAAAATGATGCAGTTTTGGAATGGACAATGCAAGGACCAATTTTACAATTTTCAGAACAAACGATTATTGTACTTACTGGAGCAGAAGTTGATGCTTTTTTGAATAAAAAAAAGATTAAAAAAAATAAACAATTTTCGGTGGATAAAAATGATATTTTGGAATTAAAATATTGTAAGAATAACATGTATGGATATGTAGGAATTAAAAATGGATTTAAAACAGAAATTACTTTTAATAGTAGATCTTTTTTTAAGGGGATAACAAGGTTAGAAAAGTTGAAAAAAGGTGATGTTGTTCCGTATCAAAAAAATGAAAATTTTGAAGAACAATATGCCTCAGTTTTAAGACAGGATTATGATCAGAATTCTTTAGTTTTAAAAGCCTTTAAAGGTCCGGAATTTGACTTGTTAACTTCAAGTGAAAAAGAGAGTTTGAAAAATATGAATTTTACTATTTCTAATATAAGAAGTAGAATGGCAATTCAACTGAATGAAACAATTGTCAATAAAATTTCTTCGATGTTAACTTCGCCAGTTTTGCCTGGAACTATTCAATTAACTCCTTCTGGAAAATTAATCGTTTTGATGAGAGATTGTCAAACTACAGGAGGGTATCCTAGAATCTTACAATTGTTTCAAGAGGATATAAATAATATAGCTCAAAAAAGAACAGGAGAAAATATCAAATTCAAGATAATTACATGATTTTAACGTGTTGTGTATTTTGATATTTTATACAAAACCTGTCGGTTCGAGTGCTTGGACTTTAGGAGAAATGTATCCAGAATAGGGTGTTTGGTTTAAAGAGGTATTTTAGATACATTTTGTCTCAATTTATTAAGGCAAAATATTGGAATTGATATTTTCATCATAATTTTTCTAAATGCGTAATTTTAATGTATTTAAATAGTAATAAAAATGATAGTTAAGAATTTGGATAAAATAGATTTTGATGATTTACTACATTGTTTTTTACAGGCTTTTGAGAGCTATTATGTAAAAATGCCAACGAATAAAGCATATTATATCCAAAGATGGAAACAGGCTAATGTTGACTTTCGCTTTTCGTATGGAATGTTTGATCAAAACAAATTGGTTGGATTTATTATACATGCGATTGATCATAGAAATGGAAAGTTAACCGCTTTTAATACAGGAACAGGAGTGCTTCCTGAATATAGAGGTAGAAAAATTGTAAAATCTATATACAAAGAGGCATTACAAGATTTAAAACAAAATGGCATTACTAAATGTTCTTTAGAAGTTATCAAGGAAAATTTAATTGCAATAAGATTATATAAAAGTATAGGTTTTGATATCTGTAAACATTATAAATGTTTTAGTGGGGTCATTACTGTGAATAAAGAACATCAGGTTGATATTAAAGAAATAGGTGTCAAAGAAGCAGATGTAGATAGTTTGCCGAATCAGGAGTATTATTCTTGGGATAACCAATTAAAGACAATCCAAAAAGGAAGATATAGATTTTTTAAAGTTTTTAAAAATGATAACCTGGAGTCATTTTTTATTATAGATTCTGAGGTTGGGTATCTTGCGCAATTCGATGTATTAATGCCAGATAATAAAAGTTGGGAAAGATTATTTTTTGCAATTCAGAAAATGGCAAATGTTATTAAGATTAATAATGTAGATGAGCGTTTAGCCGATAAAATTAATTTCTTGAATTCAATTGGTTTAAAAAACACAGTCGATCAATACGAAATGGAAATGAAAGTGTATTAACCTGAACTCGATTACTATCAGGTATATTGTGAAAACCGTCAATTCGAGTGGTTTTTCGTATTAAAAAGAAGAAAAATTGTATCGAGAATAGGTTTTTAGTACTGAAATATTTGACATCCAGAGTTTATCGAAGGGACAATATAAAATTCTTAACAGAATTTCACTCAAATTGACACGTTTTAGGTTGGAAACTCCTGTTAAGTTATATGGAGCTGGTGTTTAATATTAAAAAATGTGTGTTTTTAGGTAGATTACCTTGAGAAAGACGGCAAATAGGATGTGTTTCTAAAAAAAATCCGATCATAATTTTTTCTACTCTTTTTATAAGAAAAATCAAAAGTATACTGCCTGTCTATTATTTGATAGGTATTCCTTGAGAGAATTGATTTTTTAGATTTCTGATTTATATTGTAGTGGTTTTAGATTGATTTTAAATGAATTATATAGAATCATTAGGAGAAATAAGAGTTTTGGTTAGAACTGAACATTTATTTTAGGGGGATATCAACCCTGAACGCATAGGGGGAAAACCCCCTATGTTGAGAAATTTAAGTTTTTTTTATGATTTCATAAGTTTTTGAATATCAATTGATTATAGTTACGGGTTTTCCGTAGTTTTAATGTTAAAAAGGGAGGCGTTCCTTGTGATTAAGAAAGCTTTTTAGGTATATTAGCGATATATGTAACCTAAAAATACAATGTTATGGCAAAAAAAATACAAAAACCGAAAAAATGCATTAGTGTAGAGGAAGCTAGAGAACTTCAGGAAAGCTGGTGTAATAGAAAAGGAGGACATTTAAAAAAGAAGCTAGGCTTTGAAGATGCACGAGAATTTCATTGGTCTGTTGCTGAATTAGAAGAGTATTTGGCTTATGTAAAACAAGAATCGGCAGAACAAGGAATCAAAAACCCTGGAATCCGTATGTATTATGGAGCCTATCCTGAAAAAAAATGTAAAATGGGTAGAGGGTACTCAACATTGTTTTTAACTCCCACGGGAGCACCGGCAAGAAGTGGAGGAAAAGATGGAGGAGATGAACCTAATAATTATAACATAGATAGTTTTAATAGCGGATCTAGTGGGATTCCACCGAAGAATTTTTAGAATATATGATATTTTTGTTTTCATATTTGCTGTTTGAATCGATAGCAGCATTATCAGGAACTTATTATATTACAAAATACCGAGAAGATAAACCTTCTCGGTATTTTGTTTACTTTTTATGGTTTACTTTTCTAATTGAACTTTTTGGTACTTTACCAGGGTTAATTTATTATGCAGATATGTTTCCATTCTTGAAAGGAACGTTTTTGGAAAAAAACCATTGGTTACAAAATGTCTTTTTGATAATAAATTTTTCATTTTATGTTCTTTACTTTGCATTTCATTATAAATCTCTATTTTTTAGAAAGTTGATGAAAATTCTGGTTGCTATTTTTGTAGTTGGAGCAATAGTGAATTTGATTTTTTCCAATGTATATTTTGAAGCAATTTCATCTTTTACATATATTATTGGAACATTACTTATCATGTTAGGAGGACTTCTTTATTTATACGAAATACTTCAAAGTGATAAGATATTAGTATTTTATAAAATGATATCATTTTATATAACAATTGGAGCGATAGTTTTTCATCTGATTGCAACTCCAATTTTTATTTATAGCAGGTATTTTAGGTCAGAAAGCCCAAATTTTGTGAATATTCGAATGATAATTTTGAATACTGCAATCTTTTTTCTGTATACTTGCTATACAATTGGTTTTATAGTATGCTCGAGAAAGAACAAATCCTATTAATAGTATATTTTACCGTTATTATATTGTTTTTTGTAATATTTGGTATAACATTTTTTATTGCCTTTCAGCGACGCAAGAATAAACTATTACTTGAAAAACTCAAAGCAGAACAACGTTTTGAAGAAGAGCTGCAAAACTCGAAATTAGAGATACAAGAGCAAACCCTTAAGAATGTAAGTTGGGAGTTGCATGATAATATAGGGCAGTTACTATCTACAGCGGTCATGCAAATTAATATATTAGGATCTTCAATAGCACAAGAATCTTCAGAATCTTTACAAGATGTTAAAAAACTGGTAGGCGATAGTTTACAAGAAATCAGAAGCCTGTCTAAAACCTTAAATCATGAGGTAATTGAGAATATTGGTCTAGAAAAATCAATACAGGTAGAATTAGATCGATTTAAAAAACTTAATTTCTTACATACAGAGTTTAATGTTACCGGTGATACTCTATATATAAACCCTAAGGATGAGATTATTATCTACCGTATTGTACAAGAGTTTTTTTCTAATACGATAAAACATGCAGAGGCAACAAATCTTTTAGTAAATTTGGCCTATACTAATAAAGACCTAAAAATTACAATCAAAGATGACGGGCTTGGTTTTGATATGGACTCCGTACAAGCCAATTCAGGACTGCTCAATATGAAAAGCCGCGCATCTTTAATTGAAGCAACATTGGATTATGAGTCTGCTCCTAATAAAGGAGTATTACTTAAATTGCACTACCCCTTAAAAGATATTGATAAGGTTTAACGCAAACACGATTGATAATGAAGAATAAGACTGTTGTAATTGTAGATGATCACCTTCTCTTTGCGCAATCGCTAGAGAGTCTGATCTCTAAACTTGAGGGGTATGAAGTATTAGAAATTCTAAAAAACGGGAAAGAACTAACCCGATACTATCTGCATAAAAGAAAAAAACCAGATTTGGTATTGTTGGATGTAAAGATGCCAGTAATGGATGGGATACAAACCATGCAATGGCTTAAAGAAAATCAACCACAACAAAAAGTATTGGCACTGACAATGGAGGATGATGAAGAAACCATTATCAAAATGCTGAGAGGTGGAGCAAGAGGGTATCTGTTAAAAGATATTCATCCAGAGAATTTTGAATTTGCTATGAAAATGGTGATCGAACAAGGGTTTTATTACTCCGGAAAAGTAGAAAGCGCACTTAAGCATTCTGAAGCAATAGCGTTAGAAAACACTAAAACCTTAGAACAACGATTGACGGATCGAGAATGGGTGTTTTTAAAGCATGCTTGCTCAGAACTTACCTATAAGGATATTGCAGGAGAAATGGGATTAAGTCCTAAAACAGTAGAGAATTACCGGGAAACAGTATTTAAAAAGCTAGAAGTAAAAACCAGGGTCGGATTGGTAATCTACTGTATGAAAAATAATCTTTTTAAGGTTTAGGTAGTTAGCCTTAAAAAGGATAAAAAAACAATAAACTCACATTTTTTTTCAAAATATAACTTTGAATATTTTTAAGGTGGTTTTAATCTCATAAAACCTAAAACTTTCTATGTAATACCTTCAACTATTTTGTGGTATTGCTAAGGTTAATTTTGAATGAGTTTTGAACGTTATTAATATTATTTTTTTGTTTGTTTGATACCAATTTATCTGCTCTAATTAGTTTGAGGGTGGTATTAAGTATATGTGTTATTTTCTTTCCATTTGAAGAGGTTAAATATAAAGAGATAGTATTTAGTTCATTGAGCTTATTTTTCTCCAAATTAACATTTTTATTAATAAATGTTTTAAAATTTAATTAACTAACATTTGTTAATTTAAGTTTTATGTTAAAATCATATGAATATTCTTTTAATAGGTAATATAGTATTGAGTATTGTTAGTATAGTGTAATTCAGTGGATTAGAATAGAATTAATTTTGTGTACTAACACAAATTCAACTATCTAATGAAGAAAAATAACTCGTTTTTATCAATCCTTATGGTATTGATAATGTGGCCGATTTTCGGACGGCAACAAGACAAAAGCTACTTTTTTGAAGAGGCTCAACAAGAATACTACAAACAGAACCCAAAAGCTTTACTAGAAGCTAGAGAATTCGAAAAAATCATTAAAAAGAAGACAGAACTTAAAAAAGAGTAAACCTTTAGGATTACTCAAAAAAGGAACAGCAATATACGTGTGTTTACTTTCGGACAAGTGAACAACGAAAGTATTATAGCTAAAGGCTACAGTGAGTTTTCAAATTCACTGCTTGCTTCTACAAAAGGTATTGCTTCCTGTTTAACAAAAACTTCATTAACTACTAAAATTTAAATTATGAAAAATCAACTTGTCTTATTTATAGGCTTATTTGTTTTCCATTTTGGGTTTTCACAAACCAATAATTTTTGGAAACAAAATAGTAGCCCAATTGAAAACGAAAACATTTCTTCTACTAAGGAGGATACAGAAACTTTACACCAAAACACTTATGATCTTAGTGTTGAAAAATTAAAAGAAGTTTTATCCCATTGTCCAAAAAGATTCAATTCATTTGGTCAATCAAATGTCATTATTATACTTCCTGCCGAAGACGGAAAATTTAAAGAATACCGTGTAAAGGAAACAAATGTTTTGCATCCGGATTTAGCTCAAAAGTTTCCAGATATTAAATCTTATGTTGGTACATCTGTTAGTGGAGAAAATGAAGTGGTACATTTTAGTTTGGGGCATAATAACTTTAGGGCTATGATTATGAAACCTGATGCTACCATAACGAATATCAAACCTTATACTGGTAATAGTAAAACGTATGTGGTTACTTCAAAAATGGGAGAATCAGCACCAATTAGCTGTCAAGCAACAGATCAAGCAGTTGGGCCTTTTTTAGAAAAAAGTACAGAGCAAATTGAAAAATTAAACAAAGCAAGAAGAGACGCTAATGATGGTCGTGTTAGAGTCTACCGAATGGCTATAGCAACCACGGGAGAATTGTCTAAAATTTATACAGATAAGGCAGGCGTTACCAATGGTTCAACTCAACAAAGGAAAGCCGCAGTACTTTCTGAATTGAATGAACTGATGACAAGAGTGAATGCGGTTTATGAACGAGATCTTGGAACTACATTTGAGTTAGTACCTAATATAGAGAATTCTCTTTTTCTTGACCCAGTAACTGACGGTTTTACACATGGTAATACTTCAGCATCAGTAAATGAGGTTCAAGCTATTCTTGATGCTACAATTGGTAACGCTAACTATGATATTGGTCATGTTTTGGATTCAGATGGGACTGGACGTGGAGCTTTAAGAGCTGTATGTAATGATAGTAAAAAAGCAGAAGGAGCTACCGGTGCACATCCTTTCACATCTGTTAATGAATATTTCTATCGTACATTTGTTCATGAAATAGGCCATCAATTTGGTGCTAACCATTCGTTTAACAACTCATGTGGTGGTAATCGTCTTGACGAAGGTGCCGTTGAACCTGGAGGAGGTAATAGTATCATGGCATATCAAGGTTGTGCTCCTAATTATGATTTAAGGTTGTCATATGTTTTTTTCCATGCGAAACAAATAGATGAAATGTGGAATCATATTTTAAGTGTTCAAAGTTGTGCTACCCTAAGATCAATAGGTAATAGTGCGCCAGTAGCTAGTATAGGAGGTAATTATACGATTCCAAGATCTACTCCATTTATATTAGAAGGGTCAGCTACTGATGCCAATACTCCTGCTAATCAACTAACGTATACTTGGGGCCAAATGGATAAAGAAATAGCTCCGATGCCTCCTCGTGCTACGTCAACTAACGGCCCTCTATTTCGTTTTAAGCCTCCTTCAGCATCTCCAATTCGATATATGCCTGACCTTTCTGCTGTAAAAGCTGGAAATTCTTCATCAGAATGGGAGGTAACACCTTCTGTTTCCAGAACGATGAATTTTAGATTTACGGTAAGAGATAACCATCCGGGAGGAGGTAATACAGATTCTAGAGATGCTGTTATTACGGTAGCTGGAAATGCCGGCCCTTTTGCGATCACTTCTCAAAACAGTAGGTTTGATGCACCCGTAGGTTCTACACAAACAGTAACCTGGAACGTAGCGGGAACCACAGGAAATGGAGTTAATACAGCAAATGTAGATATTTTATTATCTACAGATGGTGGAAATACATACCCAATAACGTTAGCATCTGCGGTGCCTAATGATGGTTCTCATCAAGTTACTATACCAAACAATGAAGGAGGTGTAAATAGAATTATGGTAAGAGGAACCAATAATATCTTTTTCGATATTACCAATGCTAATTTTAGTATCACCGATGGAAACTCTGATCCTATGCCTACAAATTATTGTGCAGCGGGTTATCAAGGCACAAATTATATAGCCGAAGTTATCTTTGCTGATATCAATAATAAAAGTGATAATAGTTCGTATTCTGATTTTACGAGTCTGGGAACCAATCTTGTTAAAGGCGAGTCTGTTACATTAACAGTTAATCCGGGAATTGAATCCTGGGACCCTAATTATTTTGGGGCTTGGGTGGATTGGAATAAAGATGGAGATTTTACAGACGCAGGTGAAGAAATTTTACTGGCAACCAATGGCGCTGGTGGTATAACAACCACAGTGGTAGTTCCTAATACCGCAAAAAATGGTGCAACCAGATTAAGAGTGCGTTATAAACTACACACTGCCCCTGATCCTTGTGGAACATCATCAACCAATGGTGATGAAGTAGAAGATTATTTTGTGTTTATTAAAGGTAGTGGAACTCCCGATACACAGGCTCCAAGTACACCGACTAATTTGGCAGCCTCAGGTGTGGGGAATACTTTTTTAACTCTTAATTGGAATGCTTCTACCGATAATGTAGGGGTAACCGGATATGATGTGTATCGAGGAAGTACGAACATAGGTACCGTTACAGGAACTACTTATAATGTTACCGGTTTAGCTGCCGGAACAGCTTATGATTTCTCTGTTAGAGCTAAGGATGCTGCAGGTAATATCTCTGGATCAAGTAATGTAGTTAATGTAACTACTACTAGTAATCCTGATGATACCCAAGCACCAACGGCACCTGGTAATTTGACAGCGTCTAATGTAGCGCAAACAACGTTGAGCTTAAGTTGGACTGCTTCTACTGATAATATAGGAGTAACAGGATATGATGTATATCGAGGTGCTACCAGATTAACAACCGTAACGGGAACATCATATAATGTTTCAGGGTTAACGGCCAATACATCGTATTCATTCTCGGTAAAAGCGAAAGATGCGGCAGGAAATGAATCCGCTTCGAGTAATACGGTAAATGTGACAACGACACAGAATCCAAATGATGTTGTTTATTGTGATGCATCTACCACTGCCCATGGAACGTTGCATATTACCAATGTTAATTTTGGTAACATAGATAATACATCGACCAATGCAGCATATACAGATTATACAAGCCAGTCTGCTAACTTAACAGCAGGACAGGCTACGACCTTAACAGTAAAGGTTAATAATGAACATTGGACATTTAATGCTGTTGGAGTATGGATCGACTGGAATCGTAATGGAGATTTTACAGATTCTGGAGAATTAGTACTTTCTAGATTTGCAGCAGGTCCTTATACTGCAAACGTTACACCCCCAGCAGGAGCTGTTAGCAATGCTCCATTACGTATGAGAGTACGTATTGGATATGGTGCTGCATCTAAGATTACCCCTTGTGGTGTGGATACTTATTTAGGTGAAGTAGAAGATTATACAGTAATAGTTGGAGGCTCTGGCCCAAGTTGTAACGATGGAGTTCAGAATGGAGATGAGACCGGAGTAGATTGTGGAGGTTCTTGCGAGCCTTGTACGACTGATCCAACTTGTAATGATGGTATCCAGAATGGGGATGAGACTGGTGTAGATTGTGGCGGCTCTTGTAGTCCTTGTCAGACCGATGTTACCTATTGCCCAGCAACAGGGAACGATGGACCGGAAGGAGTAACTAATGTTACTTTTGCAGGAATTAACAATTCCTCTTCTAGGAATTCAACGGGATATGATGACTTTACCTCTCTGTCAGGGAACGTAAATACTGGATCAAGTTATAATCTTACTGTTGATATTGCAGGTTATAACGGAGGTGCTGCAGATGAGATATATGCTTGGATCGATTGGAATAAAGATGGAGATTTTTCGGATAATGATGAATCTTACACTTTAACCAAAACCACGAACCTGAGAGGAAGTACATCTGTATCTGTACCTCAAACAGCTGTAGCGGGGGCCACCCGAATGCGATTATTGGTTTCTTATTATAATAATGAAAACAATCCCTGTGATACAGGTAGTAACGATGTACGTTATGGGGAATATGAAGATTATACGATTGTAATTAATAGTAATAGACAGTTCGCATTTAATAAGGTAAACAAGCTTACTGTGTACCCTAATCCATTTGGAAAAACATTTACAATAGATGTATCAAAATTAGATGGAGATATGGTAACTGTGAGTGTTTATGATATACTAGGAAAAAAGTTGATAGAAAAAGAGTATAGTAAGAAATCCGGTAAAATCAGCTTAGGAGAACAGATTACACAAGCAGGAAACTACTTTATAAAGATTCAAACCAATAAAGAAAGTGAAGTAGTTAGAATTGTAAAAAGTTCAAACTAATTAACAGGTATATGGATTATCCAGTATAACTAAGACCAATTTTGGATTAAATAGTTAGATAAGAATGAAGCCTCAGTGCACAATCGTGTACTGGGGCTTTTATATGTTAACTTAAAATGAGTACTTAAATTAAATATAATTGGTATCTCCATTATCTGAAATTGGAATATAAACCTTATTTATAATTGGCCTAAATTCTTCTTTAATAAAAGATGTACTGCTCGCATATATATTATACTAATTACGTATAGATGAATGTAAAAATTACTGTATTCCCTTTTGTAAAGAAATGATATAGAATAAGCTTAAATATGTTTTTCCCACAAAAGCTTATACGAATTTACTTACACTTAGTGTATATAGTATTAACATATGATAGGATGTTATTATTCAAAAATCCTTGTTGTTTTAACTTTGTTTTTTTAACACAAACGTTACATTTTTATGAAATTTTATTACAAAACATTGCTAATATGTTTGTTTTTTATTGGTTACTCAATAAATGCTCAAGAAGAAGAATCTTGTTCTTTTGATAAAACAACAAAAGAATATTATAAAAACCACCCTGAAGAATTAAAAAAATCACAAGCCTTTGAAAAAAAGGTGCAGCAAGATGCTGCACAAAGAAAGTCAGGATCATACAAAGCTGCAAGTAAATATGTCATCCCTGTAGTATTTCATATTTATGGTAACGAATGGCCGCTAACCAGTGGTCAAAATGTAGATGTTACTGAAGAACTAGTTGTTCAAGCAGTGAAAGATATTAATGAAGACTTTAAAGGGTTTAATGATGCTGTCGATCCCGCTTTTGCTAATATAGAAGGTGGAATGGACATCGAGTTTAAACTTGCTCAAATTGACCCAGATGGAAACACAACAAATGGTGTCATTTTTCATGAAACTAAAGAAGGTTTCGGGCTTAATGGAGTTAACGATGATGAGATAGCTAAGTTTGCCTGGGATAATTATAAGTATATGAATGTACATATACAATTGATAATCAAAGCTGGTAGTAACACGCAATCAGGAATTGCTTGGTTTCCAGCTACAGGTATGTCTGATGAAGGAATCGCGAGAGTGGTATACAACGGGAGATATATGATTTATACTCCTCCAGCATCTTCTTTAACACACGAATTCGGTCATTGGCTAGGTTTAGACCACACTTTTGGTGGTGGAGGTTGTGTTGCAGGAGATGATAATGGAGATAAAGTTGCAGATACTCCTCCAACAGAAGCTGGGACTGCCCATGCAGATGGTAGTAGATCATGTGTTACTGGAAAAACGAATTGTTTTAACCAGTTGATTAATCACGAAAATCATATGGACTACAATCCTTGTGAATCAATGTTTACCATTGGGCAAGTAAATCGTATGACATCTTTCCTGGATCACGATGCAAGAAAACCGTTATGGCAAAATGCAAACCTTATAGCTACAGGAGTAGATAAAGATTTAGGAGCAAGAATTCTGTTTAATTATCAGGATAGAAATGATAGTGATATAGATAAATCCTTAAACTTTTTAGAGGCATTTGCAAATGATGGATCGATTCAGAATAAAAAAAGGTTAAAAGCGGTTGATGGTGCTCAATTTGCTGTTACCGGAAATTTACAATTAGGTACACATTTTAATGCAACAGGAGTACCAGGAGGTTTAACTCCGGTTATTAATGTTATTGATAATAATAATGCAACAATTGCCTTTACAGGAAAAGCAAACAGTAGTGAAGAAGCTGATTCTTCAACAGTAACAATTACATTTTTAAACCCTGCTATTACAGGAGGTGTTGGTTCTCTGCATACTGCATCCGGAACTTTTAAAATAAAATTCTTAGATACATACGAAGTGTATTATGAGGGATACTCACCATTTTTACATATGGGATATTCTGCATCAAATATTGTAAGTGATGTAAATTCAAAATTTAGTTCATTAGTAATAGGAGGACGTTTTAGAACAAAGCTAAAAGTATATGATGGTGATAATATAACCATAGATAATTTTGCACAAGGTTTTGAAGTTTTGTGTAATACAAATACGATCAATGCAAAATATTTTGCCGAAGGAAGTAGCTTAAATGCTAATTCTTCTGGGACCTGGGTGACAAAAACAACATCTTCAGTTGATTCGCCACCAGTATTATCAAGTCCTAGTTACACTGCTTGGCGTAATAGAACTGGGTACGTGGCTATTAGAATACCTACACCCACAAATACATATGTTTATGGATGGCTGAGAGCAGAAGTATCTTCTGATGGAGAAGAAGCAGATATAACAACTTTTGCTTTAAACCCTGATCCAGGACAAGCTATTTTAGCTAGAATTGAAAGACCACACGTATTGTTTTCATCAGATAGATTTTTGGAAAGTGTAAAAAATGATGGGAGTATAGAAAATGAAATTACCGTAGATCTTAAGAATGCTTCGTTTGTAAAAATAGGTGGCCTTGAAAGAGGAAAACATTATACCGTTGAAAATGTACCAGCCGGATTATTATTAAAAGTAAATGCTGTAAGCACTACTCAGGTTAAACTGAAAATGGAAGGTGTGTTAGAAGGTGTTTCTGGAGGAAGTGGTTGGAGAGCTATATTAGGTATAAAATTTAAACTCTTAGACGCGGCATTTGCAGCTGGAGCAGGATCTAATGTAGAGTTAAAAGATTTTAACTTTAGTATAGAAAAAGTAGGAAGTTCATATACAGGAAATACAATATCTAATGCTACATTTAATGTAGGACAAACATATACATCGCCACCAGGACAATTTACATTAGTGCCTGGATTAGATCAAGTGTCAGGTGCAGGTGCAGGTTATCAATTGCAGTTGTATCCAAACGATAATCCTAATAATACATATCCTGGTGTGAAGTTGATCACATTCAGAAAAGATGCTATTGCTAATAATAACTATGAGTTAACTCCTCTTTCACAAGGAACCATAATAGGACCTAATAGTTCATGGAAAAATGGTAAACAACACCATTTAGGAAGAGGACAACATATGGTAGACTCAGAAACATATACAGCCTGGAGAGGTAGAACAGCGTACTTCGGAATTCGTTTAAGAAGATCTGGTAGAATGCATTATGGTTGGGGTAAAATGAGAGTAAGCTCTAATGGAACTCAAATCGTTATGGAAGAATATGGTATTAATGGAACCCCTGATGCCAGTATAAGAGCTGGGCAATTAATTTCAGATGATGTAACTACCTATTGTGAGGCAGCGAGCAATTTTGGTCCAGATGCTATAAAAAGAGTTACTCTGGCAAATATAGATGTATCAACCCCTACAAGAAACAGTACTGGATATGATAATCAAACAGATCATGTTGCAAAATTAGTGAGAGGTAATAGTTATACATTAAAAGTGGATATTGTAGGAAACAGTACAAATGAAGTATATGCCTGGTTTGACTGGAATCAGGATAAAGATTTTAGTGACCCTAATGAAAGAGTACAAGTTACTATAGCTTCAGGAGGAACCACTGGTGAAGTTTCAATCAATGTTCCTACAAATGCTCAATTAGAAGGTACAAGAATGCGTCTTAGAGTATCCAGAAGTAATAATAACAATCCTTGCGGTACATCAGGAACCGGAGAAGTAGAAGATTATACGCTCTACATTTCAAATGAAGAGATTGCTACTTGTGATGATGGGATTAAAAATGGAGACGAAGAAAAAATAGATTGTGGTGGATCTTGCGAACCTTGCCAGGTTTTTACAGAGATTTGCGAAGCGTCAACAGCCTCAAATACATTACAGATAACTAAGGTAGAGTTTGGTAGTATTAATAATACAAGTACACATCAGCCTTATTCTGATTTTACCAGTCAAACTACGAATTTGCAAAAAGGAGAAGCAACTACATTGACGGTAACTCTCAACAATCAGTGGGATCCTAATCAAGTAATGGTTTGGATTGATTGGTATAATGATAATGACTTTTTCAATACAGAAGATGTGGTTCTTAAAAAGTCAGGAGCAGTTGCATATACAGCTTCAGTAACACCTCCAGCTGATGCAGTAACCAATACTGTATTAAGAATGCGGGTTCGTGCTGGATATACATTTGCTCCAGACCCTTGTGGTGCAGATACAGGAATAGGAGAAGTAGAAGATTATACAGTAACAGTTAATGGAGGTCAAACTTCGGATACCCAAGCTCCTTCTGTGCCAGGTAACCTTACCGCTTCGAGTATTGGTCAAACAACATTGACATTAAATTGGACTGCTTCTACTGATAATGTTGCAGTAACAGGATATGATGTATATAGAGGAGCTACAAGATTAACTACGATTACAGGAACATCTTATAATGTTACCGGCTTAACGGCAAATACTAACTATTCTTTTTCTGTAAAAGCTAAAGATGCTGCAGGAAATGAATCACCTTCAAGTAACGTAGTAGATGTCACTACAACCGGAGATACAACTACTCCTACTTATTGTGATATGAAAGGAGATAATAGTGCAGATGATTATATAACAAATGTAAATTTTGCAGGAATAAATAATACATCATCTAATACTGCAGCAGGATATCACGATTACACAACTATTTCTGGTAATGTTGTTACAGGAGCTTCTGAAAATCTGAAAGTAACTCTCGTTGGGTATCAAGGAGGAGCAAATAACGAAGCATATGCGTGGTTTGACTGGAACCAGGATGGAGATTTTACAGATGCGGATGAGAAATTTGAAATCACGACAAATACCAGTAACACTATTCGTGAATTAGGCATTAATATCCCTTCTACTGCCAAAACAGGAACAACAAGAATGCGTATAGTTTTAGGATATAGTAGTGGAGATGGTAACAGTCCTTGTGGATCCATATCTTATGGAGAAGTAGAAGATTATACGATCAATGTTTCTGGAGGAACAACAGATACTCAAGCACCTACCGCACCCGGTAATTTGACTGTTTCTAATATAGCAGAGACAACATTAACTTTGAACTGGGCGGCTTCTACAGATAATACGGGAGTTACTGGGTATGATGTGTATAACGGATCTACAAGATTAGCTACCGTTACAACAACATCATATAATGTAACAGGTTTGACAGCAGATACAGCATACACTTTTTCTGTAAAGGCTAAAGATGCAGCTGGAAACGAATCAACCTCAAGTAATACAGCTAATGCTACAACAGCTGGTGGAACGACCACGGTAAATTATTGCGAAGATAGATCTACTAGAACATCAGGAGAATTTATTAGTAAAGTAGAATTAGGAACCATTAGTAATACGACTACTCGTTCTACAAATGGATATGGTGACCATACTTCTCTTTCAACGAATTTGACAAAAGGAAGTTCTAATACGATAACTATTACTCCAGATTGGGGTGGAGGCACTGCATATAATGAAGGATATGGGGTTTGGATTGATTATAATCAAGATGGAGATTTTGCCGATGCAGGAGAGCGTGTATTTACAAAAACACCTTCTAAAGACACTCCTGTAACAGGAACTTTTACAATTCCTAATACAGCAACTACTGGAGATACAAGGATGCGTATTATTATGGAATATTTTAACAATACAACCAGTTTGCCAGAAGTCTGTAAGACCAATCATAATTATGGAGAAACTGAAGATTACACAGTAACGATTACTGATAGCTCTGGATTTAGCTGTACAGACGGAATCCAAAATGGAGATGAAACAGGAGTAGATTGTGGAGGATCTTGTTCTCCTTGTGGTAATAGTGGTACAGTTGTATATGTAGATATGGCTGATAAAACTACAAATTCATCAAGCACCTGGAATCCATTTCAGATAGAAGTAGGAGATGATAGGCATTTTGGTCCTTGGTTTTCAGGAAATACTCTTAGGTTAGTTAATTACGGAAAAGATGTTATTTGCGAAGGAACGTCTGATAAAATTACAATTCTAGGAGAAGGTGTAGAAGTTGGAGCAGCAAGCAATTTTGTTGCGAACTCTAATAATTTTATTATAAGCTCTTCATCATATACCGAGTGGAATGGAAAATCTGGTTATATAGGGTTTACTTTTAAAATAAATGGAGCAACACATTATGGATGGTTCTATGCAAGTGTAACCGCTAATGGATCCTCGTATACTATTTTAGATTATGCTTATAATACTACTGCTGGGCAAAGTTTAATAACAGAAAGACCAGCAAATACAAAAGCAAGAACTATAGCAAAAATATTTACAGCGTATCCTAATCCGTTCGAAGAAACGGTAACAATAAATGTATCAAAGTTAGGTAAAGATGCATTTACGATACGTGTTTATGATATAGTAGGAAAAGAAATAGTTAATAGGGAATACAGTAAAAACCCTGGTAAAATAACCTTAGGAAGTCAAATACCAGCTTCAGGGAATTATTTCGTGAAAATACAGACTAATAACGATACAGAAACATTAAGACTTATTAAGTATTAAAATTGAGTTGAGTACATTTTAATGAAGAAGGAGGCTACCTTTATGGTAGCTTCTTTTTTAAAGAATGATAGAATTTAAATTAAAAATAGCAAAGAGCTTGTTTTTCAAAAATATAATTCATTATATTTGATCTGTAAATGAAAACAAACAATACAAATATTATTAATGTCATTAGCATGGTCGTGATTATTTCACGATGATGAAGGGGTGTTATTAATATAAATATATATAAAGTCCCTTTGCGAAAGTAAAGGGACTTTTTTTTATAACACTATTTAGAATATAGATAGCTAAAGAATAAGAATTACTAAAATGAATATACATAAAAACATAATTATTAATGTCATTATTGTCGTGGTGATTATTTCATCAGGATGAAGGGATATTGATAAGATTTAAGAAGTATCAGATTCCCTTCAAATTTTTGAAGGGAATTTTTTTTATCAAAAATTAACAAATAGTGATTGTAAATGAAAGAGGGTTAATTAGCTGATAATCAGTTATTAAATATGTTAAAACAAAGGTTGAATATTGTAAGAGTATTGAATAAAGCGCAATGGTTTGATCGCAACAAAATAATTTTATACTGCGGTTTATTTGATACTATGGGAATATGATAAAATAAAAGTTAAAATATTGAATAATTCGTAAATAATTTACATTCAAAAAGGATGAGCATCAATAAATACAGTAAACAAGTTACACAAGACGACACACAACCAGCAGCACAAGCAATGCTTCATGCAATTGGTTTAACAGACGAAGATTTTAATAAACCATTAGTTGGGATTGCTAGTACCGGTTATGAAGGTAACCCGTGCAATATGCATCTTAATGATCTGGCAAAACTAGTTAAGCGAGGTACGCAAGATGAAGATGTTGTGGGATTGATATTCAATACCATTGGGGTAAGTGATGGAATTTCTATGGGAACTCCTGGAATGCGTTTCTCACTTCCGTCCAGAGATGTTATTGCAGACTCAATGGAAACTGTTGTACAGGCAATGAGTTATGATGGAATGGTAACCGTTGTAGGATGCGATAAAAATATGCCGGGAGCTTTAATGGCTATGTTACGATTAAACCGTCCTTCTATATTAGTATATGGAGGAACGATTGCTTCAGGATGTCACGAAGGAAAAAAGTTAGATGTAGTATCAGCTTTTGAAGCCTGGGGAGAAAAAGTAGCAGGAACCATTACTCAGAATGAGTATAAAAGTGTTATAGAAAAAGCCTGCCCTGGAGCAGGAGCTTGCGGTGGAATGTATACTGCCAATACAATGGCTTCTGCAATTGAAGCTTTAGGAATGTCTTTACCTTATAATTCCTCTAATCCAGCGATAAGTAAAAATAAAGAAGAAGAAAGCATTGCAGCAGGAAGAGCAATGAGAATTTTACTTGAAAAAGATATTAAGCCCAAAGATATAGTAACAAAAGAGTCCTTAGAGAATGCGATTCGTTTGGTAACAATACTTGGAGGATCTACCAATGCAGTATTACATTTTCTTGCTATAGCTAGAGCTGCAGATGTAGAATTTACATTAGCAGATTTTCAAAGAATTAGTGACGAGACTCCTTTTCTGGCAGATTTGAAACCAAGTGGTAAATACCTAATGGAAGATGTTCATGAGGTAGGAGGTATTCCAGCAGTATTGAAATATCTATTGAAAAAAGGATTACTTCATGGAGACTGTTTAACAGTTACAGGAAAAACCCTTGCAGAAAACCTATTAGATGTTCCTGATCTAACAGAAGGACAGGATGTTATAAAACCATTAGAGAACCCGATCAAAACAACAGGGCATTTAAGAATAATGTTTGGAAATCTTGCAAAAGATGGTTGTGTTGCTAAAATAACTGGTAAAGAAGGATTGCGTTTTAGCGGAAAAGCAAAAGTATTTAATGGTGAGTATGACGCAAATGACGGTATTAGAGATGGAAAAGTAGAGAAAGGAGATGTAGTCGTCATTCGATATGAAGGTCCTAAAGGAGGTCCTGGAATGCCCGAGATGCTAAAACCTACAGCTGCTATTATGGGAGCTGGATTAGGAAAAGATGTTGCACTTATAACCGATGGAAGATTCTCTGGAGGAACTCACGGATTTGTAGTTGGACACATCACTCCCGAAGCGCAAGAAGGAGGAGTAATAGCATTAGTCAAAGATGGGGATCATATTACAATCGATGCAGAAACTAATTCTATTTCAGTAGATATTAGTGATGCAGAAATAGAAAAAAGAAAAGCATCCTGGGTGCAACCATCATTAAAATTTGACAAAGGGGTCTTGTATAAATATGCAAATACAGTTTCGTCTGCATCTTTAGGATGCGTGACAGATGAGTTTTAAAAAAAATAGTGACGTAAGTCTAAATCTAAATAAAACAAAAGTCCAGATCCGAACTTTCGGTATTAAAGACTCTAAATAAATCGCGTATGGAAACACAAACGCAGACAGTAAAGAAAAAAACAAAAGTAGTAACAGAGCGTATGACTGGTGCAGAAGCAGTTATCAAATGCCTTTTGGCAGAAGGAGTAGACTTAATCTATGGATACCCCGGTGGAGCCATTATGCCAGTGTATGACGAATTATATAAATATCAGGATAAGTTGCATCATGTATTAACACGACATGAGCAAGGTGCAACTCATGCAGCACAAGGATATGCCAGAGCAAGTGGTAGAGTAGGTGTGGCAATAGCAACATCTGGTCCTGGTGCTACAAACTTTGTTACTGGAATTGCAGATGCCCAAATTGATTCTACACCTATGGTATGTATTACCGGGCAGGTAGGATCTCACTTATTAGGGTCTGATGCTTTCCAGGAAACTGATATTATCGGTATTTCTACACCTATTACTAAATGGAATCACCAGATTACTAAAGCCGAAGATATTCCTACGGTATTAGCAAAAGCATTTTTTGTAGCAAGATCTGGTCGACCTGGACCAGTATTAATTGATATCACCAAAGATGCTCAGTTTGGAGAATTAGACTTTACTTATGAAAAATGCAAAGGAGTAAGAAGTTATATACCGGTTCCAGAAACAGATCCAGAAAGTCTTACAAATGCGGCTCAGCTTATTAATAAAGCCAAAAAACCATTAGTTGTTTTTGGGCAAGGAGTTATCCTTGGAGAAGCTGAAGAAGAACTAAAGAATTTCATAGAAAAATCTGGAATTCCATCAGCGTGGACAATTTTAGGACTTTCAGCATTACCAACATCTCACCCACTTAATGTGGGTATGGTAGGAATGCATGGTAATTATGGCCCTAATAAATTAACTAACGAGTGTGATTTACTTATAGCGATAGGAATGCGCTTTGATGATAGAGTTACAGGCAATTTAGAGACCTATGCTAAACAGGCTGATGTGATTCACTTTGAAATAGATCCTGCAGAAGTAAATAAGAATGTAAAAGCAGATGTTGCTGTAATGGGTAATGTTAAAAATACATTATCCCAAATACTTTCTTTAGTAAAACCAAATACCCACGAATCCTGGTTAAAAGAGTTCAAAGATTATGATACAATAGAGTATGATAAAGTCATAAAAGAAGAGTTGTATCCATCAAAAGATGGTCTTTCTATGGGCGAAGTATTAAGGAGAATTAATGAAGAGACAAAAGGAGATGCAGTGATTGTTTCTGATGTAGGTCAACATCAAATGATAGCTTGTCGTTACGCTAATTTCACCAGAACCAAAAGTAATGTGACTTCTGGAGGATTAGGTACTATGGGATTCGCTTTACCCGCTGCGATAGGAGCAAAAATGGGAGCACCAGATAGAGAAGTAATTGCAATTATAGGTGATGGAGGTTATCAAATGACCATTCAAGAATTAGG
Organism: Aquimarina callyspongiae; assembly: GCF_034322225.1. Lineage (NCBI taxonomy): Bacteria > Pseudomonadati > Bacteroidota > Flavobacteriia > Flavobacteriales > Flavobacteriaceae > Aquimarina > Aquimarina callyspongiae. The sequence continues at coordinate 239,200 of NZ_JAXLPA010000005.1, read as the reverse complement.
CACCATTTTTCAGACCAGAGTTCCAGTAAAAATTGTAGTTCTTAATAATGATTTTCTAGGAATGGTAAGACAATGGCAACAGCTGTTTTTTGATAAACGATATGCTTCTACAGAAATGACTAATCCTGATTTTATAAAGATAGCAGAAGGATATCATATAGAATCAAAGAGAGTAACAGAAAGAGAGAACCTAGGTGATGCAATCAAAGAAATGATTGCTTCTGATCAACCATATTTCTTAGAAGTATGTGTAGAAAAAGAAAATAATGTATTTCCGATGATTCCAACGGGAGCATCAGTTTCAGATATAAGATTAGAGTAAGATAATTTCATCATTATGGTGAGAGCCAGAATCATATAATGAGTTAGTAATGAACAAAGAAAATTATACAATATCAGTATATACCGAAAACAATATCGGTTTATTGAATAGAATATCTGCGATATTCCTTAGAAGACACATTAACTTAGATAGTATGACCGCTTCGGCGTCAGAGATCAAAGATGTATTTCGTTTTACTATTGTAGTAAAAGTAACTGAAGAACAAGTAAAGAAAATCATTGGACAGATCGAAAAACAAATAGAAGTAATCAAAGCATTCTATCATAAAGATGAAGAAACTATTTACCAAGAAACAGCTTTGTTCAAGGTAGCTTCAAAATTGTTGTTTGAAGAACGCCAGATACAAAATGTAATAAAAAATAGTAATGCTAATATCGTCACTGTAACTCCAGAATATTTTGTTTTAGAGAAAACAGGAAGACGTAGAGAAGTAGAAGCTTTATACCATAAATTAGAACCATATGGTTTAATGCAGTTTGTACGTTCAGGACGCATCTCAGTAACAAAAGATAAAATGCATATTTCTAAAATACTAGAAAATTTTGCACCCGAAGCAGTATAAAACCTAAAAGTATCGATTTAGGTAAAAGCATCGAAAAAAATAAAATCAAAATTAAACCAAATTTCCAAACGGAAAAACATATCAAATTAATAAGGAAATGGCAAATTATTTTAATACGCTATCATTAAGAGACCAGCTTACACAATTAGGAAAGTGTAGATTTATGGAAGCTTCAGAATTTTCTGAAGGAGTAAAAGCCCTTGATGGAAAAAAAATCGTAATCGTCGGTTGTGGAGCTCAAGGCCTTAACCAAGGATTAAATATGAGAGATTCTGGACTGGATATTTCATATGCACTTAGAGCAGCTGCGATTGAAGAAAAAAGACAATCGTATAAAAATGCTACAGATAATGGTTTTAATACAGGAACTTATGAAGAATTAATACCAGAAGCTGATGTAGTGATTAACCTTACACCAGATAAGCAACATACTAAGGTAGTCAATGCAGTAATGCCTTTAATGAAAAAAGGAGCTACATTATCATATTCTCATGGATTTAATATTGTAGAAGAAGGAATGCAGGTTAGAGAAGACCTTACTGTAATTATGGTAGCACCCAAATGCCCAGGATCAGAAGTAAGAGAAGAGTATAAAAGGGGGTTTGGAGTACCTACATTAATTGCAGTGCATCCAGAAAATGATCCTCAAAAACATGGTTTGGATCAAGCAAAAGCTTATGCAGCAGGAACTGGAGGGCATAGAGCAGGAGTATTAGAATCTTCATTCGTCGCAGAGGTTAAATCTGATCTTATGGGAGAGCAAACTATTCTTTGTGGATTGCTACAAACAGGATCTATTCTTTGTTTTGATAAGATGGTAGAAAAAGGAATTGATCCAGGATATGCTTCAAAATTAATTCAGTATGGATGGGAAACTATTACAGAAGGAATGAAATATGGAGGAATCACTAATATGATGGATCGTCTATCTAATATTTCTAAAATAAAAGCTTTTGAATTATCTGAAGAATTAAAAGAAATTATGCGTCCATTGTTTCAAAAACATATGGATGATATTATGACTGGTCATTTTTCGAAAACTATGATGGAGGACTGGGCAAATGATGATAGAAACCTATTATCCTGGAGAGCGGCAACAGGAGAAACAGCTTTTGAAAAAACTCCAGCAGGAGGTGTAGAGATTTCAGAACAAGAGTTTTATGACAATGGAGTACTTATGGTTGCAATGGTTAGAGCAGGAGTAGAATTAGCTTTTGAAGCAATGACTGAATCAGGTATTATTGAAGAATCAGCTTACTATGAATCACTACATGAAACTCCTCTTATCGCAAATACTATTGCCCGTAAGAAATTATTTGAGATGAATCGTGTGATTTCTGATACAGCAGAATATGGTTGTTATTTATTTGACCACGCCTGCAAACCATTATTAACAGATTTTATGAAGAAAATCGATACTGATGTTATCGGAGAAGCTTATGATAATGGTAAAAATAATGGTGTAGATAATGCAAAGCTTATAGAAGTAAATACAGCATTAAGAAACCACCCTATTGAAGAAGTAGGTGCGAGATTAAGAGCATCTATGACAGCAATGAAACCTATAAATAGTACAATAATGGAACCTGTTTTGGTTTCGTAATCATTTTGTTTAACCGGGCCTGTTGAAGTTTTGAGATGTGTATTGTGTAATCTTTGGCAGGCTTTGGTTTTAATTCTTTTTTAGAAGCTTTAAATCTGGTATATACCTATTTGATTAGAGAATATATTGAAAGCTATAAAAAAGTAGAATTATTAATTTATGAATACTCTTACTACAACATATTTTCCTCTGTTAGAGGATATACAAAAAGCAGAAACTACTATAAAAGAAGTAGCAATGGTGACACCGTTGATGAATAGTATTCGTTATTCTCTAAAGTATGATGCTAATATCTTACTAAAAAGAGAAGATCTTCAACGTGTTCGATCTTATAAAATCCGAGGAGCATTTAATAAAATTAGCTCTCTTACAGAAGAACAATTGGCCAAAGGAGTTGTTTGTGCCAGTGCAGGAAATCATGCACAAGGAGTAGCTTTTGCCTGTAACCATTTAGGAATCAAAGGAACTATTTATATGCCTTCTGTAACTCCAAAACAAAAGGTAGAACAAACACAGATGTTTGGAGGAGATCAGGTAAAAATAGTTTTAGAAGGAGATACTTTTGACGACTCATCAAAAGCAGCAAAAAAAGCTTGTGAATTAGAAGGAAAGACTCTTGTACATCCATTTGACGATCCTAAAATTATAGAAGGTCAGGGAACAATAGGATTAGAAATATGTAAACAATCAGATGTTCCTATTGATTATGTATTTGTAGCTATCGGAGGAGGAGGGTTAGCTTCAGGATTATGCGGAGCATTCAAAGCATTGTCACCTGAAACAAAAATTATTGGTGTAGAACCTCAGGGAGCACCCTCAATGTTTACTTCGATACAAAATAATAAGAATACTAAAGTTTATGATATTGATAAATTTATTGATGGAGCTGCAGTACAAAAGGTAGGAGATTTAAATTTTGAAGTTTGTAAAGAACACCTTTCTGATATGTATACCGTACCAGAAGGGCAGGTTTGTCAAACTATTTTGGATTTATACAATAGAGATGCAATCGTAGTAGAACCAGCAGGAGCATTGACTTTAGCTGCATTAGAGTTTTATAAAGATAAAATCAAAGGTAAAAATGTAGTTTGTATAGTTGGCGGAAGTAATAATGATATTACTCGTACCGCAGAAATCAAAGAAAGAGCACTTTTATACGCAGATTTAAAACATTATTTTATAGTTAGATTTCCTCAAAGAGCTGGGGCTTTAAAGCAGTTTGTTGGAGAAGTATTAGGTCCAAATGATGATATCACCCATTTTGAATATTCTAAAAAGTCGAGTAGAGAAAATGGCCCAGCAGTTGTTGGAATAGAATTAAAAGACAAAAAAGATCTCGAACCTCTTATAGATAGAATGAAAGAGCTCAACTTTTTTGGAGATTACCTTAATAATAAGCCAGATCTATTTCAGTTTTTGGTATAAATCAAAACTTGAATAGTTGGCAAAACTTAGACTTCAATTTGTTAAATTCAATGGATTTTCAGCGGTAAAAAAATACTTCGCATAAGTATCTGGTAATCAGTTATTTATTTTTTTGCTTGGACTTTTTTCCATAAAAAATTGTTAAAATATGTTTTTTATCGATAGATTTACGCACTTAAACGATAAAAACCTAAATCTATTATGAAAAAACAATTATTTTTTATTGCATTTGCTTTATTAGGACTAACTGCTATGAACGCTCAGGTTAAACTTGGTTTTGGAGTTGGTTATGCAATACCGTCTGGAGATGTTGCAGATTTTACTGATGGTGGTCTTTCTGCACACGTAGAACTTGGATATGGAGTTACCGATAACATAGATGTCTCTTTTCTTTATACAGGAGATTTCTTAGTAGGATCTGATCTAACTGCTGGAGCGGTAACTGGATCTATCGGTAATGTAGCTGTTGGTACGTATATGATAAATGGTCGTTATTACTTTACTGAATCTGGTTTTAGACCTTATGGTAGTTTAGCAGTAGGTCTAGCATCCATTGGAGCAATCGAAATAGATGGAACCTCAGCTGAGTTGGCAGCAAGTACTTCTAATTTTGCCTTCCGTCCTGCTTTAGGATTCAAATACGGGGTACTTAATGTTAATGCTACGTACTTAAATGCAGGTAAAACAGGAGATGCTTCTGTAAGTGATATTGCATTTAATTTAGGATTATTATTTACTTTCGGTGGAGGAAAATAATAATTGACATACTACTAAAAGAATTAATTTAAAAGACGGTTTTATACCGTCTTTTTTGTTTTAATCTGTTTTTATAATATACATTGTATAAATCGACAATTTTTTATAGGATTTATAACGATTTTTATATGTAATATATAACCTTTAAGTTTATTCTATTCTCACTTAAAAGTTAGGATACTATTAGTTTTGATTGTTTTGTAGTAGAAGTAAGAATTACTTCATTTTAAAACTAGGATAAGTGGTTAAGACCAAAAGTCTTTGAAGAAATAATTTATAATTCTGACCGTTAGTTAGGTGATATTTCACAATCATTTTAAACTTAACTAATGAAACGAGTCATAACTAAATTTTTGAAACATATCAAGATAGTTTTGGCGAGTTCCATATGACCTCTAAAACAATCTTATACACAGATGAAAACAAAAATTACCTTACTACTATTAGTAGTTTTTACCTCTAAAAGCTTTTCTCAATTACCAAATCCGGGACTTGTCGGTTATTTTCATAATTGGGAAAATGCAAGTGCGCCCTATATAAACCTAAATCAAATAGATAATAGATATAATATTATCGAAATTGCTTTTGCAGAACCTAAACCAGGATCACATTCTGATATGCAATTCTCCCCAGCTTTACAAAGTCAGTCAGAGTTCATTTCACAAATTCAGGAATTACAAAACCAAGGAAAAAAAGTATTAATTAGTATTGGAGGAGCTAATGCAGAAGTTAGATTAACAAACGATACAGAGAAGAATGAATTTATTAACTCTATGAATTCTATAATAAGTACATACGGTTTTGATGGTATGGATATAGATTTAGAGGGAAGTTCTATCTCCATTAGTGGTGGAACAAATATTACTAACCCGACAGATACCGTAATCCTTAATATGATAGATGCTATAGAGCAGATTATGGCGGATTATCAAACTGCAAACGGAAAAAAACTATTGCTTACTATGGCACCTGAGACAGCATATGTTCAAGGAGGAATATCTGCTTTTGCAGGAATTTGGGGTGCATACTTACCTATAATTCATGCCTTACGAGATTCAATAGATATGCTTCAAGTGCAGTTATATAATACAGGAGGGCAAGTAGGTATCGATGGTAATTCGTATAATGCAGCAACAGGAGATTTTATTATTGCAATGACCGAAGCGTTAATACAAGGATTTAATACTTCAGGAGGGCAATTTAACGGACTTCCTGCCAGTAAATTAGCTGTAGGACTACCATCTTGTACATCTGCAGCTCCAGCTGGTGGATATATTAATCCAACAGATGTAAAAGAAGCAATGGATTATTTGATGGGCAATGGTTCAAAACCAGGAAATTATACATTAGCAAATGCTTCAGGGTATCCGGATTTAGGAGGAATGATGACTTGGTCAATCAACTGGGATGCGACCAGCGGATGTGCAGGAGCCTATGAATATGCTCAAAGTTTTGAAAATATTTTTGGAACCAGTCTAGGAGTAACCGATAATCATCTAGAAGATACTGGAGTTTTATTTCCTAACCCAACTCGAAACAACGTAACAATTGATTTAAAAAACTTTAATTATAATAATGCTACCATTAAGATTATTAACCTCAATGGGCAAGTGATCATGAATAATCAATATGTGAACGAATCTGATATAAATATAAATGTATCAAACCTTATTACAGGAGTTTATTTTGTTAAGGTAGAATCGGATAACAAATCAAATATATTCCGAATGGTGAAGGAGTAGATTTCATTATTGGTTTTTAAAACCAATATAATTTTCGAATAAATTATATTTTATCATACAATTAAAGAGTTGAATTATAATTAATTAAATAATTCAACTCTTTTTTTACATATTCCTAAAAATTATAAAGTTTATTATAATTGTATAAATAGTAAATTTATTTTTACGTAATATTGCACTATCTAGTTAACGAAAGGGGCTTCGGCCGACGATTTAGAGTTACTATTATGAAAACGGCAAATAACATATCAAGAGAAGTAAGAGTTCAATCATTGAACATATCAGGTAATACTACAATTCCTGTACGCCGCTTTCGTCGCCCCTTGGGGGTCTAATTCTATTTGAAGTAGGTGCGTCCTGCTTCCCCGGGAAACATTCAAACTCATTTTAGAAGTATCACAGAATCTTTATGATATAGTTTATATATCGTATGTATTCCTGTCATATCTCTGAATTCAGTTTTCGATATCACAAAATCAATTTCAATTTTTAAATATTACAACTTTTGGTAAGCGGAACTACGTTTATGGAAAAAGTACATCTCATAATAGCCAATAAGGATCATTTTGCATATGCTCAGGAAATATGTGAAGTAATATCAGATTCTGCCAAAATAAGAGGAACTGGTATTGCTAAGCGTACTCCAGAATATATACAAACCAAAATGCTAAACGGAAATGCAATCATCGCTTTATCCGGAAATCAATTTGCAGGATTCTGTTATATAGAGGTTTGGGGACATGAGAAATATGTGGCCCATTCTGGACTGATTGTACATCCAAGTTTTAGAAATAAAGGATTAGCCAAAAAAATAAAAGAGTTCACATTCAATTATTCTCTGAAGAAATATCCTACTTCAAAAGTATTTGGGATAACAACCGGATTAGCAGTAATGAAGATTAACTCTGATCTGGGCTATAAACCAGTTACATTTTCAGAACTCACAGATGACCCAAAATTTTGGGCTGGCTGTAAGACTTGTACCAATTACGACATTTTAACCTCAAAAGACCACAAAATGTGCCTTTGCACAGGAATGTTGTATGATCCTAGAAATATAGCTAAGAAAAAAGATAAATGGTACGATAAAAAAGTACTAAAAAGATTAAAAAAAATTAAGCAAACAATGCTAACAAACAATAAACAATTGTTGTTATGGAAAAAGTAGTAGTAGCCTATAGTGGAGGTTTAGATACCTCATATTGTGTAAAATATTTAATTCATGAAAAAAAACTTGAAGTTCATACCATTTTGGTAAATACGGGAGGTTTTTCTGAAGAAGAATTAGAACATACAGAAAAAAGAGCCTATGAGCTAGGAAGCTCTTCTCATGTAAATAAAACAATACTAAATGAATTCTACCAAAAAGCGATAAAATACTTGATTTTTGGGAACGTATTAAAAAACAATACATACCCACTTTCTGTAAGTGCCGAGCGAATTTTTCAGGCAATAGAAGTAATCAATTATGCAAAGAAAATTGGAGCAAAATATATAGCTCATGGTAGTACTGGAGCAGGAAATGATCAGATTAGATTCGATGTGATTTTCCAAACTTTAGCCCCAGAAATTGAAATTATTACTCCTATAAGAGATCTAAGACTTTCTCGTCAGGAAGAAGTAGAATACCTAATAAAACACGGAGTTAATTATAGCTGGGAGAAGGCTCAATATTCAATCAATAAAGGTATTTGGGGTACTAGTGTTGGAGGAAAAGAAACTTTAACCTCTCATCGTTCTTTACCCGATGCAGCATACCCAAGCCAATTAAATAAAATTCATGAAGAAACGATAACTCTAAACTTTAAGAAAGGAGAGTTGATCGGGTTAGATGGGGTTAATGATGATCCTGTAAAAAACATTCAAAAACTTAATGAGTTGGCAAGCACTTTTGCGATAGGTAGAGATATCCACGTAGGAGATACTATTATAGGTATTAAAGGAAGAGTTGGTTTTGAAGCTGCCGCACCTATTATTATTATAAAAGCACATCATCTCTTAGAAAAACATGTGTTAACCAAATGGCAGCAATACTGGAAAGAACAATTGGCCAATTGGTATGGAATGCTATTACACGAGAGCAATTATCTGGACCCAGTAATGAGAAATATAGAAGTATTCTTAGAAGATTCGCAGAAATCAGTTACCGGAAATGTAAAAGTAACACTGAAGCCATATCACTTTACTCTGGAAGGAATAGAATCTGATTATGATATGATGAAATCAGATTTCGGGCAGTATGGAGAGATGAATAATTCGTGGACATCTGAAGATGCAAAAGGTTTTATCAAGATCTATGGCAATGCCAATAAAATATATCATAACGTAAATCAGATAAAGCTATGATAAAAGTTGGAATCATTGGAGGATCAGGATATACAGCAGGAGAACTTTTACGTTTATTAGCGCATCATTCAGAAGTATTGTTAGATTTTGTCTTTAGTACTACTAATGCTGGATCTCCCATTTATAAACAACATCCAGATCTAATAGGAGAGATCGATCAAAACTTTACAGATACGATCAATCCTGATGTCGACGTATTATTTCTATGTCTGGGACATGGTCGATCAAGATCATTTTTAAAAGAAAATAGTTTTTCATCAAGAACAAAGGTGATTGATTTAGGAAACGATTTCAGGTTAAAAAAGGATAAAAGATATCTTAATAGAGATTTTGTTTATGGACTGCCCGAATTGCAAAGAGAAAATATCCAATCTGCAAAAAACATTGCAAATCCGGGGTGTTTTGCAACAGCAATTCAACTGGCTTTGTTGCCATTAGCTTTAAAAAATGAGATTGTTGATTCGATACATATCAATGCTACTACAGGAAGTACTGGAGCAGGAGTGATGCCTGGAGAAACAACGCATTTTAGTTGGAGAGATAATAATTTTTCAAGCTATAAAGTATTTACACATCAACATTTGGATGAAATAGAACAAAGCCTTAACCAATTACAAGAAGGTTTTAAAGCTCCTATATTCTTTATTCCCAATAGGGGTAATTTTAGTAAAGGAATCTATGCTACTGTATATACAAAGTTTGAAGGAGATGAGAGTGAGGTAATTAAGCTATATAAAGACTTTTACAAAGACGCAAAATTCACCATAGTTTCTGATGAAGAAATTCATTTAAAACAAGTAGTCAATACGAATAAGTGTATCCTTCATATTAGTAAAAAGAATGGGATGCTATTGATTACATCAGTAATTGATAATTTGATTAAAGGAGCATCAGGACAAGCAATTCATAATATGAACCTGATGTTTGGATTAGAAGAAAAAACAGGATTAGAATTAAAAGCAAGTGCCTTTTAGATTTTAATAAAAATAGAAAAAATCAACTGCCTCCGAGCAAGCTCACGAGGTATTCAGAGGAAAACAGTTTTACATTTCGAGGCAAGCCTCGGAGAATTAAACTCCACAATGTGGATTAAAACAAAATAAAATGAATAAAATAACAATCATAGGAGGAGGTAACCTTGGTAAATCTATTATATCTGGACTAGCAAGCAGTGATCTTTTTGAAGCCAAGAATATAACTGTAGTAGATAAATCCAAATACAACTTAAAAGAAGTAGAAGAAAAATTAGGAGTCTCTACATCTCAAAAAATTATAGAATCTATTAAGGGTGTAAAATGGATGATTTTATGTGTACAACCTAGACAATTAGATGCAGTACTTCAAGAGATAAAAAGTGTCCTTAGTAGTGATCAGATATTAATTTCTACCGTTACAGGAACTTCTATAGCAGAAATTAATGAGGTAGTTCCTAATAATAAAGTGGTTAGAGTAATGCCTAATACCGGAGCTTCTAAAAAAATATCGATGACTTGTATTTCAGCAAATGAAGATGTCAAAGAAGAATTAGAGATAGTAGAAAAAATGTTTAACACCATTGGTAAAACACTGATAATAGAAGAGCGATTAATGCAGGCAGCTACTGTTTTAGGAGCAAGTGGGATCGCTTTCTTCTTACGATTCTTAAGAGCTATGATCCAAGGAGGGATTCAGATGGGATTTCATCCTCATGAAGCTCAGATCATTGCCGTACAAACTGCAATTGGTGCTGCCACTCTCGTAGCAAAAAATGGAACACATCCAGAAAGAGAAATTGATAAAGTAACAACTCCACAAGGATGCACTATTGAAGGATTAAATGAAATGGAACATCAAGGGTTAAGCTCTTCTGTAATAAAAGGAGTAATGGCTTCTTATGAAAAGATAAATACAATTAAATAGCTCTTGCTAACCATTATGAAGAATTTTAAATGTGCAATTTTAAAGTAAAGAAATGAAACTATTTGATGTATACCCATTATATGATGTAGAGCCAATAAAAGCATTTGGTAGTACAGTAATAGATAAAAATGGAACAACGTATTTGGATTTGTATGGAGGACATGCAGTGATTTCTGTTGGCCATTCTCATCCTCATTATGTACAAAGATTAAAACAGCAAATAGAGAAGATAGGGTTTTACTCTAATGCTGTACAGAATAGCCTGCAAACTAAATTAGCAGAGAAGCTGGGTAAGCTATCTGGATATCCAGATTACCAGTTGTTTTTGTGCAACTCAGGAGCTGAAGCTAATGAAAATGCTTTAAAACTGGCTTCTTTTTCTACAGGAAAAACCCGAGTAGTAGCATTTTATAATGGATTTCATGGGAGAACATCTGCTGCCGTTGCCGTAACAGACAATAACAAGATCAATTCGCCTCTTAATAAACAGCAAGACGTCACTTTTTTGCCGTTAAACCAAATTGAGTTAGTACAAACTGAATTTGAAAAAGGTGACGTTTGCGCTGTGATTATAGAACCTATTCAAGGTGTAGGAGGACTTGATGAAGGTAGTACAACATTTTTTAAAACATTAGAGAAGTTATGTAATGAGTTTGGAGTGATTTTAATAATGGATGAGGTGCAATCCGGATACGGAAGAACGGGTAAGTTTTTTGCTCATCAATATCATGAGGTCACACCTGATATTATTTCGATTGCAAAAGGAATGGGTAATGGGTTTCCGATAGGAGGGATTCTAATAGCTCCCCACATAAAACCTAGTCATGGGATGCTAGGAACAACTTTTGGAGGAAATCATTTAGCCTGTGTAGCAGCACTAGCGGTTCTAGAAATTATAGAAACAGAAAATCTGTTAGATAAAGTAAAATCAACAGGAGATTATTTCTTATCACAAGCAATTCATCTTCCCGGAGTACAAAAGATAAAAGGTAAAGGCTTAATGTTAGGTTTGGAGTTTGATTTTGAAGTGAACCAGCTTCGTAAAAAACTGATTTATGATGAACATATTTTTACAGGAGGAGCAATGAATAAAAAATTGTTGAGGATACTACCTCCATTAAATATAGAAACCACTGCAATTGATCAATTTATAAAAGCATTACAAAATACCTTAATAACCGAAAAAGTATAATTATGAATATTGCTTTGAACATATCGCAGAGAAATTCTGTTTTACAGGAGATGATTAGTCTGATAGATCAAAATAGTAACGCTATTATAGAAGCTAATACAAAAGATCTTGAAGCATATTCTGGAAGTGAGAAGGCTATGTACGATCGTCTGAAAGTAGATGAGAGTAAAATAGAAAACATGATTAATTCTTTAGAAGAATTAGTAGCTCAGGAAGATCCAGTAGGAGTAGAACGATATAGTTTCTCTCATGATAACGGAATGCAGGTATATAATAAAACAACATCATTTGGAACTGTATTAATTATCTATGAGTCAAGACCAGATGTTACTGTTGAAGCAGCAGGTATAGCTTTTAAATCAGGAAATAAGATCTTACTTAAAGGAGGTAAAGAATCTCTTAATTCTAATCGGAAAATCGTAAAACTTTGGCATCAAGCACTTTTAAATAATGATATAACTAGTGATTGGATTGAATATCTAAATTATGATAGAAAAGAAACCCAATCTTTTTTAGAAAAGCCAACACAATCTGTAGATCTTATAGTACCAAGAGGAGGAGAGAAATTAATCGATTTTGTAAAAAAACATGCGACCTGCCCTGTAATTGTAAGTGGAAGAGGAAACAACTTTGTCTATGTACATAAAGAAGCAGACAAAGCATTAGCGTTAGACAATATTGTTAACGGTAAAACCCATAAGATTTCTGCGTGTAATGCTGTGGATAAAGTGCTAATTGATAAGAACCTTCAAAACAAAGAGAATTTTGTAAAAAACCTCATTGCAGCATTAAAAAGCTACAATGTAGAAATCATAGGAGATCATTCATTATCAAAATATGAAGAAGTAAAAACTATAACCAAAGACATTGTTTGGTATGAGGAGTTTCTAGACCATAAAATTGTGATAGGAGAGATTAATGGAGCTCAAGAAGCGATTTCAAAAATCAATCAATATAGCGGGGGACACTCTGCTGCAATCATTACCAAAAATGAAGTAGCAGCAAAAACTTTTATGGCCTCAGTTGATTGCGCTGCAGTATATCATAATGCATCAACTCGATTTACAGATGGTTTTCAGTTAGGATTAGGAGGAGAGTTAGCAATAAGTACAGATAAATTACATCAAAGAGGTCCAATAGGATTGCAACACTTGGTAACAAATAAATGGTATATACATGGAAGCGGGCAGATCAGATAAAAAGAGAATTATACTCAAGATAGGATCTAATGTCTTAACCAAAGAAACAGATCATATCTCTAGAGGTAAGATTGAAGATATAGGTCGGCAGATTGTGGCTCTACAAGATCAATACGAATTTGTTATAGTGAGTTCTGGAGCTATTGCTGTGGCAAAACAATTTGTGAGTTTAGAAAGTAACGGAAAAGAAATTACCGTAAAGCAAGCATTGGCATCTATTGGGCAACCACATCTTATGCGAATCTTTCAGGAGAGTTTCAGAGATTTAGGATTACTAACATCTCAATGTTTATTGTCGTATTCGGATTTTGAACAAAAGCAATCCAAAAAAAATATTGTGAACACCATTAATGTTTTAATAGCTAATAATTACATACCTATTATCAACGAAAATGATACTGTAGCTACAGATGAAATTCAGTTTGGTGATAATGATAAACTAGCAGCACTAACAGCTTCTTTGTTAGATGCAGACTTATTAGCAATTGCCACTAATACTGATGGGATTTGTACAGCAGAATCTGTAAAGAATCAAACATTTATTACGATCCCAGATGTTGATAATTTAAAAGAATTAGAGGATGAAATTGTCACTTCAGTTTCTACTCATGGTACTGGAGGAATGAAGTCCAAAATCGAAGCCGCAAAAATTGCACAGCAAGCAAACATAGAAACCTGGATTATAAACGGATTAAAAGATGATTTCTTAATAGATACTATCCTTGATAAAAATAGATTTACAAGAATAGGTTCTGAAAACAAAAGCTTGAGAGTAGTATAACAAAACAGAATAGAAGCTATAATTTTTGATAAAAAAAGAAAAACAAGAATAAACGGAGAGCATGAAAAATTACTTTTCTATACAAGATGTAGATAACCTAGATGATTGGGTGCAAGAAGCTATTAAACTGAAGAAAGAACCTTTGTCTGATAAAGAATTAGGGGTTGATAAAACAATCGGGTTATTATTTTTTAATCCTAGCCTTCGTACGCGGTTAAGTACACAAAAAGCAGCGTTAAATCTTGGTATGAATGTGATCGTTATGAATTTTACCGGAGAAGGCTGGTCTTTAGAGTATGACGATGGTACCGTAATGGATCAGGGAAACTCAGAGCATATTAAAGAAGCTGCACAAGTAGTTTCTCAATATTGCGATGTTTTGGCGATCAGATCTTTTGCAAAATTAGAAAACAAAGAAGAGGATTATAATGAAAAAGTACTTAAAAGTTTTATAAAATATGCAACCATTCCTGTTGTGAATATGGAGAGCGCTACAGGACATCCATTACAAGCATTAACCGATGCTATTACTATAACAGAGCATAAAAAAACAAATAAACCAAAAGTTGTACTATCGTGGGCATCGCATCCTAAAGCCTTACCACAGGCAGTTGCTAATTCTTTTGTAGAGATGATGCAACAAATGGATGCACATTTTGTAATTACCCATCCTGTGGGTTTTGAGTTAGCCAGTCAGATTACTAAAGAGGTGCCCATTGATTACAACCAGGAAAACGCTTTTAAAGATGCCGATTTTGTATATGTAAAAAACTGGAGTTCATACAATGATTATGGCAAGGTATTAAGCAATAATGATTGGAAAATTACTTCAGAAAAAATGAAACAAACTAATAATGCAAAATTTATGCATTGTTTACCAGTAAGAAGAAATGTAGTAGTAGATGATGCAGTAATTGATAGTGAAAACTCTATTGTTATTGAGCAAGCCAATAATAGAACATTTGCTGCACAGTTAGTACTTAAAAAGATACTTAAAAGAGAAGAAAAATGAAATCGACACGGTTTAAAAAATATTTAAACGCACAATGTAATGACTATTTTATTGATCAAAGATTTTATATGACTTCTAAAACGATAAAAATAAACAGATAAAACGATCATTAAGAAATTTAAAAATCACTTTAGAAAAGAAGATGTTTAAATTTCTTATTGAAAGAACGGAGTGGTTACACACGTTCTCAATTTTATAATTAACTTATTATTAATGGATTATTAAAATTTAAACGTGTGAAAAAGAGTAAACTGTTAGTAGCCAAAATAGGAGGTAATATCATTGAAGATGATAAAGCTTTAGCTTCTTTTTTAAAAGATTTTTCTAAAGTAGAGGAACCAAAAATTCTTGTTCATGGAGGAGGGAAATCAGCTACTGAACTAGCTTCCAGATTAGATGTTAAAACAGAAATGATTGACGGTAGAAGAATTACATCTGCAGAAAATCTGGATATCGTAATAAAAACATATGCAGGATTACTAAACAAAAAGATAGTAGCTGGATTGCAGAAATATAATTGTAATGCTTTGGGGTTAACAGGATCAGATGCGAATGTAATTTTAGCAGAGAAAAGACCAGCTCAGTTTATTGACTACGGATATGTAGGAGATGTAATCAAAGTTAATGCAGAAATCATTAATAAGTTTTTAGAAATAGGCATTACACCAGTTTTTTGTGCAGTAACCCACGACGGTAACGGTCAATTATTCAATACCAATGCAGATACAATAGCATCAGAAATTGCTTCAGCTATGGGAGTTCAATATGATGTATCTCTGTTTTATTGTTTTGAGTTAAAAGGAGTATTGGCCAATATAAAAGATAAAAACTCTGTGATCGAACATATTAACCTTGATAAATATTCAGAGTTAAGAAATGCAAATATAATTGCAGATGGGATGTTGCCAAAACTTCAAAACTGTTTTGACGCACTTCAAAGAAATGTTAGCAAGGTTCATATTGCTAATGCAGAATTTATAAGAGATAAAAAGATTAAACACACCACATTGAGTTTATAACAATGATAAAACAGTTAACAAACCAAGCCATAACTCTATTACATAAATTGATAGAAACCCCATCTTTTTCTTCAGAAGAAGAAGGAACTGCTTTACTCATTGAAGATTGGTTTAGGCACAACACTATTCCTTTTGAAAGAGAGAACAATAATATTTGGGCATATAACAAATATTATGATAAGAATAAACCAACCATTTTATTAAACTCTCATCATGATACCGTAAAACCTAATGGAAACTATACCAATGATCCATTTAAAGCATTTATAGAAGATGAGAAATTGTATGGTTTAGGAAGTAATGACGCTGGAGGGTGTTTAGTTTCTTTGATTACAACATTTACGTATTTCTATCAACGACAAGATCTAAATTATAATTTAGTCATAGCAGCTACTGCAGAAGAAGAAAGTAGCGGGCCATTAGGACTCAAGAGTATATTGAAATATTTTGAAAACGTTGAGTTTGCAATAGTAGGTGAGCCCACGTTAATGCAATTGGCTATCGCCGAAAAAGGGTTATTGGTATTAGACGTTTCTATACAAGGAACGGCAAGTCACGCCGCTCACCCGAATGGGGATAATTCTATATATAATACCCTAGAAGTAATCGAATGGTTTAGAGACTATGAATTCAAAAAAGATTCTGAAACACTGGGTAAAGTAAAAATGACGGTTACCCAGGTTAATGCAGGAACTCAACATAATGTAGTTCCTTCACACTGTGATTTGGTGATAGATGTTAGAGTGAATGATAAATATAAAAATGAAGAAGTTCTTGAAATTGTAAAACAGGCTTTGCGTCAAAAAGCAGAAATAAAGCCTAGATCTCTCCATTTAGGATCTTCATCAATACCCAAAGATCATTCTATTGTAAAATCAGGTATAGCATTGGGTAGAACGACTTATGGATCTCCTACATTATCTGATCAATCAGTATTAAGTTGTCCTTCTTTAAAACTAGGACCAGGAGATTCAACCAGATCTCACTCTGCAGATGAATTTATTTATGTAGAAGAAATCAAAGAAGGTATAGACTTATACATTCAGATTTTAGAAGGAATATTATAAAAGAGATATATAAAATAGAAGAAAGAAAAAATAAACAAATGAAACTTTGGGATAAAGGATTACCAACAGATCAAAAGATAGATATGTTTACCGTAGGTAACGATAGGCAGTTGGATATGGTAATTGCCAAATACGATGTAAAAGCTACTTTGGCACATGCCAAAATGCTACATAGTATACAATTACTTTCGGATCAGGATATTTATGATATAGAAGTAGAGTTAAATAATTTAGCTAAAGAAATAGAAGAAGGAACATTTGTGATCGAAGATCAATTTGAAGATGTACATTCCAAAATCGAGTTTGAACTCACAAAAAGAATAGGAGATGCTGGCAAGCGAATTCATACTGCCAGATCCAGAAATGATCAGGTTTTAGTAGCGATGCATCTCTATCTCAAAGATGAGTTAATACACGTTAAATCACAGATTAAAGAACTATCAGATACTCTCCTGCAGTTAGCAGAAAAGTATAAAGATATATTGTTACCAGGTTATACGCATCTTCAAATTGCTATGCCTTCATCTTTTGGTCTTTGGTTTTCAGCATATGCAGAAAGCTTTGTTGATGACTTGTACTTTATAAATGCAGCTTTAAAAGTAGTTGATCAAAATCCATTAGGCAGTGCTGCAGGTTACGGTAGTTCATTTCCAATAGATAGAGAGTTTACGACTAAGGAACTAGGATTTGAAACCTTAAAATACAATGTTGTAGCTGCACAAATGAGTAGAGGTAAATCCGAAAAATCTTCAGCTTTTGCAATGAGCAGTGTGGCAGGAACCTTGTCAAAAATGGCTATGGATGTATGTTTATATATGAGTCAGAATTTTGACTTTATGAGCATCCCTTCAGAGTTTACAACAGGATCTAGCATTATGCCACATAAAAAGAACCCGGATGTATTCGAATTGATTAGAGGTAAGTGCAATAAAATACAAGCATTGCCTTATGAATTAAATCTTTTGACCAATAATCTGCCAAGCGGATATCATAGAGATTTTCAATTGCTTAAAGAAGGAGTTATACCAGCAATACAAGACCTTAAAGCTTGTATAGAAATGGCAGTTTATGCTTTGAAAAATGTAAAAGTGAATGATAATATTTTAAGCGATAGTAGATATGATTACTTATTTAGTGTAGATACTTTAAATGAATTAGTAACACAAGGTATGTCATTTAGAGATGCATATATCAAAATTGGACAGGATATAGAAAACGGAAATTATAAACCAAAAAAGTACACTAATCACTCACATATAGGAAGTATCAATAACCTATGTCTTAAAAATATTGAAAAAAAGTTGAAGCAAATTTAATTGAGTGTAAGTTGAGTTAGTTTAATTTAAGAGCTTCAACATAGACCCTCAGAGGAGTAGTTAGCCTTTGAGGGTTGTTTTATAAAAAGTTATATTTATTCTAAAAAGTAACAAATGAAAATCACCTGTTTCGGAGAAGTATTATGGGATATATTCCCAAAGCATAAAAAAATAGGAGGCGCTCCATTAAATGTAGCTTTACGATTACATACTATGGGGATAACATCGTCTATTATTACAAGAATAGGTGAAGATGATCTAGGTACAGAGATTGTTACATACATCAAAGAACAAGGATTATCAATAGAAACGATACAAAAAGATAGTAGTTATACAACTGGAGAAGTTTTGGTAAGTTTAGATGATGAAGGAACGGCATCATATGAAATCAGTAAACCGGTAGCTTGGGATTTTATAGAAAGTACGGATCGGTCTATTAATGAAGTTAAAAGTGCTGATGCCATTATTTTTGGAAGTCTTGCAAGTAGAAACAAAATTTCGAAAAGCACATTGTTTAGGTTATTAGAAGTGTCTAAATTCAAGATTCTAGATGTAAATCTAAGACCACCACATTACGATTCACAATTACTTTTAGAACTAATGAATAAAGCAGATTTTATAAAGTTAAATGATGAAGAACTTGATGAAATTTGTGATTATTTTACAATTGCTAAAACAACTATAGAAGAACAAGTAAAAGCAATTTCAGGATATACTAAGACAGATCAGATTTGTATTACCAAAGGAGGAAAAGGTGCCACATTGTTTTATAAAAACATTTTCTATCATAATCAGGGTTACAAAGTAAAAGTGATAGATACTGTAGGAGCAGGAGATTCTTTTTTGGCCACTTTAACCTCGGGATTGCTTCAAAAAAAAGATCCACAAAATACCATTGATTATGCGTGTGCTGTTGGAGCAATGGTGGCGGGAAGTGCTGGAGCAAATCCTGTTTTTTCTGATAGTGAAATCAAAAGTTTTATGTTTTCTAATCAATCCTGATTAAGGAAGTAATGATTTTAAATCTCTAATAACGCTTAAGTTATGTCTTAAGTGAGCAAAAAGGATGAATAAGATAATAATGGCAACCGTAAACCCGATAAGTATTCCATTTTTGTTACTAGAGAATTTTTTAGAGGTCTTAATATATGCCTTAGATAATTTTTTGGTATACGTATTAACTAGGGCAAAAGCGGGAGCAAATATTAATACTATGATTAGCATATCGACCAAAACCAATAGATATCCTTGCACATCTATATGCTTTTTAACATATTTAATAATATACTCATTGATCAAAGCAGCGCAAAGTACAGCCACTGCATAGATGGCGTATTTGGTTGTTCGTCGATTACTCATAGCGTTAGGGCGAAATTTTTATATTGAACTCAATCTGACTCTTTATTTTAAACAAAAATTCTTTGTTTGAAATAAAACCTGAAAGAAATTCACGAAACAGTTTGTTTTAATTTAATTCAGGTAGCCAAGGTAAAATCTTATATTTGATATTCAAAGAAAAATAAAAGCACAAAACCTTAATAATATAAAACCACAATAGCCAAAATGAGTAATTATCACATAAAACATCTCGAAGAATATTTTCAGGTATATCGTAAATCTGTTCGTAATCCTGAAGTATTTTGGAGCGAAGTGGCCGAAGAACACTTTTTATGGCGTAAAAAATGGAACAGTGTATTAGACTGGGATTTTTCTAAACCCGAAGTAAAATGGTTTGATGGAGCCAAACTTAATATTACAGAGAACTGTATTGATCGTCATTTGCATGTAAGAGGAGATCAAACGGCTATTCTATTTGAACCTAATAACCCCGATGATGAAGCAGAGCATATTACATACAAACAATTACATGAACGTGTATGTAGATTTGCAAATGTGTTAAAAAATAACGGGATCAAAAAAGGAGATCGGGTATGTATCTATCTACCAATGATTCCAGAACTGGCGATATCGGTTTTAGCCTGCGCCAGAATAGGAGCAATACACTCTGTTGTATTTGCAGGATTTTCATCCACTGCCTTAGCAACAAGAATTAATGATTGCGAAGCTAAAATGGTTATTACATCAGATGGCTCGTATAGAGGTGCAAAAACTATTGACCTAAAAAGCATTGTGGATGAAGCTTTAGAGCAATGCCCAGGTATAGAAACAGTACTGGTAGCTAAGCGCATCAATTCTGATGTAAAGATGAAACTTGATAGAGATCAGTGGTTACAACCACTGTTAGATAAAGCTGATATTAACTGCGAACCTGAAATTATGGATGCAGAAGATCCTTTATTTATTCTATATACCTCTGGTTCTACCGGAACACCAAAAGGGATGATGCATACTACAGCTGGTTATATGGTATATACTGCCTATACATTTAAGAATGTATTTCAATACCAGCAGGATGATATCTATTGGTGTACAGCTGATATAGGGTGGATTACAGGGCATTCATATATCGTATATGGACCTTTAGCAAATGGAGCTACTACAGTGATGTTTGAAGGAGTACCATCGTATCCTGATTTTGGACGATTTTGGGATATCGTAGAAAAACATAAGATCACACAATTTTATACAGCGCCTACGGCTATTAGAGCATTAGCAAAAGAAAATCTGGATTATGTTACCAATCGAGATTTATCGAGCTTAAAAGTATTAGGAACTGTAGGAGAACCTATTAATGAAGAAGCTTGGCACTGGTATAATGATCATGTAGGTGAAAAGAAATGCCCGATAGTAGATACCTGGTGGCAAACTGAAACTGGTGGAATATTGATTTCTCCTATACCTTTTGCTACACCAACTAAACCCACATATGCTACCTTGCCAATGCCAGGCATACAACCAGCACTAATGGATGAAAACGGTAAGGAGATACATGGGAATCAGGTAGAAGGTAGGTTATGTATCAAGTATCCATGGCCTTCTATGGCCCGTACTATTTGGGGGAATCATCAACGTTACCGTGATACATATTTTTCTGCTTTTGAAAATAAATATTTCACGGGCGATGGAGCATTACGTGATGAGGTAGGGTATTATAGAATTACCGGTAGAGTAGATGATGTAATTATTGTATCCGGTCACAACTTAGGTACTGCTCCAATTGAAGATGCGATCAACGAACATCCGGCAGTGGCAGAATCTGCAATCGTAGGATTCCCTCATGAGATTAAAGGAAACGCATTATACGGATATGTAATTCTTAAGGAAACCGGAGAATCAAGAGATCGAGATAACCTTAGTAAAGAAGTTAATCAACAGATTACAGATAAGATCGGACCGATAGCAAAACTTGATAAAATACAGTTTGTACCTGGACTACCCAAAACTCGAAGTGGTAAAATTATGCGACGTATTTTAAGAAAAATAGCATCAAAAGATACCGGTAATTTAGGTGATACCAGTACATTATTGAATCCTGAAGTAGTGCAACATATTATGGATGAAGCACTATAATTTCATTATAAAAGAAATATAAGAATAAATTAATTTGGGGGTTGGTTTCTGACCCCCATAATTAATAACCATAAACAAAAAGATATTTCTGCTATATCTGCTGGAATAGTGATATTCTGTAAAAAAACTGATTCTGTATTTGGGAAAAGAAAATAGACTCCAAAATTTATCAGATCTACAATACACCCCAACATCAATAACACTCCTATGATTCTAGGAACAAGACGTGATTTATAAATCATATAGCCTAAAGGTAATAGATACATCCCATAAAATATTTGGTTTACAAAATACCCTTCAGTATGAATATTTAAAAAGAAGGTAGATAATACCTGTAATTGATCATTTCTAAATGCTTCACTATAGCTAGGATCAGTTAATAGCATAAGTGCAGAGTACTGATTTAACATGTTTTGACAATACATTGCTACCGAAATAACCACACATAATAACATGAATAGAGAAATATTCTTGCTCACGGATTTAAAAATGAGATAGAGAACATACGTATAAAAAAAGAACGTGGTTGACATTAATAAATCACTCACAAATCCTAAGCGAAAAAGCCATTCATTGTCAATTATATTTTGTGTTGTGGCAGCAAGGTCATTAGATACGAAAAGCTTCTGTCTAACAAAAAATTCTGCAAATACTCCAGCGATAACGAGGATTAAAAAGAGTGCTCCTGCGAGTCTCCCCATTTTTTTATTTGAATACATTTTTTCGAGTTTTGATATGATAGAAACTCGACGAACTAATGAATGAATTGTTACAATGGGTATTGAATATGAATGAATTTTCCCTAATAAATATCTAACAAAACAGAGTTTAATTAGATCTCTTATTTTTAAAATAAAACCTCAAAACTTCTGAAAATCTTGAGGTTTTTTGGTAATAGAATTAAATAGGACCTTTATCTATTGTCGAAAGTTCTTTATTTACTTCAAAAACGCGACCTCTTATAGCTTTATAACCCCATTTTGTTAATCTTTCGGTATGTTTTAGTAGATAGTTTTCAGCATTTGATCTTGTGTCAAATAAATAAACTCCTCCTGCAGTTTGATCTAATTTGTTCTCGGTCCATATTTTCCAAATACAACCAGGTTCACTCATTATACTTTCTGCAAGCTCAGACATTTGACTTGCCATCTCATCTCCCCAAACATCTTGATGAGGAAAATCTACATACATAATTACTGACATAATATTTATTTTAATTTGTTCTCACAAAGGTATATTGAGAGTTATATATTTGTAGTATTAGTTTCTTTGAGTATACTAGTATACTTAAAGAAACTATAAAGTAGAATTTAACATGGAAAAAGATGAAGAAATCGTTCTGTCAAGACAATGCATAGAACAAATATTAGCTATAAAAGACACTATGGAACTGATATCAGGTAAATGGAAAATACTGATAATAGGTATCTTGTTATTAAACGGGACGATGCGTTTTATGAAACTTAAAAAAGCTTTGAATGGAATTACTTCTAAAAAGTTGTCTAGCGATTTACAATATTTGGAAATGAACCGGTTAATTACGCGAACCGTTGTAAATTCAAAACCCATCACAGTAGAATATGCACTTACATCTCACGGTAGAACGTTAGATAATTTAATAGCAGAATTGATTGATTTGGGATTAAATCATCGACAAGAAATCATAAAAAAATAAAACCCCAAAGGTTTTCAATGTCTTTGGGGTCTTGTAAATTATAATGGAATGTTTCCGTGTTTTCGTTTTGGTCGATCCACATGTTTGTTCTCCAACATACTAAAAGCTTTGATTAGCTTTCTTCTGGTATTCTCTGGTAAGATTACCTCATCAATAAAGCCTCGTTGTGCTGCACGGTAAGGATTTGCAAATTTATCTGCATATTCAGCTTCTTTTTCAGCAAGTTTAGCAGCAGGATCATCAGAAGCGAGTATCTCTCTTCTAAAGATAATTTCACTGGCACCTTTGGCTCCCATCACAGCAATTTCTGCTGTAGGCCAGGCAAAGTTCATATCTGCACCAATATGTTTAGAGTTCATAACATCATAGGCACCCCCATATGCTTTACGAGTAATAACAGTAACTTTAGGTACTGTGGCTTCACTTAAGGCATATAATAGTTTTGCTCCGTGAACAATGATTCCATTCCATTCTTGATCCGTACCTGGCAAGAATCCAGGAACGTCTACAAGAACAAGTAATGGAATATTAAAGCAATCGCAGAACCGAGTAAAACGAGCAGCTTTTTTTGAACTATTCACATCCAAAACACCAGCCAAAAACATAGGTTGGTTAGCAACAATACCTACACTTTGACCTCCTAATCTGGCAAATCCTACGATAATATTTTCTGCATAATCTTTATGAATTTCATAAAAAGAATCTTCATCAATAATCCCGTCAATAACCTCGTGCATATCATAAGGTTTATTAGGATTATCCGGAACGATGTTTGTCAATACTTCTCTTACTTCATCAGTCAAAGTATATTCAAGTGCGCCGGGAGTTTCTATATTACTTTGTGGTAAATAACTCAATAATTTCTTAACGTCTTCAAGACACTCAACATCATTGGCTGAGGTCACGTGTGCTACCCCAGATTTAGTAGAATGTGTACTGGCTCCACCTAATTCTTCAGAAGTGACTTCTTCGTTAGTAACCGTTTTAACCACATTTGGACCAGTTACAAACATGTAACTAGTATCTTCTACCATAAGAGTAAAATCAGTCATTGCAGGTGAGTATACAGCACCACCAGCACAAGGTCCCATAATTGCAGAAATCTGTGGTATAACTCCAGATGCTTGTACATTGCGATAAAAAATATCTGCATATCCACCTAATGATCTCACACCTTCCTGTATACGAGCTCCACCAGAATCATTTAAACCGATTATTGGTGCTCCCATTTTAACAGCCATATCCATGATTTTACAGATCTTTTCTGCGTGTGTTTCGGATAAAGAACCGCCAAATACAGTAAAATCCTGGGCATATACATATATAAGCCTACCATTTACTGTTCCATAACCGGTAACGACTCCATCACCAGAAAATATTTGTT
This sequence comes from Aquimarina callyspongiae, assembly GCF_034322225.1. Taxonomy (NCBI): domain Bacteria; kingdom Pseudomonadati; phylum Bacteroidota; class Flavobacteriia; order Flavobacteriales; family Flavobacteriaceae; genus Aquimarina; species Aquimarina callyspongiae. The sequence continues at coordinate 214,408 of NZ_JAXLPA010000005.1, read as the reverse complement.
TGTCCATACCAAAATCAGTGGTACGATGCGTTACCAGAATACCTATTTCTTCAAAGGAACCTTCATCCATTAAATATTCAATACGCTCACGCGCAGTTAATTTTTTCTTAGCGTGTTGCGCTTCAATACGTTTTTCACCTCCGCCTAACTTAGCTTGTTGAACTTTTTCCTGTAATGTTTTTATTTTAGAATCCATAAAATGATTAATGTATTGGGAGTCTTACAATTTTTTGATCGTCCAGGTATTGTTTCATAGCAATCATAGCGGCTATTTTTGCTTCCTGAGTAGTGGCTGCTTCAATCTTTTCTGTTGCATAGTATTTCTTAACAAAATGCGTATCAAAATTCCCGGATCTGAAAGCTTCGTGTTCGCATACAAATTTTCCAAAAGGAAGCGTAGTAGAAACACCTTCTACTTTGTACTCACTGATGGCTTTAAGCATTATTTGAATCGCTTCTTCTCTTGTTTTACCATAGGTGATAAGTTTAGCCAACATTGGATCGTAATAGATCGGGATATCCATTCCTTCTTTAAAACCATTATCTACTCGAATACCTTCTCCTACTGGAATTTGGTATGCATCAAGATGACCAACACTTGGTAAAAAATCATTCAATGGGTCTTCTGCATACACACGAAGCTCTAATGCGTGCCCTTCAATATTTAGATTTTCTTGTTGTATTGAAAGTTTTTCTCCTCTGGCTACTTTAATTTGTTGTTCTACAAGATCAACTCCAGTAATTAATTCTGTTACTGGGTGTTCTACTTGTAAACGTGTATTCATTTCAAGGAAATAAAAATTATGTTTTTCATCCAGAAGAAATTCAACTGTTCCAGCACCTACATAATCACAGGCTTTTGCCACTTTTACGGCAGCTTCTCCCATCTCATGACGTAGTTCTGGTGTTAATACTGCAGAAGGAGCTTCTTCCACCACCTTTTGATGTCTACGTTGTACACTACATTCTCTTTCAAATAAATGAATCACATTACCGTGACTATCTGCCATGACTTGTATCTCAATGTGTCTTGGCGAGGCTACGTATTTTTCAATAAATACAGATCCATCTCCAAAAGCCGAAGTGGCTTCACTAATAGCTCGTTGCATTTGAGATTCGAGATCACTTTCTTTTTCTACAACACGCATTCCTTTTCCACCTCCACCAGCAGATGCCTTAATTAGGATAGGAAAACCAATATCGTTAGCAATTCCAATGGCTTTATCAACATCTGTAATGGCTTCATCGATTCCAGGTACCATGGGTATGTCATATGCTTTTACTGCTTCTTTAGCAGCTAGCTTACTCCCCATAACTTTAATAGCTTTGGATTTTGGGCCTATAAAAATTAAATCATTCTGTTCAACTTCTTCAGCAAAATCGGCATTTTCACTAAGAAACCCATAACCAGGATGTATAGCATCAACATCTAGTTGTTTGGCTACTTTGATAATCTTTGAACCTAATAAATACGATTGATTGGATGGAGCTTCTCCTATGCAAACGGCTTCATCTGCAAATTGCACGTGAGGAGCATTTCTATCTACTGTAGAATATATGGCTACAGTTTTAATACCCATTTTTTTGGCGGTAGTCATTACTCTAATGGCTATTTCGCCTCTATTGGCTACTAATATTTTTTTCATAATACAGTGATTAACTGATGAGCTTAAGCAAATTCGATTAATAATTGTCCTTTATCCACAGCTTCTCCTTTTGAAGCAGAAATAGATTTGATGACGCCATCTCTAGGCGATACAATGACATTTTCCATTTTCATAGCTTCAAGAATTAGTAAAGGATCATTTTCTTTTACTTCTTGATCTTCTCCAACCATAATATCTAATAATAATCCTGGCATAGGAGCTTTTACAGAATTTACTTGCTTGGAGGCTCCTAAGGAGAATCCCATTTCTTTGATTTGAGCATCCAATTCATCAGCGATAGCAACTTGATAAGTACTATCGTTTACGTTTACTGTATATTTTTTTGAATTGAAATCGGCTTCTGAAATTTGAGTATGATAAGACGTGTTGTCTTCAAGGATATGATATTGAGATACCTCGGTACCAGGTATAACATCGATATTCAAAATATCCTCTTTGGTAAATTCAAACTCCAAGGTATCATTTACCCGAACTTTGTAAGTCCCCATATATTGTTTACGTATTGTGTTAATATGAAAGGATAAATATAAGTATTAAAATTTATCGATGTCATTTCTTGTGAATATTTTAAAAATTATTCTTTTAAAAGCTACTTTATTACGATTTTTTTAAAAAAATATAGAAAAAACATATAAGGTGGCAAAAATTGATCAATTTGATTTCATTTAAGATATAAATACAATGAACTTGTATTTTTGTGTATAAATAACTTTGTACTAATTGCTCTAAAAATTCCTCATTGAAAACAAGTTTCACTTTTATAATTACTCTTTTTTTCTCACTGGCTTGTTTTTCTCAATCTTCTGATAGTCTCGTTATAGATTTAAAACTTAAAATAGAGGAAGCAATCACTGATTCGGCTCGAATTGAATACAAAATTGAATTAATTGAAAAGATGCGTCGTTTTGATTCTGATACATCCAGAATTATTATTAATGACGTTTTAAAACAACTTGAAGAAATCCAGAGTTCTGAACTGTATTATAAAAAGAATAAAGCACAAGCGCTAAATTACCTGGGTATAATAGATAGCAAACGGGGTAATGCAGAAAATGCTTTGAAGAACTATTTAAGAGCACTAGATATTAGCGAAGCTATAAAAGATTCTGTTACAATTGGGTTTTCATTACATAATCTGGGAATGTTTTATAGGAGACAAAAGGGCTATGAAAAATCCAAACAATATTTTAAAAATGCCATTGCGATTAAAGAAAAATTAACCGATGTTGAAAGTTTGGCCGTATCGCATCATATGTTAGCTATAACCTATTATGCTAATAAACAAAATGATTCTTCTTTGATTCATATTTTAAAAGTGAAAGCATTGCCTTGTTCTAAAACAAGATTAGCCAAAGTAAATGGTACTTTAGCGGCAATTCATTATAGCAATAAAGAATTTGATAAGGCTATTGCTATTTATAACGAAAATATAGGAATTTCGAAGGGAGTACGAGACCAAAGTGAATTAAGTATTAGTTATCTGAATGTAGCGGTCTTATACAATGCATTAAAGGAATATGAAAAGGCATTACCATATCTGGATAGTGCAATTACTATTGCCCAAGAACAAAAAAATAAAGGGCTGTTACTAAAACAATATTATAGCAGAAGTAATCTTAATGAAACAAGAAAAGAGTATCAACAAGCATTACAAGATTATAAAACATACAAGGTCTATCATGATTCTATCAATGATACGGAAAAAGCTAAACGCATTACTGCATTAGAGCTGAATCATAAATTTGAAAAGGAGAAACAAGCAAATGAATTACAACTTGAGAATGAAACTTCAAGAAAGCAACTATACTTGTTACTTTTTGTAATTGCCACAGTCATGGGGGGTGTTATTTTTTGGCTTACCAAAAAGAATGCAAAACAGCGTTTAGAGTTGACTAAAAATAGATTAGAAAGAGAACAACTAGATAAAGTAAAAGCAGAACTCTCTTTGGTTACCAAAGAGAATGAACTTAAAAAGGTAGTGATCGAAAATTCATTGCGTCAGGAAGTTTTGAGCAAGACATTAGGTGAGATAAAAGATATTATTAAACTTGAAAACGAAAAGGAACGCAAAACAGCATTGCAATCACTTTCGGCGTCCTTACTTTCTGAAAAAGTGGCAAAAAATAATTCAACCGATCTAAAATCTTATCTCAATAAGGTAAATCTGGATTTTAAAGTGATTTTAGATAATAATTTCTCTAAATTGAATGAAAAGGAAAAAGAGCTTCTTTGTTTAATGACATTAGGATTGAATGCCACCCAAATCAGTAAACTACAAAACAATACGGTTTCTGCCATCAAATCCTCACGATCCCGTATTCGTAAGAAAATAGGAGTTGATTCAAAAATGGACATTATTGAGTTTATAAGAAACTTTAATAACAAGGAATAAACATCCAATCATTTAACGGGGTGCAACCCTATTGCAACCCCTTATTTCTTTAGAGTTCTTAAAACTATCTTAATTTTGTACTCACTTTTGATAAAGTATTTTTTGATTTTAATTCTTTTTTCCAAAAAATCCCCTTATGAAACACTTTTACATTACACTATTTTTTATTGTTAGTTTTTTTAGTACGGCATTTGCCCAGGATACTTTTCGAATGAAAATAAGAATCTCTAGCTCAAATGAAACCTTCACCATACCCACCAATATCAATGAAACCTACAATTATGATGTACGGTGGAGTGACCCTTATCAATCAGGAGGAGTCACTATTATTACTGCTTTTGAAAATGGATTTACTGGGGATGCTACCCATATGTATACTGAAGCACGTGATTATATCATTACCATAAGAGGTACTTTTCCTAGAATCTTTTTTACTAATACAGGGGATACACAAAAAGTAGTATCTATAGAACAATGGGGGAACAATACCTGGACGAGTATGCGAGAAGCTTTTTATGGATGTACCAATCTGGAAATAAATGCTACAGATACGCCTAATCTATCTAATTGCACGGATATGCAGGATATGTTTAGGGAATGTATATCCCTAAAAGATAATGGCGGTGCCGTGCAAAACTGGAATGTAAGCACTATTACTAATTTTAATAGAGCCTTTGCCAGGGCACCTATTGATGAAACTTTTGGTTTTTGGAATGTTAGTAATGCCATTCAAATGACGGATATGTTTGAGGGAATACAATTATCATCAGACAATTATGACGATACCTTAAACAGATGGGCATTACTGAGTTTGAACAATAATGTGTCTTTTAGCGCTGGAAATAGTACCTATTGTAATGCAAGTTTAGCACGAAACAATATACTTACCAATCCATCAGAATTTAACTGGACCATTATAGATGGAGGTGAAGCTTGTGAGGAAGATAAATTCATTACTACTTGGGAAACTACAACCGAAAATGAAACCATTACTATACCTACTGCTGGTTCTGGATACAATTATACCGTAAACTGGGGAGATGGTTCTATCTCTGTCGGAAATACCAGTGATGTTACTCATACATTTGAAACACCAGGAATACATAACATAGAAATTTACGGTGATTTTCCACGGATTTACTTTGATAATTCAGGGGATAGAAGTAAGATATTGACTATTGAGCAATGGGGAAAACAGCAGTGGACAAACATGAATTCAGCCTTTGAAGGCTGCAACAATTTGAAACTAAATGCAGATGATACCCCAGATTTAAGTATAGTAACTTCTATGGAGAAGATGTTTCGTGGAACCTCTAATCTCGAAGATTTAAAAGGCATTATAGGAAATTGGAATACGGGAAATATTATTAATATGAGAAGTCTTTTTCGTTTTTCCGGTTTTAATGAAAATATCAATGCATGGAATGTTGCTAATGTTCAAGAAATGGGGTTGATATTTGGTGGAACCTCTACATTTAATCAACCTTTAAACAATTGGGATGTACGAAATGTAACATCATTAAATCTAGCATTTTCTAATGCAAGAAAGTTTAATCAAGACATTAGTTCCTGGAAACTTCAAAGTCTTGCAAATACGGTAGGAATAGAAAATTTATTTATTAATGCTACAGATTTTAATCAGAATTTAGGGGCATTAGATTTAAGTAATATTCCAGATAATAGTCAACTAAGTAGCTTTTTTGTAGGAACTAGTATGTCACAAGAAAATTATGAAGCTACTTTAATCGGCTGGGCAACTTTAGACATAGCCAATGGAGAAACTAGAATTCCAAGAGGTGTGCCCTTGAATTCTAGTGGTTTAAGTTATTGTAATGCAGCAACAGCAAGACAGAGTTTGATTGGTGGAGAAAGTTGGAGAATATCCGGAGATGCAATCAATTGTACGGAAGCCGATAAATTTATTACCACTTGGCAAACCACATCCAACAATGAAAGTATACAAATTCGCACCTCTGGAGGTGGATCTTTTTATAATGTAGAATGGGGAGATGGTACCACTTCAGAAAATCAAGGAGGAAACTCATCACATACATATGCTACTGCAGGAACTTATATCGTTAAAATATCTGGAGCATTTGCAAGATTGTATACCAACAATTTTACAAATATTGGGAACAAAATGCGTTCTGTAGAGCAATGGGGTACTGGGCAATGGTCTTCTTTTGATAGAGCTTTTGAAGGTGCAGGAAATGTAGTGATTAATGCTACGGATATTCCTGATTTATCCAATGTTACAAATATGTTTAAGGCTTTTAAAGACTGTAGAAAGTTAGTCGATAATGGTGGACAAATGAAGAACTGGAATTTAAGTACGGTAGAAAACTTTAGAAGCACGTTTCAAGGAGCCTCTGTTTTTGACGAAGATTTGGGGGATTGGGATTTAAGCAATGCTACGGATCTGGTGAATATGCTAAATGGCACGAATCTGAGTACCGCAAATTATGATACAACACTAATTAGTTGGGCAAGGAATCCTAATACGCCAGATAATCTTAATCTTGGCGCTTCAGGGCTTACCTATTGCTTAGGAGAGTCTGCGCGCACTATACTGGATATTGATAAAAATTGGGAGATCAATGATGGAGGATCTGCTTGTGCAAGTACAGACTTTTTTATCACCACCTGGCGAACGACTACAGCGAACCAAAGCATCACCATACCTACTACAGAAATTGGGTATAATTATGATATCGATTGGGGTGATGGAACGATTGAGTTTGGATATACAGGAAACGCAACACATACTTATACTACCGCTGGAGTATATCGAGTGAAAATAATAGGAGATTTTCCTAGAATCTATTTTAATAATACAGGATCAAAAGACCTCATTACTTCTATAGACCAATGGGGAACGCAGCAGTGGACCAGCATGGAGCGTGCGTTTTATGGCTGTACTGCTTTAGAGTTGAATGTAACTGATGCCCCTGATCTAAGTCTGGCAACATCGCTGGAGCGTATGTTTATGGGTACTAATAACATTGTAGATAATGAAGCATCTATGAATTCATGGAACACAAGCACCATTACTAATATGGCATATATGTTTGCCGATTCTATTTTTGACTTTAATATCACTTCTTGGGATGTAGGTAAAGTAGAAAACTTCTTAGGGATGTTTAATAATAATGCGCAGTTTAATCAAAATATTGGCGGTTGGAATGTCGGAGAATTTGTGACAGGTACTATTACTATGCAAGCTATGTTTGATTCTGCTAGTAGATTCAACCAATCACTAAATACTTGGGATATAAGTAAAGTAACCAATATGGTGAGTATGTTTGGTTTTGCAACAGCTTTTAACCAACCATTAGATACTTGGGATACAAGTAACGTAGAAAATATGGGAGGTATGTTCTTTGGAGCATCGGACTTTGATCAAAATGTGGGCGACTGGAATCTTTCGAGTGTCACTAATATGGGGGCAATGTTCCAACAATCAGGACTTTCGATAGAAAATTATGATGCCACGCTTATCGGTTGGGCAAAACAGGATGTAGGAGAGACAATTCCGTCTAATATCAGTATCAGCTTTGAAGGTAGCCAATACTGTTTTGGAGCTGAAGCTAGAAACACACTGATTGATGATAGTGGATTCAATTGGTCTATCTCTGATGATGGGGCGGCCTGCGCTTCAACAGATTTCTTTATAACTACCTGGCAAACTACTGCTGATAACGAAAGTATTACCATTCCAACTGTAGAAACAGGATATAACTATGACATCGATTGGGGTGATGGAACAGTTGAATATGGAAATATAGCAAATGCTTCGCATAATTACGAAACGGCAGGAACATATACCGTTAGAATTACGGGTGATTTTCCAAGAATCTACTTTAATAATGATGGAGATTCTAATAAAATCAGAACAATTGAACAATGGGGGACACAACAATGGATCAGTATGCAATCAGCCTTTGAAGGTTGTAGAAACTTAGTATTGAATGCCGATGATACACCTAATTTATCCAATGTTACCGATATGTCCAGAATGTTCAGAATTGCGCTAAACTTAGTGGATAATAAAGACGTTATGAATTCTTGGGATACCTCTAATGTCACCAATATGGATGCATTATTTCAATCTGCCACAAAGTTTAATGAAAATATTACTTCGTGGAATGTGGGTAAAGTAACAGATTTCTCTAATATGTTTGGAGGGAGTACAATCTTTAATCAAAATATTGGAAGCTGGAATATTGGTGAGTTTGTTGCTGTATCGGATGAAATTAATATGGCAGGAATGTTCAATTTTACAGAAGATTTTAACCAACCATTAAATAATTGGGATGTTAGTAAAGTTAACAATTTATCAAGTATGTTTTCGGGAACGCAATCCTTTAATCAACCATTAGATATTTGGGATACCAGTGCAGTTGAGAATATGTCATCCATGTTTTTAGCCTCTCAAGTGTTTGATCAGGATTTAGGAGCTTGGGATATTTCTAAAGTCATCAGTATGAATAGTATGTTCACGAATGCAGAAATTTCAACAGTAAATTATGATAGTACCTTAATCGGTTGGTCTAGTTTAGACACTGGAGAAACACAAATACCTACGGATATTATGTTTAACGGAGGTAATAGTACCTACTGTTTAGGAGAAGCTGCTAGAAATATACTAACCAACACTCCATATAATTGGACTATTACCGATGGGGGATTAAGTTGTAATTTTACGAATGCTTTTATCACTACTTGGGAAACTACCACAGCAAACGAAAGCATTACCATACCCACAACAGGAGCTGGATACAACTATTCTGTTGATTGGGGAGATGGAACCATAGAAGTTGGCTTTACAGCAAATGCTACACATGAATATACGACAGCAAGAAGGTATACTATAAAAATTACAGGAGACTTCCCTAGGATATTTTTCAATAACGGAGGTAATAAAAATAAGATTTTAACCATAGAGCAGTGGGGTACCATAGCATGGGAATCCATGGCGCAAGCATTTAATGGATGTGCTAATCTTACACTAAATGCGATGGATAGTCCTGATCTTAGCTTGGTAACCAATGCAACAAGAATGTTTGCGAACACTACTAATTTTGAAGATTTGCAAAATGGCATAGGACAATGGAACACAGCTAGCATCGACAATATGAACGCTATGTTTATTGATTCAGGTTTTAATGAAGATGTTGGGGATTGGGATGTTTCTAATGTAACGAACTTTAGTGGAATGTTCTATGAGTGTCCGAATTTTAATCAGGATTTAGGAAATTGGGATATTAGCGAGGTCATAAACATGAGAAGTTTTATTACAACAACTTCTCTTGCTACTAATAGTTTCTCTTTAGAAAATTACGATAAAACACTAAAGGGCTGGGCTACACTGGATCCGGGAGAAACCAGAATTCCCCGCGATGTTGTTTTATCGGTTGATCTTACCCGATACTGTGATGCTTTTGCAGAACGTGCACAATTGGTGAATGATTATAACTGGAGAATTTCGGATCTTGGCTTAGGATGTCCAGAAAATGAAAAGTTTATTACGACATGGCAGACTACAACTTCAAATGAAACAATTACGATACCTTCTTTTGGTGGAGAATCTTATAATTATGTAATAGAATGGGGAGATAATATAACCAGCGTTGTAACCGATGATACCCCACCATCTCATACCTACACAAATGCTAGAACGTATACCATAAAAATTACCGGTGATTTCCCAAGAGTCTTTTTTAACGGAACAGGAGATAAGGACAAAATTCTTTCTATTGAGCAGTGGGGATCGCAACAGTGGTCTAATATGAATGCTGCTTTTAGAGGATGTACAAATTTGGTGTTAAATGCATCGGATATACCGGATTTAAGCGTTGTACAATTTATGGATTCAATGTTTAGAGGCACTACTTCATTTGTAGATAACGGAGGAGAGATGAACAACTGGGATATTACTAATGTTATTAGCTTGGTTAGTCTCTTTGAAGGATCGACATTTAATGAAAATATCAATAACTGGAATGTAAGTGGTGTACAAACCATGGGTAATATGTTTCAGGATAATACCGCATTTAATCAATCTTTAAATTTGTGGAGACCTGAAAATGTATCTGATTTTGAACATATGTTTCATGGGGCAACATCTTTTAATAAACCTATAGGTGATTGGACTATGACTGACGCCGCTTTTTTTGAATCCATGTTTGAAGGAGCAGTTGCGTTTGATCAGGATTTGGGTAATTGGGATATCAGTACTACAGATAGAGATGGTATGATCAATATGTTTGTCCGCTCAGGTATGTCTCAAAATAATTACGATGCAACTTTAATTGGTTGGGCAACTTTGGATATTGCCGAAACTCAAATCCCTGCAAATGTACAATTAGATGCAGATGCTACGTATTGTTTGGGAATTACAGCCAGAAATACGCTAACGACTGCTCCTTACAATTGGATGATTACGGATGGCGGAGTAGGTTGCGATTTTACAGGTGCTTTTATAACTACTTGGCAAACTACTTCAGCTAATGAAAGTATTACTATACCCACAACAGGATCAGGATATAATTATAATATTGATTGGGGAGATGGTACTATTGAAGGTGGTTTTACAGGAGATGTCACCCATGAATATGCTACAGCAGGAACGTATACCGTAAAAATCACCGGTGATTTTCCAAGAATTTATTTTAATAATACAGGTGATATAAATAAAATAAGCTCTATTGAGCAATGGGGTACAATACAGTGGGCAAGTTTTCAAAATGCTTTTGATGGATGTACTCAGCTTCAGATTACTGCCACAGATGCTCCGGATTTATCTAATGTAAACAACCTTAGTAGAATGTTTAGACGCTGCAGAGCTCTGGCATCTCCAGATTTTTCTAATTGGGATACGAGTACTATCACCAATATGAAAGATATGTTTTATGAAGCAGATAATTTTAATGGGAATATTCGCAGTTGGAATGTAGGAAGAGTAACCAACTTTGAATTAGCATTCTATTCTAACTTTAAGTTTAACCAGAACATAAGTAGTTGGAATATCGGAGAGTTTGTGAGTACTAAGGTTATTAATATGAACAGTATGTTCTCTACGGCAACCTCTTTTAACCAACCGATCGGAAACTGGGACTTAAGTAAAGTTTCAAATATTAGAAGTATGTTTTTTAGAGCAAACACATTCAATCAACCTTTAAACTCTTGGGATGTCTCAGGAATGATAACTTTGAAACGATTATTTTTCTCAGCATCCAGCTTTAATCAACCTTTGGACTTGTGGGATGTATCTAGTATTTCTAATATGGATGAGATGTTTTGGGGAGCTTCTTCGTTTGATCAAAATTTAGGTAATTGGGATATTAGTGAAGTCACACTAATGAACAATCTATTTTTAAGAACAGCCATGTCTACTGCTAATTATGATGCGACACTTATCGGTTGGGCCACCTTAGAAGTTGGAGAAACACAAATTCCTATAGATATAGATTTAAGCGCAGATGCTACCTATTGTTTGGCAGAAGCGGCAAGAAATATGTTAACAAGTGCTCCTTATAATTGGAACATTAATGATGGAGGGTTAAACTGTGATAATACACCTCCTGTTATTACATTACTTGGAGACAATCCACAAGAGGTTGTATTGGGAGATGGTTATACTGAGTTAGGTGCAACAACCGACGATGGATCTCAGGTTGTCATTGATGATTCTGAATTTATGGATACGATTGGTACTTATACCATTTATTATAATGCAACTGATGCTTCAGGAAATATGGCTATAGAGGTTACCAGAACTGTAAATGTTGTTCCTGTATTGAGTGTAGAAGATCGAGAGTTAGATCAGGTGATTATTACACCTAATCCTGCAAACGATTATGTTCAGATTTCTGGTCTTTCTGATAGAACTGATATACATATATACACGATCAATGGTGTCAGGTTAAAACAGATTTCAGTTACAAAAATAAATCGTATAGATATTCGGGAACTATCAAGTGGAGTATACTTTGTAAAAGTTATTGCAGGAACATCTAATAAAACATTTAAGCTGATAAAAGAATAATCAGACATAAGTGGTTTAAAACTTGGTTTAACATAACCAAGTTTAAAACTACATTAAAATTATAAAAACCCCTTATACTTTTTACGGATGAAACAAATTTACATTTCGATTTTTTTTATTATCAGTTTTGTCAACTTTTCTAATGCGCAAAACGAATTTATCACTACCTGGCAAACCACTACAGCCAATGAAAGTATTACCATCCCTACAACAGGGAATGGCTATAACTATACAGTAGATTGGGGCGATGGTACGATAGAAAACACTATTACTGGTGATGCTACGCATATGTATGCCACTGCAGATACCTATACCGTAGAAATAACTGGAGATTTCCCGAGAATTTATTTTAACAACTTAGGAGATAAAGACAAGATTATTAGCGTTAATCAATGGGGTGCTATTGAGTGGGCTAGTATGGAATCGGCATTTTATGGGTGTACAAATTTAACTATTGATGCTAGTGATACTCCTGATTTAACAAACAGTACTATTTTAAGAGCTATGTTTAAGGGGGCTACGAATTTGGTAGATATACAGGAAACCCTCCCAATCTGGAATGTAAGTACTATAATAGATTTTGGTCAGATGTTTATGAATACTGACAAGTTTAATACTTCTTTAATTTCCTGGAGTTTTAATGTAGCAGAAGATTTTTCAGAAATGTTTAGGGGTGCAAAGGTGTTCAATCAATCACTAGGTAACCCTTTTAAAGCAAAAACCTTTGAAGGCATGTTTAGAGATGCTGTTGCTTTTAACCAACCTTTATTTTGGTATACACCTGATGTGGTTTCTTTGAAAAATATGTTCAATGGTGCTACAAGTTTCGATCAGAATTTAGGATCTTTTACTATAAATTCTGTTACCGATATGACAGGAATGTATACTAATGCAGGGTTATCTACACAGAATTATGATCAAACACTTTCAGGCTGGTTTTTAGAACGAAATGTGAATGATACGCGTCCAAATAATATCACCTTTGATGCGGGTAGCAGTCAATATTGTCTGGCAGGAGATATTATAGAAAAATTAACCAATGATCATGGATGGCAAATAACGGATAGCGGCCCTGGCTGCAATGAAAGTGATGTATTTGTGATGACCTGGGATCTTACTAGCGAAAATAGATTCACTATGCCAACTTCAGGAAATGGATATGAGTATACGCTTAGTTTATCAAATGGGGAGATTTTTTACGTGACCAGTGATGCAGTTCAATTGTTTTATGCTGAAAATATTGGAATGTTAACGGTTCGTATTTATGGAGATTTTCCAAGATTTGACTTTGATGCTCCATCTGTAGACAAAGAAAAGTTAGTTAGCATAGAACAATGGGGAAGCCTACAACTTTCAGAAGCTAATGGAGCTTTTGAAGGTTGTACTAATTTGGTTTTGAATGCAATGGATACTCCAGATTTGAGCCAGATTCAGTTTATGGATAGGATGTTTGAAAGTACTTCATCATTTGTGGATAATGGTGGCGAAATGAATAATTGGGATGTTAGCACTGTAACTAGTATGACTGGTCTTTTTGAAGGATCAGCTTTCAATGAAAATATCAATGATTGGGATGTAAGTAAGGTAGAGGATTTTTCTAGTATGTTTAAAAATAATACTTCATTTAATCAACCACTAAATAATTGGAATACTGAGAAAGCCAATGATCTAACTAATATGTTTGATGGAGCAACAGCTTTTAATCAACCTATTGGAATGTGGAATACAGCGTTGGCTCAATTTTTTGATTTTATGTTTCTAAATGCATCCACTTTTGATCAAAACCTTGGAAACTGGGATATCAGCAATACAGATAGAGATTCCATGGATGGTATGCTTACCGGTTCTGCAATGTCTCAAACAAATTATGATGCTACGCTGATTGGTTGGGCTACATTAGAAAGTGGAGAAATACAAATTCCCACCAATGTCAAGTTGGATGCAGATACTTTTTATTGTTTGTCAGAAGCAGCTAGAAATATGTTAACAAGTGCTCCTTATAACTGGACTATTAATGACTTAGGAAATTCTTGCCCTGAAGATTTCTTTATTACTACATGGCAAACTACTACTACTAATGAAAGTATTACTATACCAACGAATGGTTCTGGATATAATTATATAGTAGATTGGGGAGATGGAACTATTGAAAATGGATTTACTGGCAATGCCACCCATGAATATGCTACTACTGGAACATATACTGTGCAGATTACAGGAGATTTCCCAAGAATCTATTTTAATGGAAACTCTTCAAATGGATCTAAGATATTGACTATTGAGCAATGGGGAGTGCAGCAATGGACCAGCATGTCTGATGCTTTTGAAGGTTGTAGTAACCTTAAATTGAACGCTGATGATATACCTGACCTATCTCAAGTTACTAGTATGCGAAGAATGTTTAGAGATTGTTCTGCTTTTGAAGACTTGAAAGACACTATTGGAAATTGGGATATGACCCCTATTGAGACCATTTCTGGGATGTTTCAAGCGTGTACTATTTTTAATGAAAACATAGGTGGATGGACATTCACCGTTTTGGATAATGTTAATGATACTTTTCAAGATGCGACTTCATTTAATCAAAATATCGCTAATTGGGATGTCAGTAAAGTAACTGAGTTTACAGAAATGTTTCAGGGTGCTACTTCATTTAATCAACCCATAGGAAGTTGGACGTTGGGTACGGTAGATTATTTGGAAGCAATGTTTAGAGATGCTACTGCATTTAATCAAGATTTGAGTACTTGGGATTTGAGCAATACCTATGATATTAGAAATATGTTTGATGGAGCAATCTCCTTTGATCAAGACCTTTCTGCTTGGGATATAAGTAAAGTAGAAGCTTTAAATAATTTTTTTAGAGGTTCTGGAATGTCTCAGGAGAACTATGATAATACATTGATCAGATGGGCCACATTAGAAGCTGGAGAAACTACAATTCCTGTTGATTTGACGTTAAATGCTGATATAGCACACTGTTTAAGTGTCGATGCGGTAACTACGTTAACCAGTGCACCTTATAATTGGATAATCAATGACTTAGGAAATGCTTGTCCGGGAGATGCGTTTATTACTACTTGGCAAACGATAGCTGATAATGAAAGTATTACCATCCCTACAAATGGCACAGGATATGATTATATAGTGGATTGGGGTGATGGTACCATTGAGGTTGCATTTACAGGTGATGCAACGCACAGCTACACAACAGCGGGTAATTATGAAGTAAAAATAACTGGAAAATTTCCAAGCATTTATTTTAATAATACTGGAGACAAAGATAAAATCCTTGCGATAGAACAATGGGGGACACAGCAATGGGCCTCTATGTCAGCTGCATTTTATGGTTGTACAAAATTAGTACTAAATGCTCTTGATATTCCTGACTTGAGTTTGGTAACAACAATGACCTTTATATTTCAAAATACAACTTCTTTTATTGATAATGGAGGAGAAATAGGTAATTGGAATACAGGAACCGTGGAATTTTTGGGTAGTGCATTCAACAGTTCTTCGTTTAACCATGATATTAATAATTGGGATGTAAGCAAAGTAAAAAGTTTTGCAAACATGTTTCGAAATGCAACATCCTTTAATCAACCTTTGAATAATTGGGGCCTAACTTCAGCAACGATATTACAGAATATGTTCAATGGAGCTACTTCTTTTGATCAAGATTTAGGAAACTGGGATCTTAGTAATATAGGTAGTTCTATAAGTATTTCTGGCTTGCTAAATAACGCAGGAATGTCTACCAGTAATTATGATGCTACCTTAATTGGCTGGGCAACTTTAGACGCTGGAGAAACACAAATACCAACTGGTATGAGCCTAGGAGCAATGGGGATAACCTATTGTTTAGGTGAAACAGCTAGAAATGTATTAACCAGTGCTCCTTATAATTGGAATATTACCGATGCAGGATTAGGGTGTCAGGCTACGGACGCTTTTATTACTACCTGGCAAACTACTGCGGATAATCAATCTATCAGAATACCTACGCGATCTAGCGTTTCTTATGATTATCATGTGGATTGGGGAGATGGGACTTTGTCTTTTAACCAAACCAACACTGCAAACCACGAATATGCTACTGCTGGAACCTATACTGTAAAAATTTATGGAGATTTTCCTCAGCCGTATTTTGACAATGCAGGAACATCAATTAAACCTAGGTTGCAAACAATTGAACAATGGGGCACTCAGCAATGGATTTCAATGGTAAGTGGTTTCGAAGACTGTCCTAATCTCAAATTAAATGCGGATGATAATCCTGATTTTTCTCAGCTAACTTCTTTGGAAGATATGTTTAGAAAGTGTACCAATTTTGAAGACCTTAAAGATAACATAGGAACTTGGGATGTTTCTGACGTAGAACGTATTGATGATATGTTTGCTTATTGTACCCTTTTTAATGAGGATATCAGTGGGTGGACATTCAATAACTTAAAAGACTGTAGCTATGTTTTTGAAAATGCAACTACTTTCAACCAGAATCTTTCCAACTGGGATGTAAGTAAGGTTGAGAACTTCGAATCGATGTTTGAAGGGGCAGCTGCATTTGATCAGCCTATTGGTATTTGGACCATTGGAACTGTTGAGTATATGATTAGTATGTTTAAAAATGCTACGGCTTTCAATCAAGACCTAAGTGGTTGGAATATGAGTAATGTTGAAGACTTGGAAGATATGTTTGAAGGAGCATCAAATTTTGATCAAAATCTTGGAGGATGGGATATTAGTAATGTTAGATTTATGGATGAAATGTTTATCGGTGCAGGAATGTCTCAAGCAAATTATGATGCTACTTTAATTGGTTGGGCAACCATAGAAGCTGGAGAAATACAAATTCCTGCGGATATAGATTTAAGAGCAAACGCTACCTATTGTTTGGCAGAAGCAGCAAGAAATACCCTAACCAGTGCTCCTTATAATTGGGACATTAATGATGGAGGGTTAAACTGTGATAATACTCCTCCTATGATTACTCTAATAGGAGACAACCCACAAGAGATTGTATTGGGGGATGGTTATACTGAGTTAGGAGCAACAACTGATGATGGATCTCATGTTATCATTGATGACTCTGAGTTTATGGATGTAGAAGGAACATATACCATTTATTATAATGCAACAGATGCTGCAGGTAATGTGGCAACAGAGGTTACCAGAACTGTAAATGTGGTTCTTGTATTGAGTGTAGAAGACCGAGAGTTAGATCAGGTGATTATTACACCTAATCCTGCAAATGATTATGTTCAGATTTCTGGTCTTTCTGATAGCGTTGATGTAAACATATATACGATCAATGGGGTCAGGTTAAAACAGATTTCAGTTACAAAAGTAAATCGTATAGATATTAGAGAACTAACTAGCGGAATATATTTTGTAAAGGTAATTTCCGGTAGATCTGATAAAACTTTTAAACTGATAAAAAATTAGATAAGGATTTACGTACTTTTTTGCAAAGGGGTTCTACGAAGTTAAGGGGTCGTAGCAATATCAATCTTGCAAAAGCAAACCATCCACTATTTGTGGATGGTTTTTTTATATAGTAATTAGAATAGATATACCCATATTTTTCATTTTAAAATAAATACCTTTATGTATATTCGATTTCATAATGAAGCTTGGTAGGTTATTTTTATATATAATGATTTGTATCTCTTCGGGTTCTTTCTCACAAGAAAAAGATACCACATTGGTTTCTCTTGAAGAAAGGTTGAAAAAATCCAATACAGATTCTTTAAGAGTAGAAGCATTGTTAAACCTGGGAGTATATCAATTACGAAGAGACTTTAATAAGGTTGAAACCTATGCGAATCAAATACAGGAAATCCTGAAAAAAGCAAATTTGGGATACGACATTAACCGACAACGAGCAGAACTATTTCAACAGCTGGGAATATTATATCGAAAAAGAGCTCAGTATGGCAAAGCAATGAAATACTACCTGGATGCGCAAAAGATTTTTTTGGAGTATAATGATTCTTTAAACCTATCTTCAAACTATCATAATATTGGCAACGTATTTAAATATCAAAAAGAATACAGGAAATCGATCAATGTCTTTAAAAAAGCAATTGCTATTAATGAGTCCTTAGGAATTCCCAAAAAGATCGGAGATAACTATAATGCTATTGGCGGTTCATATAGAAGAATTGGTAAAATAGATTCAGCCTCTTATTTTTTGGAAGAAGCCTATCAAAAGTATGAGCAAGCGGGATACGAAGAAGGAAAATACCGTGCAATTGCTAATAAATCTCAAATACTTAATATACAAAATAAACATACTGAAGCGCTTGACCTGCAACTAGAATATTTGGCGTACGTAGAAAAGAAGGAAATAAAGGAATCTACGGCTACAGCCAATTATAACCTGGCAGGTACTTACAACAATTTAGGAAAATTCAACAAGGCGATATCTCATGTAGATCAATCTATTGCGATTGCTATAAAAGAAAAAATGGGAAGGCGGTTGGCAGTGTCTTATAAAAGAAAAAGCCTTTCTTATTTTAAAATGAAACAGTTTGAAGATGCTTTAGAGTATTATCGAAAATATGCTAAAGCTAACGATAGTGTGTTTAACCTGCAAAAAGCAAAGGAGATCAGGGAGATTGAGCTTCAGTATGAATTTGAACAACAAAAGTTGAAAGATAGTATTCAATTTGCGGAGGAAAAGAAACGAATTTCGACGATTGCAGAAAATCAGGAGTTAAAGAGAAAGTGGTATTTCACACTTTTATTGATCACCTTGTTTCTAACTGTATTGATACTTTATTATGGGATACGATATTTTAGAAAAGTATGGAAACAGAATCAACTAAGAGAAACAACATTGACTTCACAAATTGAAGAATTACATACAGAAGTTTCTCTTAAAAAGGAAGAAGTGACCGATTTGATGAAGGAGACATTGATTCATTTGAGAACTAAAGAAAAAATAGCGGAGGATCTCAGTAAATTATCAGATCAGGAAGAAGGGATTTCTTTAAAAAGTATCATTGCAGAACTAAAAGCAGATAAATTAGAAGACACTAAACTGATATTACTTAAAAAGAATATTGAGACGCTGAATTATGAATTTGTGAAACGACTTAGAATAAAGCATCCTTCACTTACCAAAACGGATATCGAAGTTTGCTCATTTATCAAGCTTGGATTGTCAAGAAAAGAGATATCTAACCTTCGAAAAACAAGTTTGGATGCTATTAAATCTACGCGTTTTCGATTAAAAAAGAAGTTAGAATTATCTCAGGAAGAATCGTTGGATTCCTATATTAAAAATTTGTGAAGTGGTTTACCTTAAAAGAATATTGTAAACGTATGAAATTCGGAAGTTTATTTTATATCATAGTCTTTAATTGTTTGTTTTCATTTTCTCAGAAAGTGGATACGACTTTGATACGCCTTGAAACGAATTTAAAAAATGCTACAACAGATTCCTCACGAGTAGAAGTATTATTAAAGTTAGCAGATTATCAAAAACGTAGAGACTATAATAAAGTAAAACTATATACCTCGCAGATCTTTAAGATACTTGAGAATGTTGACTATGACGTTCGAACCCAAAAAGCAAGAGCTTTTAATATGTCGGGTATAGCAAATCGAAGAAATTCTGATTTTACATTAGCTCTCAAGGATTACCTGGCAGCACAAAAGATCCTTTTAGAAACCAAAGATTCTCTGGAGTTGGGATCCAACTATCATAATATTGCAATGATATATAGGTTTCAGAATGATTGGGATAAATCGATAGCCAACTTTAAAAAAGCTATTGTAATCAATCAAAAAAACAATAGATCAATCGGATTGGGGAACAATTATGGAATGATGGCTGTTTGTTATGAGAAAAAGAATCAGTCCGATTCTGTCTTTTATTATTTTGATAAAGCACTTTCTTCCTTTAAAAAAGGAGGTTTTGAAGAAGGAGCAAAGCAAGTTTTAGGAAATAAGGCTGCTCATCTTTCGTATATAGGAAGGTATGAAGAAGCATTGCCCATACAGCTGGAGTATTTGGAATATGTAAAATCAATAAACAAGAAATTATCTGTTATTTCAACTCATATCAACCTATCAAACACTTATTTAGGCTTGAAACAATATGACAAAGGATTAATACACGCTAATAAAGCTATTGAGACAGGAAAAAAAGACAATGCCAAATTAAAATTAAGAAACGCATATCATGTTAGAAGTAAGATCTATAAGAGTCTAAATAATTTTGAATTAGCTTTAGACGATTACAGGACATTTACCAAAATTGATGAAGATGTATATGATAACAAAAGAGTAAAAGAACTTCATGCTATAGAGTTGAAATACAAATTCGCAAAACAAATGCTGACGGATAGCATCCGGAATACAGAGGAAAAGAAGAGAATGATCATCCAGGCTGAAAATGAAGAGTTAAAACAGCGATGGTATCTTACCTTGCTTATCTCAACAGTATTAGTAAGTACTTTTATTATATATTCTGGTTCTGTATATCTTAAAAAAAGAAAGAAAAAGAATCAAATAAGAGAAGCTTCTTTAACCAATAAAATTGATAAACTAAGTTCCGAAGTTACTAGTGAAAATGAAGAAATCACAAAACTAAGAGAGGAAACCATAATTCATCTTCAAACTAAAGAAAAACTAACCAAGGAGTTGAGCAAGCTATCCGATGAAGCAGAGGGGCTTTCTTTGGAGGGTATAATTTCAGAACTTGCAACAGACAAACTAGAAGATGATAAGCTCAAAGTACTCAAAAAAAATATAGAAATACTCAATAGTGAATTCCTGCAGAGACTTCAGGAAAAGCATGTAAATCTTACCAAAACCGATATTGAAATATGCTCATTTATTAAACTGGGGTTATCCAGAAATGAGATTGCACAGCTACGAAAAACCAGTTTAAGCGCCATCAAATCTACGCGGTTCCGACTAAAAAAGAAACTTCAATTAACAGCGGATCAATCATTGGATGATTATGTTAAACACTTGTAAATCATTATTTTATTTGATTTGCACCCTTCTTTGCACCCCTATATTTCTTTATTTATTCAAATTTCATTAGTTATTTAGCGGTATAAATATCTGGTAACTATGTTTTACTTTTTAAAAGAATTTTCCCGAGTTAAAAAAGAAAAGAAAAATAAGGATAGAAAGATTCAGAAGATAATAGATACAAAAGAAAAACTGGAATATAGATTACGTGTATTAGAAAGTATTGAAAAAGAACTTAGAGAATTAGAACAGTAGGCCCTTTTAGAAAATAAATATAAACCCAAACCTCAATCAACACATTACTTGTGTAACGTATTGATAACTAAACCTAAAAACCCCTTTGCTTATGGAGATAAACTTCCTAAATAACAGAAAAAGAGAAACGAATAAATCCAGGAATACATTCGATATCATACATACGTACTTATAACCTACCTAATTATTCAATGTGATAAGGCGCTCAATGTATGAATTGAGAGCTTCTTTCACACTATTTATCAACTAACATAAAGAGAAGTATAGCTATTACACGCTATATGTGATTCGATTCATCAGACTATAATCTGATGGGGTAGGACCTTATTGTGAAAATTAAAAACTAAAATCTTTATAAAATGTTTAAAAATATATTCTCAAAAAGACAATCAAGGATGTTGAAATATCAACCTAAAATTTTGAAAAACAGGTCTCAAGATGTTTTGTTGTTATTCGAAATTATAACAGAACAACAACAAATCATCAAGGAATTATTTAATCAAAGTAAAAAACAAGGATTTTCAAACAAATCATTGAGATCCCGTGCGAACTGCGATGCTTTTGATATTGAACAATTAAAAGAGTTGTTTCTGGCGGATACTCATACTGCTTAGATACATCTATAGAAAAGCAATTCTTATTTAAAAGAATAAAGAAGCAAAAATTGGATACAAATTAATCAATATGAAAAGAAAACTACTTTTAATAATAACTTTAGTTATAAAATATAGTTATGGACAGACAGAATGTCCTTTTGATCAAAGTAAATTCTCAGGAACTGTTACTGTTTCTGGCGTAGGAGCTAGTGAAACAAAAGCCAGTGATGCTGCCAATAGTTATCGATTTGGTGAACGTGTTGCTATTGATGGTAATATTGCGGCAGTAGCTTCACGCAGTAATGGAGCGGCTGCAGGAAAGGTATACGTTTTTATAAACGACGGATCAGGAAACTGGACACAACAAACTATCTTGACTGCTAGTGACGGATTTGCAGGAGATAATTTTGGATCGGCAGTTGCACTGGAAGGGAATTATCTGGTAGTAGGAGCTCGGTCCCAATTAAATGCCGGAGGAGTAGATACAGGAGCAGCATATTTATTTGAATATGATGGCAGTAGTATTTGGACAGAAGTTGCCATTTTTGAACCAAGTGATGGGGCTACAGGATATCGTTTTGGAGAATCGGTTTCTATAGAAGGGGATTTAGTTCTAGTTGGAGCTAGAAATGGTTGTACCGGTGGTTGTGCGTATTTATATGAAAACGATGGTACCAATACTTTTACATATACCGAAACAAAACTAGAGCCACAGGTGCAATCGAACTATGATGGCGCAAGATTTGGATATGATGTTTTAGTAAAAGATGGACGTGCATATGTTGGAGGACCGCAAGATTATTCTTCTGTCGGTAATGCATCTGCAGGATCCGTACAGATATGGGATCAAGCAAATGATGGATCTTGGTCACGTACACACAGATTAAGAGGTACAGAAACCACAGAGTATTTTGGTAGCGCAATAAGTGTACAAGGGGATTACCTAGCTATTGGTGCCTACAATTTTGAGACTTCTTCGACACCCGAAGCTGATCAAGGGAGAGTTTATGTATATAAGGTTGATAGTAATGGAGATTATTTAGATACCAATAGAGTGATGATCCAAAATGATGATAAGGACAGTTATAACGATCAGCGTTTTGGTACCGATGTAGCTTTAGAAGACGGTTTTCTATATGTAGGAACTTTTGGAAATGGTGCTATGAATACAGATGCTGTTTATATATTTAAAGATGATGGTACGAATACTTGGACGCAAATAAGTAAAATAACTTCTGGCGGAGGTTGGGATGAATTTTCTAATAGGGCAGTGGCGGTATCTTTTCCAACATTACTGATAGGTCAAAATGAAGCCGATAGTCCATCTAATTCTGGTTCTACGTACTTTATACAACTCAATAATAATGTACAACCAGTCGCTTCAGTAACTGAATCAGTGGGGACACACCCTACTATCAATGACGGAATCCTAAAAGTAAGTTTTGATGATGAAGCAACCGAAACTGAGATACATTTTAGTATTGATGGAGGTAATACTTATCCATATACTTTTAATGATAATTTAGGAAATGCAGAGATAACCGGTCTTGGAGCTGCTAACTATGATGTTTGGGTACAATTTGATGCTTCTTGCCCAATGAGCCTGGGAAGTTTTGAGATCTCTATTGATTATACGACTATTCCGGATACTAACTTTGAAGCTGCTTTAGAGATGCTTGGTTATGATGATATCTCTGGTGATGGAAAAGTTCCAACAAGATTAATAGAGGTGGTCACAAGTCTGGATGTTTCAAACCAGGGTATTGCAGATTTAACAGGAATAAATGATTTTGTTGCTCTTGAAGTATTGCGTTTACAGTATAATAATTTAACATCGCTGGATGTTTCAAACCTTATAAACCTCAGAACACTTTGGGCTGCAAATGGTAATATTTTTAATACCATTGATGTAAGTAATAACACAGCGCTTGAAGATTTTAGATTAAGACAATATAGAGGAACAAGTATTGATATATCCAATAATACAGCATTAACTCGTTTTGCCTGTACCAGTTGCGACCTATTAACTGTGGATACAAGTGCCAACACCAATTTGAGTTTTTTAGATTTATGGGATTCAGATATTACTTCACTTGATGTAAGTTCTAATGTAAACTTAGGTACTTTGGACATTGCCTATACGGACATATCATCATTGGACTTGTCTTCAAATGTAAATTTAACATCATTGATAGCCAATGATTTGAACTCATTGGTGGATTTAAATATTAAAAATGGATTCAATACAAGTGTTACCAACTTTAATACCGCTAATACTCCTATAAGCTGCATTATTGTAGATGATGTTGCCTACAGTACTACAAATTGGACGAACATTGATGGAGCAACTTCGTTTAGTAGTACGTATTGTGAATATACTGCAATTCCGGATACTAATTTTGAAGCTGCTTTGAACGCGTTAGGATATGATGATATTTCTAATGATGGGCAGGTACCAACAGCTTTAATAGAGGTAGTAACTACATTGGATGTAAGTAATCAATCTATTGCAGACCTGACAGGTATTGAAAATTTTATTGCCTTAGTATCTTTAGGCTGTGAAGACAATTCATTGAGTAGTTTAGATGTTAGTAATAATACCAATCTTCAAACATTGATTTTTGATAATAATAATGTATCCACTTTAACTTTAGGAGCAAATACAAATTTGAATAGTATTGAAGGAAGATATAATCAATTAGCCTCTATAGATTTAAGTCAAAATACCAATCTAACATTTATAAACTTAAGAGATAATTTATTTGCAACTATAGATGTATCCAATAACCCTCTTCTTGAAACAATCAACCTGCGTACCTGTACTAACTTAACTAGTTTAGACCTTACAAATAATAATAGTTTGGAACAGTTATATCTGCAAGATTGTGCTTTAAATAACTTAGATATTTCTCAAAATACTTTACTGGAAGTACTCGCACTTGAAAGAAATAATGTTTCAGCTATTGATGTTTCAAATAATGCTGTCCTAAGGCAATTAAGGGTTTCGGATAATAATATAGATGTTATTGATGTTACCAACAACCCTGTTTTAACTCGTTTGGATTGTAGCAATAATAACTTAATAGATTTAGATGTAAGAAATGGGAATAATACAGCTATTGTAACGGCAGATTTTGATGCCTCCGGAAATACATCATTGACCTGTATTTCGGTGGATGATGTAGCCTGGAGTACCACCAATTGGACAAATATTGATGGTTCTACAAGTTTTAGTAATACCTATTGTCGTTATACTGCTATACCTGATTCCAGTTTTGAAGCAAGATTAGAGGATTTAGGGTATGATGATATTTCTGGAGATGGTCAGGTACCTACTACTTTGATTGAAAATGTAACTTACTTATACATTCCCTATAACGCGGCTAATACAGTAGCAGATTTAACCGGAATTGAGGACTTTGTTTCGCTTGAAACACTAAATTGTTCTGGAAGTGATTTAACTGTAATAGATCTTTCTAATAACCTACAATTAAAAGATGTAGATCTAAGTAATAATGATATATCCTCAATTACTGTTACTGGACTTACCAACTTAGAAGAGTTAAATCTCAGAGGGAATTCCCTAAGTTCATTGGATGTAACAAGTAGTATTTTATTGTTGGATTTGGATGTTTCTGGTAGCGATATTAATAGCCTGGACGTTACAAATAGCACACTATTGAAGGATCTTAATATTGATTCAAATAACATTACTACGATTGATTTGACCAATAACACTTTATTAGAAAGTTTTTCATTTTCTTCTACTCCGTTAACAACTCTAGATGTAAGTAATAATACTAAGTTGACTTATATTGAAGGAGAATATACTACTCAATTAACGGTTTTAGACCTGAGTACTTTAATACTATTAGAAGAAGTATATTTAAATGACTCAGATGTATTAACTTATGTAGATATCAGAAATGGAAACAACAATAACATCTCAGATTTTGAAACAACCAATAGTCCTAATTTAAGTTGTATTCCGGTAGATGATGTTTCTTTTGCCACAGCTAATTGGACTGTGGATATACATACTAGTTTTACGTCTACAGCATATTGTCGATATACCTCAATACCAGATACTATTTTTGAAGCCAGATTAGAAGCATTGGGGTACGATGATATTTCTGCAGATGGACAAGTACCTACCGCATTGATAGAAGTTGTATCCAGTCTAAATGTAAATGATATTGGGATTAACGATTTAACAGGAATAGAGGATTTTATAGCATTGATAAGCCTAAACTGTAGAGGAAATAATTTGACTACATTAGATGTTAGTCAAAATACATTATTAGAGACATTAACTGCAAATAACAATAATTTGCCTTCTATTGATATATCCAATAATACTGTGTTAAAAAGTGTAAATCTAGGGGCTAATAATCTTACCACACTAGATGTATCAAACAACACAGCTTTAGAATTATTAAGTTTACAAGTAAACAGCGGATTAACAAGTATAGATATTAGTAACAATGTTCTTTTAGAGCAATTAAGAACCTACAGTACAAATATTGCTTCGTTAGATCTTAGTAATCATCCCAACCTGGAAGTGTTACAATCATATAACTCAGCACTTACTGCAATTGATGTATCCAACAATCCTGTCTTAGAAGAACTTCGTGTAAATGGTACAAGTGTTACTGAATTAGATTTGAGTAACAATCCTAATATTATAAATTTACGTGTAAATGATACGGGAATTGAAACCTTAGATTTAAATAATCAAACTGCATTACAAAACCTATTTGCACATGATACAAGTTTAAGTTATTTAAATGTAAAAAATGGAAACAATACCAATGTGGGCACCTTCAGAGTGGAGGACAATCCAAATCTAAGCTGTATATTGGTAGATGATGAAACTTACAGTACAACAAATTGGACAAGTATTGATCTTACTACTAACTTTAGTGATACGTATTGTAAATACACCGCGATTCCTGATACAAATTTCGAAGCTGAATTAGAAGCGTTAGGATATGATGATATTTCAAATGATGGTCAAGTACCAACAGTATTGATTGAAGGTATTACTACTTTAAATGTCAATAATAAAGCAATTACAGATGTAACTGGAATAGAAGATTTTATAGCACTTACCAGTCTTACCGTTTCAGACAACAATCTTGGAACTATAGATGTAAGTAACAATATAAACTTAGTTACATTAGATTGCCAATTCGCCGGGCTTTCCACATTAAATGTATCATCTAATACTTTATTAAAAAACTTGTACGCCAATGGTAATTCAATCTCAAGTATTGATGTATCCAACAACACCGAATTGGTTCAACTAGGGATGTATGATAATGATCTTGGAGCTATTGATCTAAGTAACAATACGAAACTAACTACAATCGACTTTTTTGGGAATCAGCTTACAAATATTGATGTAAGTAATAATACGCTATTAGAAGATATACTATTAGAAGGTAACAATCTGACAAGTTTGGATGTAAGTGCTAATACCGTATTAAAAAACCTTACCTGTAATAATAATGATTTAGAAACATTAAATATCCAGAGTGGTGCAAATACCAATATCAATACGTTTAATGCTACAAACAATTCTAGTTTATATTGTATCCTGGTAGATGACCAGGCTTATAGTACGTCCAATTGGACTAATGTTGACGGTACTGTTAGTTTTAATGAAATTTCTTGTAACCAGGCGGTGATAGCACCAAAAGTCTTTTTACAGGGAGCCATGCTAAATCCGATTACAGGAGAAGAAAATTGGATGAGAGATGACTTAAGAGCAGATTCAGGAGCTTATGGCTCTACTTCTCCTTATGGTGATGGAGCAATGATTAGTGAGTCAGTAAGAACTGATGATGTCGGAGCTAATTCTATGGTAGACTGGATTTGGGTAGAATTGAGAGATGCTAACGATCTCACCATCATTGTTGCCGGAAAATCTGCTGTTCTGCAACGCGATGGAGATATTGTAGATGTTGCCGACGATCGTATAACTCCTCTTACTTTTGAGGTGCCGACCAAAAAGTATTATGTCGTTATTAATCATCGTAATCACCTGGCAATACGATCCGCAAATACTATTTCTTTGTCAAATACAACTACGTCTGTAAACCTAAGCAATGACAATACTTCAGTATTAGGAGGAGCCAATGCTGTAGTTGACTTGGGGAATGGAATTTTTGCAATGATTGGAGGAGACTATGATGGTAATGGTCAGGTTCAGAATTCGGATGTTAACGAAGTGATCCAAAAATTAGGTAGCTCAGGATATAACAATGCTGATCTCGATATGAACGGTCAAATTCAGAATACAGATATCAATAATATCATGAATCCTAACCTTGGAAAAGGACAACAATTTTAAAACCTACTTCTGATGAATACTTATAGAAAAACAATATACATACCCATGAAACGAATACTATTTTTAACACTGATCCTGTTGGGATATGCAAATGTAATGGGGCAAGACCTTACATTTACTTTTGCCAATGCCCAGATTACCAATGATGGTATAGATGATTACTATGATGTAGATGTAATGATCCAAAGTACAGTTGATTTTAAGCTGGGCTCAGGACAATTATATTTGACCTATAACACTGCTGCTTTTGGAAGCAATGTTAGTACCAGCAATAATTTTGATTATTCACAACCAGTGGGTTCTATTCTTGCAGAAGAATATGGAGGTTTCAAAGCTTATAAAGACTTTATTAAAAATGACAATACAACATCACGAGTTTCATTAGGATTCCAACAGGGATTAGGTTCAGGGTCTATAACAGTTAATAATGTTACCAGTACCCCCAAAGTATTACTCCATACTCGTATGAAGTTTATCGATGTAAATGAAGACCCAATGATTGCCTTTGAGACAGGGACAGTTTATCTGGATCAGTTTTATTCCGCTTGTGGTCCAGTAGCAGGAGGATTATCTGATTGTAGCGGAGAACCGGGAACGCAATTACTTAATGATACTTTTGATTCATCAAACTCACCAGATACTACAGCACCAGTGATTACCCTTACCGGAGATAATCCGCAGGAGATCATTATTGGATCGGGATATGCAGAATTGGGAGCTACTACAGATGATGGGGCTCAGGTAACTATTGATAGTTCAGGTTTTACGGATGCTGTAGGTTCCTATACCATTACATATAATGCTACAGATATAGTGGGAAATGTAGCTACAGAAATTACTAGAACTGTGAATGTAGTAGCAGTATTAAGTACAGAAGATCGAGAACTGGAAAAGATAACGCTTACACCTAATCCAACCAACAGTGATTTCCAGATCTTAGGAGTTTCAGAAGAAACAGAAGTCATTATTTATACAATCAATGGTCATCAGGTAAAACAAGTTGTAATTGATGATTCAAAAAGTATTGCTATACCTGAATTAGCTAGTGGAGTATATTTTGTGAAAATCACATCCGGAAATTCTTATAAAACCATTAAGATGGTAAAAAACTAAATCGAAATACACTTACATTTTTTGCAAAAGTAGTTCTGCGAAGTTAAGGGGTCGTAGTAATATCAATCTTACAAAAGCAAACCACTCTGAGTTTTCAGGGTGGTTTTTTTATGGTCATTTTTGTTAAATATCAAAGTTTTTAAAAACACGTCTCCTATTTGTCTCCCATATTCCCTTTTGGTTGCTTATTACATGCATTAGTATTGTAAAAAAAAGATTGTCCCCCTATGTGTACCCCCATCATAATTGACTTCTGATATGATAACTTTTACTATTGCATACTGTTTAGATAGCCCACTATTTAAATACCAAATCTTTTAAACCCCTGTAATCCCATGATGAAAAAACATTTTTTAATATTAGTACTATTTTGCACAGGTATAAGCATAAGTTCTGCGCAATACACCAGTATTCCTGATGCAAATTTTGAATCTGCCTTAGAAGCTTTGGGCTACGACGATATTTTTAATGACGGGCAAGTACCAACTTCCAATATTGAAACGTTAACTTCATTAGATGTTAGCAATAAAGGACTTACAAATTTAACAGGTATTGAAGCTTTTATTAATTTGGAAGTATTAGATGTATCTGATAATTTATTGACAACGTTGGATTTGACTTCCAATACAAAACTTATAGAATTAACTACAGAGGATAATGAGCTCACTTCAGTAAACATTCAAAACTTAGATAAATTAGAAGATCTGGATCTCAATGATAACTTATTGACGACGTTGGATGTGTCTACTAATATAGCACTTATCGAAATTAACATCCAATTGAATAATAACCTTACAACTTTAGATCTATCTAATCTTACTGCGTTGGAAAAGTTCAATTGCTTGAGAGCCCGTTCACTCTCGACTGTAATATTAGACAATAACACCGCATTACAAACAATTACTGCTTATGATGCTAATATCAATAGCTTGGATCTTGCTGAATGCCCGAATATTGAGGTGCTGAATCTTTCTCTAAACAATTTGACTACTCTCGATGCAAGTAATAACCCATTATTAACACGAATTGAATTAAGGGATAATCCTTTAACAAGTCTTGACCTTCGTACGGGAAATATACAAGCTTTAACTGAGATTGATACCGATAACAATCCTAACTTAAGCTGTATATCAGTTGATGATGCAGTGTATGCAACGACCTTTTTAAGTGGTGAAATTGATAGCCATACTGTATTCAGTAAAGATTGCAGTATGTATACATATATTGCTGATGCTAATTTTGAAGCCGCTTTGGTTGATCTAGGGTTAGATACCACTCCAAATGATCATCATATTCTAAATTCGAACGTTTCTTCGATCACTAGTTTAAATGTAGCTAATAAAAATATATCAGATCTTACAGGTATTGGTGTCTTTTCTTCGTTAACACAATTAAATATCAATGAAAACCAAGTTCGTGAGCTTCATCTTTCTCCTAATGTTTTACTACAAAATCTTGATGTTTCTGAAAATTTGATACAGATATTAGACCTTTCGATGTTACCTAATCTCGTTAGCGTTAATGTACAGGAGAATCTATTATTTGATTTCAATTTGCAAAACGGTAATAACACAAACATTACAAGTTTTACCGCAACTGATAACGAAGATTTGATTTGTATTTTAATAGATGATGAAAATGCTGATAATAGTAATCTATCAAACAGAGATGTTCAAACAAACCTTAGCAGTACCGGTTGTGGAACGGTTTATACAGTAATCCCTGATAGTAATTTTGAGAATGGGTTAAGTGCTTATGATGATATTGCTAATGATGGACAAGTACCTAGGTTAGCAATTTATAATGCTGAATTTATTGATATTAATAGTAGGAGTATTACTGATGTTACCGGGATTCAAGATTTTTATAACGTAGAGCGAATCGATTTACGAAGGAATAATATAAATTCCATTGACCTTTCTAATAATCTGAAAATAAGAGAACTGGAAATAGATGATAATAATTTAACATCTCTGGATGTAACTAAAAATGTAGCACTTCAACAGTTAATTCTTAATGATAATGATATTAGTGCTATTGATTTAAGTCAGAATACGCTGCTAAAAGAATTAGATCTAGAAGATAATTACAATCTAGCAGCTATTGATGTAACCAATAATGTAAATCTCGAAGAATTAATTTTATCTGATACTGATATTACAACGATAGATTTATCAAAAAATGTAACACTTATAGACTTGGAGTTTGATGACCCTAAGGTTCCTCATATTGATCTTACCAATAACATTTTGTTGGAAGATTTAGAATTTGATGGAGGAGGAGAACTTGAAAGTTTGGATATCACAGGATTAACAGAATTGTACTACTTCTATATAGAAGAGGGCAGTAAGTTGAACAGTATTGATTTTAGTACAAATACAGGCCTAACCGAGTTAGAGTTCTATAGTACTAACGTTACTACTTTGGATTTATCGAATAATCTGGAATTAGATTATGTTAATGTTAGTGAAAATACAAGTCTGACTACTATAACCTTTTCAGATCAAACCTATCCTGTTCTTGACGAATTATATGCTGATGAAACAGGGTTGGAAAGTATCGACGTATCTAATCTTCCAATCTTGCGTAGGCTTAACATTAGTGATACGCATATCAGGCAATTGGATGTGTCTCAAAATTTTGATTTAGAGGATTTATATGCATCTAATGCACAATTAGAAATTTTGAATGCGAAAAATGGTAACAACTCGAATTTTGAAAGATTTCAAATTAGTGGAAATGCAAATTTGTATTGTGTTCAGGTTGATGATGTTGATTATGCCAATACCAATTTTACGGATAAAGATGCGCATACGAATTATAGTAATGATTGTACATCTTGTGTGGTGAATGCAAGAGCCTTTCTAGAAGGCCCTTTTGATGGCACTTCATTTACTATGAAAGATGATCTGAGAGTTAATAACGTATTACCTACTACTTCGCCTTATGAAGACGCAGCTACCTGTGATGTAACGCTCTTTGACACTACTGGAAATACTGCTATTGTTGACTGGGTAGAGGTTCAGCTAAGAAATTCTGATGATGTCAGCGAAATTCTGTATAGAAAATCAGCATTATTGCAGCGTAATAGTTCTATTGTGGATACCGACGGTACTTCTGTGGTAACAGTAAATGCGTGGCAAGGCAATTATTATGTAGCTATAGCACATAGAAACCATTTAACAGTTGCCACAAGTATAGCCCAAACATTTAATGGAAATGAAGCCAATATCGATTTCTTGTCAAGTATCAGTGTGTTGAATGGTACAAATGCTTTAGTCGATGTAGGAGGAGCTGTGTATGCCATTCCTGCAGGAGATGTGGATGGTAATGGCCAGGTTCAAAATTCAGATATCATCACTATTACCCAATTATTAGGAGGTAGTGGCTATAGTGATGCAGATCTTGATATGAATGGCCAGGTCCAAAACTCAGATATCAATAATCTACTGAATCAAAACCTCGGAAAAGGAGAACAATTTTAAAACCCCAACGATATGAAAAAATACTACACATTACTATTATTATGTTTAGTAGGGATTAACATTAGTAATGCTCAATACACTAATATTCCCGATGCTAACTTTGAAGCTGCCCTTGAAGATTTAGGCTATGATGATATTTCTCAAGATGGACAAGTACCAACCGCAAATATCAATAACATTTCCAAATTAGATGTACGAACCAGACAAATTACTGATCTTACCGGAATTGAAGATTTTACGAATTTAGAAGAGCTAATGGCCAATTTCAATAGTATTACTACGGTAGATTTGAGTCAAAATACTGCCTTAGAATTGCTTTTTATTGGTGATAATAATTTGACTTCGTTAGATGTTTCTGCAAATGTTAATCTGGACTACCTGGGTATAAGTAATCTTAATTTAGCAGCAGGGATTGATATTTCTCAGAATAGTATTCTAACAAACCTGGTTGCAGAAAACACAAACTTAAGCACTATCGATCTTTCTAATAATACCGATTTAGAATATTTGGTGCTTACTGATAATGCTTTAACCAGTTTGGATATAACCAATTTAGTAGCTTTAGAAAGCTTGAATATAGATGATAATCAGTTAACCACTATAGATCTATCCAATAATACCTTACTCGAATCTTTTAGTTTTAGCAACAATAATTTTCTAAGCCTTGATTTTTCGGGCCTTGCTAATTTAACCTTTATCAATAGTCCCCAGGGGAATAACAATTTAACTAGTATGACCCTTCAGGGAGTTACTGAATTAGAAAATATTCAGGTCAATAATGGTGCGTTAACATCATTGGATCTCAGTGATGCAGTAAACCTACGTTATTTGACTCTATCAGGGCATCAGCTGGAAAGCCTCGATTTAAGTAATAATACAGCAATTACCATTATTCAGGTTTCAAGTAATAATTTAACAAGTATAGATTTACGTACTATTGATGTCACGCAGATTACCAATTTTAGTGTTTCAAATAATGATGACTTAACTTGTATATCTGTTGATGATATAGCATTGGCAGAGCAAAACCTGGGGTCAGGTTTTTTCTATAGCATAGGTTGTGATACCCATACCTATGTACCTGATGATAATTTTGAAACTACACTTGCTCTATATGATGATTTTCC
Source organism: Aquimarina callyspongiae (assembly GCF_034322225.1). NCBI lineage: Bacteria > Pseudomonadati > Bacteroidota > Flavobacteriia > Flavobacteriales > Flavobacteriaceae > Aquimarina > Aquimarina callyspongiae. Next base: position 180,380 of record NZ_JAXLPA010000005.1, on the reverse strand, counting down.
TAATGATAACTTTATTCCCACAACCAATATAGTAGGCATAACGAGCTTAGATGTTTCTAATCAGGGTATCATGGATTTAACGGGAATCAAAGATTTTACGTCATTAACATCACTAAATGTAAGTGCTAATAATCTGGAAAAAATTGATTTGTCAGAGAATACCGCGTTACAAATTATTGATCTAAAAGAAAACTCATTAAAAGTGTTAGATGTATCGAATTTAATGAATCTAACCAGCCTTGAAGTACATAAAAATGCATTATTCGAGTTAAATATCCGGAATGGCGCAAATTCAAATTTGACCACTTTTGATGCTACCGAAAATATAGAACTTACCTGCATATTGGTGGATAGTGTAGCAGATGCAATGAATGATTTTACTAATATCGATATTCATACCTCATTTAGTGAAACAGATTGTACGGTGTATGCCTCTGTACCTGATGCAAATTTTGAAGCGGCATTATCTGCATACGACGATATTAGCAATGATGGGCATGTGCCCTTAGCGAATATCTATTTTATTACAGAATTAAATGTAAGTAACGCTGGGATAAGTAATCTTTTAGGAATTGAATCCTTTAAATCATTAAAAGAGCTGAATTGTAGTGCGAATACGTTAACTACTGTGGATTTATCGAATAATACAAAGCTTGAAGTATTACATATTGAGAATAACCTGCTCACAGCTTTGGACCTTTCGCAAAACACACTACTTAACTATATTGATTGCGATGAAAATAGTTTTACCACACTAGACTTTTCTAGTAATATCAATTTGGTAACATTAGATGTTGATGATAATCCGCAGTTAACAGCGATCAATATCACCGGATGTACTTTGTTAGAAGAGATGATTGCAGATGATTGTAATATTAACGCTTTGGATTTGAGCACCAATACAAATCTGAAAAATGTAGATCTGGATAATAATAACTTATCAACATTAGACCTAAGTAATAATATCCTCTTAGAAAAAATAGATCTGAATAACTGTCAGTTTACTTCAATCGATTTGACCACCAATACTCAGTTAAAAGAGATAAACTTGTCAGACAATCAAATAACAAGTATAGATGTATCGGTAAATACGTCGTTAGTAGCATTAAACCTGGAAAATAACAATATAAGTACAATTGATGTAAGTGCATTAACAAATATAGAATTCTTGAATGTAGAAGAAAATGCGCTTACAACTATTGATCTTTCTAACAATATATTATTAATAAACGTAGATCTGGATGGTAATCAGTTAACTGAGATTGATTTAAGTGTCAATACAAACCTTGAGAGAGTAGATATTGATGAAAACCCTTTGTTAACTACAGTTACCTTTGGAAATTCACCTGACCTGGGATTCCTTTATGCAGATGAAACAGCTCTGGAAACAATTGATGTTTCGTTACTTACAGGATTAGAAACCTTAGACTTAGGTCAAAGTAACCTGAAGACATTAGATATTTCGGTAAATACCGCTTTACGTGATTTGAGGGTTGACAATACTGCTTTGGTAAGCCTGGATCTCAGAAATGGAAACAACAGTAATTTCTCTCGTATGAACGCAACGGGTAATGCTGGTCTTCCATGTATTATGGTAGATGATGCTGCGGCAGCGGTTACAGAGTTTACAGATATTGACGCTGGGATAACCTTTAGTGAAACTACTTGTGGATATACCCTAATTCCTGATGCAAATTTTGAAGCTAGACTGAATAGCTTAGGTCATGATGATATCACTAATGATGGTCAAGTACCAACTGCAAATATCGAGAGCCTTACCTTTCTTAACATTGATAGTAGAAATATATCAGACTTAACAGGGATTGAAGCTTTTAAAGCATTACAAACATTATTAGGAGGCAATAATAACATAGGATCTATTGATTTAACAAAAAATGTAAATTTATCCGACTTAATGCTAAAAGACAATGATTTAGCCGTCATTGATCTTTCAAAAAATACATTGTTAACCAAAATTGAACTTCGTAATAATAACATTTCCTCTATTGATCTTTCTGCCAACACCATAGTTGAGGAATTAATCCTGAATAGTAATGAATTGAGTGTTTTAGATCTTTCAAATAATACTGAATTGGTTATTTTAAATATCACAAGTAATAATCTTACAAATATTGACCTGTCTAATAATACAAAATTAGAAAGTATTTATGCAGAATCTTGTGGGCTGGAAAGCATTGTAATAACAGGCCTTACATCGCTGGAAGATTTAGGTTTAGAAGACAATAATATTGCATCTATTGATGTAAGCGATAACATCGGATTGACAAATATTGATTTAAGTGAAAATATTGATTTGATTATGGTTAATCTAACTAACAATGTTGCTCTGGAAACTCTAAGTATTTCCCGTTGTCCTGATCTGGAATCGGTTTCCTTTGGGAATAGCCCAAATCTTAGCGAAATAGTTTTAAGTGATACCTCACTAACTACTATAGATGTGAGCCTTTTGACTGGTCTTGAGATTTTAAGTGTTGGGAATTCGGATATTGAGTTTTTGGATTTGTCCAACAATATACTCTTAGAACGTCTGTTTGCCGAAAACACAAAATTAACAGGGATTAATCTACAAAATGGATTCAATAATCTAATTACTGACCTGAATATTGCTAATAATCCTGACCTATACTGTGTACAGGTGGATGATGTAGATAATGCCAATGCTACATTTACTTCAAAAGATGTGCAAACAAGCTTCGATATTCATTGTGGTACCTTATACTTGGATGTATCTGTTATTTTAGAAGGTGCTTTTGAATTAGGTGTTGGAGACATCCTTATGAGAGATGATTTGAATGATAGTGACCTGCTTCCTACATCCTCTCCATATGTAGATGCAGCTCTATTTGAAGGCACAACATTTAATGGTCCAGCTGATCGATCTATTGTGGATTGGGTAGAAATACAATTAAGAAATCCTAATGATGTTACTGAGGTACTACATAGACAATCTGCTCTATTACAACAAGGAGGTCGGATAGTTGATCTGGATGCTGGGCAAGGTACTCCAGAGATTTTGGCATGGCAAGGCAATTATTATATTGCTATTGCGCATCGTAACCATTTGGGCATTGTCTCTAGTACTACACATATATTAAATGATGATACATTAGAATTAGATCTTACCAATGTATCTAATGTATTGGGAGGAACCAATGCCGTAAATGATATGGGGGATGATTACTATGCGATGTCTTCTGGTGATGTAGATGGTAATGGACAGGTACAAAACTCAGATGTAACTAATATTACTCAACTCCTTGGAGGATCAGGTTACAATGATGCTGATTTGGATATGAATGGGCAAGTACAAAACACTGATATCAATAATCAATTAAACCCGAATTTGGGAAAAGGAGAACAATTTTAAAACCTACGCAAAATGAACATAATAGTACATATAAAACATACCCTTATGAAGCGAATATTACTGATAATTCTGATTTTTTTAGGAGCTATCCAGATGAAGGCGCAAGATCTTACGTTTACTTTTGCCAATGCCCAGATTACTAATGATGGAAGTGATTATTATTATGATGTAGATGTCATGATCCAAAGTACGATTGATTTTAAATTAGGTTCAGGCCAATTATACTTAACGTATAATAAAACCGCTTTTGGAGATAATGTTTCGGCCAATAGTAACTTAGTTTATTCTCAGCCTTCCGGTGCAATCCTTGCAGAGCAATATAGTATAGTTCCTGCATATAAGGATTTTATCCAAAATGATAATACAATTTCGAGAGTATCATTGGCTTTTCAGCAAGGGTTAAGTGCAGGAGCTATTACAGCAAACAATGTTACTTCAACACCAAGAGTATTGTTTCACGTTCGCATTAAGTTCATCGATGTCAACGCAGACCCCATGGTTGCTTTTGAGACTGGTGCAGTATACCTAGATCAGTTTTATACCGCTTGTGGGCAGGTAACCAATGATGGCTTTGCCGATTGTAGCACGAAGCCTGGAGTACAGTTATTTAATGATACTTTTGATTCATCAAACTCAGTAGATACTACTGCACCAATGATTACACTAACCGGAAATAATCCGCAGGAAATCGAAATTGGATCAGGTTATTCAGAATTGGGTGCTACTACTGATGATGGATCTAAGATTATCATTGATTCATCAGAGTTTATAGACGCTATAGGTACTTATACCATTTATTACAATGCGACAGATATTGTAGGCAATACCGCTACACAAGTAACACGAACGATTAACGTTGTACCTGTGTTGAGTACAGAAGATGTTTCATTCGATAAGGTAACTTTATATCCTAATCCCGTGAAAAACTATTTTCAAATTTTAGGGGTTTCTAAAGAATTACAGATTACTATATATACGATCAGTGGTCAAGAAGTATCGAAAGCTTTGGTTACAAATACAGATCGTATAAGTATTAATGAACTTTCGGATGGAGTGTATTTTGTAAAAGTAATGTCTGATGGAATACAAAAAACTTTTAAATTGGCGAAAAACTAAATAGAAATCCAGTCTGGTCTTTTGCAAAAAGAGCTTTGCTGAGACAATGGATCGCAATCATATTAATTTTGAAAAAAGTAGACCATTCTGAGATCTCAGAATGGTTTTTTTATGTACAACCACCCAATTAAATGTATCTTAAAATGATTCCTTACTGCTATTTTAAATTATCTTTGGAGATGTCATAATTGTCCTTGTGTTGATGGAAAAATCAGTAACCTATTTAGTATCATTTAGAAAATATTTGTTACAAGTATGTATTCCAGGTATTTTAATGATATTCCTGATAGGTTGTTCAACTAAGGATCAGGAAGTTCCTGCTATAAAAAAAGGAACATTGGATCTTACGGGCTGGGATTTTGATAAATATCCTGAGATTTCTGTGCAAGGTGAAAGTTTGTTCTATTGGAAACAATGGCCACTTGACGAAAAAAATAATTTTGCTCTGGATTTATTACAATCTGTTGATACGATAGTCTGGCCAGCCGCATTATGGTCCCAAAAGATAGATGAGAGCAAAGGATACGGAACGTTTCGTTTTTTTATTAAAAGAAAAAACCCAAAAAAAAAGGTAATACTCAATATATCAAGGAGTCTGGCTGCAGCTGAGGTTTGGATCAACGGAAAGAAGATTATTTCTCACGGTCAGATATCCAAGATTGCTGACAATGAAAAGATTGATGGCCGACCCTTACGATTTGAGTTACCTAATGAACCCAATTTAGATATTTTGCTATTAGTTTCGAACCATAAACATCGATTAGGAGGAGGTTTTGCTTTAAGAACAAAGATTCAGGAAACAACTTATTTTAACAATGGTAACAAAGCAAAACCACTCATAGAAGGCATTGTTACGGCGCTGGTTATACTTTTTGGAATTTATCAGATTTTACATTTTTTCAGTTTCCCAAAGTACTCCTATTTTCTGTATTTTGGACTGTATTGTTTAATTGGAGTATCCCGACAATTGTTTGTGGGAGAAGCATTGATTTATGATTTCTTTCCTGACCTTTCTTTTGATTTGGTTCAAAAGATGCGATATATAGGCTATTACGGAGGTTTGACTTTTGTGATCATGTATCATTTTTACCTTTTTCCAGGATATTATACTCTAAAATTTGCTCGTTTTTGTGCTTTTATTCCGGTTATTGGAGTTTTATATGTGATTGCGCTCCCAGTTTTTTATACTACCTATAGTGCTCCTTTCTTTCAGGTGTATGGTTTGTTCGTAATACTATTAGGTTTTTATCAAATGATTATGGCAGTTCGGGATAAAAAACCATATGCTAAAGGAATGTTGATCAGTATGACAATAACTTGTGGGATGCTTGCCAATGATCTGTTAAATGCCATGTTGGTGATACAAACCGAGTATATTATTACCTATGGTTTTCTGTTTTATGTTGGTTTTCAAATTGTTTTAAATAATAGAATACAACTGCAAACTGAAAAACAGCTGGTTAAATTATCTACGGATATTGAGAGTATGACAGAACGCATTAGTAAGAAAGAAGAAGAAATTTCGGAGTTACGTACTGAAACCTTTCAACAACTAAAGTCAAAAGAAAAGCTGGTTGAGAATCTTAAAAAGGTAGCTTCTAATGATGAGTCAATAACCATACAAAATCTGATTGCAGATCTAAAATCAGAACTTTTGGAAGACTCACAATTGACACTCATCAAAAATGATATTGAAACATTAAATTATGAGTTTGCAAGCCGTATGAAAGAAGTTCATCCTAATTTAACAAAAACTGATCTCGAGATTTGCACTTATTTACGAATGTCTCTGGGAAGAAAAGAAATTGCCCGATTACGTTTTACTTCATTAGAAGCAGTAAAGAAATCAAGAAGCCGTTTACGCAAAAGAATGGAACTTTCGAAGGAAGAAAACCTGGAGGAGTATATTAGATCTATTTAGAGGATAGTCCATAGTAATCTGGGTCAAACTTTATCAGTATTTTTATAGCAGTCTTTTTAATTTTTTACATCAGTTAATGTTTAAGTCACTTTTTTTATTAGTAATCTTTTTTATAAGTACGCTGACAGGGTTTTCTCAGAAAAGGGATTCTATAGTAATGAGATTGGAACAACAACTAGAGGAGACAACAAGTGATTCTTTGAAGGTGAAGATATTATTGTCATTAGGGCGATATCACTTTAAAAGAGATTTTAATCGTATTGAAGAATTTACTTCTAAAGCTCAGGAAATAATAGGTGCATCTAATTATAATTCAGCATTCCATCAAGCAAAAATTTCTGTTCAAAATGGAGTGTTTAATGCAAGACAATCAAACTATGGAAAAGCTTTAAAACATTATTATGAAGCTAAAACATTTTTCGAAAAACAGAATGATTCATTTCAACTAGCTCCTTTATATTTTCATATCGCCAATTTATACAGATTTCAAAAAAATTATCAAGACGCTTTAACTAACTTCAAAAAAGCTATTACCATTAACAATAGGCTTGGTTTGGATAGGAATATAGCTATAAATTATAGATTTACATCTATTTTGTTTTCTGAAATGAAGCAAAAAGATTCTGCTTTGTTTTATCTCGGAAAAGCGCAAAAAAAATATGAGGCAATGAATCACAAGCCTGGCCTTTTTGAAGTTTTATCTATCAAGTCGGGAATATTAATAAGTGAAGAAAAATATGACGAAGCATTAGCTATAGAGAAAAAAAACCTCGTCTTTTTTAAAGAAGATAATAAATGGATATTGACAATGACTACCCATACTAATATAGCAAAAGCTTATGTAGGATTGGGTGATTTTAATAAAGCCATTACGCATATTAATGAGACAATATCGCTATCAAAAAAGCACCGATTACTACAACCCAGAATAGAAGCTTATGAGATAAGAAGTATGATTTATCATAAAAAGGGCAATCACAAAAAATCCTTAGAAGATTATAAAGAATATAAAGATTTGTCTGATAAAGAATATAACATTTCAAAATCTAATGAGATTAAAGAGCTGGAGCTATCCTACAAATTTGCTAATGAAAAGGCAAAAGACAGCTTACTATTTAAAGAAGAACAAAAAAGGCTTATTGCCATTAATGAAAATGAAGCATTTAAAAATAAACTCTATATAATTATAGTGATTTTAATTAGCCTTTTGAGTTTTATCGGAATTAGGGCATTAATTAAAGAACTTAAAAAGGTTAAAACTAAGAGTATCAAGACAGAAGGTCTCTTGGAAGTAAAAAGAAAGGAAGTAGACAATCTGGCTCAGGATGTCATCACCAAAAAAGAAGCTATTTCTGACCTAATGAAAGAGTCTCTCCGGCAAATAAAAGTAAAAGAAAGACTCTTAGATGATTTAAATAAATTAGACCCTAATAGTAATAGCGGTAATAAATTAAATTTAAATGATATTATTTCTTATTTAAAATCTGATGTGGTAGATGACTCTCGTGTTCATTTAATTAAGGAACATTTGGAAGCAATGAATTATGAGTTGTTTCAAAAATTAAAAGATAAACACCCCAATCTTACGAAAGTGGATTTGGAAATATGTTCCTATTTACGTCTTTCTTTAGGCCGTAAAGAAATTGCAAAACTTCGCTTTACCTCGGTCGATGCGGTCAAAAAAACCAGAAGTCGTTTACGCAAAAAAATGCATCTTTCTATGGGTGTAAATCTCGAAGAATATATCAAATCTATATAGTTTTTTATCTACTAGTATGTTTTAGTAAATACCTCTAAACCTTTGTTATTATTAGGTTTTGGCGTATGTCCCCCCATGTGTACCCCCTGTTTTTTTAGAAAAAAAAGATTTTGTTAGTTACTTAGCACTGTGTTTAACAATGAGCTATGATACCTTTTTTAAAAAAGATATTTATTACTAAAAAATCAAACAACCAGTTTGAAAAAATTCAAAAGATGAAAGAAAAGAAAAAAGAACTGGAAGATACGTTTACTCATTTACAGGAGATAGCAGAAGAGTTAAGAAAAATCAAAAAAAGTAACTAGATATGGACCCTTTAAATATGTATATCATGGAAGATCATGCTGCTCTAGTGTATACCACCCCAACTTGGAAGCATCATATGAATGTAGAATATATAGAAATTGATTTTACAGGATTACATAGAGATGAAGATGTCATTCAATGCGTTGCTGATGCGGTAGAAATGGGATTGCAAAGATCAGATAAGTCGGTAAGAGCCCTGGTGTATCTCAAAAACTCAAAAACCAGCCCTAATGCGATAAGAACGATAAAAAAACTAGGTAAGATGGTGCAACCTAAAATGAACAAATCAGCGTTGGTGGGTTCTGTTGGAATTGTATCCTTATTGATGAAAATATACATCAGTTACACCGGTAGCAAGATCAAGTTTTTTACCGATAAAGAAGCGGCTATTAAATATTTGGCGAATGATTAATATTGATACTCCATATAAAAATAGTTATGAAGATGCTATGGTGTCAGTAATTACAATCGATAAAGAATTGGAATTCTTAGAGTTATTAGCATCGCAGAATATTAAAATACATTTGATGGATACGGTTCCAAACGATATTGAATCATGGGGAGTGAGCCCTGATACTATTATTTTGGATAGTACCATAAATAATGAATGGGAAAAACAACTGGATGTTCTTGGAGAAATTAATATGTATAAAGATATTCCGTTGATTGTGTTAAATAAAGATGAAGTAGAGATTGAAGACATTTTTTCGACCTGGGATAAAGAGTATTTATATGTGCATCGTGATAATTCAAAGTCTATTATACGAGCAACTCTAGCAACAATTACATATTGGAAAAAATTGAATAATGCTTTGGTCAAAACCAATCAGCTGAATAGAATTTTATCCACTAATTATTTAGTGTTAGATGCCAAAAATGAGTGCTTAGAAAAAGTACAACAACAACTCGATCAAGTCAGCGACCTAGTTACATCAGATATTAAAAAAGAATTAATAAAGGTGGATGAGGTAATAACTGATAACCTAAAAAAAGGGAATCACTATCAATTGTTTAAAGCACATTTTGAAGAAGTACATCCTTTGTTTTATAAAAAGTTGCTAGCGATGAACAAAGATTTATCTAATAATGATCTAAAACTTGCTGCTTTTATTAAGATGAATTTTAATAATGCTGAGATATCTTTTTTTATGGGAATATCTATTGCAGGGGTTAAAAAAGCAATACAACGATTACGTAAAAAGTTGGGATTACAGCCCGCAGCATCATTAAGGCAATTCATATATACGATAGAAGTCTAAAATTAAAGTGTTAAAGATGAGAATTAAAATTAATGTCTCCCATAAGTCTCCTTTTTTAGTTTTTTTAAACAAAAACCAGAAGTACTTTTGAACTATAAACAGAAGAATTGTAAACATTAAAAAACGAGATTACCCAAATCCTACTTTTAATTAATAAAGCAACCTTAAATCAAGAATGTTATGGATACTACACAATTTTATAAAGAAAAGAAATAGTAAGATTCTGAAGTGATTTCTTCCTTGCGGTTAGATTCTTTAATGAGCTACCGTAAAAAGGAAAATTCCCATAAAAGTAGAAGAAAAAATAATGTATTTCACTTTGCATATTTCAAAGTGACACAGATTCTTTTTGCTCAAAACTAAAGGGGATATAATAAGGTAGCAACTAGATAAAAGCTTAAAAGATAAACCATTAAAAACCCCATTTATGAAAAAACAAATACTTTTTTTCGTTTGCCTATTAGTTATAGGGATAGGCTATGGACAGCAGTCTAAGCTTATAAAAGTCCCTTTTACCAAAATAGAGCAAACACTTCAAAAATCAAGTTTTGAAACTGTGTTGTCTTCTAATCTAAAAATAACTTCTGGTACAGAATTTAGACCTGTTAAAAGTGCTAATGATAAATTGAAACAAACCCATACCACCTATCAACAATACTATAATGGGATCAAGGTAGAGATGGGAATGGTCAAACTACATCAAAAAAATGGAGTAAATAGTTCGTATAACGGAGCTTATTTTGATGTTTCAGGAGTGAATACCACATCCCAAATCTCAGAGCAACGAGTGATTTCAATAGCTCAAAATTACTTTAATAACAAGACTGTTTTTTGGTTGAATGAAGAAGGGATTTCAAAGAATACCAGTCCCGAAGCAAATTTAGTAGTTCTACCAAACCGTAGAACTAATGAAATTCATTTGGCATACGCTATTGGAGTTGGGGTATCCCAGCCAACCTTAAAAATGGGAATCCTTTATGTAGATGCACAAACCGGAAAGGTTCTAAAATTTAAGAACCTTGTGTTTTCTTGTTTTGATACTACTGAAAATAATATTGTAAAGAAAGCTGGTGCCGCCACAAGAATGGCGGCTCCCTTAGCAACTGGAACTGCTGCTACGGTATATTCGAGTTCTCAGTCATTAGGAACAGATCTGGATAGTGGAAACTATATTTTATATGATGAAACCCGTGCCAATACAGGTTCAGGACATCTGGCTGGTGGATCTGCTAAGTTTGGTATTGCTACAGTTGATTTTAACCATACTACTAGCTTAAATGACTATAACAACAGTTCGATAGTAACCGAATTTGAAGATACCGATAATACCTGGACCGCTGCTGAGATGAATACCGATGAAGATCAGTATGCCCTGGATGCGCATTGGGGTGCACAGGTAGTATATGATTATTTTAAAAATGAACAAGGTAGAAATAGCTATGATGGTAGTAACTCTGCTATTGTTTCTTATGTACACTATGACACTAATTATACCAATGCGGCTTGGGTATCTTTTACTAATAATCGTGGCTTTATGATTTATGGTGATGGTGGAGGTTCTTTTACGCCCTTAACAACACTGGATGTAGCTGCTCATGAGATAGCGCATGGGATTACCAATAATACAGCACAACTGGATTATGAATTGGAATCAGGTGCTTTAAATGAAGGGTTTTCAGATATCTGGGCAATGGTAATTGATGACTATGCAAATAACAATCTGGGAACCACAAAAAATATAGGAGAAATTAATGATGAAAACGGAGGAGGAACGCTGCGTTCTATGTCCTCACCAAACACGTATGGGCAACCAGACACGTATGGAGGAACGTATTGGTATGATGTAAACAACTGTACCCCTGATGGTACTAATAATGACTATTGTGGAGTGCATACCAATAGCGGTGTCATTAATTACTGGTTTTGGTTAGTGGTTAAAGGAGGTTTTGGGACTAATGATATAGGAAACCTTTTTAATGTGAATACAATAGGAGTGGATGATGCAGCAGCTATTACCTATAGAATGCAAAATACCTATTTAACACCAATCTCAGATTATGCAGATGCTCGAACGGCCGGAATACAAGCTGCCATCGATCTTTTCGGGAGTTGTTCTCAACAGGAAGAGTCAGTAACCAATGCGTTTTATGCTGTTGGTATAGGGAGTGCTTATCAAGCACCAATAACACCATCTTTTACAACACAACCTTCCAATGAAAGTGTGGCAGCAAATGGTACTGTTCAATTTACTGTAGAAGCGTCTGATTATTCAACGATTGAATGGTACAGCAATGATGGAGGAGGATGGAATAGTAGGTTCGATAACTTGACAGTTTCAGGAGAAACTACCACAACACTTACCATAAGTAATGTGCCATTAAGTGCAAATGGTCTTCAAGTAAGAGCATATATTCTAAATGATTGTGGAGATGACTTACTTTCAAACGCAGGAACACTTAGTGTTATAGAATATACGAGCATCTCAGATACTAATTTCGAAGCAGCTCTAGAAGCCTTAGGTTATGATGATATTTCGGGAGATGGACAGGTGCCAATCGATAATATCAACACCTTAACAAGTTTAGATGTAAGCAGTTCTAATATTTCCAGTTTATCTGGTATTGAAACTTTTGCAGCTTTAGAAACCTTAGTCGTAAATGATAATTCTATTTCGAGTTTAGACTTAAGTAGTAATACAAACTTAACCATACTCAACGCCAGGAACAACGGATTAACGTCTCTGGACGTTAGCGGATGTTTGGACATGGATGTTATGTTATTGGAAAATAATAACCTAACAAGTTTAGACCTAAGCAATAATACACTGTTAACAAGAATTTGGGCACAAAATAATGATTTTAACACCTTAGATGTGACCAACAATCCACTATTACGTGCTATTGGGATTAGTGGTAGTAATTTAACAAGTTTAGATATAACAAACAATACAGCACTTCAACAACTGTATGCTGCAGGAAATGCAATTACTGAAATAGATGCAAGCAATTGTCCAAGTTTACACATTATCAGTTTAAATAGCAACAACCTGAAAAGCCTAAATGTACAGAATGGGAACAATTCGAACGTAACAAATTTTAATACAACAAGTAACCCAAACTTAACTTGTATTACGGTAGATAATGTTAATTACAGTACTACGAACTGGACAAATATTGATGCTCAAACTATTTTTACCGATACGAGCTGTTACATCCAAATTCCTGACACCAATTTTGAAGCTGCCCTAGAAGCGTTGGGTTATGATGATATTTCAGGTGACGGGCAAGTGCCAATGGGACTTATCGCTAGTGTTACCTCTTTAGATGTTTCTGGCAAGTCTATTTCAGATGTAACGGGAATTACAGATTTTAAAGCTTTAGTTCATCTTACGATTTCAGACAATAACCTTTCTACTTTAGATCTAAGTAGTATTACCACATTACAATCTGTTGAGGCTATAAATAATCAGCTTTCCAGTATCAATGTAACAGGATTAAATCGTTTAGATACCCTTTTGTTAGATACTAACGATTTAACAAATTTAGATCTTACATCATTAATTTACTTGCAATATTTCTCAGCAAATGATAATGATTTAGAGGGTGTAGATTTTAGAACTGGTTTCAATTCAAATATTGTTGATATAGATCTTAGGAATAATAACAATCTAACTTGTGTATCTGTAGATGATCCATTGAATGTTAAGAATACTTGGCTTGTTGATAATCAAACTAGCTTTACTGCGACAGATTATTGTGAGTATACATCTATACCAGATGCTAATTTTGAAGCGGTACTATTTAACAAGGGATTTGATGATATTGAAAATGATTTACGGGTACCTACCGCTTTGATTGCTGCCGCAACCATATTGAATATTCCTTCAGATAATATTTCAGATATAACAGGTATTCAGGATTTTACTTCTCTAAAAACACTTAATGCTTCAAATAATGCATTTACTTCTATCGATTTAAGTGCATTAACAGCTCTTGAAAATTTAACATTAGTACTTAGTCAACTTACCAGTTTAGATCTTTCAAACAATATCTCGCTTAAAAATTTGGATGTTTCAGAGTCATTAGGCCTTGATACTTTGGATTTGAGCAATAATCCTTTAATGGTAATATTAGATGCTAGCGAGTGTGATTTATCTGGAATTTCTTTAGAAAGCCTAATACTTTTAGAGAATCTTAATCTAAGTAGTAATAAGCTTACCAATTTAGATCTTTCAACCTTAACGGCTCTGGAAATAGTAAACTTAAAGAGTAATGAATTAGTCGATTTAAACCTAAAAAATGGTAATAGTGCTAACATTACTTTTTTCGATGTCACTTTTAACGACGACTTAAATTGTATGACAGTAGATGATCCTATAACTTTTGAAACTACATGGGATGCAACTATTGATGCTTGGACAACAGTGAGTACGTATTGTAATTATACATCTATTCCAGATGCAAACTTTGAAGCTGCCTTGGAAGCTTTGGGTTATGATGATATTTCTGGAGATAACCAGGTGCCTAAAGCATTAATAAGGGAAGTGACTTCTTTAGATGTACGATCTGAGTCGATAACGAATTTAAGCGGTATAGAGGATTTTACAGCACTTACCGAACTTATTTTACTTAATAATGATTTGACTACTATAGATATAAGTAACAATGTATTGCTTACTCATTTAGAAACAGGATATAATAGCCTAAGTAGCCTGGATGTAAGTGCCAATACGGCTTTAGAATATCTCGATTTTACCAATAATAATTTGTCTGCACTTAACCTTCAAAACAATGCGGCACTTATATATCTGGAAGGGAGTAATAATAGTCTTTTGACCATAGATCTTTCTCAAAGCCTATTATTGGAAGCGATCTATGTAGAAGAAAACCTGTTGAATAGTATCGTTATTGGGGATAACATCAACCTGTCAGAATTATCAATTGCTGATAACCAGGTAACCGAATTAGACCTTTCTGCCAATACAGCCCTGGCAGATGTAGATTTGAGTTCCAATAGTTTAACTTCATTAAATGTTCAAAATGGAAATAATACCAATTGGTCTCTACTCTCCCTTACAGGGAATAACGGGTTGACTTGTGTGCTAGTAGATGATGTAGCCTATAGCGAAGCAACCTGGACGGAGATCGATATACAAACTCGTTTTAGTGATACGGCGTATTGCGACTATACCGCTATACCAGATATTAATTTTGAAACTGCATTGGAAAATTTAGGCTATGATGATATTTCGGGAGATGGTAGGGTGCCAACTGAATTGATTGAAGTGGTAACAACCCTAGATGTAGTTAATAAAGACATATCAGATTTAACAGGAATTGAAGACTTTGTGGCCTTACAAACACTATCATTTCCTTTAAATAACGTAAGCTCAGTAGATATAAGCCAGAATATCAACTTGGAGTCTTTAATTTGCCGTGATAATAATCTTACCTCTTTAGATGTTTCTTCAAACACAAAACTTATTGAATTAAATGCTGTTGGAAATGCTCTGGGAAGTATTGATCTGAGTACAAATACAAACCTGGAGTATTTAGCGCTAGGCTCTTGTGGTTTGACTAGTATAGACCTCTCTAATAATATAGCATTGTTATTGTTAGATCTTTATAACAATCAGTTAACGACCTTAAACCTATCTGATAATGGAGTTTTAGAAGAGTTGTATGCTGATAACAACGCCTTAACTTTTTTCAATATACAAAACGGAAATAACAATAATCTTTCTGATTTCAATGTAACCAATAATCCAAACCTGGAATGTATTCTTGTGGATGATGTTACTTACAGTACTACCAATTGGATCAATATTGATGCAACTACAAGTTTTAGCAGTACCTATTGTAACTACACGGCAATTTCTGACTCTAATTTTGAGGCAGTTCTTGAGGCTTTAGGTTATGATGATATTTCTGGAGATGGACAAGTACCAACAGCTTTAATTGAAGTGGTAGCAACCCTTTCCATTAATAACCAAAATATTGCTGACTTAACAGGAATTGAAGACTTTGCTGCACTTGTAATACTGGAAGCAAGTAACAACTCAATTGTTACGGTAGATTTTAGTGCTAACAGCAATCTGGAAGAAATAGATTTAAAAGAAAATCCACTTACAAGCATTAATGTATCATCCAATGCAAATCTGCAAGTTTTAGATTTAAACAATGCATTATTTGATACAATTGATGTGAGTAATAATGCTGCATTGCGTAATCTTTATATAACAAACAATATAAACTTAACTTCTATAGACTTAAGTACGAATACTGCTATAGAAAACCTTTCACTATATGGAAATTCTCTAAGTAGCATCACTCTTGGTAATTTAACAAGTCTTAGAGATTTTTATATTGAAAATAATTCACTAGTGACCTTAGAACTAACAAATCTAACTGCACTTGAAAACTTGAATGTTGTCAATAATAATTTGTCTTCCTTGAATATACAAAATGGAGCAAATACCAATATTAGTACGTTTGAAGCATACAATAATCCAAATTTAACATGCATACAAGTTGATGATGTTGATTATGCAAATTCAACTTGGGGTTTGGATATTGATGCCCAAACCAGCTTTAGTGATACGGCATGTACTTCAGGTTTTTCACTAGCGCTAAAAGTTTATTTACAAGGCGCAGCCTTAAACCCAAATACCGGAGAAGAAACTTTAATGCGTGATGATTTACGTATTGCCGGGTCTATTCCTACAACGAGCCCATATGCAGATGGTGCTATGACCTATTCATCCATTTTCAATGCTACCGGAAATGATGCTATTGTGGATTGGATATGGGTTGAACTCAGAGATAAAAATGATGCTACGGTGGTTATAGAAGGACAATCTGCTTTACTGCAAAGAGATGGAGACATTGTTACAATAGATGGAGTATCTAATCTGGAGTTTGATGTCTCGCTAGATAGTTATTATATGATGATAAGTCACCGTAATCATCTGGGAATCCTTTCTTCTAATACGATTGCACTATCATCCATAGTCACTAATCTTGATTTTTCAAGTGACACATCACTTATCGAAGGAGGAACCAATGCAATAGCCGATCTGGGAGGTGGAATATATGCTATACTGTCTGGAGACTACGATGAGAATGGTCAGATTCAGAATTCTGATATCAATAGTGTTATTAACATACTTGGAAATTCTGGATATAACAATGCAGATATGAATATGAATGGACAAGTGCAAAACACAGATATCAATAACGTAATCAATCCTAATCTTGGAAAAGGACAACAATTTTAAAACCTATAAAAAATGAATTTGAAATATAAAAAAATAGATACCCCAATGAAAAGAATAGCAATGTTAGCACTAATCATATTAGTCAATAGCAACATCCTGGCGCAAGATATTACATTGAGTTTTGATAATGCTCAGATTACCAATGATGGATCAGATGATTATTATGATGTAGATATAATGATCTCTAGTACCACTGATTTTAAATTAGGATCAGGTCAGTTATACCTAACCTATAATACAGCTGCTTTTGGGGATAACATTTCTGCCAATAGTAACCTCACGTATTCTCAACCTACAGGTTCAATCCTTGCAGAAACTTATGTTTTTCCAGCATATAAGGATTTTATCCAAAATGACAATACAACTTCGAGAGTGTCATTAGCTTTTCAACAAGGATTAAGTGCGGGTTCTATTACAGCAAACAATGTAACATCAACCCCAAAAGTGTTATTACACATTCGTGTTAAGTTTGTCGATGTTAACGAAGACCCTATGATTGCTTTTGAGACAGGTACGGTATATCTGGATCAGTTTTATACAGCTTGTGGTCCGACAGCTAGTGGCGGTTTTCCTGATTGTAGTTCTGAACCTGGCGTACAATTATTAAATGATACTTTTGATTCGTCAAATGCTGCAGATACAACTGCTCCTGTAATTACACTTTCAGGAGCTAACCCACAAGAAATAGAATTGGGATTAGGGTATTCAGAATTAGGTGCTACTACCGATGATGGATCTAATATTACTATTGATGCATCAGAGTTTATAGGAGCCATAGGTACGTATACGATTTATTACGATGCTACAGATATTGTTGGTAATGTTGCATCACAAGTAACCAGAATAGTAAATGTGGTGGATACTACTCCACCATTAGCCGAATGCGAAAACTATACAGTAACCTTAGATAGCAACGGAAATGCCAGTATAACTGCAGGTGATATCGATGATGGGTCTTCTGATTTGAGTGGTATTGCTTCATTGTCTATAGATGTAAGCACCTTTGGTTGCGGAGACGTTGGAATGGATCAACAAGTTACTTTAACGGTTACTGATAATAACGGAAACATTGCTTCTTGTATGGCAGATGTAACTGTATTAGATACTACAGTACCTCAAGTGAAGACCAAAGATATTACAGTGCAATTAGATAATACAGGTAATGCTTCAATCATTGCAGATGATATCGATGATGGTTCAAACGATGCTTGTAGTGTAGATACCATATCAATCGATATTACACAATTTGATTGCACGGATATAGGGCCTAATATTGTTACACTTACTGCAACCGATATACATGGAAATTCTGATTCTGATACCGCAGTGGTAACCGTTGTAGATAATATCGATCCCGAATTCATTACAAATACATTACCGGTAGATAAGGATGTTACTTTTAATAATGCTACTGATGATGCCTATGTTGTAGAAGATTTTACGACCGGAGTGGGGTTTTCTGATAACTGTGATCCAAATAATAGAGCTGTTAGTATTAGTCAGAATCCAGTTGTGGGAACAGAACTTGCACAAGGAAATCATACCATTACACTCACAATTACAGATGACAATGGTAATGATGCAGAATATATGTTTACAGTAACAGTAAGTCCAATACTAGCTATAGAAGACAACACCATTGAAGGGTTGTCAATCTATCCAAATCCTACAAACGGTAAAGTGTTTATCACTCTGGACGTAAACGAGGTAAAAGTCTATGACATTACTGGTCAGCAAGTATTACAAACTAACGATAAAGAGTTTGATATGTCTCAGCTGGAATCTGGAGTATACTTTGCTCACATCTTTACAAATCAAGGTAATGATGCGTTACGAATTATAAAACAATAATTAAAACCCTTCCGGGATGGGACTTCCTGATCTTTGGTTCTCTTCAAGAGGCCTCACCTGGTTATATCCTTATACATCTGCTTATAGATGGTGATAAAGGTTGAATCATAATCCCCTTTTGCTATGAAAAAGAAAAATATCTTTTTAGAATTTAGGTCTCACTATTTAAGATCACATTTGATAAATGCCAATAAGCTTTTGATAATGGTCGCTTTCTTTTTAGGTTCTTTACAGGCTAGTGCACAATACACTGCAGTTCCAGATGCTAATTTTGAAGCTGCATTGACAGCATATGATGATATTGCAAATGATGGGCAGGTGCCTTTTGCCAATATTTCATTGGTAACCATACTAGATGTTTCTAATCAGAACATTAGCGATTTAACAGGGATTGAAGATTTTCAAGCACTACAATCCCTCAATTGTAGCGATAATAGTTTGACCAGTTTGGATCTTTCGTCTAATACAGATCTAACTTTTGTGAATGCCAAAGGAAATAGCTTGACATTTTTTGATGGTACTAACCTCAGTAACCTTTTAGAACTTGTACTCTTTGAAAATAACTTAACTACACTTGACTTAAGTGATATGCTAGCACTTGAAGAGATTGATATTTATAGTAATCAAATAACTTCACTTGATTTTACTCAAAATACAGTGATCAAAAAGTTATTTATAGATACTAATAATTTAAGGAGCATTGATTTAAGAAATGGTAATAATACGAATATCACTGATATTGACCTGAGTAATAATCCAAACTTAACCTGTGTTTTGGTGGATGATGTTGATTATTCAAATGTTAATTGGAATACTTCAAACGTCAATACTTTTTTCTCAGCACAATATTGTGAATATACGGCAATTCCAGATGCAGCATTTGAAGCCTATGTTGAAACATTGATCACAGATGATATTTCGGGTGATGGACAAGTACCGACAGAATTGATTGAAGTTGTGACTTCGATTCAATTTTCAACCATAAATATTGCTGACTTAACCGGTATTGAAGATTTTACAGGACTTGAAGATTTAAATATTTCGGGAGGCACATTTACGACAATAGACTTAACAAATAATACACTACTTGAAAACCTATTGGTAACCAATACGAATATTACCAATTTGAATTTATCTGCCAATAATCAACTACAAACTGTGGGGATTTCGGGTAACGTAAACCTGGAAACGATAAACCTTAATAATGGAGCTAATCCGAGTATAAGCTCGATTAGCGTTTCTGGTAATACTTCATTAACCTGTATTATTGTTGATGATATAGATGACGCCACTAATAATTGGACAAATGTACAATCAGTTACCTATTCGAATATTAATTGCGGTTATGTAAGTATCCCTGATGCTAGTTTTGAAGCAGCCTTAGAGTCATTGGGATATGATGATATTTCTGGTGATGGATTGGTGCCTTTGTCGCTCATTGAAAATGTAACGACATTAAATGTGAGCTCTCAAAATATCGCTGATTTAACAGGAATACAACATTTTACAGCACTTACCGAACTGTTTGCATCTTCTAACGACTTGACTACAATGGATTTGTCTGCTAATGTAAATCTTATAGAAATAAATAGTAGTAGAAATGATTTGGCTACTATAGATGTTTCCATGCTTCCCAATTTAGAAATATTGGATGTGAGTTCAAATAATTTAACCAGTTTGGATATAACTATCAATACATCACTTACGCAACTTTTAAGTGATAGTAATAACTTGACAAGCTTAGATATTTCAGGCTTGGTGAATCTTGAAAGTTTATTTTGTCATAGTAATTCGAATCTTTCAAGTATAGTAGTCACAGGAGTTACGAACTTAGAAAATTTATGGGCTTACAATTGTAGTCTAAGCAGTATTGATGTTAGTAGTATGCCGAATTTAGCACAATTGCGAATTAGTAATAATAATTTAAATGAAATAGATTTATCTAATAATGCTTCTTTAGAAACTGTTCTTGTAGAAAATAACAACCTGACTAGTTTTGATCTTCGAAATGGAAATAATCAAAATATCACCTCGTTGGATGCAGAAGGGAATTCCAATTTAACCTGTGTTTCAGTAGATGATATCGTGTATGCTATAGAAGAATACAATGTCGATTCACAAGTTGTTTTTACTACCGATTGTGATATCTATACTTATATTGCAGATACTAATTTTGAAACCGCATTAGGTTTCTTTGGGTATGATGATATCCCAAATGATCATCAAGTGCCTACAAATATTGTGGCAACACTTCAATCATTAGATGTTTCTAATTCTAATATTAATGATCTTAATGGTATTGAAGATTTTATATCACTTGTTACCTTGGATGTAAGTAATAACAACCTTTTATCTATAGATCTAAGTAATAATACGTTACTAACTACCTTACATATTCAAAATAATGAATTAGGAGTTTTAAACCTTTCTACACTCCCGAATTTAACCAGTATAGATGTTAGTAGTAATCAACTATTCTCACTAAATATTCGAAACAATAATAACAATAATTTTACTGGTTTTAATGCTATGAATAATGCTGATTTAACCTGTATTCTAGTAGATGATGTAAATTATTCAATTACCAATTTCACCAATATTGATGCACAAATGTCGTTTAGCGATGCTGACTGTACAGTGTATACAGCTATTCCAGATGGTAATTTTGAAGGAGTTTTATTTGACTTAGGTTACGATGATATTGATGGTGACGGACAGGTACCTAAAGATTTAATATATGAAATTACATCGTTAGAAATTTATAATAGAAATATTTCAGACCTAACAGGAATAGAAGACTTTGCTTTATTAGAAAAATTAGATTGTTATAACAATTCGATAACTACTATAGATTTATCTCAAAATAACAATCTTAGGAATCTCAATATTAGCAATAATGAACTTACTGTGCTAGATGTAAGTGCAAATTTGGGATTAGAAGAAGTTGCTTGCTATGGAAATGATTTAAATTCTATAAACATAACTGGGCTTATCAACCTTATTCGTCTTGAGAGTTATTCAAACCAATTTACTAGTCTAGATGTGAGCTCAAATATTGCATTAGAGTACCTGGACTTTGGTAATAATGATTTTACGACCATAAATGTATCCAATAATACTAACCTTATTGAGTTACGTGGTTATAACAATTCCGCTTTAACCACCGTAGATCTTAGTAATAATATTCTATTAGAAAATATAAACTTAAACCGTTGTCAATTTTACGATATTGATCTAAGTGTGAATACTAATTTAAAGGAATTAGATATATCTGGTAATGCACTTAATAATATCGATCTTTCTGCAAATACGTTGATAGAAGAATTAGATGTAGAAGATAACAAATTAAGTACTATTGATCTTTCTGCGAACACAGCATTGGTTGATGTAGATATGGGCGAAAATGTATTTAATAGTTTACATTTTCCTAATAATAACAACCTTACAAATATTAATGTTAAACAGAACCCTTTTCTAACAACGGTTACCTTTGGATCATTGCCTAGTATAGAAGAGATCATAGCAGATGATTGTATTATTTCCAGTATTGATGTATCTCACTTGAGTAACTTACAAAAATTAGATATTCGTGATAATCAATTGATGTATTTAGACTTGTCAAATAATACAGCATTAACATCGATCATTGTCAATAGAAATCAGCTTACCTATCTTAACGTACAAAACGGAAACAATTCGAATGTTACTACCTTGTTGGCAACAGGAAACGATGATTTAACGTGTATCGTAGTAGATGATATAGACCATAGTACTAACAATTGGACGAGTATTGATATTGGAGTTACCTTTAGTACAACTACTTGTGGATATGTCCAGGTTCCGGATTTAGTCTTTGAAAATGAATTAGAAAGTCAAGGCTATGACGATATTGCAGATGATGGTCAAATACCTGTGGCATTAATTGAGAACGTTACTTACCTTAATGTTGCTAACAAAAACATTTCTGATGCTACAGGACTGGAAGGTTTCAAAGCTTTGGATGATTTATACATTCATAATAACAATTTAACCAGTTTAGATATTGTTAGAAATAATGCGTTAAAATATCTTTTTTGTAACAGCAATAATTTAGAGTCTTTAGACATTACCACAAACACATTATTAGAAGTTGTAAATGTTAGTAACAATGGTTTAACAAGTATTGATTTGAGCAACAACACCTTATTAAATGCATTTTACATTTCGAACAATCCAATGGGGAGGATAGATGTTTCTAAAAATACATTGCTCAACGAATTTCATGCAAGCGGTACCGATTTAGTTTTTGTAGACCTTACGGCCAATACAGCACTTCAAGAGGTCGAACTTGAAAATACACCAATGGTATTTTTAAATCTTAAAAACGGAAACAATACCAATATTTCTGACGTTGTACTATCCAACAATCCTAATTTAAGCTGTGTGGCTGTAGATGACGTAAGCTATGCCATGGCGAACTGGCCGGATGTAGATGATTTTAGTGCTTTCACCACTACGGAATGTATGGTTACAGCCTACACCGCTATTCCAGATGTGTATTTTGAAGAACGCCTGTATAATTTAGGATATGACGATATTCTGGGAGACGCACAAGTCCCTACAGTTTTTATACAGAGTATAACTTCATTAGATCTAAGTCAATCCTCAATTACCGATATCACAGGAATAGAAGATTTTACATCTTTAGAAGTTTTACGAATTAATAGTACAGGAATTGATGATTTAGATCTTAGCGGAAATACTACTATCAAAGAATTGTATGCACATCATGCGATTAATGGAACTTTGGATTTGAGCAACATGACAGCCTTAGAATATTTAGCATGTTACGAAACTGGATTAAATAACCTTATACTTACAGGCGCCACAGCGTTAAAGGAATTACAAGTATATCGTACAGGTTTTACAGATTTAGATATAAGTACCAATACCGCATTAGAAAAATTGGTGTGTTATGAAGGAGCATTAGTGAACCTTAATACTACCGGAGCTACTTCATTAAAGGAAGTATACGTTTATAATGGTCCTGTGAAGGATTTGGATTTTAGCACTAATATTGCGCTAGAAAGAGTAGATGCTTATCAATCAAGTTTAGAAAGTATCAATACCGATGGAGCAACAGCATTAAAAGAACTATATATTCAAAGAACTAGTATAACAGATGTAGATGTTACCTCAAACGCAGGCCTGACTACATTACATTGTTATGACAATTCTATAACTACTTTGGATGTATCAACACTTTCCTTACTTGAAGATTTAAATGCAAGTGGAAATTCTATCGCTACTTTGGATCTGTCAGCAAACCCTAATTTATCAGACATAAATGTAGGATTCAATTCACTGGTTTCTCTGGATATTAGAAATGGGAACAATATCAATATAACCAGCTTTAATGCTATATTGAATAATGATTTAGCTTGTATTAAGGTTGACGGTATTACCTATGCAGAACAGAATTTTACCAATATTGATACTGGGGTTTTGTTTACCACAGAATCTTGCGGGTATACCTTGATACCTGATGTTAATTTTGAAGCTGCATTAGCATTTGCAGATGACGTGCCAGGAGATGGACAAGTACCCACAGCAAAACTTGAAGTTCTGAATATCGTGAACATTGATGGAGAAGCTATTTCCGATTTAACGGGGATTGAAGATTTTACAAGTTTAGAAGAACTTCGATGCGGATCTAATAACTTAACCAGTTTAGATCTATCTAATAATACCAATCTAACCTCATTAAATGCGACAGATAATGACCTAACAA
This sequence comes from Aquimarina callyspongiae, assembly GCF_034322225.1. Classification (NCBI taxonomy): domain Bacteria; kingdom Pseudomonadati; phylum Bacteroidota; class Flavobacteriia; order Flavobacteriales; family Flavobacteriaceae; genus Aquimarina; species Aquimarina callyspongiae. The sequence goes on along the minus strand of NZ_JAXLPA010000005.1, from coordinate 155,734 downwards.
CTATAGATATTAGCAAGAATACGAAACTAGAATCTCTAACTATTAATAGAAACAACTTGACCTCGGTTGATGTAAGCAATAATATTTTGTTAGAGAATTTGGTTATAGGTGGTAATACTAATATTTCTGCATTAGATGTGTCTCAAAATACATTGTTAAGTTTTCTGGATGCTTCAAATTGTTCATTGACCAGTATAGATCTATCGAATAATCCTGCACTTTTAGAAATCTATATTGACGAAAATGACCTAACCGGTATTGATTTGTCAAATAACCCATTATTAGAAGACCTTTATATTTCCTTTAATCCTATTACATCTTTAAATCTAAGTAATCTTTCTAATCTTGATGAATTTTATGCAGAAGGTTGTGATTTAGAAGAGCTCAACATCAAAAATGGAGGTAATAGCAACATTTCATATTTTGACACCACTAATAATCCTAATTTAACCTGTGTATTGGTTGATAATGTTTCTGATGTAAATGGTAATTGGTATTATGATTTACAAACAACATTTAATGAAGTAAGTTGTGATACTACAAACCCGACTGCTATTTGTCAAAACATTACGATACAATTGGATAGTACCGGTAATGTATCGATGACTCCGCAAGATATAGACAATGGTTCTACCGATAACGGTACTATTGTATCCTGGGAGATCGATATTGATACGTTTGACTGTACAAAAATAGGAGCTAATACAGTAACTCTAACCGTTACGGATGCTGGTGGTAATAGTGATAGTTGTACGGCAACGGTGATAGTAGAAGATACTATAGATCCAGTTTTTGAAACAGCCACCTTACCTAATGATGTTGACGTAACCTTTAATAATGGCGCAGATGATGCATATATCTTAGAAAATGTTACTTTGGGAGTTGTGTTTAGTGATAATTGTGATTCAAACACAAAATCTGTTACTATTAGTCAAAATCCAATTGCGGGAACTGAGTTAGCACAAGGGGATCATTTGATTACTATTACTGCTACAGATAATCAGGGTAACGAGGCTATTCATACATTTACTATTACCGTAAGCCCAATACTGACAATTGAAGACAATATGATCCAGGGGTTATCTGTGTACCCTAATCCAACACAAAATGGACTGAATGTTAATATAGAAGTAACTCAAGTAACCCTATATAATATTAAAGGACAAAAAGTGATGGAAACCAAAGATAATAAGATGGATATATCTCATTTTGAATCTGGAGTGTATTTTATGCATATCACTACTCAACAAGGTAGTACGGTAAAACGTATTATTAAATATTAATTGATGATGATCAAAGAATTTATCATAAAACATAGGCTGTCAATAACCTTAATACTGTTTTATGCAGCTATGTTTTATGCCATAGTACGATTATCTTTTGCTTGATTTGATAATCTACAAAATTGCTAATAGTACCTATATAAGGAATTAAGGGGCTTTGTATAAGGAAATAAGATTAGCAATATCATTAACTGCCTGGAACTTGTTTTAGGCAGTTTTTTATTAGTATGGATTAGTTTTAAGGAGAGCTTTGCACATTTCAAAGTGCGCCCAAGCGCAAGACTTTCTTAAGAAAACTGTTTGGGAAATAACCAATATCTCCACAGAATTTCAGGGATAATCCTATATTTTTACTCTTTAAAATAAATAGCTTTATATTAATTCAATAAGCAGAATGAGTTTAGGTAGATTTTTTTTGTGTATCACAATTTTGGGAGCCCACTTTTCTTTTGCTCAGCAAAAGGATTCTACATTGGTTGTGCTTGAAAATAAAGTAGAAAAAGCACCGACAGATTCTTTAAAAGTAGAAGCGTTATTACAACTAGGAGTGTATCAATTGAGAAAAGATTTTAATGTAGTAGAAACTTATATGAAAGAAGTTACTGCAATTCTTGATACACCTAATGTTTTCTATGATGTAAGACGTCAAAAAGCCGAAGTTTTTCAGCAACTAGGAATTTTAAACCGTAAAAGAGCCAGGTATACTAAAGCTTTACAATATTATTTGGATGCGCAGAAAATCTTTTTAGAATTAAATGATACGTTAAACCTCTCTTCTAATTATCATAATGTCGCTGTGGTATTTAGATTCCAAAAAGAATATAGAAAATCTGTTGAGACGTTTAAGAAAGCAATCAGGATTAATGAAAAAAATGGTATTCCTAAAAAAATTGGAGATAATTACATTGGTATTGGTATTTCGTATAAATCAATGAATCAAATCGATTCTGCTTATTATTATTACGATAAGGCTAATGAAAAATTTAAATTGGCAGGACATGAGAATGGTATAAATACAGTAAAGCTTGGTAAAGCTGTGCTTCTTAAAAGCCAAAAGAAATATGCTGAAGCATTGCCCTTGTTATTAGAATATTTGGACTACACCAAAAAAAAGGGAATGAAAGCAACAACAGGAAGTACACATTTCAATTTGGCAGGTATTTATAATGGTTTACAGCAATTTTCTAAAGCGTTGTTTCATATAGATCAATGTATTATCATAGCTAAAAAAGAGCTTATGGGGCAACGACTAGCGGCTGCTTACAAAAGAAAAAGCCGTATCTATTATATGATGAAACAATACGAACCCGCATTAACCTATTATAGAAAATACTCAAAAGCTAACGATAGTGTTTTTAGCGTAGCAAAAGCAAAAGAAATCAGGGAGATTGAACTGAGACATGAATTTAGTCAACAAAAATTAAAAGATAGTATCCAGTTTACAGAAGAAAGGAAAGTCATCTTGGCACAAGCAGAAACGCAGTCGGTTAAGAAAAAGTTATATCTGGTTTTATTCGTAATTACCCTGATTTTATCATTGATCATTGGATATTACGGAATTAGATATTTTAAAATACGTTGGAAAAAAGCAAGATTGGCAAAAGAAGAGTTAGATCAGTTATTAACCTTGTCCACTCAAAAAAATGAAGAACGAATGAGACAAGTACAATCTGAAATTGAGGTATTAGAAAAGGAAATAACACATAAGAGAGAAGAGGTAACCAAATTAATGGCAGAGTCTCTTCAGCATATACAATCCAAAGAAAGATTGGTGGATGATTTAAAAAAAATAGCATCAAATGAAGAAGAGATTTCTATCCAAAGTATTATTGCTGATCTCAAATCAGAGGTGCTAGAAGATTCAAGGTTAACCAGAATTAAAAATGATCTGGAAGAAATTAATTACGATTTTTTTAAAAGATTGAGTGCCAAGCACCCCAACCTTACAAAAACAGACCTGGAGATATGTTCGTATTTGAAACTATCCCTGGGAAGAAGAGAAATTGCGCGTTTACGTTTTACCTCGCTAGAAGCGGTTAAAAAATCAAGGAGTCGTTTACGAAAAAGAATGAATCTTCAAGAAGAAGAGAACTTGGTAGATTATATTAAATCTATTTAGTAGAGGTTTTATACATTTTTTATAATGTAATCAAAAATACAGGAACCTCATTTTTCATTAGAACTTAATTAGTAAGTTTGTATAGCATGAAAAAAGTTATAACCCCATTTTTATTATTATTTTCATTGTTTCTATGTTCTCAAGAACAGGATACTACCCTTACGAGACTCGAAAAAGAAGTCAAAGATGCCTTTATTGATACGATTAAAGTAAAAACTCTATTGACTCTGGGAGAATATCAATTAAAACGAGATTTTGATAAAGCAGAAGGGCATTTTGTAAAAGGTTTGGATTTAATTAAAGATAAGAAAGAAAGTTATTATGAACCTTATCGAATTGCTTTGTTTGTACAATTAGGAGTAGTCAATCGTAGAAAAGCAAACTATCCAGATGCTATAGCGTTTTATATTAAAGCATTACGATTTTATGAGAAGCAAAATGATAGTTCAAAAATAGCCGATGTATACCATAATATGGCGTTGGTTTACCGTTATCAGAAAGAACATAGAAAGGCGATAAAGAACTACAAAAAGGCGATTACTTTAAAAGAAAAAGTAAAAGATACCCATGGATTAGGAGCTGCTTATAACATGTTAGGGGTATCTTATCGACAGAATAAACAATTAGATTCAGCTTTGATTTGCTATCAAAAAGCTGAGGGATTTTTTACAGCGATTAATAGTAAAGAAGATTTGCACGGAGTATATGGTAATCTGGCGGTATTATATGGCGTACAAAAAAGATATAATCAATCTATTCCCTTAAAAAAAGCAAATCTAAAATATTACAAAAAAATTGGCAAGCGGCTTTCTATCTGTGTAGAATATTATAACCTTTCTGACGATTATAAAAAAATGAAAGATTGGCAAAACTCTTTGAAATACGCAGATTCTTCATTGCAAGTGGCACTCAAAGAAGGTTTTAAAGAGCGAATATCTGTAGCCTATCGCCGAAAAAGTTTTGTGAATTCTAAAATGGGAGATTTTGAAAACGCTTATCAAAACTATCGTAAGTTTAATAGAGCTTCTGATGAAATCTTTAACCTGGAGAATACTAAAAAAATACAGGCATTAGAATTAAATTATCAATTTCAAAAAGAAAAACAAGCCGATAGTTTAAAATTTGTACTCGAAAAAAAGGAAGTAGAATTAAGAGCCATGGCCGAAGCTTCTCGAAAAAAACTATACATGATTCTATTGCTCATAACTTTATTGGGAGCAGGAACTGTTGGGTGGTTGTTAATACGAAATTATCAGCAACGGATAAAGATGACTCAAATGGAGTATGAAAATGAGAGAAAATTCTTGAAACAGAATATTCAATCAAAAGAGAAAGATATCAAACGGTTAATTGCAGATAATACAATGCGATTGACTTTTAAAGAAGAATTATTAGATAAAATAAAGAGTGAAGTAATAGAGACAACACCTGAAAACATTTCAAAATCTTTACAGTCGCTTACCGCACAATTAAAAAGACAAATTACAACAGAACGTAAGTTATCGGGTTTACAAGAAAAAATTGATCAGGTTAATAAAAGTTTTGATCAGAGATTACAAAAACTTTACCCTGAGTTAACAAAAGGAGAACGAGAGGTATGTTCTCTTTTACAATTAAATCTTTCAATTAAAGAGATTATGACGATTCGCAATGTATCTGTTGATTCTGTAAAATCAATGCGCCGTCGAATTAGAAAAAAGATGCAGGTTCCAGAAGGAATAGAATTAGAACAATTTATTCAAGATCATGCATAAAGTGGATTAATATGTAGTTTTATTTGGTAATACTTTAAAAATGCCACTTTTTAACACCATAATTTTCTTTTCTAGCCTGTAAACAATTAATATTATTGCATATTCCTAATACAATAATAACTTGTCTTATGATGTTACTGCATCTCTTACTGATCAAAATTACCTGGTTCAATAGTTTTTTACTGGGAGTAACATTTGTTTTAATCTTTATAATATTTTTTCTGATTCGTAGACATCGCGCTCAAGATGATTTGATAAGACAGATGAAGTATGATAAGTTTTTATTAGAACAAAAAGTAAAGATTAAAGAAGAAGAAATTAAAAATGTCAAGGTGAAGATTCACCTACAATCTGTTTTAAAAGAAGAGTTATTACGTAGTTTACAAAGTACCGTTGAAAAAGATGATATTTTTGTAATCAAAAGATCTCTCAATTCTTTGATATCACAATTTAGATGTCAGATCTATAAAAATGTAGGTTAGTTAATTATTGTAAATTACAGCGTTCTATTATGTAACTTGAACTTTACAAAGTTTACTTTTTTCGTTTATTAGCGATTTTAAAGATAACCGTATCACTTATAATTAGAGGCATGACACCTTTTGACACCGCTAAAAACATCTTTAAAAGGAAATAGTCTTTTAATATTGCAAGGGAATTTACAAACCCCTTACCTATGAAAGTAAGATTACTTACCCTAATATTTATTTCGTTTTTTCTTTTTACAACCCTGCAAGCACAGGTTACCATTTCTCAATGTGCCATTCCAGGCAGTGTTGAGTCAGAGGCTGGTTGTCTTGTAAGCCTTCCTGATTTCAGAAATCAGGTAATAGCAGAAGATCCTGTAAACATAGATCCGATAATAATAACTCAAGACCCAGCTCCTGGTACTATGATTGGATTAGGGGATATAACGATTACGTTTACTGCATCGAATCCTTTTGGTTCTGATAATTGTCAGGCAGTTTTTACAGTTATAGATAACCCAGGAAGTTGTTTTACATATATTCCTGATGACAATTTTGAGCAAGCACTCATTGACCTTGGATATGACACAGGAGCATTGGATGATTTTGTTCCTACACCTAATATTAATACGGTAACATCGTTGGATTTAAGTAATGAGGGAATTGCTAACCTGACAGGAATAACTGCGTTTGAAGCTTTGACTTCCTTGGATATTTCTAATAACGCAAGTATTACTGAGGTAGATATTACACAAAATATCCAATTGATTACGTTGGATATTAGTAGTACCGGAATTTCTTCTATAAATTTATCTCAGAATACGCTATTAGAAGATTTTACTGCTAATAATACCATTTTAACATCACTAGATACTAGACAAAACCTGAATCTACAAACACTCACTGTTAACTCTAGTATTTCGTTGACTCATCTAAATTTGGTACAGAATAGACAACTTACTGCTATAAGTTTAAATGGAGGTAATCTACAGTATATTAAAATGGATAATTCTAATAACGACCAAATTACTTCCTTAGATATTCGAAACCAGAGTAGTCTCCAATGTGTTCAGGTTGATAGCGGAGTTCCTCTAGGTGGTTATTCTGGATGGCAAGAGGATTTAGCAGTTTATTCTCAGAATTGCGGAACTTTTATACCAGATGATGCCTTCGAACAAGCATTAATAGATCTGGGTATTGATACCAATGGATTAAATAATTTTGTGAACACAGCTGCTATTCAAGCAGCGGCATTAACATCGCTTAACTTAAGAAATCTTGGGATTACTGATATAACAGGTATTGAGGTTTTTAATACACTGCAAGAGTTATATTTAAGACAAAATGATATTAAAAAAATTGATGTCCACAATTTAATCTTTTTAGAGGTATTAGAAATAGATAGAGGTAATGACCTTACTGAGATAGATTTGAGTAATAATACGGGCATACGGATACTTCGACTAGGAAGTAATAATTTAACCTCCCTAGATATAAGCGGACTTTTACAACTTAGAGAACTGGATATTTCATTCAATGAATTAACACAGTTAGATGTTAGTGGTTTTTTGCAATTGACGTCATTAACAGTTTATGGAAACCAGTTTACTTCATTTGATATTTCGCAAAACCCACTGATTACCTATTTCGTAATTTCTGAAAACGGGAATTTAAATCAATTGAATATCGCCAACGGTAATAATGCCAATTTTACCACTATGATTGCTAATAATAATAGTTCTTTAGCTTGTGTTATAGTTGATGAACCTAACGCCAGCTATCATAACAATTGGTTTGTTGATAGTACAACAATACTTGATAATGATTGCGATTTATCCAGAATTACAACAATTCCTGACAATGCTTTTGAGCAAGCGTTGATAGATTTAGGGTTTGATAATGTTTTGGATAATGAGGTTTTAACAACGGTTATAGAAGATTTAACGGCATTAGATTTGAGTGATAAAGGAATTGTTGATCCTACAGGTATAGAGGATTTTACAGGGTTGATTAGCCTTAACATGGGAAGGAATTCTATACTATCTCTTGATTTGAGTAATTTGACAGAACTAGCTTCTTTAAATGTTCAAAGAAATAATGATATGACTACATTAAATCTGAATAATTTATTGAAACTCGAAGAGCTAATTTCAGATTTTAATGATATTTCGGATTTAATACTGGTATCACCAGAACTAAGAATTTTACAACTTTTTGGGAATGAGTTAACAACATTGGATGTTACTATATTTCCGGAATTACAATATTTGTATTGTGGAAGAAATCAATTGACAGCATTGGATGTAAGTCAAAATGCAAAATTAGAATTGCTTAGTTGTGGTTTAAATTTAATAGAATCATTGGATTTTTCAAGCAATCCGTTGTTAAATAACCTTACTGCTGATAGAAATCGGCTATCCACTTTAAATTTAAGAAATGGGAATAACAATAATATAGGTTCTTTGAATGTTCAAAATAATACTAGTTTACATTGTATTAGCGTAGATGATTCTGTCGCTGCCAATGCAGGCTCAGGAATCTATGCAAGTTGGAACATAGATGCAAATGCGATTTATAATGATGATTGTAGTTTGCTCACCTATGTTCCTGATGATAATTTTGAACAAGCACTTGTTGATCTGGGATATGATTCCGGAGCATTAGATAATTTTGTTCCCACAGCGAATATTGAAACGCTTACAACACTAGATGTCTCGAACAGTAACATTACTGATATAACAGGTATAGAAGCTTTTGTGGCACTGGAAACGTTATTGATTCATGATAATAATATTACAACTATAGATGTAAGTAACCTGGTAAACCTCATTACCTTCAGAGTTACTCGTAATCAATTGACATCATTAAACCTAAGTAATCAACCGGCTTTAGAAATATTAGTTGCAGATAGTAATGATATCGAAACCATACAAATTAACCCTACGGCAGTCAAATACCTGCAACTGGCCGGAAACGAATTAACTACTATTGATTTAAGTAGTTTTATATTACTGGAGCAACTTTATATTGGACAAAATGATTTAACAAGTCTGGATGTGAGTAATAATACATCCCTATTTAGAGTAGAATTTCCAGCTAATAAAATTAGATGGATTGATGTTTCTGCATTATCGGCATTGAGATTTTTAAACGGTACTAATAATGATCTGGCATTTGCCAATGTTAAAAACGGAAACAATCCTGCAATCGAAGATCTTCAGTTACAAAACAATGCCAATTTAAGATGTATACAGGTAGATAATGCAACAGATGCGAATGCAGGAGGAGGGAATTATGCTAACTGGATGATAGATGCAGCTACTTCAGCTTATGCGGATCAATGCCTAACATCTGTACCTGATGATAATTTTGAACAAGCATTGATTGATGCGGGATATGATTCCGGGAGTCTGGACAATGTTGTGCTTACAGAAAATATTGTTGGTGTAGAAAGATTTTTGGCAGGATCTGGAGGAGCTTTATTTAATAAAGGAATTATAGATTTTACAGGCATAGAAGACTTTGCTTCATTGATACAATTGTGGAGTGAAGGAAACCCCTTAGAAAGTATAGATTTAAGTAAAAATATTAACTTGGAAATTCTAACATTTATTAATTCAGAATTAAGTGGTTTAGATCTTACTTCAAATATAAAATTGAAAAATGTAGCTGTTGGAAATAGTCCATTAGCAAATATAAATGTTACTAGTAATACAATGCTAACGCATATAGTCATTTGGAACACTATATTATCAGGTATAGATCTAAGCGCAAATACAGCAATGACTAATTTATCTATTGCTGATAGCCCTTTAGGTGCAATAGATCTTAGTACAAATATCGCATTAGAGAGATTATCGTTTGATAATACACAATTAACAAGTTTGGATATAAGTAATAATACATTACTAATAGACTTAAATCTGGATACTAACCCTATTGCAAGTATAGATCTAACTACAAATACGGCACTAACTTCTCTATCTGTTGAGAATAATCAATTTACAAACTTAGATCTAAGCGCCAATATTTTGTTAACAGAACTAGAGTGTAACAATAGTCAATTGACTATTTTAGATCTAAGTGCCAATACAGAGTTGATAGAACTATATTGTAACAACAATGCTCTAACAAATCTGGATGTGAGTGCAAACCTTTCAATAGAAGAACTAGAGGTAAATAATAATCAATTAACATTGTTAAATCTTAAAAATGGTACTAATCTAAGTACCCTTTCATACGTATCGACCATAGGTAATACAAACCTTACCTGTATTGAGGTGGATGATGAGACTGCTGCAAATGCTGGTACCGGTAATTATGGAAGCTGGAATAAGGATGCTACTACCTCGTATGCAGAGGCGTGTACTGATTGTGCTATTGATGGTGATGTACGAATAGCTTCACAAGTAGAATTGGATGCTTTTCTGGCACAACTGGGAGCTTGCAAAACAGTGAATGGTGATTTGACCATCAGACAAGCAAATGATGTTACAGACCTTTCAGGATTAGCAGGAGTTGAAGTCATTAACGGAAGACTGGTAATAGGTGATAATGATTTGTTACCAAATTTGAATGGTTTTCAAAACCTAAAAACCATTACGGATGGCTTTGCTATATTTCGTAACGATATGCTTACAGATATCACAGCACTCTCTGGAATAACAGATCCAGTTGCAAATCTCTCTATTTCTGATAATATGGCACTAACTGATGTCAGTGTAGTGCTAGGGTTAACGGTAACAGAGTTGTTAACTATTCGGGATCAATCTCTTTCACATGCTTTGATATTTCCTAATGTTACTACGCTTACAGGAACTAATAGTTTTAACCTTACAGGCCCTGGATCACTTAACTTTACAGATGTTGTAACGTCTTCTATTAGTCTTCCCAATCTAAGCACTATCGAGAACTTTTTTACATTGAGAGATGTCGATGCGGGTACTGTGTCTTTCCCTATATTAACAAGTACAGGAAGGAATTTCAGAATACTAAACGTTAACAGTACAACTTTCAGTTTTGGTGTACTGCAAAGCGTAGGTGGTTTTTCGATTGATGAAACACAGCTTGCTGACCTCACACCTTTTGGTACGATTACTTCTATAGGAACCAGCATTAGTATGAGAAGTAACCCAAACCTAACAAGTCTGGTGGCTCTTAGTAATGTTGCTACAACTACTGATGTGTTTCTAACTGTTACAGACAATACTTCCTTGGCCAGCTTAGATGGCCTGGATTTTATGTCAGGTGCAACTGGGCTTCTCATTATTGAAAGAAATCCAGTATTAGCAAATATCAATGCATTGCAATCGGTAACATCTACCAGGTATTTCCGAATTATAGACAATACGATGCTCAATAATGTTGATGGATTACAAAGCCTTACCGAAACTACCGAAACAGATACAAGTCCCTTTTTGCAGCCAACAATATCCGGTAATGCAATGACGACACTAAATCTTACGAGCTTAAGAACGGTTGCGAATCGACTCAATATTGTAGAAACTGGAGTGACCGATTATTGCGGATTGTTTGATTATGTAAATTCTGGAAATGGGCTTACGACTTTGAATGTGACAGGAAGTAATTTTACATTGACAGATGTTCAGGGGTGTGCTACATTATCTGTACATGATGAAGCAATCAATTTAATCAAACCATATCCTAACCCGATGGCAGATCAATTGTTGATCGAAGGAATAGACAATGGAACAGAAGCAATCTTAGAAATTTATACAATCAATGGAGTTTTGATTCGTAGCATAAAAAATTATACTAAAGAAGTAGTAGATGTTTCTGGGATGTCCTCAGGAATATACTTCTTAAAAGTAATTATGGGTGATACAAATCAGACGTTTAAGATGCATAAATTATAATGATACCTGTTGCAAATCGGATGTTACGAAGTTAAGGGGTCGTAGATTTCTCTATTTGCAAAATAAAACCATTCCTGCTTTAGATGGGGGTGGTTTTTACTTGTTGGTATTATATTAATTCCAGAATTACTTGTTCCAGCTCTTGTTCTCTTTCCAGTCCCATTTTCTTGCGAATACGGTGTCGTGAAGCTTTAATAGATCCCATGGTTACATTACGAATAACCATAATCTCTTTAAGACTCAGGTTCATACGCATCAAAGCACATATTTCTCTTTCAGATTTGGTGAGATCAGGATATAAAGTTCTCAATTTCTGATTAAAAGCTTCATCCAATTGCTCTATATTATCCCCAATAGAATCAAATTTGCTTTCTGTACTGATTTGGGCATTAAGATCACTGATTAGAGATTGAAAGTCCGAAACATCTACAGCATCTGCGTGTTGTTTTACTTTTTTAAGCTTAGAAAGGAACTCCTGCTTAAACTGTAACCGCATTTTATTATCGGCTACTAACTGTTTGGCTTGATAGGTGGTGTGTTTTAGCTTCTCATCTAATAATTCTTTTTCAAGCTGTTCCTTTTTAAAACGTTCTTTATTCAGTTTTCTTCGGTTGTTTACAATGATCAATAATGTGATGATTCCTGCAGAAATCAACAACAATAGTGTAATATAAAGTCGATTCGTAGCCTGCTGTGCTTCGTTTTTTAACTTAAGTTCACTTTTTTCATTTGCAAATTGAAGGCTATCCGAGAGTTTTTCCTTCTGAAATTGATAATTCAATTCCAGTGCGGTGATCTTTTTGGCATTTTTGACATTAAAAATGGAATCATAGTAATATTTGTGGGTTTTGTAAAAGCCAAGTGCATTTTTATAATTACCCATCTGCTCATAAATATGACTCCTTAATTGATAAATAATAGGAAATTTAGAGGTGTTACCTTGTTTTTTAGCATAATCCAGCGCTTCATCCATATAGGAAAGGGCTTCCGGATATTTCCCTAAATCCGAATGGATTTTGGCGAGATGCATTAATGTATTAGAAAGGAAGTTATAATCTTTTGTTGATTTAAAAATATCAATAGTTTCTTCATATAAAGCAATAGCTTTTTCATACTTGCCAGTAGTATAATATATAGTAGCAATATTATCATTGGATTTTGCTTTTTCAGAAAGAGTACGAGAGTAATTCTTCGAAAGTTTGTAGTAATGCATAGCAGAATCATTCTGCTTAGTGTAATAATATATGACTCCCAGCATATTATAGGTGCGGGCTAATTGAGTACTATCTACATGTCGTTCCTGTATGGCTATAGATTTTAAAAAATAAGTTTTAGACTTGTCATACTCTTTTTGATATCTAAAGATCATAGAGATACTATGATAACTCTTGGCAATTTCAAAAGAATCTTGCAATTTTTCTCTGATTTTTAGCGCCTGTAACCTGAGATTCAGAGAGTTTTTATAATTGGTTTGCTTGGATTCATATTTGCCCAATATATCCAGTAAATTGGCTTTTTTTTCAAAGAAATAAAACGAAGGATTTGCTATGTCATCAATAAGTTGTAAGGTTTGATTCATCAAATCTCTTCCCTGATCGATACTATATTTCTCTACCACTTTGGTCAATTCGAAGAGGTAATGAACTTTTAGAGAATCATTAGCTGCATCATTAACCTTTTGTCGTAACTCAATTTCAAGGCTGTCCTTTGACTTCTGACTAAATATGATGAGCGAAGAGAGTGAAAAAAGGATTAGGAAAAAGGCTTTCATAGTACTTAAGGGTATTTTCAGATGTACTACAAATATAACAATATTGACAAAAAAAGGAGTTTTATGTGTAAATCTAAATTCTTTGAAAAGCCTTATAAATAAAGGGTTGAAACTTTTTGTAACCAATAAAAACACTCAAATTCAAGAAGAGATTTGTACCATTGATCTCTAATTTATTGATAAAGTTTTAACTAATAAAAATCCCCTTATGAGAAAACCACTACTCTTATGTTTCGTTGTGTTTTATGCGATAGGATTCACTTCTTATGAATTATCTGCCAGAACACCTCTCAAAACTTTCGAAGAATTATTTACCCCACAGATTAGTGTCACCGGTCCTGATATGATGACTGTGATCCCTAATGGTGATACAACTCCCGATATAGCAAAAGGAACATTGTTTCTCGAAATCGGTACAGGTCATTCCATAATGACACCTTTTACAATCCAAAATAACGGAACAAGTGATTTGAATATTTCGAATATTACGATCACAGGGGCTAATGCGGCAGATTTTGTGATCAATGACATGTGGCCGGTCACAGTATTAAATGGGACATCAGAATCTTTTGAAATAAGTTTTGCACCGCAATCTACCGGTGTAAAAAACGCAATAGTAACCGTTACCAGTGACGATCCTACCAATGGAACCTATACATTTGCTATACAAGGAACGGCATTCGAAGGAGCTACTGGATTACATTTTGATGGGGTAGATGACAACATCACTTTTAATAATGGTAATTATAGCCTGAACGACAATTTCACGATCGAGTTTTGGATGAAACCTGAAATTTCAGGAACAGACGAACATTTTATACTGGATAATACAAGTGGTAGTGAAGGATATAGTTTACGTATAGATATAACACAACAATTAAACTTTACCTTTTTTACCTCAAGTGGTGTTAAAAATCTAACAACTCCTCCTTTAGTAAATGATCAATGGCAACATGTTGCTATTGTTTATAATGGTACCCGTTATATAATTTTTATTGACGGTATGTTAGACAATTCATTGATACTTTCTGAAGCTATTTTGGATAGTAGTAATAACCTGACATTAGGTAGTGCAATGGGTGGAGGAGAATATTTTAAAGGAGCTATAGATGAATTACGAGTATGGGATGTAGCATCGTCTAGCTGTAGAATTCCAAATCAATCCGGCTGCCAACTAACAGGAAGTGAAGATGATTTAATTGCCTACTATAATTTTAATAATGGTGAAGTAAACGGGAATAACTTTCCGGAGTATAGTATATTAGATCCCAATCATACGATTACATCGGGTATTCCTCCACAAGGAACTTTAAACAATTTTGGGTTAACAGGTACTACTTCTAACTGGATAGACACTACTGCAAATGGTATTTCAGGAACATGTAATACATATTCAGAATCTATCATTGGGATTGCTTCAAATAGTAACGCTATCAATAATGGGGACACTACGGTAAGTTCAAGTAATAACACCTCTTTTGGAAATGTAGTATTTGGTCAGGCAGAACCTGCAGATTATACCATTAGTAATACGGGTAGTGCTATATTAAACATTTCTAATGTTATCATTGACGGAGCATCTGATTTTATTATTATAGAATCGCCAACAACTGTAGCTGCAGGAGCTTCAGAAAATTTACGTATCCTTTTTACACCAGCTTCTATTGGAACCAAAAATGCCACGGTTCGTATTTCAAATGACGATTGTGATGATGCTACTTTTACATTTGCTATAGAAGGAACTGGTTTTACACCTGCCACCGGACTGAGTTTTGATGGAACAGACGATCATATCAGTATTAATCATAATAGCGTACTCAATACAAGTACATTTACAATAGAAGCGTACTTTAAAACAACATCTACTGCAGGAGGACAAGCCATTATAAGTAAGTATGATACTACAGGAATTAATGGGTTCTCTTTGTTCTTAAACAGTTCTGGAGGGATACTATTTGAGTACGCAGTACCAAACAATGAATCAACTAGTGCATCTAGTGCTTCTGGATTAAATGATGGGAACTGGCACCATATTGCTTTAGCATTTGGAGATGGAAAGGTCATATATTATATAGATGGTGTACTAGACAATGAAATTACCTTTAGTAATATTCCAGATGCCCCAACAAATACAGAATCACTTTACATAGGTTATTCTGCGTTTAATAACGTTTATTTTAATGGAGATATAGACGAAGTACGTTATTGGTCTAGAACACTATGCTCAGATGAGATTACAGCACAACAAAGCTGTGAATTAACAGGGAATGAATCTGATTTGGTGGCGTATTATAACTTAAATCAAGGAAATGTTGGTGCTAATAATGCTAGCATAACAACGGCTGACGATGCAACTTCAAACAGTTTAGATGGTACATTAACCAATTTTACACTAACAGGCAGTACGTCTAATTGGATAGATACTACAGTAAATGGTATTTCTGGAAACTGCTCAATAGCTATTCCTGAAATTAACGTACAAGGAGATGGTAACGATATCCCTAATGGCGATACAACTCCTGATAGCAGTGATAATACAGATGCAGGAAGCGTTTTGGTTGGTAATTCTACCGAGATGAACTTTTTTGTTCGTAACACGGAGGGTTCAGGGACTTTAAATATAGATGGTGTGATACTTACGGGTGATACAGCAGATTTTACTATTACGCAAAACCCACATAACAATCCAATACCAGCAACCGAATCTGCTTCATTAAAAATAGAGTTTGCACCGACTTCAGGTGGTACAAAAACGGCTACAGTAATTATTAGTAGTGATGATTGTGATGAACCGGATTATACTTTCACTATACAGGGAACAGGAATTCCTGCTGGTACTGGTTTAGATTTTGATGGCGCTAATGATTTAGTAACAATTTCACACAATGCTTCTCAGAATAATTTGAATTTCACTGTAGATTTCTGGATCAAAACTACCGATGGACTCGGAGGAGTCATCAATAAGTTTACCCCAGATGGAAACAGTGGATGGCGTATTAACCTGGATGGTGGAAGAATAGAGTTCTATTATTATGCCAGTGCTTCCAATTATGTAACAAGATTGTTAAGCCCTGCAACTTCGGTCAATGATGGTAACTGGCATCACGTAGCGGTTACCCTCAACTCTGGAAATGCCAGATGTTATATAGATGGAGTATTAGCAAGATCAACCGGATGGAATGGAACTGCTACAGCTACCACGACCACAGCAGATATACAACTAGGATATGCAGCGGCAGATGCTCCTAGTGGTGATACAGGAGGATATTTTGATGGAGAATTGGATGAATTACGTATTTGGACAAAAACATTGAGTGAATTTGAAGTTGGTCAATTAAATGGATGTACAACAGATATGTCACAAACCAGTTTAGTGGCTAGTTATAATTTTAACGAAGGTATTGCAGCTGCTGATAATAACGGGCTAACAACATTAGCTGATGGTTCTGGAAATAACTACAACGGAACACTTACTAATTTTGCCTTAACCGGAGCTACCAGTAACTGGATTGATGCGACTGACAACAACGTTTCAGGAAGTTGTGACTGCGTTGTTACAGGTGGTGTTACGTTGACTACGCAAGCCGAAGTAGACAATTTTGTAACGACTACTCTCGGATCTTGTGGAGTTATTGAAGGAGATGTAACCATTAACGGAACTATTACAGATTTATCAGGGTTTTCTAATGTACATATCATTTCTGGAAACTTTCAATTACAAGGAAATATATCCGATGATTTATCCGGTTTTTCTAACCTAAATACAATAGGAGGAAATTTCACTTTAAAAGATATGACCAATACGACTTCAATAACAGCTTTTTCTAATGTTACAAGCCTGGGAGGAAATTTTGAAGTCAACAACCTGGATCAATTAACCGACATATCAATTCTGAATCAAATAGCTGCTATTTCAAGTATAACGATTACTGGTAATGCAATGTTATCAACGATTGCTTTTGATGAATTGCAAACTATGAGTTCAAGTTTTGTCATAACATTTAATGGATCATTAGGCACTATTTCAGTTCCAAAATTAACTGATGTAAGTGGTGAATTTAGAATGAATAATAATAGCTCTGCAATGACGAGTCTTAGTTTACCCCTTCTGGAAAGCACAGGGAATTTCCGAATTAATGATATGAATGGTCTACAATCCATAAATGCTCCAGAATTACTAACGGTTACGGGTAGCTTTAATGTGGGTAGTTGTGCTGGCTTAACTACCCTTACGCTTCCAAAACTAACAAGTATAGATAATAATACTTCCATTGACAATTGTACACAACTTACTACAATAAATACAACGTCCTTATCAACGGTTAGTGGTAATTTTAGTATGGATGATTTGGCAATCAGTAGTTTAAGTTTCCTCCAAAATGTAACAAGTATTAGTGGTGAACTTTTAATAAGAGATATGATTAATTTGAGTAATCTTCAAGGACTTGATGAATTAACAACTTTAGGTAGTTTCAATATAACAGATTGCGATTTGGTACCTAACCTGGAGGGCTTCCCTAAATTAGCTATTACTTCTATAAATTCATTAAACATTGCTGAAAATGAATTAATCACGACATTCGATAATTCTTTCTTAGAATCATTAACTTCTATTGTTACTTTGGGAATTAGTTTTAATGGAAATCTGGTAGAAATTGATGCCTTACAAAATTTAGTTTCTCTCACAGGAGGAAGTGACTCAACAATTAGGAATAATAATAGTTTGCAAAGCGTTAATATGTATGCGCTAAGAAATGTTGCTGCCAACCTGGTGATCCAAAATCAGAATCAGGCAATACATAATCTTTGTGGTTTGTATAACTATGTAATTCTTGGTGATGGTGCCACTACCTTATCATTTCAAGGTGTAAACAAACCGGAGTGGGATAGTGTACAGGATATTATTGATAATTGCGAAACCCCTGTTATAACATTGAATGGAGATAATCCACAGGTGATCGAACAAGGTGATGGATATACAGAATTGGGAGCAACTACTAATGACGGTAGTACAGTAGTTATTGATGCCAGTGCTTTTGTGGATGCTATAGGTAGTTATACAATTACCTATAATGCCGTAGGTATATCAGACAATAATGCTGTTGAAGTTACCCGAACGGTAAATGTAGTGGATACCACCGCTCCTGTGATTACCCTAACAGGAGATAATCCTCAGGTGATCGAACAAGGAGATGGATATACCGAACTGGGAGCTACCGCAGATGATGGTAGTAGTATTGTGATTGATACTTCTGATTTTACAGATGCAGTAGGAAGCTACACCATTACGTATAATGCAACAGATGCTTCAGGTAATAATGCTGCTGAAGTTACAAGAACGGTAAATGTAGTGGATACTACCGTTCCTGTGATTACTCTGACCGGAGATAATCCTCAAACTATAGAATTAGGAGATGGATATACCGAATTAGGAGCTACTGCGGATGATGGTAGTAGTATTGTGATTGATACTTCTGATTTTACAGATGCAGTAGGAAGCTATACGATTCGATATAATGCCACAGATACTTCAGGAAATAATGCTGTTGAGGTTACCCGAACGGTAAATGTAGTAGATACCACTGCTCCTGTGATTACTTTAACAGGTGATAATCCACAAACAATAGAACAAGGAGATGGATATACCGAACTGGGAGCTACTGCGGATGATGGTAGTACTGTAGTTATTGACACTTCTGATTTCTCAGATGCAGTAGGAAGCTACACCATTACCTATAATGCCACAGATACTTCAGGTAATAATGCTGTTGAGGTTACCCGAACGGTAAATGTGGTAGATACTACTGCTCCTGTGATTACTCTGACCGGAGATAATCCTCAAACCATAGAATTAGGAGATGGATATACCGAACTAGGAGCTACCGCGGATGATGGTAGTACTGTAGTTATTGATGCTTCCGATTTTATAGATGCAGTAGGGAGCTATACTATTACGTATAATGCTACAGATGCTTCAGGCAATAATGCTGTTGAAGTTACCCGAACGGTAAATGTAGTGGATACCACAGCTCCTGTGATTACTTTAACAGGTGATAACCCACAAGAGATAGTGTTAGGAACAGGATATACAGAGCTAGGAGCAATCACTGATGATGGAACTGCAGTGACTATTGATAACTCGGACTTTGTAGATGCTATTGGAAGCTACACAATTCGATACAATGCAACAGATACTTCAGGTAATAATGCGGTTGAAGTTACAAGAACTGTTAATGTCGTACCTGTATTAGGCTTAGAAGATCATAAACTTGATGAAGTCTTATTGATACCTAATCCGGCAAATGATCATTTTAAAATCTATGGACTGTCATCAGAAGCAATAGTATCGATTCATACGATAAATGGACAGCAACTAAAAAATACATTGGTATCTGTCGATAATACTATTGAGATAACAAACATACCGGCTGGAGTTTATTTTGTAAAAGTAATCTCAGGTAATACTAGCAAAACTTTTAAACTGGTTAAAAATTAACAATAATTACTAGCCTTTCAGCAAATTGGATATTACGAAGTTAAGGGGTCGTTGATTTCTTTATTTGCTATAATAGACCGTCCTGATATAAGGATGGTCTTTTTGTTTTAAAAATAATAATAAATAGAGTGAAAGCTTAAAAAAGATTTAATTGCATTTCTTCCTCTTTTTCATTTTCAAAAACTCCGTAACGGAAATAGTACCCATATCATCTACTTCCGAAATTATTTTTTTGTCAGAAATAAAGCCTTTAAATTCTACATAAACAAAATCGACGGCATTATCTGTTTGTCTTTTTTTATAAGCATCAAATAATGAAGAAAAATCGTTTTCCTTTAAAACCGCCATTGAAACTGTAGATGGTTGTCCGCATTCTGTAAAATAAACAGATTCTGATTCAGCTACATATGAAAACATGCCTTTAAATAATCGTATTTCATTAGTAGATTCAGAGGTCTCAGTTTTCGATTTACAAGAAACAAGAAAAACGATCCCAGTGATTAGCAGCAATACTTTTTTCATGGAAAAAGGTTTATTAGTTAACTTGTTTAAATTTAGTTATTTATGTTGAAACGAAAATAAAGTCAAACTGTTTTTTTTATAAACATTAGATATGATTTATGTTATAAGAGAAATGATTTTAATTCCTTCAGAATATCGATTAATTAAATGTAGTTATGTAATTAATTTATACTGGATTTAAGGATTTTTGCTCTTTCCAATTCCACGCATACCATATAATTAGTAACATCGCCAAAATCTCCATAGTAGCAAAAAATAAGTAATAATAAGAACTCCAACCGCCAATTATTACTGCTATAATATTTATTATACTAACAATGATATTTGTCCATCGGTTTGCTTTATGTTTTAATACTCGTGATAAAAAAATCATTATAATTCCTGTTTCCATGAGAATTGCGGCAGCAAGTAGAAATTCTTGAGGAACTTCGATCTTGTCCATTAGCATCATATGTATAGGGGCATTATGATCCAGAAGAGAAATGCAATCTGCATATAACATATTAAATAATACAAATATCCATAATGCAGAAAGTCTAGCTTTTATATTTGTAGTCTGAAATAATGATCTTGTAGCCTTCATACTCTTTTTTTTAATTTCGATAAAGTGTTTTATTGAAAAGATATGCTATCTATATAGACGAATTGTTTGTGTAAATGGTTGTCTGGTAGAATTATTATTAGTACTTCCGGTATTGGAAACCAGATGCTATGTTGGAAAGAAAAAGGTTTAGATATAGTGCTTTAAATGTAAGATGCTTTATTGTATGTTTAGTATTAATTACCTGAGTAATCTATCTTTTTGAATAGCTTTTAAGGTGCTTTTTCTCCAAGTATTCTTGAAAATAATTTTTTTAGCATTGGCGAAGCTTCCTTCATATCGCGCTCTCTTTCTTTGGCTTTTAGTTTCCCGTCTTCATAATATAATTCATAGCTAAATACAAAACGACTGGCTTCTTCGTCAACACCTAATTGTCCAAATCTAAGATCATTAAAATACGTTTTGTTGTTCGTTTTTTCAATGGTATACCAACCTTCTGATAACGCTACCAATCGTGGAATTAGAGGGTCTTTTACCATATCGCCAAGAAGATGATGATTTTTAGGAAACGATGTAAAATCTATAGTATCATCATCATCAAAAAAAGAATGATACCCTATTAAGAAAGCATCTTCGGTTTCTACATTTGCCGCCCATAAAATACTATTCATTGGGGTAGGTCTGGTTTGAATTTCTTTATAAGCTATATGTTGGTTTTCTAAACTTATCCAAAAATTATAAGAAGCATTTCTTTGTAATATTAGAGTAAGTAGTATATACAAACTGCTGATAACAAGTCCTAGGTTATTTAGTTTTCTTCTTTTAGGATTTGTTCTTTTATAAAACATAGCAGCAATTACTAAAACTAAAAAAGGAAGAGTATATAAAGGGTCGATAACAAAGATATTTCTAAAAGAAAGTTTATAAGCAAAAGGCCAAAACAGTTGGGTACCCCAAGTGGTAAATGCATCAAGAATGGGATGTGTAAATAATCCTAGAAACATGAGTTTTGTCCAGTCTTTCCAATCTGCTTCTTTATTTTTATATAATTTGGTCACAAGCCATCCAAAAACAGGAGCAGCCAGTATACTAAACAGGATTGAGTGCGAAAAACCCCGATGCCATTCATTGGCAGTTACATTATCAACAAAAAACTTTGATAGTACATCCAGATCAGGAATGGTTCCTGCAATAGCGCCCCAAAGCATGGCTTTATTTCCAACCTTTTTACCAAGAGCTGCTTCTCCAACAGCAGCACCAAGAACGATTTGAGTCAATGAATCCATAAAATAATTTAGTCTAACTGAAGTTTAAAAGGATTTCTAATTTCATACTCACTAGAAGAGATCGATTCTATCATAGGTTTAAGAAGTATATTCGATAAACTTTTAAATATTTTTTTCAAGCATAAATCCCTTACAAAATATAGCAGATGATTAATGTCTGTTTTTTCTCAAAATTACCGTTATTTTTTTATTGAACGACGTTAAAAAAACACCAAAAAAGATATTTCCTACTTACTTAATGATTTTACAATATAAAATCTTAAATTTTTGATAGAATTATTTTATGGTGTCATTTGGTCGTCAAAATCAAGTTCTTAAACGAAAACTATTTAATTAGTTATAGTTTTATTGTGTCTAATTCAAATAAGTTTATTTCCTTTGAGCGTAATTGGAAATTTTTATGGGGAAATCTGTTAATTGTGTCTTATTGATCGATGATGATAAGGCAACAAATTTCTTTAATCAAAGAGTTGTAACCAGGCATGATGGTTTTGATAAAGTAAACACCGTGCAAAGTGGAATGGCTGCTCTGGAATACCTTAATAATGTTGGAAAAAAAGATACCGTAAAACCGGATCTCATTTTTCTGGATATTAATATGCCTGCCATGAATGGATGGGAGTTTTTAATTGAGTTTTCAAAACTCAATGAAAAAATCACAAATAATATTAAGGTTATTTTGTTATCTACATCGTCAAACCCTGATGATGTTAGAGCATCTATTAAAAATCATTCTGTTGATGATTTTATCAATAAGCCTTTATCTCTGGATTTACTAGATAATGTATTGAGAAATCATTTTTAGCTATGGAAAAGTTAAAAACCCTTCTATTGGTAGATGACAGTAGGGCAACAAACTTTTTTAATAAAACTATGATTGAAAAAGTTGGATGTGCAGAAGAGGTCATTGTTGCAGAAAATGGCAAAGAAGCATTACAATATTTACAATCAGGAATATCACCCGAAATTATTTTTTTAGATATAAATATGCCAGTAATGGATGGGTGGGAATTTTTATCAGAATATCAAAAACTTCAAAATAAACAAGACAAGTCTATTATTGTCTTAATGTTAGGAGCTAGCTTAAGTTCAGAAAAAGAAAAACTAGCACGAAGCATCCCCGAAATAAAAGAATTTAGAGAAAAAATGCTATCAAAAAAGATAGTATCTGATATCATTACCAAATATTTTGGACAAAATGAATCAGAGGTTTATACTAAGAATGGGGATTTATCCGATTGTTAAAAATAATGTTGGTGATGAAATTATTTGTATTTTGAATCAACTTATGATAGATTTGGACGCTTAGATGCCATAATTATTTAAAGTAAGCACATCAAAACAACAATAAATAACACACCCTGTATACTCTTATTGCAGAATAAAACTTTTTATACTGCGATACTCCTCGTTTTTTCTGTTTTTACAGTTTTTTCTCAATCCAGAGCAATCATAACTGGTAACGTATCTGATCAATTCGGAAGTCTTCCAGGAGCTAGAATTGCAATCGAAGGTACAGATCAAAATACAACAACAGATGTGGATGGCAATTATAGTTTTGAAGTCGATGAAGGGGCGTATGTAATTACTGTTGGTTTTGTAATGTATACATCAGTTTCAAAATCGATAGAGGTAAAGGTAGGAGAAACTGCTCAATTGGATTTTGTACTTGAAGCTGGTTTTTCTATAGATCAACCTGTCTCCTTAGGATCTAGAGCAAAGCCCAAATCACTACTTAAAAATACAGCTGCGGTAGATATCATTTCTCCACAACAGATTACAAATTCATCACAAATAGAACTAAGTCACATATTACATTATCTGATTCCTTCCTTTCATTCTACACATCAAACTATTGCAGATGGAACAGATCACATAGATCCAGGAACTCTAAGAGGTTTAGGTCCAGATCAGGTATTGATATTGATCAACGGAAAAAGAAGACATAACAGCTCATTACTTAATGTAAATGGTACAGTAGGTAGAGGATCTGTTGGTACTGATTTTAATGCAATACCTATTGCTTCAATAGAAAGAATAGAAGTATTACGAGATGGAGCTACTTCTCAATATGGATCAGATGCTATCGCAGGAGTGATAAATATTATCCTAAAAAAGCAAACCGAAAGTATTCTAATTGATAATAGAGTAGGTGTTACAACAGAAGGAGATGGGTTTACTATCTATTCTTCTGCAAACTTTGGATTAAAAATAGGAAAAGAAGGATTTGTTAATGTTACTGCAGAATATAGAGATCGAGAATCTGTAAATAGAGCTGGTGATTATACTGGTAGCGTTTACTCTGATGATGAGGCAGAAGATGAACAGTTAATACAAGATAATAATTTCTTTGGTCAGACGGGATATTCAGGTAGACGTGTTATGGAGATCGGTAGTGCAGAAACACAAAATTTAGCATTATCATTACATGGCGAAATAGCAATGTCTGATCTTGCTACGTTTTATGTGCAGGGAGGAAGAAATTATAGAGAAGGTAAGGCCAAAGGCTTTTATAGATTTCCTAAAGATGAAGATAACGTTGTTTTAGAATTATTTCCTAATGGTTTTTCTCCAGAAATTCTTACAGATATTCAAGACGATGTAATTGCAGGAGGTATAAAAGGAATAAAAAATGATTGGGATGTTGATTTTAGTCATACTATAGGGGTTAATCGATTAGACTATACTGTAAACAACTCTAATAATGCTTCGTTAGGAGTTGCATCACCCAGAACATTTTATACTGGGGGATTTCTATATAGACAAAATACCACCAATCTTGATATTTCAAGAACATTCGATTGGTTGAGCGGAGTTAATATAGCATTTGGAGCAGAACTGAGAGTAGAAAATTATCAGATTATTGCTGGAGAAGAAGCTTCATACGTGGATGGAGGAAGTACATATACTAATGATCTAGGTGTAGAACTTCCTAGAATTCCTGGCGCACAGGTTTTCCCAGGTTTTCAACCAGAAAATGAATTAAATCGTTTCAGAACAAATAGCTCTGGATATATTGATATAGAAACCAATTTTACCGAAAAGCTTTTACTTAGAGCTGCGGCAAGGTATGAATCGTATAACGATTTTGGTGGACAGGCGATAGGAAAACTTTCTGGTAGATATAGAATTAATGATCAAATAAGTGTAAGAGCAGGATATTCTACTGGATTTAGAGCCCCATCACTACATCAGGTATTTTTTCAAAATATAAGTACACAATTTATCAATGGAGAAAGTGTACAAGTAGGAACATTTAATAATGAAAGTGCTGTTGTAAAAGAAGCATTTGGAATAGGCGCTTTAAAACCCGAATTATCTAAACATTTTAGTACAGGAGTTAGTGGTAAACTTAATGACAATTTTACGTTTACTGTAGATTATTATCTTATTAGTATAGATGATCGTATAGTACTTTCAGGAAGGTTTGCTGAAGGGTATGAAACTATTTTGGAACCCTTTGGAGTAGGAGCCGCCCAGTTTTTTACCAATGCGATAGATTCTCGAACTTCTGGAGCAGATGCTACCGTTGTTTATAAAACAGAATTAGGAAACGGAACCTTAAACGCTTCAATTGGTGCTAATGTAACCAGTACAAAAGTGAAAGGACAAATAAAAGTCCCACCATCACTTGTCGGCCAGGAAGAATTACTATTTAATAGAGAAGAAATTGCAAGGGTAGAATCTGCTCAACCCAACTATAAGTTAAATTCTATTTTATCTTACGATATAGATAAGTTTAGGTTACAAATGGCTAATACACTTTTTGGAGAAGTAAAATTTGTTCATCCAGATGATGGAGATTCAGCAAATTGGGTGTTAAATGAGTTAACAGGAGTAGTTGAAACAAGAGATCAGACTTTCTCGCCCAAGTTAGTAACAGATATGACTATCTCATATCAATTTAATGACTATGTTAGATGCACGTTTGGAGGCAATAATGTTTTTAATGTATATCCAGATAGACATACGCATTCTGCGAATATTAATAACGGTAATTTTATGTATAGCAGGCGAGTACAACAATTTGGAGTGAGTGGAGCAAATTATTACCTGCGATTAGTATTAAGGTTATGAAGTATAAGGCTCCCTCATTTTTTGACTCTTATATTCGCGCTATTTTCATCATAGCGTTTCTTACTTTATTCTCTCTATTTACTCCCTTAAAAGCGATTTCTCAAGATACCAGTAATGAGGAGGTTAAGAGACTTCAAAGAGTAATCTTTATTTATAATTTTGCAGAACAGGTAAAGTGGCCAGACCAGGATGATCGAGAAACCTTCAGGATTGGAGTTTTAGGACCTGATCGCACTATTCTGGACCTACAAGGAATGGCTTTAAAAAGAAAAATCCATGACAAACCCGTAGAGATTGTTCGTTTTCAATTGGTAAAAGATGTAAAAGATATTCAGTTATTATATGTGAATCAAAAGTATAATTATGATATTCATTATATGCTTAACAGGATTTCGGAAAAGAACATATTACTGGTGAGTGAAGATTATAACTATAATGAATCTATGATCAATATGGTTAATGTCGAAGCATCTTTTGAATATGAAATAAATACCTCTCGAATACAAAGTGAAGGCTTTTTAATAGCTTCATCATTAAGAAAACATGCAATAACTTCTGCCCAGAAATGGAAGAGACTTTATCAAAAAACAGAGAAATCTTTAAAAGAAGTAAGAGAAGTAAATAAGGAGCAAAAATCTTTGATTACCGATAAAGAAGAACAAATCGAATCTCAAAGAGATAAAATAAGTAGCCAGGAAAAAGAAATCACTGATAAGAAAAAAGAAGTCGGAGAACAACATAAAACTCTTGAAAACTTGTATACCGAGACTAAGCTTCAAAAAAAGAAGTTTGAAGAAAAGATTAAGATAGAAAGAGAGCTTGAAAAAAATATTCAGGAACAAATTAGTTTTATCAAAAGCCAGGAAGAAAAAATCCATGCCAGTAATAAACAAATCAAACAACAACAAGAGTTTTTAAAAAGTCAACAGGAGAAAATTAAACTGCAGGAGGATAAGCTAGGTAATCAGGCATCTGAAATTGATAAACAAAAAGAAATTAATATTTTATTGGCGTTGGTACTTATTCTTGGAGCTATTGGTGCGATATTAATAGGGATAGGATATACGGTCAAAAGAAATTTGAATATAAAACTCGAAGCAAAGAATCGAGCAATTCATCAACAATCCCTGGAACTTGAATCAAAGAATAAAGAATTAGAGCAGTTTGCATATATAGCAAGTCATGATTTGCAAGAACCTCTTAATACAATCTCAAGTTTTATAGGTTTATTGGCAGAAGATTATGAAGATACTTTTGATGAAACAGGAAAAGACAGTCTGGTTTTTATTCAAGATGCAAGCGTTAGAATGAAAAAACTAATCGATGCATTATTACAATATTCGAGATTAGGAAGAGAGAAGGAATATACTAATGTAGACGTGAACACAGTATTAAGTGTACTAAGAGGAGATTTTAAAAGTATACTAGAAAGAACAAAAGCCATAGTTCGTTCTGAGAATTTACCAGTGGTTAGAGGATCAGAAATAGAACTTAGGTTATTACTTCAGAATCTAATTAGTAACGCTATTAAGTTTACGAATCCAAATGTGATCCCAGAGATCGATATTACTTGTGTTAAAAAAGAAAACAATCATAATTCTTCAGAAAAGTTTTGGCAGTTTTCTGTAAAGGATAATGGAATAGGAATCCCAGAAGAACATAAAGAACGAATTTTTGCAATTTTTCAAAGACTTCATTCCAGGGATCAATATCAAGGAACCGGTATTGGATTAGCCCATTGTAAAAAAATTGTAGAATCTCATGGTGGTAAAATATGGTTAGAATCCGAAGAAGGAGTCGGAAGTATTTTTTACTTTACTATACCAATTTAATATAATATGTGCACTGTATTCTACTATTTTGTTAAACACTACATTTCAATAAGGAATCAAAGTTCTCTGACCCAAATATTTCGATATTGAACAAGATTACCATGATCTTGAAGTTTTATAGGTCCTTTGCCATGAGCTTCATTTTTTGGATGACCTATATACTCTGTTGTTCCTAAAACTTCTACGTGATCTTGTACTAAAACACCATTATGAATAACAGTAAATGTTCCTGATTTTATTTTCTTTCCTTCCGAATTAAATTTAGGAGCGTGAAAAATAATATCATAGGTTTGCCATTGATCAGGAGCTTTCATAGCATTGACCAGAGGAATATGTTGTTTGTATATTGAAGTTGCCTGCCCGTTCGAATAAGTTCTATTTTGATAGCTATCCAGAATTTGTACTTCGTATTTGTTTTGAAAAAACACACCACTGTTACCTCTTCCTTGGCCTTCTCCCTCAATAATATCTGGAGCACTCCATTCCAGATGTAATTGAACACTACCAAAAAGTTGTTTAGTTTGTATATCTCCTGTTCCAGGAGTTACCGTCATTGTGCTGTCAGAGTTAATCGTCCAACTAGCATTTTTGTTATCTTTTGAAGATATCCAAGAGTCAAGATTAGTTCCATCAAACAATACAATAGCGTCAGAAGGAACATCATTTTTGTTAAAAGAGATGGCTTTGGGTTCTGGTTCCCATACTTCGGTTTCTTTGGGGTCTGTAACTTTCTTCTCTTTAGAAACTTCTGTTTTTTGCTCTATTTGTGCAGCTTTTGTTTCTTCTTTGCACGAGCTTAAAATGATTAACAGAATTAGGATGCATGATAGTTTTTTCATTATAGTTCTGTTTAATAGGTTAGATACCCAATATGTTTTTTAGTTGCTCTTTGTTAATTTCTGTTCCAGCAAAGTCATCAAAGGCTTTTTGTGTTGCTTCTATAATATGACTACTAATAAAGTTCGCTCCTTCTCGTGCTCCTTGTTCAGGAGATTTAATACAACATTCCCATTCCATAACAGCCCATACATCACAACCATATTCTGTAAGTTTAGAAAATATAGTTTTAAAATCTACTTGCCCATCACCAGGAGATCGATATCTTCCTGCTCTGTCTATCCAATCGCTATATCCTCCAAAAGCTCCTTTCTTACCAGTTGGATTAAACTCAGAATCCTTTACATGAAATGCTTTAATGAATTCGTGATAATGATCAATATATTGCAGGTAATCCAATTGTTGTAAAACAAAATGACTAGGATCGTATAATATATTAACTCGTTTATGGTTTCCTGTTGCTTTTAAAAAACGCTCAAAAGTAATTCCATCATGAAGATCTTCTCCGGGATGTATTTCATAACATATATCTACTCCTTGATCATCAAAATGATTAAGAATAGGTAGCCAGCGTTTTGCCAATTCTTCAAATCCCATTTCTACTAGTCCTGCCGGTCGTTGCGGCCAAGGATGCATAGTATGCCATAACAGAGCTCCAGAAAAAGTAGCATGAACATCTATTCCTAATCGGCTACTTGCTGTAGCTGCATTTTGTACCTGTTGTATAGCCCATTGAGTTCGTTCTTTGGGATTGTTCTTATATGCATCCGGAGCAAAATTGTCAAACATAATATCATAAGCAGGATGAACTGCCACCAATTGTCCTTGTAAATGAGTAGATAGTTCTGTGATTTCTAATCCATAACCGGCAATTTTCCCTTTTAATTCATCACAATAAGTTTGACTCTCTGCAGCAATTGTTAAATCTATTAATCGGGTTTCCCAGGTGGGGATTTGAATACCTTTATACCCTAATTCTGATGCCCATTTGCATAATCCATCTAGTGAGTTAAATGGAGCTTTGTCATCCATAAACTGAGCGAGAAATATAGCCGGACCTTTTATAGTTTTCATGGTTTTAAGATATTAGAAATCCTTAAGATAATTCTTTTGATTAAAAGCTTTAATTATGGATATATTGTTTTTTCCTTGTCTGTTTAAAGTTTTACCCATTTTGCATTGTTATTATTGCTTTCTACGGCGGCATAAATAAATCTCATTCCTCTAACACCATCTTTTACTGTCGGAAAATCGAGTAGAGGAGAAGGAGCATTTTTTTCTTTGAAGGTAGTAAGCTCTTTTGCAAAACTTCTATAAATAGTCGCGAATCCCTCGAGATAACCTTCTGGATGTCCGGCAGGGATTCTGGTATATTGATTTGCTTCAGGATATCCACCGTTTCCACTAGGAGTAAATACTTGTTTTGGATTTTCTAACCATTTAGCGATTAATTCATTTGGGTTTTCCTGATGCCATTCTATGCTACCTTTGGTTCCATACACTCGAATACCTAAACTATTCTCTTCTCCAGTTGCAATTTGAGAAAAACTCATCGTTCCTTTGGCCCCATTTTCAAAACGTAATAAAATATTTCCGTCATCATCAAGTGTTCTGTCTTCTCCAAAAGCAGAAAGATCTGCGGCGATCTCTTCTATTTGAATGCCTGTGATATATTCGGTTAAATTCTCTGCGTGGGTTGCAATATCTCCTAAAGCTCCACCAATACCGGATTTTTTTGGATCCACTCGCCAGGAAGCCTGTTTTTGGCCTGTTTTTTCTATTGAAGTAGATAACCATCCTTGTAAATAGTGCACTTGTATTTTACGAATTGCACCCAGATCTCCTTTAGCAATCATAGCTCTAGCTTGTTTAACCATAGGATATCCTGTGTAGTTATGAGTAAGTGCGAAAATTTTACCGGAAGACTGAACAAGTTTTTCTAATGCTATAGCTTCATCAAGAGTCAAGGTCATGGGTTTATCACATATTACATGAAATCCATTTTCTAAAGCCATTTTTGCCGGCGGAAAATGTACGTGATTAGGCGTTACGATAGCAACAAAATCCATGCGTTCTTCTTTAGGAAGTTTAGTTTCTTCTATGATCATTTGCTCGTAGCTGCCATATGCTCTTTGTTCTGAGATTCCGAGTTCTTTTGCAGAAGCGATACTCTTTTCTTCACTACTAGAAAAAGCACCACAAACAAGATCGATCATACCATCAATACTAGCAGCTTTTCTATGTACATCTCCAATGAAAGAACCTATTCCTCCACCTATCATTCCCATTTTAAGTCGACTCATATGATTTATTCTTTATATTCTATTTTTTCATTTTTAAAGAATAGGGCAAATAATAACATTACCACTCCTGCAAATATAGCGGGGAATATCCATATACTATTCCAGTCATGACCTTCTCCTTTGATATATTGATATGCATCAGTAATCTGACCGGCAATATAAAAACCAATAAGCATACCTAGCCCATAAGTGGCCAATGTAATAAGACCCTGAGCAGCACTCTTAAATTTTTCTCCAGCTTTACTATCTGTATAAATTTGTCCAGAAACAAAGAAAAAATCATAACAAATCCCGTGTAATGCAATTCCTATAATTAACATAAAAGCAAGCTCTCCCTCATTGCCATAAGCAAATAAAACATAACGAACTGCCCAAGCTAACATCCCAACCAATAATGTTTTTTTAAACCCAAATTTTTTAAAGAAGAATGGGAGTAATAACATAAATACTACTTCTGAAATTTGACCAATTGTCATTTTAGCTGTGGGATCAGCAACTTTAATTTCTGTTAAAAACTGATTGGTATGCTGATAGTAAAATGCTAATGGGATACATATAAGAACAGAAGCAATAAAAAACATCAGAAAGTTTCTGTCCTTTAATAATTTTAAAGCATCCAGTCCTAAAACTTCTGATATGGTTACTTTTTGATCTTTTCCAATTTTTGGAGGTGTTTTTGGTAGTGTAAAACTAAATATACCCAAGAAAGCAGAGGCAATTGCGGTCATTAGAAATGTGTTTTTTAACAAACCTTCTTTAATTCCTTCTTCAGAATCCCAATGAAATGCATAGCTTATTAAAAGTCCGGCTACAATCCAACCGATGGTACCAAATACTCTTACAAAAGAAAACTGTTTAGCAGGGTCATTCATCTGATTAAAAGACACTGAGTTTACTAAAGCTAACGTAGGCATATATGCAATCATATACCCTAAGATATAGGGATAGAAAATACTAAAATCTGTTGCATTAGCCATTTGATACATTAAAAAAGCACCAATGATATGTAATATCCCTAAAATTCTTTCTGCATTAAAAAAACGATCTGCTATCAAGCCAATAATAAAAGGAGCAATGATTGCTCCCCAGGATTGGGTAGAATAGGCCAATGCCGTTTCTGCACCAGATGTTTGTAGGGTATTAGGTAAGTAACTACCTAGAGTTACAAACCATCCGCCCCAGATAAAAAATTCTAAGAACATCATCAGAGAGAGCTGGATTTGAGTTGTGAGTTTCATAAGCCGTTTTTTAATTAAGTTGTTTCCCTAGGTTAATTAATAAATCTCGTGTTGCTTTTATACCTTCGATCTCACTTAAGCGTTCACCTTCATACTCAACTCCGATAAAACCGGTATACCCTGATTTTTTGATGATCCCTAACATTTTTTTATAATCTATAGAAGTTTCATTTCCTTCTGTATTAAAATCATATGATTTTGCGCTTACAGCTTTTGCATATGGCATCATTTCCTGGACGCCTTGATACTTGGGATATTCTTTTACACAATTAGCTCCCCATCTTTCTCCATCTTCTCGTTCCAGGCAGAAATTACCAAAATCGGGTAAAGTTCCACAGTTGGGTTTATTTACTTTTTTCATGACTTCAACGAGTAATGCAGCGTTTGAAGACAGGTATCCGTGATTCTCTACAATGACATTAATGTTTTTAGTTGCTGCATAATCAGATAATTTACTAAGTCCATCCGATGCTACTTCTAACCATTGTTTTGGGTTAGTGGTTCCAAATAGATTTACTCGTATAGAATGACAACCTAAAAACTGTGCAGCATCTACCCATTTCTTATGGTTTTCAACAGCTTGATTGCGTTCTTTTTCATCAATTACGGCTAAATCTCCTTCACCATCCACCATAATAATAAGGTTTTGGATTTTATGTTGTTCACTTTTTGATTTCAAAATTTCAAGAAGTTTTTGCATTCCTCTTTCTGGATCAGAATCTTTTTTAATCTCATCAGTATATAGTTGGCTTACATACTCAATTCCTTCAAAACCCAATTCACTTGCTTTTTGAGCAAAATCAAGAGGGTTCATAGTTCCAGAATTGATCTCTTTATGCAGAGACCATTGTGCCAGGGATAGCTTAAAAAATGGTTTGGTTGGTTCTTGTATCACGTTTGCAACGGTTTCTTTTTGAGTAGTTTTATTGTTTTCTGTCGTATTCTCTTTACACGAGTTTATGATTAACATTAGGATAAATCCTTTCCATAAAATGGTTCGCATGATTAATATGTGGTTTTAAAGTGGTTATAAAGACCAGGCTTTACCGCCTGTAAGTTTTTCTAGAGAATCGCAACCTATTTGTTCTCCAGGAACAGGAGCATAGGCCAGGACGTTTTTTCCAATTTCCTGAGAGGTTTTAAATCCCCAAATAGATAATCCTCTTACAGAAGAGAGATAGTTAAAGATAATTGCATCTTTAGAAATTGAATCCATATCCTCAGATGTTTTGACATCTTGCATTTCTTCTGTATATTCCAGTTGTTGTTCTTTTGAAGATCTTAAATATTTGGTCAAAAGAGTATCATACTCTTCGATTGTTATTTTGTCGACTTTCTTTTCTTCACTAACCCCTAATTCTCTTAGGACAATAGTTGCAGATTTTTTGAACTTTTCAATTTCTTCTTTCTCCTCAACTCCGTGTAGAATAAATTTTTCAATAAACATAGGCACATTAACAGCTAAAGCACCAGGGATATTTTCGGTTTCCGGAATGATAAGATCAACAATTCGATCCAAAATTTTTGCTTCATCTATGGATAATAATTCTGGAGTCCAGGTTGGAATTATTTCTTTTGTACAACTTTGTAAAATACTAAGAATAGAAGGAGTGGCAGCAATATAGCTTGCTGACAATCCGATATTCTTTAAAGCTTCTCTTCTGTTCATGATATAGAATTATGGGTTTTTTTGTATTTGTTTTGCTGCATGATCTGCTGCTCTGGCAGTAAATGCCATATAGGTTAGTGAAGGGTTTACGCAGCTAGATGATGTCATAAAAGAACCATCTGTTACGTATACGTTTGGTACTGCATGGATTTGATTGTTTT
The DNA here is from genome assembly GCF_034322225.1 of Aquimarina callyspongiae. NCBI lineage: Bacteria > Pseudomonadati > Bacteroidota > Flavobacteriia > Flavobacteriales > Flavobacteriaceae > Aquimarina > Aquimarina callyspongiae. The sequence continues at coordinate 121,502 of NZ_JAXLPA010000005.1, read as the reverse complement.
TATTGAGAACAGATGTTTTAGGATCTCTACCCATTCTAGCAGTTCCCATTTCGTGAATACCTAATCCTGGTCCACCAATATTATCCCATGACTCAACATTAGTGAAGCCTGCTTTTTCTAACATTTCTACCGCTTGCGCTTTCATGTCTTTACGCATTTCGATTTCATTTTCTTTAAACTCAACATCAAATGTTATGGTAGGTAAACCCCATTCATCTAGTTTTTTGTAATCAAGCGTCATTTTATTTTCGTGATATGGTAAACACTCTCCAAAACCTGTTAGTCCAATTTGCCATTTACCGGGTTTCAGAATATTTTCTTTTAGTTCTGTACCATATCCTAGCTCTGCAATAGTTTCTCTCCAATCTTGTCTACTTGCACCACCTTGATAGCCGTATCCTCTTTTAAAAGTTTTTTGATCAGAATTATTATCTAGATTTCTGAATCTAGGAATGTAGATTCCATTAGGTCTTCTTCCCTTATAATATTTATCTTCAAAACCATTAATAGTTCCAGAGGCGCCCACTCTAAAATGATGATCCATAATATTACAACCTAATTCTCCAGAATCATTTCCGAGTCCATTTGGAAAACGTTCTGATTTGGATTGCAATAAAATACTAGCAGAAGCTATAGCCGATGCGCATAAAAAAATGACTTTTGCGGTGAATTCATGCTTTTCTTTGGTAATAGTATCAATCACTTTTACACCAGTTGCTTTTCCTGTATTTTGATCATATATCACTTCGTGCACAATAGAATTTTCACGAAGTGTCATATTTCCGGTTCTTTCTGCTGCAGGCAGAGTAGAGGAGTTGCTACTAAAATAAGCACCAAAGGGACAACCTCTCATACAGCGGTCACGGTATTGACAGTTTAATCGTCCTTCAAATGTTTTGGTTCCTGTAATATGTGCAGTTCTACCAATGGTCAGCAATCGATCTTCATAGTTTTGCGCTATGTTGGATTTTAGATGATCTTCTACACAATTTAATTCCATAGGAGGGAGAAATTTTCCGTCAGGTAACTGATCAAGGCCTAATGACTCTCCACTTACACCAATAAATTCTTCAACTTTGTCATACCAAGGCGAAATATCATTATATCTTATTGGCCAGTCTATGGCAACGTTTTCTTTTTTATTGGCTTCAAAATCGAGATCACAAAGTCGATAACTCTGTCTTCCCCACATAAGAGAGCGACCTCCCACGTGATATCCACGAATCCAATCAAAACGTTTGGTTTCATTATAGGGATGCTTTAAATCATTAACAAAAAAATGACGGTGCGCTTTATTGGTAACATATCCGGTTCTATGTTGTTTGGGTTGCTCGGCAATTTCTTCTCGGCTGGGTTCTCCTTTAAGATCATAATCCCAGGGATCATCATTCATAGTTGGATAATTATCAATATGTTTTACCATACGACCACGTTCTAAAACCAGTGTTTTAAGCCCTTTTTCACAAAGTTCTTTGGCAGCCCATCCACCACTGATTCCTGTACCAACTACGATTGCATCATATTGAGGTTCTTTTTGCATAATAAAGATGAATTAATTTGAGTTAAATTTTAGTTACTACAGAGTTCTGAACCATTCTGCCATTGCTCTGGCTTCATCTTCAGGTATATTTTGATTGATCATTATGGTATTATTATACTCTTTAAGTAAAGCCTTGGCAACAGGATCATTTTTTAGCATTTCATCAGGATTCATAATTATATTTATCACCCATTCAGGACTTCGTTTTTTATAAATACCTGCCATCGGAGGACCAATAAATTTTTGTGAAGCTTTATGACACGCGGTACATTTTGATTTAAAGAGTTTTGCACCTCTATCAGCAAGATCCTGATTGATATTATCTTCAAAAGAGATTGATTTTATGGGGCCAATCCCCTTGTTTTCAAGCATTATAGGAACAGAAGAAATACTTTTTTCTTGTACCTTTTTTTCTTGTTTACGATTTCCAATGGTAATTGATTCTTTGGTTGCTTTTTTTTCTTTGGAACAGTTCATATTCAAGAAAACGCATACAATAATCAAATAAACAGATGTTAATTTCATTAATTATGATTTTAAATTTAATTTTAAAAATGGGCTTGAAATATGTACTATATTGATAGTGAATTCGCAATACTATAGTTAGCACGGAATACTATGAAATATGAAATTTTAGCACGATCAAAAAGCTTTGATTATTAACTTTTTTGAAAGTGAAATATAGTGTTTGAATAGCTGAGATAAATATAAGAAGTTTATTTTTGTTTCAACAAAATAATTAACTATTCATTAAGTAATTTTTATTTAATAAGTCATTTTATTTTCTTTTTAAATGTGATGCTGTTAAAAAATTAAGCTTCTTAAGAAAGAGTGATCAAGTTGAATCTGTTAATTCTTTATTAGTTTAATTAATTTTGAATATTCTTAATTTTTATATCCGTTGTTAATGAAAATAATCTCTTTAATTTTTGGTTTATTTTTTATGTTGCCCTGTATTGCTCAGGAATCTAAAAATAAAACTATCGATACTGCTTATGAAACATTTTTAAGTAGAGTTGGAAAAGACACTTTGGTAACTTATAGATCTAAGGAGTATAAGTGTTCTGAAGATGTTTTTGGTATCGTAGGGTTTTATTATGAGAAAGAAAAATTACGACTTATTGAGCATACTTATAAACAAGGGTTTTATGAAGATTATACTACTGAGTATTATTTTATGGAGAATGATGATTTGGTAATGTCTTGTATGCTATTTAAAATTTCTCACCTTAATACGTATAGTTATGAAAGCAAATACCAACAAAAGGCTGGTGTAGAGAAGGTATTAGAATTGGTAGAAGAAAGAATGTTTTTTGATAAAGACACTCCAGTATGTTATAGAAGAAGTTATGGAACTAAAGTTTCTGAATGGGATCAGGATTATTTTAATAGCCTTGATTTTGAAGCAAGTAATTGTAATGAAAATGTAGAAGATATACGATATAAATATCGATTATTACGTAAAGCAGAAAAGAGATTATTACACACTTTTAGAAAAGGGCCTGCTTGTATATTCCATATGTGGTAAATGCTATAAATAAAGAAATCCATTTCTAAAACAGCCAGGCGTTTTAGAAATGGATTTGCATAGATTACAGGGATTTTTTATTCCTTAATCAATTTAATTGTTTTGATTTCTTTTCCTATTTGGATTTTTAAGAAATATAATCCTGAAGGAAAACCTTCAGATGTCCATTTAATAGTATGATTTCCAGGTTGACGTTTTTCGTAATTTGCCAATTCTGCAATTTTCATACCTATTTGATTATAAACAGCAGCAGTAATGGATTGAGAATCCATAAGCTGGAAAGTAATATTAGTTTCACCTTGTAATGGATTAGGGTGAGTTTTTATACTACTTCCTTTTGTGATTGATACCGTAGAACTAATATTGTTTCTACTTCCTGAACAATCTCCTACTAATTCCCAGGCATCTTGCCAATATTCTCCTGTACCAGGAGCATATGCCCAGGCTGCTCCATTACACCATCCTGAAAAAGGATGAGGCTTACATTCGTAGAGATTTCCTTCATTTTGAACTTGACTTCCAGCAACGTATCCACCATTTTCTACATATTGAGGGTCATTACAATCTCCTCCACCAGTATCTGTTTGTACGGTTATACTAATTACAGAAGAAGTAGTGCTTGCAGCATCATTGTCTTGTGCAACAGCTGTTATATTATGATTACCTACGGTAGAAACCCAGGTTGCAGAGTATGGAGCAGATGTATCTTCACCTATCGAATTACCATCTACAAAGAATGTAACACTACTTACAGTACCATCTGTATCATTAGCATCTGCTGTGATATTAATACTTTGTCCTTCTGTAAATGTTGCTCCATTTGCAGGATTAGTAATACTTACCGTTGGAGATTGATTTCCGGTATCGGACGTTACAGAAATAGAAACTGATCCAGAAGTAGTAGCTGCATTTTCATTATCAGTAGCTCGCGCTGTTATAGAGTGATTACCTTCAGTAGATGTCCAGTTTGTGGTATATGGCGATGTAGTATCTTCTGAGATAACATTTCCGTCGACTAAAAACTCAACTTTACTGATAGTACCATCTGTATCATTTGCATCAGCACTTATAGTCACAACATCTCCGGTTGTAAATGAAGATCCAGATTGTGGAGAGGTCACAGAAACTGTAGGAGCTGTGTTATTTCCTCCACCATCACAAGGCCCGAGATCTTCCCAAACATCACTTTCTGCAGGACTTTGATTCACCCACCATTTAGCACGATATTCATGTCCTTGAAAAGATACGACTGCTCCTCCAAAATATGCTTGACCAGCAACCCAAGCTGGAGCAGTACAAGAGCCACCTCCACCTTCATTTACGGTAACAGAAACAGTATCCTCTGCTGTTCCACCATCATTATCAGTTGCTTTAACATTTATAGTATAACTTCCTACAGCTACACTAGCCCAATCAAAAGTATAAGGAGCACTAGTTTTTTGACCTAATAAGGTAGTTCCATTGTAAAACTCTACCTTACTAATGGTTCCATCAGGATCACTAGCATCTGCAGAAATACTAATAGTATCACCATCAGTATACGTGGCTCCGGATTGTGGAGATGTAATAGATACTGTTGGTAATTGATTTCCATTACTATTTACAGTAATAGATACAGAAGCTGTACTCGAACTATTATCATTATCATAAGCTTTGGCTGCAATAGTATAATTTCCTGCTGCGACACTGGCCCAATCAAATGTATATGGTGCACTTGTTTTTTCTCCTAATAAAGTATTACCGTTATAAAATTCTACTTTGGTAATCGTTCCATCGCTATCACTTGCATTTGCAGCAATACTGATAGTCGCACCTTCAATAAATGTATCTCCAGATTGTGGAGAAGTGATTGCAACGGTAGGAGGTGTATTACCACCGCCTCCACCATTGGCAAATACTTGATTAACGGTATTTATTAAAGGAGATTTTACATTTGACCATCTTTTAAGTTTCGTTCCAAAAGATTCAACAGAACCACTCATTTCAAGATCACCATACACTGTCCATACAATAGTACCTGCTAGGTTATTGTCATTAATATATTGTGCTTTAATACCTATAGATTCTTCATCATCATAACTCAAAAAGAAGTTTCCATTAGTCATATAAGGTACTTGAGCCTGATTATCCCAATGCCTGGTCCATCCACTTCCTGTGCCTGTTTTTTGTTTTATAAAAAAGTGATTAGGTGTACCATCATATACTTCTTGAGGCCAGTTAGTATAATCAGCAGAAGTACTCACCGGACCATCAGGTTGTATGGTTACGTTTCTTTTTACTGTAGGAGCATTTAATGCAGCTGCACCATCGGTAACAACACCTCTTCCGTAAAAAGGAATACCAAAATTAATTTTACCTGGAGGTACTCCTTTTGCTAACAAAGCATTAAGAGTAGATTGCCAGTTAAAATCAGGAGCTTCTGCACCATCATATGGATAAACAGGAGCATTGTGCCCAGCAATATTTGACCAACCTCCGTTAAAGTCATAGGTCATCATATTAAAGTAATCCATTGTATTAGCCAACTGTGACCAATTAAAATCTTGTAATTTTCTTGGATCTGCAGACATTGCGGCAGTAATCAGTTTGGTTGGTCCAATGGCGTTACGGATTTCCTGAACCAGGTTTTCAAAATTAGCAAAATCTGCTTGCGTTCCTGTAAAGTTCATTCCTGCGTAAGGTCCGGGATATTCCCAATCAAGGTCTATTCCATCAAACCCCATATTGATCAACTTTTTACAGTCTTCAATAAAACGAGCTCTTTTTACAGGATCGGCGGCCATTTCTGGAAAATGTTTACACATACTCCATCCACCTATAGAAGCCATTACTTTTACACCTTTTTGATGTGCTAATTCTAGCAATCCCGGAGCACCATCTTCTTTATGTAGTGGTAACGGTAATGGACCGCTTAATCCCCATCCTGGGTGTGACCAGGTATTGGCATTTAGTTCTACCTGAAAACCTTGTGCTTCTGCACGTTGTTTTGCAGCTTCATTAATATGTTGTAATGGGTCAATTTCTCCAAAAAGAATATGCATATCCCAGCTACTATAGATATCTGTATATAATAGATCTGCTGGTTGTTGTACTGTACCTTGTTGATAAATTTGTTTATTACGATGATCACCACTATGTAAAGATCCATCTACGGCTACTCCGAAAAATGAATAATTGAGAATCGTATATTTTGCGTAATCAATATTGAGATGTGTTAATGCACCCTGCGCTGGAACGCCAGCATTAGACTGTTTCCAAGCATCCCAATTTGTAATATATCCAATAACTTGTTTATTGTGATTCGAGGTCGTTGAAGTACCACCTGTATTTACTTGCCCATAAAGGGAAACTGTAAAATGTGACAAAAAAGTAAAGAGTAACATTATAAGATACAACTTCTTACAACGCCACTCCAGAAAAGTGAGTTCTAGTTTTTTCATAATAGATTGTGTTAAATATTAAGAATTCATTTGTGTTAAATCGAGAAAGAATTAAAGTCTTAATCAGTTCCAAAGTAGAAAGAAGTATAAGTTTTGAAAAACTAATTAGCTAAATGGCAATAAATTGTAGCTGTTTAGAGAAAAAAACCGGATAAAGAGAGTATTGTATGTAAAATGTAGGTTGTACCCAAATCAAAGTCGTTTATCTAAAAAAAAACTTGTTTAGCTTAAAAACAGGTATTTTCATTAATGGGATTAGACAAAAGATTAAAGTAAGTGAAGATTGGTGTATAATTAGATAAAATATTATGCAATAATAAATAGTTAAACACGATTAGGAGTATAGAATATTTAACCTGCAAGTTGTTTAGATCATATGATAAGCTTATCGCTAAAAGAAGTGAAGAATTATCATATAATAATACTTAAAAAACCTACCAATGAAAATACAATGCTTATTGATCGATGATGAACCCTTAGCCATAAAAATTATTGAGAAACATCTTGAGAGTTTTGATAATTTTGAGATTGTTCATAGCTGCACAAATGCTATTGATGCTTTTAACATTATTGCCGAGAATCCAATAGACTTAATATTCCTGGATATTAATATGCCAAAATTAAATGGTATAGAATTTATTAAGAACCTGGATAACCCTCCTTACATTATTATAACCACAGGGTATCATGAATATGCTGTAGAAGGTTTTGAATTGGATGTCGTAGATTATTTGATTAAACCTGTTTCTTTAAAAAGACTTATGAAATCTTTAAATAAGGTATCAAGGTTAATCAGTAGACAATATCAACCTTCTCAAGATTATCATAGTTTTCAATACCTTGATATTGAAGATCATTTTTTTGTAAAAGTCAATAAGAAGATGGTTAAAATTTACTTTGGAGATATCTTATATATAGAAAGTTTGAAAGATTATGTTTCTATAAAAACGGTGTATGAAGATTACATTACACATTATAATTTATCAGCAATTACAAAACTACTTCCGGTAGACAAATTTATGAGAATTCATAGATCCTATACTATTGCGTTACACAAGGTGAAAGCTATTGATGGAAATAGCATTGAAATGGATACTAAAATGATACCAATAGGAAGAAACTACGTAAAAACGGTAAAAAGCAAATTATTAAGTGGTTTGATTCATTAATGACTATATTTTTTAAATTTATATATACAACACCCTGTTTTCAGGGTGTTCTTTTTTCACGGAAAAGGGTGTTTAATAGAAGGTAGAATTATCTCAAATTTGTACTATCAATAATGATTGAAATAATAACCATTTAACAATTAATACCGAACAAAAATCATGAAAAAAGTAATCTTAAACCTTTCATTGCTAGTTTTAATAATGGCTACAGTATCATGTAAAAACGATACTAAATCTGATTCAACGGCTGATGCAGAAGTAACAGAGCAAAAGACAGAAGAAAAAGCTGAAAAAAGTAGCGAAAAAGAAAATACAACAGCACCAGCTTCTGATGATGTTCCTAGTTTTAGTGATCAAGCTGTTCAGGATTATGTGAATTCTTATGAAGCTTACATTGAAGAATATAAAAAAGTGGTAGAGAGCAAGGATATGACTGCTTTTGCTTCTCTTGGTCAAAAAGGACAGGAGTTAGGACAAAAAGCTCAGGAAGTAATGGGGAATCTTTCTGGAGACGACATTAAAAAACTAAACGATTATATGCAAAAGAAATCAACTCAGTTACAGGAGTTGTCTAAAAAATTAATGCAGTAAGTTTAGTAACCGATAATTTTCAGTTGGTGGGTTTTGTTAACGGATTCCATTCTTTTATTAGAATGGGGTTCGTTCCATTTTTATTTTTTTTCATAAATAACCTCTATCTCTTTTGTTATAGGAATACTTTGGCAACTCAAGATATAACCTTGAGCTACTTCTTGCTCATCTAACGCTAGGTTATTTTTCATATGTACTTGACCACTGGTTAATTTGCAGATACAGGTTGCGCATACACCACCTTCACAGGAATATGGAGGCTCTTTACCACTGTCGATCAATGCTCTTAATATTGTTTTTCCTTTGGGTATTGTAGTTACTACCATTTCTCCTTGTAAACGAGCTGTAAGTTTAGCGTTTTTAATGCCTTCTGTACTATCGATATTACTAGAACTTCCAAAACTTTCTGTAAAGATTCTTGTATCTGGAACATCAATTTTATTAAGCGTTTTTTTAGTATTTTCTATCATTGTGTCCGGACCACATATAAAGTACTCGGCATTTTGTGCATAGGGAGGATATTCATTAATAAACCAGGTTACACAATCGGAGTCTATACGACCTTTTCTATAAGGTATATCTTTTGAGGTTTTCCATAAATCACTCCAACTGCTTTTAGGACGACTCAATGTATGGATTAGTATAAAACGATCAGGATATTCTTTTTGAAGCAATTTTAATGATTCCAGAAACATGATGGTATCACTATTTTGATTTCCATAAACCATATGTACATAGCTTTGTTTTTCTGTACTAAGTATCGTTTTTGTTATTGAAAGTATTGGAGTAATGCCACTTCCTGCTGCAAAAAGGTAATAGGTTTTATAATTGTTTTCCTTTATTTCTGCAAAGAACCGTCCATCTGGAGGCATAACTTCTACTGTATCACCTACTTTTAAATTATCATTAATATGATTAGAAACCAAACCTTCTTTTACTCGTTTTACTCCGATTCGTATGGGTTCATTAAGCATAGGAGAACTACAAATCGAATAAGAACGACGTACTTCTTCATTGTTTAGTATAAATTTTAATGTGATGTATTGACCTGGTTTATAATTAAAAATATCAGACCATTCTTTAGGAACATCAAAAGTTATTGAATAAGCGTTTTCAGTTTCTTTTGTTATTTCTAAAATTTTAAGAGGGTAGAACTTATTCATCATTTATATGTTTTTCAACCCATTCTTTAACTACACTCTGAAATTTACTCACTGCAAATTCTCCTCGTTGCGCTTGTGCACCGATACTGAAAAATGGGGATTTCAACGATTTTTGTTGTTGTTCACAAGCATATACATCTTCTGCCATAAAATCACCTGATGCCATTGGATCATTTGTATCGCCATCATATTTTCCTTTATTTCCATAATGTTGCCATATTTTATTCATAGAGGACTTAGTGTATTGTTTTGTGAATTCCCATTCACTAACATTCATTACTTTGGAACGAATCACGACCAGAGTTCGATCGGGAGCCAATGGTGTTACATGAAAAGTATTCCAGGCACTTTCTCCTTCAGTGATTCCAATATTAGGAAACAACCAGGGAACATAGGCACCAATTTTATCTTCAGGAACAGAATTTATTAATGGATAAGGTGCAGCATTTTTTACATTATTTGCATAATCCGGAACTAGTGGTTCATAAAACCAGTAATGAGGACCAACCCATCCAAATTCTGCCTTAGCATGATCATACATATTAAGAGTTCCTTCGTGTAAATGTGCAAGGTGATAATGATCAATATAGTTTTCTACAATAATTTTCCAGTTAGCTTTAATTTCTTTTACATAAAAAGGTTCATCACCTTTTTCTTTGTATTCTACTAATTCTTCTACTATATGAGGACCTAAATAAGGTTCTACTTCACCAAAAAACTCCATGATATTTGATGCATTTTTATCGGGGTGAACAAAGAGCATACCTTTAAAAATATCTACAGAAGCTTCATGAAGATTTAACCCACATTTATGCAATTCTCCCTGTAATTCTGGAAATTCTTCTTTTTGCTTTGGAATACTAATTAACTTTCCTTCTAGATCATATGTCCAATCATGATAAGGGCAAGTAATGGCTTTTTTATTTTTACCTACGGCACGCAAAAGTTGTGTTCCTCTATGACGACACATATTATGAAATGCACGTAAACGATGATCTCTTCCTTTTACAATAAATATATTATTAAGACCAGCCTGTACACTGATATAATCTCCTGGTTCTGAAACATCTTCAGCTAAACCAGCAAATTGCCAGGTTTTGCTAAAGATATTTTTCATTTCGAGGTCAAACCATTCTTGAGTGGTATAAGCTTCTACTGGCAATATATGCATCATATTTTTTTTCATATCAATATGTAGTGTTTCTAGTCCAGATTTCTTTATATGGTTTATTTTCAACAGTCATTATAGTTTCTAAAGTATCATTGTTTTTTAAGGTAAAAATAACCTCATAATATGATCCGTCAGGAGTATACATTTTACCATTTACATATTTTCCATCTTTGAGTTCTACATCTGTTAAAAAATAATCTTCCTTTTTGTTTTTACCTTTATATTCTGTTGAACCATCGTTGTAGTAATGCACTTTTCCGAAAAACGTATCATCTTGTGATACAATCTCATATGTGGCCTGATAATATTCTGTTTTTACATCCCAGACACCAACTATTTTATCTTCTTGCCCGCAAGAAGACAAGCTTATTGATAAAACGATAATAGTAAATATAGATTTAAGGATATTCATGATTTTGTTTTATTAGATTTTGTTATTTGTTTTTTCAGCAGGTATCCAATCCGGAGGTTTAACAAAAGCCAATAATTTATTTCTAAATCCTTTAATTGTTTTGATTTTATGATATAACCTGGACAATCCGTGAAAAAATACTTTTATAGGGTTAACACTATTTAGAGGTTCTGAAATTCCGTAAATGACTTTTTCTTTTTCGGGTTCAAAAGTTCCAAGGATTCTATCCCATATAATAAAAATCCCGCCATAATTTTTATCCCAATACTGCTTGTTTGATCCGTGATGTACTCTATGATGTGATGGAGTATTAAAGATGAATTCAAGTGGTTTTGGCAATTTGCCTATAATTTCAGTATGTAAGATGGCTTGAAAAGTTTGTACAAAAATTTCACTTGCCAATAATAGATAAGGATTGAACCCTAATAATACTGCTGGAATTGAGAAAAATAATGGAAAAACTGAATCTAAAGGCCCAAAGCGATAGGCAACAGACATATTAAAATGAGGAGAACTATGATGAACAGTATGTGTTGCCCAGCCTGCACCAATACGATGCATTAATCGATGCTCCCAATAGTATAGGAAATCGGCCAGAAGAATACAACAGCTTATAGTAATCCAGTTGAGAGGTAATTCAGGAAAGATGGTAAACTCTGACGCTATGGTATAAAGTTTTAATACAAAAAGAATACCCAAGATATATTCGATGCCGATAAAAGCAAATAGAGTGATTACATTAGAAACAGAATCTAATACAATATTTTTATTAAGCCTTTTTAAATAAAGATATCTTGCTAGCTCTATAATGAAAAAAGGTATAATGATGTAGAAGATGCTTAAATCGTTGAAAATGTAAAAGAAATATTCTACAGAGTAGGGATCTAATATTTCTAAATTGAAATTTTCTACTACAAAATGAGGGATTCCTACAATGGTTCCTATAATAACGATACTATATACTAATAATCTTGTGTAATTCATAAAATATTGATTTATATAGCAAATCTCTGATTTAAAATTCAATGTTTTTTTGACCTAGGTCAAAAAGTTAAGATATAGCAGAATAGAATATAAAGCCAGCAGTGACCAGATGATAATCATAATCCAATAGAGCCCAGGCGTCTCTTCTTTGGATACAGATTCTACAAAATGGATTTCTCCACTTTTGATGACATTAACTAACCCTAAAAAAATGAAAACCGCCCAAAACCATTTCCAGTTAAAATATATAGCAAGTATCATAAGTATGAGCGCCAAAATAGTTTTCCATTTTTTCATATTCTAAAAAGCTTTTGATTACTTGAAGACAAAAAGTATTCAATTTATATTAATAGTAAAATTGATCATAATCTATAAAAAGTACAGAGATTGAATACAAAGCCATTAGAATCCAACTAATGATAATTACCCAATATAAAAAAGGAGAAGTTTTTTTCTCTACAGGTTCTACAAAGTAAGTAACACCAGATAGCAGATCAGGAATTACCCATAATAAAAACAAAATTCCCCAAGCCCATTGCCAATCCATAATAAGAGCAATGTACATTAATACTAAAGCAATAATGGTTCTCCACTTTATAGAAGTACCAGATTTAGGAACAGCCTTAGGATGGTTGCTTAAGTTTCGCAAACGTTGAGATTTACTCATAATTATAATATTGATGGTGTCGTTCCTAAAAGATACTAAATTTTAATACCAAATCTTGATAATATCTTTTTCTCCATTGTCCAGAAAAATTTAAATTGACCAAATAGCCATCCGTACATAACCAAAAGTAACTGATAACACATAAAACTAAATATTATAAATAACGGGTAATAAACAAAAACATTAAGATGTTCTTTGGTAACTCCAATAAAATTCAGAAAGGGCTTTCCTATAAAGATTGATGATGATCCGGTTATGGAAAATACCATAAGAATTGCAATAACCTCCCATTTATAATTTACATTCCACCGATGTGATAGCTTTTCTATAGCTACTCCCATTATTTTATAGGTTAGATAGCTAATAACAGAGGTTAAAACAACTTTAGTCAGTATAATGAATGATGAAGGGGTAACTGGTTCAATAATTTTATTAGTTAGTAGATAAGCTATATATACTAAACTTATGATACCGGTAATCGGAAATAACAATTGCCATTTTTTCTCAATTTCCCAAAACTTGATTATTCTATTCATAGTTTTTCAGTTTAATAAACATTGCAAACCTATATCTTCAAATACTATTCATTTTTGATTCAGATCAAAAAATACCACCTATGATGATTATTCTCTGAGAACTTATGGATTTTGACATAGGTCAAAAAATATGCTAGTAAAGACAAATAGTTTTGTCCCGATATGAAAAGTAAAGGATTAAAATTAAGTTGTGTTTTGGTATTAGTCTTATTGTCTTGTTCTAATAAGAAAAATACTTTGTTAGGCACATGGCAGGTGTCAAGCACATTTTATAAAGCTACTTATCAAATCATTGAGGATAATGGAGCTATTAAAGCTAAGGTATTGTATTATGATGATGACACTACAATTTACAACTACCAAGAAAAGCAATCCTATTATTTGTTTAAAGACCTAAAAGAGAAGCAAAACAGATATGTTGATGCAACCTCTGGTGCTACCGATACTAAAACTCGAAGAGGTATCTCAATTAAAATTATACACATGGATAGCTTAGCAGTAACCAGTTATGTGATGGGAAAACCTCTTACAGAAATTTGGATTCGAAGTAAAAATCAATAACAATTATTATATGAATAAGAACTTTAAAGTAGTTACTTTTATACTACTATCATTAATTATGATGAGTTGCTCTACAGATGACATTAGAAATATAGCTGGAGCGTCTGTTACTCCCAACCCTATTATATCTTCAGAAGTAATTCCCATAGATATCAACCAAGATGGGTTTGATTTTTTAGAAAAAATTCAAGGGCAATGGGTAGGACGAAACCGCGTAATTGCGGATGATTATGATTGGTTTGCATTTGACTATAGAGCAAATTCCCCGTCTCAGGTTCACGGTATTTTTGAAGGCGGTTCAGCAGGAAATTTACTAACCTCATTTTTTGTCACTGATTTTAAAAACACCAGAACCATCATGGCTAGAAATGGAGGGCTGTTGAATGGGATTTACCGTACAAGTTATTTTGTTCTGGATAGTATACGAAATGACGAACAGGGTAAATATTTTAGGTTAGTTGATGCCAAAGGTGGTACTGGAGTCATGTATATGGAACTTCGTTTTAAACAGGATAGCCTCTACTGGAATGCTTATACAAGTAGGTTAGGAGTTATCGTGCCACCATCACGACATATGACTTTTAAAGCAAAGAAAATGAACCTGGATTTAGCGCAAACCGCTGCAGAAACAGTAGGTTTTCCTCAAAATGTACCAGCTTGGGATTTTTCTGATGGATTTACAGAAGAAAACCTTTATATCAACCCGGGCGATAACAAAGCAAAATCAGCCACATTTTTGGCGCAAGCAGTTGATAATAGTGATGTTTTTACATTAGCTCAAGAATCTGGAGATCCATTTAGAATTGATCAGCATCCTTATTTGGGATATCTTACTGTTAATATTGATAGGAACCCTTCCATTGAGAATACCACTTTATTCATAAACTTATCAAAAGAAGCACTTACTGAGGAAGATGGGTTTTTTGTCAACGATCAAAATGCATTTAACAGTGTTTTGCTATTTCCAGCACTATCCCAAAATGAAAATCAATTTTTTATAACCTATCTGCATCCCGGTACTTATTATATAAATATTACTGCTGATAGTAATGGAGACGGAGTCATATCACAAGGGGATATTACTCATAAAAGATTGATGATTACTATTAACCCTGAAGAAGAAACAATAATAAATATAGAGAATATAAATGTTCAAAACTAAGAGAAGAATGAAGAGCTTTTTTAATGTCATTTTTTTAGGGATTATGATTTTTTCACTACAAGGTTGTACAACTGCTATAATTGATGAAAGTACAGGTGAGATGCTACCGCCGATTACCCGAACAATTACATATGAATCAGATGTGCGTAGTATCATGAATAACTACTGTATTACTTGCCATGGAGGACCTGCTCCAAATGCAGATTTGGATTTATCTACATATTTAAATACTAAAAATGCAACACAGGCAAGAAACTTAATACAACGAATGAATAATGCAACCAATCCAATGCCTCCTAATGGATTATTGACACCTCAAATTCGTCAATTGATGGATAAATGGATAGCAGACGGATTATTAGAGCAACAATAATAAATCAATATAGAATTAAAATGAAGAAGATATTTTTTATACCCTTATTAATGATGACAATAACTACCTATGCTCAAAAATATTTTACTAAAACTGGTTTTACAGAATTTAAAGCTTCTGTAGAAACGTTTGAACCTGTAGAAGCCAAAAATAATAGTACCACGGTAGTTTTTAAAGAAGATACCGGTGAAATAGCGGCTTTATTATTTATAAAAGCTTTCAATTTTAAAATTGCTTTGATGGAAGAACATTTTAATGAGAATTATATGGATTCTGATATCTATCCCAAAGCTACGTTTAAAGGAGAAATAGTTAATTATGATCCTAGTTTTTTATCAGAAAAAGAAAAAGAGTATGATCTAAAAGGAGTGCTTACAATCAAGGGTAAATCAAAAGAAATCAATACAAAAATAAAACTGAAAACTGTAAATAATACAATAATACTGGATTCAATGTTTACTGTAAACCCAGAGGGTTTTAATATTAAAATCCCAGGTATTGTGAGAAAAAAAATAACTAAAAAAATTCAAATCAACCTGCATTATGAACTTACAAAAAAAGGCTAGAATAGTTGCTTTACTACTGATAGCTATACCGATAACAGGAATAATACTTTACAAAATAATATATAAACCTCATGTAACTATTGAAGAAGAAAAACTAAAGTTTATAGGGGTATCAGATGATTTAATTAAAAAGGTACAATCGGATGCGATATCCTGGAATGGAGCAATAATACAGATATCTGGAAAAATTTCTTCAAAAGATAATAAAGGGATTGCACTCAATGCAAATATCTATTGCCAACTAAAATATGAGAATGAATTATTGAATCTTCAAGAGGGACAACCTGTAATCATCAAAGGAAGAATTATAGGGTACGATGATTTATTAGAAGAACTGAAGTTAGACAAATCAATTATTATAAAATAACAATACATGAGCCATAACTATATATTAATTCTACTTTTTATTTTTAGTATAAACATAGTATCAGGACAAGATGATTTATTAAATGAACTAGAAGAAGAATCTAAAGCAGAAACATTTAATTATCCTGCATTCAAAGCGATGAAAATCGGCAATTTACAAAGCACTAAAATAGCTGCTAAAGGAGATTTATATCTTTATGTTTCCCATCGTTTTGGAACTTTAAAAGATGGGTTGTCGACGTTTTTTGGTTTTGATAATGCGAATACAAAAATACAATTGGTTTATGGAGCATTAAATGGTTTACAACTAGGAGTTAGTAGAGAATCTTTACGAAAAACGTATGCCGCTTCTGCAAAATTAACATTGTTAAATCAAACTGATAAATTTCCTTTTAATGTAGTGGGGTATGGAACCATTAATATTAATACTGCAATCAAGAAGGATCGTTTTCCTTTATTAAAATTTAATGATCGTTTAAGCTATGCTTCTCAATTACTGATCTCTAGAAGAATATCAAAAAGTTTATCTCTTGAATTAGCTCCAACATTTGTAAGGCAGAACTTAGTCCTAGAGCCTTTTCAAGATCATAACCAATATGCAATTGGAGCAGGAGGAAGGTTTAAAATATCCAAAAGGATGTCAATAAATATTGACTATGTATATAATTTTAATAGAGACTCTGCCTCTGTATATAATGACCCCTTAACTATCGGACTAGATATAGAAACGGGTGGTCATGTATTTCAATTATTATTTTCTAATGCGCAATCCACTAATGAACCTGGTTTTGTAAGTAATGCAGAAGGAGATTGGAATGATGGAAATGTGTTTTTTGGATTTAACGTTGTTAGGGTATTTTAAAATATAACCTTTTAGTGTTATTTAAAGACTTTCGATTTATAATTGAAAGTCTTTTTATTTTCCTCGAATCCTACTTAATGTTTCTTGAGAAATCCCTAACATCGAAGCAATATATCCTAGATTTGCACGCAATGTAATATCAGGAAAAGCTTCAAGTAATAAGTCATACTTCTCTTTAGCAGTCATAAAATAATATCCCTTATAAAAATCATCCAATAGAGCAATTTGTTCTTCAATTACCAAACGACCAAATCGTTCAAGTTCAGAGTAGTTTTGATACAATTCCTGCCATTGATCATAAGTAATAGATACTATGATCGAATCTTCAATGATTTCTATATATTCTGATGACGGTTTTCTAAAAAGATAGCTAGACCACGAAGTAATTATATAATTATCAGGATATATCCAATAGGTTACATCTTTACCGTTTTGATAAAAATAAGTTCTCAAAGTTCCTTTAGATATAAAGTATAATCGTTTACAAGTTTTTCCTTCTTCTAAAAGTATTTGTCCTTTTTTAGGTTCTTCAATAAGCCCTAGCGCTCTTAATTCTTTTTCTGCTTCTTTTGAAAGAGTAATGTACTGTTTTATATATGCTATGAATTCATCCATTATTTAAAAATAACAAAATTACTCATTACATGTACTTTATACTAAATCTATATTTTAATCTCCATCGTTATCAGTAGGTGTGATAATAATTGATAAAGTACTTCCAACATCATTATTCAATAATATGACCAGTTCTTTGATGTGATTGTATGCATTTTCTACAGGCTGTTGTTGCTGATCAATGGCAAGGTGTAGAGGCATTGTTATTTGATCTAAAGAATTATAAATAAGCTCAAATTGATCTTTAATTTTATTGTTGATATCAGCATTTTTACTAATAAATTCTACATTATCAGCAATTCCGGTTCCAGAAGAATTGAAATAAGTATTTTCTATAGCTTTAATATTATTTCTAATTAAATCTGCAGGCTTTCATAATTTTATTTCGTTTAGTATAAATAGACTGATTTAGATAATGCCTTAAATAATAATGAAATTAATTTTTTCAATTTTAAACATTCGGCTGGACTTGAAAAAAGATCAACAATTTTAAAAAAATCAATAAGCATCCAAACTCTTTTTTATATCATCATAAGGTAAAAGTTTAACAGAAATTTAAGTGTATTAGTATATTATTGATTTTGTCATCTATTTTATAAATGTTCGAATTACGTAAACTTGAGTGTTTGTTTGTAAGTATTTGATAATAAGTATTTTGTATTTTAATTTTTATTTCATATTCTATTTTTATAGCTATAATATTCTCATTTATATCCTGTTAAGTCATTATTGTTATTTGTTATAAATTTTATACTTTTAAAGCACACCGAAATCTTTATTGCTCTCAATTTTCAATAATATATTGGTGTGGATCTATTATTTGGAGAGGTTACTTTGGATATGGATCACTAAATGAATATTCACTCAATCAAAATTAAGGAGGTTTATATGAAACGAAGAGACTTTGTAAAATATGCGGGATTAGGATCCGGCGCTTTAATGATGCCTTCCCTACTAATGGGAAATGATATTTCTGCAGAAGCATTGCTCAATCCTGGAATGGATGTGGCAATCAAAAAGCAACTAGCTGATATAGCTCTCAATACCGCAAAATCCTTAGGAGCGTCTTATGCCGATGCTAGAATAGGGAGGTATTTGAACCAATATGTTTTTACCAGAGAAGATAAGGTACAAAATGTAGTGAACACAGAATCATTTGGTATAGGTATTAGAGTTATTGCTAATGGTACCTGGGGGTTTGCCTCTACCAATAATGTTACTGATAAAGGCATCAAAAAGGCTACAGAACAAGCAGTAGCTATTGCAAAAGCGAATTCAAAAATCCAAAAAGTTCCTGTAAAATTAGCTCCTGTACAATCGTATGGAGAGGTAACCTGGAAAACACCAATTAAAAAAGATTTTAAAGAAGTACCTATTTCTGAAAAAGTAGATCTATTATTAAGTGCTAATGCAGCTGCATTGAAGAACGGAGCTAATTTTGTGAACTCAGGTTTATTTATGGTAAATGAACAAAAGTACTTTGCATCCACAGAAGGATCATATATAGATCAGGATGTACATCGTATATGGCCAACTTTTACGGTTACGGCTATTGATCGAGCCAATAATAAATTTAAATCTCGTCAGGCAATGAGTGCTCCGATGGGAATGGGATATGAATACATGGATGGATTGGATTCTGAAAAATTAGAAGGTCCTGCCGGAATGAAGTTATATAGAGGTAGCTATGATATGGTAGAAGATGCTACCATGGCTGCAAAACAAGCAAAAGAACGTCTTACCGCCAAATCGGTAGAAGCTGGTAAGTATGATCTGGTATTAGAACCAAATCATCTTGGATTAACTATTCACGAATCTGTAGGACATCCTTTAGAATTGGATCGTGTATTAGGTTATGAAGCCAATTATGCAGGTACAAGTTTTGCTACTTTGGATAAATGGAAAACCAAAAACTTTAAATATGGAAGCGAGATCGTTAATCTTGTGGCTGATAAGACACAAGTAGGATCCTTAGGTGCTGTAGGATATGACGATGAAGGAGTAAAAACAAAGCAATGGGATTTGGTTCGCAAAGGTATTTTAACTAATTATCAAGCGATCAGAGATCAAGTACATATGATTGATCAAAATGAATCTCATGGATGTTGCTACTCTCAAAGTTGGAATGATGTACAGTTTCAGCGTATGCCTAATGTTTCTTTAGAGCCAGGTAAAGAGAAATATAGTGTCAATGACATGATAAAAGATGTAGAAAAAGGTATATATATTGCAGGTAGAGGTTCTTACTCTATTGATCAACAGCGATATAATTTCCAATTTGGAGGAACCGCATTTTACGAAATTAAAAATGGAGCGATTGTGGGTATGTTGGATGACGTAGCATATCAATCCAATACCCAGGAGTTTTGGAATTCTTGCGCTAAAATATGTGATGAGAATGATTATCGCATGTTTGGTTCATTTTTCGATGGTAAAGGACAGCCTTCTCAAATTAGTGCTGTATCACACGGAAGTTCTACAACAAGATTTAACAATGTAAATGTGATCAATACCGGTAGAACTATTTAAAACATTGTTTTATCTACAAATACAAAAAAATCATGGCAATATATACAAAAGAAGAAGCAAGGAAAATCATGGAAAAAGCGTTAAGCTTTTCTACGGCAGATGCTTGCGAAGTTAATTTAAGTGGAAGCGAAAGCGGTAATATCCGTTACGCACGAAATACGGTGTCAACGGCAGGGCACAGATCCAATCAAACTTTGGTTGTTCAATCAAATTTTGGTAAAAAATCAGGAACAGCAACTATTGACGAATTTGATGATGAATCACTTAAGAAAGTAGTAAAAAGAGCTGAAGAATTAGCAAAACTCTCTCCAGAAAATCCTGAGTTTATGGCTCCATTAGGAGCGCAAACGTATGATACATCTATAACGTTTAATAAGGCTTCAGCTAATATTACACCAGAATATAGAGCTACTGTTGCCAGTAGTAGTATTGAACCGGCAGCAGCAAAAGATGTAACAGCTGCAGGGTTCTTTAACGATTCATACGGATTCAGTGCAATGATGAACTCTAATGGTTTGTTTGCCTATAATCAATCTACCAATTCTAATTTTACCGTTACCATGAGAAGTAACGATGGAACCGGATCTGGATGGGTATCAAGAGATTTTAATGATATAAGTAAATTTGATGCTGCAGAAGCTTCAAGAGTGGCAATTGATAAAGCAATCCTGTCAAGAGAAGCAAAAGCGATAGAACCAGGAAAATATACTGTGATTCTTGAACCAGCAGCCTCCGTAGGATTATTAGGTAATATGTCTTTTGCATTTAATGCTCGAACAGCAGATGAAGGAAGAAGTTTTATGTCAAAAGAAGGAGGTGGAACAAAGATGGGAGAGAAAATAGTCGATGAACGCGTAAATATATGGTCAGATCCTTTAGACTCAGAAGTTCCTACAAGTACTTGGAATGGATCAGGACAACCTTTGAAAAAGACAACCTGGGTAGAAAAGGGAGTCGTAAAAAATCTGGCTTATAGTCGTTATTGGGCAGAGCAAAAAGGAGTAGCTCCTGTACCTTTTCCAAATGGATTTATTATGCAAGGAGGAGATGCTTCTCTCGAAGACCTTATCAAAGGAACCAAAAAAGGAATTTTGGTAACACGGTTATGGTACATAAGAACTGTAGACCCTCAAACTCTATTATATACAGGACTTACCCGTGATGGAACGTTCTATATTGAGAACGGAAAAATCAAGCATCCTGTTAAAAACTTTAGATTTAATGAGAGCCCGATTATTATGCTTAATAATCTTGAAGCACTTGGTAAACAAGTAAGGATTAATGGTAATTTAGTTCCTTATATGAAAATAAGAGATTTTACTTTTACCAGTCTTTCAGATGCGGTATAGTTAATCATTAGTATACATAAAGAAGTCATCTGAAAAAGGGTTTTTTTGGATGACCTCTTTATTTTGATATTATTTAAATAGATCTTTTTTACAAGAATTTAGAATAAAGAAGTTCTTGTAAATGAAATAGTAAAAAGCATTGAGTAACAAGTTCTTTTTTACAAGATTACAATATGAGTCGGGCGATTGGGACGTAGATCAAAGAATGCCTTCTAATCTTTTAAACTCTTTGGTAGAGTATACTACCTTAAAAGTAGACACACAAGAAAAGATTATTCCATTAAGTAGTGATGAGATATTTAAAAGTCCGTTTTGTTATATATCCGGTCATAAATTGGTACAATTCACTAAAAAAGAAAGAGAGAATTTTGAAAAATATGTGAATAATGGAGGTTTTGTATTTGCAGATGATTGCAATCATGATATAGATGGTCTGTTTTCTAAATCTTTCGAACGCCAAATGGAAGATATTTTTGGCCCCAATGAATTAAAAAAGATTCCTAATAATCACGAGATATACAATGTTTTTTTTGAATTTGAAAATGGCCCTCCAACTACTTCACAAGAACTTAACGGATGGGGAGATGATATTGTGCATGAATATTTAAAAGCCATAGAGATTAATGGAAGAATAGGAGTACTATTCAGTAATAAAGATTATGGTTGCGAATGGGACTACGATTTTAGAAACAAACGTTGGTATAAAATAGATAATACCCGTTTTGGGGTGAATATAGTGATGTATGCATTGACATCATAAAAAAATATATATGGAGAAAGATATAGCGAGTATTGAACAAGAGGTGAATACGCTAACAGAAAAACTTACTCACTTAAAAAATGAAATAGGTAAGGTAATTATTGGTCAGGAGGAAACTGTAGAACAGCTTTTAATTACATTTCTTGCTGGTGGACATGTTTTGTTGGAAGGAGTTCCTGGGCTAGCAAAAACTTTAATGATTAAGACATTAGCTCAGGCAATAGATCTTCAGTTTAAGAGAATACAGTTTACACCAGATTTGATGCCTTCAGATATTATTGGTACAGAAATATTAGAAGAAGATCATAGTACAGGAAAGAAGTTTTTTAAGTTTAATAGAGGACCCATTTTCGCAAATATTATTTTGGCTGATGAAATCAACCGTACTCCACCAAAAACACAAGCAGCTCTATTAGAAGCTATGCAAGAGTTTGAAGTTACTTATTCTAATAAAACCTATAAGCTGGATAAACCATTTTTTATTCTGGCCACTCAAAATCCGATAGAACAATCGGGAACCTTTGTGCTTCCTGAGGCGCAACAGGATCGTTTTCTTTTATATATTAAGATTGGTTATCCTAATGCATCAGAAGAAACAGCTATTTTAAAAAATACAACAGGTACCAAAAAAGAAACACTTAACCAGGTAATTGCAGGAGAAGATATTATCAAATTACAGCAATTTGTAAGAGAAATACCTATCAGTGATGAATTGATAGAATATGTTAGTACCCTAGTTCGAGAAACTCGACCAGAAACTACTACTAATGACTATGTAAAAGAATGGGTAAGTTGGGGAGCTGGTCCAAGAGCTGGTCAGGCACTGATATTAACAGCAAAGGCCAGAGCACTTATTCATAAACGCTTATCGGTTACTTTAGAAGATCTTAAAAGTGTAGCTCAACCAGTATTAAGACATAGAATCATTGTTAATTTTAGAGCAGAATCAGAAGGTATTACTTCAGATAATGTTACTACACAATTAATGGATGCTACTACAATAGACATAAAATAAAAAAGTGAAACAAGATTATCATCAATTATTAAAACCTGAGCTAATAAAAAGTGTATCAGGATTATCGCTCATTGCGCGAGTAATAGTTGATGGATATTTGTCAGGACTCAATCATAGTATCCATGTTGGACCTGGAATGGAATTTAGTCAATATCGCAATTATGAACAAGGAGATGACCTAAGGTTGTTGGATTGGAAAATGCTTGCTCGATCAGGTAGATATTATATCAAACAGTCAGAAATAGAAACAAATAT
This sequence comes from Aquimarina callyspongiae, assembly GCF_034322225.1. Classification (NCBI taxonomy): domain Bacteria; kingdom Pseudomonadati; phylum Bacteroidota; class Flavobacteriia; order Flavobacteriales; family Flavobacteriaceae; genus Aquimarina; species Aquimarina callyspongiae. Next base: position 97,888 of record NZ_JAXLPA010000005.1, on the reverse strand, counting down.
TACTGTAAAATTTATTATTGATGCTAGTAATTCGATGCTTCATAAAGATGGCGATTTGTCTAAATTAGATTATGCCAAAGTCCTTGTAGCATCTTTAGCTTATTTGTGTCAAAAACAAGGAGATGGTATTGGTCTTTTTGCTGTTAACGATAATAATTTATATAATCTATATCCTAAGGTAAAAAAACAGCATTATAACCATCTGTTACAGAAGTTAATCAATATTAAAGGCGAAGGTAAATGGCCAGAAAATCCAAAATCCTCACAACATCTTCATGATAAAAACCATAAAGAACTAATTTTCTTTATCACAGATTTATATGAATATGACAAAGAACTAACCTCTTTTGTAAAGAGGTTAAAAACTACTAGAAATGAAGTCGTTGTTGTACATCTAATGGGAAAAAACGAATTAGAGTTTGATTATAAAGGAACGATAACATTTGAAGATCTAGAGACAAAATCAAAAATCAAAGTAGACGCGGCTTTTGCAAAAAATCAATATTTGTCAGAGCTTGAAGAAATGATGAAAGAGATAAAAAATATGCTTTTGGCAAATGATATAAACTATCACTTGTTTAAACTCAATGAGCATATTGGAGAAGCGTTGCAGATATTTTTGAAACAACGTACTAAACTCCTTTGATATGTATTTTCTTAATCCTACATATTTATGGGCTCTATTAGGTTTAATAATACCTTTAGCCATACATCTTTGGAGTAAAAAAGAAGGAAAAACTATTAAAATAGGTAGTGTTAAACTTTTAAAAGAATCAAATTCTAAACAATCAAGTAGTATTCAGTTTAATGAGTGGTGGTTATTCCTTTTACGAATGCTACTAATAGGGTTACTAGTTTTAATTATTTCACAACCTCAAATTAAAAGAAAGACGGATCAGGTTCCAATTACTTATATCATAGAACCGTCACTTTTAAGTAGCAATAAAATTACTCGGTTATTAGATACATTGACAGACGTAACCTCTGTAAAATTACTAAGAAAGGGATTTCCAGAATTTAATAATGATCAGTTAAGTGGTGTAGATACTATAGTTCCAAAATATTGGCAATTAATTAAAGAAATGGAAACACTACCTACAGATAGTATTGTAGTGATGACTAAAGCATATTTATCAGGAATACAAGGAAGAAGGCCAGAAATACAAAAAAATATTTCTCTGATAACATTAGACTTAGGTGTACCGACTAAGGATATTGTACAAGCAAGTAAAAAGGAAGAAGAAATAGAATTAATTTCTGTAAACAGTAATTATCAGGCATTATCTTTTGAAAAGAAGAATTTGTCTTCAACTAACGATCAATTCATATTTAATTCAAAAAAAGATAGTGTTTCATTTTTAATGAAAGGAAAAAAGAAACGGTTATCAGTCTTTGTAGAGAAACCAAAAAAGATACTTCTATATTACCAGGATAGTCTTTTTAACCAGAAGAACTATATGGAGGCTTCATTTAGGGCAATAGAAAAATATACCAATATTCCGTTTCAAATAAGTTCTGGACAACGTATAGATACTTTGGATTTAGATACATTTGATCTACTAGTATGGTTATCTAAAGATACAATACCTAAAACCTCAAAAAAACGACTAGCGTATCAATTAGACAATTTTGCGGCAAAAATTATAGAACCCGGAACATCTTCAAATACCTTTTACCTTACTAGATCATTGAATATTGAGAATATGATGAATGAGTATTTTTTAGAACAATTGATAGATGTGCTCGATCTTCATAAAAATATAAAAAGAAAAATACCAAAGTATGATAAAAGAACGGTATCTCTTGAGGAATTAACTCCGATAACGATTGATAATAAACGATCTAAAAAGAGTGCTGTTTTTTTTGATGTATCAAATTGGATGTGGTTGTTATTTATGGTGTTCTTAATTGTTGAACGAATCCTGTCAAAACTAAGAAAGCAATGATGGAGTCGGGTAACAATATATTAGTTCGGTTTAAAAGGCGATGGCAACTCAAACGCTGGATAGAAATATTGTTATATGCAATTGGTCCGGCAACATTGGTTTATTTCTTGTCTTTTAACATATATTCATCCGTTTTTACTTTGGTTATAGTAATTGCTATTATAGCTTTTCTTTTTAAACCCTGGAAACTAAGTTTAAAATTGATTACGAAATATGTTGACCAGCATCTAGAGAGTGCAGAGTATAGCACAGGTCTTTTATTATTACCAGAAGAACAATTAACTAGGGTAGCAAGACTACAGCGTTATAATATTACAAAAGAGCTTAATCAAAGACTATCAACTGTAAAACCACCTGACCATCTCCTAAGAGGAGTGCTAATATTAGGAGCATTTTTACTAATTGCATTTTTTTCTTTTCAGTTTAATTTGATGAGCTATTTAAAAGGATCTCAATCACCGGTGAAGGAATCTGAGAAAATCACTTTTACATCAGGAGATTCTACGGCAACTCGGATAACTTCTCCTAAATTAGAAAGTCAGGTATTAACAATACGTTATCCAAGATATACCAGAATACCTGCTTTAAATACTTCTGAAATGGATATTAAAGCAGTAGAAGGTTCTAGATTACTCTGGAAGTTACAATTCAATACGGATGTGCAAAGTGTAGTTATGGAAAGTTTAGGGAATGAACATCCAATGAAATTGGTAGATGGCAAATATATATTGAGATCTGTAGTACATACCTCAGGGTTTTATAATTTTAAATTTATAGATAATCAAGGGGTATCTTACACTTCAGATTTATATGCTATTAAAATGATAGAAGATCAATCACCAGTTGTGGAGATCAAAGAACTAAAACAATTTACCACTTTTTCTTTTGGCGAAAGTAAAAACCTGTCTTTTACTACATCAATCTCAGATGATTTCGGAATTGCAGATACATATATTATTGCTACGGTGAGTAAAGGATCTGGAGAATCTGTCAAGTTTAGGGAAGAAAAATTGGGTTTTGATACCAAGTTTTCTAAGGGAAATAAAAAACTAAATCTGTCAAAGAAAATAAATTTGGATCAGATGAAAATGGAGCCTGGTGATGAATTATATTTTTATGTAGAAGCTGTAGATCAAAAACAACCTAAGCCTAATAAATCCAGAAGCGAAACCTTTTTTGCGGTAATAAAAGATACAGTTTCTGATCAGTTTGCTGTAGAAGGAACAATGGGAGTGGATTTAATGCCTGATTATTTTAGAAGTCAACGGCAGTTGATTATTGATACAGAAAAATTACTAAGTGATAAACCCAAATTAACAGAAAAAGATTTCAAGTTTAAAAGCAATGAATTAGGCTTTGATCAAAAAGTACTGCGTCTTAAATATGCTGAATTTATGGGTGATGAATCAGAATTTAGTGAAGCAACCGAAGAAAATACTGAAAACCATGTTGAAGAGGATCACGATCACGAAGAAGACCCATTAGCACAATATACCCATAAACACGATAGTGAGAATGAACATAATCTTGTCGAAGAAAAGAAAGAAGGCAATTCTAAAGAAGATCCTTTGAGTGAATATTTGCACAATCACCAAGACCCTGAAGAATCTACGTTATTTACTCAATCTTTAAAAAGTAAACTAAGACAAGCACTCAATGAGATGTGGGATGCAGAATTATACTTACGATTATATACTCCAGAAAAATCACTGCCATACCAATATAAGGCACTTAAATTAATTCAGGAGATTAAAAATAGTGCAAGAATTTATGTACATCGAATAGGGTTTGATCCACCTCCTATAAAAGAAGATAAAAGACTTACCGGTAAGATTGATGAGGTATCTAATTATCAAAAAAATGCGGAGCTAACAATAGAAAAACCTTATTCTTCGATTCGTGAGGCTATCTTAAAATTAGAAGAGCTGATAGAAGCAAAGGAACAAATTGAAAATGAAGATAGAAAACTCTTTGAATTAGCAGGTAACGAATTAGCAACAAAAGCCATAGAAAACCCTGGAAAATATTTGAAAACATTGCAGCAGTTAAAATGGCTTACAGAAAATAGAGAAATTTCAATTAGTACTTTAACAGAAATACAAAATGAATTAATATTGATACTCCCAGAGCTTGAACCTAATCCAATAAAAAGAAAAGTATTCACTAGTGATATTAATAAATTATTGCTTAAAGAACTCGAAATTCATGAGTGATAATATTACTTTTTTAAATGCTGATTGGATCTGGCAAATAGTTGTTGGAGCTTTGTTATTGTGGATTCTTTTTATTTGGAAAGAAAGATATTTTGTTATTAATAAAAAGAGGTTTTGGATTCATATCAGTATTGCTTTTTTGGCAATTACCTCATTAATAATGATAGCCTTGAAACCAGCTATAATTATGAACTCAGAAGTAAGTAAAATTGCTTTATTGACAAAAGATTATAATGAACATCAGTTAGATAGTTTAAAAAAGATACATAAACGATTAAAAACAAAAATATACAGAGCAAACCAATCAGTTTTTGAAAAAAACAATTCAGATTCTATATTATTATTAGGTATAGGAATAGAACCTTATGATTTTTGGCAATTAGATAATTACAATGTAAGTTATTTATCAAGCGATGTATCTTCTGGAGTAATTAAGTTTAAGTATGATCAGCAAAATATAGTTGGTCAAGAATTAGTTTGTCAAGGACTCTACAAAAAACCTTTAAACGGAAATACATTAATACTACAAGATCCGGGAGGAGTAGTTTTGGATTCGATTCCCCTTTCAGGAGAAGATGAGCAACTATTTACTTTACGAACCAAACTTAAAGTAAAAGGAAAATATGTTTATACATTGGCAGAGAAAAATACTGAAGGAAAAATTGTTTCTCAAGATCCAATCCCAATAGTTGTAGAGGAGTCCAATAAGTTAACAATAGTAATCATTAATAGCTTTCCCACTTTTGAAACTAAGTATCTTAAGAATTTTCTTACCAGTATGGGACACAAGATTGTGGTAAGAAGTCAGATAACTAAAGGTAAATATAAGTTTGAATATCTAAACACACCTAGAATACCTTTGGGGACTTTAAATGAAAAGAGTTTGGAGCCGTTTGATTTATTGGTTGTTGATGGTGTTTCTTTGAAAAATATGAGTAAGAGATCTCGGGAAAACCTTGAAAATGCCGTGAGACGCCAGGGATTAGGGGTTTTTATTCAATCAGATGTCGATTATTTTAGATTTTCTGTAAAACCAGCTGCTTTTAATTTTATAAAAGATAAGAAAGTAAATATAAATGTTCCAGATTTGCCTGTAACAAATATTCCTAAATATAATTTTCTTTTTAAAGCAGAACTTGGACTGCAACCTGTGCATGTTTCTGACAATAAAGAAATTGTATCAGCATATAAGCATATTGGTGCAGGAAGAATAGGAACCACTGCTTTAAAAAATACCTATGAACTATTATTATCCGGCAATGTAACTGCTTATCAAAAATTATGGTCAGAACTCATTAGCGATATTAGTAATAAAGAAACTCCTAAAGTAGCCTGGCAATCTGTACCAGGAGTATTATATAAAGATGAACCTCTTGATTTTGTATTAAGAACATCCATTTCTAAACCAAAGGTAACGACTGATATTGGTTATCAGGTTTCTTTGCTGGGAGATGTGAATATATCCAACCTTTGGAAAGGAACTACATACCCCAAAAAATATGGATGGAATATGCTTACTACAACAAAAGATTCGATAAACAGATTAGAATATTTTGTTACTGATACAACTCGTTGGCGTTCATTAGTTGATTATAATAAAATAGCAAAAAACTTGTATAATTTTAATCGCACTCAGAAGAATACAAAACCAACTTTCATTCAGGAACCGATAAACCCTCTAATATTCTTTTCTATTTTTTTAATATGCATTGGATATTTATGGTTAGCTCCTAAAATTTCAAATAGACAATAGTTGTTGATTGATTATTTATTAATAATGTTTTATTTGCCCGATGTATTTTGAATAAGATTATTTCTGATAATTTCGGCACTACTTTCGGGTGTTATATCCCGTTGCGGCATTCCAAACATTTCATAACCCACCATAAACTTTTTTATTGTTGCGCTACGCAGGAGAGGTGGGTAAAAACTCATATGCCAATGCCAATGGTCGTTACTTTTTTTATTTGTTGGCGCTTGATGAATACCACTTGAATACGGAAAAGAACAACTAAATATAGTATCATAGGTTTTTGTGATAACCGAAATAGCTTCCGAAAAATAATACTGTTCCTGATCATTTAAATTTGAGATATCAGGTTGATGCTTTTTAGGAATGATCATTGTTTCAAAAGGCCAGACAGCCCAAAATGGAACTAGAACAACAAAGCATTCGTTTTCATATACAACCCGTTCCTTTTTGATAAGTTCTTGTTCTGTATAATCTTGTAGTAAATAAGATTGTTTCTTTTGAAAATAAACTAATTGGTTATGACTCTTTTTTACTATTTCATTAGGAATTGTTGATTGACTCCAGATCTGTCCATGAGGATGGGGATTACTGCACCCCATTATGGCACCTTTGTTTTCAAATATTTGAACATAGTTTATTAAATCTTGATTTCCTAGTTCATTATATTCTTTAATCCATAATTGCACTACTTTTTCAATTTCTGCAATCGATAGATCTGCTAAGCTTTTTGAATGATCAGGACTATAACAAACAACTTTACAAATACCTCGTTCACTATATGCTTGAAATAATTCATTATCAATGGTTGAGGTTTTAATATCTTCTTGTAAAGCAGCAAAATCATTGGTGAACGAAAAAACATCTTGATAATCAGGATTCTTTTCTCCATTTGCTCTTGTATTTGTTGGACACAAGTAACAATTCTTATCATAATTAGGTCTTTTCTCTAAAATAATATCTTCTGTTTTACCCTGCCAGGGTCTATTTGTTCTATGAGGAGATACCAGGATGCTTTCACCAGTTAAAATATTTTTACGAATATGTGAATGTTTATATATAGTAGAATTCATTATGATCTAATTACTGATTAACTAACCTTACACCATTTCCTAGTTTAACCTGATAAGCAGTTGGACGATGGTTAAATGTTGCAAAAAAAGCATTACTTGCCTCATCAATAAAATTATCTATACTGTCCTTATGAACCAGATTTATCGTACATCCACCAAATCCAGCTCCCATCATCCTGGCCCCAAGTACGTTTTGATTTTTTTTAGCTAGATCTACTAAAAAGATAAGCTCTTTACAGCTTACTTTATATTGGTTTTGTAATCCATCGTTTGAAGCAAAGAGTAATTTTCCTAATTCCTGATAATTTTTTTCTTTCAGGGTTTTAGAAGCGGTTAATACTCGTTCATTTTCTTCAATTACATAAAGTGCTTTTTGATAATCTTGATCACTTAATTTATTTTCAATTGTTTTTAAAAGCTCAACGTTAACATCTCTTAAAGCGTTTACTTTTAATAAAGAAGCCACTTTTTCACAAACAGCCCTTCGTTCATTATATTCACTTTCAGCTAATTCATGTTGTACATTAGAGTTAATCAAGACAATTTCGTAATCTTCAAAATCCAGATTGAAAATGGTAGCGCTTAAATCTCTGCAATCTAAGAGAATAGCGGAGTTTTCTTTTCCAAACATACTGGCATATTGATCCATTATGCCACATTTTACACCTACAAAATTATGCTCTGCTTTTTGAGAAACATAAATTAATTCTTTTTTAGATAGTTGTAGATTTAATAATTCATTTAACCCAAAAGCAACTACATTTTCTAATGCAGCCGAAGATGATAATCCAGCTCCTGATGGGATATCACCAGAAAACACCAAATTAAAGTTTTGTACTTTTCTTTCTTTTTTTTGGATTTCAGCAATAACACCAAGCACATAATTTTTCCAGCTACCAGAATGTAAAGGTTTGATTATATCGGTTGTAAATTGATGCGAATCATCTACATCTAGTGCTATAACCTTACTAAATGCGTCATTGGATTTTGAAAATGCGGCATAAATTCCTTTATCAATAGCCGCTGGAAATACAAATCCTTCATTATAATCAGTATGTTCTCCGATAAGATTGATCCTTCCGGGAGCAAAAACGACCAGAGGCTCTTCATTAAAATGTTGTTTAAAGACGGTTTTAACACGTGTAACCAGGTTCTTATTCATAATTATGCAAAATTGATATAAATACCTAAAACGATAATACAGATGATAATGCCTATAGTATTAACTCTTTTCCAAGGAGTTATATCTACCTGTTTAGTGTATTTCAATTCATAAGGTTCTTTTAAAGGATAAAATTTTCCTATCAAAAGCATGATAAGTACATTAAGTATAAATAGAATAGCCATTACATGAAGAAAATGAGGATAGTTTTCTTCACCAACAACATAAGGTTTAATGATAAACTGGCTTATGATATATAACACTGAACCAGAAATAATACCAATTTTTGCTGCAATAGCAGGAATATGTTTGGTTAAATACCCAACAACAATAATTGTAAGTATTGGGATACTATAAATACCATTTGCTTCTTGTAAATATCCAAATAACCCTTCTGATGCATATATTAATAAAGGAGCAATACACATAGAAATAATAGCTAGAGCAACTCCAAAGGTTTTACCTGCTTTTACAACTTGTCTTTCATTGGCAGTTGTGTTAAAATGTGATTTATAAATATCAATACCAAATAAAGTCACAGAACTATTTAAAGCAGAATTGAATGAACTTAATATAGCGCCAAATAACACTGCAGCAAAGAAACCTATCCAGGCAGTTGGTAACACCTCGGATACAAGCATTGGATAAGCCTCATCAGGATTTTCTAATTGACCGTTGAATAGGTGATAAGCTATTATTCCTGGTAGTACTACGATTAACGGGCCTAATATTTTTATAAACGATGCTAATAATAACCCTTTTTGTCCTTCTTTTAAACTTTTTGCTCCCAATGCACGCTGTATAATAGCTTGATTGGTACCCCAATAGAATAATTGTACCAGCATCATTCCTGTAAAGATAGTCTCGATAGGTATTGATGATTTTGGCCCTCCTAATGATTTGAATTTTTCAGGGTTTTCTGTCATTAGAGTGGATATTCCATCAAAGACACTTCCATCACCAATAGCCATTAATCCAAAAACAGGGATAAGCATACCACCAATTAACAAACCTATTGCATTAATTGTGTCTGATATGGCAACAGCTTTTAATCCACCAAAAATGGCATAAATAGAGCCTATAATACCTATGGACCAAACGGTGATCCATAATGCGACATTTTTAGAAACACCTAATAATTCAGGAATATTGAACATATTACTTATTGCTAATGCTCCTGAATACAGAACGATCGGTAATAACACAATTGCATAGCCACTTAAAAAAAAGCAAGACGCTATAGTTTTAGTACCTTTATCATAGCGGTTTTCAAGAAATTGTGGAACTGTCGTGAGACCACCCTTCAAATATCTTGGTAATAAATATATTGCAGTAATAACCATAGCGATGGCCGCTAGTGTTTCCCAAGCCATTACTAAAATACCATCTTTAAAGGCAGCTCCGTTAAGCCCTACAATTTGCTCGGTAGATAAGTTCGTTAAGAGTAATGAACCAGCAATAACAACACCGGTTAAACTTCGACCTCCAAGAAAATAGCCGTCAGAAGTTTTTTCATCTGTTTTTCTACTTTTTAAATATGATATAAGAGCAACAATTAATGTAAATGCTAAAAATGTGATGAATTGCATATTATAAGTCTTTTGGTTGTATTTTGAATGAATAGGTATATGTCTTGTTTGCAGGAATAGTATATTCTGGATGAACCAAACGCCCCCAGGAAGTATCTCCTCCAACACCCATTTGTAAAAGGTCGATATTCCATTGAACCGTTTTCCCAATCATAATATCTGCTCCGTGTTTTTTAGTAACAGGAACTAAACCAGAAGCTGATTGCGAACCTTCATCACTTTTAAAATCTAATTCAGTCATAGAAAAAGGCCAAACACTTGTATTAAGTAATTGATCCGAAGATACTTTAAGACTCATACTTTTTGATGAAATTTTCATCCAACGGACATCTGTTTTATTTCCTGTTTCCTGGGGGCGCGAATAGCGATGAAATTGATCAATTATCTTACCAGAATATAAACCAGTTTTTTGCCCTTCCTTACGATCCCAATAAGTTTCGAAAGGTCCTTTACCATACCAGGATACATTGTTAAAGTCATCAGATAAGGTTACGTACATTCCTATTCTTGGAATATTTGGTAAATCCTTAGAATTGGGAGATAAAGAATAGTTTATAGATAGTTCACCATTGTTAAGTATTTTATATTCTACTAGTACTATTGCTTCTCCTTTAGGTAATCCATATTGAACAGAAAAACCTATATTCTTGTCGTTGATTTTAGGTTTTTTGATTAGCTGAGCTGTATAATTATATGTTGCGTTTTGCCATACTTTTGCCCAAGTATCCATACCATTTCCTAAATCGTTATCAGTTGGTGGTCTCCAAAAATTAGGACGAATGGGTTGATTGATAATTTCTTTTTCTTTAAAAAACCAGGATTTTATTTCTCCTGTTTTTGAATCAATTATAAGATGTGTGATGTCATTTTTAATTTCAAAAACGTTATTGTCAGAAGAGACTGTTAACGTATTTTCTTTTGAAATAAGATTATTAAGACGATTTCCTTTTTGAACTACAAATTGATCCCAGGCAACAAGATGTCCTTTAGCTAAAAGAGCAGTAGCCTCTTTTTGAAGCATATTAACCTCTAAAATATATTCTTTGTTCGGATCTAATTTTTTTGGAAAGTTATTAAGAGTTAAACGCGCTTTATTTTGTGGTACTATATCTACTGAAATATTATTGTCTTGAGAAAAGATTTTACCATTTTCTAAAACTTTCCAGGAGATAGTTTTGTCTGTAAGATTTGTGAAAAAGTTCTTGTTCTCTATTTCTACAACTCCATTTTCTAAGTAATTAAATTGTACAGGTTCATAAACCTTTTTTACTTCTGATAAATGCGGGTGTGGATTGCGATAGGGATCTACTAAACCATTATTCAAAAAATTTCCATCCGTTGGTAAATCAGGATGATAATCGTGCCCATATGCTAAGTATGGTTTACCGTTTTCATCTTTATATTCTAATGACTGGTCTACCCAATCCCATATGTACCCTCCTTGAAGGTTGGGATATTTTTCGATTATATTCCAGTAATCTTGTAAATTCCCTACAGAATTTCCCATTGCGTGACAATACTCAATCATAATCGATGGTTTATCCGATTTAGATTCTCCGTGTTTGATAAGATATTCAGGTTTGGGATACATTGGACAGTATAAATCCGTATAATCTTCTTTTCCTGCAGGCTCATACTGTACTATACGATTGGTATCGTTTTCTTTTAACCATTTGTAAGTAGCTTTAAAAATGGATCCTTCTCCAGCTTCATTTCCTAATGACCAGGAATAAATAGAAGGATGATTTCGATCGCGATAGAACATTCGTTGGGTACGCATCATATGGGCTGGTAACCAGGATTTTTCGTTCCCTATTTGGGTTTTTTCATCGATAGCTAATGGATGACTTTCAATATTAGCTTCATCAATTACATACATACCATATTTATCACAGAGATCTAACCAATAAGGATCGTTAGGATAGTGTGCTGATCGCACAGCATTGATATTGTTTTGTTTCATTAACGTGATATCCTTAAGCATTGATGTTTTCGAAACTACATGTCCTGTATACGGATCTGTTTCATGACGATCTACTCCTTTAAAATAAATGGCTTTCCCGTTTACCAGTACTTGACTGTTTTTAATTTCTATTTTCCTGAAACCAATATATCTGTTGATATACTGATTTTGTTTTGGATGTGTTTCATCTTCCAAAGCTATTTTTAAGGTATATAAACTAGGAAGTTCTGCCGACCATTGCTTTATATCCTTTATAATTTTTTCTGAAGTAAATTCTGATGTCGTCTTTGCTTCTAATTTGATAGACTGAGATGCTTTGTAAATTGATTTTTTACCATCGATGATTTCAATAGAAAGTTGTTTGTTAACATTTTCTGAAGTGTTATTGGTAACAGAAACAGTACTTTTGAAAATCCCATTTTTGTAGGCCTCATCCAAATTAGTATTGGCAAAATAGTCAGAAATAGATACTTTGGGTTGTGAATAGAGATATACATCTCGTTCAATACCACTCATTCGTAACATATCTTGACTTTCTAGATAGCTGGCATCACTCCATCTGAATAATTGTAAGGCAATAAGATTTTTACCTTCTTTTAAATAGTTTGTGATATCGAATTCTGCCGGAGTTTTACTTCCTTGTGAATAACCAATATACGTACCATTGATATATACATACATAGCCGATTTAGCTCCTGCAAAATGAAGAATAATATCCTCAGATAGAAAATCTTTATCTAGTGATATTTCTTTTCTGTAAGTACCAACCGGGTTATAATCAGTTGGGGCATCTGGCCATTTAGTAGTAAATGGGTAGCGCTCATCTAAATAAATAGGGTTTCCATAACCTTCTACTTCCCAATTTGAAGGAACAGGGATCGTTTTCCAATCGTCATCATTAAAATCAATATTTTGAAATGTTGTAGGTCGATGCTTCGGATCTTTTACCCAGTTGAATTTCCAATTTCCATTTAAACTCAAAAATCGTTTTGAATTTTCTTTTTCAAGAACTTCTGAAGACTCAAAACCAAAATAGGTCGCCCTTGGAGGTAATTTATTATCTTCAAATACTTGATGATTGAAATGATTTTTTTGATCAGAAACTTTCTGTAATGATTCTTTACTACAAGAAAATACAATACAAAGTATTACAATTAATAAGAGTTTTAGTTTCATGAATAAGGATTAAGTTTTATAAAATCTTCTTCAAAGCCTTTCTTTAAACAAAATATTGGCTCTATAAATATTCTCTTTAATAAATAGTTAATCAGTGCCATCCAGTTCAATTTTCCAACTAACAAGATAAACCTCATTGGGTTCTAAAATTTGTAACCCTAATTTATGATTGAAACTATTAGCAGGTCCCGTAACGGGTTCAATTGCAACTGCATTATTCATTTTTGGAGTATACACTTGTAAATAATTTTCTTTTACATTAGAACATAAACTAAAACTATACTCGGGTGTTTTGAATGTAACCATGTTTTTATTTAAAATATAGCAATCATCAAAATGATTGTCTCCCAGATTAATAGATTCGTTAATCACGATATCCTCAACTTTTATTGGGATCATTTCTTTATCAAAAATTAACTTTTTATTACTATCTATTTTTAAATAACTCTCTTTTAAATTGCTTGTAAAAAAATAAGGATGCCAACCTATGTTAAAAGGTAATGGCATATCATCTTTATTTTTTACCTGAGCATCTAAAACTAAGCCGTTTAAAGTTAATTTATAGGTTAAATAAATAGAATATTTAAAAGGAAATCCGCTCACTTTTTCGGTTTCGACATATTTAACAGTTACAGAAGCGTATTTATCCGCTACGGCTGATTTTACATAGCCAAACTTTTTGTTGTATACCAAACCGTGTAATGCATTTTTATTTTGATTTTTGTTTAATGAATAATGCTTTTCCTGAAAAGTGTATTGACCATTTTTTATCCTGTTAACAAAAGGAAATAAAATAGCAGAAGCAAATGTTTCATTATAAGCAAAAGTTTTTAAGTTATTAATAATGATTTTGTTATTGATCTTTAGTTCTTGCAGGCTACCGCCTAAATTTAAATTTATTCTTGCAGTAGTATTGCCAGAATTGTTCTGGAGTTCAATACTATGAATAATACCTGATGGGTCTTTCGAGTAATTAATTTTAAACAATTCAGATGATTTTATAGAGAATTTCTGATTATTAGATGGTTAGGGTTCTCGATTTTCAAATTCTCTTTTTGCATGATCATTTGTGCCAAGCGTTCTCCCATTTTTTTAAAATCTGTTGATATAGTTGTTATACCACCTTCTACAATTTCTTTTAATAAAGTATCATTGTAGGACACAATACCAATATCTTCACATAATACAAGTTTTTGTTCTTTAACTTTTTTAATAATTCTTATAAGGTTCCTATCATCAGGAATTAAGTATACTTCTCCACTTTTAAATATTCTATCATTTAATTGATCAATCACTTCGTGCTTAAATCCTTTATCAATACAAAATTTTTTAAATCCTTTAAGTATACCTGTAGGTTGTTTATCTTTTTCAAATAATAAAACCAGATTTTGGTATTTCTTTAGCAACTCTAATCCTATATGTAATGCTTTATGTAAATCTTTTTCAAAATTTTGAAATATGCCAGGATATCTTTGTAGCCCTTTATGCGTTTGATCAAGGATATAAACCCTTTTTGTCGGCAATTTTTCAATAACCAAATGAGTGTTTTTTAAGTTAGCAGGCATAATGATATAAGAATGATAAATTCCTATATTATCATAAATTAATTTACTGAAAACAGAAAGATTGAAATGATGGAAGAAAATATCTACTTCAACTCCTTCATCTAAATTGCTCAAAAAAGAATTATATAAATCTTCTTTAAATGCATTTAACTCATCAAAAAGTAAAAATATCTTTTGTACGGTACTTATGTTTTCGCTTTTTATATAATAACCTTTACCAGGAATAGCCTGTATGATCCCTCTAAGTTTTAGATCATTATAAGCGAGTAGAACTGTGTCCCTGGATAGAGAAAACCTATTTCTGATACTATTTATAGAAGGTAATTTATCGTCACGCTTGTATACTCCATTTAAAATAGCTTCTTCAACAGATACAATTATCTGTTTATACTTAGGTACACTAGTATTACTCCTAATACTTATTGGATTCATATATGCAAATATATTCTATTTATATCAAATTAAACAAACTAGTAGGGACTAGTAGGTTTTTTTAAGAAAAACATCTTAATTTAGTTCAATTTTCACAGTATAATTGATCGCTTTATAATAAAAGACGATCAGCAAAATCCTTATAAAGAGGTTTAATTAAAACGAATAGCATGAATTTAAAACGAAAACAAAACAAGTATTTTTCTATCAGTAAATTGCTATTACTCTTATGTATTATGGTAGTATTTGGTTTTTCAAATAAACTGGATGCACAGAGCAATTTAATTTCAGGAAAAGTAATCGGAAACGATGGTGTACCTCTACCAGGAGTAACTATCACAATTAAAGGGAATGAAACAAAAGGGACTCAAACAGATTTTGATGGTTATTATTCTATCGAAGTCCCAAATTCTGAAACAATTTTAATATTTAGGTTTTTGGGGTTTAAGACCAAAGAAGAAATTGTTGGTAATCAAACAACTATTGATGTTATCTTAGAAGAAGATTCACAAAGCTTAGGTGAAGTAATTGTTGTTGGATATGGAGCTCAGAGAAAATCTGATTTAACCGGAGCTGTTTCCTCTGTAAAAGGCGAAGATTTAAATAAATTTGCTACAACTACTGCTGCAGATGGATTGCAGGGTAATGTGGCAGGATTGGTTGTTAGGCGGGGAACCGGTAATCCAAGAGCTGGAGCTGCAATTAATATTAGAGGGTTTAGATCTATTGGAGGTAATGCCCCATTAATCATAATAGATGGGATTCAAGGAAATTTTGATTTATTGAACCCTAATGATATTGAGAGCATAGAAGTTCTAAAGGATGGAGCTGCGGCTGCTATTTATGGATCTCTATCTGCAAATGGTGTCATTTTGGTCACGACAAAATCTGGTAAGGATGGCAAGGTTAAAATAGAATATAATTCGTTCTATGGTATTGATAAAATAAATAACAAACTTGATTTTGCTAATACTAGTCAATATCTGGAAATGGCAAGGAGAATTGAAGCCGCTTCACCAGGAACAGCTCCAACGTATATCAATGAAAACTTTACAACTGATACTGATTGGATCGAAGAACTTTTTGATAGTGGCTCCATAATAAATCATAACCTTACCATTAGTGGAGGCACAGAAAAATTAAACTTTTTAGCTTCTGCTGGACTTAATGAAAGAGAAGGGATTTTAATTGGTGAAAGCAGAAAAAAACAACAATTAAGAGTTAAGGTTAATGGCACTAAAGGTAGATTATCGTTAGGAGCTAACATTTATTATGTACAAACAGATGATAAAATCTTTGGGAGTAATTTAAATAATGCATACCAATTAATGCCTATTATACCTGTAAGGGATTCTTCAAAACCTTCAGGATTTGGGTTTATTTCTGATGATGATTTTAACGGAGTACCAGATCATACAAATCCAATAGGAGAGGATTTTTATAATGACAATACGGGCAGAGAACAAAACTTGGTTACTAATTTTACAGCTACATTAGACGTTGTTAAAGGCTTAAAAATAACCGGAAGAGCTGGTATTGAAAATGCTACTGGAGGGCCACTTGCAAATGCGGGTAGTCCTTATCAAAGGGTTAGACCACATCGTGTATCTAATAAAAGAGAGGTAAGATTTCATTACTTAGAAGAATACGTAACAAAATACCAACAGAAAAATTATGAAGGGTTTGCAAATTATGATAATGTATTCGGGAAACATACCATTGGATTATTGGCAGGAGCTTCCAGTCAGGAAACTTCTTTTAATTGGATAGGAGCATCGGTAGAAGGAAAAGAAATATTAGAAGATGGAACAGAAGTACCAACGGGTTTTCTTGATCCTGATTTTAATACTCTGGATGCAGGAGGTGGAGGTGTTCGCAATAGTTATGGTTCTGGTTGGGAAACAGCAAGACAATCTGTTTATGGACGTGTAAATTATAGTTATGAAGACCGTTATTTTTTACAAAGTACGGTTAGAAGAGATGGATCATCGAGATTTGGTGCTGAGAATCGCTATGGAGTGTTTCCTTCGGTAGCAGCAGGCTGGAAGATCAGCAGTGAGGACTTTTTTCATTCAGATTTTATTAATTTCTTAAAGTTAAGAGCATCTTGGGGGAAACTAGGTAGTGAGTCTAATTTAGGAGCTTACGATTATACTGTTAATAGTGTTTCAGGATTTAGATATCCATTTGGAACCGGAGAGCAACAATCTATAGGAGTCTCTTTTAGGGATTTTCCTAATCCAGAATTAAAATGGGAAACGACCATTAATATTAATGCTGGTATTGATTTTGGGTTTTTGAACAATCAACTTACGGGAGCTATTAATTATTATCAAAGAAACACTGAAGACATGATTATCCCTGCTGTACCACCAAATTCATCAGGAGTAAATCCAATTAATGTAAACGGTGGTGATGTTGAAAATAAGGGTATAGAAATAGAACTTAATTATAGAAAAAGCTCAGGAGAATTTCAATATAATTTAGGACTGGTTTTGTCTCATAATAAAAATGAACTAACAAAAACCAATAAAGATACAGATACATACGTTGGTAGTGCAACCACATTAGACGGTAGCCCTGCAAATATAACTAGATTAGGGCATCCTATTGGAGCATTCTTTTTATATCAGGCAGATGGTATTTTTCAATCACAAGCAGAAGTTGATGCTCATAACGTAAACGGAAACCCTATACAACCTCTAGCAGAACCAGGTGATATTAGGTTTAGAGATGTTAACGGAGATGGACAATTAAACGATGATGATTTAGTTTTTTCAGGCTCAGGTATTCCAAAAGTAACACTCGGATTAAATATGTCTGGAACATACAAAGGTTTTGATGCTTTTGTTCAGTTTTATGGTGCATTTGGCCAAAAAGGATATAATACGATTCGACAGAATTATGAAGCTAATGATAATTATAGAAATTATTTGGTATCCGGTTTGAATACCTGGACTCCAACGAATACTAATACAGACATTCCTAGAGCTGTTTTAGGCGACCCTAACCAAAATAGTTCCAGAAATTCAACTAGATTCTTAGAAAATGCTTCTTATTTAAGAATAAGAAATATTCAATTAGGCTACACATTACCTACCAGTGTCACCGATAAAATAAATATTGGTAAGGTTAGAATGTACTTAAGTTTACAAAATGTTGCTACGATTACCGATTATTCAGGAATAGATCCGGAAATAGGAGGCACACTAAACTCAGGAACTGATTTTGTGAGTTACCCTAACATAAAAACATCATTATTAGGATTTGAAGTTAATTTTTAAACAAAAAAACGATGAAGAATTATAAAAATATTTTATCGCTAGTACTGGTAATATTATCATTAACCTTAACTAGTTGTGAGGAAGATGATTTAATCAAAGAACCATTAAGCGAATTAAATTCTGCAAATTATTGGGAAAATGAAACCAATGCAAATCTTGCATTAACAACAGCATATCAACGTCTTAATGGTGGGACTTGGAGTCATACTGAGGCAAACTATGTTATTGAAAACTTTAGATCAGATTTGACCAAATCCGGGGCAGATGTAGTTGCTAATTACCCAGATCAAAATGCCTTTTCTACATACACTGTGGTTGATAATAATACCAGAATGCTTACTTATTGGGATAGAAGTTATGATGGTATAAATGCGGCAAATCAGGTTATCCATAATGTAGGGCTTATGACTGAAGAACAAATTTCATCTGATGCTAAAAAACGAATTATAGCGGAGGCTAAATTTTTAAGAGGGTATTTTCACTTTAGATTATTAATGAACTGGGAAGAAATAGTTGTTTTTGATTTTTTACCACAAACGGTTGATGAATTATCAAGACCATTATCTACCAGAGAAGAAGCTTGGACAGCAATAGAAAAAGATTTCACAGAATCAGCAGCCGATTTATCAATAACTCAAGATGATGCAAATAGAGGTAGGGCTACAAGAGGAGCTGCCTTGGCATTTCTTGGAAAATCTCATTTAAATCAATTAGACTGGAGTAATGCGGCTACTATTTTAAAACAAGTTATAGATCTAGGTGTATATGAACTGGCATCTGATTATGCCTCATTGTTTGATGGAAGTAACGAAGCAACCAACGTTCTCAATAGAGAAACTCTTTTTGATGTTGCTTTTACTTTTAATGAAGTAAATGGAAGTAATGTAGTATATGCTGGGTTACCTAATTTTGCAGCATTAGAAATGAATGGTTGGGAAGCCATGTTACCCACTCAAAAATTACTTTCTGAAATGAAATCAGAAGGTAGGATCTCATCAGAAGTTGGGCCAGTATCTGGATTAAACAAATATGATGAACGTAGTTATGGTTCAATATTTTTTAACGACCCTGATGTAGATATTTATGGAGCTACTTATGAAGCCACATTTGGTGTAGGAAGTGACAAACCAGGATGGAAAAAATACTTACATCGTGATGAGTTATATCCAAATGGTTGGAGATCAGATATTAATACTCCTCTTATTCGTTATGCAGATGTATTACTTATGTATGCAGAGGCGTTGAATGAACAAGGCACCGGAGATCCAATTAATTATATAAACCAAGTAAGAGCAAGAGCATTTCTTCCTCCAGTAACTGCTAGTTCTCAAGAAGAAATACGACAACAAATTATGCACGAAAGAGCAGTTGAATTTGCTTTAGAAGGCCAAAGATTCTATGATTTGAGACGTTGGGGTCGACAGATAATGACTGATGAGATTTCTAACTCTGGTAAAGAAGGTGCCGATAACTTTGTTTTTGAAGAAGATGCGTTTTTACCAATACCCGCTAATGAAAAACTGAATAATCCAAATATAGATTAATTAGTCAAAAACAGTAATTAATTAAAGTATCCTGATGATATATATTGTCAGGATACTTTTCAAGTTTTAAAAATGAGTATTAAAAACTTCCTATTTTTTGCCCTAATCGTTGTTATAGGCTGTAAATCTAGAGATTTAGAAAAGCCAGTCGATCTTTTTACGCTTCTTACTCCAGAAGAGACAAATGTTACATTTAGTAATATCCTAACAGAAGGAGTCGAATTGAACAGTATGGAATATGAATATTTTTATAATGGAGGTGGAGTAGCTATAGGAGATATTAATAACGATGGACTTCAGGATATTTATTTTACTGCAAATATTTATAAGAACAAATTATACCTTAATAAAGGTAATTTAGAGTTTGAAGATATAACCGAAAAAGCAGGAGTACTGGGTAGCGCTGGTTGGACTACTGGTGTGACTATGGCAGATGTTAATAACGATGGTTTTCTGGATATTTATATTTCGAAATCTGGAAAATTTGGAGCCAAAAAACGAGCAAATGAACTATATATAAATAATGGAAACTTAACCTTTACCGAGAGTGCTGGTAAATATGGTTTAGATACTAGTTCATATACCACACAATCCATATTTTTTGACTATGATAAAGATGGTGACCTGGATATGTATCAATTAAATCATAGTATACGATTAGAAGAAGCAGATGGTGACCATACATTAAAAAAACAATATGATGCCCTGGTAGGAGATAAACTTTTTGAAAACGATAATGGGTTTTTTAGAGAAACCAAGAATATGGGTATCGCTTCTAATCCTATAAGCTGCGGACTAGGGGTAGTAACAAGTGATTTAAATGGAGATGGATGGCAAGATATATATGTGTCAAATGATTTTTTAGAACATGATTATATGTATATAAATCTAGGAGAGATTAATGGAGTACATCAAGGGTTTGAAAATCAAATAAAAACAAATACCCAACATATATCTCATTTTTCAATGGGATTAGATATTGCTGATTTTAATAATGATAGAAAGAAAGATATACTTACCGTAGATATGGTTTCTGAAGATAATTATGGTATCAAAACCAGTATGAGCGGTATGAGTGTAGCAAAATTTGTAAAATCCCTTAAAAATGGTTTTCACAGGCAATACATGTTCAATTCTCTACAAATAAATAACGGTACCATTGCTAATAAACCTTTCTTTAGTGAAATAGCACATCTAGCCAATATTTCTAATACTGATTGGAGCTGGGCTCCTTTATTTGTGGATTTTGATAATGATGGATTACTAGATGTTTTTGTTGCCAATGGATTAAAGAGAGACTTTATGAATAACGATTATAATCGGTTTAAAAAAGAAAGAGTTAAAACAGCTTATGATAACAAAGAAGATTATAAATCATTAGTATTAGAATTAGTTGACAAAACTCCTAACAGAGCTTCTACCAACTACTTTTATAAAAACAATGGAGATCTAACATTTTCAAACATAGAAAAGGAATGGGGTTTTAGTAAACCTTCGTATTCTAACGGTGCGGCCTATGCAGATTTAGACAACGATGGAGATATGGATATGGTGGTAAATAATGTTGATGAACCAGCTTACATTTATAGAAACAATGCACAACAAATTTTAACAAACAATTATTTAAAAATAACGCTTAAAGGTGGGGATAAAAACACTTATGGAATAGGGACAAATATTACGATCTGGACAAACGAGAAAACCATGACTAGAGAACAACAGTTGACTCGTGGTTATCAATCTTCAGTTTCAGAAGTTATTCATTTTGGAGTAGGAGAGTTTGACGTTATAGATAGTTTATTGGTAGAATGGCCAGATGGCAAAATCCAACTCCAACATAAAATTAAAGCAAATCAGGAAATTACTTTAGAATATTCTAAGGCCTATAATAAAGAAGCAAAAACTAAAATAACAACTCCCTTATTTAAAGATTATACACGAGAATCTGAAATCGATCATGAACACAATGAAAATATATATAACGATTTTGATCGCGAGAGCTTATTACCTCATAAGATGTCTGAGTTTGGTCCGGCTTTAGCTGTTGCAGATGTTAATAATGATGGATTAGAGGATTTTTATGTAGGTGGAGCTTTGGGATATTCAGGTAGCTTATATATTCAATCCATTAAAGGAACGTTTTCAAAAAGTGCTTCTCAAAACAGCTGGGAGAAGGATAAAGCTTATGAGGATGTAGATGCAGAGTTTATAGATGTGGATAATGATGGAGATAAAGATTTATATATAGTAAGTGGAGGTAATGAGTATTCAAATGGTGACCTGTTGCAACAAGATCGTTTATATCTAAATAATGGAAAAGGCATTTTTACTACTTCAAAAAACATTTTACCTAAGATATCCATATCAGGAAGTGTAGTAAAAGCGGCGGATTATAATAATGATGGTTATATAGATCTTTTTGTTGGAGGTAGACAAGTACCAGGACAATATCCTACTGCACCTAAAAGTTATGTGTTAGAAAATAAAGGTGGGTACTATGAAACAATCTCTAATGATTTAATTCCCGAACTAGAACAAATAGGAATGGTAACAGATGCCGTGTGGAGTGATTATAATCAAGATGGATATGTTGATTTAATATTGGTAGGAGAATGGATGTCTATTCAAATATTTAAGAATTTGAAAAATGGTGGTTTTGAAAGATTAACGAATGAAGAGTTTCAAAATAATACAGGATGGTGGTATAGTATTATCGCGGCAGATTTTGATAATGACGGTGACCAAGATTTTATTGCAGGAAACTTAGGTTTAAATTATAAATATAAAGCAAGTAAAGAAGAACCTTTTAATATTTATGCTAATGATTTTGATAAGAATGGAAGTTTAGATATTGTCTTAGGATATCACAATCAGGGAGAATTGTATCCGTTAAGAGGAAGAGAATGTACTTCTAATCAAATGCCATTTATTAAAGAAAAATTTCCTGATTATGATAGCTTTGGTAAGGCTAGTTTGATTGATGTCTACGGAAAAGAAGCGTTATCCAAATCCATACATTATAGTGCAACTAATTTTTCAAGTGTGTATATTGAGAATAAAGGAAATGAAAATTTTAAGATGCATGATTTACCTCTTGAAGCACAGTTTTCAAGTATTAATAGCATGGTGGTGGATGACTTTGATAATGATAAGAACCTGGATATTCTGATAGCAGGTAACCTTTATCAATCCGAAGTAGAAACTCCCAGGAATGATGCAAGTTATGGTTTAGTATTATTAGGAGATGGAAAAGGGGATTTTATTCCTTTGGATTACCAAAAAAGTGGAGTTTATGTAAAGGGTGATGTGAAAAACATTAGAGCTATTTCTGTTGGAAGTAAAAAGAACATTTTACTAGGTAGAAATAATGCTAAATTAAAATTAATTCAAGCTGTAAAAGATAAAAAAGTTGATATACCGTAGCCCAATTATAAATTATTAATCTATTAACTCAGGAATATAAGAACGATTACTTATTTTCCAGCTTTCATTATATATAGATTTATATTCTACCTCAATAACCAAATCCTTTTGATTTAGAATTTCGGATAGTTTATTAGCTCCTTTTATTTTTGAACCATTAAAACTAATAACTTCAATAGATTTTCCGGCTGGAATTATCATTCCTACAATCAAATTAGAATACGTAAAACTAATAGAATCTGATTTTTTGATATTTGCTGATACATATGGCTTTAAGTCATTGTACACTTTTCCTGTTGAATCAATTACTCTAATAGTCTTTAGCAATGCAGGACCAACACCATCATTACTTAGTATATATTTGTAATTAATATTACCAGTTCCGTGATTTCCTATTTGCAGATGAGGATAAACAGAAGCATACTGTTGTTTTTGAATCAGACGCGTTTGATAAACAAACACAATTAGAGTACACACACTTAATAAAATAGCAGCAAAACTCAATAATCGCTCACTATTAAAATACTTTTTTTTCATAAGCTTTCTCAAAAAATGAAAAATATCAATGGAAAAGATATGTATTTTAAATACTAAGTACCAAAAAAAGAAAGAAGATTGAGAATAAGAATATTTAATTATTAAGGAGTGTTGATATTATAAAAAGTATAGAATATCTTTGATTAAAAGCCCAAAGACTTTAAAAATAATATAATGGAAATAAGTAGAAGTATTAAAGAATATGGTAGAATGTTATTGCAATCTGTTTTGTTCTGGAGTATAGCTTTAGGCTTTTATTCAATATTCAGGTTTTTTGGTATCAAAGAAGAAATAGGAGTATATACTACTGTAGAGTATAAATTTATAAGAACTATTTTAGGATTTGTTATAGCTGGATTTTTACTTGGGATTGTATATGCCATATTAGATTTTATATTCGAAAAATTTCCTTTAAAACGAATGACATTAGGATTTAGAATTATCATTATGAATGTGAGTTATTTCGTAACTACGGTAATAATCTCAACTCTAATTTTAAAAACGGCTTCTAAGATCCTTGAAATAGCTATAAATACTGAACCGGGATGGTGGTGGAAAGATAAAAGCTTTTGGTCCATTGTGATATATCTAATTCTTATGTCATTTGTGCTATCATTTATAAAAATTGCAACAGAAAAATTTGGAAAAGGAGTCTTTTTTAAAATGCTAACTGGTAAATATCGAAACCCACAGGAAGAGAAACGCATATTTATGTTTTTGGATTTAAAAGATTCTACAACCATTGCTGAAAGTTTAGGGCATTATACTTATAGCCAGTTTATCCAGGATTGCTTTTATGATCTTAATCAAGTAGTACCTAAGTACGATGCAGAGATTTATCAATATGTGGGAGATGAAGCCGTGCTTTGTTGGCCGTATCAAAAAGGAATATCTCATAAAAAATGTATTGAACTTTTTTTTGACTTTAGAAAATTATTACAAAAAAGATATGACCATTATATAAATAGATATGAAAGGTTTCCGGTATTTAAAGCTGGTTTACATGGAGGTAATGTAATGGTTACAGAAGTAGGGACGGTGAAAAAAGAATTGGCATATCACGGAGATGTAATTAATATTTCTGCTAGAATTCAATCAAAATGTAATGAGTATAATGAATTCTTTTTAATCTCATCAGGTTTGCTAAATGATATACAAATTTTACCCGAAGATTTTGCAATAAGACAAATAGGGGATCTTAAACTAAAAGGCAAAAATGAACTGGTTCATATTTGTGCGGTAAACCAGGCCTAATTTGATTGATAATAAGTGTTATTTTATTAATTAACTACTAAGTCTTTCTTGAATGTATAATATACTTTTCTACAATGACTGCAGTGATAATAACCATATAAAACTGGCCAATTAAACCAACTAATATGGCTGCTTTTTGCGCTACAGGTGATACAGGTACGATTTCACCATATCCTATAGTGAGTAATGTGATATATGCATAATATAAGATACTATCAAACTGTTCTTGAGCATTACTAGTTTCTAATAAAACTCCTGTAAAAGATCCTGGATTTACTAGCTCTATAGACATAAATAAAAAAAATGCTAAAAAGCCTAAAGAAATATAACCACTCATCAAGCCCATAATTACATTCTTATTTACGAATTGAGCATTCCAGACTTGATGAATAATATTCCAGGTAACAACGATATGAAAAATAAAATAAATGGATAACCTGATTAGAATGTTATCTAAATTCTGACTTCTGGAAATCATACTAGATCCAAACATAAAAGCGGTTATTACAAATAGTCCAATAAAAAACCAGGTAAGCTTTTTACGTTTGGAAATCATTAAAATTCCTGCAGCATTGCTTATAAGGTATAATGAGGGTAATAATACATATTCATAAAAATCTAAAGGAAAGAATAGTGAGCCAAATAGTATTGCAATTTGGGTACCTAAAAATATTTCAAAACGATGATTATAAAGTCGATCGATCATGATTATTCTTCCAGTAGTTTCTCATTAAATTCATAACCTTTATAATTTACTCTAAATAAAGCACTATAAAGCGAAGGAATAAATAGTAGTGTAATAATAGTTCCAAACAAAAGTCCTATCATAATACTCACAGCCATTCCTTCCCACATCTCACCTCCAGAAAGATATAGTGGAATTAATCCTAATACCGTAGTAAATGTCGCTAATAAAATAGGCCTAAATCGTTGTAAACACGCTGCAATGACAGCATCTTGTTCTGATCGACCCAGATCGTTTTGTTCAATCTCCATTCTATCAATAAGAACAATAGCATTGTTGATTACAATTCCGGCCAAGGATATTACTCCTAAAAACGGCATGAACCCAAAAGGTTCTCTAAAAACTAATAGACCGATGACAACACCAATGATTGCTAAAGGGATCGTAAGTACTACCATTCCCATTTTTCTAAAAGAATTAAACTGTATAATAAGTAGTAATACAATGATAAATCCGCTTATAGGTAAATAACCGATTACTGATCCCATACTCTCCGCCGAACTTTTAGCATCTCCTCCAAATTCATATACATACCCTTGTGGCCAGCTTTTTAATTGTTCGTCTAGCCATGGTGTTATTTCAGAAGTAATAGCAGAAGCGTTTCCGGTTAATCGTAGTTCACTTGTAACATTTATAGTACGACGTAAATCCAAACGTTTAATTTTTGAATATTGCCATGCAGGAACGATAGAGGCAATTTGCAATAAAGGCACACTTTTTCCTGAGTTTTGTGCATAAATATTCAATGTTTCAAGAGATGCAAGTGATTGTTGCTGGTTGTTATCACTTCTCATTAAAATCGGAATTGACTTATCATCTTCTCGATACTCTCCTGTTTGGAACCCGTCTAGAACGGTTTGTAAAGAAGTGGCAATATCCTGACTGGTTATACCTGCTGTTTGCGCACGATTTTGATCTATTTGGATTAAGAATTTTTTACTTTTTGGACCCCAATCATCCTTTACGTTTTTGGTACCCGAAATAGAAGAAAGCTTTAGTTTTACTGTTTCTGCTATTTTAGAAAGATCATCAGGATTATTACCAGATATTTTTATTTCTATAGGTGTACCTCCACCACCAGCAGCTAAGGAACCTACTTTAATATCTGCATTCGGAAAATTATTATAGGCGAATTCATCTATTTTGGCAATCATCGCATTATTTTCATTAAAAGATGAGGTGTTAACCAAGATATGTGCATAGTTTGAATTAGCTTCATCAGGAGAGTATCCTAAATCATAAGATTCTGGACCTTCGCCAATATAAGATGACCAATCTACCACACCCAAAGGACGAGATGTACTAGTTTGTAACGAATCTATCATATATTGTTCTATACGCTTAACTACTTCAACAGTACGTTCTATTTTGTTTCCTTCTGGTAAATTGATATCAATAGTAACCATATTTCGATCACTATCAGGGAAGAAAATAAATGCTATTTTGGTAAACCCATAGATAGAAATGAAAAAGCAAATGAAAATTCCAACGATGAATTTGTATTTGTTATACAATGCCCACAGAATAAGGTTTTTGTAATAACTTTTCATGGTGTTGATAGCTTTGTCAATAATGCTCAGTTTCTTTTCTCCTTTAGGTGCTACTTTAAAGAATAAATAACAAAACATGGTAATTACGGTTAAAGCAATTATCCAAGAAGATAATAAAGCAATAGAAATTACTACAAAGATTGGTCCTACAATATCACCCATACTTGTTGGAGATAAGTAAAAAGCTAAAAATGCTGCAGAAGTAGTTAAAGTAGAAATTAATAATGGCATCCATAGTTCTGAAAAAGCTTCAATAGAAGCTTTCTTTTTCTCGACACCTTGTTCCATCTTAACCAGGATAGTTTCTGCGACTACAATAGCATTGTCAACCAGCATTCCCAAAGCCATAATTAAAGCGGCAAGTGTTACCTGATTTAAACCAATATTCATTAATCCCATAATCATTAAGGTCATGATGGTTACAATCGGTATTAAACTTGCTATTACAAATCCAGTTCTGAAGCCTAAGAAAATAAGCATTACCGCCAATACAATACCTATAGATTGTAATAGATTGCTGATAAAATCATTTACTTTAAAATCAATATAAGTATCTAGCGAAGATACACGACTTAACTCAAGACCAACTGGTAAACGTTTTTGCCATTGATTTACCACTTTATTTACTTCTTCTCCTAAAGTGATAACATTTGCATTTTCTTTTAAATTTACATGTAAAGAGATCGCATCTTTACCATTAACTCGTACTTTTTGTGTTGGTGGATCAATATATCCTTTGGTAATTGTAGTAATATCACCTAGTTTGACCAATTGAGTACCATCACCAACAGCAATGAGCATATCTCTAATATCTTCTACAGAGTTAAAATTTCCAGTAGGTTCGAGAATAATACGTTCATCTCCCACATTAACCTGACCTCCTGAATTAAGTATATTTGTAGCTGCTATACTCTGTTGTAGTTTGGTGGCAGATAATCCATATTCTTTTAATCTTGCGTTATCAAACTCTACAAAAACACGTTCTTCTTGTTCGCCTCCTAATTCTACCTTTGCAGCATCCGGAATTTTTATTAAATCGTCCTTAATATCATCAGCAAATTCTTTCATTTCTGCATAAGAATAGCCATCAGACGTTAGTCCTACAACGATACCATATACATCGCCAATACCATCGTCTTGCAAGTTAGGAACTACGCCATTTGGTAAACCGTTTAAGGCATCTAATTTTCTACGTAGTCGATCCCAAACTGCTTGCATCTTACCTTCAGGAACTTCATCCTTTAATGTAACGCTTACTACCGATAATCCTGTTCTGGAAGTACTATTGACTTCTTTTAATTCTGGTAATTCTTGAACGACTTTTTCGATTTTATCAGTAACCAGTTTTTCTACCCGCTCAGGACTTGCACCAGGAAATGTAGATATTACAGATGCTACTCTAATGGTAAACGGAGGCATACTATCTCTTGATAAACCAAAGTACATGGAAATACCCAAAATAATGATGGTAGCTAGTACCATAAAGGTAATTCTATTCTTTTCTATGGAGAATTTTGCTAAATTCATATGATTATCTATGTTTGATAATTATTGTAATTTCACTTCTTGACCATCCAGAAGAGTCTGTAATCCGGCAGTGGCTATTTTTTGTCCAATAGAAAGTCCTGATATTACCTCAAAACCTTCTCCAGTTAAATTACCTACAGTTACTTGTTGTTTTTTAACCTTAGCGATATCAGTATCTCCTTCTATTAAAAACACAAAACGACCACTACTATCTTCTCCTACAGCATTTGTTGGTACAACTAATATTTTGGTATTTATATCTTGATTTCCAAAATCAAAAGTAACATTGGTTGCCATCCCACTTTTAATTTCAGAAGAAGGATTGATAACGGTTACTCTTACGGGATATGTTGCTGTATTACTGTCGACAGCAGGAGAAACTTCGGTAACTTTGGCTTTAAATTTTTTGTTCTGTATGGATGTAAAATTAACTTCTACTTCCATTCCTTCTTTTACTCCGTTAATCACACTTTCGGGAATTCCTAAAGTAATTTCCATATCCGTTCCTGCGTTAAGTGTTGCTATATTTTGTCCAGAAGTTACATTTTCATCAATTTCTGCATTAATTGCTGCTATCACTCCATCTTCTGGGGCATATAAATACCCGTAACGAATTTGTTCTTCTTGAATAGCCACACTTCGTTTTGAAGATTCATAACTTTCCTGTGCTGTTTTATATGAGTTTTTTGCTGCTTCAAAATCACTTAAAGAAGCCGTTCCTTTTTCAAATAAGGATCGTACCCTGTTAAGACTTAATTTGGCAGTATTCATTTGAGATTCGGCACTGTTCTTTGAAGATACTGCACTCTCATAATTTAAACGAGATTGAACATTATCCAATCGGGCAAGTAATTGTCCTTTTTTTACGTTTTGTCCAAGTTTGATATCAAATTCAGTAATAATACCATTATTTCTAAAACTTAGATTAATAATCTTATCTGTTTTGGCAGTACCACTAAATGTCCTGATTTTTTCACCTCCCAAATAACCAACTTCTTCATATTTTACGGGACGTACTAATTTCTCTTCCTTTTTTTCTTCTCCTCCACATGATAGCAGTGTGGTAGCAAAAAGTATAATTGCAAAAATATTAACTATATATTTCATAATCATTGAATTATCAATTGTTGGTTAGTTTTTATTATTTAAGAACTCCAAAAAGCGTTGTCTAAATTTGGTGTTTTCTTCGTTAGAATTGATCAAGAAGTAATATCCGATATTACGTTCAAGTTGTAATGCATTGATTAGATAATTATATACAGCACTGATCCGTGACAGCTGTGCACTTATATAATTATTTTGAGCATCTATTAATTGAATTATTGTCACAGATCCACTATTATATGATGTCTGAGTAAGTTCTAGAGATTCTTTTGCAGCTTCTTCTGATACCTTAGAAAGTTCTATGTTAGAAATTTGATTGATCAAATTTAATACACCATTTCTAACATTAGCTGCAATCCCTAATTCTACATTTTCTTTATTGATCTCTAGTTGTTCTTTTTGAATAATTGCAACTTGTTTATTGATATTGTTAGAATTTTGATTAAAAATTGGAAGCGATATATTTACACCAACATTATAATTATCGTCTAGTAAAGAACCACCAGAAAGAGCAGTACTTCCAGCACCACTTCTACTAAATGTTCTGTTATATGATCCTTGCAAAGCAACTGTCGGAAGAAAACGACCGTTACCGCTTAACTTAATATTGCGATCGGTAGCTTCTAAGTTGTATCCCAATGATTTTATTTCAGGAGCGTTACGTTTTGCTTCTTCAATCAAGAATTCGATAAAAGGTTCTCTTAACTTAGGGTCATCTAATAATTGAGTTAGATCGTCATAATTATATTGTTCAAAAACGTCTTTGTTAAGCTCTGCATCTTTAATATCAATCTCGGTTTCAACAGGATTGTTTAGTAATTGATTTAACGAGATAAAACTTTGTTCTAATTGGTTGATGGCTTCAACCATAGATTGAGTATTTTGAGCCATTTCACTTTTGAAACGCAACATATCTGATTTTCCAGATTCTCCAACTTCAAAGTTCTGCTGGGCGATTTGCAGGTTTTTCTTAGTTAGATTAAGATTACGTAATTGAATTTGTGCATTAGCCTTAAGAATCAAGGTATTGAAGTATACATTAGATGCATCAAAAATGGCATCTAATTGTGATGCATTAAATGTTTCTTCCTGAGCTTTTTGTAATTTCTTTTGTATCGCAATATTAGCATTGGCTGCTTCAGAGAACAATGTTTGATTTAAAGTAATTGAACCCGAAGTTGAAAATTCTGGATTGGATCCTCCACTTATTTCGGCCTGATCAGGATCAACATAGGTACCTCCAGCAGAAGCAGTAAGAGTAGGAAGGTAGTTACTTTTGGCAGTTCTAACATCTTGCTCACTTAACTCTATATCTTTTACGCCAGATTGTAAGGATAAATTTTTATCAAGTACTTGATCGATTATCTCTAGTAAGTTGTAATTTTTTTCAGAGATTGTGTTTTTTAAGCCACCAACAAAATCTGTATCTGCAATAAGACTATACTTGATAGGAACATCTACCGCCTGGGCAGTATTAAAGTTAATTGTAAACCTTGGTGTATATTCAATTAAAACGGGTAAATCAGAAAAATTTGTACCACTCACATAGGACTCGATATTTAAAGCAATACGTCTTATAAATTGATCATAATTATCTTCAGATTGATTTGTAGCCATTAAACCAATTTTTACATCGTCAATACCTGTATTGGTTAAAGAAGGTATTTTTTTATGTATCAAATTTTCAGATAATTGAGTTACTTCATCATCATTTAAAAAGAAACCTCCTGCAAGGTAGACAGCATCTATTCCATCAAGCTTAGAAGTTATATCAGAGACTGTTTTATACGGAATTAGTGTGTAGGAAGCATCAATTGATTGAAATTCTTTATCAAAGGTCTCTTTTATCGGAAGAATATCTACGATTTGTTGTTCTATAATAATCCCTAAATTTTTAAAATTAGTAAGCTCTTTTAACTTTTTAATATCATTTATATAGGATTCAGATTCAATTAAATAAGTATAATTGTTAATTCCAGATGTTTTCTTGTTTAAATCAACATTTACCAGGTCTCTGTTTACTGCTCCGAATAAAACCGTTGGCTTTTGGTAATTCTTTTGCTTACTTATGATTTCATTATTAACCACACCAAACGCAAGAATAATATTTGTGTCGTTTGATAAAAGTTGTTGATAGTTTTCTTCGGCCCTTTGTAGATTAAAATTATTGATCAGGATACTATTTTTTGGAAAAGAAATGGTAGCATCTTCACCAACTACAGCTTTTATCTGGTTCTCTAAATGTATCAGAATTGGATCAATTTCTTCTGTTTTATTATCCAGTAAGATCCCTATATTATAATTTCTTTTTTCTTGCGAAAAAATCAAAGAAGTAAAAACAAACAATAGAATCGTTAGATGTTTTTTCATAGAGTTATTATTTTTAAAAATGTTTTTTGACTAGCCTTTCTGCCTCTATAGCCAGTTCCAGGCTAAAATTGATATTGTCTTGTATGAATTTAGAAAGCTCTTCATTTTCATTGGTCCTAAACTTCAATGTTTCTTTATAAAGTTCATTCTGCATATGCAAACCATCTATTAATCTTTTAAAATGTTCGATCGTTCCTTTTATGTCTATATAAAAATGACGTTTTCTTTTATTACCTTCTAAAAATTCAAAGTTGATTTCTCCAAGTGTTATTAAAAGTTTTAAAGCTTTACTGGTAGCACTTTTACTAGCATTTACTTTTTCCATAATTTCTTCAAAAGTGAAGTGCTTTTGATTTGAGATAAAGAATAAACCTAAAATTTTACCAGCAACTGGAGGATAGTTTTCTTCTTTGTATGACAATGCATACAGATCTAGAATTTTTTCTATATCCATTAGTTTAGGTTTTAAACGGCTAAAGTATATTTTAGTTTCCAGTTATGGAAACTAAAATGTGTTTTTTCGACGATCGTTATATTTTTATTGATAAACTACTTGGTTTGTAATTGATTTAGATGTTGTAGGAATTAGAAAGATTAATAAACTCTTAATTGAGAAAATAGTACTGCTTCTTTATGTTTTGGAATAATCATTATACAAAAAAACAGGAATTGATAATTTTTGTATTCTATATTAAAAGAAGCTTAAAGAACTTTTTAATGGTGATAATAACACATTGTTTCTTTAGATTTGCGAATCTAGAATCACCGTAGAAAGCCATAAAAAAGTAATGTTCTTATTTTTAGATTTTATGTTGGTAGCAGGCATTACTGTTACTATTATTATTTTGTTTTTAATATTAAAACAAAGAAACAAACAACTTCCTCATATAGTTTTAGCTGTTTTTTTTGTAATTATTTTATGTATAATTATCAATTTATATACGGATCTTCATAAAATAAAGAGTATCTATTTTATAAGTTATATTCCTCATGATATTGCAAGGTGGCTTTTGGGACCTTTATTATTTATATATGTAAAATCTTTATTTTTAAAAAAGAAAGATGCCTTTAGAGCTTTAGCTTTACATTTTGCTCCAGTAGTATTATATGGAATATTCATTTCTATCCCAACATTAATCACTTTACGTATAGAAAAACTCAATTTTGAATATTTATATTTTTTTAATGAGTATTCCTTTTTTGTAACCCAATTATCAAATAGTTATACTATTATTTATTTTATTATTTCATATGTCTTTTTATCAAAATATAGTAATAACATTACAGCTGTTTATGCCAATATTTCAAAACGAGATATACGTTGGATATCTTATATTTTAATAGGAGGAAGTATATTAATTTCTCTAAATAGTATTATAGAAATATATCAAAATGTTGATGAAACTTCTACTAACTACTCAAATCTTTTTACTTTATTAGGCTTGATTTTTTTTATTCTTTATTTGGGATATTATGGAGTACATCAGTCTAAAATATTATTGCCTGATTTTTTATTTAAAAAAAACACTAACAAAAAAGCAAGTCATTTCTCCAAAGAGGAAGAAGTCGCGTTTTCACAACTTAAATCACGGTTAGAATCTGTTTTGGATAAAGAAAAGCTTTATTTAGATAATGAGCTTACACTTATAAAGCTAGCAGAAAAAATTGCTACAACTGATAAAAAACTTTCTGCTTTACTAAATCAATACATGCAAATTTCTTTTTATGATATTATTAATAGATATCGTACTGAAGCAGTAAAGAAAATGATCGATTCAGATAGTTATAAAGACTATACGTTGTTAGGTATAGCATATGAATGTGGGTTTAATTCTAAGGCTAGTTTTAATAGAATATTTAAAAAGGAAACAGGATTATCTCCTTCTCAATATAAAAATCGATAATATTTACTTAAAAGAGGTCTCAATAGATATAATGAGACGATTACAATAGCGATTGTTGATTCTTTTGTCTAAAAAAAGAAAACAATGAATAAGATCGCACGCCTTGGTATATTGTTACTATTTGTGACAACAGTTTCTTGTCAAAAAACACATAGTGACGATGAATTTATTACAACACAAGAAAAAAATATTGCTTTAAAAAAGATTATCAGGAAACTTAAAAAATCCGGCTACGCTTTTAATGAAACGTTTCAAGACATAAAAGAACGTATTGAGACAAATAGACACATAATAGATACCACAGTTACAATTGGTTCTTTTGTGACGGTTATAAATGATGTTTTGAGTACGTATAACCTCTCTCATTTACGAGTTAATACGCCTGATCAAATGTCTGCCAGAAAAAAGAGTGAGAATATCTCTCTTGGGGCTAACTTTTCAAAAACCAATGATGGGTATTTTGTTACTAGAATTGTAAAAGGTGGAGTAGCTGATAGTGCGGGAATCCGACCAGGAGATTTTTTAATACGAAAAAACGAACATTTAATAACTTCGTTAGCACAACTTAAAGGAAAACTTTTTGAAGAAAGTCGATTTTCTATAAAAAGAGACAATCAGGTTTTTAATCGAACGATTACCTATTTTAAACATGAGCTGTTTTCTAAGGATACATTGCATTATATTAGTGATGATATTGCCGTTATAACGATAAATACCTTTAGAAAAAAAGAGTATGATAGAGATCTTATAGCGTCTCTGTTTTCAAAAGCTCGAACTTCCAAAAGGATTGTTTTGGACCTTAGAAGTAATGGAGGAGGAGCATCTAGTAATGTGAAACATCTTTTAAGTATGATTATACCAGAAGATACTGCTTGTCAATATTTTGTGCACAGAAGTGATCATGATGCTTTTTTTGAAAAGTATAAACGATTTCCAGCTACTTTAAAAGAGTTAGTAGCCTATAGAGGAAGAGTATTTGATCCACTATCATTAGGTTGGGGAGAAGAAATATATAAAGGAGAAATTATGGTTATGATCGATGAACGCAGTGGTAGTGGAGGAGATGTATTTCCTATTTGTATTCAAGATGTAAAAAGAGGAGTGGTTATAGGTAATAGATCTTTAGGGATGGTGCTTGCAGGGGATAGAAGTAACCTCAATCTAGGGATGTCTTTTTTATACCCTACAGGGGAATTTATGAGGCTTGGCGGAACGAAATTAGAAAGTAATCCTTGTATTCCGGATGTAGAGTTCTCAAGAGAAGAAACAGCAAATACTAGCTTTATGCATGATTTTATTAAAACGTATACAATTAATAAAAAATCGATTTGATTTAGATAATAGTACTATTGTCTTTTGACAACTTAGGGTTTTATTTATTTCTAATAAAAACACACTTTATATAGCAATATAGAGTGTGTTTTAAGTATTCTAAAATATTGTTTTTTACTGTAGATTGTTTTCAAATTTAATTATTGATTTCCATACATCTTTTATATGAGGAACTACAACTTCTTCTTTATAATCGATATCAGTATTGATCATTAGTATTTTCCCAATTTTTGTTTCTGGATTAAAATACATCATAGCCAAAGATCCAAGATCTGAACCGTTATGACCTATTAGTAAATCGGTTGAACCTATAAAATCATTATTATATTCTATAAAAGTTCCAACATTTATTCTACCACTTTTATTGATGTTATCTTTAAAACGTTTTTTGAAAAAAGCATTGTAACTGGTATTGTTTAATATGGTTCCTTTTCCATCATATCCTTTCATTAACTCTGACAGATATTTACTTAAATCTTCGCTAGTAGTAAATAATCCTCCATCTGGATATGTAATAGACTCATAATCCGCGATTTTTTGATCTTTATAGAGATAAAACTTTGACCTTCTAGAAGCGTCTACTTCGTTAAGAGCCCAGGCAGAATCCTTCATTCCTAATGGCTCAAAAATATATGTTTTTGTAAATTCTTTAAAAGACATTTCTGTAGCTTGAGCTATAATTAAAGCACATAGATTAGCTCCAAAATTTGTGTATTTAAATGTTGATCCAGGTTTATTTGCAGAAAATGATTTTGGCGTATACCATTTCCCGTCTTTTGAGAAACAAGCTTCAAGAAAATCTATGAGAGGAATTCGCTTATCCGGATTTTGGAAGTGTGTAAAAGGAACCTCGTCTTTTTTGATTTCTTTATTTTTAAGAATAAATCCTTTTAAATAATTTTCTTCATAATCTATGATAGAAGAAGAATGAGTTGCTAATTGCAGTAAGGTTATTGGTGTATCTGGATAGCTAGGGTTTACAAGTTCAAAAGGTAAATATTTATTTATAGGATCATGTATATTTAGTTTTCCTAATTCTTGTGCTTTCAATAAAGAGATACCAATAAATGTTTTAGAAATAGATCCCACATTTTGAATCGTATTTGTTTGATATTTCTTGTTGTTTTTTGAATCTGAATATCCAAAACCTTCATTGTATAATATAGTATCTTGATTGATAATGGATACAGAAAATCCTACAAGTTCTCCTTCTTTGTTTGCGTTTGTTAATGTATTAGTTAGAGAATCTTTTACGACCTGAAGTTGAATTTTTTCAGGATTTGACTTGGTATTTTGATGATTTAAAAAAGCGGTTAAACTTATAATTATAGTTAGAATTAATTTACTCATTTTGACGGTTTTTATTGTTTTACATAGTATGATTTGTTAATAATCAAAATGGTGCCATAAAATCAATTCGCTGTAAATCAGGTGTTTGTGTGTTTTTTAAAAGATTTAAACGTTCGGTTTTGATACAACGCCTGTACGGAAGTAGTACACTGTAAAGATTTTTTTTGAAGAAAAATGCTTTTAAAAAATACTTTAAGATAAGATTATATCATTTGGAGACTATGTATTACGATCAGGATATCTTTTATTTAAAAAAGAGGATGGACTTTCTCCAGTATAACTCTTAAATATTCGGGTAAATGAAGATGCATTATTATAACCAATAGATTCTGCTAATGCTTCTATAGAGTATTTTCTTATTATGGGGTTTTTATCAAGTTTTTTGAGTAAGAAGTTAATACGCAATTCTACCAAATACTGTTTAAAAGTTTTTTGTTTGTACTGATTTATTATTTTAGATAGATATGCCGTATTTGTATTTAAATTCTTTGCAACCATTGCTAAATTGAAATCTTTTTTCAAAAATAATTCTGAATTTTCGATTTTAGAAAGTTCATCAAGAATCCGTTTTGTTGTTTCATCATCAATAGTGTAGGTGGTGTTCTTTTTAGGAGTTCCTAGTTCTGCAATACGTTTTTTATAAAGTTTATGTTTTTTGTTATTCCAGATTAATAGAGGTGTTAATAAGGCCAAGCTACCCAGTAGAATAAAAGCAATTGTTTTTTTATTAGAACCGTCATTTTTGAGGCTATCAATTATTTTTTGTTTTTCTAAAAGTAGATTTGGTGTCGTATATTTTTCGGCACTGTTTTTTACCAAGTAAGCAAAATCTTTATCTATAATACTATCTGCCTTCAAAAGTCTATCAATATAAAACAACTGATTTTTAGTGTCTTTTTGTTCTTTATAATAATTAATCAACAGCTCATAGTTTTCTCTGATAGAAGGGGAGAAATAACTTCCTTTTAAAGAAATTGAATCCACCTTTTTTAAATTTTTAATAGCAAGATCATACTTTTTTTGTTTCAGATAAATTTTACCAGTATATAAGTATTTTAGAGTATGTGTTCCAATGTTTGCACCTCTTTTTTTCAAGAGTTGATCAAGTTTAAAGATGCTGTCAAGACTAGGTTGGTAATTTTCTTTTTGATAATCCGTAATAGCCGATGATAACAATAATTTGATATACATTAGGCTATCTTTTGTTTTTAAACTTAACGGCACTATTTTTTTATAGATAATTTCTGTAGAATCAGTGATTTTTAATTGGTTAAGATTATGGAGGTACGCCCAATTGGCAATAATGTAACCCCTAATATTGTCACCACATTCGAGACAATTTTTTTCATAATACGATATAATTTCTTTTAATATATCTATACTCGATTCATAATCACCAACATTAGTTTTTAGTCTCGATAAGATATACTTTATCTCATATTCTTGTTCTATGTTGCCACTTATGTTAGCACATCTATTCGCATTTTCTAATTCATCAAAAGCTTTTTTATGATTTCCGTTTACAGCAAGAAGAGTTGCTTTTAATAAATGCGCTTGAGCAGGCTGCCATAAGTTGATCTTATGTTTAGTAATTGCAATTGCTGAGTCTGCATATATTAAAGCAGTATCTTTATAAAATACATTTGCTAATAAAAAGTAACCACGCCCTATTTTGGAAGTATCCTTTAGCTTTTTTGCTTTTCTTAAAAATATTTTTCCATAAAATTGAGCTTTTTTAATATCCTTTTGCTTATAACTATTGAATTTTTCTTCAATAGCATTAAAACTTGATTCCTCAGTTAGTTGTAGCGCTTTTTCAGTATTTTGAGAAAAAGAAAATTGGAACTTTAGAATTGATAATAAAAGGAATATGTGAAATTTTCTCATTCTGTATTCTAGGAAAAGCAAAAAGTTTAAATTTTAAAAAATGAAATATACTATTTTTTGATAGTAAAGTACGGCTATTCTGTTATGGTATTTTACATTTTATAAAAAATAAAAAGAATTTAATCTACTTTGTATTATGTAGTTTTAGTTTTTGAGAAAAAACAATGAATAAAAAACTTTGAACAGCATTTATTAAGTGATTGAATGTGTATAAATGATATTTTATTTAAAAGAATAAGCCTAAACTACGGGTGTAATTTAGACTTATCTTGATTTTATTAACCTTTTGTATTAGAAGTT
The DNA here is from genome assembly GCF_034322225.1 of Aquimarina callyspongiae. NCBI lineage: Bacteria > Pseudomonadati > Bacteroidota > Flavobacteriia > Flavobacteriales > Flavobacteriaceae > Aquimarina > Aquimarina callyspongiae. Next base: position 58,908 of record NZ_JAXLPA010000005.1, on the reverse strand, counting down.
GAATCTAAAATATTTTAACCCTATTTGCCGGGATATTTTAAAAATGAATGTTTTATTGAATAACTACACGTACTACTCCGCTAAATACATCTGAACCATCTCCTACAATTACAGTAGGATCTATGATTTCATGAGTTAGATCTCCTGTTGCTATGTTTACTCTAGCATAATTAGGATCTGCATTGTTCCTGAAAACTATATATTCATTGCTTTGAGAATCATAGATTGCTCCAATAGTGGTGCCACTACTTACTATTCCATCAGTGATAATATTTAATTCTCCTGTTTGCGAATTCAGTTGTGTTAAAACATTAGCAGATTCGTGTAAAAGATATATGTTTCCATTATTATCAATTACAGGAGCGCTAAATACATCAGTGCCATCACCTACGATGAATGGTGATGTCATAACTTCGTAAGTGATATCTCCTGTTGCTATATTTACCCTAGCATAATTTGGATCTGCGTTATTACTAAAAAATATATATTCATTGTTCTGAGAATCATAGATTGCTCCTATAATTGTGCCTCCGTTTACTATTCCATCAGTGATAATTCTTAATTCTCCTGTTTGCGTGTTTAACTGCGATAAAACATTAGCAGATTCGTGTAGTAAGTATATGTTTCCGTTATTATCAGTTACAGGTGCACTAAATACATCAGTACCATCACCTACAATAAATGGAGATGTCATAACTTCATACGTAACATTTCCTGTAGTTAAGTTTACTCTAGCGTAACTGGGATCTGTATTATTTCTAAAAACTATATACTCGTTGTTTTGAGAATCATAGACAGCTCCTATTGTTGTTCCTCCTGGTATTATGTCTGAGACGTATGTTATTCCTCCTGTTTCTATATTTAATTGAGCTAATGCTCCTGCAGATTCTTGATAGATATATACTTCTTCAGAATTTGTGTTGTTATTTACAATAACTAGGTTACCAATAACCTGAGTGGTATTATTTGTTCTCAAGGTTACATCTCCTGATTGCGCATTTTGAGGTACTTCGACTTTAAGAAAGTTAGCATTGATTTCATTAATAGTACCAGTAACGTTTCCTGTAAAAGTTACTATATAAGTTTCACTAGAGGAAAAACCATTACCAGTTATCGTTAAAATCTCTCCGATATTTATTTCTTGCTGGGCAAAAGTTAAGTCGGTGGGAAAAGTCATCATATCCTCTTGAACAGTAGAATCGTCACTCGAACAAGAGATTATTAGAATAGATAAGACAAATAAAGATAGGATCTTTTTCATGATTTTTAAATTTGAGGGGATTATTAATTTAAAGTGGTTTTACTATATTTTTTTACATTAAAATATGTATCAAGTTTATGACGTTAATGGACAGTAAATAATTAGGTTTAAAGAGATAATTAATTTTTTACAAATCTTTTAAAATAAGTGCCGTTTTCATCTTTGAGTAACACAAAGTATATTCCTGTACTTAATTCTTTAATATCGATTTCTATTACTTCTTTAAAACCATTAATCTCTTGATTTTGTATATGTTTTCCGGCAAAATTATAAATTGAAACTTCTCCTTTGATAGCATTACTTGTCGTAATTGTGATAGTGCTTTTATTTGTAGGTACAGGATTAGGATATAATTTAAAATCATTAGCTACAATAGAAAAATCATTCGTACTTAAAACATTTTTGTGATACGCTGATATACCAAAAGCTCCGGTTATATTTTGATTAGAAAAATCGTGTACCCTAATTAGAATTATAGTATCTGCATCACCTTGTAAAGTTATTTTTTGGTTATCGGTACAACCTACATAGTTTAAATTATTAGAATCGCCAGTATATATAGAAATAACAGGAATAATCCCACTTACATTATTTATAAATGATGTTTCAATATTAATCTCTTCGTTATCTGGTATCCTTGCTTCGAACCAAACATCCCTATCTACTGTAGAATCTCCACAATTTTGAGGTGCTGAAATTCCCGAAGGAGTGTATGCGATCATAGATATATATTTTTGTTGATCTTCAAATTTTTCTCCAGTAACTAAATCAATGGGATTATCGGGTGTATCTCCTAACGGTCCTGTTATACTTGTGTAAGCAGATAATTGATAACTTCCAGAACTATTATTATTATCAATACTTCTTATGTAAAGTGTTTTTCCTGGATCATCTTTTATAATTACTTTAGAAAAGTTTCCTTCTCCTGAATTAGAATTACAAACTATGGACGAAAGAGAAGCACAACTTCCTTCATAAACTATGATATTTGTATCCTCAACAATATCAGAATTAGATCTGGTCTCTAAAAAGATATGACCTGTATTAGGAATAGTTACACTATACCATATGTCATTAGCTGTAGTAAAAGCGTTACATGAATTTTCAAAAGAAGGTGTCGAATTATTATTAGAAGCAATAATCGCATTTTCTTCAAAACTGATACCTACATTTAGACTGATTGCTGTATCACAATTATTGTTTGCTGGAGGATCTGGTGTAGTATCAGTAGTACCTTCAAAAGTAAATAATCCTGGATAATTACCAGTCCCGTTATCAGAAATTATAATTGAATTATTTAAAACCAGATTTTTGTTAGAGCCATCAAGACCCATTTCAAAAATTGAATTTGATTCTAGAACATATATTTTATCATCATAAATAGATAATTCTGTATAAAGAATATTTGGATCAAATTCTATGTATTCTTCACTATTTGTTGTGAAATTATATTTGAAAACTCCATCAAAAATTCCGTAAAAATCAAAATCGTACCAAAACAAATCATAATTAAAAACATCAATACTTGTATAATCTGTAACTACTCCAGTATCATTTGTTGCTGATTGATTGTTGTGTTTAATGTTAAAAACAATTGTGCTTCTGCGATCTGTTTCATGCCAGTACAAATTTGCTCCAGCAATGAAAAAGTCATTTATAGTGACTTGATCAGGTATCCTATAAATATCATAGATTACATTTCCATCTAATGGATATCTGAAAATTATATTATTCTGAATATAAAAGACCGTATTGGTGTTTTCATTGTATGCGAAATTATCTATACTACCAAGCGATTCGCTTCTATCTAGTAAAACACTTTCAAAATTTCCTTCAAAATCATATACTTTTATTTGTTTCTCACAAGAAACCAGGATATTAGAATCTGTGAAATCCAAATTGGAATCAAAATTAATAGCGCCTGAAGCAATTACTATACCTCCATTCCTAATTTCATTATTATTATCACTTTTTAAGGTATAATAGTAAACGGTACCATTAACTGAATGAATTTTTGGGAAATTGACAATGCCTTGTGATTGCGACTGTGTTTGAATAGTAGATAGGGAAGAAGTGTTTAGATTAAAACTATTCAATGTAATTGGGTTTGTACTTGCGGATTTAAAAGTAAAATGTATGTAATCCGCGTTCCCTAATGTCGAAGCGCTTATTTCTCGAAAATGATCTCTATTATATAAAAATGATTGTAGATCTTGAGTTTGAGAACCAAATAAATTAGATCTTTTTAGTAGCACGCTCACATCTCCATCACTGGGTGCCCAATAAATATTGGTATCACTAATCGCAAAATCGTGTACCAAAGGAATTACTACTTGTAGGTTAGAACCATTTAAATCTATACTAAGTAGATTGTCGGATAATTCATTCTGGAAGTAGATTTTTTGATTTTGGTGATTAAATTCAATTTTTCTAAATGAATCTGAATCCGGTAACTGATAAATAGTTTCTAATACTTGATTAGTTAGATTGTAACTAGAAATTTCATTATCCCTTGAGAAATAAATTAAATCATCGTGTATAAATAGTTCGTTTCCGCCAATATTATCCGTTAATAATTCTACTTTATCGTTATCCAAATAGAATACACCTCCGTTATTAATCCAATATAGGATGTTGTTATAATATTCGAAATCACTTATACCACTAATTTGATTCAATATGGTTTTTATATCTTCACCGTTAGAATTACCTTCTCTAAGACCCGTTTTTGAACCATATAAGAATTTAGTTTGGGATATTGCTATTTGAAAAAATAATAACGCAAGTAGGAGTAGTTTTTTTTTCATATTTTTTAGGATTGGGGTTATTATTAAAAAGAAGAATGAGTGTCAAATTTATAGTATAGAATCGACAATAACCCTTAAAACCATTGACTCTACTGTGCATTTTATAAAACGCAAAGAAGAATAATACAATACTTATAAAGTTTTCCTTCAGAAATATTAGGAGCAGAAACACTTTCATATTGTATGACTGGATTTGCTTTTAAAAATGTTTTGTAAACTCAACAGATGTATCAATGATGAGAATCTTTGTTGATCATATTTAGATACATAAAGCCAAAATATATTTAAGCCCATGAATTTAAAGCAACTAAGTTGCTTTAATGAATATTATATCTACATTTGTGAGATTGAAGTTTTTTTAATTTAAAAACAGCTTTTTTTGGAATATAATAGAAGAAAATTTATCTCGTTTTTAGGCAAAGCAGGTATAGGAATAGTAGTTCCACCATTTCTGATACATTGTGGAAATTCAGCAACACTTTCAAAAATAGAAAAAATGAATAAACTAAATCAAATTGAAGCTTAAAAAAAACATAAAGCCTAAATTTAGCTGTTGAAAAAATGCATTGATGAAAGATAAGGAAGCTATAATAACAGTTGTTGGATTTTTAGGAGCAGGAAAAACCACATTATTAAAGTACTTAATAGATAATTTTATTGATAAAGATTGGGATCCTTTTGTTATTCTTAATGATTATGAAAATGCAAATATGGATGCCCAACAATTCACAAAACAAATTGAGCTAAATAATATTAAAGCGCTGAGCGGGAATTGTATCTGTTGCAGTGGTATTGTTGAACTCAGAAATATAGTAAATAGAATTCCTGAACGAAAAAATGGGATAACTTTAATTGAAGCTAATGGAACTTCTGATGCAAGTTCGCTCATGGAGTTTTTAGGTGTTGGACTGAATGATCGATTCTTACCTCCAATACAAATATCTGTTGTTGATGTTAAAAACTGGCAAAAACGAGGAGAACATAACGAACTCGAAGCAAACCAAATTCAGGTTTCCTCCCTTATAGTACTCACACATATCCAAAAACAAGATGAAAGTAGAAAAGCAGTAGTTATTAATGAGCTAAAAAAACTTAATCCAATGGTAAAAATTGTAACTATGGATAATTTAAACGTTTCATTGCTTCCAGAATTATTACCTTCTAATAATTCTGCTCAAAAATTTGATCATCAAAAAACACATTGGGCTTCTTGTTCTGTTGATTTGTTAAATTTGCCATATTCAAAATGTATTCTTGATATTTGTGCATCATTACCAAAAAGTATTCTGCGAATAAAGGGGTGTACAAAAATTGGACAAGATAAAAATTATACCTACTTTGAACGTAAACCAGATGGAGAAGTACATGTTAGACCATTTAATGGAATTCCAATAACCGGAGCTAAACTTTTAACCATTGGACCTGGGAGTAATCCCGCTGTATTAGAAAAAGCAATAAAACTAAGTGTAAATAAAACCAGCTTATTTTAACCTGTAAATACTAAACTCAAGTAACAATGAAACCATTATATTTTATTTATCTATTACTTGCATTAGCATCTTGCAAAAAAACAGATACTCATCTTACTAAAATAACAGCAAAAACAATTGCAATAAATGATACAATTAAATCTTCATCAGAAGTAGATAGTATTATTGCTCCTTTTAAAGAAAAATTATCAAAAGAGATGCAGCAAGTACTTTGTTATACGCCAAAAAACTTAGTCAAAAATGATGGGAATATGCAGAGTACTTTAGGTAATTTAATGGTAGATATGTGTTTAGAAGTAGCAGATTCTATTTTTAAAAAGAAAAACAACAAGTCCATTGATTTCGCAATGTTTAACCATGGAGGATTGCGTGCAACAATATCAAAAGGAAATGTAACTAAAGAGCAGGCTTTTCAACTAATGCCTTTTGAAAACGAATTGGTGGTAGTAGAAATGAACGGTAAGAAAATAATAGAATTAGTCGATTATTTTATGAAAAATAAAAGAGCACATCCGTTATCTAAAAATGTTGAGTTAGTCATTGACGATAGTAATTATAACTTAAAAATTAATGGAGTAGCATTTGATGAAAATAAAAACTATACCGTATTAACATCTGATTACCTGCAAAACGGTGGGAGTAAAATGATTTTTTTTAAAAATCCAGAAAAATTAATAAAGTTAGATTATAAAGTAAGAGATGCTATTATTGATTATTTTAAAAAAGTAGATACTCTGCAAGCAACCATTGATAATCGTGTAATCATTAAGTCATGAAAAGAAGAAATTTTATCAAACAGCTAGGAAGTGCATCAACATTAGCTATTGGTGGCGGATTATTACTACCTTCATTTATAGGTAAACAACGACGTCACATTACTATTTTACATACTAATGACACACACAGTCATATAGAACCTTTTAAAGCAAACCATAATAGATACGCAAATAAAGGAGGAGTTGCAAAACGAGCGACATTGATAGAACAAGTACGAAAGGAAAACCCAAACACTTTGTTGCTAGATGCTGGAGATATTTTTCAAGGAACACCTTACTTCAATTATTTTGAAGGTGCCTTAGAGTTTAAGTTGATGAGTATGTTAAAATATGATGTGGCAACTATCGGAAACCATGATTTTGATAATTCAGTTGAAGGGTTGTATAAACAATTGCCAAATGCAAAATTTGATTTTGTTTCTGCTAATTATGATTTTAAAAATACGATTTTAGATACTCATGTTAAACCTTATAAGATTATCACTAAAGATGAAATAAAAATAGGAATATTTGGACTAGGGATAGAACTTGAAGGATTAGTTGATAAAAGAATGTATAAAGAAACAGGCTATCTAAACCCTGTTGAAGTAACCCAGGATATAACCAATGAGTTGAAAAACGAACAAAAGTGTGATTTAATTATTTGTCTATCGCATTTAGGGTATCATTACAAAAAAAATCCGGATAAAATATCTGATTTAAATTTAGCAAAAGCTACAAAGGATATAGATTTAATTATAGGGGGACATACACACACTTTTTTGCCAAAACCGACTATTGTAAAGAATATTGAAGGAAAAAATGTACTTGTTAATCAGGTTGGAGCATACGGAGTTAATTTGGGTAGAGTAGATTTTTATTTTGATGAGCATAATAAAGAATCAACAGGAACAACAATTTTAGTATGATTTTAATGCTTTCTATTATAATTAAAAGGAAAAAAGATCAACTAAAAGAAAGAAAATCTATTTACCGATACAATATGTAACAAACTCCTGTAAATAAAGGAGTAGGGGAGTATGAGGTGAAATGCAGGTGCTAGCTTTTGTTTTCTTTTGGTTAGGTTTTGTATGACTTATGAACATCAAAAAATAAAATCCACTAAGAGAAGACTTGATTAAAAATTAATTAAAGACAGGTTTAAAATTCGATCGTGGTCACTTTTATTTAATGGATAATCATATTTTTAAAATTTTCCTGATGATCTTGATTTTAAGTATGATCATTCCAAAAAATGACATAAATATTATAAAAATGTTTTCATTTTTTGTGCTTTTAAAGAAAGCCTACTCATTTCTATAAGTAGGCTTTATATTAAATAGATCTTTTTTACAGATCCTTACCTCCTGTGTTTAGTATTTACAACTTCTAAAATTATCTAATGTTAAATAAAGGGTAATAATTATACTTAATATACTTCCATAAAGCAGGAGTAAAGATAAACCCAGGCGATATCTACCAATTAACACCTTCATTCAATTAGTTTTTTACTAATCTTAAATTCTTAAGGGTAGTACCTTCAATAAGTTTTACAAAATAGACTCCAGATTTCATACTGCTGATATCAATTTGTTCTGATCTATATCCTTTAACCTGTTTGATACGCTTACCTTCTATATTGAAGATCTCTATAGTTACTTTCTCCTTTAAACCAGATACGATAAACTCATTGGTCGCAGGGTTAGGATACAAACTTACTGTACCAAAGATATGATCTGCAGTACTTAAAAGGGGGACTACATTAACCATTCTGGTTACTTCTATAGCTACATTACCTACAATATCGGTTGCATTATAGGTTACACTGTAACTACCGATTGTATTAATATCCAATGTCGAATCATCAATTACTATATCGGAACCATCATCTGTAGTTGCTCCCAGTTCGTTATATGTATTGCCCTGTGCTATTTCTTGAGGATCATCTCCCGTAAGGGTAATCACTGGCGCTGCCGTATCTGCTGAGTTGGATGAGTCAAAGGTATCATTTATTAATTGTACACCAGGTTCTCCTGCACAATCTGCTAATCCACCAGCTGTTGGACCACAAGCTGTATAAAACTGATCTAAGTATACTACTCCAGTCTCAAAAGCAATCATAGGATCCTGACCAACATCTGTAAATCGGATACGTACGTGTAACAACAGTTTAGGTGTACCAGTTACATTATTTGCTGTAATCGTTCCTGAACCTATTCCTTGTTGAAATGCCAAAGAGACTCTGGAAGTAGTATTGTCGTTTTGTATAAAGTCTTTATAAGCGGCAAAAGTATATACCTCACCTAGGATAGAGCCTGATGGTTGTGTATACTCCACACTACCAGCTGCAGAGATATTTTCTCCAAACGCTGCGGTATTATAAGTAAGGTACAATTGTCCAGATCCCAGTTTGAAATCAACAGTACTTTGGATCATGACATCTACATCATAATAATTATCCATCCCATCATTGGTGATCTGGGCATTAGCAAAGGTAAAATGAAGATCCTGAGCCTGTAGATTAATTACCGTTAACAATAGTAACAGTATATTGGCTATTCCTTTTCTTATTTGTAAATAATTTTGTTTCATATTTTGATATGTAAGAAGTTGTATTTTGGAGTTAAAATTGTTCTCCTTTTCCAAGGTTGAGGTTCATTATATTGTTGATATCTGTATTCTGAATTTGGCCATTCATATCCATATCAGCCATTGAATATCCTGAACCTCCCAATACTTGTATTACTGAAATAATATCTGAGTTCTGAATCTGACCATTCTCATCAAAATCACCTCCTAACATAGCAAACACACCACTACCAAGATCTACCACCGCATTGTTACCTCCCTGGACAATGAGATTATCTGAACTAAAATCTAAGGTGGTTACCGTAGATGATAAATCAACTGTATTGGCAGAAACAATTCCTAAATGATTACGATGTTGAACAGCTACAAAATAATTATCAGTTGATATATCGAATTCAAGAGTAGAAATACCATCTACACTTATGATATCTCCGTCACGTTGCAATAAAGCAGATTGACTCGCTACAACATTGGTAACATCATTTTTATCTCTCAACTCTACTAATACCCAATCTACAATGGCATCTTTTCCTGTAACAATCAACACTGTTGAAGCGGTAGTTAATGCATCATTATAAGGCGAAGTAGTAGGAATAGTGTTTGCTACTCGTAGGTCATCTCTCATTAGTGTTTCCTCTCCAGCATTAGGATTGATCGCTGCTCCTTGTAAAAAGACTACAGGGGCGATTTTTATATTTAACTGAACCGATCCCTGTTGGAATCCCTGGGACAATGTGGTAGTTCCGTCTGTGATAGTAGTTATTGTCAGTTCACCAACTGTAAAATCCATGGAGATAGTTCCGTTACTTACTGTAGTTCCCGCGGTACCTATCACCTGTCTTTCTATGGATTGCGCCTGTATCCAGGTGATCCCAAGGACTATGATGATTAGTATTTTATATTTATATGTTTTCATCTTTTTTTACTTTTAAGTTTTTAATTAAAAGCCCGTCTAAATCGTAAAACGGCTTTTCTTCGGTACTTGTTGATCATTACAGCCCATTATCTCCATAAAATGATCGTACCATCAAATCGAGTAACAACTACTACTCTGCTTTTACAGAATTGATATTTCTTTTATTTATGAATTCAGAAACCATAGCTTCCAACTGATCAATTTTATCCACTTTGCTTTGTAAGCTTTCAATTTCTTTTTGTTGTTCTTTAATAGCTTCTAATAGTACCGGGATCAACTGAGTATAACTTACTCCTAAATACCCTTCTTCCTTTTCTATTACTTTTACCATTTCCGGAAATACCTTTTGAACATCTTGTGCAATTACACCATATTCTCTAACTTTCTTATCATCATCTTTCATAGTATAACTTAAACCTTCTATAGCCATGATCTTAACAAGAACATCATCAATTGGTTTAAAATTTTCTTTCAATCTTCGGTCAGACACATCGGCAATCGTACCTGTGTAATTAATATCGCCAACTACATCTAAGGCTACATCGGGAGTAGAATCTCCAATACCTACATCTCCATTTTTTAGAATCACTAAGGCATTAGATCTTGAAATGGCGTTTTCTCCGTTACCAATAACAAAAAGCCGGTCATTTTCATTCCAGGCAGTAGTTGAATTTGGAGAATATGTAGTATTATGTTTACCTATGGCAGTTTCTCCAAAAGAATAAGCAATAGCTCCGCTTCCTATTGCCACAGAATTATTTGCTTGTGCTTCTGCTGCGCTTCCAATTGCTGTAGCATATATCGCAGTTGCCTTAGCTGTACTTCCTATCGCTATTGTAAAATCTGAAGAAGCCTCAGTTCTGTCACCAACTGCAAACGAAAAATATCCCCTATTAGCATCGTCCCATCGATCATCTAAAACGGCTCCTGCTCTAAAAGCTGCTTTACTTTTGTCGAAGAAAAACTTATGATTGTCATTACTCGTTCCCGAATCATCTGTTAAGGAAATAGACCCGAAAACAAAATCATCATTACTAATACTTACAACACTAGTATTTGGTAGAACTACGCTATTAGAAACTTCAAATATATTTTCGCTGGCGTCGGACCAACTTACAACTCCTGTCCCATTGGTAGTTAATACTTGTCCTGATGAACCATCTGTTGTAGGTAATGTATAATTACCAATGGTAAGGACATCAGTAAATCTACCAGTACCAGTAACATCTAATTGATAAGCAGGAGAAACATTATTCCCAATACCCACTTTTCCACCTCCAAGTCCTAGAACAATATCAGTATCAGAAAATCTATTAATGTTAAAACTTCCATTATAATGATCTATTGAAGCACTACCGGGGTTGATAAGAAAATATCTTCCGTTTGTACTATTTTCAAATCTACCTTGACCTTCTCCATATACTTGAAACTGATATGTAGGATTAGCTAATCCTATACCAACTTTTCCATTTGTGTCTATAAATACACCTTCATCATCGCCATCATTTGATATATAATTACCTGAAGTTTGGATATTAGTGGTCGCAACATGATTACCCAAATCATCCTCAAGACTTGATAGGTTTACAGTTGCTGGATCTCCGTTTTCAATTTCAATTGTTAGGGTATTTCCTGATAAACTGGCGCTGGTAAGGTTTTGTTCGTCTTTATCTTGTACGGTTTGAAACGTGCCATCAAAACCTACTCCAAGAGTTGCCGAATTAAAAAGATTTACCACCTTTAAGGCATCACCTGAGCCTTCATCACTCTTTACAAAGGCGTAAGAATCAAGAACCCTCACAGCAGTAGCATTAAAACTAAGAGCTATATCGGCCACCAGATTAGGGTTAGCAGGGTCTGAAACGTTCACAACTTTAAGATCATCTGCATCATTATCTGTGATATACACATAGTTTCCTGATGTAACTATAGACAAAGGGTTGTTTCCAATAGATAGTGTTCCAACCGAAGTTGGTACAGCAGGGGTAGTTATGTCGAATATTTTTAATAGACTTTCATCCTCGTCTAACACATATAAATAATCCCCTTCTGTTATGATATCAGTAAGGTAATAACCAAAAATGTTACTGCTTACCACTAATGATGGGTTGGTAGGATCTGTAATATTAATAATATCAGTAGTATCGGTTTCATTACTCATCACATATACATATCCATTATTAATCACCATCGAAGTATCATTATTATCAATATCTAAAGCAGAGACAGTGTTTGGCAATAACATAGGGTTTTCAGGATTGTTAATATCCATAACAACAAACTCTTTATCATCGCTATTATCTACCAAATAGAGATAACTTCCATCACTTGTAATTGCTTCCACCTCTGAGTCTATAACTGTGGTGTTGGAAACTAAAGTAGGTTGAGTAGGATCTGTAATATTAATGATGGCTAAAAAGCCATCTCCACTATATACATAAACGTAATTTCCTACAATTACCCCAGCAGATTTTGCTGAGGAAGATCCGATATTAATTCTTGTTACTAATTGTGTTCGTAATATAGGGGCGTATTTATTACTCACATCTATGACTATAAATTCTCCTGTTGTAGTATCGTAACCGTAAGCATGATTTTCCTTTACATCAATTAAAACAAGACGTGAAAAAATGGTACCTGTATCTCCAATAACTTCCAGGTTAAATTGTTCTAAACCGGAAGAAAGTTCCTGTAAGGATGTATCCAGACTATTAATTCCATCGATCCAGCTTACTGTTCCTGAACCATCTGTAGACAGAATTTGTCCATCACTTCCTCCTTCTAGCTGTGATGTTTTTGCAGTTTGTAATGCATAGGGTACAGATTGTAATTGTGATGTTCCTATAGTGGTATAAGTCGCTCCTCCGGTAATGTCTACAGCTACTTGTAAATAGTAGGTATGATTTGTCCAATCAATTGATGTAAAATCATCAGTGGTTGATCCTTGTCCTATTACAAAAGCTGCAACACCTTGCACATTGGAAGTTGCTGTATGTGTTTCTGTGTATATCGGAACTCCGGAACTGCTATCTTCTAATAATTGTAGTTCGAAGCCGATCGCTTGATTAGCCAGTACATCACCATTAGTATCTCTTATGACTGTTTGATAATTGAACCCTAGAGGGGTTTGAGCAAATGTAATCATTCCGAAAAACAGCATTGCCAATTGTAATAGTTGTTTTCTCATGTTTGTTTTTTAAGAGGGTATAGTTATTTTTTTGATTAAACATTTAGAAGAGTTTACCCTTCCTTCCCGATGATTCGGGACTCCTGTCCTTGTCAAAGAATGGGACTTATTTTTTATTTTTATTTATTCTTTGCTTACTATTTCTGTGCTGATACCCAAAGCAGTTTTGATCTGGGCCATTTCACTTCTTAAGGTTGCTAACTCAGCTTGATCAGATGTTATGGTTTCCAGTTTAGCTTTCAATAGTGCATTTTCAGTTTTGAGTTGTTGTACTTCTTTGGCTAATTGCTGCGTAGCACTCACATTAAGCATAGAGATTGCCTCATAATCTACCGTATGAAAATCTTGTACTTCTCTACCAAATACAAACACTTTTTGATTGTTTTTAAAATCTATACGAAATCCTTTTTCAGATACTTCTAATACTTCATAAACTTCTTTTGTATTCTCTTTGGTAATAATAATAGCTACGTGCTCATTTACTTTAAGGTCTGTGCTTAAATCTACCCAACCATTCTTTATGTTAGCTTGCTTATAGATATCCGGAACTATTTCTGTAATATTGTTTGTAACAGCTTGAGGGTATACCTCAGCCACTTGTTGTGCTATTACTTTTTTATAGATTCTATTTCCTTTGGCAATGGAATCTTTTAACTGGTAATCGGTTACTTTAATGTCTAATAATGTATTTAAGTCTTCTTCTGGACTAGAAATCCCTAGGATCGTTTTGATACGTTCATCTGAAAAGGTATCAAATTGTTCTGCTGCAATATGGTCTGATGCCCAAAGTGAAAAGTTGAAGTCATAAAGTGATAAAATATTATTACTACCTGCTGCACTACCTACAGCATTAAGGTATCCATACTGTCGATCGTAACCTAAACTTGCGGCTACTTGATTACTAATTCCTCCGTTTATTTCTACCGTAGCTTTTGTAGGAGAAGATGTTCCTATACCAATGGCATCATTGCTAGAATCAACAAAAAACATGGTGGCGTTGTTACTCGATTCAACCTGAAAATCAAAATTGGTTCCTTGTTTATTAAAATGCACATCTCCATTTCCTGAGAGCTGATGAGAGACAACACCATCTCTATATATTCCAATATACCCATCATTATTATTATTGCCTGAGATTCTTACTACATCTGTACCATCGGCATCATGGTCCTTAATGTATAAATCACGACCAATATCAATTCTATCATCTGAGGCATCCACTCTAAAAACATCATTGAATTGATCTCTGATTATAAAATCTCCTGTACCCAATAGACTTATATCAAAATCGGTAGTATCCCAGATATCGAGGCTTAAATTTGCATTGATAGCCCCTCCCAAACTCACTTTATTATTAGTTAGGGTTAAACCATCACCAACTTCACTTATAAAAGCAGAATCTAAGCTTATGGTATTTCCTCCTGAGATTGTTAAATCCGAACCACTAATGGATAGGGTTTGTTCGTCTGTATTATCCATAAATGGATTCATATTTACAGAACCAGCACTGTTACTGATATATAGAAAATTGTTCGTTAATGTTAAATCCTGGCTATCTGCTACATTTTCCCAACTTACCGCTCCTGAACCATCAGTAGTTAACACTTGATTTGTCGTTCCATCTGCAATAGGTAACGTGTATTCTCCTAAGGTAAGTGCATTGGTAAATCTTCCAGTACCAGTAACATCTAATTGATACGTAGGTGCTGTATTGTTGCCAATTCCAACATTTCCTCCTCCTAATCCTAAAATAATATCGGTAGTAGAAAACCTATTGATGTTAAAGCTTCCGTTATACATATCCAATGTAGCGCTGCCAGTATTAAGATCCAAATATCGTCCGTTTGTACTATTTTCAAATCTACCTTGACCATCTCCATACACATGAAATTGTTGACCAGGATTAGTTAAGCCTATACCAACATTTCCATCGGTAGCTACATAAATACCTTCATTTTCACCATCATTAGAAATCCAATTATTGGTTAATTGTATGTTTTCTGTTGCGATATGATTTCCTAAATTATCTGTAGTTGTAACTGTTGTCCAAGAAATTTCCCCTGATCCATCTGTACTTAGTACTTGCCCTGATGTTCCATCTGTATTTGGTAAATTATAGGCGTCATTAATAGTAAGGGTTCCGTCTTTATAGACTGTTAATGCATTAGAACGGTTAGCAGTACTTGTTCCATTACCTATTGCAAAGAGCCTGTCTGTTGTTATCCAGGTATTGGCATTTCCTGTTGCAGTAGTACTAAAAGCTCCAAATGTAGTTTCATACATTGAGGATGCTATATTATTGGTTCCCCAAGCTGTTGCATACCAACCATTGGCTTCTGTTTCATATCCCCAGGCAGTTGCTCCTTCATTAGTAGCCCTACTAACAAAACCCCATGCTGTAGAGTAATCTCCTGTGGCTCCTGATCCTGAATTGGCATAGTCATAGCCCCAAGTAGTTGCTGCACGACCTGTTGCTGTTCTGCCATCGCCCCATGCTGTTGCATATATTCCTTGAGCAATTGAAGAGGATCCCCATACTGTTGCTCCCTGACCACTTGCTTCATTACTTTGTCCCCAGGTCATTGCTAAACTTCCCGAAGCAATATTATTACTTCCAAATCCAGACGATTGAATACCTACATTGATATCATCCCATTGTGTATTATTGGAACTACCAGCTCTAAAAGCTGCTTTAGATTTGTCAAAAAAGAAACGACTATCGTAATTTGTTCCATTGTCTCCTAAAACAGAAGAACCAAATACAAAATCATCAGAAGTATAATCTCCGGAAGCATTAGAAGTAACATTGCTTACCGTACCAAAAATTCCTGATCCTGATCCAGTCACTAGAGTATTCGGATCTGTCCAACTTGCAATTCCATTGGCATCACTGGCAAGAACATATCCCGTTTGTTGATTTCCATCTACCATTTTAATCCTACCATTAACGTCTAATTTAGCACCGGCATCCGGCGTATTTGTTCCTATACCTATACTCTCGTTATCGTCTATATAGATACTATTACTAGCAGCGTTATGTTCTATTTTAATGACTCCATTTTCAGTATCTTCATTCTCTATGATAAATCCATTTGTACTATTTAATATGTTCCACTGTGTCGCAAGGTTTTGTAAACGTAAAGAAGATGTACTTCCTGTAGTCGTTTCAAGGTTTAAAGCTGTTGTTCCTGAAGTAATCGTGGCAACTCCATTGGGAGTAAAACTAATACCATCTGTCGTACTGGAATGCAGTGCATAGGGTACTGATAACAGTTCAGAGGTCCCGACAACGGTATATGTAGTACCTCCTGAAATATCAACTCCTACTTGTAGAAAGTATGTATGATTCCCCCAATCAATCAGTGTAAAACCTCCTAATGTAGTTCCCTGGCCTATAATCATACTAGCTACTCCTTGAGAATTAGTTGTTATGGTATGTGTTTCCTGATATGTCACAGTACCGGTAGCACTATCCTCCAGAAGTTCAATTTCGAAACCTATAGATTGATTCGCTAGCACATCCCCGTTAAGATCTCTCACTACGGTTTGATAATTAAAAGCTTCAGGGCTTTGTGCAACTGCTATAGAAATATTACAAAGCAATAATAGTAGCACCAGATAAGAGGGTATAAAAAATTTCATAATATAAGGGTTTTATGATATCGTATTACTATTCGGAAAGCGATATGATAATTGTTCTCGATTTGGTTCTGCAATACTACTTTGCTTATTAAAAAACTCAAAAAAAATAGCGTTACAAAACGTTACACAACTGTTACAACAGTGTATTTGTCGTGATAGGGGTACAAGGTAAAACCCTGGAAATAAATGGATTTAGTTACATGTTAAAAGCTGGCCATTAACGTTTGCAAATCCTCTTGAGAAGTTAATTGAATCTTTTTTCTGATTCGGTTTTTGGCCACCCTAATCGCTCCATCAGAAGTATTTCTATAAGTAGCAATTTCTTTAGTGCTCATTTTTAATCGCATCAACCCACAGATCTCTTGTTCGGTTTTGGAAAGGGATGGGTATTTTTCTAGAAGTCTTTTATTGAA
Organism: Aquimarina callyspongiae; assembly: GCF_034322225.1. Classification (NCBI taxonomy): domain Bacteria; kingdom Pseudomonadati; phylum Bacteroidota; class Flavobacteriia; order Flavobacteriales; family Flavobacteriaceae; genus Aquimarina; species Aquimarina callyspongiae. Next base: position 41,848 of record NZ_JAXLPA010000005.1, on the reverse strand, counting down.
TTCTGTATTCAGTAAATCTATATGTTCTTGTTGAAAAGAAAGTTTCTCTTCTACCTTAATCTGTGCTCGAATCTCATGGGATAGTTTCTTTACAGCATTTCCTATAGCATCAGTGTTCTGTTTCTGTATCTCCCGAAGTTGTTCTAACACTTGTTTCTTATACTGAAGTCGCATAGCATTGTCAGTTGCCAATGTTGTAATGTCTTCTTCCTTGTATTGTAACTGCTTTCCAGCTGTAGAAAGATCATCAGAAAGTTGATCAATCTGTTCGGTATAAGATTTATAGGTCCTAAATAACACAATAACTTGCATAACAATAAAAGCAACAAATGCGTAATTGGCTAAAAAAATACTGTCTATTAATTGTTGTACTACCAGCAAATCATGTATAACAACCATAGCTACCACGGTATAGGCTGTTATGACCAGTTTTGCCTCAGGCCGACGGTTGAATACTGCCTTGATAACTGCAAAAACAACGTATAAAATGCCAAATAAAGCAATGAATTGGTACGGAATAAAAGCATAACTTGATAAATAGGTGGGCATTACCAATAAATATCCTGCGAATATCACAGAAATCCAAAAATATGCTTGCACCACTTTTTTGGACAATTCTTTAGGAAACAACTTATAAAAATACAATCCTCCAATTCCCATACCTAAGTAGAACGGAATAAATCGTAAACGATGAACCAACCAAAATGGAGCATCAGGAATTAAACTTATAAATGTAGATTCCCCAACGGATATAAAACGTAATACTCCAAAAACTGAAAATGCTCCAAAATACAGGAATATTTTTTGTCGACTTTCTACATAATAAAACAAGATTGAAAAAATAGCAACTACCAAAACTGCAGCTGCACTTAGCGATTCAATCAACAATTGTTGTTCTCTTTCTGTTCGAAGAAATTTTCGGTTTCCTAAGGTAATACCTTGTATAAAACCACCCCCGACACGATATTCATAATTAGATATAGGGATCAAAAGGTCAATTTCTGAATCTTTCGGTATATCAATGAGCAAAGGGGCTAATTTTGGAGTTGCTGTTTCACTTTGTACCCCAAAAACCCCTGATTCTTCAATTTTTTGTCCATTGACCCAAACCTGAAGAGAAGTATGACTTCGTGGAATTTTTAAAGATAATGGAACCAATGGATCTCTTAAATTTATCTTCAAACGATAGGTTGCATATCCTTTGGCAGGATGCTTATTTCCTGTAAAATAATCACCGATCCAGCCACCTGGTAATTGAGTGACCGAAGGATCATGAAGTACAGCCGTAGAGAATACTCTTTTTTCGAATGGAAATTGTTTCCAATAGAACTGCCAATCTCCATTAAGATTTACTTTTTTTGTTGTATTAAAATCAATATTACTAAGATCCATTTCACCATTTTCGATACTAAATTCAGGAGTTTTAGAAATACAAGAAGATAAACATAATATTAGTAGCAAGAAAACAACAAAAGAGTATTGCTTACGGGGTGTGGACATAGGTTAGTACTGTTTAGGTCACAAAGATACAGTTATACTGAGTAAACTATATAATCACAGTAATAATTCCTTTTTTTAGAAAAAAAACTCTTACTAACATAGTAGCTAGAATTTTAGATTTGTTATATGCCATTCTTAGATAATAGATGTTATTAAAGACTACTTCCCGATACAAAAATTAGCAAAGATATTTCCTAATAAATCATCCGATGTGATCTCTCCAGTGATTTCTCCAAAATGATATAAAGCTTGACGAATATCAATCGCCATTAAATCTCCGGATAATCCATTATCAATACCATATTGCACTTTTTGGATTTCTTCAAGTGCTTTTAACAATGCATCATAATGACGAGAATTAGTTACGATCGTTTCGTCATTTCGCAGAGCTCCGGTATTTACAAATTCCAGAAGTTTATTTTGTAACTCTTCAACACCTTTGTTTTGTTTGGCAGAAAGCAAATGAATATTCTCAATTTCAGACTGTAAGGCAGAAATCTGAGAGTTATTAAGTTTATCAACTTTGTTAGCTACAACGATTAATGGTTTTTGAGGGTATTTATTTTTTATTTTTCCGATTTCAGTTTTTAGCTGTTGTAAATTCTCAACAGTTAACTCAGAACTATCAACCAAATAAATAACAACCTGAGCTTGTTCAATCTTTTCAAAAGTCTTTTGGATTCCAATACTCTCTACAACATCTTTGGTTTCCCGAATCCCTGCAGTATCAATAAATCGAAAACCAATACCACCAATATTGATTTCATCTTCGATGGTATCACGAGTTGTACCGGCAATATCAGAAACTATAGCCCTTTCTTCATTTAATAAAGCATTCAATAACGTTGATTTACCAACATTAGGTTCACCAACAATTGCTACCGGAATTCCGTTTTTGATAACATTACCAACTGCAAAAGAATCAATGAGTCTTTTCAGAACCTTTGTAATCCTTGAAACCAAATCCTGAAACTGATCCCGATTAGCGAACTCTACATCTTCCTCGGCAAAATCCAATTCTAATTCTATTAAAGATGCAAAGTTCAGTAGCTCATCTCTTAGTTTTTTTATTTCGTTAGAAAAACCACCTCTCATTTGCTGCATCGCAATTTGATGAGAAGCTTCAGAATCAGATGCGATTAGATCAGCAACAGCTTCTGCTTGGGATAAATCAAGTTTTCCATTAATAAAAGCACGTAATGTAAACTCTCCTGCATTAGCCATTCTACATCCTTTACGCAGTAATAATTGAATGATTTCCTGTTGTATATACGTAGAACCATGACAAGATATCTCTATAGTTGGCTCTCCAGTATATGAGTTGGTTCCTTTAAATATAGAAACCAAGACTTCGTCTAAAACTCGTTCGTCATCCAAAATATGCCCCAGATGTATAGTATGAGATTTTTGTTGATCTAATTTCTTTCCTGCTACAGAACGAAATAAAGGCGAACATATACTAATAGCTTCTTTTCCCGAAACTCGTATTACAGCAATGGCTCCTGCTCCAGAAGCTGTTGCTAATGCTACTATAGTATCTTGTGAGATCATATGATGTATTTACTGGAAGGCAAAAATAGACATTAATCAATTTATATAGACCTCAATTAAAATTTTTGTTGCTAATTGAAAAAATAAAAATTCATCTTTTTAAAATTGTTTTTTTTTCGAATAACACTGGTATAAGTTTGCTGATAGTTTATGGGTAGTTTGAAGCGTTCTAAAAATAATTTTTAATAGAAAAAATAAAGAAGATATATGTTCTTTAAATATTTGTGTATCAAAGTTTTTTGAGGTGTAATATTTCTTTTTTATCTTGTGCAAAGAAGAAAATAAGAATGTCTTATTTTTATCTAATATTCTACAGGGAAAGTAAAAGAATAAAAGTGAAAAATTGTTGATCATATCTTAAACAAATGATCATTTTTTTTGGAAGACATGCTGTTGTAAAGGTTACAACAGTTTTTAAGTACTAACTAAATTTAATGTCTAACTATATACTTAAACTTTTATTTTTATGAATTTTCACAACACAAACTCAATTAATGTGGCTTATTCTGCCATAATAAGCAGACTATGCTCTGTGCTCTGCGTAATAGGTATGCTATTACCAGTTATGACAACAGCACAAACTAATGAATTAAAACGTCATTATGAGCCATACAACATACAATTACAATCTGAAAGCAATCAGAAAAGTAATACTCCTGAAATTATCAACCACACTATAACAAAAGAAGGAGCAATTTGGTTACGATTATTTTTTAAAGATGTTAACCTGGGTGCTAATAGTACTTTAACGATTACTTCGGCGCTAGATGGAGCTACGCAGGTATTAACATCAACCACTATTAAAACCTGGAGAAATACCAGTGCTTATTTTAATGGAAATAAAATTAAAGTAACACTTAGTATAGCTCCAGGAGAACGATCTGTTGGATTAAATATCTCAGAGATTGGAGTAGGGGATCCTGTACCCGCTGGTAGAACTATATGTGGTTCTTCTGATGATCGTATTGATTCAACTGATAATGCAATTGGAAGAATTGTACCAAACGGTTGTACTGGCTGGATTATCACTAATGGGCGATTAGTTACCGCAGGACACTGTGTGAGTGCCAGAGCTGAGATTTTAGAATTTAATGTTCCAAAATCTAATCCAGACAGAACTATAGTTCATCCTGGTCCAGAGGATCAATATCCAATTCAACAAGGTGATTTTGTTACACCATACACTAGTAGCCCTAGTCAGGCAAATGATTGGGCTGTTTTTACGGTAAATGCAAATACACAAACAGGGTTGACACCTATTCAAGCACAAGGAAAATCTTTTAATGTAGTACAGACAGCTCCTGGTGGTACTATTAGGATTACAGGTTTTGGTACTGATGATGGAATTGATAATCAAACACAACAAACAAATAGTGGACCATTATCTTCTGTAGATAATACCTTTGTTAGATATAGAGCAGATACTACAGGAGGAAACTCCGGAAGTCCTATTATTGATGAAGCAACAGGTAATGCGATCGGAGTACACGCGTATGGAGGATGTACCTCAGGTGGAGGAAGCAATTCTGGAGAAAGAGCAACTATACCAGCATTTTGGGATGCTATGGGTCTTGATGGTAACCCACCACCACCTCCAGGAGACTGTTCAGGAGATATATCTTCATTCCCATACTCAGAGAGTTTTGAAGGTACTATCGGAGACTGGACACAAGCTAGTGGAGATGATTTAGACTGGACTGTTGATTCTAACGGTACACCTTCTAATGGAACAGGACCAAGTAGTGCAATCGATGGTAATTCTTACATTTATGTAGAAGCTTCAGTAAATGGTACTGGGTACCCTAATAAAAATGCAATCTTAAACTCACCTTGTTTGAACTTTAGTGGATTGACGAATCCAACCTTAAGTTTCCAATATCATATGATTGGTAGTTCTGTAGGAACATTTAATGTTGAAGCCAGAACAGATAATACAGGAAACTGGGTAAGCGTATTTAATAGAAGCGGTGCTCAAGGTACAGATTGGAATGCTGCAGATGTGGATCTTTCAGCTTATGCAGGAGAAGCAAGCGTTCAATTGCGATTAAATGTAGTTACAGGTAGTAGCTGGCAAGGAGATATCACGGTAGATGCTCTTAGCATTAGTGACGGAGGTACTCCACCGCCACCAGCTTGTGATGCTTTAAACTTCAACGACTTTACAATCACTCCATTCTCTAACCAGGATGCAGCAGGTGATTTCTCTGTAGGAAGTGGAGGAGCAGCATTATCACTAACTAACAATACCTGGAAGTACATTGCAATGAACTATACAGTTACAGCAAATACAGTAATTGAGTTTGATTTCAGCAGTACATCTCAAGGAGAGATTCACGCCGTTGGATTTGAAAACGATAATACATTGACATCTACTAGATACTTTAAAGTTCACGGTACTCAAAATTATGGAGTAACAAACTTTGATAACTACTCTAGTGGTACTACTACATATACGATCCCAGTAGGTAATTTCTATACCGGTAGTATGGATCGATTAGTATTTATTAATGATAATGATGGAGGTTCTGGAAATAACTCTACGTTCTCTAACGTGAAGATTTATGAAGGATCTTGTAATGGATCATTAACAGAAGCTGTAGTCGAATTTGGACCAACTACACCAATACTTGGAGATGAGGATGAAGGAGCTTTATCAAGTATCACACTTTCTCCTAACCCAACGAATGATAGTTTTACTATTTACCTAGCTCAAAATGCAACCGAAAAAGCTGAAGCTACTATTTATACAATTTTAGGTCAGAAAAAAGAGCAATTTCAGCTAAAACCGGGAGTTAATACTTTGTCTGCAAGTAATCTATCATTACAATCTGGTATATACCTTGTAAAGATTGAAAGTAATAAAGGAGAATCAATCTCTAAAAAACTAATAATTAAATAAACCTATAGTAGACATTAAATTTAGAATAATGAACGCCTCGATTTTCGAGGCGTTTTTTTGTTGTTTATATTAGGTTGAGAATTATATTTGCTTTCAAAAGTAAGGAATGAAACAGAAAGATAATTCACTTATTATAGTGATGCATTTGAGTGGTTTATTAACCGGGGTTTTAGGTCCTTTGATTTTATGGCTTACACAGCGGGATAAGATTTTAATGATGGAAGAACATGGTAAAGCAGCTGTTAACTTTCAAATTACAGCATTGATATATTTAATGTTTGCATTTGTATTAGGTTTTATGTGTTGCATAGGCTTTTTTCTTATTCCTTTTTGGTTTATATATGCAAATCTCTTTCCTATTCTAAACGCTGTAAATGCTAGTAAAGAAAAAATGCCATACTATCCTTTATCATTCAAATTTATTTCCTGATTAAAGATGTAACAAAATGACTTGAATTGCGTCATATTAGTATAGACTGCTAATTTTATTAGCAATCCATCATCAATAATCAATCAAAAAACACCAAGAATCATGAGAAAAGACAGATCATTACTAGTATTTACACATTTATCACAATTGTTAGACCTTGTTACCGGATTTGGAGGATTTATTGTTCCTCTAATATTATGGTTAACGCAAAGAGAACGAGTACTTGCTATGGATGAGCATGGTAAGTCTATTATGAATTTCCAAATCAGTATGTTTATTTATGCTCTGGTTTGTGTTCCATTAACACTTTTATTTGGTTTGGGAGCATTGGGATTAATAGCAATTGCGATACTATGTTTTATCTTTCCAATCATTAATGCAATCAAAGCAAATAATGGAGAAAGACCATCATACCCATTATCCTTACAAATTATAAAATAACTATATAAAAGGAACGGGCGATATATAAATCGCCCGTTTCCATTGGTTAACACTATTTAAGTTTTAGTGCTGGTTAATCCTAAAATCTGGGTATGCGTCCATACCATGCTCGTGTCCATCTAATCCGTCGATTTCTTCTTTTTCCGAAACTCTAATTCCGATAGTTTTCTTAAGGGTGAATATGATAATAAAAGCAGTGAATACACAGAAACCTCCTACAATTAATACGCTTAATCCTTGAACCATAAATTGATCAAATCCTGCTTTAGATCCAAATATACCTACGGCTAGAGTTCCCCAGATACCACAAATCAAGTGAACAGCGATTGCACCTACGGGATCATCAAGATTTAGTTTGTCAACCAGAGCTACACCTAATACGATAATAATACCTGCGATTAAGCCTATTATTACTGCTTCATTAGGAGACATAAGATCTGCACCGGCCGTAATTCCTACCAAACCACCAAGAATTCCATTTAAGAACATAGTTAGATCATAGTTTTTATAAAGAACAGTAGACAGAACAAAAGCTCCAACTCCGCCAGCTGCTGCTGCAAGACAGGTGGTTACTAGTACTAATGAAGTTCCAGCAGGATCGGCAGAAAGTACGGATCCTCCATTAAACCCAAACCATCCTAACCAAAGAATCAGTACACCAGCTGCTGCTAGAGGAATATTGTGACCAGGAATTGCCTGAGGTTTTCCTCCAGAACCGAACTTACCAATTCTGGAACCTAGTAAACCAACTGCTACTAATGCCGCCCATCCACCTACAGAATGAACCAGAGTAGAGCCAGCAAAATCATAAAACCCTTCGGCTTCACCAATTTTCATTGTAGATAAGAATCCGCTTCCCCATTGCCAAGAACCTACAATTGGGTAAACAAATCCTACATATATTAATGTAAAGATCATAAACGCTCCTAGCTTAATACGTTCTGCCACGGCTCCCGATACAATAGTAGCTGCTGTGGCAGCAAACATCCCTTGAAATAAGAAATCAGTCCACCAGGTATATCCACCATCTGCATATTCAGGTGTCATACCATTTTCAGGAGCAGTAATTCCAAAACCGGCAAACTTTAGAAAGCCAGCATCTCCTTCTTCAAAACCGGGATACATTAAGTTAAAACCTCCTATGTAGTATAAAAGCAAGCCTACACAGATAATAAATACATTTTTGAATAATATGTTGATTGTGTTTTTTTGACGTGTTAGTCCTATTTCTAAAAAAGAAAACCCTAAGTGCATGAAAAATACTAGTGCGGTACACACCATCATCCATACATTGTTCGTAGTTAAAAGTTCCATGGTATAATTAATAAAAGTTATTTTTTGTTTTCGGTTGGATTATAATTGTTGTGGTGGTGTAGTGGTAGTTTTAATTTAATGTTCCGCCACCTTTTTCAGAGGTGCGAATTCTATATGCTTCTTTAATGTCTGAAACAAAGATTTTTCCGTCTCCTACTTCTCCTGTTTTGGCGGCTTCAAGGATTGCCGAAATAGCAATCTCTTCAAATTCATCATTTACTACTATTGATAGATAGCGTCTTTGAATATCAGTAGTGCTATACGAAACACCTCTATAGACACTTCCTTTTTGTTCATTACCTACACCAGTTACATCCCAATAGGAGAAAAATGTGATCCCTTTTTCGTGCAACGCTTCTTTAACAACTCTATATTTAGATCTTCTGATAATTGCTTCTATTTTCTTCATAAAGAACAAAGTTTAAATTAATGTTAAATTCGATTCAAAAGTAGGTTAATTTATTTTTTGTATCCAAATTTTTGAGGTAAGAGTGATTATTTTTATCATTTTTTTATTATTACCCCCTAAAAAATTAGGGGTAATTATTTTTATCATATTAAAATGATGATTTCGTATTGAAAGAAATAGATATTTAAACGAAAACGTTTTCATTAAAATCAGCTGTCTTTTAATAGAATGAATTTTGATACAAATCCTTGTTTTATTTAGAAAAAACGCATTATCAAATTCGTAATATGAAGTCTTTATTTTATGATTAATTTATTCTGCCTATGCTTTTTTTACGGAGCTCAAAAAAGTACAGCTCTATGATTCCATTTTCTTTTTGGTTCCTTAATGATTTGTTAATTTCAACAACTTGAAACATTGAATTCGTTTTAAAACATCTCTTAAAATGAACTTATAATTAAGTCGGAAAATATTATGAAGAAACAAGGAATGTATTTACCAGAATTCGAGCACGACGCATGTGGTGCCGGATTTATATGTAGTTTAGAAGGAAAGAAATCAAATGATATTATTCATAAAGCATTAGAAATTCTTGAAAAACTAGAACATCGAGGTGCTGTTAGTGCTGACGGTAAAACTGGAGATGGAGCAGGAATATTAATAGATATCCCTCATGATTTTTTTATTGAATACTGTGATTTTGAACTACCAAAACCTGGAGATTATGCAGTAAGTAATGTTTTTCTTCCAAAAAAAGATAATCAAAGGCAATACTGTATAGATACATTTGAGAAAAATATAAAGGATCAAGGACTTGTATTATTAGGATGGAGAGATGTGCCGGTTGACCACATACATCTTGGAGAGATTGCAGCAACAACAGAACCTTTTATAAAACAAATATTTATTGGTAAAGAGAGTGCCTCACAAACTTATTTTGATTTTAATCTTAAACTTTTTACTGCCCGTAAAATAACCGAGCATACTATATACAGCTCTAAACTTTCAGAAAGTAAGTTTTTCTACCTCCCTAGTTTATCAACCAAGACTTTAATATTTAAAGGACTTTTAATGCCAGAAGACATTAAGCTATACTATAAGGATCTTATGGATCCTAAAGTGGTAACAAGGTTAGCTCTGGTACACCAAAGATTCTCTACCAATACATTTCCAACCTGGGATTTGGCACAACCTTTTAGATATATGTGCCATAATGGAGAGATTAATACATTAAGAGGTAATGTCACCAGAATGCGATCGAGGGAAGAGTTGTTAAAAAGCGATTGGTTTGGTTCAGCTATTAAAAAGATATTGCCTGTAGTTTTAAAAGGTAAATCAGATTCTGCTTCAATGGATATGGTAGTAGAACTATTATTGATGACCGGAAGATCACTTCCAGAAGTTATGATGATGATGGTTCCAGAGGCTTGGGAGAAAAACCCTGAAATGTCCGAAACAAAGAAATCTTTTTATGAATATAATTCTTGTGCAATGGAGCCTTGGGATGGTCCGGCTTCAATACCATTTACCGATGGTAACTATATAGGTGCGGTATTAGATAGAAACGGATTGCGGCCATCACGTTATACAGTAACCAAAGATGGTTATGTCATTATGTCTTCAGAAACAGGAGTCGTAGAAATACAACCCGAAAATATTGAGTTTCATGGTCGATTAGAGCCCGGTAAGATGTTTTTGGTAAATATGGATGAAGGACGAATCATAAATGATGAAGAAATTAAAGAAGAAATTGCTTCCAAACATCCTTATAGAAAATGGTTAGATGATAATTTGGTTCATCTTAAGGATATACCTTATAATGATTGTCCATTGTTTTTAGGAGAAGAAACCGTTGCCAAGCGTAAAGAGGTATTTGGATATACTCAAGAAGATATTGATACTATTATAGCTCCTATGGGGCAGTTAGGAAAAGAGCCAATTGGTTCAATGGGATCAGATACACCAATTGCCGTATTATCAGAGCGTCCACAATTGGTATATAACTATTTTAAACAGTTGTTTGCTCAGGTAACAAACCCTCCATTAGATGGTATCCGTGAAGAATTGATCACTGATATTAGTTTGACACTTGGGGCAGATCATAATATTTTTGACATAAATGAGCAACACTGTAATAAACTCAAAATTCAAAACCCGGTTATTTCTAAGGAAGATCTGGATAAAATAAAAACCTTTACGGGAAAAGGGTTTAAGGTTACTTCGGTTTCTATGTTATATAACATTAATCGTGGCCTTAACGGATTAGAAGATGCATTAGAGGTTATGCTTAAAAATGTATCAGAAGCAATAGATGAAGAAACTAATGTAGTTATTCTTTCTGATCGCAATGTGAGTAAGCATAGAGCTCCAATACCTGCTTTATTAGCTTGTTCTTATGTAAATAGTGGGTTGCAGAAGTTGGGGAAACGTTCTAAAGTAAGTATTATAATAGAATCTGCAGAACCGAGAGAAGTACATCATTTTGCATTATTATTTGGATATGGAGCCAGTGCTATTAATCCCTATATGGTGAACGAAATTATTGAAGAGCAAATTGAAGAACAAAATATTACAGAACTTACCACTCAGGAGGCCATCATTAATTATAATAAGGCAGTAGGAAAAGGAGTCCTTAAAGTGATGAATAAGATTGGTATTTCTACACTTAATTCATATAGGAGTTCTCAGTTGTTCGAATGTATAGGTATTAACACAAAGGTCGTAGATCAATATTTTCCGAACACCGCAACACGTATTCAGGGAATAGGATTATATGAGATAGAAAAAGAAATAGCTAAACGTCATAAAAGAGCATATGTAGAGCAAGAAGTAGCAGCTAGTCTCAACCTGGAGATCGGTGGTCAATATAGATGGAGACGTAATGGTGAAAAACATCAGTTTAATCCTTTGTCTGTAGCTAAGCTTCAAAAATCAGTAAGAGATAACGATCCAAAAACGTATAAAGAATATGCAAAACTTATTAATGAGCAGTCAAAAAGTTTAATGACCATTCGTGGATTGTTAGAATTCTCAAATTATGATCCAATAGCTATAGATGAGGTAGAACCCTGGACAGAAATTGTAAAACGATTCAAAACAGGAGCAATGTCGTATGGTTCTATAAGTCAAGAGGCTCATGAAAACCTTGCAATCGCCATGAATCGTATTGGAGGTAAAAGTAATTCTGGAGAAGGAGGAGAGAATCCACTTCGTTTCTATAAAGATGTTAACGGAGATTGGAAAAACAGTGCTATTAAGCAGGTAGCTTCAGGAAGATTTGGAGTTTCTTCAAATTACCTGACCAATGCAGCAGAAATCCAAATCAAAATGGCGCAGGGAGCCAAACCCGGAGAAGGAGGACAGTTACCAGGACCAAAAGTGAATCCTGAAATAGCCAAAACCCGTAACTCTACTCCATATGTAGGATTAATTTCTCCGCCACCACACCATGATATATATTCTATAGAAGATTTATCACAATTGATTTTTGATTTAAAATCTGCTAATCGGGATGCAAGGATCAATGTTAAACTGGTATCAGAAGTTGGGGTAGGAACAGTAGCAGCAGGTGTTGCCAAGGCTAAAGCAGATGTTGTATTAATATCAGGATTTGATGGAGGTACAGGAGCATCACCTTTAACATCATTAAAACATGCTGGATTACCCTGGGAGCTGGGGATTGCTGAAGCACAACAAACATTAGTAGGAAATAATCTGCGTAGCAGAATTGTGCTAGAATGTGATGGTCAGTTAAAGACCGGACGTGATGTAGCTGTGGCCTGTTTACTTGGAGCAGAAGAATTCGGTTTTGCGACAGCACCATTAGTTGCTTCAGGATGTGTTATGATGCGAGTGTGCCATCTTAATACCTGTCCTGTGGGAATAGCAACTCAGAATCCAGAATTGCGTAAAAAATTTAAAGGCAAGCCAGAACATGTAGTAAATTATATGTATTTCATCGCTCAGGAACTGCGTGAAATTATGGCACAGTTAGGTTTTCGTACGGTAAATGAAATGGTTGGGCAGGTACAAAAACTGGATCATAAAAAAGCAGTAGAACATTATAAAGCAGCAGGGATCGATCTTACTCCTATTTTACATCAAGTTGATGCTCCCGAAGAAGTAGGGATTTATAATACCGAAACACAGGATCATGGTCTCGGAAAATCTATAGATTTTGATATTATCGAGCAGGCTCATCCGGCATTATTCAGAAAAGAAAGAACCACTTTGGATTTTGATATTACAAATACGGATAGAGCTGTTGGAGCTATTTTAAGTAATGAAATTTCTAAAATATACGGAGCTCAGGGATTACCAGATAGTACATTAAAATTAAACTTTACCGGTGCGGCAGGACAGAGCTTTGGAGCTTTTGCAACAAAAGGATTAACCATGGTAGTAAATGGTAATACTAATGACTATTTAGGTAAAGGACTCTCTGGAGCTAAGTTAGTAATCAAAGTTCCTGATGAGGCAACTATAATTCCTGAAGATAATATTATAACGGGTAATGTAACCTTGTATGGTGCTACATCGGGAGAAGTATATATTAATGGTAAAGCTGGCGAGCGATTCTGTGTTCGTAATTCTGGAGCAAAAGCCGTGGTAGAAGGTATAGGAGATCACGGATGCGAATATATGACTGGAGGAATAGCTGTGATTTTAGGAGAAGTGGGGAGAAATTTTGGTGCAGGAATGTCTGGAGGAATTGCCTACATATATGATGATAAAAAGACTTTTGAAGCACATTGCAATAAAGAAGCTTTGAATTTAGATCCGGTTGTAGAACAAAAGGATATTAATGAGTTAAAAGAACTGATTGAAAATCATTATAACGCTACTCTAAGTCCGATAGCACAAAGAATTTTAGAAAATTGGGAAAGTGAATTATCGAATTTCATTAAGATTTTCCCAGAAGAGTATAAACAAGCTTTAAAACGATTAGAAGAAGAAGAAAAAGTAGCACAAGCATAAACGATATTAACTATGGGAAAGACAACTGGATTTTTAGAATTTGAAAGAGAGATTGAACAGTATCAACCTGTTAAAGATCGTATAAAAGATTATAAGGAGTTTACGGTAGAAATGCCCGAGAAAAAACTCAAAAACCAAGGAGCACGTTGTATGGATTGCGGAATTCCGTTTTGTCATAGTGGGTGCCCGCTAGGAAACCTCATCCCGGATTTTAATGATGCCGTTTATCGTGGCAAATGGGAAAAGGCGGCAAGTATATTACATGCTACTAATAATTTTCCTGAATTTACAGGTAGATTATGTCCTGCACCTTGTGAAGAAGCTTGTGTATTAGGGATTAACGAGAATCCCGTTACGATTGAAAACATCGAGAAAAATATAGTTGAGCAAGCCTTTAAAAATAACTGGATAAAAGCAAACCCGCCAAAAGAAAGAACAGGAAAAAAAGTTGCTGTTATTGGATCTGGCCCTGCAGGATTAGCTACTGCACAACAATTAAATCGTGCTGGGCATTTAGTTACTGTATATGAAAGAGATGAAAAAGTAGGAGGATTATTAAGATATGGAATTCCTGATTTTAAAATGGAGAAACAGGTAATTGATCGACGTATTGCTGTTTTGGAAGAAGAAGGGATTGTATTTAAAACTAAGGTATTTATAGGAAAAGATATAGAAGCTAATCAGTTAAAAGAAGAATTTGATGCAATTGTGCTATGTACTGGAGCAACAGTTCGTAGAAATTTACCTGTAAAAGGAGCGAACCTTAAAGGAGTGGTACAAGCAATGGATTTTTTACCACAGAATAACCGTAGAGTTGATGGAATCAAAGATCTTGGAGAAGAAATCTTTGCGACCGGAAAAGATGTTATCGTAATTGGAGGAGGAGATACAGGATCAGACTGTATTGGTACTTCTGTAAGGCATGGAGCAACATCAGTTACGAATTTTGAGATTATGAATAAAGGTACAATAGAACGCCCTGAACATCAACCATGGCCTTTCTGGCCAATGAGATTGCGTACCAGCTCCTCACACCAGGAAGGAGTAGAACGTAATTGGAGTATTTCTACAAAAGAATTTTTAGGAGATGATAATGGCAATTTAAAAGGGTTGATCACTTCAAAAGTAGAATGGGTTAAAGAGAATGGACGTTTTACTTTAAAGGAAATTGCCGGTACAGAAAAAGAATGGAAATGCGAACTAGCTTTATTAGCTTTGGGGTTTACCGGTTCAGAACCTACTATTGCAGAACAGTTAGGAGTTGATATGGATGCCAGAACTAATATAAAGGCAACTGTAGATAATTATTCTACCAACGTCAAAGGAGTTTTTGCAGCAGGAGATACACGAAGAGGACAATCTTTAATCGTTTGGGCAATTGCAGAAGGAAGACAAGCAGCTTATCATGTAGATACTTATTTAATGGGGAGTTCTAATTTGCCGTTAAAAGGAGATGGAGATCTGCCAAGAATCTAGACTACGTTTTTTTAAAGTTTTGGTGAGAAAATGTTAAAATAATATCAGAGGTATTTGATTGAATATCAATTTTTTATAGTTAGTCTATCGTTTTAGTATATTTTGTATTAATTCTAGTTAGAATAGTACTGATTCTATGTTAAATATTTAGGTAACTTTCTGATAACTAAAATTTTAACATTATGATACGACACAAATTCAAACTTAGTTTGTTTTTAGTAACTACCTTATTATATGTTAGTTGCCAAAATGAAGATCTGCAAGAAAGTGTAGATCCAGTAGAACAAACATTGACTAAAAAAGCAGAAGCTACTTTAGATTTTTTAATTGAACAAGGCTATTCTGTGCATGACCTTAAACCAGATTTTGAGAGTGAAACTTTTATCTTCGGTGATGATATTGCATTTCCTTTTGAGCTTAAAGGTAATCTCGACAAAAACAAACCAAACGAAGAAACTACAGATCAAAGAAATCAATGGTATTATGTTGGAAATGGAGTGTATTACAGCAATTCCAGAAATATTAATTATTACATAGAAAGAAACTTCCCTAGAAGCCTAGAATATGAGTTTTCCTGGGCAGCTTATCACTGGAGCCGTGTTAGCCCCAATATTAATATAAGAAGAACCTATACAAGATCAAGTGCAGATATACTTGTAGGAGCCTGGTATAGCACCAGCGATCGTGCATGGGCCAGAGCAGCATTGCCAAGTGGGAATGGTAATGTTGGCTCCTGGTTAAATGTTAATACAGCAAAAGATCACGAAGGTTCTTCTTCAGAGTCAACCATGGCATTATTAATCCATGAGCTGGGGCATAATTTGGGGTATCTGCATTCTGATCAAACAGAAGGAGGGCGTATACCAGGTACCAATGGTCCAGGCTATCATGCAGCAAATAACTGTGGTTCTGTGATGAAGAGTAGCGTATATGTTTGTAATTGGAGAATTAGTTCTAATCCAGGTTGGTCTTATGACGATAGAACAGCTATTAACTGGGCTTATGGTCTTTATTGATCAAAATTGCGATTAATTTTTAAGTTGAGAAAAAAGCTGTTAATCATTTTGGTTAACAGCTTTTTTACTATTACTGATGCTTTTTTAAAAGTTATAACATATTGAATACTTATAAGCTAAAGAGGCCTTTAATTTATCCTTTTGTAATCTTAAAACTATTCTGAGAACGTTTAATAAATGAATTCCGTATAGATCTAGTTTCTTCATCACTTATAGAGTTTTGGAATTTTTCTAAGGTGTGTCCAGTGGTTTTATTAAGCATTTCGTGATAAAAAATAATAATTTCATTTTTTCTGTCTTTACTTGCCAAGCCTACAAAACGTGACATCATAAATTCATCTTCAAGTATATATCCTTTCTTTTCTAAAAAAGCTCTTGTTTTTGCTCCTTCTCCAGTAGGGTTTTCCAGAGCAGCTTTTTTACTATCATAAAACCAGGTATTGTGACGGTATTTATTATTACCAATGAAATCTGCATTACTGAAATCGTAATTATAGATTAAATTGTTTTCATTTAAAAACCCTTCAAATTGAACAATGAAAAGCTTATCTATTGATCGATTTTCATCAATTGAAGCAAAAACATATCGTTCGCCCGCTGCTACTGGTTTTCCTTGCATCTCTTTAGAATATTCATCAGAAGAAGCTATTATTTCAAAATCAAACTTACCAATAAAGTTAAACTCTTCATCTACTGCAATTTCAATTTTTGGAAGTTCATGAGAAATTAAAAGATTAGCTTCAACTGATCTTTTTGATGTTTTCTGAGATGTAGGCTTTTCAACGTTATCATTAGCCTCTTTCTTTTTGGTTTGACAACTTGATAATAATGTAAAAACAATGAGTATTATATATAGATTTTTCATCTTAAATAGATTCGTTTTTATAATATTAGAAAAGCTACTAATCTTATTAAATCAGTAGCTTTTTTTGATTGATGAATGTTATTGGCTAGTTCTTTTTTATGACTAAAAATGAATTTTTATTCTAATTGCTTGTTCTAATGAAATGTTAGGATCCTGATCTTTTAATGCTTTTACATATTTAGGAGTAACATTATGAATCCTAAGACTTTTTGCCTGATCTGCTGTAATATTAGAATATCCAATATCTTTAAAAGATTGTACAAATTCTGGAGTAACATTATGAATCTTAAAAGACATTATATCATCTAGATCAAGATCACTAAATTGAGTTTTCTTAAACTCTCTAATATAATCAGGTGATACATTATGAATTTTAAGAGATACTAATTTGTTGATAGAAATATTAGAGTACCCTAGTTTTACATACTCAGAGGCAAAATCAGGGGATATATTATGAATTTTTAAAGATTTAGCATGGTCCAGAGTAATGTTTTTATACCCCGATTTTTTAAATGAATCAATAAATCCAGGTGTTACATTATGTATTTTTAAAGCTCTTACATCATCCAAAGGAATGTTATTATATCCTGCATTATTAAATTCCTTTATAAATTCTGGAGTAACATTGTGAATTTTTAAAGCAATGATATCATCCACAGAAATATTGTCGTACCCAAGTTGTTTGAAACCTTTTATAAAATCATTAGGTGTTTGTTGTTCTTCTTGTGATCCTTTACCTGAATGACTTGTAGAACTAGTACCAGAATTTGACTCATTATAAGAATACCCTTTTCCGGCTTTTACTTGTCCAGGAGTGATATTATGTATTTTTAATTTTATAGCTTCTTGTAATGAAAGATTGGTTTGTCCAGCCTTTTTATAAGATTTAATAAGATCAGAAGTTACATTATGTATTTTTAGTTTTTTTGCTTCCCTAAGTGTAATGTTTGGATACCCGATCTTCTTAAAACTATTGATATATGCAGGAGTTACATTATGGATTTTAAGGTCTTTTGCTTCCTTAAGTGTGATACTTTGATATCCAATATTTTTATAGGATTGGATGTATTTAGGCGTCACACTGTGGATTTTAAGATTTTTTGCTTCTTGAACAGAAATGTTTGTATATCCTTCTTTTTTAAAACTTGCAATATAATCAGGAGTAACATTATGAATTTTTAGTTTCATATAATCATCCAGAGTTAATTTTCCATAACCATTGTCTTTATATGAAGTAATAAACTCGGGTGAGAGGTTATGTATTTTGGCTTTAGTAATCTTCTTTAAAGACGTTTTTTGATTATTGATTTTATTAATAAATGAAATATATGCGATATCAACATCAAACAGATTGAGTTTGCTGATTTCTTTCATAGTATAGTTGTTATAACCTAGTCGGGTTAATTCTTTTCTATACATTTTTAGCTTATCAAGTGGTAATGCCTTGTGAATAATATCTTCAAAATCATCTTGATTAATATTAAGATTCTCGTTTTTTAGATATGCCAGATAATTATTATCAAAACCGGTAAGAAAACAATGAACCAAATCTTTATTACTAACATTTAAACCATAAGCTTTGAGAGATCCTGTAAAACTGGTATTAGGAGCAAAAGTATATCTTCCGTCTCCGATTTTGTTTTCAAACTGCCCGACATAAGTCATAGTTCCAGCATCTTTTGTCACTTCAAGCTTTTGTCTATCTCCATTAGGAAATCCTTCAAAGTAACTAGGATCATAGCATCTGGTTATAGACCAAAAGTTTCTTTTAAGAGGTTCTGCACTGCGATACATAATACATAGTTTTCCTCCACCTACTTCGGCATCCCAAACTCCTTTTGTAAAGTCACTACTACTTTCAGAGATCACATCGGGTCTTTCAGTATTTACAATTGGATTTGTGGGATCTTCACCGGATACCATAGAAGGTTTTACAGGGTTGAAAGAAAATACAGTTAGTGCAAGTAATGGAATAATGATTAGGTATTTCCATCCTGATTTTGCTGTCGATTTTTTAGAATTCATCATGAGTATTCGTTTTTTGAGAAATGATTGATTGTAACTTGTGGCCAGGCCAGTAGGCATGTCTGGAGTAGATACTTTTAAAAGATTCATCTGGTAAGATTCTTTATCTTCTCCAATATTAAGCATACTGCTATCAGTTAGATATTCAAGATTATTATCGATTGCTTTACGATATAACCAGGCCAACGGATTAAACCATTGTAATGCAACTAATAACTCAACTAATAGCATATCGATACTATGCCAGCCTTTTATATGAAATTGTTCGTGTTTAAGAATTTGTAAATAGGTGTCTGGATTATATTGACTCGGGTTCATAAAAATGCGATTCCAGAAGGAGTAAGGAGCATGTTTTTTATCGGTCTCAATAATTTTGTAATCATCGACCTCGATTGTTGGGTACTTCAAAATCCTGTATAATAAAACTCCTAATTGTATTAAGAAATGAACAGCAAATACCAAAATACCGAGGATGTAGGTGTAGATTAAAATGGTTTGCCAATCCAGAGTGATACCAGAAGAGGTTGCATTACTTGCAGTATTATCAGAAGTAAGTGTTTGATCAGATGCTGTTACAACTGTTGTTGTTTCAATAGTAGAAATAGGAGCATCAATAGGTTGATCAACTATTTCCTGAGTTAAAGCACTTTTAAAAGATAAATTTTCTGGAACAGTGATGAAGGGTAATGTAAATGATAATACGATTAAACCTAATAAAACCCACCTGTTCAAATGGTAGAAAGTCTCTTTAGAAAGGAAAAACCTATAAATAATGTAAGATAATCCTATTAAGGCCGAGCTGTGAATGATATAATCCATTACTTTTTGTTTTTTATCAATTGAATGATTTCTTCCAATTCTTCGGTATTAATTTTTTCTTCCTTAGCAAAGAATTTTACTAAAGCCAAAGGTGAGTTATCAAAATAGTTGTTTACGACCTCTCCCAGTACTTCTTTTTGATACTGATCCTTAGATACTAATGGATAATATTGAAAACTATTACCATAAGCAACATGACTAATGAATCCTTTTTCTTCAAGAATCTTTACGATAGTAGCGGTAGTATTATAATGAGGTTTTGGATCAGATAACTCTTCTATAATCTCCTTTATAAAAGCTTTTTCAAGCTTCCATAAACTCTGCATAATCTGTTCTTCTCTTTTAGCTAATTTTTGCATAGTATCAATTTTACAAAACAAACATACTACTAATCTTTTAGTTTTACAACTAATTTATTAGTAATTCAACTAATTAGTTCGGATTTATTATAAGTAAAGTGCTGATAATTAAATAATTATAATATAATTAAAAATATGTTAAGATATTTTAAAACGGAAGGTTACCAAGATCAATATTTCCGCCAGATAGTATAATTCCTATTTTTTTGGACTGAAATTTTTCTTTTTCGCGAAGTAATGCTGCAAAAGGTACCGCACAGGAAGCTTCTATAACAATTTTCATTCGTTCCCAGATTAGTCGCATCGCCTCAACGGTTTCTTTTTCTTCAACGCGTATAATCTCAGATACATACTTTTGAATAATTGGAAAATTGGTATCACCTAAAGGCATTTTAAGTCCATCTGCAATTGTATTAGTAGTTTCGTTGATTTCAAGTTTACCACTTTTTAACGCTCGATAAGCATCATCAACCTCAAAAGGTTCTCCTCCAATTACCTCACAATTATTTCCATAAAAATGTGCTGCGAGAGAAGTTCCCGCAATAAGTCCACCACCACCAACAGGAGAAAATATATAATCTAGATCTGGATGATCTTCTAATAACTCCAGTGCTGAGGTTCCTTGGCCCAATATTACATCCATATCATTATATGGGTGTAGAAAAGTAGCACCTTTTTCTTTTTCTATTAAAGACGCTGTATGCTCTCGGTCTTTATGGGTAGGGTTACACTCAATAATTTCTCCTCCATATCCTTTTACAGCATCTTTTTTTACTTGAGGGGCATTAGAAGGCATCACAATATATGCTTTTACTCCTAAATTAGCAGCGGCTAAGGATAATGCTTGTGCAAAGTTTCCAGAAGAATGAGTTACTACTCCTTTTTCTTTTTGTTCATCAGATAATTGCAAAATGGCGTGAGTTGCTCCTCTCATCTTAAAAGCTCCCATTTTCTGAAAGTTCTCACACTTAAAATATAGATCTGCTCCAGAAATTTGATTGAGAAGTCTTGATGTTAAGATAGGTGTTCTATGAATATAAGGTTTAATAAGCTGGTGGCAATTATCTAGTTCTTGTGCTGTCATTGTAGAAGTAAAATTTAGAGTAACTCAAAATTAAACCTTTTCACCTAATTAATAAGAACAGTTGTTATCAACTTAACTATTTTTTAGTACCAATCAATAATGTATTTGTTCCTTGAACATTATCATATTTTGTAAACTGAATTAAAGATTTAGTGCCAGCTATTAGTTGATCAATCGTAGTGTCTTCTTTTAAATTAATACCCGCATTAAATAAAATGGATTTTCCAGGTTTTAATAACGAAATAACTTTTTGCCAAAATTCAATATCATAAAACGTTTTGGGTACTGTATTGTCAATAAATATATCTAATATGATAAGTTCATATTGCTTTTGACAGGTGTTTACATAATCTAAAGCATCCTGCGATATAATCTTAAGATTATCATTTTGGGAGATGTTAAACTCTTTTTCAGCGATTTGAATCACTACCTTATCGATTTCGACTGCAGTGATTTTGTGTTTATAATTAAATTTGTTTCTCAAAGATTCAATAACACTCCCTGCACCAAGTCCTAACAATAGAATATCTGATACATCATCTATGGGGATTAATGAAAGACCATAATCCAAAAGCTGTTGTAAATTGCCATAAGAATAGTTAGCATTTCTACTGTCTAAAACTTTCTTTCCATTCATCCAGGTAATTTCAAGAGGACCACTAACCTCAGAGGTAACAGTCTTAGTAAATGGCCAGATGTAACTGAGGATTTTTTTCATTTTATACGGTGACAGCTAGGAAACTATAAAGAAGTTAAATAATAAAAAGGATATAAGCTAAAATAAAACGGTTGTTATAATAACGTTAACTGGTTTAAATAGCCATAGCACCTGCTTCTGCAACCGCATGATCATTCTCAACCGTACTGCCACTAACACCTATAGCTCCAATAATTTTACCTTCTTTGTTTTTAATAGGGATTCCTCCCGGAAAAGTTATCAAACCACCATTAGAATGCTCAATATTATATAAAGGACCTCCAGGTTGAGAAAGCCCTCCAAGAACTCCAGTGTTTTTTTGAAACAAAGATGCGGTTTTAGCTTTTTTTATAGCAATATCCATTGCACCCAGTAAAGCACTATCCATACGAGCAAAGGCTAAAAGATTTGCACCAGTATCTACTACAGAAATATTCATTTTAACACCCAGCTCAATTGATTTTTCTTTTGCAACAGCGATGACTTTTTCAGCTTGTTCTAATGTTATATTCATATATGAAGCTTTTTAATGTTTCTTGATTTAAATAAAAAATCAACCTGAATTTAATAGGCTGAAATTTTATAAAAAGTGTGTCGCTAAAGTAGATATAATTATAAAATAAAATATGTTGATCAGGTAAGAATTATATGCGATTTATACCTTATTCTTACCGTTCTTTTTCGTTTTTTATTTTTTCCAGTAGCTTATTATTGCTTTCAATACATTTTCTTCCTATTGCGATTACTAGTTGATAAGCTCCTCGCATGCTACTTATTATATTAGATAGGATAGGATCTTCAAGAAACTCCATATCTCCTTTTCTCATTTTAGAATAATCGATATTATTTATGAAAAAATCTCCGAGATGATTTTCATTGATTATTTCGAGTCGTTTATAATCTTTTAAAACGATACTATGAAAAGAATAATGCTCTTCAATACTTCTTCTTAGTTCAAAATTGTCAATGAGTTTCATGTCTCCAGAATTCACCAAAGTTTGATAAGTAGTATTTTGAGGAGTAAAATTAGTGAGCTGAGCCAGAGAAAACATTGCTCTGGCAACGGTATCTTTTCGCGTATTGTTTATATCGTTAATCACAGGTAAAACGGTTTGTGCAATTTCAATTTTTGAAAGAAACTCCTTTTCATTTATTTCTAACAGTTTAATTTCTTCTGTTAGGTCCAGAATCAAATTATCAAAGTATTGATCTTTTAATTTTGAGTTAGCTTTGTTTTCTTTCCAACTGTTTAACCAAAAAGCGATAGAGATTCCTAAAATAACTATGATGATTTCTCCGAACGCGTATCTCCAATTGATTTTTTTCATAATTAAAGTTTAATGATCACTTTTTCAATATACAAATTAAAGCAATTATTGTAGGGGAGATCGTTTTGTAAGTAGTTGATAAAAAGATGTTTGTTTTAATAAAAAACTCTATCTACAAATAAACCATAAAAAAGAAATAATGAGTAGAAAGACATAAGTAATCCGACCCATCTAAACTTTTTGCTTCCTTGATAATTTACTTTACGAATACTTTTAAGACCGATTTCTGGAAAAATTAAATAAATAAAACCTTTAATTATTAATAATAAACCATAAAGAGTTATTATCATTTTGGGCCAAGTCCATACCAGATGAAAAGAAAAAATAATAGACCCTGTACCAATGGATAGCATTGCATTAAAAATATTTCCGCTTGTTCCATTCTCAGCGAGAAATTTAAAAAAATCTACCCATGTTTTGGGCTGTAAAAAATGTGATAACCCTGTTGCTAATAAGTTGATAGCTACAAATAGTTCTATGGATTGATGAATACTCATAATTGATTTTTTAATTCCAAGAAAGTTTCTTTCTCTCCGACCAGTATGTTTTTACATTTACTTTAAAGGATTGAAGAAGTTTGATATCTTCTGATTCAAGTTGAAATTGATTCACTTTTAGGTTTCCTTTTACATGATCTTCAATCGCTGCACCACTCAATATTTTGAAAGGTTGCAACATATCTGCACAAAATCTTAATGCGATGGCGTCGACATCAACATTATATTTCTCTGATAACTGGATTAGAGAAGAATATAATTCCTGGTAATGAGGATATTTCTTGTTTGTAAATAAACGACCATTTGCCAGCGCTTCTTTAATAACCACTTTTTTGTTATCATTCTTTAGTCTTGGCATAATTTCAGATAAACTCTGATCCAATATGTTGTATGTAACTTGAAAAACATCAATTAATGCTTGATTTTCAATTTCAACATCCAATGCTTTTTTAATCACATCAACCTGATTGTTTCCACTAGTGGTAATCCCAATTTTTAAATTATGTGTTGCTTTTAATTCGGCTAACTTATTTAAAACTTCTTTGTTTTCTAATACACCAGATTCAAAAGTAGCCGAATGTATTTGATAGATTTTTAAATAGGGTAGAAGTTGTTTAGATGTTTCCCATTGTTCATTTAATTTGGAGAGACTGTGTTCTTTGATTTCGTGTTGTATTGCATTAGGGTCAAAGTTTGCTGTATACGTATATCCCCATTTGGTAGCTACTTCTATAGTTGGGTCATTTTTATTGATCACCCAATCCATAAGTAGCTTTTCTGCTAAACCATATCCGGGAGCTGTATCATAATATCGTATTCCTTGCTGGTAAGCGTATTCTAAAGTGTTCCAACCTTGTTTTTCGAAATTATCAAGAGATATTGAAGTAGTATTTTCTTGTTTGATATTGATATATTGAGGTCTTCCAATTGCTGCGGTTCCCAATCCAATTATTGTATTTTGTGTGTCCATTTATTGAGCGTTAATCTCATTTAAGATGATAATAGTATTGTTATAGTTTTTCGGTTAATATAGCAGTAATCGTCTTAATTCCGTCGATGTAATTGCCCAATCTAATATTTTCGTTAGGACTATGTTGGTTATTATCCTTGTTTACTGTTGGTACAATAACTGCCGGAATTTTTAAAGTATTTACGAATGGGGATATAGGTATAGAGCCGCCACCTGTTCTTATTTCAATTGGGGGAGCTCCAAAAGCTCTTTTCATTGCTTTTCTAAGCCATTGACCAATCTCAGTATCAAAATCAGTTCTAAAAGCATCATAAGCAATATTGTAATTGAAGCGTACGATCTTAGAATGTGTAAGTCGTTCACTTTCTGTAGGTATATTATCTATTATATGGTATCCTTTGCCAATAATATGTTGCTTTACAAGATTAACCATACGAGTTGCATCTGTTTCTTTTACTAATCTTATATTCATTTCGGCAATAGCACTAGCTGGTATAACTGTTCTTCTTTCTTTGCCTACCCAAGCGGATTTTAGGCCTAGAATTCCTAAGGAAGGATACTGTATCGATTCTTGATAGGTATTGGCAATATTATCAATTGTAGCAATTCCTAATTTCTTCCTGATAACATTTTCGTCATCTGGCACTTGCTTTAATATTTTTTTTACTTTTTCTGAAATTTCAATACCATCATACCATCCAGGTATTGCAACACTACCATCTTCATTCATCATAGAAGATAATAATTGAGAAAGTTTTAATGCTGGATTGGGAACATAATTACCATAATGACCACTATGTTGTGGTGCTCTTGGCCCAAAAACTTCGAGAGAAAGCGTCGTGATTCCTCTGGCTCCATAGGTTAACGTGGGTTGGTTAGAGCTGTGTCTGGGACCATCAAAAATTACCAGCATATCTGCAGCTAAATCTTTTTTATAATCAAGAACGGCTTTTGGTAACCTGGGAGAACCTAATTCTTCTTCAAAATCCAGAATAACTTTGATATTGTAATTAGGAGTATAATCTGCGTTATTGATTATATCCATAGCTTTTAAAAACATAAGTACTGGACCTTTGGCATCTGAAGCAGATCTAGCAAAAATTCGCCAATCGGGATTAATTGGTTCACTTTTTAATTTACTCAAAGGAAGTGTACTCCAGCTACCTTGTGTATCTTGCTCTTTTAGTGTTGCTTTATATGGATTTTTTTGATGCCATTTAGAAGTATCTACAGGTTGTCCGTCTACTTGAAGATATACAAGTATTGTTTTTTTTGCATTTTTATAATCTCTGCGTGCTAATAATAAAGGGATTTTTTCAGTGATTAATCGCTTTGTAGTATATCCTCTGTTTTTGAAAGCTTTTTCACTCCATAGGATGTTTTTTTCAATATCTTCTGGATAATGCGCGTCATTAGGAATGCTTAAAAGATCAATAAGTTCATCAAAAGAAGCTTTTGCGTGTGTGAGGGAAAGAGAATCCAAATGCTTGTCTTCAACTTGTTGTGCATAAGAAGAAAGAATAGTGCATAAAACTATTAGGGTATACCTTATCATAATTATATAATTTTAAAGTATCACACTTCTTTAAATATCATTAAATCGCAGAGATTTAAAAAGCCTCTGCGATTTAATAATCTATATAAAAAGTTTTTCAGATAATAAGTAAATCGGTCTATTTTATCTTTCCGTCATGAAATCCAGCTCTTTTCCAATTTCCATCTTCATTGACCCAGATATTAGTAACTCTATATTCATTCTCCTGAAGTTCTTCTTTATTAGTGCTTTCTACAGAAATTTTTGCGGTTACAATGGCTACATCATCATATAACTCTATTTTAGTCTGATTCATTTCATAAAAATGAATCTCTAGCTCTCCTGCTTCTATTTTTTTCTGTCTTCTCTGTAGGTATTTTAACCAGGTTTTTTTACTGAATGCTTTTTTAATACCATTAGTATGTCTATAATTATCGGTTATCATAGATTCTAATTTTGCTACATCAGAATCTTTAAACGCTTTATTGAACTCGTCTATAGTTTTTAAAAGGTTTGATTTAATTACAGTAGGATCTTCAACTTTTTTGGGTTGTTCTGTAGTGCAACTGCAAAGGGTTAAACCGAAGAGTAGAATAAATAATTTGATAGTATTTTTCATCATATATCTAGCTTTATTTTAGGTTCTTGTCCATTAAGATACTATTTTTTATCAATTCAAAACTTTTAACTTCTATTTTTCCTTGGGTTGGAATCATATTTTGCCATACCCAATTATAGTGTTGGATAACTTTTTCTGCCTTTAGGTGTGGCCTGTCTCCTGTTGTATGACCATCTTCAACAACGGTAATGTAATAATCTTTTGTCAAAGCAGATTGTATGGTAGATTCTACACAGAAATCTGTAGCACATCCTGTAATATATAATTCATTTATTTCTAAATTATCGAGAGTAGAAGCAAGGAAGGATTTATAAAAAACATCATTTGCATATTTGTTTATATATACATCTGATGATTTGGCTTCTAATTCATCTAATAGTTCCCATTCTGATGTGTTAGGAATAAATTCATTAGCGGTAGTGCCATCGTGTTGGATAAAAATGACAGAAAACTTATGATCACGAAATACTGTGGCTAGCGTATTAATTCTATTAACTACTCCTAGGGTATCAAACCTTGGTGTATCTGGAGTAAAAGAACCTTTTTGCATATCAATGACTAGAAGTGCTTTTTTATGTTTCATAAGTATCATTAAATCAAAAAATCCAACTACTTTAAGGTAATTGGATTTTAATATTTCTATAGAACTTTGTTTTCTTAGTTATTGAGCATTACTGGCATTACTAACATGGTAACGTGTTCTCCTTCATCTAATCCATCTACTGGTGTAAGAATACCGGCTCGGTTTGGTAAAGACATCTCTAATTGTACATCATCTGCACTTAGATTTCCTAACATTTCACTTAAGAATCGAGAGTTAAAACCAATTTGCATATCATCGCCTTGGTAGTCACAAGTTAAGCGTTCTTCTGCTTTATTAGAGTAATCAATATCTTCTGCAGATACGTTTAATTCTGCTCCTGCAATTTTTAATCTAATTTGATGTGTTGTTTTATTAGAGAAAATAGACACACGTTTTACAGAGTTTAAAAACTGAGTACGAGTAATTGTTAACTTATTAGGATTCTCTTTTGGAATAACCGCTTCATAATTAGGGTATTTTCCATCAATTAATCTACAAATCAATTGTGTCTCATCAAAAGAAAACTTAGCATTCGATTCGTTATATTCTATCTGTACATCACTATCACTTCCTGCAAGAATACCTTTAAGCAATGTTAATGGTTTTTTAGGCATTATAAACTCTGCAGATTGAGATGCTTTTACATCTGCTCTTGTATATTTAACCAATTTATGAGCATCAGTAGCTACAAAAGTTAAGCCTTCTGTAGAAAACTGAAAAAACACACCACTCATTACTGGTCTTAGATCATCATTACCTGTAGCAAAAATGGTTTTACTAACTGCTGTTGCCAGAATATCTCCCAGAAGATTAGTCGAACTCGGATCTTCTAACTCTACAGCTTTAGGGAATTCTTCTCCATCAGCATACGCTAATGCATATTTACCGTGATTAGAACTTATCTCTACTGTATTATTATCATTTGCAACAAAAGTCAAAGGTTGCTCAGGAAAAGTCTTTAACGTTTCTAATAATAATTTAGCTGGTACTGCAATCATTCCCTGATCAGAAGATTCTACTTCTAGCTTAGCAGACATAGTAGTTTCTAGATCTGATGCAGAAACATTCAGAGAATTATTATCTAGTTCGAATAAAAAATTATCTAAAATTGGTAAGGTATTGCTATTGCTTATTACACCACCCAATACCTGAAGTTGCTTTAATAAGTAAGAGCTTGATACTATAAATTTCATGTGTGATTCGTTATGTACAGTTTTACGCAAATATAATTGTAATCTGTCTGGATTTTGGTATTCAGAAAACTTTAGTTATTAACAAACCATAAGGAGTTATTGACTATATTGTGAAGTTCTTGTTTCTGTTTATGGATTTGATTTATCATCCATAAGTTTATCGGTATAATGAGCTTTGTGTTTGGGAGCAGAGAATCTTTTTTTATTATAATTTACTGATTCACCTTTTGGGATGGATAAACTTTTCCAATTATTACCAAGAATTATTTTTCCCATAAAAACAATTTGTCCGACGTGATAGGAGTAATGAGCCAGTTGACGGTTAATGGCTTCAGTAATGCTATGTTCGATATTACGGATATAAATAGGCTGATTAAAATTATCCTCATTAACACTTTCCAGAGCATCAAATAGGCATTGCCATCCTTCATTCCATTTGCTTAACAATTCATCTTTGGTTTGTATATCATTTTCAAACTCCGCATCTCGTTCACGCCATTTTTTTTCGCCATCAGAAGTTAGAAAATCTGTCCATCGGGATTTCATATTCCCCCATAAATGCTTAACGATAGTTCCGATACTATTGCTATCGTCATTATATTTCCAGAACAATTTATCGTCGGGTACTTGATCGATAGTTTTATCGCCTAATGATTTATAGTATTGAAATTGCTTAGTAATACCACTTAAGTATTCATTTGAATTCATAGTTTATGCTGTTTATGAAAATGAGCAACGATCTCTTTTAAATTTTAATTTTTGTCTAAAAAACGTTTTAGGTTTTGCTGAATAAAATATTCCCATCCTCCCTGACAACTTTCTCGACTGAATTCTGGAATATCTGCTGTAAAAGTCTCCAAACCAATATTTGTAACTCTTAGTAAGGTATGGTCTTTTTTATCAAATAATTCAAATACCACAAAAGCTTTACCTTCATATTCTTTGTAACTCCAGTCGTATACAATTTTCTTATTGTGTTCGACCTCAGTGATTTTCCATTGATGAAGGAAATCCCGATTACCTGAATTTACAGTAAATTGTGTTTCAAATCCAACCACAGGTTCAAAAGAAGGAATATTATCAAAAAACCATTGCCGCATTTGTGTTATGTCGGTAAGAGCATTCCATACTTCTTCTGCCGAGGCATCAAAAGATTGCTCAACTATAACAGAATTATTGTCTTGAGTCATTTTATAAGGTATAAAGGCTGTATAAACTTAATCCTTAAAATATACCTTTTAATCCTTAGAAATGCAATAGTTACTTTTTATACTTTATTTTTCGTATAAACGAAAATAAAAAGCCAAATAAACCTAGTATTAATAATGGTATTACAATATTAATCACTTGCCAAGAGGTTTTGCTGGCAACTACTTTTTTGGTATTTAAAAACGGAATATTGATTTCTTTGCCACGCACATCAATAAGTCCGGAGTCGTCTAAGAGATAATTTACAGTATTTAATAAAAACTCTTTATTACCATATTTTAAGTTGAGGTAGGGATCTAACCCTAATTCTATAGGGCGTCCTTTTCGGGTACTGTTTTTAATAACATCTCCATCAGCAATTACTACCATTTTAGATTCATTGCCAGTATCTTTATGATCAGTTTTAAAGGGTTTAATTCTGTTTTTGTATGCAGATCTAAAAGCTCCTTCTAATAATACAGCAAGGTTTTGAGAACCTTGTGTATAACTTGCTATATCTGGTTTTTCTCTAATGATATCCAAGCGTATGAGCTTAGGAACTCCTTCTGTTTTGGATTTATCAGAGCTGGTGAGTAATACGGTTTTTTTAATATCATTTTTTAAAGTATCAATTTGATTAGAAAACTCAAATCGTACTGCTTCTGTATTTTTTACAATTGGATGATTGTTAGTGCTTTTGGTTAACGATGCATAAAACCAGGGATACGGCGTAAATTGGGTGTCATCACCTTGCCCTGAAGCTAATACCAAAGGAGCAGAATATAGATCATTGACTAGTACGGGATTGATGCGTACACCATAAGAAAATAATGCATCTCCTAATCTTAAATCTCTAATAGTAGCTAGTGCTACCTGTTCTTGATTGAATAAGCTATCTACTTCCATAGCGATGGACTCTAGTAACCACAATGATTTACCACCATTCATCACATATTGATCCAGTACATATTTTTCTTTTTCTGAAAAAGCTTCGGTAGGTTTGGCATTGATAACCATATCAAACTTTTGTAAACCTTCCAGTGTTTTTTGAGGATTACTTGCTACAGAATCTAATGTATATGCACCTACAAAATAGTACTCTTGCAATGTTTTGATAAAATCAGCAATTTTTACATCAGGTAACTGTCCGTTTCCTTTTAATACTGCGATTTTATGCTTTTTAGGATGCAATAATTTCTTTAATCCATCAGCAAATGTATATTCTAATTGTTGAATCGAGTTGTTAACACGTTCTTCTGTAGTAGCACCTAATGTGTTTTTTACTAATGGAATTTTAATGCTTCGATTTTGATAATTCATAATCGCCCAAGGGATCACAACCTCTATTTCGGTTTTTCCACTTTCCTGAACACTTACTTCCATAGGTGTCAAACCAAACTTTTGTAATTCGTCCAGGGTTTCTTTTCTAAACTCTTCTTCCTTTAAAGGGTTTGTAAAAACATATTGTATGTTTGGGTTAATAGCATTAAACTCTTCTAGTAATTGCTTGGTCTCATTTTGCAATTTTCTGAATTCTGAAGGAAAATCACCTTCAAGTAAAACATCAATGGCAACAGTAACTTCGGTTTCTTTTATAAGGTTTTTTGTCGCTTCAGAAAGTGTAAAACGTTTGTCTTGTGTAAGATCAAAACGGTTGTATACAGAATTTCCGATCAGGTTTAAAACAATAATTGATAGTAAGACAATACCAATAAGTTTGGCTTTTTGTTTTTTGGTACCTTTTTTAAGGATAATTGTGGTAAGTGCAATAAATAAGATAATAATACCCAAAAAGTAGAGAATATCTCTAGTGTCAATAACTCCCTGGCTAATTCGTTCATAATGAAGCTGCATTCCTAATTGCTCCATAAAATAATCAGCGGACCCAAGAAGACCGTAATTAGCTAATCCGCTAAACCCAAAATAGAATACAAAACAAAGAAATAATGCTACCAAAAAAGCAACAATTTGATTATTGGTAATAGAAGATGCAAAAGTACCTATTGCGGTATATGCGGCGCTAAGTAATAACAATGCAATATATGATCCTACTGTACTTCCTACATCCAGGTTACCAATAGGATCACCTAGTTGATAGATAGCAATAATATAAAGAGTACTAGGTACAAGTGCTATGCAAATAAGAGAGAAACTACCCAGATATTTACCCAATACCAAACTTCTGTTTTTCATTGGTTTGGTAAGTAATAATTCGAGAGTACCTTGCTTTTTTTCTTCTGCCAGGCTACGCATAGTGATAGCAGGGATCAAAAATAGTAAAATCCAGGGCGCAATCTGAAAGAAAGGAGATAGATCTGCAAAACCACTATCCGGGATATTAAATTGACCTTTAAACACCCATAAAAACAGTCCGCTAAGTATTAAAAAAATAGCGATAACTAAATATCCAACTGCTGATGCAAAAAAGGTGTTTATTTCTTTTCGTATTACTGCTAGCATTCTTTTTTGTTATGAATTATAAATAATGAGCGATTCCAAATTTCAAAAAAATATTTGAATCTACTATTCAGCTCCCCAAATTTGTTCTACACTCCAGGCTTCTGGTTTTTGATTAAATTTATTTTTGGTATTTGCCCACACTCCTTTGAATAACGAAGAGTTTCGATAGTTATTGAGGTGTTCTTCAGATTCCCAGTGACTGTAGGTGAAAAATTGATTGGTATTGTGGATATCACGTATCAATTTAAGATGAGAACAACCTTCAAAACTTCGAATATTATGCTTATTAAGTTCAAAATTCTCTAAAAAAGCATCTATTTGCTCTGGTATGAACCCCATTTTTACAATTCTTATAATCATTTTTGTTAAAGTTTCAAAGTCACAAAATCTTGAAGTCGCAAAGCTACAAAGTTTTCGCGTTAGGGATAGCAGTGACATCCTTTTTTACGTCAGTTCGAGTGATCCCCTCTGGCGGATTGTATCGAGAACAAGTAAAAAAGATATAACGGATAGCCCGATCAAACGCCATAATTTTATTTAACATATACTGTCAAAGTATTCATTATTAGATTTGTTTAATAATCCAACCGATCTAACAATCCAACACTAATTCACTCAAATGTAATACTTACCGTATCTCTAAAATATAACCCAAAAAGACTTGAAGCACCACCTACGGTTTTTGGATTACTTTTATAGATAGCTAATTCAAGGTATCCAGATGAGTTAAACACTGCTAGTTTTTTACCATCTTCTTCACGTTTGCCTTTTTCGATATCAAAATTTATGGCATCACTATATCGATTATAAATACTCTCAAAAACAGCTGTACGAGCCATAATCTTAAATTTACGGCCTTTACCTACATCATCAAAAAGCTTTCTGGTGATATTAGTAATTAGATTACCATAATTATCAATATAAATAATGCTGCCTACAATTTGTTTATCTCCAACATTGACAATAGGAGTGATCCCTTTTATCATTTTGATGTCTTCGGTTGATTTACCGATTACTTCTAAGGTTCCACCTCTTGCAATGTGACAGGCTACGGCAACAAATACATCCAATACCGGAAAATTAGTATCAATAGCATTGTGAATATTGATTTCTACAATTTTCTCTGGTTTAAACTCTGAAGCAATTAAAGATATCAACCCATTGTTTGCACAAATAAAATAATGATCATCTAATAAAACGGCAATATGCTTGTTTTCTGGATGGAGTTCACTATCAATACCCACAATATGAATACTCCCTTTTGGGAAGCTTTTATAGGCATTTTGAATAATATAAGCAGCTTCGGTAATATGAAATGGTGAGATCTCATGCGAAATATCAACAACTCTGGCATCAGGTAGTTCTGTATAGATAGCCCCTTTAACAGCAGATACAAAGTGATCTTTGGTCCCGAAATCTGTAGTTAATGTGATTATTGGCATGTACAAGAATTGTTAATATCTTTTGACTGTAAGCTCTTAAAATTATGTAAATTTGCTTAGAAGTTATTCAAAGTTTTTGTTCTGGCAATAAACAGATGCGTAAAACTGTATTTTTTTGACATTCTGGATGATCGTAGATCTTACTTTTTGTAAAAACGTAACGTTTTATTATGCTAATATTTATTCCCCTAAATCAAAGTTATGAATAACCCTGATCCCGATGATTGTCGGGATTGGGACAAACTTAGTCAAT
Organism: Aquimarina callyspongiae; assembly: GCF_034322225.1. Lineage (NCBI taxonomy): Bacteria > Pseudomonadati > Bacteroidota > Flavobacteriia > Flavobacteriales > Flavobacteriaceae > Aquimarina > Aquimarina callyspongiae. The sequence goes on along the minus strand of NZ_JAXLPA010000005.1, from coordinate 7,919 downwards.
CCTAAAAAGAAATCATACTAAAATTCGTATAGCTTTTGAATGAACTTATCATTGAATTAACAGAAATCAATCCGAGAGAATTTTTCGGACTTCAGAATAGTAATATCCAATTATTAAAAAAATACTTTCCTAAATTAAAAATAGTTGCCAGAGGTAGCAAAATGAAGGTCTATGGTGATGAAGAATTGCTCGAAGAGTTTGACATGCGCCTTAATATGCTTTTAGAACATTTTGGTAAGTATAATAAGCTGGATGAAAATGTCATCGAGCGTGTATTGACCAGCGAGAGCAAAGCAGATTATGAAACTTCTGAGGTGAGTGGAGAGATTCTGGTTCACGGAGTAGGAGGTAAGTTAATCAAAGCGCAGACGGCTAACCAACGTAAACTAGTAGAATCTTGTAATAAGAATGATATGGTTTTTGCGATCGGTCCTGCCGGAACCGGAAAAACATATACCGGAGTTGCCCTTGCAGTAAAAGCACTAAAAGAAAAACAGGTACGTCGTATTATCTTAACACGTCCTGCAGTAGAAGCTGGAGAAAACCTGGGATTCTTACCAGGAGATTTAAAAGAAAAATTAGATCCGTATATGCAACCGTTATATGATGCATTGCGCGATATGATTCCAGCAGAAAAACTGGATAGCTTTATAGAAAAAGGAGTAATACAAATTGCACCGATGGCATTTATGCGTGGTCGTACACTGGATAACGCTTTTGTAATTCTGGATGAAGCGCAGAATACTACCCATGCACAGATGAAAATGTTCTTAACCCGTATGGGTAAGAATGCCAAGTTTATCGTTACTGGTGATCCGGGACAGATAGATTTGCCGAGAAGAGTTACTTCTGGATTAAAAGAAGCTTTATTAGTTTTAAAAAATATCCAGGGTATCGGAATGATCTACCTGGATGATAAAGATGTGATTCGTCACAAACTGGTGAAAAAGGTAATTGCCGCTTATAAAGAAATTGAAAATAGAAATGGATAAATTCGTTTTGGGTTTTTAATCTCTGATGTTAAAAATCAGAATACCAAAAACCTAAAATCTGAAACTTTTTGAATGAACACAATAGTAGATACAAACTATAATTTTCCAGGTCAGGTATCTGTATACAAAGGAAAAGTAAGAGAAGTATATAATATCAATGATGAGGTATTGGTGATGATCGCTACCGATCGTTTATCAGCATTTGATGTGGTGATGCCCAAAGGAATTCCTTTTAAAGGGCAGATTCTTAACCAGATTGCTACAAAAATGATGAAAGCAACAGAAGATCTTGTACCTAACTGGTTGATTGCAACACCAGATCCCAATGTAGCTGTAGGTCATTTATGTGAGCCTTTTAAAGTAGAAATGGTGATTCGTGGATATATGTCTGGTCATGCAGCTCGTGAGTATAAAGCTGGTAAGCGTATGTTATGCGGTGTACCTATGCCAGAAGGAATGAAGGAGAATGATCGTTTTCCAGAGCCTATTATTACTCCGGCAACCAAAGCCGAAAAAGGAGATCACGATGAAGATATTTCTCGTGAGGATATATTAGCAAAAGGAATCGTTTCTGAAGAAGATTACCTGGTACTTGAAGATTATACCAGAAAATTATTTCAAAGAGGAACAGAGATTGCTGCAGAGCAAGGATTGATTCTCGTGGATACTAAATATGAATTTGGAAAAACCAAAGACGGTAAGATCGTACTGATTGATGAGATCCATACGCCGGATTCTTCTCGCTATTTTTATGCAGATGGGTATAATGAACGACAAGAAAAAGGAGAATCACAAAAGCAATTATCCAAAGAGTTTGTACGTCAGTGGTTGATCAATAATGGTTTTCAAGGATTAGAAGGACAGCAGATTCCAGAGATGACAGATGAATATATTACTTCGGTTTCTGATCGATATATCGAATTATATGAAAACATCACAGGTTCATCGTTTGAAAAAGCAAATGTCTCTGATATTCAGAAAAGGATAGAGGATCATGTACTAGCTTACCTTTCTTAAGTAAGAATTGTATTTTTTTTAGCTAAAAAAAACTTAAAAGTCTCATCTTTTGGTTTTTAGAGGCTTAAAATCCATAAGATTTTATAGTTTTGCACCCATGATTGCGCCATTTTTACCCCAAAACGAAAAAGAAAGACAGGCAGCGGTTGAAAAGTATCAATTGCTGGACACATTGCCAGAAGAGAGCTATGATAACATTACATCATTAATGTCATACATTTGTGATGCACCTATCTCATTAATTACACTACTGGACAAAGACCGAAATTTTTTAAAATCACATCACGGTATTCCGTTTAATGAATCTCCCAGAGAGATTTCTTTTTGCGGTCATGCCATTAATGGTGATGATGCTATTACCATTATCAAAGATGCCAGAGAAGACGAACGCTTTATTGGTAACCCTTTGGTAACAGAACATCAAGCTATTTTTTATGCAGGAGCTCCTTTAATTGACTCAGATGGGTATAAGTTAGGAACGTTATGCGTTTATGATAATAAACCTAGACAATTAACAGATAAGCAAAAAGAAGCCTTATTATCGATGTCAAAACAGGTAGTAAATCTTTTTGAACAACGATACCAAAACCTGAAGTTGGAAAAACTAGGAGATAAGCTAAAAAAGAGAAACGAGGATTTGCAAAAATTTGCAAGTGTAGTTTCTCACGATCTTAAATCTCCATTAGCCAATATTATATCACTTACAGAATTACTCGAAGATGATATTAAGGATTCTATTACCGATGAATCATTACAGTATTTACAATACCTGAAAACATCTTCATATTCATTAAAAGAATATATTGATGGGATTCTTAAGTTTTATAAAAGCGAAGATTCTCTGAAGCAGGAAAAGGTGATCGTGTATTTTGACTCGTTGATTAAAGAGTTAGAAGTAATGACCAATACAGAGCGAAATGTTATATTTCGCAATAGTACAGCGGTGGGAGAGTTTATCACCAATCGATCTGCATTGATGCAAATATTGATCAATCTGGTTACTAATGCTATAAAATACAATTCAAAACCTGAAGTATTAATAGATATTACCTTGAATGATCAGGATGTTTATTATGAATTTATTGTAAAAGATAATGGCGACGGAATCCCAAAACCTTATCTGGATAAAGTTTTTGATCTCTTTACTGTGGTAGGAGTCGAAGACCGAGACGGAAACCTGGGAACTGGTATTGGATTGGCGGTAGTTAAGAAAATCGTAGATAGCCTTGGTGGAAAAATAAGTGTTTCCTCAGTACTAGGTGAGGGGAGTACCTTTACTTTTACGGTAGCAAAGTTTTTGGTTGCTAAATAAAGATTCATTAAAAAAATATAAAAGAGCTGTCTAATAAAGTTATTAAAACCAAAAATTGTCAGTCTGAGCCTGTCGAAGACATTTTGAAAGCAACAAATTAAAAACTTCGACAGGCTCAGTTTGACAACCAAAAGCTACCTTTTTAAACAGCCTCTTACGGTTTAGATAATTTTTGAGGGTCACTAGTATGGAGAATTAGGGGATATATTCATATTCCTTTAATTTTTCTAACTCCTTTGCAATCTTTGATTGCCATTCTAGTTGCTTTTTATAACTCAATAATACTTCATCATCATAGGTGTTTTGATATTCACCACATGCAGTAATCAAAGCGTTCACTTTATTCATATATGTTTTAATAGTAAGAACTCTCTTTTTTTGTAGATTGGTAAAAACTTGTCTTACTTTTCGGATGTATAATTCTGCAATATCAAAATGTATTTGTTCGTGCTCTAAAGTTTTATGATCATCAGTAATTGTCCAGGAGCGATACTTTTCGAAATAACAACTGATGGTAAGTTTTGGAGGTTTTCCCTGAGTTTGGGTATATCTTTTTTTAAAATAAATCGCGGTAGTTGCAATCTTATGCATTGAATACACGTCTTTAGGTTGTTGTTTTGCTCCTTTAAAATCATCCCAGGTTAACTTTCTGCTTTTTTGCCATAATATCAAGCTATCATTTTCTATAATAAGCTCTTGTGCTAAAGAACTAGTACTAATTAAAAATAATATGATGATTAAATAACGCATTACGAGTTATAGAGATTTATTAATTTCTAATATACCAAATGGTTTGAGTATTGAATTTATAATTTCTACTCAGTACAGCAAAATACAAAAAAAGACTGCCTTTTAAGACAGTCTCTTTATAATCCTTATAATTGTAAAGTATACTCTTACTCGCCACTAGCCAAGAGGCTAGCGGTAGCAGGGGATACCTTAAAACCTTCTTTTGATAAACGGATGATAGAACGCTTGCAAGACTTTGAACTATTAAGTGAAGTAGATAAAAGTCATTTATTTGCCTTACTTGATGCATTCTTACGAGATGCTAAAGCTAAAAAAGCGTACTCATAAAAAAACCAGCTACATCATTAAAATGTAACTGGTTCTTATTTTTACTGACCACACGGATTATCCGAGTTATCTGGTTATTTTTGTTTTATCCTTGGGTATTTATATGAAAGAAAATTGTGCTTCTCTCTTTTTCCTCCAAAACCTCTGTCTGTAATATATCGAGCTTGAATATTCTCTTCAATTTGAAAAAACCATACGAAAGGTTTTAATTTATCCTCGAATAAATAACCTAACAATATTATAGTATTCTCATTTAACCAAAAAGCATCTTCAATGACTTCTATTGAACCCGTAGTGATAAGTTCTGTTTTGCTATTATTACTATCATTGATGAAAACTTTAGTATCTACACCAGATTGAACAAAAATAAACTCTCCTTCTTCTTCAAATATTGTATTATAACTGTATAAATCTATTGACTTACCTTTATTTGAATGAATAAGTAGGGAGTCAAATGATTTTATTTTTAACTCAGATTTTTTATAGGAAAACCAATTTAATTTTAATCGCTTTTCAAATTCCTTTTCAAAATCATTTATAGAAAATGTACTATCTATATCTGTCCAAGAATTAATCCATAATTTGTTCTCTAATATTCTATTTTTAATAGAATCTGACAATTCAAATTCAAGGTTAATTTTTTTAGAAATCTGATTATTTATATCTCCACTAGTATTAATATTTCTTTTTATTTGATTACAACTAGTAAAAATAATTACGCAAAAGATAATTGGTAAAAAACTGTGTACATTCATAATAAAGTTCTTATACTATGTATTTATTTTTGATTGAGAGAACTATCTATAGCTGGTACTTTAGGTTCAGTTCCGCCAGTTATAAAACTAAATATTCCCTTTGCTATGTCTCTACCTATCTCGTGGGCTTGAGTAGACATTTGATCTACGTCTCCTTGATTGGTAATAAAACCTACTTCGACAAGAACAGCAGGACCTGTAGAACTAAAACTATTTAGAACAGACAAACCATTTCTCACGTGTGTACCATCTCCTCTAAGAGACATTACACTTTGTTTTTCAGCAATATTTTCTGCTAAACTTTGGTTTTCTTCTGCATTTGTTCCATTATCCTTGAAAAGTACTGTAAAACCACTTGCATCTTCATTAGCTGCTGAATTTATGTGTATACTAACAAAAATATCAGAATCTTCGTCTTTAGCTTTATTAGTTCTAAATTTTAAAGAATTTCCTTCTACTACTAAATCTCCCTCTCTTATCATTACAGTATCTTCTCCAAAAGACTGAAGGTGAGAATTTACACTTTTTGATATATTCAATGCTAAATCTTTTTCTTGTTCTCCGTTTGCTACAGCTCCAGGATCCATTTGTGGATTATTATCACCATCTATACCATGTCCTGCATCAATAGCTACTTTTGTTTTATCTTCTTCTGGACAATCCCCTGTAGGACAAGGCATATTTCCATCAGGGTCTTGGAAAAAAATAGGGTTGTTAAATGCATAATTATAAGGAGAATGTCTGCGCATTACTTCTGCAAAAGGATCAATATTCATCCATCGTCCTAATGCAGCATTATAATTACGAGCTCCAAAATCAAGCCATTCTAAACCAACTTCACTATTCTCTTCTTTCCCTACAAACCCATAAGTATGCTTTCTACCTCTAACAGTAGAATTATACCCTTTATGTGTCAGTCCAAAAGGATAATAATTCTTTTCCTCCCGTATTTCCATTGCATTGTCACCATCCCCATCGATGTCAGTGTTATTTCTAAGAACATCAATTTTCCCATCATTGTCGCTATCTGCGTATGAGAGTCGTATGTTTCCTAAATGATCTTTGTATTGGTAGATATATTTATAACCGCTACCATCTGGTTCTATATATCCTTCTGGATGGTTAAAGAACTCAAGTGTATTATTTTTATAAATATAATTACCAGCATAATCCGTTGTTGTTACAGAACTTCCCTCTGTTGCTACTTTTCTAAGTTTAGCTCCAGTGGCATCGTAAATATAGGTAATATTCCCGTTAGTTGCTCCATTTGCAACGGTTACTTGTGTCGGTAGATTTAAATGGTTATAAGTGATATTGTTAATTCCTTTATTACGATCGATGGTCATATTACCATTGATATCATATTCGTAATCATTATTCGTATTGGTGCCATCTTTAAATCCATAAGGTCCTCCATTATCTGATACTTTATTGAGTTTGTTACCATTATCATATTCATAGGTTAATACATCCATATACCCAAAAGAAGTAGCATTTAAGTTAGCTTGCCCTTTTCTTACCAAGGATTCAATATTCCCATTTTTATCATAACCAATATCGGTTAAACTATACCGTTGATCTGGAGTGTTGTCTAATCCTTTAGTAATCCTATTTAAAGCATCATATTGATATCCATACGCTCTTTTGGTCAGATCATTGGCGGTCTTCCAGGTGGTTTCACTAATGTTACCATTGTATAACTTAGGAGCTCCTAATCCTTCTGTGGTAGTATTGTAATTGATCCCAAAAGCAAACAGATCATTGCCTATATTGTTCACATCATTAATACTTTGTAACCAACCACGTACATTATAGGTGTAATCTACCGTTTGCAACCCTGTTCCTGTGGTAGTTCCTCCTACATTTTTGGTGATCAATTGTCCTATTTCATCATAGGTATTGCTAACAATACGTTCTGTTGCCTGGGTACCTATCTGTTGCGACTGATCTAACAATCTACCCATGTGGTCATAGGTAAAGGTATCTACTGTTACAATTGGAGCATTACTATCCTTGGTATGCGTAGTTTTGGATGTTACTACTTTGCCTGCAAAATCCAATTGGGTTTCTACAATGTCTATTGTATTTAGATATTCATTGGTACTATGTATATATACCGGTCTTCCTTTTTGATCGTAGTAGGTTACTGTTGTAATCCAGAAGTTGGTACCCAATACTCGTACTTTAGATGCGGTAGCCAGTCCTTTAGCATTGGTAGCAATGGTTTGATTATAAACTGTTCCTGGATTGGCAACACTACCATCAAACGTATAATTATCATAATAATTGATAGTGTATATTTCATCAAAACTATTAGGGTATACACTTCCTTTGTTATAATATATTGTTGTACCGGCATATAGATTTGCTGTGGTTGTTTTATTGACATATTGAGAAACTGATGCATCAGCTTCTGCTTGTACAACACTTCTTTCTTTGGTGTTGTTTTTATCTACTCCTGTATACGCAACACGACCAAAAGCATCATAGCTAGTAAACAACCAGGCACTTTGTGCCTTTAAAAGTGCATCCTGAGTCATTACAGGTTGATCCAATTTATTATATACAATGTACTCCCATCCTTTACCTGGAATCTTCTTTTCTATCAATCGATTTCTGTGATCATATTTATATTGATAGCATAGCTCTGATAGTTCAGTTGTACTTACTCCATCTGTTGAACTCAGTGTTACTTTTGGAGGGATTACATAGGTCAGGTTCCCAAAATCATCATATACATAATAGGTATCGTGGGCTATATTCTCA